>NZ_JACHFE010000003.1 GCF_014201735.1 Marinobacter oulmenensis | reverse complement strand
GTGAACCGGCTGGGTGTGCGAACGGAATGGGACTATGACAGCAATGGGCGGGTTACCGAGCTCAGAGAGGCGGCTGGATTGCCGGAACAAAGAACCACCCGCTACGCATACCCGGACGCACTAACGCGAGTGAAAACCCAAGTGGGTGACGAGTACACTCCGGATGCCGTTACCACCAATGTCCAGGATCAATATGGCAACCTGGCCCGGCACACCGACGCCGAAGGCAACACCACGGAGTACAGCTACAACGCCCAGGGCAAAACCTTAACGGAAACCAGGCCCTCGGGAGCCGTTTACAGCTATGAGTACGATCCACAGGGTAACCTGACTAAAAAGACGGATCCTCTGGACCGGGCGACCCGCTATGAGTATGACAAGGCGGGCAACCTGCAAACCATGACGTGGCCGAACCAGGCCGTTACAACATACGGATACAATGTTCTGAATCGAAGAGCATCAGTGACCGATGCCCTGAATCATACGACGGAAACCGTCTATGATCGGGCAACCCGGAGTTTCACGCTGAAAGACCCGAGAGACGCCGAAACCGAGATGCGCCTGAACGCTCAGGGCTTCCCCGCACTGAAAGAAGACCCAAACGGCAATGTTACCCGGCAAACCTATGATGATGGGCGATTAGCCGCAACCCAATACCCAACCTTTGAGCAGAGTTACGAATACGCAGTCGGGTCTCGCCTCAAACGCATCACGGACCATTACGATGGACAACAGGCCGTGACGCAGATTCAACTGGATCCGTATGGGCAATTGAAGAAGAGGGTGGATGCCAAACAGAACCCGGAATACAGAGACTACGATGGTCTGGGACGCCTGATCCGGATCATAGATGCCATCGGCGGAGTCACCCGCCTGACCTACGATACCCACGGTAACCTGGTTAAGGTGACCGACCCCGAGGACCGCAGCACCTGGTTCGAGTACAACGGCAACGGCCAGGTAGTGGCGGAAGAGCGGAGGCCGGCCCCTGGAGAAGTCAACCGCCGGACCTATGAATATAACGCTGATGGTGATCTTCACATCGAGATTACGCCAAACGGGGAAAAAGTTGATTATGATTACAACCCCGCAGGTGAACTAACCAAACTGACGTTCTATCCGGACCAAAACACAAGTACGCCGGAACAGGTGACAGAGTTCAAGTACAACGATCTGGGGCTACTCGAATCCTACGACGAAGGCGAAACCTCTGGCAGCTACAACTACGATAAACTGGGGCAACTGCTCACTTCCACAATTGACTACGGTCCTTTCTCCAAGACCATCAGCTACACCTACGATTCTGCGGGCAATATTGCTACCTACACCAACCCGGAGCAGATTACCTACCAGTACACCTACGGTGCCAACGGCCAGGTAGAGAGCATAGACATTCCCGGTGCGGGCTTGGTGAGTTTTACCGATTATCAGTGGAACAAGCCGACCCGAATTCAGTTACCCGGTGGCAGCGTGATCCAGCGCCAGTATGATGGCCTTCAGCGTATGGCAAGTAACAGCTTGAAGGATCCTGCCCAGCAATCGTTGATGAACGTGGTGTACGGCTACGACTCAGTGGGTAACATCACCGGGCAGTCCACGGAACATGGTGAGTACAGTTACGGCTACGACGACCTGTACCGACTGGCCGGCGCCGACTACCCGCAAGCTCAGAACGAAACCTTCACCTACGATGGGGTCGGCAACCGGGCTAGTTACAACGGCGGCGACAGTTGGCAGTACAATGACGCCAACCAGCTTACCGCTGAAAGCGACACTACATACAAATACAACACCAATGGACACATGACGCAAAAAACCGTGGGGGATGAAACCACCTACTATATCTATGATAGTCAAGAGCGACTGGTTCGGGTTGAAAATAGTGAGGGCAATGTAATGGCGCGTTATGGATTCAACCCATTCGGCCTTCGTTTGTGGAAAGAGGTGGGGGGAGTCAAAACCTATTTTTTCTACAATCAATCAGGACTGGTAGGTGAATACACAAGTGCAGGCGACCTGATCAAGGAATACCAGTATGCGGTCAAGTCCCCATGGATGACCAATCCCTTGCTCCAGCGGGACAGTGGAGAAGTCTACTTTTATCAGAACGATCATCTGGGCACGCCTCAGCGGATGGTGGCCAAATCCGGTGCTGTGGTGTGGCAGTCAAGTTACATGGCGTTCGGTAAGGCACCGCTTTTTATCACAAAAATCTCGAACAATCTCCGATTTCCGGGACAGTATTTCGATCAAGAAACTGAGTTTTACCACAACTATTTTCGGGATTACGATCCGACGTTAGGGCGGTATATTCAATTCGATCCCATAGGGTTGAAGGGCGGAGTTAATGGGTATTCATATACATATAATAACCCTATTAATTACTCTGATCCGTATGGTCTTAATCCTCTGTTGTTTTTGGCTGGATGCACAGCTAAAGACGGAGCAAAGAAGTATGAGCAAGATGTTGCGAGTAATGAGTTCAATCGTGATGTTTTCGAGTGGCAGAAAATCAGGGATAAAATGATGCAACAATGTGGAGAGGATCATTGTGATCAGCCTGTTAAGAATAATGAATGTGAGAGAGCCGCAGAGCAATGGTATAAGGATAAGATGAAGGATTCATTTTCTAGGTTTAATGAAAGGATGGAGAAAATTAGAAACGTTTATAAAAAATGGGATTTTGTGTGTTCTTTCCCGATGAAGAGGATTGTTCCTATTCGGGGAGTTCGGCTGAGATGAGTATTTTTTTTAAGCGCGTTATTTTATCATTTTTTGTTATTTTTCCAGGGTTTTCATTAGCCGGGATAGATTTTGAAGGGTGTCATGAGTCTATAAGTGAGGCTAAAGCTATAGTTGATGAATCTATCGCATTTTTCTCTAGCGAGGATTTCGAATTTACTATGCTGGAGGATGGAGGTTCTGCCTCAACTGTTATAAAAAAATTGAATGACGAATTGTCTTTTATTGAAGAATGTTCGGAGGCTGGTCGGTATCTTCATGAAGTAGACAATTATGTTCCCTCAATTGCTGTAAAACGGAAATTCTTTGTTTCGGAAATTGAGCGCCAAAAGGCCATCGATGAGCATCTAAGGTCAGTAGATCTGATCTTGTACACGCTGAAAGACATTATGAGTGATTTATCCAGTATGAGTAGATAAGAAAAACTAGCAGTTATGATGGTTTTGGGCTTGGATGGCCCATTTCCTGCGTAAAGTCGGCAGAAGGGAATTTAGGGTATGAGATGGGTGCGAGTACTAGGTTGGCTATACATTATATGGATGTTGTTATTCGCATCCCAGGTCTCTGCTCAGGAATCCCTCTGCGCAGTCGTCAAAATCGAAATCGCCCAGGAATTGACCCTCGAGCGTCAGGGTTTCGAGGCCAATATGCGCATCACCAACAGCCTGGACACCCTGGCGTTGGAGCAGGTGACCATTGACTTGCTGTTTGAGGATGCGGATGGCAACGTGGTGGTGGCATCGTCTGATCCCGATCATGACAGCGCCAGCTTCTTTATCAGCCTGGATGACTACGCCGGGATCAATTCCGTGGAAACGGGGGCCAATGGTGCACTGACCGATGGCAAGATTGACCCGGCCGAGGTGGCAGACCTGCGCTGGTTGATTGTGCCGACGGTGGGTGCGGGTGGTGACGATGGTGAGGGCCGCCTCTATTACGTGGGTGCCGAGTTGTCCTTCACCTACGGTGGAGAGAGCCAGACCATGGACGTCTCACCTGACACCATCGTGGTTAAGCCCCAGCCCAATCTCACCCTGGATTACTTCCTGCCGGAAGAAGTGAATGGAGACAACCCCTTCACTCCTGAGATCGAGCCCGTTGAGCCCTATCATCTGGGCGTTCGCATCGCCAATAACGGCAGCGGCCCTGCCCGCTCCGTTAAAATCCAGTCTGCACAGCCGACTATTGTTGAAAACGAGCGGGGGCTGCTGGTGGATTTTTTGATCACCGGTAGCTTTATTGATGATCAATCTGCCAGCAAAAGCCTCTTGCTGAATTTTGGTGATATTCCCGCCGATGCCAATAAAACCGGCTGCTGGGTGATGGAAACCTCGCTGACAGGTCGGTTTACAGAGTTTGATGCCACTGTCAGCCATGCCGATGAGTTTGGTGGCGAACTCACCTCCCTGATCGAATCCATCAATACCCATCGGCTGGTGCATGATGTGCTTCTGGACCTGCCTGGCCGGGATACCGTGCGCGACTTTCTGGCGGAGGCGGGCACGAGCCTCCGTGTTTATGAGTCTGAGTCCACGGGCACGAACCTCGCAGACTGCAGCGACTGCTTGGCCGTTACCTCGCGCAATGGCTCACTGGGCTCGGCCACAGCAGGCGGGGCCGGCGTTAATAG
This sequence comes from Marinobacter oulmenensis, assembly GCF_014201735.1. GTDB lineage: Bacteria > Pseudomonadota > Gammaproteobacteria > Pseudomonadales > Oleiphilaceae > Marinobacter > Marinobacter oulmenensis. The sequence goes on along the minus strand of NZ_JACHFE010000003.1, from coordinate 445,856 downwards.
AATCCTGACGACCAGCTCGGCCGCAGGACCTGTGCACATCAAAACGAGCGATCCCTATGAGGGCAGTGAGCCACTGACGGCCGTCATCCGGGCTGATGGCAAGGTTCTGCCCCCGGCCAACTACTGGTTATCCAAGAGCATCCAGGACGACAAGATCCATTACGATTACTACGTCAACGTTTTCGATACGACCGGTGACAGCAGCTACACCCTCACCTTTGGTGGTGAGGTCCAGGTGAACCAGCCGCCGGTCATCCAGCCCATTGCCAGCTATACCGGTTATGAAACCGGACAGGTTGGTTTTCTGGTTCAATCCTCTGATCCGGACAAGTCCACCCCGGAGTTGGTGGCCAGTAACCTGCCCGCCGGTGCGACGTTTGAAGACAAGGGCAATGGCCAGGGCGTGTTCAACTGGCATCCCCAGGTGGGCCAGGCAGGCAGTTATCAGCCGATGTTTGCCGCGTCAGACGGGGCGCTCAATGCCACCCGTTCCACGACCGTCACCATCTTTCCGGAGGATGATCGGGACGGTGACGGCATGTCCGATGATTGGGAGCGGGCGAATTTTGGTGATCTGAGCCGGGATGGCACCGGGGACTTCGACGGCGACGGCATTCTGGACCTGGACGAGTATCGCCGGGACAGTGACCCCACCGTGGCACAGCAGGCACCGGCTACGCCACAACTGGCTTCACCTGCGTTTGGTGCGGAGGTTTCCACCCGCACCCCTGTGCTCCAGGTAACCAATGGCTCACACGGCGGCAGTATCGGCGCCGTGGATTACACGTTTGAAGTCTATGAAGACGAAAGCCTGACCCGCCAGGTCGGCGTTATCAGTGGCGTACCCGAGGGAGAAGCCACCACGGAAGTCACTCTGGACAATTACACCCTAGGCGCCACGCTCAGCGACAATACCACTTATTACTGGCGGGCCAATGCGCGCACGGCGGCGGGGTCCAGTGAATGGGTTAATGGCCGCTTCTTTGTGAACACCGCGAATGACCTGCCGGTGGCATTCAGTGTCAGCAAGCCGTCGGACATGACATTGGTGGACACACTGACCCCGACTCTGATTACCAACAACAGCTCGGATATTGATGGTGACACCCTGAGCTACAGCTTTGCTGTTTACGGCGAAGACGATGCCGGCCTTACTGATCCGGTAGCGGAAGTGAGCGGAGTGTCCCAGGGCAATGGCGGCCAGACGGCCTGGACAGTTTCCCGCCCGTTAATCAATGGCCAGCTCTACTACTGGGTGGCCAGTGTAACCGACGAACATGGCGCCACCACGGCGGCGGATCCCGCCAGTTTCATTGTGTCCACTTCCAATCTCGCTCCATCGGCCCCGGTGGTTGAGGCTCCCGGCGAGGGTCAGGTTGTTCCCGAAACCACGGTTACCCTCCAGGTAGGCAACGCCCGGGATCCGGAGCGCCGCAGCCTGGAATACTGGTTCGAGCTGGATGAAGTGGACACGTTTGATAGCTCGGCCCTTCAGGCTTCACCCGCCATAACGGAAGGCAATGGAACCACCACTTGGAGCGTGGAGGGCCTGGAAAGAGGGCAAATCTACTACTGGCGCGCCAAGGCGGATGACGGCTCTGCCCATGGGCCATGGATGACAGCCAGCTTCCGGGTATACACCGATGCCAAACCGCCGACCCTGCCAACACTGGGCAACCCTGCACCGGACGCCTGGGTGGAGGTGCTGGCTCCGGCGTTGTCCGTGCACCCGGCAACAGACCCGAATGGCGATGCGGTGTCCTACCAGTTTGAACTCTATGCCGACGAGGGTCTGGAGGAAACCGTTGATCAGGCCACCGTCGACACTTTGTCATGGACACCCTCTCAGCCACTGGCGAACCATGAATATTATTACTGGCGCGCCCGTGCGATGGATGCCGGAGGCCTGGCCAGTGCCTGGTCCCAGTCTCAGAGATTTTTCATCAACAAGGACGGCATCGACGACGCACCGACTCTGGAATTCGTCCAGCCCGATGAGGACATTGATACCTACGGCGGCAATATTCTGTTGCAGTGGGTCGATAGCGACCCGGACAGCGATGCCACTATCGACCTGTACTACAACGGAAACCATCCCATCGCGGTGGGTATTCCCGAGAACGACGATGGCGAGGGTGACCGCTATCGCTGGAACATCGATGGCTTGCCGGTAGGTACCTACACCGTTTCAGCCGTGATCAGCGATGGCTTGAACGAGGTACCTGTGGATGCATGTTGCACCATCACCAAATCCAGCCGGGAGCTGGCGGCGAAGGTGACGGCGGTTACGGAAAACCGGACTGACGAAAGCGGCCTGTCTACCGCCGAGTTTGATGTGGTGCTGGATGGCGCTCCAAGGGTGGATACCAGCGTGGTACTCAACGTCTCCCTGTCGGATGATACCGAAGGCCGCATCCTGGATGACCTGACCTATCTGGAGTTCACGACGGAGAACTGGTCAGAACCTCAAAGGATCCGTGTGCAGGGGGTTGATGACTGCGAGACAGATGGCGATATCCGTTACCACCTTCAGTTTGCTCCGGCCGTCAGTTCAGACCCGACGTTTGAAGGCACCCTCACGCCAGCGGTTGAGATCGTTAACCGTGATAATGAGCAAACCGGGCAATCACTGTTTATCTGTGACTATCAACCGGTGGGGCAACAGAGCTCTGGTGGCCAGGTGCAGTATGAATATCGCGCCCGATTGACCAATCGGGGGCTGGGCATTAACGGCGCGAGCGCAGACGCTACGGCCCAGCAGCCGGAAATGTCCCTGGTGGCGGGTATGCCCGTGAGCTTCCCTGCTGCCGCCCGTGGTGAGAGTGTATGGAGTGAGGGCAGCTTTACGGTGTCTGTGCCAACCGGACTGCAGCCCAACCTGGCGTCTATTGCGTGGTCCATTGCAGGCAGTGCGCCGTCGGTGGTGTCGACTCCGCCAGATGAGGCCATGGATGGCCAGGAATACACTTATCAGGTCATGGCCACCGGGCGTGCCGGGGATGTGTTCAGCTATTCCCTGGCGGATGCACCAGACGGCATGGTGATTGATACTTCCACCGGAAGGATCCAGTGGACACCCGAGATGGATCAGCAGGGCTCACAGCGTGTTGTGGTGGAAGTGCGCGATCAGTTTGGTGGGGTTTCCCGGCAGGCCTTCACGATTGAGGTATCCCCCAATGGCTCCATAGCGCGGGTGTTTGTGATTGATCTTAATCCGGAAGGCGATGCGGACTTCCACAGTGTCGAGGAGGCCCTTGCGGCGCTGCCCTCGGAATTTGTGCGGCCAATAACCCTCAGGCTTCGTTCCTCAGGGAACCAGGTGGATCATCAGGGCATTCACCTGGCGTCGGTTGCGCCCACCAGTGATAAGCCACTGACACTGGTTTTCGAGGAAAGCTACCAACTGGAGTTGAATGCGACTGCAAACGGAGACAGAGCGGTTGCAGTGAAGGTGCCCAATGTCCGGCTTCAGGGCGAAGGCGGCGGAATTCTGGTTCGAAACCAGGGCTTCGATAACGTCCTGGCGGTGGAGCTGGCTGCCCAGGGCGACAGCGGATTTGTCGCTGTGGAAAGGCTGCGTATACGGGGCGACATAACGGGCGAACCGCAAACGGCGGGCGGGGTCCTGAGCCGGATGAATGGTGTCCGGGCGCTGATCCGTAACAACGACATTCGGGGATTCCGTGGCGTCGATAACGGCTTTGCCGCACGGGTTTCCGGTGAGGTTTACCTGTACAACAACAGCCTGATCAAGAACCGGACGGGGCTGGTGGCAGAAGCGGTTACCGGGCGTATTGCCAACACTCTGGCGGTAGATAACGGTTCAGACTACCAGCTTCAGGGCGATGCCTGGCCACAAACGGCGAACAATCTTAGCTCTGATGCCAGCAGCCCGAATGCGGCTTTTCACGATCGGGCTGTGGAGTTTGTGGATGTGGGCGCAGGTAATTACGCACTGGCTCCCTGGGACGAGGGCGCCCGGGCACAGGGTGTGGATCTGAGCCAGGGCGTCCCCTTCAGTTTCACTGACGATATTAACCTCCAGACACGCGAGCAGCCCTGGGATATCGGCGCTTATGGCGTGGGGGAAGTCAGCAACTGGCCACCGGCCATCGACAGTGAGGCGGTGACCCAGGTTGATCAGGGGGAGGCCTATCTCTATCAGGTAGCTGCATCGGATGAAGATGGTGATTCGCTGACATACGACTTGGCGGAAGCACCGGCTGGCATGACGATTTCAGCCACCGGTGAAATCTCGTGGGAGCCATCGGAAGACCAGGTTGGCGATCACGAGGTCGTGGTTGAGGTCACCGATGGCCGCGGTGGTATTGCCCAGCAGCCCTTTACCTTGCTGGTATCGCCGGCAGGCAGCGGTGGCGCGCGCCTGGTGACCGTGGATACCGATCCTTCAACCGGGGCCGATTATGAGGATCTTCAGAGTGCCATTGAAGCCGAAGCGGGTGATCTGGAAACACCTCTTCTGATTCGTGTGCGGGCATCGTCGGGGATTTTGGACACTACGCCGGTGGTGATCGATGGTTTCAAGACCAATTCCGAGCAGCCCGTAACGATTGTCCTGGAAGCGGGATATCACTTGCTGGTGGACGCGTTGGAAGATGACGTATACGCCATGACGATCCGTGATGATTTTGTTCGTGTGCGTAGCACCGGCGGTCAGATTACCGTCCGGAACAATGGTTACGAGGGTGTTGGTGGCATCCGGGTTGAGCAGCAAAACCCGGGGGCTGTGGTGATGCTGGATGCCTTGAAACTGGTTGGCGCTATTACCGGTGAGCCATCAGATGGTAGCGGTATCCTTGCGGGGGATGCCAACGCAACTTATGTGCTCCGTAACAACCGGGTATCGGGCTTTACCGGCAGCTATACCAACCAGGGTATCACGACAGCCGGTCCGGCATTTGTCTACAACAACACGCTGATCGGCAATCGAATCGGCATGCGGGTGGAACACCCCGAGAGCCGTATTATTAATAACCTGTCGTCCGGCAACGCCAGCGACTATGAGTCCTGGTCTGGCACCTGGGGAACCACTGGGCACAACCTGAGTAGTGATGCCACCTCGCCCGATACGGGCTTCCGCAACAGGACCGTCGCTTTTGTTGACCGGCAGGACTCGGGCTTCCAGTTGGCGCCCTGGGATACGGCGGCTGTTGGCGAGGGCCAGGACCTCTCCACGGTGGAGGATTACGCGTTCGCCACGGATGCCAGTGGCGCCCAACGCACAACGCCCTGGGATATTGGGGCCTTGGGCGTTGGTGAGGTCAATAACTGGCCTCCCTCCATAACCTCTGATCCGAACACCCAGGCAACGCAGAATGAGCGGTTTACCTATCAGGTTGCAGCGGAAGATCCTGATGGCGACACCCTGACTTATGCGCTTCAACGGGCCCCAGGCGGTATGACTATTGGTTCGGATTCGGGTTTGATCGAGTGGACGCCGGGTTCAGGGCACGAAGGCGGGTATCCGGTAGTCGTTCAGGTTAGCGATGGTTATGGCGGCTCGGCCAAGCAGTCGTTCTCGGTCATCGTTGAAGCGGTGGAGGACGAGCCCGGTGGCGGCATCGTGGACATCGTGAAGTCGATTTTTGACTGGCTGAAAGACCTATTTAGTGGTTGGTTTGGCTGATTCCCGGAACCTTTGATTAACGCCCCTTCCGGGTTTGGAAGGGGCGGGATATTCCTTTCAGGTAGTTGTAGAGAGACCGTGTTAATTATGTAACGAATTGTAGTTGTGGGTAGCAAGGTTGATATCCTGTGCTATCAGTTAGGTTACGGATTGATCAAACACATGGAGTGTGCCAATGAATAATTCCGTAGCTTTTCTTACCTTCTTTTTCCTTTCCTCAACAGCAGCAATGGCTGGACAGCCTGCATCGGTGCCAGAGGGCGCCATTCCTATCGAGAACCGTGCAGAGATAGTCAGGAAGCTCAGTGGTCGCTCGGACTCGATGGAAGCTTTAGACGATCTGGGCCATTCGGGGCGGTCAATGCGCCACCTGTCGGCCGAGCCGGAAGCTCAAGCGTTTGTTCGGGCCGAAGCCTCAACTGGAAATTCTGAGGCCCCAAAAATCAAGAAACGTTCCGTGATAGCGAACCCCAACGCCAAATAACATTCACGACGCGAGAACGTTGCAAGGATGATTCGATACCTACATGGAGGTGACCAATGTCATTTCATTGCCAAGCTCTGTCTTGCCTATTGATAGGTGCAATGATTGCCTGCTCAGCGCAGGCGAATATCAGGGACTACTACGAGGAGCCAGGACTTAATCCCTTCAAAGAGACCATTAACGAGAATTTCGGTGAACACATTGATCCGTTTTCCGGGCAACTTCAACTGAGCTATACAGACCTGGTTATTCCAGGGAATGGTGGTTTCGATATCCGGATCAATCGTGTCTACAACAATCCTCAGGACGACTTTTTACCTTATAGCCCATATGGCTATGGCTGGTATATGCATTTCGGGCGTATTTCTGTACCAGATGCCCATGAGAACAAGATCTGCACTCAAAATCTCTGGTCAGTATCGGTGATCGACAACCCATCGCTGGAGCTATCCGATGGCAGTCGACAGCTTCTGGTACTCGCAGATCAGCACAGCCCTGAGCTGATTACCAAGCAATGGTGGAGCGCGACCTGCGATGGAAGCAGCAGCAGCGATATCATAGTGAAGTCTCCCGATGGCACCACCTACACGATGAATTACCGGGACTACGACACCGAGGGAACAAAGATTTATGCCACGCGCATCGAGGATGCTAACGGTAACTGGATGACCATCGACTACAACACCAACTCCCACGGTGTGACCTATATCGAATCGTTGAACACTAGTGATGGCCGCACGGTGACGTATGACTACGCAAACCTGGGTGGTGACGACACACGACTGACTTCCATTACCGCCAATGGCGAAACGTGGACTTATGAGCACACCTATACCGCGAACACCATTCCGGAGTTTGCTCAGCTTACAAAGGTCACCCGCCCGGACGGATTGAGCTGGGAATACACCTATTACCCGAACCTCAGTAACGGGGATGCCGGAAGCTTCGCCGTTGATACGGTTACCTATCCTTCTGGCGGTACCATCGAGTACGACTATGACTACGTGAGATTCAACTACGGCGTTCAGAAAAGAACCACGGTAGTTACCGAGAAGACAAACAGTGGGCGGGACATTGAAGAAGGCACCTGGTCATATGCCTATGTCCCGGCCTACGACGGGCAGTATGGTTATGATGAGACCCATATGGTTGCCCCAGACCATCAGCGGAGTTTCTACCACGTAGGCTATACAACCGACTTAAATATATGGGAGATCGGAACAAAACGACACGAGTTGGTCTACGATCTCCAGGGCAATCAGTTAGAGCAGTACGATTACAGCTACAGCAGCATGCTGCTATCGAACGAAAATTTCTGGCACGGCCGGGATACCACCAGAATTGACACCACCACTCAACTCCCATTACTCACAAGGGTCAATCATTGGCGCCAGGGCCGGGCGGCAGAGACCCAGTACTCGAACTTTGACGCCTATGGGAAGCCTCAGACCATCGTTGAGACAACCAGCAACAGTGGTTTGGCTGACCGCTCCCGTAGTCTTACCTACAGCCACTCGGGAAGTGACTGGATCCTCGGGTTAGTCACTCAGGAAGTCATTGACTATCCGAACAGCGCTCCGGTTACCCAGTGGATTACGAACAACACCTATGATGCCGCCGGGAACCTGTTGACCAATGATCAGTCCGGTGTCCTCACAACTTATACCTACACTGACGAAGGCGATGTAGAAACGGTTACCGATGCAAACGCCAATGTAACCACGTTCTCAGACTATCATCGGGGTGCTCCTCAGATTATTAACCGGCCTGAAGGAGTGACCGAATCCCAGGAGGTGAACGACGACGGAACCTTGTATTCATCGACCGATGGGCGAGGCTATACCACGCTGTATACTTGGGACGGACTCAACCGACTGACTGGAATTGATTACCCCATCAATTCCAATGTCGCCATCAGCTACGATGATGAGTCAGCCGTGTTGACGCGAGGGGCATATAAGGAAACCCGGTTATTTGATGGTTTCTGGCGCCCCTTGGGTATAAAGCGTGAGGATACAAATACCGCCTTATCCATTGAGGTAACCAAGGAGCGTGACGAAGTTGGCAATGTGACCTTTGAAAGCTACCCCAATAGCGCCCAAGGGAAAAACATGGCCTACGATGCGCTTCAGCGCCTCACCAGCATAACTTTCCCCGATCAGGCATCCCGCACTTTCAGCTATCCGAGTGGAACGACTGTTCTGGAAGTTGACGAGAATGGCCAGCAGACGGAGAAGCGCTTTGCCTACCATGGCAACATGGAAGACGGGTGGCTCATGACGATCCTCTCACCGGAAAGTCTTGGTACCCGCATTTCTCGTGACGGTTTGGGCCAGGTCTATCGAGTATTTCAAGGAGAGGTTCAGCAGGACGATCAGTTGTTCGGGTATGCTCGATTCTATACCCGGGACGCCCGTGGCTTCCTGATGCAGGAAACACATGAGGAAACAGGAACGACGGTATACGGTCGCGATAATGTCGGGAACATGACCAGCAAAGAAATTGGCTCAAGTGGCGTTGTTGAAACCCGGACCTACGATGACCTGAATCGTGTCCAGACCATTTCGTACTCCGATGGCACTCCGACTGCCACATATTCCTACGATGCGAACAGCAACCTGACGTCTGTCTCGAATTCGGCTGCCACCCGCACTTACAACTATGACCAGAACGGGAACCTGACGGGTGAATCACTCGCCATTGGCGGTGCCACATACGATGTGTTGTACGGAATTGATAATCTGGATTATCTGACCAGCGTGACCTACCCAAGTGGACGAGTAATCAATTACGGGACCAATGTGTTCGGTTGGCAGACGCAGGCTGGACCTTACGTTAACTCCGTCACGCACTATCCAAACGGTTCGTTGGATACCATGACCTATGCGAACGGCGTAATAACCGATCAGAACCTGGATAATCGGCTGCGGCCTGATTCGCTCGTGACGGATAATGGACAGCTCAATATTGTTGATCTGCAATTCGGGTACGACCTGGCGGGCAACCTGGACAGCATTGTCGATAATGCCGGCTCACTGCACGACAGAACCATCGGCTATGATGGCGTTAATCGCATGACCTCAGCTACCGGCCCATGGGGCACGGAGACCATCTCTTATGACGGTCGAGGCAACATACTTAGCCGCGACCGCAATGGTGATTTGCAGGAGTATTACTATAACTCCGACAAAATGACCTACCGGCTCTTCACAAACTTCTACTACGCCATCTCTCATGATGCCCGAGGCAACATGACCAGCGATGGCCCCAACGTTATGACCTATGATGGCGCGAACAATCTGACTTCCGTCGATACTGGCTCCGATGTCATCGATTATACCTATGATGGCGCAAATACCAGGGTGAGTCGGGCGTCGTCCACTGAGCTAACTAACGTGTTCTATTCGATCAAAGGGGATCTGCTGGGCGAGTACGACTCGTCAGCAGGCTTTAAAGAATACATCTACGTTGATTCCAAGGTTGCGGCGAAAGTTGTCGATGACACGGCTGTTGTCGGCCAATAAGCCTCAGGGAGGACCACATCATGAAAGTCACATCAGCAAACATATTGGCCGTTCTTGCGGTACTGGTGTTCGCCTCACTGCCTCTCAATGCAGAGGAGGTTGTGACCTATTACCACAACGATCAACTGGGGTCGCCGCTAGCGGCAACGGATAGTTCCGGGGCAGTCGTCTGGCAGCAGGCCTATGATCCCTGGGGGGAGCCCGTCACCACTACCGCCAACAACCGGGCATTCACTGGCAAATGGCGCGATCAGGGCACTGGGCTAAATGACTACTCTGCGCGATGGCAGAGTTCATCAATAGGGCGATTCACCCAAATTGATGATGCCCCGTGGAATGAATCAAACATTCATTCCTTCAACCGCTATGCATACGCGAACAATAGCCCCTACCGGTACAAGGATCCCGATGGGAATGTGCCGGTTGATACGATCTGGGACCTTGCCAACGTTATATACGACGGTGGCCGGATTATTTACGGTAAGGCAACCGGTAACGACCAAATAGTGGCGGAAGCCAATACGGACATGACCCTTGATTTGGTCGCCATGGCGACTCCCTATATACCGGCAGGTGCCAGCAAAGTTGCGAGGATGGTGGCGAAGGCAAGCAATGCTAAGACTGTTGCAAAGGCGGGACGTAGCGCAGGCGCTATGGCTCGAAGAGAGTATCGAGCGGCCAGCTACCACGGGAAAGCAGGAAATGCAGTTAAAAGCAAAGCACCTAAAAATGGGCAAGATGCTCTAGACATGTCGGTGCAGGTCAAAGGCACTTCTCCACGTCGAGTAGGAATAGATTATGAGACAGGAGAGTTTGCTGTTTTCGATCAAACTACTAATGGCGTATTTCATGGTCACGTTAGGGGGTGGAATGATCTCACAAGCCAAATGCAGAATGCGCTTCGTAAAGCGGGGATGGTCGACCGAAAAGGAAAGATACTTAGAGGTGGACAATGACATATGTTTACGATGAACCTAAGGATATAGATAAGTCGCAGTTCTTGAAGATTGTTGAATCTGGAATAATAGATCTCATATGTGATGCTATAGCTAGATCTCCAAACTTTATTGATGATTACGATTGGTTGCTGCATCAGTACAAAGTATTGCTATTTCATCCGGATTTAGAGGTTCGTGGAGTAACTATTACATCTATAGGGCATTTAGCGAGAATAAACGAGCATGCAAAGAAGGATGAATTGTTAGGGGTTTTGGGGCCTCTCATTTCCGACCACGATTTGGCAGGTAGGGTTGAAGATGCGATTGACGATATCAATACTTTTTTGTAAGGATTTGATGTCGGAAAGGGCGAAAGGAGCCGGTTAGTTAAGTACCCCCCATTTTAACCGCTTTGTTGAGTGGGGGGTGGACTTCCCCAACGCACAGGACACTACAGCGCAACTGTAATCCGTGCCGATACAGTTCCAGATTTCTCGCCCTGGTCCAGCGTTGCCTGGGTGATGGTGACTTTGTATTTTTGGGTCAGGGTCTCCAGCCATTTTGCAACGTTGGTAAAATGGGATTCGTTGACCCATAGGCTGACCTTTTCTTCACCACTCGGTTCAAGACGCTGGAGTTTGACATCCCCATCGTTGGCACTTGTGGTGATAAGCGACATCAACTGCCTTACGGAGTCGGGGGTGAGGTTGTTTTCTTCGGCGGCGCCCGAACTGGAGTTGGATAGGTCCTGCAGCCGATCGAGATCAGTCCGGTGTGCGATTATCCAGGCGTGAAGCTCTTCCGCTTTTGCCTGTGTCTGCTCTGCGTGCCCGAGATAATTCTCGCTGGGCCGGTAAATGCCCGCGTAAGCGACGACGACCACTACGGCGATTCCGAGTATAAGCAGCGCTCTGCGATCCTGTGGGCTCAATGTCTGGTATCGGTGGGTTAGTTTACGATACCAGGCGTGGTCGTTATTCATCTCAAAGCTCTCCTTTGACTGTGAGCCGTCCGTCGGTGCCTTCCGGATTGTTAATGACGGAACCGATGTCAGCGTCCAGGCCGCTGCTGGCTACTTCGTCACGGAACTGTGCCAGTTGGCGATAGCCTCCGCCCCGCAAATCCACGATCAGTTCGCCTCGTTGCTCGTTATAGCTGATGGATCTGAGTGTCAGGTCGGAGCCGGATTTCAGTGCTTGCTTATGGGCTTCGCCGGTTACCCGCATCAAATCGATAAACGAGGTGTTTGAGGTTTGGGGGCCGGCGACTCTCAACTGCCCTTTTATAACCCGCTGCAAGTTGTCCGGCCCTGATCGGGTGTCTTCAGGAAAGAACTGATGGTAGATGGCCATCGTTTCTGCGTTGATTTTTTCTGCCGCCTGATGGTGGTGAATGCCCATGCCCATGTTTATCCCGGCCTCTACCGCGAGCCACAGGGCTGCGGCTATGCCAAGCGGCCGCCAGATGCGCCAGTTAGAGCGGTTAGCGCTGCTGACCGAGAATGCCTTCTGGCAAAGGTTGATCGGTGCTCCCCGGTGTTTCTGATAATTCTCGGCGAGCCAGGTTGTCAGCGAGGTCGGTGCTTCCGGATCACCTTCCGGAGCGATGAATTCCGGGAATTCGGTTTGCGCCAGCGTGTGTTCCGCATCTGGCGGTATGCACCAGTAACGCAGTGGAATCTTTGCCGAAGCCTCGTTGGTGTCGTGTTCTTGGGTGGACTGCAACGTCATGGCAAAGACGGATAACTCTGAAGCCGGTAACGAAATCCACAGTTGATCCTGATACCGGGCAATAATCTGGTCATTCGTTATCACTGCTGACCACCCGGATTCTGTCACGGGGAGTAACGAGGCGTCCGGAATCAGTGCCTCAATTTCGCCATTTTCCCAGTCCCCCATGACCTCAATCCATTCCCCCATCCGATAACGATCGATGACAGCAACGGGGTAAACGTCAGCTTGGCGAGCCCCGTGTGCAATATGGAGTGTCTCAACGGGCTGAGCGAGTTGGTCTTCGACGGCATAGGGCAAGGCCTGGTTTAAGGTCGCCTGGTTTACCCTGCCTGGGATCCTCGCGCTGCAATAGGTCACGTCGATGGTTGGGAGAAGACCAATAACCGAAACCGCTGGAATGTCCTGGTCTGTAAGCCACTGTTCGATGTCTTGTCGATGATCTCTGCCGTAGCCCGTGAGCTGGTTGTCCGGGCTGTAAACCGCCCACTCGTATTGGTCCGATTGTGGGCCGTCGCTTGTGAGGGTGAACAGGGGGCGGATGAACAATTGGTATTTCATCTTGTGGGCCTCACAGTATCGCGCTTGGTTTGTTGATTTTGACATTTCGCCCAAGGGAGCGATCGATCACAAATACTTTCCCCTGGTCATCCCGGTAGAGTCTCGTAATCATGCGTATAACGCCGCCGTCGTTACGGGCTACCTGGATGATTGCTTCAAAAAAATGAGAACTCACATGCAGCCGTTCAGACGGTATTGCGATGCCGGCAAACGCTGGCAGAGCAAGAAATTCAGTGATCTTTGAGAACGGTTTTTCTTTCCTTCGGTTATCGGCCGTTTGGGCTTCTTTACGGTTTATTCTGGGATGGAGGCTCATTATGACCGTTACAGGTGCTGAGTTTATGTTCAGGCCATTGCCCTTGATGGGCAACGCGGTTACGTAGGGCATGAGAGCCTGAACCTCTTCCTCTGTTGCGCCTTCCATAAGCCGTAACTCAGTAACCGAAGAGAAGGGCTGATTGGCTGACCTGTAAGGCGGTTGGCTGATCAGGTAGGCCCCATCTTCAGCGCCGTAAGGGCGCGTTTCCTCTTTGTTGCTGTCAATCCAGTCCACCAGGGTCTCAATGTGTAAGTTCTCAATGCCCAGGCTGGAAAACAGGTTGGTAAACCGTTGTTGGGTGAAAGAGTCTATGGTTCCCGACGGCGTCACCAGATCATTGAGGTTCAGGCGACCGGAGAGATCGTTGATCTGCAGGGACACCGACATATTGGTGTTTTCGACAGGCAGGGATACCGATTGGCCGAGCCACGCTTCGGTTAACGCATCAATCCGGGCCCCGTCTTTCGTGTCCTTCTCATGGTCTTTCTCAAGCATTCGCTTGGCAAGAATTTCGGCAGCAAGTGCAATTTCCTGCTGTTGTTGTTTTTCCAGGTACGCTTGGGTACGAAGTACCATTGTACTTTGCTTTTTCATGATCCCGGCGGTGATAAGAACGACCAGGGCCAACCCGAACAGGGTCATTATCAACGCGATGCCATTCTGGTTCTTGTTCGGAAGCAAAGTCATGAGCCGGTCTGTGCCTTCTCTGCCATCCCTTTTCGGTCATCCGGGAGTGAGGCGTTTTTAAAGGCTTGAATGGGGAGGGTGTCTGGCATGGCAAAGATTCGGTCAATTTTGCCAAATCGTTCATGCTCGATAACAATCCGAACCGCTCGGGGTAAGGCCCCATAATGATGCTGTAAGTTCTCCGTTCCTTGCTGGCTTTTATGCTGGGGCCATTGGTTTTGCCACTGCTCATCGACGAGCCAGTCCACCTGCAATGAGTGAACGTTATCGAGTTGGATGACTTCGACGGCGTTGTCTTCCTGTCCCTGGTCGAGTGTGACCCAGTCGGTTCTTGTGAGTTGTGAGCCAACCAGAGCCCAGCCAACCCGTTGCAGGTTGCTGCGCCGGCTCCCCAGTGGATTTCTCCAGCCCTGGCGGGTTAAAAGAATATCGAAGGATGGATGCTCGCCGGTTAACGCCGGAGTTAACTCTCCATACCGGTCGCGGGTCGGGCGATGAACGATCTGGAGGAAATCACGCTCCATTACTGTCATCGTGCGCTGAAGTTGTAAAAACTCCTTTGAGACTCGATCCACATGATCACGGGTGTTAAGGGTAGAGTGCAGGGTCTGCCAAAGAGCAATGCCAATGATTGAGGTGATGGTGATGGCCACGAGAACCTCGAGAAGAGTGAAGCCATGCTCTGAAGGTGCGTGGCTGCTCATTTTGTCTGCCTGCCGTCTTCAATAAAGGCTGAAAGTGTATAGACCGGCTTCGGTGCGGGGTCGGGCGGTCGAACCTGGGAAACCCTAACCTCTACGCGGTGCATGGCTTTCTCGGACGTATCCGTTATTGTTGTTTGGACCTCCCAGTTCTGGTTGGCGAACTCACGGGTGGTGTGGCTTTCTGTAACGGTTGAGCCCGAGGGCTTCAAGCGAAGCTCGGTAACCACGTTGCTGGCCAACCAACTGGCAAGGGTTTTGTCCCGAACCCGTTCCTGGGAAACAACGTATTGGCTGGTGACACTGACCGCTGCGCTGGCCAATAACGAGAACACGAGCAGTGCGACAAGCACTTCCAGGAGCGTGAAACCTATGCACGACCTTGCCCCTTTTGCCCGCATGGTCATCCTCCCCGCCCCTGGGTTTGTTGGAGCCTTATGGGCATGCCGCCGCTTGAGGTGATTTCATAAGCACTTGTGCCCGATTCGTCGGATAACGTCAGGGTAAACCCAGTAACCTCTCCGCTGGAGAGGAATATGACATCGGGCCGATGGCCGCTGTCTTCGTCGGTCAGCAGTGGTAGGCCCGCTCGCCGCTCGTGTAAGACTTTTATGCTTTCCGGGGCCGATTGGTCGCGCAATCTGCGATCAGTTGCCGGTTCCCAGCTTTCTGCCTCCCGGCTCAGTTTCAGGAATTCAAAACGCCCATCCTGGATGCGCAGCCCTATTTCCTCGTTTTCAAAGACGGCATACTCCCGGGCCGTTTCCATCTGCAGGTGGAGGTCATGGGCAAATTGATCCAGCTTTCTTTGTCCGAGGGAACCCGCCATGGAGAAGACAGCGACACTGACCAGCGAGCTTACCAGCACCAGTACAATCAGTATCTCGATCAGGGTGAACCCCTGCTCTGCGTTACTCGTCCCCGGAGAGCGCATGCTCAGGTACCTGCATCCCAGACATTGATGTCGGCGGCGTCCCCTTCTCCGCCTTCCTGGCCATCAGATCCCAGGGAGTACAGGTCATAAGGGCCGTCAACGCCCGGACTGACGTACTGATACGAGTTGCCCCAGGGGTCAACCGGAACGGACTTCATGTAACCGTTGCTGTTCCAGTTTTTGGGTTCTGGTGTCCCTGCAGGCTTGTTGACGAGGGCCTCGAGGCTTTGCTGGGTGGAAGGGTAATGGCTGTTATCAAGGCGATATAAATCGAGAGCGTTGGCAATGTTGCTTAACTGTGTTTCGGCAACGGTGACCCGGGCTTGATCACTCCGGCCCATAATATTGGGCGCAACAATGGCCACCAGCAGCCCGAGAATAACCATGACGACCATGATCTCAATCAGGGTGAAGCCGCGCTGAATACCGGCTTTGCACCCAGTGTGATGGTCATTCAGGTACCTTTGCATGTAAGTCATCTCCTTGACGGTTGGAATAGTGAATCCTGAGTCGTTATCCGACCAGGTTGCTCATGTTCAGGATGGGGAGCATGATTGCCAGAACAATAATGAGAACCACTGCGCCCATCACGAGCAACATAATGGGCTCGAACAGGCCAACGAGTGTTTCCACTTTGGCCTGTAGCGTGTTTTCCTGCATGCGGGCGGTGCGTTCCAGCATATCGTCCAGCTCACCGCTTGTTTCCCCGCTGGCGATCATGTGCAGCATCATGGGCGGGAAATAGCCGGCCTGCGTTAGCGCTTTATTGAGAGATCCGCCCTCGCTTACCGTTTTGGCTGCACTTGCCAGTCGCTCGCGCAAATGGTCATTACCCAGTACCTCGCCGGAAATGCGCATGGCTTCGACCAGTGGTACACCACTGGATGTCAGAATGCTCAACGTGCTGGCATACCGGGCTGTATTGTATCCCCGAACAAGCCCTCGAATGCCCCGCGCGTTTAACAGCCTTTTATGCACCACACGGCGAAAGGCCGGACGGTTTAACCAGATACGGAAGCCCACGAGGCTGGCAGCCATGAGCGCCAGCAAATAGATTCCCCAGGCTGACAGAAAATCCGACATTGCAAGCAGAGCCGATGTGAGGGGCGGCAGGCTTTGGCCCTGCTTGATAAAGACGTCGATTATGTCCGGGACGACATAGGAAACCAGAAACACGACGATGGACACCGCAACGATGGTAAGTATGACGGGATAGATCGTTGCCAACTGGATTTTTTGCCGGGCTTCCTGACGTTGTTCCGTGTGGTCCGCCAGACGATTCAAGACCAGATCAAGATGACCGGCATGCTCGCCCGCGGCCACCGTGGACCGATAGAGCCTGGGGAAAGCTTTGGGAAAGGCTGCCAAGCTGTCCGCTAATGTATAACCTTCAACTACCTTTGCTCTGACGGCTGAGAGAATGCTTCGGGTTCTGGGCTTTTCAGTCTGGGCGACCACTGCGCTTAGTGCCTGCTCCACAGGTATCCCTGCCTGAATCAGCGTTGCCAGTTGTCGGGTTATCAGGGCTAACTCCTGAACCTTGAGCGGTCGGCCTTTGAACAACTGGGCGCCCTGTTTCTTCTCAGTTGACGTACTCAACTCGACCGAGATTGGGACCATTCCATGGTCGCGCAATTGCTGTCGTACTAAACGGGGGCCGTCGGCTTCCAGTACCCCCTGAGTCGTCTTGCCCTGTTCGTTCAGGGCTTTGTAATTGAAGGCGGGCATGGCTACTGCTTCCTGTTGGTCACACGCATGACTTCTTCTATCGTTGTGATGCCCTGCAGTACCTTCTGCGCTCCGTCAGCCTGAATGCTGGGGAATTTGGACCTGGCTTCCGTCTCAAGAGCCCGCTCCCCGGCGCTTTGGTGAATAAGTACACCAAGGGCGTCGTCCACCGGCACGACTTCGTAAATGCCAATTCGGCCGCTGTATCCCAGCTGATTGCAGGCCGGGCAGCCACTTGCCTGGTATATGGTTGGGGGGGCGTCTGGATTTACCCCGAGGTACGAGCAATGCGTCGGCGTGGCTTCAACCGGGGTGCGACAGCTTCGGCAAAGAACCCTGACCAGCCGTTGAGCCACGATACCCACCAGTGAAGAGGAGATCAGGAAAGGTTCAATCCCCATATCCATTAACCGTGTAATGGCGCCGACAGCGGTGTTGGTATGGAGGGTCGACATCACGAGATGTCCGGTCAGGCTGGCCTGAACCGCTATCTCGGCTGTTTCGAGGTCCCGGATTTCACCGATCATAACCACATCGGGATCCTGGCGAAGTATCGCTCTGAGGCCACGGGCAAAGGTCATATCAACCTTGCTGTTCACTTGTATTTGACCGATGCCGGGCAGGTTGTATTCGATGGGGTCTTCGACCGTCATGATGTTACGGCTGCGATCATTGATGGCTTGCAGGCAGGCATAGAGGGTGGTGGATTTCCCTGACCCGGTTGGCCCGGTGACGAGAAGGATCCCGTGAGGTTCGTCGACGAGCGCCCTCATTTCACGAAGATCATTTTTGCTCATACCCAGTGACATCAGGTCAATGTGACCGGATTGTTTGTCCAGGATACGGAGAACAACGCGTTCGCCCTGGGCCGCCGGTATGGTTGAAACCCGGAGATCGATTTCCCTTCCGGCGACACGGAGAGCGATCCGGCCATCCTGTGGGACTCGCTTTTCGGCGATGTCGAGCCTGGCCATCACCTTGATACGCGATACAAGAAGTGGGGCTAATACCCTTCGCGGCTGCACCACTTCACGAAGGACTCCATCTATTCGGAAACGAACAACCAGTTGCTTTTCATAAGTTTCAATATGCACATCAGATGCATTGGTCTTCACCGCTTCCGTAAGGATGGCGTTGATCAACCGAATGATCGGAGCATCGTCTTCCTGCTCCAGCAAGTCCTCTGTTTCGGGCACGTAATCCGCCAACAACGCGAGGTCCGGATCGTCGCCGATGCCCTCGACCATTTGCATGGTTTCTTCAGAATCGTTCTGGTAGGCCTGATTCAATAACCGTTCAAATTTGGCGTTCTCAACGACTTCTATCCGGGCTTTTCCCTGGATCAGGCGGTTGGCTTCTGCAAGTGCTGAAGGAGAGGCATCACGGCGGAGGGCAATAATTGGCGCCTGGTTTTCATTGGTGGTAAGGACGACGCCCTGGCGCTTTGCGAAGGTAAAGGGTAGACGGGGTACCGCGCTGGTTTCCTCGGATTTTGGCGTTTGCATGAGGTCTCTCCGAACCATTGGGCGACACGTCCGGATATGTCGCCGATAGAAGTCTCCAGATCAATACAGGGGGTTTCCCATGTCGGGGAGACTAATTGCGGGCCGTTGTGCGGTTGGCATTCGTGCTGATATGACAGAGCCAAATCAGGAAGATCCAAAAGCCGAAGGGTATGACGGCAGCAATAGGGCTGATGTTAATTTATATCTGCTGCCAATCACAGGGGCGAGTGGTGATTTTGGAATAGAACTGAGGATATCTGACGCAAAGTTCAGTATCGGATTGTGGCTGATGGTTCGGAATGTCATCACCGAAGGCTCATAGCCTTTCGGCGCATCCGCCGGGCCTGGTGCCGGTCTGCCAGGCCCACCACAAGAATGCCGCAGCCGATCAGGCAGAACCCGAGGATGTCCGGGAAGCCCGGCTGCTCGTTCAGTATGATGGCCGAGGACACCAGGCCGACGGCGGGTACAGCGGCGGAGTTCAGGGACATGGTCACCGCCGGTAGGGAGCGGATGGCGCCCACCTGAGCAGCCACGCAGACGCCGGAGGCAATAGCGCCGCTGAAGAAGACATTGACCAGAAACGCCGGCTCCCAGCGGATGCTGTTCACGTCCTCCATCAGCAGGGACAGGGGCACCAGCAGGAACACTGACGACAGCAGTTGCCAGGGAATAAGCGACAGCACATCCCCGCGCCACTGATGCCGGCGCACGTGGATCAGCCCGGCGGTCCATACCAGGGTGGCCAGCACGATCAGGCCGCCGCCGGTGGCCATGCCCCGGGCGTGCCAGTCCACGCTCAGCGGATTGAAGATGGCGGTCAGGCCGGCCAGGCCCAGCCCCGTACCCAGCGCCCGGAACAGGGTGAAGCGTTCGCCCAGCAACAGGGCCGCGGCCGGTACCACCCAGATCGGCGAGG
Source organism: Marinobacter oulmenensis (assembly GCF_014201735.1). GTDB lineage: Bacteria > Pseudomonadota > Gammaproteobacteria > Pseudomonadales > Oleiphilaceae > Marinobacter > Marinobacter oulmenensis. Next base: position 426,179 of record NZ_JACHFE010000003.1, on the reverse strand, counting down.
TGTAGGCCAGGATGGCGGCGCGCCCGGCGGGCATGAACTGCATGCCGATGGTCACCAGGGTGATAAAGCCCATGTTCTGCAACAGGCCCACCGAGAATACCACCGGTATGTCTGCCCGGTGCGGCACCCGCAGGATGCCCATGAACCGGGCGATCACGAACATGGTGATGGTACCCAGAATCATCCGCAGGGTGGTGTAGATCAGGGGCGGGCTGTAGGCCAGCCCCATTTTCAGGATGGGAAAATTGATGCCCCAGGTCAGGGCTGTGAACGCCAGAAGCAGGTAGCCCCTGCGCCAGGCGTAGCTGCCCCCCGTGGAGGGCAGCGTGTCGATGGATTGGGCCATTCAGTGTTCAACCTTCAGGGCGCTCTCATGCCAGTTACGCAGCGCCCGGTCGGAGAGCCAGACCATCAGGGCGAACAGGAGAATGCCGGTCAGCGTAATCAGGATCAGGGCGGCAAACATCTTCGGAATCTCCAGTTTGTAGCCGGACTGGAGGATGGTATAGGCCAGGCCGGCCTTGGCACCGCCGGTGCCGGCGACAAACTCCGCCACCACGGCGCCGATCAGTGCCAGCCCGGAACTGATCCTCAGCCCGCCAAAAAAGTAAGGCAGGGCGCTGGGAATGCGCAGGCGTACCAGTTCCTGCCAGCGGCCGGCCCGGTACATGCGGAACATGCTCAACAGGTTGGGATCGACACTGCGCAGGCCGAGGGTGGTGTTGGAGATGATCGGGAAGATCGCCACGATCACCGCGCAGATGGTCAGCGCCCAGGTGGTGTCGTTCACCCAGATGATGATCAGGGGCGCGATGGCCACAATCGGTGTCACCTGCATCAGCACGGCGTAGGGAAACAGGCTGATTTCAATCCACTTGCTCTGCACGAACAGCAGGGAGGCGGCCACCCCGAGCACAACGGCAATGGCGAAGGCCAGGAAGGTCACCTTGAGGGTCATCATCAACGCGTTGAACAGGGACTGGAAGTCGTTCACCAGTGACTGCGCGATATCCACCGGACTGGGCACGATGTAAACCGGCACTTCCAGTGCCATGACCGCCAGTTGCCACATCAGCAGCACCAGGGCACCGACCAGTAAAGGCGCGGCGACCTGTACAAAGCGTTCGTTCTGTATCAATGGTGTTTTCATGACGGCTGCCCCTGTGTTTCCTCACCCATGCTGCTGGCTCTTTCCAGGGCCTGCGATACCTGGCGGCAGTAGCCGGCGAATTCGGTGGAGACCCGGAAATCGGGCGATCGGGGGTAGGGTTCACGGATCTCGATATCGTCCACGATGCGTCCCGGACGGGCCGCCATCACAACCACGCGGCTGGACAGGTAGACCGCCTCATAGACGCTGTGGGTCACGAACACGATGGTCCAGCCCTTCTCCTTCCAGAGTTTGAGAACATCATCGTTGAGCTTGTTTCGGGTCATCTCATCGAGCGCACCAAAGGGCTCGTCCATCAGCAGCAGGTCGGGCTCGGTGACCATGGCACGGGCGATGGACGCCCTCATCTGCATGCCGCCGGACAGTTCCCGGGGGAAGCTGTCGTCAAAGCCCTTGAGGCCGACCATATCCAGGGCACTGTCGATCTTTTCCTCGACACCGGGCGCATTGCCGGCGTGCTCCAGGTCCAGCGGCAGACGCACATTCTTGCGAACCCGGGCCCAGGGCATCAGGGTCGCGTTCTGGAACACGAACGCCAGTTTGCGTCCTTCGCTGCCCACCACGCCGTAATCCTGCTCCCACCATTGCACGGTGCCGGTGGTGACCTCACCCAGCCCGGCCATGATCCGCAGCAGGGTACTCTTGCCGCAGCCGGATGGCCCCAGCAGGCTGACAAATTCCCCCTGCCAGACGGTCAGGTCGGCGCCCTTTAGGGCGACCGTGCCGTTGCCATAAACCTTGTTGACGCCATCGACTTCCAGAACCGGGCGGCCCCGGGTGACCGGTCCGGTTGTGGCTGCCTCTTCGGCGCTCGGCAACTCGGACGCTGTGTTTGCGGGCATACTCATGTCTCCAAAGCCGGCACGGGAAGCCCGGCCGGCATCAGGCTGTGGATGGATGACTAGGGCAGTACCGGCTCTTCCGGCAGGAACTCCAGGGTGTAGACCTCGCTGAGATCCAGGTCTTCGGAGGCCAGATCCGCCTCCACCATGAAATCCTTGATCTTCTGCCAGCGTTCTTCGGTCATCACACCGATGCCCTGGGTCTGGGCGTCGCCACCGGTGATCAGCTCATACTCTTTCATCTTCTCGATGCCGTAGGCGATCTGCTCCGGCGTCATTTCCGGGTTGGCTTCCATGATCAGGCGGTTGCCGGGCTCCGGGTTTTCCAGGTAACTCTTCCAGCCTTCCATGCTGGCCTGCACAAAGCGTTTCACCACGTCCGGGCGGTCTTCGATCATGCCTTTGGTGGTTTCGATGGTGGTGGCGTAGGGAGGGTAGCCATAGTCGGACAGCAGAAAGACCTTGGGTTCGATGCCGGCCTGCTTAATGGCAAAGGGCTCGGACGACAGGTAACCCTGCTGCACGATGTTCTTGTCGTTCAGGAAAGGCGCCACACTGAAGGTGTAGGCGTGGACCACGTCATCCTCGAAGCCGTACTCCGCTTTCAGCCAGGGCCAGAAGGTGGAATGGGCGTGGGTGGCCAGGTAGACCGGCATTCCTTCCTCCTTGATCTGTTCGATGGACTCCACGTGGGGGTGTGCCACCAGTGACTGGGGGTCGCCCTGCATGGAGGCCGCCACCGTCATGACCGGCAGGCCCTTCTCGACGGCATTGATGTTGCCGATGGGGTAGCCCATCAGCAGGTCGTAACGGCCGGTCACCAGCAGTTGTGTGCCGTTGACCTGGGGCCCGCCCATCTTGATCTCGACATCCAGCCCCTGCTCCTCATAGAGGCCCGTCGCCAACGCCTGATAGAAACCGCCATGCTCCGCCTGGGCGTACCAGTTGGTTCCGAAGACCACTTTGTCCAGTGTTTCCGCCGAGACCGGCGAGAGGCTGAGTAGCCCGGCCGCGATCAGCGAGCCGCCCAGCGCGGAAGTCAGTCTGTTTTTCATGGTTCTCTCCTTTCCTGGCTTTTTTGGTTTAAGTTGACCAGTTGCTCAGGTTTTTAAAGCAATGGTTGTACCAATCCTATTTTTTTATAAATTGTCTAAAATCAGACAGTTGTATTTATTTGGCAAAGGTTTTCGAGGGATGTTTTCGCAGGTTTCGAACCGGCCCTGTGCATGTGCTCCACTTTTGCCCAAAAAAATGCCGCCCGAAGGCGGCCAAGGACAACACAACATCAAACCTGAACATCAAAACGCGGGTTACTGGCTGTAGGCGGCGAGCTCAACCGAGGCGGGTTCCGGCTGCAGCCAGCCCGAGAGCCGGGCCACTCTGGCGCCCAGGGCATGGGCGATGGCCAGTTCATTGGCGTCCACGCCCCGGGTGCCGTCAAAGCCGGTCACGGTGGTGGCGCCATAGGGCGAACCGCCTTTTTCAGTGCGGACCAGTTCCGGCACGCTGTGGGGCACGCCGGCCAGTACCATGCCGTGCTGGAGAAAAGGCATCAGCAGCGACAGCAGGGTCATCTCGTTGCCGGAGTGCATCCCCCCGGTGGAGGTGAAGGCGGCGCCGACCTTGCCGATCAGCGCGCCCTGGCGCCAGAGCGGCGCGATTTCATCAATAAATGCCCTTAACGGCGTGCTCATCAGCCCGTAACGGGTTGGCGAGCCCCAGACGATGCCCCGGGCCCAGGCCAGGTCCTCGGCGGTGGCCCTTGGCAGGGCCCGGTATTCGGCCTGGGCGGCGATGAAGTCCGTCCGTTCGGTGTCCACGCTGAACTCCGCCTCTTCAATATCCACCCGGCACAGGCGCACCTCGGCCCCTTCGGATTCGGCACCGGCAGCCACGGCGCGGGCCAGTGCCAGCGTGCTGCCGTAGCGGGAGTCGACAACCACGGTTACCCGGCTTGCTGTCATCGTGCGCTCCTTAGTGTCCGTGGTTCTGCCAGAAGGTTTTGTGCACCGTTGCGGCTTCGTCTTCCAGGACCGGGCCGATCACCGTTACCGGTCTTTGCCCGGACTCGAACACCTGCCGGCACGGCAGGTCCAGAGTCGGGTTTTCCGGGTGATTGCCGGTGATCTGTTTCAGACGGTGTTCACTCAACCCGTACACTACCCGGCCAAGGCCGGCCCAGTAGGCGGACCCGGCACACATGCAGCAGGGTTCGGCGGATACATACATGGTGCATCGGGCCAGAAAGTCCGGGCGCCAGGTTTTGCTGGCGCGGGTCATCAGTACCCGCTCGGCGTGGCCGGTCATGTCATGGTCCGGCAGGTAAGCGTTGCCCTGCTCCATCAGGACCTGGCCCTGATCGTCCACCAGCAATGCCGCGAACGGATGGATCCCGTCATTGGCCAGGGACTCGGCCAGGGCCAGCACCCGGCGCATCAGCGCCAGGTCGGCCTCGTCCAGTTTTTCGAGTTCACTCACTGGGTCTACCTCCTGTGATTCGGTGGCTCAGCGCTTCTTCTTGGGAAGGCTCCAGGGGAAAAACAGTTGCTGTGCCCACTGCACGGACTTGAACAGCAGCAGGCTGACCACCGCCAGGAAGAACAGCCCGGCAAACGCCTGGGGTATCCGGAAGAACGATGTGGAAAACTGGATGAAGTAGCCCAGGCCCTCTTCGGCGGCGACGAATTCGGCAACCACCGCGCCGATAATGGCGAGCGTGATCGCCACCCGCAGACCGCTGAAAATATGGGGAATGGCATAGGGTATGCGAATCTGCCAGGTTTCCCGGCGGGTGGGGGCGTCCAGAGACCGGCTCAGCTCAATCAGTTCCGGCGGTGTCTCGTTGATCCCGGTGGCGGTGGAGACCACCAGCGGGAAGAACGTCAGCAGACAGGTGATCAGCACCCGTGACGGGTCATCGGAGCCCATCAGCACGATGATCAGCGGCGCCACCGCCACCACCGGTGTGGACTGGATCACCACCAGCAGCGGGTAGAGTGTCCGGTTCAGCAGTTCCGAGCGCATCATCGCAATGGCGATGGGCAGCGCGATGGCAATGGAGACGGCAAAGCCCATCAGAGCCACCCGCAACGTGGCCCAGAGATGGGTGAACCAGCGGCTCATCTCCACCTCGAAAAAGGCTGCGGTGATCGCCGAGGGCGCCGGCAGGACATAGGCCGGCAACTCGAAGATCCGGCAGACTAGTTCCCAGAGCACAATCAGCGCGATGAAAAACAGCCAGGGCGCGCTCATCAGCACAAGCTGCCCCGCTTTGCCGTCAGGCAGCTTCGGGCTCATAGATATGCTTCCTCAGACGCTCGGTCAGTTGCCCGAACCGTGGCTCGGAAATGGTGTGGCTGGTGCGGGGCCGGGGTAGATCCACATCGAGCACCTCAAGGATGGTGCCCGGGCGTTTGCTCATCACCAGCACCCGGTCGGCCAGCAGCACCGCTTCGGCAATGGAGTGAGTGATGAACAGCACGGTCTTGGGGTTGTCCTCCCAGATCTTGAGCAGATCAAAACCGATCTGCTCGCGGGTCATCGCATCCAGCGCCGAAAACGGCTCGTCCATCAGCAGGATGTCGGGGTTCAGCAGCAGCGCCCGGACAATGCCCACGCGCTGCTGCATGCCGCCGGACAGTTCGTCCGGCATTTTGCCGGCAAAAGACGCCAGGCCCGCCATGGCCAACAGATCGTCGGCCCGTTTCTCATCCTGCTGGCTGTAACGCCCGAACTTGTGTTTCAGGGGAAACAGCACGTTCTTGCGTACAGTCAGCCAGGGCAGCAGCGTCGGCTTCTGGAACACGATGCCAATGTCGTCCCGGGGGCCGTCCACCTGCTTGCCAAAGACGGAGACTTCACCCTCACTGGGCGTCAGCAGGCCGGAGATCATTCTCAGCAGCGTGGACTTGCCGCAGCCGGACGGGCCGACCACGGCCACGAACTCGTGCCGGCGTATATCCAGATCGATCGCGGTTACCGCTGGCGGCACCTGCGGGTCCGGGTCGTACCGGTGTCCGACTCCGGAGAGCCGGACGAACGAACGGTTGGTGGCGGGCGAGGTCATGTTTACAGGGCCTCAAGCAGGGTGCGGTCGATGATGCTTTCCGGGTCCAGTTTGTCTTTCTCGACTTTTTCCGCCTGTGCCACCCAGTCCCAGGTCAGGGCCACGCGTTCCCTGGTGAGCGCGCCCAGGCCATCGCGTTCGCTGACCGCGTTGATGACCAGTTCCATGGTGTCGTCAATCTGCGCGGTAACCACGTCAACATCGACTTCCGGCACCATGGAGTGCAGGTCTTCGGCGGCAGCACGGGGGTTCTCGCTGGTGAATTTCAGGGCCTTGTCAAAGGCACGCATGAAGCGCTTGGCCACGTCCGGCCGTTCGCTCAGGAAGGCTTCGCTGGCGACAACCGACGAGGAGTAGAGCTCCAGGCCGGCATCCGACCAGGGCAGTACCACCAGTTTGTTGCCGGTCGCGTCGGCCTGGCTCTCGAACAGGGCAATGTTGGTCACCCAGGCGATGATGGCGTCGGTACCGCCGTTCATCAGCATGGGGCCCAGAGCACCGGGATCGGCCTTGGTCAGATTGACGGCGTCCTCGGCCATGCCGTTTTCCTTCAGTACCAGGGGCAGGAAGGCATTGGATGATGTGAACGGCGAGGTGGCCACCTCTTTGCCCTCAATGTCCGTCAGTTCGCTGATGCCGTTTTTCTCAAGAGTAAAGAAGGCGTGGGGGGCCTGGTTAAAGATGCTGTAGACGGCTTTTACCGGCAGCGAATCATCCTGGGCTTTGGCGGCCATCAGGGAACCGATGTCGGCACTGCCAATGTCTGCCTGCCCGGTGGCGATCTTGGTGATGGCATCGGTGGAGCCGCGTCCGCTGGCGATGCTGACTTCCAGACCCTCGTCCTCAAAGAAGCCCTGCTGGACACCAACGTAGACCGGGGACTTGTCCCCGCCCGGCAGCCAGTCCAGCTGATAGGTAACCTGGTCAGCCGCCAGGGCAGCCTGGGTCATCAGGCCGCCGGCCAGCGACGCCGCGATCAGAACGGAACGTGTGAAACCTTTGCGCATGTGGATTCCCCTTTCATGATTTTCGTTATCTGATTTATTGAACAATCGGTCAGGTTTTATATCTTTGAAGCAAAGGGCAGGCCAGATTCGGGTGCGGTTGCCAGAAACTGCAACGAAAATCGCGCAAGCCCCTTACAGAGCGTCGGTTTATGGGGTCGATGCCTGTGGGTTTTTGCGACAAAAAGCGGGCCAATGAGCGTGAAGGCTGTGATTTCGGGGGTGGGGAGTCTGGATGGAAACGCTCAAATCCGGTGCAGAAAACACCTATGCGCCCCGACATGAGGCCTGAATGCCGGTTCTGAACGGGACTCCTGGCTGGAAAACCCCGCGCTCCGCCGGCCTGGCAGGGGCAATCCCTGTGCGGACTGTGGCATGCTTTGTGAATTACTGACCATCTGGACAATTTTGATTATGCGCCCCGGAGCACACCATGACCCAGTCTCACCTGACACCGCCTGCACTGCCGATGATTGACCTGTCTCTGCTGGATGGCAGCGAAAACGACCGCCAGCAACTGGCCAGAAGCCTGGAACAGGCCTGTCTCCGGCATGGCTTCTTTTACGTCTGTGAGCACGGCATCGACGGTGAGCTGATCAAGCGTGTCTTCGAACAGTCCCGGGCGCTGTTTGATCTGCCGGACGCGCAGAAAGAAGTGATCAACAAGAGCCGATCCCCGGCAAACCGGGGCTACGAGCCTCTCAAGGGACAGACCCTGGAACCCGGTTCGCCCCCGGATCTGAAAGAAGGCTTCTATATCGGCGAGGAGCTGGATGCCTCAGACCCAAGGGTGCAGGCGGGGCGCTTCAATCAGGGGGCGAACCAGTGGCCCGCCACTCTGCCGGAGTTCCGCCGTACCATGACCGGGTACTTTGATGCGCTCAATGAGCTCAGCGCCCGGATCATGTCCGCGCTGGCCCTGTCGCTTGGGCTCGATGAGGCCTTTTTTGATGATTTCTGCCACCAGCCGTTGTCGACCCTGAGGCTGTTGCACTACCCGCCCCAGCCGGCCCGGCCCGAGCCCGGTGAAAAGGGGTGCGGCGCCCACACGGACTTCGGCGGTATCACCATCCTGCTGCTGGATGACAAGCCGGGACTCCAGGTGCGGGATCCACATACCGGCCAGTGGCTTGATGCGGAGCCGGTTGCCGGAGCATTCGTGGTCAACCTTGGTGACATGATCGCCCGCTGGACCAACGACCGTTATCGCTCAACCCTGCATCGGGTGGTCAATACCTCGGGCGAGGAGCGCTATTCGGTGCCCTTCTTCTTCAGCGGCAATCCGGACCACGAGGTACGGTGCCTGCCCACCTGCCTGGCAGCCGGCGACCAGCCCCATTACCCGCCAACGACCGTGGAAGCCCACCTGATGGAGATGTACCGGAGGACCTATGCCTGAGTCCGACGTTACCGTGGTACTGATCCACGGTGCCTGGGCCGGTGGCTGGGTTTGGGATCGCCTGACACCCTGCCTTGAAGCTCGGGGATTCCGGGTGCTGGCTCCGGACCTGCCCGGTTGCGGGGAGCGTCTGGGCGACCCCCGGGAAGCGTCTCTGGCGGGATGTGTCGATGAGTTGCAGGCTGACTTGTCTGAGATCACCGGTCCTGTGCTGCTGGTGGGCCATTCCGGGGGTGGCGTGGTGGCGACCCAACTGGCGGAAGCGCTGGCGGAGCGCACCCTGGGCGTGGCCTATCTGGCGGGCATGATGCTGCCTTCCGGCATCGGCTTCGGAGAGCTGGTGGCCTCCATGATCGGCGCGCATCCCGAAGCCGCCGGCATCGGGCCCCATCTGGCCTGGGACAGTGCAGAGCCTGTCTCCCGGGTGCCGCCGGCGGCGATACGGGAGATCTTCCTGCAGGACCTCGCCGAGGACGAGGCCCGGCAGGTGATTCCCCGATTCGGGCCGCAGGCGGAGGGCAGCCGGGCCCTGGTGCCGAACTGGACCGGGCAGCGGTTCGGGCAACTGCCGCGGCTTTATATGGAAGCTCTTAAAGACCGCTCGGTGGTGCTGCCGGTGCAGCGCGAAATGCAGCGTCGTGTGCCCGGCGCAACCGTCGTTTCCCTGGATACCGGCCATGTGCCCCAGGTGATCGCCCCGGAAGCGGTCGCTGATCACCTGGCCCGCTTTGCGGCCACCACCGCCCTCACACACTCATCCTCCTGAACAACGGAAACCACGCAACAATGACCGATACCCTGTTACTGAAAAATGCCCGGGTCATCGCCACCATGGACGACGATGACCGCGAGATCGAGAATGGCTATGTCCTCATCCGCAACAACCGGATTGAGGCTGTTGGCCCGGCGGAAACCTGTCCGACGGAAGCCCCCCGGATTATCGATCTGAGCGGTCATGTGGTGATCCCGGGTCTGATCAATACCCACCACCACATGTTCCAGTCACTGACACGGGCCCTGCCAGCGGCCCAGAACGGTGAACTGTTTGACTGGCTCAGCGCCCTGTTTCCGGTCTGGCGCAATATCACCCCGGCCATGCAGCGGGCCGCCAGTCGCACCGCCATGGCCGAACTCATGCTGTCCGGTTGTACCACAGCGGCGGATCACGCCTACCTGCATGTCAATGGCATCACCCTGGACGACAGTGTTCAGGCCGCCACTGAAATGGGCATCCGTTTCCACGGTGCCCGGGGCGCCATGAGTCTGGGCCAGAGCCAGGGCGGGCTGCCGCCGGATGAGCTGGTGGAGGCTGATGAACATGCCATTCTCCGGGATATGCAGCGGGTGGTGGAAGCTCATCACGATCACAGCCCGGATGCCATGGTACGTGTGGCCCTGGCGCCCTGTTCCCCGTTCACGGTCACCACCGATCTGATGCGGGAGGCAGCGACCATGGCCCGGTCCCTGAAGGTGGGACTGCACACCCACACGGCCGAGAACTGGAAAGACCTGGCATTCAGTCAGGAGCGCTACAGCATGACGCCCACCGAATTCACCGAGGATGTAGGCTGGGTCGGAGACGATGTCTGGCACGCCCATTGTGTGCACCTGGACGATCCGGGCATCGAACTGTTTGCCCGCACCGGCACCGGGGTGGCTCACTGCCCCTGTTCCAACATGCGGCTGGCGTCGGGCATAGCCCCGGTGCGGCGCATGCTGGATGCCGGTGTCAAAGTGGGGCTGGGGGTGGATGGCAGCGCCTCCAACGACACCGGAAACCTGCTGGACGAGGCGCGGCTGGCGATGTTGTCTGCCCGGGTCCGGGATCAGGAGCCGGGCGCCATGACCGCCCGTGAGGCCCTGAAAGTGGCTACCCGGGGTGGCGCCGAGGTATTGGGCCGTGGCGATGCCCTGGGCCGGATCCAGCCCGGTTACTGCGCCGACATCGTGGCCTTCCGCACCGACGATATCGCCATGGCCGGCGGCCAGAGCGATCCGCTGGCGTCACTGGTGTTCTGCACGCCGCCCCGGGTTGCCTGGAGCATCATCAATGGCCGGGTGGTGATCAAGCAGGGAGAGCTGCTGACCCGGTCACTGCCCCACATCGTTGAGGAGCAGAACCGGATGGCGGCCCTGCTCCTGGACGGATGATGCCTCAGGCCGGTTCCTGGCGGTGGTCGTAAGTGGCATCCAGGCGTGACTTCAGATACTGCGCACAGGTAATTGGCTGGTATTTGGGCGCCTGGTCCGGGACCACATCCCTTGGATCAATCACCGACTCCGGGTTCACCTCCAGGAAGAAAGCCACCGAGTAGCGTTCCTTCGCCGGGGGGCGCACCCGGTGCGGGGTGGATACATAGGTGTCGTTGCTCCAGCGCATCAGGCAGTCGCCGATGTTACAGACGAACGCCCCCGGTACGTGGGGTGCCTGTATCCAGTCACCCTGACGGTTCAGCACTTCCAGGCCGGCGACCTGGTCGGTGGCCAGGATGGTGATGTTGCCGTAGTCACTGTGGGTGCCGGCACCGCCGTCGTCCCGCGTGTTGCTGTCGGCGCTGGGCGGATAGCGCAGCATGCGCAGGGTGGCGACGGGCTGGTCCAGGTGCTGGCTGAAGAAGTCTTCCTCAAGCCCCAGATCAATACTGAAACCGCGATGGATGGTCCGGCCCAGCTCCAGACAGTGATCGAAGTAGTCCAGAGCACGCTGACGCCAGCCCTCGATCGGCGGCCAGAAATTCACGCCCCGGAAGGGCTTGCCGGCCAGAACATCCGGATGATCCTCCGGGAAATCGGTGCCGATGTTGAAGGCTTCCTTCATGTCGGCGCCGGATTCCGGATTCAGCTTCTCATCGGCCATGGCCACATAGCCCCGGTTGTGGGGGGAACGTTTGATAGAGAGCGTTTCTTTGGTCTCGTCCGGCAGGGAGAACAGCTCCCGGGCCAGGGTAAAGGCATCGTCGCAGACTGCGTTCGGGATGCCGTGGTCGGTGACATAGAAAAAGCCGACTTCGCGGCAGGCCCGTCCCAGTTCGGCGGCCGTAGCCCGGCGCTGGGCCGGGTCGTCACTGCGAAGACCGGCGACGGATATGATCGGTAGTGAAGACATGAGGGTTCTCCTGAATGATAGGGGGTGTCAGACCATGGACGTTCGGGTGTGGGCCAGTTGCCGGCAGGCTTCATGCAGTGCCAGACCCTGCTGTTGGGCTTCGGTGAGCACTGTCTGACCGGAGACGAGAGTTGGAGCGCCGTTACGGATCAGGCGGCGGCCATCGACCCAGACACCAGCCACGTTCTGCGGGCCGGCGGAAAACACCAGGTTCCACAGCAGGTTGCCGCCCCGGGCGTCTACCGAGAAAGGCGTCAGGTTGGCGCACTGGAGATCAAGCAGCAGCAGGTCCGCTTTCTTGCCCACCTCCAGCGAGCCGATCTGGTAGTCCAGTCCCAGCGCCCGGGCGCCATTGATGGTGGCCATGCGCAGGATCTGCTCCGCGGGCAGGGCCGTGGCATCCAGCCGGGTGGCCTTCTGGATCAGGGAAGCGAATTTCATTTCCTCGAACAGGCTGAGGCTGTTGTTGCAGACCGGGCCGTCGGTGCCCAGACCGACATTCACGCCGGCTTTAAGCATCTCGGGTACCCGGGCCACGCCACTGGCGAGTTTGGCGTTGCTGACCGGGCAGTGGGCAATGCTGGTGCCGGTGTCCGCCACCCGGGCGATTTCTTCATCGTTGAGCCACACACAGTGGGCCAGCAGCGTGCGCTCACCCAGAATGCCGTAGTGGTCGAGCATGGCCAGGGACCGGCGGCCCAGGTCGGCGGTCACCGCCTGCTCTTCCTCTTTCTGCTCGCTGGCATGGGTATGGATGCCCACGCCATACTCCCGGCTCAGTGCCGCGGCCTCCCGGTAGGCGTCTTCGGTGCAGTAAAACAGATGCTCCAGGCCCAGCCACACTTGCACCCGGCCCTGTTGGGTGTCGTGGTGGCTGTGAATCAGGCGCCGGTTCTCCTCCCGGGTGGAAAAGAAATCCTTGCCCGGTCGGTCTGCCACATAAGGCGCCAACTGGACCCGCAGGCCCAGTTCGGCAGCGGCGTCGGCACAGCGATCCATGAACCGGAACATGTCCATGACACAGGTGGTGCCCGCCTGCAGGGCTTCCAGGTAGCAAAGCCGGGCCGAATGGTAGGCATAGGTTTCGGTCATGGCCCGGTGTTCGAGCTGATACCAGGGCAGCCATTCCATCAATGGCATGTTTTCGGTCACACCCCGCATCAGGCTGGAGTGGGAATGAACGTCAATCAGGCCGGGGAGCAGAGCGTGGCCCTGAGCGTCAATGACCTCGCAACCCTCGGGAAGGGTGACCTCTGTGTCCTCGCCCAACCGGGTGATCACGCCGTCCTGCACCACCAGGGTGCCGTCCGGTATCACCCGGTTATCGGGATCGACGGTAAAGATCGCCGCATGGCGGATCGCAAAACTGGACATGCTCACTCCTGTCATTAACCTGACCACCTGATCAGTTTTTAAAGCAATCGCTATGCCACGGATGGGTCCGTCGGGTCCGGACCCAGGTGTCGCTCGATGGCCCGTTTCAGGCCACCGTAGCCGGTGCAGCGGCACAGGTTGCCCGTCAGCGCTTCGGTCAGGTCGGCCGGCCCACCCTGGCGTCTCGCGCGCAGGGCGGAGACCAGGGACAGTGCAAAACCGGGGGTGCAATAGCCACATTGCAGGGCGCTCTCCCGGGCCAGGGCTTGGCGCACCCGCAGGTAATCCGGGTCATCGCTCAGTCCTTCCACGGTTTCTATCCGTCGGCCCGGCAGTTGCCAGGCCATCACCAGACAGGCAGGCATGACCTGACCGTCCACCAGCACATTGCAGGCACCGCAGCGGCCAATGCGACAGCCCGGGCGTACGGAGGTCACCTGGCCGCCGTCCCTGAGCAGGTCGATCAGTGCTGCCGCCGCCGGTACCGAACGGGTGACCGCTTGCCCGTTGAGCTCGAAGCGGATGGTTTCAAGGGGCTGATCGCCGTCTTTCATGACTGGGCCTCCCGGGCCTGGATGGCTTCAAGCAGGGCGCTGGGGCTGACGGGCAGCGTCCGGACGCGGACACCGGTGGCGGCTTCAATGGCCGAGACGATGGCGGGCGTGACGGCTTCAATGCCCAGCTCACCAATGCCCCGTATCGGGTAGGGATCGTTTTCTGGCGTGTCATCCACCACATCCACCCGCTGTGCCGGCGCGTCCCCGATGGTTGGCATCAGGTACTGGTCGAGGTTGTCGCGTTGCATTCGACCCTTCCGGGTGGGCATGTCTTCGGTCAGGGTCATGCCCAGACCCATCACCGCCGCGCCCTCAATCTGGCCCAGGTAACCGGGTGGATAGATCACCCGACCGGCGGCGGTGATGTGGTGCAAATCGGTGACCCGGACCCGGCCGGTCAGGCGGTCCACCATGACCCGGGCGATCGTGGCAATCTGCAGTTGCAGGTAGCGGCCCACCGGAGTCTCCTGCCCCGGCGCCACCGGGAAGTCCTGACCGGCCTCGGCCACCAGAGCATCGGGGGGAGCTTTGCCGGCCAGTTCCCGGTAATCGATCAGCCGGCGGCCCTGGAGAAAGAGGCCTCCGGTGCCAGGCGCCAGGTCCTCCGCGGGCTGGCCGGTGAGTTCTGCGGCCAGGCGCTTTAAGGTCTGTGTCCATTCCGGCAGCATCCGTGACAGCAGGCCGTGCACCATTACCGAACTCCGGGAGGCACTGGTCGGGCCGGAGTCCGGCCCCCGGGACTGGCCCAGGACGACTTCCACGTCGGCACTGCCACAACCCAGGGCGTCACATACCGAGCGCGTGATGGCCCCGGCGATATCCTGGCCGTAGTCGGCAAACCCGAATTCCACCCGGATACGGCCTTCCGGGGTCAGCGACAGTCGGCCGCCGCCACTGTCCGGCAGGCCATCGCCGAGGCCGTTGCCCTGGGCGCCGAACGCCAGGCCCGTACCCGTGAGCCAGCGTGCTCCAGCCGGGTTCCCCGGCTGCCACAGGGGCGATGCCAGGGCCGCATCCAGTACCGTGGCGGGTGCGGCGGTCCAGCGTACCGGCTGTCCCCGGCTGCCGGGCTCCTGGCGGGAGCGAAGGTTTTTCCGGCGCAGTTCGCCGGGGTCCATGCCCAGCTTGCAGGCCAGTGCGTCGAGCTGGGATTCCACGGCAAAGGTGGCCTGGTTGCCGCCAAACCCCCGGAAAGCGCCACACAGACCGTTGTTGGTGTAGACCAGGCGACCGGTCACGGCATAGGAATCGATCCGGTACAGGGGCGCCGTGGCATGATCCATGAAATTCTCCAGTACCGCCGGGCCCAGGCTGGCGTAGGCCCCGGTGTCCAGGACCGCGTCCACCCGATGTGCCAGCAGGTGGCCCCGGGCATCGCAGCCGGTTGTCATCCGCACGGCGACCGGATGGCGTTTCATGCCCGACCGGCAGGATTCGAAGCGGTCCAGGTGGATCATCACTGGCCGCCCGGTTCTGAGAGCCAGGATGCCGGCGGCCGGCTGGATGGTCAGTTCGTCCTTGCCACCAAAGGCACCGCCGGTGGTCATGGCTTCCACGGACACCTGTGCCCGGGGCAGGGCCAGGATGTCTGCCAGCTGCTCCACGTCCCGGTGGCCGGACTGGCAGCCTACCCGGAACAGGACGCCGCCGTTGCCATCGGGTAGTGCGACGCCACCCTCGGTTTCCATGAATCCGTGCATCTGTCGGGGGGTACGGTACTCGTGTTCGACCACCACCGCGCAGGCGGCCAGGGCCTGATCCACATCGCCGCGGGTCAGGCTCTCCTGAGCCAGCAGATTGCTGCCTTCGTGGAGGGCAGGCTGGTTTTCCGCACTGGCGGCATCCTCAACAACCGGTAGCGGCTGGTACTCCACCCGTATCGCCGCAATGGCCGCCCGTGCCTGTGCCGGGGTATCGGCGGCCACCGCTGCGATGGCGTCGCCCTCGTAGCGCACCCGGTCCTCACAGAAGACCGGCTGATCCCTTACCACAATGCCGAACCGGTTCAGGCCCGGAACATCCTCGGCGGTCACCACCGAATGAACACCGGGCATGGTCCGGGCCACGCGGGTGTCCACGGCGAGCAGCCGGGCATGGGCCTGGTCGCTGCGCAGGATGGCCCCGTGCAGCAGTCCGGGCAGGTTGAGCAGATCGGTGGGGTAGTCGAGCTGACCGTCGATCCGCTGGTAAAGGGTGTCACCGGGCTGCCCTTCCGGGCCCCAGTCGACAGCGAGTGTGCTGATACTGGCGGGGCGATCAGTGGTCACGGGCGATGTCCTCCTGCAGGAAAGCCAGCATGCGCTGAATCGCAAGCCGTAGGGCCGGGTCCTGCCAACCACCGGCTGTCAGCTCTGTGTCCTGATCCGTTTCGCTGCTACGCAAGCGCGCGGGCCCGCCTTCGCCGCACACGGCCCGGCGCATTGTCTGGCCGTCGTGAACACAGGCGACGGTCGCCCGGGGGGGACTGAAACGCTCCCGGTACCCCAGCTTTTCCAGGCCGATGCGCCACTGGCGGCTGTCGGGGATGGACAGGGCTGTCATCAGCGTGCCGTCACCGGCGCTGTAGTCTTCCAGCGGCTGGCACTGTTCCTGCGGATCGTCATCCGAAAGCCGGTGCACCTGGGCATCCAGCGCCAGAAACAGGGCGGACAGATCGCCCCCGGCGCAGAGGTTGCCGCCGACTGTGCCAAGATGGCGAACACCGGGGCCGGCGACCTGGTCCATAAACTCGGGCAGGCAAGGCAGATAGCGGTGGATCAACGGGTGCTGGGCCAGTTCGCCCAGCGTGGTCAGCGCGCCAACCCGCAGACCCTGACCGGTTTCTTCAATTCCCCGAAACCCGGGCCAGCCGGGGTTCAGGGCCACGATCTGCCGCGGCCAGCTGCCGTTACGTTCCCAGACCGGCTGTAGCCCGCTGCCTCCGGCGATGTAGGGTGCGCCGGTGGTTTTAGCCAGGGCTACGGCCTCCCGGGGCGTGGCCGGGCGCAAGACCCGGATCTGGTCCCGTTGTGTGGGGTCAGCCTGCATGACAACGCCTGAGCTGTCTGGCCATCGATTATGTCCTGTAGCCCAGCCTCAGTCGGGCTGGTACGGGTGGGTCGCTTTCCAGTGCCGGGCGATGTCGATGCGCCGGCAGATCCAGACCCGGTCGTGCTGCTGGATATGGTCGAGGAAGCGTTGCAGGGCGCGGAAACGCCCGGGCCGGCCAACCACCCGGCAATGCAGCCCGATGGACAGCATTTTCGGGGTCTCGGCACCCTCTTCGTACAGCACATCGAAGCTGTCCTTGAGGTACTGGAAAAACTGTTCGCCGGAGTTGAATCCCTGAGGGGCACAGAAGCGCATGTCATTGGCTTCCAGGGTATAGGGCACCACCAGGTGTGGCTTGTGTTCACCGTCGCTGGTCTCGACCGTGGTCCAGAACGGCAGGTCGTCGCCGTAATAGTCGCTGTCGTACTCCAGGCCACCGTGTTCCACCACCAGCCGGCGGGTGTTCGGGCTGTCGCGCCCGGTGTACCAGCCCAGCGGCGGTTCGCCGGTGAGTTCGGTGTGCTCAGCAATCGCCGCTTCCAGGTACCGGCGTTCCTCGGCTTCGCTCATGTTCTGGTAGTGGATCCAGCGCTGGCCGTGGCAGGCAATCTCGTGGCCGTCGTCCCGGAACGCCTGCACCACCTCGGGGTTGCGGGCCATGGCCATGGTGACGCCGAAGATGGTCAGGGGCAGCTGGCGTTTGCGGAATTCCCGGAGAATGCGCCATACCCCGGCCCGGGAGCCATACTCATACAGGGACTCCAGGCTCATGTGGCGGTCGGGATAGGCTTCTGCCCCGATGATGTCGGACAGGAAGGTTTCGGAGTGCTCATCCCCGTGCAGGACGCAGTTTTCGCCACCTTCCTCGTAGTTCAGTACAAACTGGACAGCCACCCGGGCATTACCGGGCCATTGGGCCTGGGGCGGCTGCTCACCATACCCCCGCATGTCTCTGGGATAGGAATCGGTTTGGTTCATGTCGGACTCTCAAGACCGCAACCTCTCAGGATCACCTCGGTGAGAAAGCTGGCCGCGTGGTCAAAGTCACGCTTTTCATACTCGGCCTTGTTCTCCACCATCAGTATCTGAACCTGGAAGTCCGCGTAATGTTGTGTGGATGACCAGATCAGGAAAATCAGTTGCACGGGGTCCACCGGTGCCATCCGGCCCTGGTCGATCCAGGTCTGGATGACGTCTGCCCGCCCCCGGACCCATTCGCGCATGTTGGTGCGCAGGTGGTCCAGCAGAAAGGGCGCGCCCTGAATGATCTCCATTGCAAACAGGCGCGAAGCCAGCGGGTACTTGCGGGACATTTCCACCTTATTGCGGATAAAGGTGGCCAGTGCCTCGGCGGGGTCGTCGTCCGGACGGATATCGGTGAACACCTTGTTCCAGCGACCCAGAATGTCGTCGAACATGGCGCTGTACATCCGTTTTTTGGTGCTGAAGTAATACAGCACGTTGGACTTAGGCAGTCCGGCCCTTTCAGCAATGTTCTGGATGGTGGCGCCCTTGTAGCCGTTCTGGGCGAACTCGGCTTCCGCCGCCGCCAGAATGCGCTCCCGGTTCCGTTCCCGTATGCGCCCCGGCCGGTATTTCCGGCTTTTGCCGTTACCCGGCTCCGGTTCGGAAACGGGGATATCTGCAACTGAATGCTTGGTCATGCATGCCTCACTTGTTGTCCATCTGATCAGGAGTCCGACAGAGTGATTCTGCCGGACTCCTGTGACGGATCAAAAGTGGAATTTCACCAGGGCGCTGACAGAGCTCTGTTCGTCGATCAGGGTTTCATCCAGACCGTACTTGTTGTTCCAGTACTGGTACTCGATGCCGGCGTATAGCACGCCCGGTGCGTCCCAGAAGTTACCCACGTCCAGCTTGATCTGCGGCGTGATCTGCAGTTCGGACTTGTGATCCGAGGCCGAGGTGGACCAGTCCATATAGCCATCGACCAGGAACAGGGCCGGGCCGACGTTGAACGGCACACCCCAGGTTACGGTCAATTGCTGGTCGTCTGCGATTTCGCTGTTGTTCACGTAGTAGAACATAGTGTTGAAGTACAGGAAGGTCGGCACATCCCAGGCAAGGCCGAAACCGGTCATGTAGTTGTTCACCTCGGTGCCGCCGCCGAATTCGTACTGGCCGGAGAGCATCACGTCCTTGATCGGACCAAAGGACAGGTCCTGGCCGGTCAGCCAGCTGCCGCTGATGTTGGGGGCAAATTCCCCGTAGACCTCATCGGTGCCTTCCAGATCGTCGTCATGGGGCTGGTCGCGGTCAATGAAGAAGAAGGTACTGCCCCAGTTATGGGCGGTGGCGTTCTCGAAGGTGAAGTAGGTGGCTTCATAGTCACGACCACCGTTACCGCCGGCGTCGAATTCGACACCCTGGTACTGGTTACTGTGCAGGATGGAGATGCTGGAGGTGCTGAAGAATTTTTCAGCGTGGGCGGCCGGAGCCAGAGCGGCGGCTACGCAGCCAGCGATCAGTGTTTTACGCAGTGCTTTCATGGTGTTACCTCTGTGGTTTGGGTCTCTCGGTTTCATTTTCTGAGTCATTTTTGGTGCAGTTTTCTTGGTTGGTTATTGTTAGTGCCCCGGCCGGTACGGCTGGCCAAGGGAAAGCGGGGTGTTCAGGCGGGTTCTGGCCGGGTTCCAGGACAACAGGACCAGCATCAGGATGGTGACCACGTAGGGCAGCATCGCGAGCAGTTCCGTTGAGCTTTTCCAGCCCAGACCCTGCAACACCAGGTGCAGGATGCTGGCAGCCCCGAACAGATAGGCACCCAGCAGCACCCGCTCCGGGCGCCAGCTGGCGAACACCACCAGGGCCAGGGCAATCCAGCCCCGGCCTGCCGTCATGTTTTCGGTCCACAGCGGGGTGTAGGCCAGGGACAGGTAGGCCCCGGCCAGCCCGGCCATGCCGCCGCCGAAGGCCACCGCCAGGTAGCGCACCACCAGGACCTTCAGGCCATTGGCGTTGGCGGCGTCCGGATCTTCACCGGCGGCACGCAGCAGCAGGCCGCCCCGGGTATGGCGAAGGAAAAAGGCAACGCCGGCAAAGGCGATCAGTGACAGGTAGACCAGCGGGTCCTGATCGAACAGCACCCGGCCCAGGACCGGAATATCACTGAGCAGTGGAATGGCCACCCGGGTGAAGCCGTCAATGGACTGGCCGACAAAGCCGGCGCCAAGAAAGGCACTGAGCCCGGTACCGAAGATGGTCAGGGCCAGGCCAGCGGCATACTGGTTGGCCGCCAGGGTGACGGCCATGAAGGCAAAGAGCATGGACATGCCGATACCGGCGACGATCGCCGCAGCCACGCCCACGATCAGGCTGCCGCTGGTCAGCGTGGCCACGAAGCCGGCCACGGCACCCATCAGCATCATGCCCTCCTGGCCCAGGTTCAGGACGCCGGAGCGTTCGCAGATCAGTTCGCCCAGAGCCACCAGCAGCAGCGGGGTTCCGGCAACAACGGTGGCCGCCAGCACGTTTGTCAGCAGTTCCATATCAGGCCTCCCCGGTGGCTGTGGAATGAGTGGATGGGTGCGCCGGCCGTTTCAGGCGGATGCGGTAGTGGATAAAGGCGTCACAGGTCAGCAGGTAGAACAGCAGCAGCCCCTGGAACAGGCCGGTGACGGCCTTGGGCATGTTCATGGCGATTTGGAGTATCTCGCCACCGATGAAGGTCAGGGCCAGCAGTGCACTGGCCACCACGATGCCCAGGGCGTGCATGCGTCCGAGGAACACCACGATGATGGCGGTGTAGCCATACCCGGGGGAGACCTGCGGCACCAGCTGGCCAATCGGGCCGGTAACCTCGGAGGCGCCGGCGAGGCCGGCGGTGGCGCCTCCGACCAGGAAGGCAAACCAGGTCAGGCGGCGGGCACCAAAGCCGGCAAAGGCTGCTGCCCGGTGGTCCTGTCCAACCACGTTCAGCTGGAAGCCGATGAAACTGCGGGCAAACATCACCCACACTGCGACCGCCGCCAGCAGACCAAAGGCCAGGCCCAGGTGCAGACGGGTGCCGGGAATCAGGTCCGGTAGCAGCGCGGAATCGCCAAACATCACCGACTGGGGAAAGCCGAAGCCGTAGGGATCCTTGAGCGGGCCGTGTACCGTGTACAGCAGCAGGTTCAGGGCGATGTAGTTGAGCATGATGGTGGTCAGGATTTCATTGCAGTTCAGGTGGGTTTTCAGCCCGGCCGCCAGGGCCGCCCAGGCCATGCCCGCCAGGGTTCCTGCCACCAGAACCACCGGCAGTACCCAGACACTGTCCACGTCCACCAGTTGCACGGCCACGATGCTGGCGCCCAGCGCGCCCATCAGGAAATGGCCCTCGGCACCGATGTTCCAGATCTTGGCCCGGTAACAGACCGTCAGGCCGGCGGCACACAGCAGCAGGGGCGCCATTTTCAGGCCCAGCTCGGCCAGGCCCATCAGGTCACTGATCGGAGTAATGAAGAAGAAGCGCAGACCTTCCACCGGGTCCTTGCCCATCGCCAGGAACAGAATGAAACCGGTAATTACGGTCAGCACCAGGGCCAGCAGCGGCGAGGCCCAGCGCATCAGGGACGAATCAACGGGACGGCGTTCAAGCAGCAGCATGGTTGGCCTCCGCACTGTCGAATTCGCCTGCCATCCACTGGCCAAGCTGTTCAATGTCCAGCTCCCGGGTCGGAGCCAGTGGCGACAGTCGCCCGGCGCACAGGGCGCCAATGCGGTTGCACAGCTGGTAGAGTTCGTCCAGGTCTTCGGAGATCAGAACAATGGCAGCGCCCTCGTCGCGCAGTTTGACCAGTGCCTCATGAATGGCCACGGCGGAGCCGACGTCCACGCCCCAGGTGGGGTGAGAGGCCACCAGAAGGCGCGGGTTCTGCAGCGCCTCCCGGCCGATGATGTACTTCTGCAGATTGCCGCCGGACAGGCTGCCGGCTGTGCTGGTTTCACCGGTGCAGCGCACACCGAACCGGCGGATGACCTCCCGGGAGAATTCCCGGACCCGTTCGAACCGGATCATGCCCCGCTGGACCAGCCCCTGACCCGAGGCCGTGAGCAGGGCATTATCGGCCAGCGTCATCTTGGGCACGGCTCCCCGGCCCAGGCGCTCTTCCGGGACGATCGCCACACCCATCCCCCTTCTCTGATCCGGGCCGAGTTTTTCCAGGCCCTTGCCTTCGAGTGTGATGGAGCCGCCATCGACGCGGGTCTCACCGGACAGAGCCTTGAGCAGTTCGTCCTGGCCATTACCGGCAACCCCGGCAATGCCGACAATTTCGCCCCGGCGCAGTTCAAGGCTCACCTGGCGCAGGCTGGTACCGAAAGGATCCTGGCTCTGCCATTCCAGGTTTTGGACGCTCAGCATTACCTCGCCCGGCTCCGCGGCCGTCACCCGGGTGGAGATTGGCGTGTCATCACCCACCATCAGGCGGGCGATATCGGTTGCCGACACCTCGGAGGGCCGGCAGTCGCCGCTGACCCGGCCCTGGCGCAGCACCGTGGCGTTGTGGCAAAGGCTGCGCACTTCTTCGAGCTTGTGGCTGATGAACAGGATGCTGCAGCCCTCCTTCGCCAGTTGCCTCAGGGTGGCAAACAGCGATGCCACCTCCTGGGGCGTCAGCACCGAGGTGGGCTCATCCAGAATCAGCAAAGTGCTTTCCTGAATCAGGCAGCGGATGATCTCGACCCGCTGACGCTCGCCCACGGACAGGGTGCTGACGTAGCGGCGCGGGTCCAGGGTCATGCCGTAGCGGTCGGAGACCTCGCGAATACGCTGATCGAGCTTTTTGCGGTCGCGGGCTTCAAAGGGGGGCAGGCTCAGGGCAATGTTTTCGGCCACGGTCAGTGTTTCGAATAGGGAAAAATGCTGGAACACCATGCCAATGCCCATGCTGCGGGCCTGGGCAGGACTGTTGACCCGCACCTCATGACCATTCCAGAACATCCTGCCTTCGTCCGGCTGAACCACGCCGTAGATCACCTTCATCAACGTGCTCTTGCCGGCGCCGTTCTCGCCCAGCAGCGCATGGATCTCACCCGCTTCCACGCGCAGATCAATGCCGTCGTTGGCCCGGCAGCCCGGGTATTCTTTGACGATGTTTTCCAGTTTCAGGCGCAACGCTGAACTCATAGGCAGCCTCTTGTCAGTCATGCTCACTGGCCAGCCCTGAAAGAAGCTGACCAAGTAATCAACATTTGAGGTGACAGCAATATGCTTGCCAATAGTTAATGCAACCTTAAAAAACCTGAAATAAACCAGTTGGTCAGTTTTTTGCAGTAAGTCATGGGCAGATAGCGGAAAACCTGCCTTAAAAGGAAGGTGGGATATCCCGAATAGGCTTGAATAGGCTGCTGGCGGAGAACACCGTGATTGAATTTCTACTGAATGGTCATCCCGAAAAAGTTGACCAGGTCGACCCAAATTTGAGCATCCTGGAATGGCTGCGCACCAAAATGCGCCTCACCGGCACCAAGGAAGGCTGCGCTTCCGGTGACTGTGGTGCCTGCACCGTGATTACAGGAACGCCCGATGGACAGGGGGGCACCCGATACGAGGCCATCAACAGTTGCATCACTCTGGTGGGGAGTCTTCACGGCAAACAGCTGATCACCGTGGATGCCTTCCAGCAGGAACCGGGGCACCCGGTCCAGATCAGCATGGTGGCAAAGCACGGTTCCCAGTGTGGCTTCTGCACTCCGGGCATTGTCATGTCGCTGATGGCGCTGCACGCCAACCGACCGGATCATGCCGTGGTCAGTCATCAGCAGATTCTGGAGGCCCTGTCCGGGAACCTCTGTCGCTGTACCGGTTACCGGCCGATCATTGAAGCCGGTCACGACGCCATGGTGAGTGAATGGACGCCGGATGCCTCCCATCCCGCGGCGGGACTTGCCGGGCATGAGCCCCCGACCGGCGCTGGCGATCCGCAAAGTGTCACACTCACGGGAACAGACGGCACCCGCTACGATGCGCCGGTAACGGTGGAGGAGCTGCGGGCGCTGAGGCGGGACTATCCGGACTCCAGGCTGGTGGCCGGCAGTACCGACCTGGCGCTGGAAATCACCCAGCAGCTCAAAACCCTGGACCACCTGATCAGTGTCGAGCGCATCGTCGAACTGCAGGGCTGCCGGATGGCCGGGGATGAATTGGTCATCGGAGCGGCCACTACCTATCAGGTGTTCCGGGAGATTCTGAGTGACTCCTGGCCCCCCTTCGACGCGATGATCGAGCGCCTGGGCTCACGCCAGATCCGCAACCGGGGCACGATCGGGGGCAACATCGCCAATGCCTCGCCCATTGGTGACATGCCGCCGCCCCTGATCGCGCTGGACGCCACCCTGGTCCTGGATGGGCCGGACGGCCCGCGCACCCTGCCAGTGGAGCAGTTTTTCCGGGGTTACCGGCAGACCGCCCTGAACGCCGGTGAATTCATTCACTCGGTGCGTATCCCCACTCCGGCGGACGATGAGTCCCTGTTTATCTACAAGATTTCGAAACGGCTGGATGACGACATTTCCGCCGTCCTGGGTGCTTTCCGCCTGACCCTGGTGGATGGTGTCGTGCGCGACTGCCGGCTGGCGTTCGGTGGCATGGCGGCAACGCCGGCCCGGGCCCTGAAGGCCGAGCAGGCCTTGCGCGGAAAGCCGTGGAACGAGGACAGTCTGGCCGCCGCCATGGCGGCCCTGGCGGACGATTTCTCCCCCATGAGTGATGCCCGTGCGTCGGCGGCTTACCGGCTGCAGGTGGCCGGCAATCTGCTGCGTCGTGCCTGGCTCTCATCCGATGCCCATCCCAGCGAGCAACTGATGGTGACTGATTATGCGTAAACTGCCGCTGAATACGCCCACACCGGCCCACACGGCCCGGGGCCTGGCCGGTCACGGCGCCAAACATGACAGTGCCTGGAAGCATGTCAGTGGCCAGGCCCGTTACATCGACGATCTGCCCATGCCGGAAGGCACCCTTCATGGTGCCGTCGGCCACAGTGAACAGGCCCACGCCCGGATCATCGCCATGGACCTGGATGCCGTTCGGGCCTACCCCGGCGTGGTGGCCGTGGTGACTGCCCGGGACGTGCCGGGGCACCTGGACATCGGGCCGGTCTTTTCCGGCGACCTGGTACTGGCAGATGACACCGTCGAGTTTATCGGTCAGCCGATTTTTGCGGTGGCGGCCACCTCCCATGACGCCGCCCGCAAGGCCGCGAAACTCGCTAGGGTGGAGTACGAGCCTCTGGAGGCGGTGGTCACCGTCACCCAGGCGCTGGAGAAAAAACTGTTCGTGCGCCCCAGCCATACCCAGAAACGGGGCGACCCGGATTCGGCTCTGTCGACCGCGCCCCATCGTCTGAAGGGTGAGCAGTTTGTGGGTGGCCAGGAGCACTTCTATCTGGAAGGCCAGGCCTGCCTGGCGGAGCCCACCGAGGACCGGGGCATGTTTGTGCATACCTCCAGCCAGCATCCCTCGGAAGTGCAGAAACTGGTGGCCGAAGTGCTGGGGCTGCCCATCCATGAGGTTCAGACCGAGGTGCGCCGCATGGGCGGCGGCTTTGGCGGCAAGGAGACCCAGGCGGCTCCGGTGGCCTGTGTGGCGGCGCTGCTGGCCAATGCCACCCGGCGCCCGGTCAAATACCGGGTGTCACGTCCGGACGATATGGTCCAGACCGGCAAACGCCATGATTTCTACAACACCTACGATATCGGGTTTGACGCTGACGGCCGGATCCGGGGCGCCGACATCATGGTAGCCGGGCGCTGTGGCTACTCGCCGGACCTGTCCGACGCCATTGTTGACCGCGCCATGTTCCACGCCGACAACGCCTATTACCTGGACCAGGCGCGGGTGGTCGGCCATCGCTGCAAGACCCACACTGTCTCCAATACCGCGTTCCGGGGCTTTGGCGGCCCCCAGGGGATGCTGGTGATCGAGCAGGCCATGGACGACATCGCCCGGCATCTGGGCCGGGACCCGCTGGATATCCGCAAGCTCAACCTCTACGGCCCGGGCCGGGACACCACCCATTACGATCAGACCATCGAACAGCACGTGCTCCCGGAGCTGATGGAGCTTCTGGAGGACAGCTCGGATTACCGCCAGAGACGGGCGGAAATCACTGCCTTCAACCAGTCCAGCCCGGTACTCAAACGGGGACTGGCGCTGACCCCGGTGAAATTCGGCATTTCCTTCACCGCCAAGCACCTGAACCAGGCCGGCGCGCTGGTGCACATCTACACCGACGGCAGTATCCACGTGAATCACGGCGGCACCGAAATGGGCCAGGGTCTGTACATCAAGGTGGCCCAGGTGGTGGCGTCCGCCTTCCAGGTAGATCTGGACCGGGTCAAGGTCTCGGCCACGCGGACCGACAAGGTGCCCAATACCTCACCGACTGCGGCGTCCTCCGGCTCCGACCTGAACGGCATGGCGGCGCTCAACGCCTGTGAAAAGATCCTCGAGGGGCTTACGGACTTCGCCGCCAGGCACTGGTCGGTGCCGGAGTCGGCGGTCGAGTTTGCCGACAACCAGGTACGCATCGGTGAACAGACCCTCGACTGGGCGGAGTTCATCCAGCAGGCGTACATGAACCGGATACCGCTGTCCTCCTCCGGTTTCTACGCCACGCCGAAAATCCACTACGACCCGGAAACGGGCACGGGCCGGCCGTTTCTCTACTACTCCAACTGCGCCGCCTGTTCCGAAGTGGTGGTCGACACCCTGACCGGCGAATACCGGGTGCTGCGCACGGACATCCTGTTCGATGCCGGCCGCTCCCTGAATCCGGAGATTGATATCGGCCAGATCGAAGGTGGCTTCGTGCAGGGCATGGGCTGGCTGACCACCGAGGAGCTGGTTTACAGCGATGACGGCCGGCTGATGACCACCGGCCCCGCCACTTACAAGATTCCGGCGGTGTCCGACTGCCCGCCGGACCTGCGGGTGACGCTGCTGCCGGACAGCCCGAACCGGGAAGCCACGGTGTTCCACTCCAAGGCCGTGGGCGAGCCGCCCCTGATGCTGGGCATGGCGGTCTGGAGTGCGCTGCGTGATGCCGTATCGAGCCTGACGGACTACCGCTTCAGCCCGCCCATGGACCCGCCGGCGACACCGGAAAAAGTGCTGGCCGCAGTGACGGCCAGTCAGGACTGGCTTCGTCAGCAGCAGAAGGAGGCCGGCTAATGGAACGTCGAATGACCTGGTATCAGGCGGTTGCCGACTGTGAGGCCCGGGGCGAGCCCTATGTGCTGGTGTCCGTGCTGGGCGTGACCGGTTCGGTGCCGCGGGAGCCGGCCAGCAAAATGGTGGTCACCGGTGAACAGAGTTACGACACCATCGGCGGTGGCCATCTGGAATACCGCATCTGCCTGCAGGCCCGGGAAAAACTGGCGCGCCAGGACTACACCGGCGAACTGGCCCACTTCCCCCTCGGCGCCAGCCTCGGCCAGTGCTGTGGTGGCAGTGTGTCCGTGCTGCTGGAGGCCCAGCCGGGCTGCGAGCAGGCACTGGTGATCTTCGGCGCGGGCCATGTGGCCCGGGCGCTGACCACCATCCTGGCGGACCTGCCCTGGCGGATCACCTGGGTGGACGAGCGCCGGGACCAGTTCCCGGCCGATGTGCCCGCCAATATCCACATTCACCACACCGACGACCCGGCCGGTGATGCCCCTGAGCTCTGCGCGGGCAAACAGGTGCTGATCCTGACCCACAACCACGCCCTGGATTTCGAACTGTGCCGGACCCTGCTCATGGCGGGCACCTGCCGGGGTATCGGCCTGATCGGGTCGGCCACCAAAGCCGACAGGTTCCGCAAGCGCCTGGACCACCGGGGCTTCAGTGAAGCGGCCATCAGCAGCATCCGGTGCCCGGTGGGCGATACCTCCGTGCCCGGCAAGCGGCCCATGGAGGTGGCGGTATCGATCAGTGCCGAACTGCTCAGGCTGGCCGCCGACAACGACGCGAGCACCCCCGCGCGGCGCGGATTGCCCTGGAAAGAGCTGCGCGGGCTGATCCAGGAAAACGACACCCGGGAGAGCCAGGAATGACACTTGATGAACTCAATGCCCTGCCGGAGGAACAGGCGGCGGCGCGTTTCCGGGACTGCTGCGCCGCCGAGCGCTGGGTGCAGGGAATGGTAGCTGGCCGTCCCTACGCCGATGCCGAGGCCCTGTTTGCCCGCTGCCGCAGCCTGTGGCCGCAACTGACCGAGCAGGACTGGCTCGATGCCTTCGAGGCCCATCCACAGATCGGCGACATCGACAGCCTGCGGGCGAAATACGCCAATACCCGGGCCATGGCCAGCGGCGAACAGGCCGGCGCCACAGGCGCGCCGGAGGCGGTCCTGCAGCGACTGAAGGCCGGCAACGACGCCTATCTGGACCGGTTCGGCTTCATTTTCATTGTCTGTGCCTCGGGCAAATCGGCGGCGGAGATGCTGGCGATGCTGGAAGCGCGCCTGACCAATACCCGCGCCGAGGAAATCGCCAACGCGGCCCGCGAACAGGCTCGGATTACCGAATTGCGACTGGAGAAACTGTTATGACCCCCAAAAGCCCCATCACCACCCACATCCTGGACCTTGGCAGCGGGCGCCCGGCATCCGGCGTCGAGGTGACCCTGTACCGGGTCCGGGATCAGGTACCGGGAGCCATCGCCACGGCCACGACGGATGACGACGGCCGGGTCATGAACTGGTTCGATGATCCTGTTGAACAGGGCCACTACCGCCTCGTCTTCGCGACCGGCGCCTGGTACCAGGCGCGCGGCCTGGAGACCTTCTTTCCGGAAGTGAGCCTGGATTTCACGGTGGCGGACCCGTCCGCGCACTACCACGTGCCCCTGTTGCTCAACCAGTGGGGCTTCTCAACCTATCGGGGGAGCTGATGGCCACTGCGACCGATGCGGCGCTGCCGGATAACTGCGAGGTTCACCGGGGCGCGCTGCTGCATTTTCTGGACGACCCCGGCAATGACCCGGAGCCGATACCGGGCAGCGTGGAATTCCTGGAAGACGGATTACTGGTGGTGCATGACGGCAAGGTACTGCTGACCGGCCCGGCGGAGGAATGGCTGCCCCGGCTGCCGGATGGCGTGCCGGTAAGCCACTGGCAGGACGGCCTGATTGTGCCGGGCTTCATCGATACCCATGTGCATATGCCCCAATTGGGTGTCATGGCCAGTTATGGCGCACAACTGCTGGACTGGCTGGAAACCTACACCTTTCCCCATGAGGCCCGCTTCAGCGATGGGGACTGGGCGCAAGCGGAAGCCCAACGTTTTACCGACCTGCTGCTCAGTCATGGCACCACGTCGGGGCTGGTGTTCTGTACCTCGCACCCGGAGTCGGTGCAGGCCCTGTTCGAGGCTGCCGAACAACGGGGCATGGGGCTGACCGCCGGCAAGGTGATGATGGACCGCCACGCCCCGGACGACCTCACCGATACCGCCCAGGGCAGCTACGATGACAGCCTTTCACTGCTCAAGACCTGGCACAACCGGGGCCGGCAACGCTACGCCATCACCCCCCGTTTTGCTGCCACCTCCAGCCCCGAGCAGTTGTCCCTGGCTGGCCGGCTTGCCGGGGAATACCCGGACGTTCTGGTGCAGACCCACTGGGCGGAGAATACCGGTGAAATCCAGTGGATCCGTGAACTTTTCCCGGAGCGAGCCAGCTATCTGGATGTCTATGATCATTACGGGCTGCTGGGTGATCACACCGTGCTGGCCCATGGCATCCATATCGACGATGCCGACCGGGCGCTGCTGGCGCAACGGGGCAGCCGCATTGCCTTCTGCCCGACCTCCAACACCTTCCTCGGCAGCGGCCTGTTCGACTTCCGGGAGGCCCGGGCCGCTGGCGTCATGGTCGGGCTTGCCTCGGATGTGGGTGGCGGCACCAGTCTGTCGATGCTGGCCACCATGGCCGAGGCCTACAAGGTCTGCCGGCTCAGGGGCCAGACCCTGACACCCTGGCAGGCCTTTTACCTGGCCACCCTCGGCAATGCCCGGGTGCTGCACCAGGCGCAGCATACCGGCAACTTCGAGGCCGGACGCTATGCGGACTTCGTGGTTCTGGACCAGGCCGGATCGCCCCAGTTGGCGATGAAGCGACCGTACACCCGCTCACCCTTCGAAGCCCTGTTCAATCTGATGATGCTGGGCGACGACCGGGCCATACAGGCCACGGCCGTGGCGGGGCAGGTACACCATCAACGTTCGGACAAAGCCCCGGCTCTGTCCTCCCATCAATCAACTCAATACGCTCAAGGAGCCTGAGCATGGAAGCCTATCTCAGCGAATGGCTGGCCCTTCTGGTCCGCTGGTTTCATGTTATTGCCGGTGTTGCCTGGATCGGCGCCTCATTCTATTTCATCTGGCTGGATAACCACCTCAAGGAACCGCCGGAATGGAAAAAGAAGGAAGGCATCAAAGGGGACCTGTGGGCCATACACGGCGGCGGTTTCTACGAGATTGCCAAGTACAAGCTCGGGCCTCCCGAAATGCCCAAGGAACTGCACTGGTTCAAATGGGAAGCCTACTCCACCCTGCTCAGCGGCCTGGCCATGCTCTTTGTAGTCTATTACATGGGTTCACCCGGGTACCTGATTGATCCGGCCAAGGCGGACCTGAGCATTGGTCAGGCGATGGCGATTGGCCTGGGCGCCATTGCGGCGGTGCTGGTGATCTATGAAGCGCTGATCCGCAGTCCGCTGGCGGACAACGGCAAGGCTTTCGGCCTGATTTTCTTTGCCATCCTCCTGCTGGCGGACTGGGCCTTGTTCCAGGTGTTTTCCGGCAGGGGCGCCTATATCCACGTGGGCGCCATTATCGGCACCATCATGGTGGCCAATGTGTTCCTGGGCATCATTCCGTCCCAGTGGGCCCTAGTGCGCTCGGTTGGTAAAGGTCGAGAGCCGGACGAACGGGTGGCCCGGCTGGCCATGCTGGCGAAACTGCGCTCGACCCACAACAACTACCTGACTCTGCCGATCCTGTTCATCATGATCAGCAACCACTACCCGGTGCTCTACAGCCATACCCACGGCTGGGCGATACTGGCGGCGATCGGTTTCATCACCGCGTTTGCCCGCCACTATTTCAACCTGCGCCACCGGGATATCCACAAACCCTGGATACTGGTGGTGTCAGCACTGCTGACCATTGCGCTGATCTGGGCAGTGGCCCCGGCGCCCCGTTCGGAAACCGCCGCCAGTGACGCACCGGTGGTCAGTGATGAGGCCGTGATGACCGTTGTGAACACCCACTGCACGGCCTGCCACGCCAGCCAACCCAGCCATCCGGCGTTCCAGTCGCCGCCGGCGGGTATCGAACTGAAGGATACCGAAGCACTGACAACCTATGGGGCGCGGATTCTGCAGGTGGCGGTGGATTCCCACTACATGCCTCTGGGCAATGTCACCGGCATGACCGAGGAGGAACGCCAGCAACTGGGGCAGTGGCTGACCGAAAACGGCAGCGGGAAATAATCGGCAGGAGACAGGGCCTTCGCCGGAAGGCCCTGTCTGTTGGCAGGGTTACTTCCGGGCTTTGACCGCGTCGAAGTTGGCCTGGATCCGCTGCAACAGGTAGTCCCGTGCGGAAATCGGCGGGTATTTCTTCTCCGGACCCTGGATGATTTCATCCTTATTGGCCTGGCAGAAAAACGCCATGCTGTAGCGGGGGCCGTTGTACTCGCCCGGCCGGGGCATGCGCACCCGGTGCAGGGTGGATTTCAGGCGGTCATCGCTCCAGCGCATCAGCATGTCGCCAATGTTGCAGGTGATGCGGTCTTCCTTGGGGGTGACGCTGAACCATTCCCGATCCTCGCCCTTGCCTTCGGCGTCCATGCCGGGGCTGACCTGCAGGCCGCCCTGGCCTTCCTGTTGGAACACCATGGTCAGGCAGTCGAAATCGGTGTGCGCGCCGGCGCGCCAGATGGACGGGTCC
This sequence comes from Marinobacter oulmenensis, assembly GCF_014201735.1. Classification (GTDB taxonomy): domain Bacteria; phylum Pseudomonadota; class Gammaproteobacteria; order Pseudomonadales; family Oleiphilaceae; genus Marinobacter; species Marinobacter oulmenensis. Next base: position 394,690 of record NZ_JACHFE010000003.1, on the reverse strand, counting down.
ATCTGGTGATCTTCCGGCAGCGGCAGGTAGTGCAGCAGCCGCAGGGTGCTCTGGTAATCCTCCCGGGTGCGGTCGTGGGCGCGGGTGAAAAAGTCACGCTCGAAGCCCAGCCGGTCGGCAAAGCAGGACAGCACCTTCATGCCCAGTTGCCAGGCCTGATGTTCGAAATCCAGCATCACCCGGGTGAACTCCGGCACCACCGTCTGGTTCGGCCAGAGGTCGTCCATGTGCGGCAGGGTGATCTGGTAGGACTCTTTTTCGTCGGCAGTGCCGGTGGACGGTCTTACCTGTGAGCGGAATTCCCAGCCGGCGTTCAGGCCCTCTTTCAGCGGATACTGTTGTTTACTGGCTTCCGGCAGTGCGAAGAAACGCTCGGACAGGCCAAAGGTCTGACGGATGAGGGCCAGCTCCAGGCCGTGATTGGCAAGCTGGAAGAAGCCGACTTCGGTGGCCGCCTGCCACAGCTGTTCGGTGATTTCCTCCCGGCGCTGGTCGAAGTCCGTCAGGTCGATCACGGGGACTTCCCGCTCGCCTTCACGGCCCATGCCGCCAAGGGTGGATTCCAGGTCCAGTTCCTTGAGTGCGTATTTTTTTGCAGTGTTGGTCATTTTGCCTCCCGGGCTATAGTCGATTCATCAAAGGGAAACGCTAACCGGGGCCTGGTGGCGGGGTATCCGGGTGTCGGATATCGGTGCGGGGTGGCAGTGATCCGGCCATCGCCGCCAACCGCCCTCGGGCTTCTCCGGTTGACGACTGAGCAATGACCCGACCCAGCACGGGGCTGGCGCCTGACTGCTTCTACTCAGACTTGCGGGCGGTCGTTATAAGGCACCCGCCCCTGTCGTGCTGCAGCATTCATGCCATTGGCTGTCACCGGCACAGGCCCGGAATTTCAGGCACTTGCCACACCAGCGTGTTGGCGGGCGTCAGGCACCGGACCCACCTCAGTGCAATAATTGTCCTATTTGCACCATGACGGGGCCGGGGTGAGCGGCTTCGGCGGGTTAACTGCCAGGCTGACCGCATGGTCAGGTTCTGGTGGCGATTTTGCATTGTTCTGGCTGTTACCTGACACAAGAGTAGAAGCGGTCAGAGGTGGTCACGCTGGTGACCGGGCCTCGGGACATTGCTCTTTTCACATCACAAGGAGCAACCATGAATTACCTGATCCGTAATGCCGTTGGCATCCACAACGACAGCCATCCCGGCGCTACCGATATCCGTATCCGCAATGGCCGCATTGCCGAGCTCGGGTGGCAACTGACGCCCTCTGCCGCAGATCCTGAAACCCTGGTGGATGCCTCTGGTTGTGTGGTCTGGCCGGGGCTGGTCAATACTCATCATCACCTGGCCCAGTCGATCATGAAAGGCGTGCCCGAGGGGCTGAACCAGAACCTGGGTGACTGGCTGGGGAGCGTGCCCTACCGGTTCTGGCCGAAAGTCACGCCCGAGCTCATGTATCACGCCGCCCGGCTGGGGTTCTACGAGCTGATCCGCTCCGGTACCACCACCTGTGCCGATCATCACTACCTGTACCATGCCACCACCAGCCCGGAGCTGGAGGCGGCGGTCTGGCAGGCCGCTGAAGAACTGGGTATTCGTCTGGTTCTTTGCCGGGGCAGCGCCACCGAAACCGGTTCCCATGAAGGGATGATCGAACACCGTATTGAGCCGGAGACGATTGACCAGATCATTGACCGGCTCGACGCCACCCGGAAACAGCACCATCAGGACGGGCCGGATGCCATGAAGAAACTGGTGGTGGCCCCCACCAGCCTAATTCATTCCAGTTCACCGGAGGGCCTGAAGGCACAGGCGGCATGGGCCCGGGAGCATGGCCTGAAAATGCATTCGCACCTGCTGGAGGTGGATTTCGATGAGATCCAGGCCCGGGAAAAATACGGCCAGAGCGCCATTGATTATGCCGAATCCTGTGGCTGGCTGGGCGATGACGTCTGGTACGCCCACCTGGTACACAGCGATGCCCATGCCATCGAACGGTTGGCCGCCACCGGCACCGGCATTGCCCACTGCCCGACCTCCAACTGCCGCCTGGGCAGCGGCATTGCTCCGGTGATCGAAATGCAGAAGGCCGGCGTGCCGATATCACTGGCGGTGGACGGCTCTGCCTCCGCCGAATCCGGTTCCATGCTGCAGGAGCTGAATCTGGCCTGGTTGATTCACCGGGCCGTGCATGGTCCGGAAGCAACGACGCTGGAACAGGTGCTGGACTGGGGCAGCCGGGATGGCGCCCAGCTTCTGGGCCTGTCTGACACCGGCAGTCTGGCTATTGGCAAGGCGGCGGACCTGGTCCTGTATGACATTGATCAGCCCCGTTTCGCGGGTGTGCACTCACCGCTGATGGCACCGCTGATGTGTGGTGAACCGGTGCAGGTTCGTGACAGCTTCGTGCAGGGCCGGCGGCTGGTGGCCGATGGCCGGGTGGCGGGTCTGGATGAAGCCGAACTGACCGCAAAGGTTCAGCAGAGCGTGGCGCAACTGCTGGCGGATGCCTGAAAGCCGCACACAGAGACAAAAAAGCCGGTGGGTGGTAGCACCCGCCGGCTTTTTTTCTGCCCGCCTGAGCGGAGCAGTCGGTTACCGGGAGGTCCCGGAAGCTTATTCCGGCAGCGTGGCGGTCATGCCCTGGACGTACCAGTCCATGCCGGCCAGTTCTTCCTTGGTCATGGTTTCGCCTTCCAGTACGCGCAGTTCACCGCTCTGGTCCTTCAGGGGGCCAGTGAACGGATGGAACTCACCGCTGTCGATGGAGGCAATCACCTCGTCGACCTTGGCGCGCTGCTCATCGGTCAGGCGATCACTGATGCCGACAATCTGGATCACGTCATCGGAGATGCCGCCCCAGTAGTCCTCGGATTCCCAGGTGCCGTCCATCACCGACTGTACGGTATCGATATAATACGGGGCCCAGTCATTGACCACAGACAACAAGTGGGCGTCACCCCCGAACTTGCGCATATCGGAGGCCTGGCCCACGCCCCAGTTGCCGCGCTTCTCGGCCGCCAGCAGCGGTGCCGGGCTGTCGGTATGCTGGACAATAACATCGGCGCCCTGGTCCATCAGTGCGTTCGCGGCATCGGCTTCCTTGGCGGGATCAAACCAGGTATTGGCCCAGACCACTTTCAGCTCGATGTCCGGGTTGACGGCTTTGGCACCCAGATACACCGCGTTGATGTCACGGATGACTTCCGGAATCGGGAACGAGGCGATGTAGCCCAGGGTATCGGTTTCGGTGACCAGACCGGCAGCGGTACCTGTCACGTAACGGCCCTCATAGGTGACCGACAGGTAGGTGCCCAGGTTTTCGGCCTGCTTGTAGCCGGTGGCATGCAGGAAGGTAATGTCCGGGAATTCCTCGGCAACCCGGGCGGTGGGGTTCATGAAACCGAACGAGGTGGTGAAGATGACGTCGTTGCCGGTCTGTGCAAGACGACGGATAGTGCGCTCGGCGTCCGCCCCTTCGCTCACGTTTTCCACATAGGTGGTATCGACCTTGTCGCCAAAGTGTTCCTCGAGGGCAAGGCGCCCCTGATCGTGCTGATAGCTCCAGCCATGATCGCCAATCGGACCGACATAGACAAAGCCGACTTTCATCGGGTCTTCCGCCATAGCCGGCATGGACAGACCGAGCGTGACAGCAAGCACCAGGCTCCGGTTTATTTTCATGGGATCTCTCCTGAATCTCTGGATCGTTTTGTGTTTTTCGAGTGAACGATGTTCCAGGGGTAAGAGAGCAAAAAGCTGGCCAATTGTTCAGTAATTTTAAGCTTATGATTTGCAAGTGCTTTTGTTTTTAGGCCATGGCTGGTACTGCTGAGATGGCACCAATATGGGTCAAGGTGGTGCAGGGGCGGGGCTCCGGTTTTCTGGCCGGACATTCAGGCATAAAAAAAGGCCGGATGAACCGGCCTTTTTACTGAAGCTGTCAGCCTTACTTCTGGCTGGCACGCTGCAGCATACGCTTGGCGCGCTCGTTGGCTTCGTCAGCGGAACGCTGAGCAGCCTTGGCCGCAGCCAGTGCTTCTTCAGCAGTCTGCTGGGCAGTGCGAGCGTCGCTAGCGGCGCTGTTGGCGGTGTTCAGAGCCTCATCAGCAGTCTGCTCAGCGGAAGATGCATTCGCATTGGCTTCGTCGATGGCGGCCTGGTTGGCACAGCCAGCGGTCATAACAGTGGCCAGTGCAAACCCAGCGATCATCAGTTTACGCATGGTAAATCCCCTTTATGGTCGTTTTGTTTCCCGTAGTTTCGGAAGCCGGTCTCCAGGACTTCCTGTCAGCTCGGCCCGATAGGCATTGACTACCGGAGTCGAATTCAGTGTAAAACAGTACGAGATAAAATGTTAACCAATGATCGCGAAAATTTCCTATCGTGTGACAGCAACTTAATGCTTTTGTGATGATCGTTGGCGTGGGTCAGGGTTCGATGCGGATGGGTGTTCCGTTTTCGACCAGTTGCCAGATTTCATCCATGGCTTCGTTGGTGACCGCAATGCAGCCGTCGGTCCAGTCCAGTCCGGCATAGGCAAAGGCCATATCTCCGGCGTTGTTGGGCAGGCCGTGGAGCATGATGCTGCCGCCGGGATCGAGCCCCCAGGCGGCGGCCAGCTCACGATCACGGGGGCTGGGGTAGGAGATATGGATGGACTTGTGGAAATCGCTCTGCGGATTGCGCCAGTCCAGAACGTAGTCGCCCTCCGGTGTGCGCTCATCGCCTTCATAGAGCTTGTGGCCGTCCGGGTTGTCGCCCAGGGATATGCGGTAATGGCGCACCCGATTGGCACCACTCATCAGGTACAGGCGGCGCTCGCCCTTGCGGACCAGAACCAGTGTCACCTCCGGAGACGGGGTAACGGACTCCTGCCCCGGGGGCATGTTCAGATGGGGCTCGGCCCGGGCCAACAGCTCGGAAGCGCTGGCGAAGAGCGGTAACAGCAGAAGTGGCAGCGCCAGAAGCAAACGCATGACCATGAGGGTTCCGTAATGCCGGTCAATGTTAAATTTCATTCATGTGGTTTATAGCACAACTGACCGTGCCGGTGATAACCCCTTTTGTCGGGTGTTTGTTAACCAACGGTGTCAGCCATCCATCTTCAGGCCAACCTTGGTCACCCGGTCCGCCTCCGTGGCGCGGGCGACCAGTGTGACCGGGCCCAGTGTCACCACATCGCCCACCACCGGGTGGCCCTTGGTGCGACGGGCAAAACACTCGGCCAGGGACAACTCGGGCGACAGCTGCTGGAACTCGATGCCGTAAACCTGCTCGACATCGCCCAGCAGGGCATCGCCATTGAGCACAAAGTCACCAAAGAAGGTGCGCTCGGCCAGGTGCCGGGGCGCCTGGCGCCCGCTCAGGGCCTTGCCCAGTTCTGACAGCACCGAGGGCGTGGCAAACAGGGCGATGGTGTCGCCGGAGGCCACTTCCAGATCATCCGCCGGCGGCAGGCAGTCACGGTTGCGGAAAATCCCGGCGATGGCCGTGTTCTTCGGTAGCCGGAGCTGGCCCAGTTTGCGCGGTTTTTCCCAGGCCTGGCCCCGCAGCGGGAACAGCATGAGTTCGTGATCGCCGGCGGCGGGGGCATCCAGGGGCAGCCGGCGATAGGGATCCTCGCTGGCGGGGACTTCCAGGCGCAGTTTGCGGGCCAGCGGCGCCATGGTGGTGCCCTGCACCACCAGTGACACCAGCACGATGAAGAAGGCGGCGTGGAAGACCAGTTGGGCATCGGGCAGGTTGGCAATCACCGGAAACAGCGCCAGCACAATGGGCACGGCGCCGCGCAGCCCGGTCCAACTGATGAAGCCGAGTTCGCGCCGGTTGAAGCCGAACGGCCAGAGCGTCATCAGTACCGCCAGCGGGCGGATCAGGAAAATCAGGGCCAGGGCCAGGATCAGGCCGGCACCGGCCAGGGGCACCAGGTCGGAGGGATTGACCAGCAGCCCCAGAATCAGGAACAGGCAGAGCTGGGCCAGCCAGGCCAGACCGTCGTGCACCTGCAGGATCATCGGCATCATCCGCACCCGGCGATTGCCGATCACCACGCCGGTCAGGTAGATGCCCAGGAAACCGCTGCCGCCAATGGCATTGGTGGCGGAAAACACCACGATGCCGGCGGCGGCTACCAGCAACGGATAGAGTGCCGGTGTCAGCCGGATTCGGTTGGCCAGTTCCACCACCACAAAACCACCGGCGACACCGATCACGCTGCCCAGGCCGAATTGCTGCACCAGCATCCAGAGCCCGGACACCAGATTGCCGTCCTCATGCTGGCTGATGATGGTGACCAGCATCAGGGTGAGAAAGATGGCCATGGGGTCGTTGCTGCCGGATTCGATTTCCAGCGTCGCACTGACCCGCTCATTCAAATGCAGGCCCCGGCCCTGCAGCAGCGAGAACACCGCCGCCGCGTCGGTGGAGGAGATGATGGCGCCGATCAGCAGCGCCATCAGCCAGTGCAGTTCGAACACCCACCAGGCCACCACGGCCGCGCCCAGGGCGGTGAGCCCGACACCGACAGTGGCCAGCATGAGCGCGGGCCGCAGGCCCACCCGGAAGGTCTCGGCCCGGGTGCGCATGCCGCCGTCCAGCAGGATCACGCCCAGGGCCAGGTTGGCAATCAGGAAGGCTAGTTCGAAGTCATCAAAGACAATGCCGCCGGGCCCGTCCTCGCCCATCATCATGCCCACCACCAGGAATACCAGCAGCACAGGCATGCCAACACGGCTTGAAAGCGGGCTCAGGACGATGCTGATGACCAGCATCAGGGCGCCAATGAGGGTTAGCGTGGGATCCATCAGACTCCAGACCAAAGGGGGTTGCCCGAATGCGGATTCGGGCCTATATTGCTGATGCCTTCATTATGCAGGCGGGCGTAGCTCAATGGTAGAGCAGAGGCTTCCCAAGCCTACGACGAGGGTTCGATTCCCTTCGCCCGCTCCAGTCCCCGGTCCTTTGATTGTGCTTGCAGGTGGTTGTGCCTACAGCGATGCGGCTGAGCGGGCCGCCTGGTCGTAGAGGCCGGACACGCCCCGGAGGAAACTGGCGATGGAGCCCAGGTCGGTATTGGAAAAACCGAGAGTGCGCAGCGAGTCCACCAGGCAGCTTTCCCGGATTTCTGCGTAGGATTTGCAGACGGACTCGCCCTTGTCGGTGATCGAGTACAGGGTCTCTTTGCCCCGGCGTTCGGACGCCACCACGCCATGCTTCACCAGCTTCTTGAGCGCATACGTAACCGTGTGGGTGTCCTCCACATTCAGCACCAGGCAGATATCCGCTGATTTTTTGGCCCGGCCCCGATGATTAACACTGTGAAGAACGAGGATGTCCAGGGGGCTCAGGTCGGGCAGGCCGGCTGCGTTCATGCATCGCATCATCCAGCGATTGAAGGCATTGCCGGCAACAATCAGCCCGAATTCCAGTTCCGACAGCTCCGCCGCGCGACCGGACAGGTGCGCAGAGGAAACGATCGGGCCGATGTGCTTGGCCTCGGAGGGCGGTGCCGCCTGTTGCTGGCCTGAATCACCTTGTTCATTGTTTTTCATGGTCGTCTTACCTGACTGGGTTCGCGAAAATCGATGGTCCAACACCGGGCTCGAGAGCGACTGCCATCAACTGCCCATCTGATGGGGCAGGAAGGTCGCAATTTGCGGGAACACAGTTATAAGTATTACGCCGGTGAGTAGCAACAGGAAATAGGGCAATGCGGCCAGCGCCACCTTGAGGATGTTCTCCCCGGTCAGGCCCTGGATCACAAACAGGTTAAAGCCGACCGGCGGCGTAATCTGGCTCATCTCGACGACGATCACCAGATAGATGCCGAACCACAGCGGATCAATGCCTGCGGCTTCCACCATGGGCAGGATGATGGACGTGGTCAGTACCACCACCGAGATGCCATCGAGGAAGCAGCCCAGCAGAACAAAGAAGATGGTCAGGGCAAACAGCAGCATTCCGGGTGTCAGCGAGAGGGTACTGATCCACTCGGCGAGTTCCCTGGGAATGCCGGTAAACGCCATGGAGACAGTCAGGAAGTGGGCGCCCACCAGAATGAACGCGATCATGGTGGAGGTTTTCACGGTGCCCATCAGCGCCTGGCTGAAGGTCTCCCGGTTCAGGGAACCGCCATACCAGGACAGCAGGTGTGCCAGGGCCACGCCCACGGCTGCCGATTCTGTGGGTGAGGCGATGCCACCGTAGATAGAGCCGATCACCCCCACAATCAGCAGCACCACCGGAATCAGCGGCTTGCTGCGGCGAATTTTCTCGGCCAGGGGCAGCGCTTCCTCAGCTTCGGACGGCACGCCGTCCGGATTGATCTTCGACCAGATCGCCACATAGCCGACAAACAGGGCCATCAGCAGCATGCCGGGCAGGATGCCGGCGACAAACAGGCGGGCGATGGACTGTTCGGTCGCCACCCCGTAGACAATCAGGATGATCGAGGGCGGAATCAGCAGCCCGAGGGTGGCGGAGCCGGCCAGCGTGCCCAGGATCTGCTTGCGGTCGTAGCCACGCTCGGTGAGCTCCGGCACCGACATCTTGCCAATGGTCGCTGCGGTGGCTGCGGAAGATCCGGAAATGGCCGCAAAGATGCCACAACCGATGATATTGGTGTGCAGCAGCCGGCCCGGAACCCGGCCCACCCAGGGCGCGATGCCGGTGAACATTTCCTGGGACAGCCGGGAGCGGAACAGCACTTCACCCATCCAGATGAACATGGGCAGGGCTGCCAGCTCCCAGGAAACACTGGCGCTGTAGAACGAGGTTGCCAGGCTGGTGCCCACCGGGATGTTGCTGAAAAACTGCAGTGCCACCAGCCCGGTCGCGGTCAGAGCAAACGCCACCCAGAGGCCGGCGCCAAGCAGAACCAGAAGCCCCAGCAGCAGGAGAAGGCTCATTGAGATCATGTCCATGGTTTACTCCTGGGGGCCTTCGTCTTTGATTTGGGTAACCCGACCGGTGATCAGGCCGATGAACAGATCCAGCAATGCGATAGCCAGAAGCCCCAGCCCTGCAACCATGACCGTCTGCGGAATCCAAAGGGGCACCGGCACCATGCCGATCGAGACATCGCCAAAGTCGTAACTTTCGTAAGCGAGCAGTACGCTGAACCAGATGCCATAAACGGTGATGGCGAGCGCAATCAGCGTGACCAGAATGTCGAGCGGACGCTGGACCTTGCCGGGCAGGGCCCGGTGCACGATATCGACACGAATATGGCCGCCGCCCACAAAGGTGTAGGCCAGGCCCGTGAAGGTGGCGCCGAGAAGAAGGAATCCCGCGAGCTCGGCGAGCCCGGGGATCTGAAGGCCCAGGGAGTTCATCCCCAGGGCCAGCAGGACCGTATCCAGAAGCCGTCCCAGCACCTGAAGGACCACCATGATCATGATCAGGGTGAGCTGGAACGCCGAGACAAAACCACCGAAGCGGTAAATCGTGTCTAGAAACCTGCGCATGGCAATCGCCTCTGGATAGCCGTTATTGAGTCAGGCCTCAGCGGGCCCGGTATGCTTCGATCAGCGCCTGGCCGTCGTCACCGGCCTGCTCGATCCATTCCTGGGTCATGGTGTCGCCAACGTCCTTGAGGCGCTTGACCAGGGCATCGCTGGGTTCAGACACGACAATGCCGTTGTCTTCCATGATCTGGATCTTGCTGGCGGTTTCCTTCTTGCTGGCAGCCCAGCCCCGCTTTTCCGCTTCCGCTGCTGCGGTTTCAACGGCGGCCTGAACTGACTCCGGAAGGCGTTTGAACGCCCGGGCGTTCACAATGACCATGTTTTTGGGCAGCCACAGCTGGGCATGGTTGAAGTGGCTCAGGTAATCCCAGGCACGGGTATTGGCGCCGGTGGACGGTGACGTGATCATCGCGTCAACGCGGCCGGTGCCGAAGGCGGTCGGGATGTCCGGCACTTCCACCTGGGTGGGGATGGCCCCCAGCAGCTCCGTCAGGCGTTCGCTGGATTTGTTGTAGGCGCGCATTTTCACGCCCTGAAGTTCCTCGCCGGTTTCGATCTGGAACTGGGTGTAAATGCCCTGCGGCGGCCAGGGTACGGCGAACAGCAGTTTCAGGCGCTGGCGCTCCAGGCGTTTTGCCAGGATATCCCGTGAGGCCTGCCACAGGTCCCACGCCTCGTCGTAATTGCTTGCCAGGTAGGGAACGGAATCCACCGCAAACAGGGCGTCCTCGTTCGCCAGCCGGGACATGATCAGCTCGCCAATCGGAACCAGTCCCCGGCGAACCGAACTTTTGATTTCCGGGTGCTTGATCAGCGATCCGCTGCTGTGAACCGTGATGTCCAGCTCGCCATTGGTGGCCTCCCGGACGTCATCAGCAAAGCTGCGGATGTTGACGGTATGGAAGTTGGAGTCGCCATAGGGCGTGGGCATATCCCAGTTGGTTTCTGCCACGGCCGGGCCCACAAGCGCCGACAGTGCGATGGCCGCAAGGCCTTTTCGAATGGTGTTCATGTTTTTCTCCTGTGTGTCTCACGTTGAGCGTAATCCTGGACCCCGCGATGGCGAGCTACAGGTAAAGCGAGTGCGTACTGCAACTGTTTCTTATTTGGGCAAGATAGTTAGCCTATGAACGCCTGTCAAACATTTCGGTGGTAAACAATACGTACTTATGCGTTGAATCGTTGATAATTTATCTATAAATTGTCTCTAAGGTCAATTTTGGATCGGTTTTTTGTTTGGCGGGCGAGGCCCGGGGGAATGGCTATGTTATTGAACTGTGATATTGGTGAGAGCTTCGGTGCCTGGACCATGGGGATGGATCGTCAGGTGATGCCCTTTATCGACCAGGCAAACATAGCGTGCGGGTTTCATGCCGGTGATCCGGTCACCATGCGCAACACGGTGCGCCTGGCTCTGGCTTCCGATGTTGCGCTCGGCGCTCACCCGGCCTACCCGGACCTTCAGGGCTTTGGCCGGCGTTCAATGGCGCTCCATCCGGATGAGGTCTCAGCCATGGTCAGTTACCAGATCGGGGCACTCTGGCACATTGCCGAATCGGAAGGCGGGAGCCTGAGTTACGTCAAACCCCATGGCGCACTGTATAACGACATGATGCGGGATCCGGCGCTCCTTGAGGCGGTGCTGGTGGCGATCAGGCATTCCCCACGACCGCTTTCCCTGATGGCGATGACGACACGCGATAACGGGCGTATCCGCGCTGCCTGTCAGGACCATGGTGTCGATCTGATTCTGGAGGCCTTTGCGGACCGGGCCTATGACAGCCATGGCTACCTGGTTTCCCGGAGTCAGCCCGGGGCTGTGCACAGGGACAGGGCGTCCATCCTTGACCAGGCCATCCGTATTGCCGAAGGTAGGTCGATCCCGACGATTGCCGGTGAAACCGTGGTCCTGGAAGCCGATTCGCTGTGTGTGCATGGCGACAACCCGGAATCCGTCGAGGTGGTGCAGGCCATTCGTGAGGCCCTGGGGGCTCGGCCATGATGTTCTGGCGTTACGAGGTCACCGGGGTGGATACGGTCACCCTGCATTTCGGGGACCGGATCGATATTGCCCTGGCTGACCGGGTCCATCAGGCCGCCGATGCCATAGCGGCCGACATGGGCGACCGATTGATGGACATCGTGCCCTCGTACACCACCGTGTTGCTCCGTTATGACCTCTCCCGTGACGATCTGTCGAGCCTGCTCAGTGATGTTTCAGACACACTGGCAGACCTGCCGGCCATCGGCCCCGGAGACAGTGACGGCGAGGTGGTGGATATACCGGTCTACTACGACCCGAGTGTCGGCCCGGACCTGGCAGACGTTGCCGACAGGGCCGGAATGACGGTGGATCAGGTGATCGGGCGTCACAGCGGGGAGCTCTATCACGTGTTTGCCATTGGTTTCGCCCCCGGGTTTGCCTATCTCGGGCAGGTGCCGGAGGCATTGGCCGTGCCCCGGCAGTCCACGCCCCGGCCCAAAGTGCCGGCAGGGACCCTGGGCATTGCCGACACCCAGACTGCCCTCTATCCCCTGGCGTCTCCAGGCGGCTGGAATCTCATCGGCCGTACCCCGGTTACCCTGTTTGATCCGGGCCGGGATCAGCCCTCCCTGCTGCAGGCCGGGCAGAAAGTGCGGTTTGTCCCGATCAGTCGTGAACGCTACCTGGAACTGGGCGGCCGTCTGGACGACCTGCCATGGCGTGAAGAGGCTCAAGCACCGGCCAGCGAAGGAGGCCAGCCATGACAGCCACAGCCGGACAGGGATTGGTGGTGACCAGGCCGGGTTTCTTTACCCTTCTGCAGGATGCGGGGCGACGGGGTGTCATGCACCTGGGGCTGGCCGCCGGGGGCGCAATGGACCGCCATGCCTGGGCCTGGGCGAACCGTCTGCTGGGCAACGCCTACGATTCGGCGGCCCTGGAAATCACCTTCGGCAACGTTGAGTTCACCAGCGAGCTGGATACCCAGATTGCGGTCACCGGTGCGGATGCCGCCTGCACGGTTAATGGCGAGCCCCGGCCGCTGTGGAGCACCCTGAGGCTCCGGGCGGGCGACCGGGTGGCCCTGGGCGTACCGAAATCGGGCATCCGTTCCTACATCGCGGTGCTTGGCGGCTTTCAGGTCAGCCGGGGGCTGGGCGGCAGTTGCGCCAGCTTCATCCGGGAGGGCATGGGTAGCCTGAACGGCGATGGCTGCAAGCTGGCGCAGGGGGATCACCTGCCCTGCCTGTCCGGGCTGGCGCCCGTTGCCAACCGGAAGGTGCCGGAGGGATGGCGCCCCGACTACAAAACCCCACTATCTCTGCCCGTTATTCTGGGGGCACAGGTTGAACGCTTCTCTGCAGCGACCCTGGAGACCTTCTTCCAGAGGCCATACACGCTTTCACCCCAGTTTGATCGTATGGGGGCGCGCCTGAAAGGACCGGCCCTGGCGGTGACCGACAACACCCTGATTTCGGAAGGCACCAGCCTGGGGGCTATCCAGGTGCCGTCAGACGGGCAGCCGATCGTGCTGTTGCATGACCGGCAGACCATTGGCGGTTATCCGAAACTGGGGGCGGTAACGCCACGGGGCCTGGATGCGCTGGCCCAGCGGCCCCCGGGGACCGAGGTTCGGTTCAGCCCGGTGGCTCTGCATCAGGCCCAGCGTGAGGAGCACGAATTCCTGTCGTTTTTTAACGCCTGAGATCAGTGCAGTTTCAGCCGCGGGTGCATGGCCCGGGTGATCTTGTCCATCAGCCAGATGATGCCGGTACGCAGGACACCGTGCAGGGCCACCTGATGCATCCGGTACAGGGACACATAGAACAGGCGCGCCACCTTACCTTCGATGTACATGCTGCGGCCGGACAGGTTGCCCATCAGGTTGCCGACCGTGGTGTAGCGACTGAAGTTGATCAGGGAGCCATGGTCGTTATAGACAAACGGGACACCCTCTTTGCCCTCCAGGCGGTTGCACAGGGTCTTGAACAGGGTATCGGCCTGCTGGTGAGCGGCCTGGGCCCGGGGCGGTACCGGGCGTTCGGAGCCCGGCTGCGGGCAGGCCGCGCAGTCACCAAAGGCAAAGATGTTGGAATCCCGCGTGGTCTGCAGGGTCTGTTCCACCGCCAGTTGGTTGCCCCGGTTGGTCTCCAGGCCATCCAGTTCCGCCAGAAACGCCGGTGCCTTGATGCCGGCCGCCCAGATGGTCATCTCAGAGTGCAGCTCACTGCCGTCTTTCATCACCAGGCTTTCTTCACGCACCTCGCTGACCGGCTGGCCAGTCATCACCCGCACATTCTGGTATTCGAGTTCTTTTGTGGCTGCCACCGACAGCCTGCCGGGCAGGGCCGGCAGGATACGGTCCGCGGCCTCAATGACCGTGATGGAGACATCCGAGGACTGCAGGTGATTCATGCCGTAAACCGGAAGCTCCCGGGAGGCCAGACGCAGTTCGGCGGCCAGTTCCACGCCGGTGGCGCCGGCACCAATGATCGTGATGTCCAGATGGTGGGCCTTGCCGTTGTGGGACTCGTGGTTCTTGCGCAGAAAGGCGTTGAGCATCAGGTTGTGGAACCGGCGGGCCTGTTCCAGGCTGTCCAGGAACAGGCAGTTGTCCTGGGCGCCGGGCGTGCCGAAGTCATTGGCGGTGCTGCCGACTGAAATCACCAGGGTGTCGTAGGGCAGGCGCCTTTCGGGGACCACTTCCTCGCCGTCCTCGTCGTGGAAGGGGGCGATAATCATTTCTTTGCTGTCCCGGTCCAGGCCGCTCATCCGGCCCAGCTGGAACTCGTAATGGTGTTTACGGGCATGGGCGCGGTAGTTGATCTCGTTGGCGTTGGCGTCGAGGGAGCCGGAGGCGACCTCGTGTAGCAGGGGTTTCCAGACATGGGTCAGCCCCGAGTCCACCAGGGAGATTCGGGCCTTTTTCTTTTTGCCCAGGCTGTTGCCCAGTCGTGTGGCCAGTTCCAGACCGCCGGCACCGCCGCCGACGATAACGATATGGTGAAGCTTCTCCATGATGTCAGTGCCTTGCCCGATAATGATCAAGAATGCCGGCCATGTCCTCGGCCAGCGCCCGGAGTTGCTCGCCTTTGGTGCCTTTCTCGGCCATGTCACGCAGCGCCATCATCTGGGCCTGGAACAGCCGGCCCAGCCGCTCGCAGTCGACGTCCGGCGCCAGTTCGCCGGTGCTTCTGGCCTGCTCCAGCAGCCCAATCAGGGTCGCTTCCAGAGAGCCCAGGGCTTCCCGGGCCTGAATGGCCAGGCTGTCGTGGGTATGGCGGGTTTCCAGCAGCGTCTTGACCACCATGCAGGCCCGGGAGGGGCAGGTGTCGTTCTGGCAGCTCTCGGCTGCCTTGATCAGATAGGCCTGAAAGCCATCGACGATACCGTCGTACTGCTGCATGTGGTCGTTCAGGTCCGCGCTACCCGTCTCAGCGTACAGGGCCAGGGCTTCTGAAAACAGGCCGTCCTTGCTGCCGAAGGCGGCATAGATGCTGCCGGGGCGCATATCCAGGGCCTGTTCGATCTGTTTCATGGAACTGCCATGGTAACCCTTCTCCCAGAACAGGCTTACCGCCTTTTCCAGCGCTGCAGTGCGGTCGTATTGCGGGTGTCTGGCCATGTCCACTCCAATGGCTGAATATTGAAGGTTTGCTCAATTTTAACTTGAGCGATTGATCAATAACAGGCGGCGGCCACCCCCGGAAGTGATCCGGATCATGTTGCCCTGCAGTAGGTGTGGTGCCCTGTATCCTTTGCTAATCTGATGGCAGTTGTGTTCTGGTGACTGAATCGAAGTTCTTGTCAGCACCGTAAAGATCGAATTCCTGACAATGTCTGAAGGAGAGTAACCGTGAAACTAGAGGTTCGAGGAATCGAGGAAGGCAAACCCGTTCCGGAGAAATACGCCTTTGGCGTATTCAGCGAAGAGGACCACATGAGTTTTGGCCCCAACCGTAACCCGGAAATGGTCTGGGACGATGCGCCGGCGGGGACGAAGAGTTTTGTGGTGATCGTATTTGACCCGGACGTGCCCAGCGTCGCGGATGACGTCAATCAGGAAGGCAAGACGGTGCCGGCGGATCTGGAACGGGTGGACTTCTTCCACTGGCTGCTGGTGGACATTCCGGCCACCACCCACCGGATTCCGGAAGGGGAAGACAGCGACGGTGTTATTCCCAAGGGCAAGAACCCGGGCCCCGGCCCGATTGGCATCCGCGGGGTCAACAACTATACCCAGTTCCTGGCCGGCAATCCGGACATGGCTGGCACCTACGGCGGCTATGACGGCCCCTGCCCGCCCTGGAACGATAGCATCATCCACCATTACCACTACGAGGTTCATGCCCTCGATGTTGAGACCCTGAACCTGGACGGTGAGTTTGACGGCCCGGCCGTACGCGAAGCCATGGCAGGGCATGTTCTGGCCAGCGCAAGGGTGACCGGCACCTACACCCTGAACCCGGACCTGCGCTAACCGGCGCCTGCCGGTTCATCAAACTGTCGCATCGTTGTCACCCGGCTGTCACCGGCCCTTGCCAAGGTGGCTCCAGGGTCCTGAAACCAGGGCCCGGAAGCACGGGAGGCCTCATGCGACAGTACCGCAGCGTATTCATCTCCGATGTCCATCTGGGAACCGCTGACTGCCAGGCGGAGTACCTGCTGGATTTCCTGCACAATGTCCGGTGCGACACCCTCTATCTGGTCGGCGACATCGTGGACCTGATGGCGATGCAGCGCCGGGCCCATTTCCCGGAAAGCCATCGCCAGGTGATTCACCGGCTGATTGAGCTGGCCGCCTCCGGCACACGGGTGGTGTACATTCCCGGCAACCATGACGAATTCTTTCGCCGTTTCTGTGACCAGACATTCTCCGGTATTGAATTGCAGTACAAGGCCATCCACACCACCGCTGACGGCCGCCGGTTCCTGGTGTGTCATGGCGACCAGTTTGACCAGGTGGTGCGCTGCAGTCCCCTGATGTTGCTGGTGGGGGATCGGGCCCATGGCCTGCTGCTGCGACTGAACCGCTGGCTGAACGCCCTGCGCCGGCTTCAGGGCAAGTCGTACTGGTCGCTGGCGGCATGGACCAAGAGCCGGATCGGCAAGGCCCGGACCTTTATCCGGCGTTTCGAGCTGGCGGCGCTGACCGCTGCGGAGAAAGGCCAGTACGACGGTTTCATCTGCGGCCATATCCACTCCGCCGGCTTTCTGCGCAGCGAAGATGGCCTTTACTGCAACGACGGCGACTGGGTGGAACACTGCACGGCGCTGGTGGAGCAGGCCGATGGCCGGCTGGAGCTGCTGCACTGGTCCGAATCGCCGGTCACCCTGAGCCGGGAGCCCGAAGCGCCCAGCCCTGAGCTGGCTGGTGATGCCCGGCCGGCTGTGGACGCCCTGCCGGCGTCTTTCCTCGAACAGTTCAACGAGCCGGCAGGCTGAGGCCAAGCCCCGCCGGCTTAATGGCTGTGGGCGTGCCGGTGGGCATCCTGGGCCTGGGGCGCATGCCCCATGATCATCTCCGGAATCTGCCCCAGGGCGATGATGTAATCCACCGCCTGCAGTTTGATGGCTTCCTTGGGCATGCCGAAAACCACGCATGAGGCTTCATCCTGGGCCACGGTCCGGGCCCCCTTCTCTTTCATAAGCTTCAGGCCCCGGGCGCCGTCGTCGCCCATGCCGGTCATGATGATGCCGGTGGCGTTCTGCCCGCCGGTCTGTGCGACGCTGCGGAACAGCACATCCACCGACGGTTTGTGACGGGTAACATGGGGGCCGTCGAAGATGCGCACCCGGTACTGGGCACCGCTGCGCACCAGTTCCATGTGCTTGCCGCCCGGAGCAATCAGGGCCAGGCCGGTGTGGACCCGGTCGCCATCCCGGGCTTCGCGCACATCAATACGACAGACTGAATCCAGGCGCTTGGCAAAGGCGGCGGTGAACTTTTCCGGCATGTGCTGTACGGCAACAATGCCTGGCGCATCGGGCGGCAGGGCGGAGAGCACGGCTTCAAGCGCCTGGGTGCCACCGGTGGAGGTGCCGATGGCCACTACCCGGTCAGTGGTCCGGTACGAGACGGCCCGGGTGACCGCCGGTGGTGGCTGGGCCACCCGCTGGGCCTTGCGGGCCGGTCGGGCACTGCTCGCTTCCCGAACGGCACGGACCAGTCGCCCTTTCAGGTCGTTCAGCCCTTCCCTGACGCCATGGGCGCTCTTGGTGAAGACCGACACGGCACCGGCTGCCATGGCATCCACGGTCAACTGGGCGCCCTGATCGGTCAGCGTCGAGCAGACAATGACCGGTGTGGGCCGCTCGTGCATCAGCTGTTTGAGAAAGGTCAGCCCGTCCATGCGGGGCATTTCCATGTCCAGCAGGATGACGTCGGGCCAGTCCTTGTCCATCTTCGCCTTGGCGAAAATCGGGTCCGCAGCCGTGCCGATGACGTTGATGTTCTCGGAGCGCAGAGCCTCGGAGAGCACCTGCCGTACCAGGGCCGAGTCATCAATGATGAAAACGCGGGGGGCGGATGTGTCACTCATACAACGCCAACCTTACAAAGTGCCTAGTGGGTTTTCCGGTACACCGCCGGAGCCAGTTGTGTCAGGGGCAGGTCCTGCCCGAACAGACTCTCTGAATGGCCCACCATGAGCAGGCCTCCGGGTTTGATCCGCTCCAGCACATGGAGGATCAGCCGGCGTTTGCTGTCAGTTGAGAAATAGATCAGGACATTGCGCAGGAAGGCCACATCGAACTGACCCAGGCTACCGGGCAGGCGGTCATTGAGGTTGGCCACCCGGAAGTGGACCCGGTCCCGTAATTTCGGTTTGGCCAGGATCATGCCCTCACTCCTGCCAATACCCCGGAGCCAGTAGCGTTTCAGATACTCCCGGGGGATGGAATCGAGTGCCCGGGCACTGAACAGTCCCCGGCTGGCCTGATTTACCACCGAATGGGACACATCCGTACCCAGTACTTCCCAGTCCTGGCGCCGGTTGGCCGGGTCCACCAGGCACATGGGGTGCGGGTGGGCCCTGAACAGCTCGCCATAGGCTTTAAGAGTCCGGGCGTGACGTTTCTTTTCGCCCCGGTGTTTCCGGAGTACGGCACTGAGCAGAAAATAGAGGGCAACGGCGGTTATCGAAACCAGCACCAGTTGGTCCAGAAAGTGGAGGACTGTGGGGTTGTCGGCCGGATGTGCGTCCAGTGCCACCCAGTCCAGGCCGAAGCTGAACAACGCGGCAACACTGATATAGGCAAGGGCGAAGCCAGTGGCGCCAAAGCGTTTCAGGAATAAATGCATGGGGTCTCAAGGGCTGAATTTGGATTTTTCGCTTTTATTGAAATAAGTGTAGATCATATGGACAGGTGATGCCTTTGAGTTAGGGTTTATGGGTTGCTCTGTCATGAAGGAGGGAATGAGCCGGGTGGCCCCGCTCCTTTCGTCGGATTCGCCGATGCACGGACCATCGGTTCTATGAATCCGATGCTGTAGGTCGCTATGAGTGACCAACTTGATAGGGTTCCGTTATTAATTCGTGAGTATTGCACGGTAGCCTGTCATGGTTGGACGCTTCCAGTGTCTGGATAACGACATTCCCTGAAACGGAACCGATAAATGATGGCGAAACCGAAGCTGATTCTGCTGGCAGTGATCCTGATTGTAGTGGCAGCGTTCGTACTGCTGGGCGGGCCGGGGTTGCTGACCCTGGAAAACCTTCAGCGTCACCAGGCGTCACTGGATCAGTGGATCTCCGGCCATCTGTTGCTGGCAGCTTCCGTCTATGCCCTGATCTATGTTGCTGTGACCGCGTTGTCGTTGCCGGGAGCGTCGGTCCTGACCCTGGCCGGCGGGGCCTTTTTCGGTAATGCCGTTGGGCTGCTGGCCGTATCGGTGGCCTCCACGATTGGAGCCTCCATCGCCTTTGCGGTTGCCCGGTTCCTCTTGCAGGACACATTGCGGCGCCGGAACTCCAATACCGTAAGACGCATTGATGAGGGGGTAAAAAAAGATGGCCCTTTCTATCTGGCCACCCTGCGGCTGGTGCCGGTTTTTCCCTTCTTCCTGATCAATCTGGCCATGGGCCTCACCAGTATGCGCCTGTGGACCTACGTCTGGGTGAGCTGGGCGGCCATGCTGCCGGGGACGTTTATCTACGTGAATGCGGGCACCCAGCTCGGCCAGATTGAATCGGTGGGCGATATCATGTCCGCCGAACTGCTGTTTTCCTTTGCCCTGCTGGGGCTTTTCCCGCTCATGGCCAAGTTTGTTGTGGCTTTTCTTCGCCGCCGACGGGTCTATGCCGGCTGGCAGAAGCCGGCGTCTTTCGATTACAACCTGCTGGTGATCGGCGGTGGCTCGGCCGGGCTGGTGTCCGCCTACATTGCGGCGGCGGTGAAGGCCAGGGTAGCCCTGATTGAAAAAGACCGGATGGGCGGAGACTGCCTGAATACCGGCTGTGTCCCTTCCAAGGCCCTGATCCGCAGCGCCCGGGTTGCCGATACCCTCAGGCATGCGGATCGCTACGGGCTGGATTCCGTGCCGGTGACCGGATCCTTCAAACGGATCATGGACCGTGTCAGGGAGGTGATCGCCCGGGTCGAGCCCCACGACTCCCCGGACCGATACCGGGCGCTGGGGGTGGATTGTCTGTTCGGGCAGGCCAGTTTCGTCTCGCCCTGGGAATTGGAAGTCCGGCATAACGATGGCCATACCGAGCGCCTGACGGCCCGCAGCATTGTGGTGGCGACCGGAGGCAAGCCTGCGCTGCCGCCTGTCCCCGGGCTGGTGGACATGAACCCACTGACCTCGGAGAACCTCTGGCAGATTGAAGAAAGACCGGAGCGCCTGCTGGTGCTGGGCGGCGGGCCCATCGGTTGTGAACTGGCCCAGGCGTTTGCCCGCCTGGGCAGTCAGGTCACCCAGCTGGAACGGGGAGACCGGCTGCTGTCACGGGAGGATGCCGATGTTTCGTCCATGGTGCTCAGCCAGTTTCAGGCCGACGGTCTGGATGTCCGGCTGAATCATTCGGTGGTGGCTTTCCGGATGGAAGAGGGCGAAAAGGTGGCCTGTTGCGAACACGCCGGCGAGTCGGTGCGGATTGCCTTTGATCAGGTGCTGGTGGCCACCGGGCGCGCCGCCAATACCGAGGGTCTGGGGCTTGAGCGTATTGGCGTGGAAACCCTGCCCAGCGGTGCGGTCCCGGTGGAGGATGACATGAGCCTGCGTTACCCGAACCTCTTCGCCTGTGGCGATGTGGCCGGGCCCTACCAGTTTACCCATGCGGCCGCCCATCAGGCCTGGTACGCGGCCGTGAACGGGCTGTTTGGTCAGTTCCGGCGCTTCCGGGTGGATTATCGGGTGATGCCCTGGGTCACCTTTACTTCCCCGGAAGTGGCCCGGGTGGGGTTAAGCGAAGCCGAAGCCCAGGACCGGGGTATTGCCTGTGAAGTCACCCGTTACGACCTGAACGATCTGGACCGGGCCATCGCCGAGAGCGAGGACCGGGGCTTTATCAAGGTGCTGACGCCGCCGGGCAAGGACCGGATACTGGGCGCGGTGGTGGTCGGCGCTCATGCCGGCGAAATCCTGGCGGAGTTTACCCTGGCCATGAAACATGGGCTGGGTCTGAACAAGATCCTGGGGACCATTCATCCCTACCCCACCTGGAACGAGTCCGCCAAATTCGCGGCCGGCGAGTGGAAAAAAGCCCACGCGCCGGGCACGGTGTTGCGCTTGCTTGAGAAACTTCATGCCTGGCGCCGGGGCGCAGATCGGAACGCCCTGCGCCCGCGTAAGGACAGACAGGATAGCGATGCATAACGACAAGGAGCCATCATGCCCCTGACCGAGACGAGAACAGAGCGCCGGGCGCGGATTCCCGCGGTTGACCTGCTTGAACCCCGGGCCCGGGACAGCTGGACCCACACCCGCGATGGCGATCCCCGTGGCTATATTGACGCCGACCGCCTGAAGGAACTCTGGATCCACACAGGCACCGCCTGCAACCTGGCCTGCCCTTTCTGCCTGGAAGGGTCTCACCCCGGTGATGGCCGGATTCCCGGCATGAAACTCAGCGACGTCCGCCCCTTTATTCACGAAGCCCTGGACATGGGGGTGGAGCAGTTCTCCTTCACCGGCGGCGAGCCGTTTGTAATCCGGGATTTCGTCAACATCCTGGACTACGCCAGCCAGCACCGCCCGTGTTTCGTGCTCACCAATGCCACCGAGCCCCTGCTCAAACGCCGGCATCAGGTGACGCCGCTGCTGGACAACCCCTACCCCGTTCACTTCCGGGTCAGCCTGGATTTTCCGGACCGTGCCAGGCACGACAAGGACCGCGGGGAAGGCAGTTTCGAGCAGGCGCTGGAAGGCATCCAGTGGCTGCTTGAGCAGGGTTTCAAAGTCTCCATTGCCCGCCAGACCGATCCGGGCGAAGACCCGGCCGAGGTGGAGGCGGCTTTCCGGGCTATTTTCCGGGCCCGGACGATTCCGGAGAACCTGGCGTTCACGGCCTTTCCGGATCTGGGCACGCCCGGCTCCGAGGATGGCAGCCCGGAAATCACCGAGGCCTGTATGGACAAGTACCCCACCCGGGAGTCCCGCAGTTACTTCATGTGCACCTACACGCGCATGCTGGTGAAGAAAAACGATCAGGTCCGGGTCTACGCCTGTACCCTGGTGGACGATGACCCCCAGTACGACCTTGGCGGCACATTGGCCGAAAGCATGGACGAACGCATCATGCTGCGCCATCACCGGTGCTTTTCCTGCTACCGGTTCGGCGCCAGTTGTTCGGCACCGGCCTGATGAGCGCCACCCCGACAGGATTTCAGGAACCATTTCATGACAGTGTTTGAAGCTTCGGTCTTTTGGGCCTTCCTGCTGATGTACGGCGCGGTGATGTACGCGCTTTCCCCCAGAAGCCGGAACGCGGATTCGTTTTACCGGGGGGCCGACGACCAGGGTAATCCGGTCGGGCAGTGGTCGCTGACGGCCAGCATCTTCATCAGCTGGATCTTCGCCAAATCGGTGACCAATGCGGCCAACCTGGGCGAAGCCTACGGCGTGGTGGGCGGTCTGGCCTATGCCAGTTACTGGCTGTCGATCCCGGTGGCCGGTTACATCATCTACCTGATCCGGACCCAGACCGGTGCCGGCAGTCTCCAGGAATTTCTGACCTCCCGCTTCGGGCGCCTGGCCAGCCTGGCCTTTGCCGCGGCCATCCTGATACGGCTGTATAACGAGGTGTGGAGCAATACGGCGGTGGTCGGCGGTTATTTCGGCCTGCCGGGCGAGACCGAATACTACGCGGCGGCGATGTTGTTCACCGTGTTCACCCTGGCGTACAGCCTCAAGGGTGGGCTCAGGTCTTCCATTTTTACGGACGTTATCCAGGCCTTTGTCTTCGTGTTTTTTGTCGGCGCGGTTCTGTTCCTGGTGTTGCCCGCCAACGACACCGGGACCCTGCTCTCGGACGGCGACTTCCGCCTCGACGCCGGGGCGGACCTGCTGCTGGTGGCATTGCTGCAGCTGTTCAGTTACCCGTTCCACGATCCGGTACTGACCGATCGCGGGTTTGTGAACCGCGAGAAGACCATGCTCCGCAGTTTCGTGGTTGCCGGCCTGCTGGGTTTCGTGGCGGTGTTCATTTTCAGCCTGGTGGGCGTCCATGCCCGGCTCAATGGCATTGAGGTGATGGGCAATGCACCGGCGGCGGTCGGCCAGTCGCTGGGCCTGACCGCGCTGTTTTTCATGAGCGTGGTGATGATGACCTCCGCCGGCTCGACCCTGGATTCCACCTTCACCTCCCTGGCCAAATCCCTGGCGGTGGACCTGCCAAGACTGGCGGGGCGACTGGGCGACCGCCTGCCGAGCATGAAAGTCGGTGCCGTGGTGATGGTGGTTTTCGCCTTTCTGGGCAACCTGCCCATGTTTGCCGGCACCGATATCCTCAAGGCCACGACCATCTCCGGCACCATGGTCATGGGGCTGGCGCCGGTGTTTCTGTTTTACCGCTTTACCCGCTGGTCGCCCTGGAGTTTCCACCTGAGTTTCTGGACCGGCCTGGGCCTGGGTGTGGCCCAGGCCCTGGGCGCCCTGCCCGCCACCTGGGCGATCGGCGAGGGTAAATACGCCCTGCTGCTGGGCGTGAATGCCTGGGGCATCCTGATCTGTACCGCGGGGTTCTTCCTGCCGTTGCTGGTGCGCCGGCTGGCGGGTCGTTCGCTGGCCGGGGGTGAGCCTTTGGCGGCGTCGCAGCCGGAGACCTCGGCATGAGCGAAGGTCGCAGTTGTCCGCTGGCCTACCGTTACCGGCCGCAGGACCTGAGCAGTAGCCCCGTCGAGGTCGGGGAGGACGTGCTCTACATCATTGGCGGTCTCTACGGTAATCCGTTTGCCCTGGATGAAATTGAGCGTATGGCGGCGGCGGAGCGCCGCGACGGACGCCGGGTGAAGCTGGTTTTTAACGGCGACTTCAACTGGTTCAACGCCAGCGACGATCTGTTCCGCGATATCAACCACCGGGTAATGGCCCATACCGCCAGTCTGGGCAACGTTGAGTATGAACTGGGCTCGCCCAGTGACGGGGCCGGTTGCGGCTGTGCCTATCCGGAGTCGGTGGATCAGCAGGTGGTTGAGCGTTCCAACCGGATCATGGAACGGTTGCAGCAGGTGGCCGGAAACCATCCGGATGTCCGTGCCGCGCTGGCGGGGTTGCCCCGTTATCGGAGCCTGATATTTGGAGGCCTAAATATTCTTGTGTTGCACGGTGATCCGGAATCCCTGGCCGGCTGGGGCCTGTCGCGCGAGTCGTTGCTGTCCGAACAGGATAGTGCTGGGAGCAATCGGGTTGCGGGCTGGTTGCAGGCGACCGGTGCCGATGTCATCGCCTGCACGCATACCTGCCAGCCGGCGCTCTGGCGTGGTCACGTTGATGGCCACCCCCGGGTGGTGGTCAATAACGGGTCCGCCGGTATGGGGAATCTGTCGGGTAAACCAGGTGGGCTGATCACCCGGATCGCCCTGTCGGAGCCGGGAGCAGCGCCAGTTGCGGCCTCAGGCGGCTCAGGGCTGTCCGTTTCGCTGGTGCCGGTCGATTACGATGTCAGCGCCTGGCTGGCCTGTTTTGACCGCGTCTGGCCGTCGGGTTCGCCGGCGGCGCTGTCCTACCGGGAGCGGATTGTCCGGGGTACGTCTCTGGTGCCTGACGATCTGCTGATCGGGTCGGGTTTGTAACGGGTCTGTCACTGGCCAATGCTCGAATAGACGCTATTCTTAAAGTATGGGCCAGATGCTTACGGGAGGCTTCCCAAAGCGTCAACTTGAAATATATTTCGTGGTCTATATAATTTGTCCCCATCTTTCGGAAGCGAATTGATCACATCATGACATCAGAAGGTTCGAATACCACCGCCATCACCCTGCGCACACCAACGAAGGATGATGGCTTCAGGCTCCACCAGCTTGTGGCCGAGTGCCCACCGCTGGACCCCAATTCCATTTACTGCAACCTGTTGCAGTGCAGCCACTTTGCCGAAACCGGCGTGGCCGCGGAGAAGGAAGGCGATCTGGTCGGCTTTATCTCCGGATACATCCCTCCCCAACAGCCCGAGACCGTGTTTGTCTGGCAAGTGGCGGTTCACGAGAGAGGTCGTGGACAGGGCCTCGCCAAGCGGATGCTGAAGGCGATTGTTTCCCGGGACGCGTGCAAGGACGTGACCCATCTGGAAACCACCATCACCGAAGACAACGAGGCCTCATGGGCGCTGTTCCGCTCATTCGCCCGTGATATGGGAGCCGAGCTCACCTACCACGAGCACTTCGAGAAAGAGACCCATTTCGGCGGCAGGCACGATTCCGAGTTCCTGCTGCGTATCGGGCCCTTCACGAAGCCTGTCTGAGAGCCCGGGTTTTACGATCCGATATCGTGACCGACTGTGATTTGGCGTAGCCGGCAGGCCACCCGAGGAGGGCCTGCCATCAAGGCTTAAACCAACGCACGGCGGGCCTGTTGCGACCGTAAGCTCTACCGGCAGGTCCCCGCGCATCTACCTCGAACCTGACATGCTAAGAGGCAAGACCATGGAAATTTTCAAGTCCACCGAATCCGAAGTACGCGTTTATTCCCGTGCCTTTCCGGTGATTTTTAACCGCGCCAAGAACGCGCACCTGTACACCGAAGACGGCAAGGAATACCTGGACTTTCTGGCCGGTGCCGGTTCCCTGAACTACGGCCACAATAACGACATCCTGAAAAAAGCACTGCTTGAGTACATCGAATCGGACGGTGTGAGCCAGGGCCTGGACCTGTTTACCACCGCCAAGCAGGACTTCATGGAGTCCTACAAGAAGCACATCCTTGATCCCCGTGGCCTGGACTACAAGATGCAGTTCACCGGTCCGACCGGTACCAACTGTGTGGAAGCGGCCATGAAACTGGCGCGCAAGGTGAAAGGGCGCACCAACATCATCTCCTTCAGCAACGGTTTCCACGGTGTCACCACCGGTGCGGTTGCCGCCACCGGTAACGAACACCACCGTGGTGGCGTCGGCCTGCCCCTGAACGGCGTGGACTTCCTGTTCTACGACGGTTACCTGGGCGAGGACGTGGACACCCTGGCCATCATGGACAAGGTGCTGTCTGACAGCTCCTCCGGTGTTGAACTGCCGGCCGCTGTGATCGTCGAGGCGGTTCAGGGCGAAGGCGGTCTGAATGCGGCCCGTGCCGAGTGGCTCAAAGGCCTGTCCGAGCTGTGCAAGAAACACGACATCCTGCTGATTGTGGATGACATCCAGGCCGGTAATGGCCGTACCGGTGAGTTCTTCAGCTTTGAGTTTGCCGGCATCCAGCCGGACATCGTCACCGTGTCCAAGTCACTGAGCGGCTACGGCCTGCCCATGGCGCTGGTGCTGTTCAAGCCGGAACTGGACGTCTGGGCCTCTGGTGAGCACAACGGGACGTTCCGTGGTAACAACATGGCATTTGTCACCGCCCGTGCCGCCATTGAGAATTACTGGAAAGACGACGCCTTCGCCAATGAGGTGAAAGCCAAGTCCAAAGTGCTGGGCGACGCCCTGCAGTCCATCTGTGACAAGTACCCGGGCGAGTTCCGCCTGAAAGGCCGCGGTATGATGCGGGGCATTTCGGCCACTCACGCCGAACTGACCGATCCGATCACTGCCCGTGCCTTTGAAAAGGGCCTGATTATCGAGACCAGTGGCCCCAATGACGAAGTGATCAAGTGCCTGATGCCGCTGACCACCAGCGAGGAAGACCTCAGGAAAGGGGTGGCCCTGCTGGCGGAAAGTGTGGACGAAATCATGCAGGAAGGCGTGAGCCAAGCGTCGTAAGACGCCTATACTGACAGGACATCCATTGCGCAGGAAAGCAAAGGCGGAGACATGACAACGGCACAACATACCGTCGAGAAAATCGGCGGTACCTCCATGAGCAATTACGAGGCGGTGCGCGACAACATCATTGTTGGCAAGCGCAAGAAAAGCGACCTCTACCAGCGCATCTTCGTGGTGTCGGCCTACGGCGGTGTGACCAACGAACTGCTGGAACACAAAAAGACCGGTGAGCCGGGCGTTTACGCTCTGTTCGCCGACGCCGAATCGGACTGGGCCTGGGGCGATGACCTCACCAAGCTGATCCAGTTCCTGACGGATATCAACGGCGAACTGTTTGAGGATCCGATGCTCAAGCAGCAGGCGGACCAGTTCATCACTGACCGCATCGAAGGGGTGCGCGGCTGCCTGATCGATTTGCAGCGGCTGTGTTCCTACGGTCAGTTCCAGCTGGAAGAGCACCTGCTGACCGTCCGGGAAATGCTGGCCGGTATCGGGGAGGCTCACAGTGCCTTCAACACGGCCCTGAAACTGCAGCAGGAAGGCATCAATGCCCGCTTTGTTGACCTGACCGGCTGGCGCGACAGCGAACTGCTGCCCCTGGACGAGAAACTGCAGCAGGCGTTTGACGCCATCGACCTGAGCCGTGAGCTGCCCATCGTGACCGGTTATGCCCAGTGCAAGGAAGGGCTGATGCGGACCTTCGACCGGGGCTACAGCGAGATGACCTTCAGCCGCATTGCGGTGATCACCAATGCCCGGGAAGCCATCATCCATAAGGAATATCACCTGAGTTCCGCCGACCCCAACATCGTGGGCGAGGAAAAGGTGGTGCCCCTGGGGCGGACCAACTACGACGTGGCGGATCAACTGGCCAATCTCGGGATGGAGGCCATCCACCCACGGGCCGGCAAGGGGCTGCGTCAGAACGAGATTCCCCTGCGGGTGATGAACACCTTTGAGCCGGAGCACACCGGCACCCTGATCACCGGGGATTACGTCAGTGAGAAGGCGCAGGTGGAGATCATCGCCGGCGCCAAGGGGGTGTTTGCCATTGAGGTGTTTGACCAGGACATGCAGGGCGAGCCGGGGTCTGACCGGAAGATCCTGGATGTGCTCACCCGCTTCAAGGTGCGCTTCATGTCCAAGGATTCCAATGCCAACACCATCACCCACTATGTGGAGACCACGCTCAAGCATGTGAAGCGTGTGGTGAAGGCGCTGGAAGAAGCGTTTCCCAATGGTGAAATCAGCACTCGCAAGGTGGCGCTGGTGTCCGCCATCGGCAGTGACATGAAAATACCGGGCATTCTGGCTCGGTCGGTCAAGTCACTGGCAGACAAGGACATCAGCGTGCTGGCGATCCACCAGTGCATGCGTCAGGTGGATATCCAGTTCGTGATCGATGAGGACCACTACAATGAGGCGATCGCCGCTCTGCACGGCGCCCTGATTGAGCCTCACAATCACGAGTACGCCATTGTGGCGGCATCCACCACCGCCAGCTAGTGTATCCGGCGGCCGGAACCGGTCGCTCCGGCCGCCGATACGGGAGGTTGTCTTGCCTCCCGGTCGGCAGCCCCGCCCTGCGAATGACTGCGGGGTGGGGGCTGCCGGTCTTTGTCCCTCAGATCAGCCCACGTGAACCAGGTGGAACCAGGCGCCGGCCAGGACCTGGCAACTCACCACCACGACCGTCAGCCCCAGCCTCAGCTTCAGATACCAGTCCGGCCAGAACTGTCGCATCCAGCGCACATCCACCAGATACAGCAGCGCAAACGCCAGGGTGTACAGCACGATCTTTTCCGGCGTTTCCAGTAACAGCCCGACACCGGCCGCCACAAAAAAGACCTGACTGAGCAGCATGGTGACGAGGGGGGACTGAGGATAGGTTCGGTTTTCCTCCAGTTGCATGGCGATGGGCCAGTAAATGCCGGCCATGAAAGCGAGAATGCCGGCGCTGTAGAGGTAGAACCAGGCCAGGATCGCCACGCTTCGATCCGGTAGCAGGAACAGCCCCAGCACCCCGCCAATGAACGGAATCAGGCCGGCCAGTCCCACCAGAATGGCGACACGAGCGACGGCAATCACGAGCTTTGCCTCTGTACGCGGATGCGCATGGGTTCAATATGGGCCGGTTCCATGCCCACCATTTCATGGTAGGCCGACGGGTGAACCACCTGGGTTTCCCGGATATCGAAGGCTCCGAGCAGGTCCTGTATCTGCCAGGCGCTGGCGAACAGGCGGGTAACGTTGCTGCCGTCCGACAGCACCTTCATACCGAAGTCGCCATGGATCCGGGCCATGTATTTCTGGCCTTCCAGGGACAGGATTTCCAGTAGGCTGATGGTTGAGGATGGCAGCGCCCTGAGTTCTTCGAAAGTGATTCGCACACGCAGGCTCCTGAAACGGTTGTGTCAGGGTATTACGCCGCGCGGTCGAAACAGGATCAGTCCGCCAGCCGTCGACATTCCTCGTGGACGTGACAGTCGATCAGATGATCATTGACCATGCCGGTGGCCTGCATGAAGGCGTAGACAATGGTGGGGCCCACGAAGGTGAAACCGGCTTTTTTAAGCGCCCGGGACATGGCCCGGGATTCGGCAGTTTCGGTCGGCACCTCCTCGAACAGGCGCCAGCGGTTCTGTATCGGCTGGCCATCGACGAACTGCCATAGGAAATCACTGAACGCCTGGCCCTGCTCCTTCAGTTGCAGATAACGCCGGGCATTATTCAGGACCGACCGGACCTTTAGCCGGTTCCGGACGATGCCGGGGTTGTCCAGCAGCCGGGCCACATCCGAATCATCAAACCGGACCAGCTGCTCCGGGTCGAATCCGGCGTAAGCCTGCCGGTAGTTTTCCTGTTTGCGCAGAATGGTCAGCCAGCTCAGCCCGGCCTGCTGGCCGTCCAGACAGAGCTTCTCGAACAGCGCCTGGCTGTTGTATTCCGGGCGCCCCCAGACGGTGTCGTGATAATCCACGTATAACGGGTCGGTGCCGCACCAGGGGCAGCGTTGCACGTTGTTCTCCATCAGGTCTCCCGATCAGCCAGAGGGATGAATGTCAGCATTGAGCAGCCAGTCTGCGGTGCACGCAAGCGGTTCCGGTGCCACCAGGCGGCAGTCGTCCGGTGGCGGTGCTAACAGCGTCGGCGCGGCCGGTTGGCCCCCGGCCGCCTCCGGACCCTGCCACACCAGTGTGACGATGAAACCGGCGACAAGACAACTGCCGGCGCGCCAGCCCCCCTGTTGCTGGTCACCCAGAAGCTCGAAGTCGGCGCTGACCCGAAGTGTCTGCAGGTTGCCGGCAATGCCCCGTCCGGTGGCCTTGAGCCAGGCTTCCTTGAGGGTCCAGACTTTCAGGAACTCGAATGCGTCGTCTGTACGCAGCAGCCAGTCCTGTTCGGCAACTGAAAACCAGCGGCGTGCCACCCGCTGCCAGTCTGCCCGCCGCCGGGCCGGTTCGATATCGATACCCACCGCACCGGTACCCGTGGCACAGGCCGCGAGGTTCTGGCAGTGGCTGATGGACAGGTGCCAGCCGGGAGGCGTCGCCGCCGCCGTGGGGCGACCCGGCACCGGACAGCAGTCAGAGGCCGGAAGGCCACTGGCGCCGGCCAGAGCCTGTCGGATCAGCCAGCGGGTGGTGAGAAACTCCTGCCTGCGATGGCCTTTCAGGCCGGCGAGCCGCTGTGCCTCATCCGGAGTCAGCCAGTCAGGCGTGGCCTCGTCTGCCTTTTTCGCGGGTTGGCAGAGCCAGATACGGGGAATGGACTCAGGGTTGGAGTCGCTGGATGCTCCAGCCATCGTAGCTCCTTACGTACTCGAAGCGGTCGTGCAGGCGGCTGGGCCGGCCCTGCCAGAATTCGATGCGCTCCGGCACCACCCGGTAGCCACCCCAGAAGCTGGGCAGGGGAATTTCGCCGTTACTGAACTTGCGTTTCATTTCCGCCACCTTCTGTTCCAGCAGCCCGCGGGAGGTGATCACGTGGCTCTGCTCGGAGACCCAGGCACCGATCTGGCTGCCCCGCGGGCGGGAAGAGAAATAGCGCAGTGACTCGGATTTGCTGACCTTTTCCACGGCGCCCTGGATGCGTACCTGGCGGTTCAGGGCAATCCATGGGAATAACAGGGCGGCCTTGGGGTTCTCCTCGATTTCCCGGGCCTTGCGGCTGCCGTAGTTGGTATAGAACACGAAGCCACTGGCATCGAAGTATTTCAGCAGCACCGTGCGCAGGTCCGGTAGCCCATCGGATCCGGTGGTGGCCAGGGACATGGCGTTGGGCTCCAGAATGCCGCCGTCCCGGGCCTGTTCAAACCAGGTCTGGAACTGCTGCACAGGGTCGTCACTGAGGGCGTCCCGATCCAGGCCCTCACTTTCGAAATCCCGACGCATCTCGCCGATATCCATACTGCCACTCTCCGATTGGGGGAACTCACGAAATGATACGTCAGCGGAGCATATCGGGTTCGCCGGTTCCTGTCAGGCCCGGCTGACAAATTGCACCCCCGGGCGCTATGCTTGCAGGATGGATCATCCATCTTGAAAGCGGGAGTGGCCTGTGGGCAGGACAAAGGCGGAGAGTCACCTGGCGCGGAATCTGGCGATCGGGTTTGCAGTACTTCTGGTGTTATACACGCTGGCCGGGTTTCTGGTTCTGCCCTGGTGGCTTGAGAAGTCGGTACCGGAACAGCTGGAGCAGCGCATGGGCTGGCAGGCCGGGGTTGCCGGGGTCGCCTTCAATCCGTTTTCACTGGAGTTGGATGTCAATGGCTTTGAAGCCCGGGACGGGGCGGATGAGCCGGTACTGGCCTTTGACCGCCTGCGGGTAAACCTGAGTTTTTTCCAGCTTTTGACCGGGGTGGTCGGTTTTGAGGATATCCAGCTGAACGCGCCGCACATCCGCGTCGACCTGCTGGAGGATTACTCGGTCAATTACGCCCGGGACTGGCAGGCGGCCAATCCGCCCGCAGAAGAACCCGACCCGGATGCAACCGACGAGGCTTCCGCAGCGCCGCAGTTGTATTTCCAACGTGTCGCCATCGAAGATGGTGAACTCCTGTTCCGGGATTTCAGCCGGGGCGAGGTGGCGGAGTTCCATTTCAGTCCCCTGGATCTGACTCTTAACGATCTGGCCACCTGGCGTCAGGCCGACGATCAGGGGCCCAGCAACTATTCCATCAACGCGACCTCCGGCGACCAGACGGTCGAATGGGAAGGGGAGTTGAACATCGCGCCCTTCTATTCCCAGGGGCACATCAGGCTGGCGGATATCGACCGCCAGACCCTGTCCCATTTTCTGGAGCCGGTCTTGCCGTGGCAACTCCGGGAAGGCTCGCTGACCGTGGAATCCCGCTACCGGATTTCGGCCAGTGGCGGTTTCGATCTGGTGACCACCGAAGGCCGGGTGTCACTGAAAGAGCCGGTCCTGGCTCTGAGCGAGTCCGATGACGAGCCGGCCCTGAGTGCCGGTGAGATTCGTGTGGAAGGCCTTGGCTTTGATCTGGCCGGGCGAGTGGCCACGGTGGGCATGGTGTCCCTGGACCAGCTGATGGTTGCTGCCCGGCGCGATGCCGAAGGGCGCATTGACTGGGTGTCTTCCCTGCCGGCTTCCGAAGCGGCTGGCGATGCCCCGGACAGCCCCGCCGGTACGCCCTTCCGGTGGTCGGTTCAGGCCGTGGAATTCACAGACAGCGGCCTGCGCTGGCGGGATCAGGTACCGGCCACGCCGGCGGAGTTTGAACTGACCGGACTGAACGCCACCCTGACGGGACTCTCGGACCGCTTGCAGGAGCCGGTGCTGTACCAGTTGTCCTCCGATGTGGCCAGTGGCGGCCGGTTGCAGGCCAATGGCCAACTGACGCCAGCACCGTTTACCTTTGAAGGCGCCTTGTCCGGGTCGGGTATCCTGCTGTCGGTTGCACAGCCCTATCTCCAGCAGGGCGCCAATCTTGAGGTGCGCGACGGCCAGCTGTCCTTCGATGGCAACCTGGACCTGGATGACCAGAACGATCCCATGACCGGCACCTTCAGTGGCACAGCTCAAATCACCGATCTGGATGTGCGCCTGCCGGATGACGACGGCCCGCTGATGTCCTGGCAGAGCCTGCGTCTGACGCCGGTCGAATACAATGTCTATCCGCCGCGGCTGGAGATCGGCACGGTGACCGTTGCCAGCCCGAGCGCCACCATTGTGCGGGCAACCAGTGGCCTGCATAACGTACAGCGGGTTGCCGGAGCCCCGGCGCCTGCAACGGCAGAAGCAACAGAACCGGCCGCAGCCGGCGACGCTCAGGCACAGCCCGGCTTTATCTTCCGCATTGGCGACCTGCAGATCCAGGATGGTGCTGTCTCGTATACCGACCGGACCCTGGAACCGCCCTTCAGTACCACCTTCGATGCGCTGAACGGATCGGTGACCGGCGTCAGCAACGTGCCGCCCCAGCAGGGGCGGGTCAACCTGAGAGGCGAACTCTCCGGTGTCGCGCCTGTGGAGTTCCGGGGTACGC
Source organism: Marinobacter oulmenensis (assembly GCF_014201735.1). Lineage (GTDB taxonomy): Bacteria > Pseudomonadota > Gammaproteobacteria > Pseudomonadales > Oleiphilaceae > Marinobacter > Marinobacter oulmenensis. The sequence continues at coordinate 361,371 of NZ_JACHFE010000003.1, read as the reverse complement.
TCGGAGCCCTGGGGACCGAGGAGCCCAGCGACCTGAAACTGACCATGGAAAACCTGTCATTGCCGGTGTTGTCCCCCTACTTTGGGCGCTATCTGGGGTATGCGGTGGACAGTGGCAAGATGCGCCTGGACCTGGACTACCAGATCACCGGCACCCGGCTGGATGCTTCCAATCTGGTGGTGCTGGACCAGATGCAACTGGGGCAGTCGGTCCAGAGCGACCAGGCAGTCAGTGCCCCGGTCAAGCTGGGTCTGGCCCTGCTGACCGACCGCCAGGGCGTGATCGAGGTGAACCTGCCCGTCGAGGGGGATCTGGCGAACCCCGAATTCAGTGTCGGACAGGTGGTCATGCGGGCCTTTGTGAACCTGCTGGCGAAGGCGGCTGCCTCGCCGTTCACCATGCTCGGCTCGATTGCCGACCTTGCCGGGTTTAACAGTGAGGAACTGGGCTATGTGGCATTCCAGCCGGGAACCACGGCGCTGAGCGAAGAAGAGGCCAGCAAGCTTTCGGTGCTGGCCGACGCCCTCAAGGAACGCCCGGAACTGATGCTCGATATCCGCGGCGCCTTCGCCCCCGAAGCCGATGGTCTGGCCCTGCTGAAGGAGCAGATGGAGGCCCAGGGCGAAGCCACCACCGGTGACGCCTGGGAGCAGGCCCGTCAGGCCTACCTGGCCGGTGACCGCAACCTGCCGCCGGAAGCGCTGGGGCAACTGGCCAACCGCCGCGCCCTGGAAGTCCGGCGTATTCTGGAGCAGACCCACGGTGTGCCGTCGGATCAGGTGTTCCTGCTGGATATCAGCCGGGATGCCGGAACCACGGGCCAGTCCTCGGTGGTGGTGCCCTTCAATCTGGATGTACGCTGATGTCCGGTGACGGTGAAAACCGGCCGGGCAAGCGCCTGGCCAGTCACTTTTTTGCCTATATCTCGCGGCTGCGCTGGATCAAGCGCTGGGGCCTGATGCGCAATGCCATTGAGGAGAATGTCGCCACTCATTCCTGGGAGGTGGCCACCATTGCCCATGCCCTGGCGCTGATCCGCAACCGGGACGGTCAGCGCCGTGTGAATGCGGACCGCATCGCCGCCGCTGCGCTCTACCATGACGCCACCGAAGTGATTACCGGGGATATGCCGACACCGGTCAAGTATCATTCCCGAGTCATGCGTGAAGCCTTCGGCGACATTGAACACAAGGCGGAAGAGGAGCTGTTGGCGCTGCTCCCGGAGGAGTTGCGGGGTTCCTTCAGCCCCTATGTCCAGGAGTCCCGGCTGGCACCCGAGGAACAGGAGTTGATCAAGGCGGCCGACCGCCTGTCCGCCTGGCTCAAGTGCCGGGCCGAGCTGCGGGCCGGCAATCCGGAGTTTGCGCCGGCGGAAGCGCAGATTCGCAGCCGCCTGGAATCCGAGGACCTGTCGGAGGTTCGCTACTTCATGGAGGTATTTGCCCCCGGATACGAGCAGCCACTGGATAACCTGCTGGACTGATTCAGAGAACAACGCGGAGCCCAAGTGAATGTGTGAACTGCTGGCGATGAGCGCCAACACGCCTACGGACCTGTGTTTCAGTTTCACCGGTCTCACCCGCCGGGGTGGCGACACCGGCCCCCACAAGGACGGCTGGGGGGTGGCCTTTTACGAAGGCCGGGGCGTGCGCTGTTTCCATGATGCCGATGCCAGTGCCAGCTCACGGATTGCCGAGGTGGTGCAGACCCACCCGATCAAGAGCGAAGTGGCGATCTGCCATATTCGTCAGGCCAATGTCGGGGATATCTGTCTGGCCAATACCCATCCGTTCATGCGCGAACTCTGGGGTCGCTACTGGGTCTTTGCCCATAACGGCCAGTTGAATCATTTCCGGCCGTCTGACGGTTTCTATGAGCCCGTCGGCACCACCGACAGCGAAGCGCTGTTCTGCGACATACTCAACCACCTGAGGACAAACTGCCCCCGGGATGCCGCCATGGAGACCATGGTCAGCCAACTGGTTCGCCTGTCCCGGGGCTATGCCGCGCAGGGGGTGTTCAACCTGCTGCTGAGCAACGGTGACTGGCTGTTCACCTACTGCACCACCAAGATGGCCAGCATTACCCGGCGGGCCCCGTTCGGGCCGGCACGCCTCAGGGATGCGGACGTGACCGTGGACTTTGAATCCGAGACCACCCCGGACGACGTGGTCAGTGTGATCGTCACCGAACCGCTCACCACCGACGAGACCTGGGATATCTATGAACCGGGTGAGTGGCGGCTCTGGCAACGGGGGGAGGTGGTGATGTCGGGGATTGAAGCGCCAGACCAGAGAACGGCTGATTAAGGTTTCTTCACAGGGTTGGGTCCCGGTGTTGCTGTCCCCATTAACACGACAGATGCATCACCAAACACTGGCGGGACGGAACACGAGATGATTGAACGCAGCAACACCCATAGCAAGATTTTTGGCTATCTGCTCTGGATCTTCGGATTTCTGGGCTCACACCGGTTTTACTACGGCAAACCGGTCACCGGCACCATCTGGTTCTTCACCCTGGGGCTGTTTTTTGTTGGCTGGATTGTGGATTTCTTCCTGATTCCGGCCATGGACCGCGAGGCGGACCTGCGTTTCCAGGCGGGGGAAACCGATTACAACATCGCCTGGCTACTGCTGACCTTCCTGGGTGTCTTCGGGGTTCACCGGATGTATATGGGCAAATGGATCACCGGGGTGATCTACCTGTTTACCGGCGGCCTGTTCATGATTGGCGTGCTCTACGATTTCTGGACCCTGAACGAGCAGGTGTCCATCCGCAACCAGCAGCGCCTGCTGCGCTGATCAGGCGGCCGCAGGGCTGAGCAGTGGCAGTGGTACCCGGTAGCGGCTGCCCGCGGACCGGCCAGTGCCCTGCACCGTACAGCTCTTGCGGTTGACCCGGAGAATACGGCCCTGACGCTGCCGTGGCCCTTCCCCGAACGTGACCTCATCGCCTACCTGCCAGCGACCGGCCAGTTCGGCGTTGTCAGGCAGGGCGAATGGCGTATCCAGAGCCGGCAGGCCCAGGGCGGAACTCCGGGAAGCCAGGTGCCGGCGGAGCGCGCCGGCCCTGCCGTCGGCATGAAGCTGGTCCAGCAGGTCGTAGAAATACCGGTTGTGGACGGAACCATGGGTGCGCCTGCCGGCGCGTTGCTGTAGCAGGTGGGCGAATTCGTGGCAACAGGTATGGGCCAGCAGGTTCAGTGTGCTGAGCTCGCCATCAAAATACTCCCGGTTGCGAATTTCCCTGGTCGAGAGCCAGCCCATGGCGGTTTCCGGGTTCTGCTTGGCCGCGATCATGCGGACACCATAGGTAATGACATGCAGCCGCTGGCCGGGACTGTAGCGGTGGTAGGTGGCCTGCCCGGAGCCCACCCGACACTGCAGGCGGGGTGGTCGTCGACCCATACTGCCGGCTTCGGTCGGCCAGAGGGCGTCCAGGGTGGCGCGGCACATCAGCTCGCCAAGTTGTCGGTTCAGATCTGGTTCGGGCATCAGGCGGTAGTGGATCGTGAGTCGGAATGCATGCTGAGAAGCCTACCTTCAGAATTTGTAATTTACTATGGCCCGCCTGGCCAGACTTGTTTAGAGTCTCTCCACATTTTGTGTAGTGGTTGTTTCAGGAGACACTTTCCCACCATGAATGCCGAACAGCTCAAACAACTTGAAGACGATCTCTGGTCCGCAGCCGATAACCTGCGGGCCAACTCCGATCTCAAGTCCAGCGAATATGCCACGCCGGTACTCGGGCTGATCTTCCTGAAATTTGCTGACAACAAATACCAGCTCGCCGAGACTGAGATCACCCAAGAGTTCGCGGCTTTAAAGGGCAGCCGTCGAGAAAAGCCACTCTCTGAAATCGCGATTCAGAAATGCGGCTTTTACCTGCCGGATCATGCCCGATACAGCTACCTGCTGAATCTGCCGGAAAGTGAGGATCTGGCCAAGAAAATCAAACAGGCCATGGAAGCCATCGAAGACTACAAAACCGAGTTGGACGGCATTCTGCCGAAAGATGAGTATTTCGCACTGACGCGTACCAGCAATACACTGCTGGCCGAATTACTGAAAACCTTTTCTGACATCCCCATCGATGCCGGCGGTGACATCTTCGGCAAGATTTACGAGTATTTTCTTGGCAAGTTCGCGCTAAGCGAGGGGCAGAAAGGCGGCGAGTTTTTCACGCCCACCTCGGTGGTTAAACTGATGGTGGACATCATCGAGCCCCACCACGGCACGGTGTATGACCCGGCCTGCGGATCGGGGGGCATGTTCGTTCAATCCCAACAGTTTGTGGAAGCGCACCGTAAAAAACTGGACGAGTTGGGCGAAGCCCACCAAGAAGACCAACTATACGTGTACGGCCAGGAGAAGACCCTGGATACCGTCAAGCTGGCCAAAATGAACCTGGCAGTGAACGGCCTTCGTGGCGATGTTCGGCAAGCAAACAGTTACAGTGAAAAACCGTTTGCAGAGGTCGGTCAGTTCGACTTTGTCATGGCGAATCCACCGTTCAACGTGGACGATGTGCCCCTGGCAACGGTTGAGAACGATCCCCGTTTCAATACCTACGGCCTGCCCCGCAAGAAAACCAAAGCCAAGGCCAGCGAACAGGGCAAGGAAACCGTCCCCAACGCCAATTACCTGTGGATCAACCTGTTCGCCACCTCCCTGAAGGACAACACCCCGGACAGCGGCCGGGCGGCCCTGGTGATGGCAAACTCCGCCTCCGATGCCCGCCACAGCGAGGCGGACATTCGCCAGACCCTGATTGAAAACAACCTGATCTACGGCATGCTCACCCTGCCGTCCAACATGTTCTACACGGTCACCCTGCCCGCGACCCTGTGGTTCTTCGATAAGAACAAGCAGGACGACCGCATCCTGTTTATTGATGCCCGCAACATCTTCACCCAGATCGACCGGGCCCATCGGGAGTTCAGCGAGGAACAGGTCCAGAACATCGCCATTATCAGCAAACTCCACAAAGGCAAGCGTGCGGACTTTATCCGGCTGGTGGACAGCTACTTCCGCAAAGGTATGGAACAGTTGCTGGCCAATCGTGAAAAGGTGGAGTCGGTCAGTGAACAGTTGCTGGACGTATTGGACGATACCCAGGGCAAACAGGCCGTGGGCGAACTGGTCAGCCAGTGGCAAGGCTTGAAAGCCCTGCAGCAGGCGAGCGATGCCTACACCCAAACTGCGGACCTGCACCTGAGCACCCCGGAAGCTATTGAAACCGCCAACCGCACCCAGCAGTCACTGAGAGCGACATTCGATCCCTTCTTCCAGCAACTGCACACCGGCCTTAAGCAACTGGACAAAGTGGTGCGTCAGCATGAAAAAGCCAGAGCCGAAGAAGCCAGACAAGCCGGCAAACGCATCGCCATCGACCGCAACGCCCGTCGCCTGAAGGAGGCGCTGGAGGAGTTGCATAAGGAGGTTCGCAGTGCCGAGGCCTACTACCAATATATTCACTGGCTGCAGGAGCGCTTTCCGAATGCCGAATACGAGGATGTAACGGGTCTGTGCAAGCTGGCGAGACCGGAGGAAGTGAAAGAGCAGGATTACTCCCTGAATCCGGGGCGGTATGTTGGGGTTGTGATTGAGGAGGATGGGAAGACGGAGGAGGAGTTTCTTTCAGAGCTATCTGATTCGTACGAGTTGCTGACGAACCTCGATGCTGAAGCTGCCGAGCTTTCTAGAACAATCCGGCTGAACCTTCGGATTTTGACGGGTGAATCATGACAGAGTTCGTGGACAACACACTTGGCGAGGTTTGCCAAGACAGTGGTGGAATCATTCAGACTGGCCCATTTGGTTCGCAGCTACATCAGAGTGATTACTCAGAAACGGGCATCCCTGTCGTGATGCCTGCTGACATAAAAAATGGGCGTATCGACGAGACCAGAGTTGCCCGAGTCTCTGAAGGGCATGTGGAGCGTTTGAAACGTCATAAGCTGGAAGTTGGCGATATTGTTTATGGCCGCCGAGGAGATATCGGAAGGCAGGCAATCATCAGGTCTGAAAATGAAGGTTGGTTGTGCGGCACTGGTTGCTTACGACTTTCCCTTGGTGAGAATCCGCGAATCCTTCCAGAGTATCTTCATCTCTATCTTTCAATGCCCGAGGTTATCGGCTGGATTCAGAATCAGGCGATTGGTGCGACTATGCCCAATCTCAATACCCAGATTTTGAAACGAGTGCCGCTGATATTCCCTGAAGACTTCGATGCCCAAAAGAAGATCGTTGCAATCGTTGCAGCCTACGACGACCTGATCGAAAACAACAAACGTCGCATTACCCTGCTGGAAAACATGGCCGAGGAAATCTACCGCGAGTGGTTTGTGCGGTTCCGGTTTCCGGGGTGGCAGGAGGCGAAGTTTGAGAAGGGGCAACCTGTTGATTGGATTCTCAATCCAGTTTCGGAAGCAATTGAAATTAATCCAACGGAACGTATCGACAAGGGCGAAGAGAAACCTTTTGTCGGAATGGATACGCTCTCTACTAATGCCATGTATTTTGAAACTCAGGAATGGCGGACTGGCAATTCGGGTTCGAAGTTCAGAAACGGTGACACCCTTTTTCCACGTATCACACCATGCCTTGAAAATGGTAAACGTGGTTTTGTTATGTCACTGGAAGAAGGCCAAGTCGCTGTGGGTTCAACAGAGTTTATCGTCATGCGAGGAAAATTGGTCTCACCTGAATACACATACTTGCTCTGCAGCTTTCCGCCTTTCCGAACTCATGCCGAGCAGAGCATGGTGGGAGCATCTGGTCGGCAAAGAGTGGCTGAGAACTGCTTTTCATTTTTTTTAATTAGGGTTCCACCAGTCGAGATCATGGATAATTTCACCAAGTTGGTGCGTCCGATTTTTAACGAAATCGGGTTCTTAAATAGACAAAATTCTGTTTTAGAACAAACCAGAAACCAACTTCTCCCCCGCCTGATCTCCGGCAAACTCTCTGTGGAAAACCTGGATATCCAGTTTCCACCGTCCATGCAGAGCGAGCGGTCGAATAACACCAACGAAGCCGTCGCTTGAACCCTCAATGGTATTCAGACAAACTGTTGCCAGATATCAATAAGTGGTGACGGTTTGTCTGATTCTGGCTCTGCCCGATCCTCCCGGGCACAACTCCAAACCCTGTTCCGCCAGCACGGCGGCAAGCTCCGCCTGAGCGAAGCGCTGGCACAGGGCTTTAGTCGGTATCAGTTCTATCAGCTTCGGGACGAAGGGGTGATAGAGCCGGTCAGCCGTGGTCTGTACCGGCTGGCGGACCTGCCGGCCATCGAGAACCCGGATTTGGTGGCCGCCGCCACTCGGTTCCCCAATGCGGTGCTTTGCCTGATTTCCGCGCTGGACTGGCACGGCATCACCACCCAGATTCCGCATCAGGTGCATCTGGCAGTGGAGCGGGATGCCCGTCTGCCGGTTCTGGATTACCCGCCGGTGGCCGGGTACCGGTTCTCCGGACGAGCCTTCAGCGCAGGCATTGAGCAGGTCGATGTAGATGGCATCACCCTGAACGTTTACAACCCGGAGAAAACCCTGGCGGACTGTTTCAAATTCCGGAGCCGCATCGGCATGGATGTGGTGCTGGAGGCACTGGAGCTTTACCGCACCCGAAAAACGTTTCGGCCCGGCAGGCTGATGGAATACGCCCGAATCTGCCGGGTCGCCAATGTGATGGCGCCTTACGTGGAAGCCAAGCTATAAGTGAGCGCGTTTAACCCATGGAAGCACCGAAGTGAAAGGAGATCACGATGGCCAAAAACACCGCCGCCTCTGTTCGCCAGAAATTGCTGAATAAGTCCTGGGAAGAAAAACGTCCCTTTCAGGAGCTGTTGCAGTATTACGCCATGGAGCGGTTTCTGTATCGGCTGAGCCAATCGCCCCACAGCGGCTGCTTTACCCTGAAGGGCGCGCTTATGCTCTGGGCTATGCAGGGGCCGACCAGCCGACCGACTCGTGACATTGATATGTTGGGGCAGACCAGCAACGAGCCGGAGGCGATTCTTGTCCAGATGCGGGACATACTTGCGACTGAGGTGGCGGATGATGGCTTGCGTTTTGATGCGGGTACCCTGAAAGCAGATACCATCACCGAAGATGCGGACTATCAGGGGCTGCGGGTGACGTTCACCGGCTTTCTCGACAGTGCCAGGATTCCGATGCAACTGGATATCGGTTTCGGCGATCCTATATTTCCGTTCCCCTCCTGGCTGGAGTTTCCAACCCTACTGGATTTTCCCGCTGCGCGGATTAAGTGCTACACCCCGGAATCGTCGATTGCCGAGAAGTTTCAGGCGATGGTAAGCCTTGGCGAGCTGAACAGCCGGATGAAAGATTTCTATGATGTCTGGCTGCTGTCTCGCCAGCACGAATTCCGGTTGGCAGATCTCAAGGGCGCGATTCAGCGCACTTTTGAAAAACGCGGTACCGAACTTCCTGAAACCAATCCTTTTTCTGCCGCCTTTGTAGACAGCAAGCAGCCGCAATGGCAGGCTTTTCGTAAACGCCTTGGCCAGGATCATGTGCCGGCGGCATTTTCGGAAGTTGTAGAGGCGGTGGTTGAGTTTCTTGGGCCGGTGATGGACGGCAACGTCGCGGATGCCCCCGAGGAAATCTGGCAACCACCCGGTCCATGGAGTCGGCAGGCCGATGGCTAGTTTTATTTCGGAAGACAATATCGAGCAGGCGCTGTTGCAGCGGCTCCAGCATATTCATGGTTTCAATGTGCTGGACTGCTGTACCGCAAAGCCGGAAGACCTGAATGATGGCTCCCACCGTTCCGATAAACGCGATGTTGTTTTTCCGGTTGAGTTAAAAAAAGCCTGCTCCGACCTGAACCCAGATATCCCCGAAAGTAAGATTGATGAAGCCATTGAGCGGATCATGGAACGGCGAACGGCCATGTCTCCGATTGCCGCGAACCGCGAACTGTATGACCTGATCCGGGATGGTGTGCCCGTACAGTTTGATGATGAGCGGGGCATCAAACGGCACGAGAAAGTGCGGCTGGTCCATTTTGATGATCCGAAGCAGAACCACTGGCTGGCGGTGTCGCAATTATGGATCAAGTCCGTGGGCCAGGCTCCCAAAGCTGCCTACCGTCGCCCGGATGTCATTCTGTACGTTAACGGGCTGCCTCTGGTCTTCATCGAACTGAAAAACTCCAACGTGCGGCTGCGCAATGCCTTTGAGGATAACCTTCACAGTTACCGGCACGACATCCCTCAATTGTTCCATTGCAATGCCTTCTGTGTGCTGTCCAACGCGCTGGAAACACGGGTGGGTAGTTTCACTGCCGGTTGGGAGCACTTTTTTAACTGGTTCCGGGTCGAAAGTGAGAATGAAGCGGTGAATCGAAAGGAGATCACCGAACACGCTACCAGTCTGGAACATGCAGCGGATGGTCTTTGCGAAAAATTCCGCCTGCTGGATTACGTTGAGAATTTCATCCTGTTCCATAAAGGCGAAACCAAGATTATTGCCCAGAACCACCAGTTCCTAGGTGTGAACAACGCCTATGAGCGCTTCCTGAATCGCCGGGAGCACGATGGCAAGCTGGGGGTGTTCTGGCACACCCAGGGCTCGGGCAAAAGTTTTTCGATGATTTTCTATGCCCGCAAAATTTTCCGTAAAGCCACGGGCAACTTCAGTTTTGTGGTGGTGACAGATCGCCAGGATCTGGACGGTCAAATCTACCGGAATTTCCTCAATACAGAGACGGTTCGCAAAGAAGATTCTGCCCAACCGGCCAACGCCGAGGAAATGCGCAAGTTTCTGGGGCAGAACAAGAAGGTGGTTTTCACCCTGATCCAGAAATTCCGGTACGACAGAGGCCGCCAGTACCCTCGCCTATTCGATCCCGAGAAGGAAAACCGGGAAATCATCGTGATGGTGGATGAGGCCCACCGCACCCAGTACAAGAACCTGGCGGAAAACATGCGGGCGGGCCTGAAGGGGGCTCACTTCCTGGCCTTCACCGGCACGCCGCTCTTGGGGCGTGATCGCAAGACCAACAGCTGGTTTGGCGATTACGTGTCCGAGTACAACTTCCATCAGGCGATGGAAGATAACGCCACCGTGCCGTTGTTTTATGAGAAGCGGGTGCCGAAGGTTCTGATCCAGAACGACGATCTGGGGGATGAGTTCTACGAGCTACTGGAAGACGAAAACCTGGACGAAGCCCAACAGGAAAAGCTGGAGAAAAAGTACGCCCGGGAACTGGAAGTCATCAAGCGGGACGACCGCCTGGACACCATTGCGCGGGACATCGTGTATCACTTTCCCCGCCGTGGTTATCTCGGCAAGGGCATGGTCATCACGCTGGACAAGTTCACCGCTGTGCGGATGTACGACAAGGTGCAGCAGCACTGGAAAGATGAACAGAAGCGACTGCTGAAGCTGATCAAAGAGTCGACCAACGAGGTTGAAAAAGCCCGCTACAAGAAAATCCGGGATTACATGAAAACGGTCGAAATGGCCGTGGTGATCAGTGACCCGAAAGCGGATGAGGAGAAATTCGAGAAGCAGGGCCTCGATATCAAACCCCACATCAAGCGCCTGGAGCAGCTTGATGCGCACATGCACGACGTGGAGTACAACTTCAAAGACCCGGAGCACCCTCTTCAACTGGTGTTCGTGTGCGCTATGTGGCTAACCGGGTTCGATGCTCCCACTGTATCCACACTTTATCTCGACAAGCCCATGAAGGGCCATACCCTGATGCAGACCATTGCCCGGGCTAACCGGGTGGCTTCCTATCGCGTCAAAGGCCACAGCGGTGATCTGGTCGAGAAGAAAAACGGCGAAATCGTTGATTACTACAACGTGTTCCGCAACATGCGCAAAGCTCTGAAAGATTATGCGCAGGGTGCGGATGGTGAGGAGCAACCCGTTCAGGAGAAGTCTGAGCTTTTTGAATTACTCGATGATGCTATTGCCCAAACACTCGAGTTTTGCCGGGAGCGGGATATCGAGATGAATGCGGTGTTTGAGAAACCGGATACCTTCAAGAATGTCGGCTTCTTTAACCAGGCAGCCGATACCCTCCTGAGCAACGAAGACTGGCGCAAGCAGTTTAACGTGTACGAGAACACCGTGACGGGGCTGTATGAGGCATGCAAGCCGGAAATCTTCCAGCAGCATGATAATCAGCGGATTGCGGCAATCCAGTACCTTCGTGGGGTGGTGGACGCACTGGTGGAGCAGGCCGACATCGACGAAATCAGTCAGAAGATTTCGGAACTGCTGGACGAGAGTGTGGTGGTAGACAATGCCGAGGCTTTCAACATCAAGGAGCACCGCGCGGAATACGAGATCGTCCAGAAAGGCCAGGGCTGGGATCTGAGCAAGATCAACTACGGTAAGCTCCGTGAAGATTTCAAAAAAGCTGAGTACAAGCACATTGAGATTGCAGAGTTGCGCGCCTTTATCGAAGACAAATTGCAGCAGCTTCTGGAGCAGAACCACACCCGTACCGACTTTGCACAACGGTTGCAGGAGATCATCGACAAGTACAATTCGGGCAGCTCTTCCGCGGATGCGTACTATGAAGATCTGGTCCAGTACGTTGGCAACATGCGGGAAGAATCAGAACGGCATATCCGTGAAGGTCTCAGTGAGGATGAGCTGGAGATCTACGACCTGTTGAAAAAGGACAAACTCACCAAAGCCGAGGAACAGAGGGTAAAGCTGGCGGCAAAGGATTTGATCATCCGTCTGTTGGAAGGCCATCCGAAAGTGTTGGTTCAGGATTGGTGGAAGGATGGTCAGACTCAGCGGGCTGTAAAGGCTGCCATTGAGGAAGTACTGGATAAAGATCTTCCGGACAGTTACGACAGGGTTGCCTTCAAAGAAAAGTGCGACAATATCTTTGAACTGGTTGTCGAATTCGCCGCCAACGGTAAAAAATGGGTCGCTTGACGCGGCTCAACGCAGGCTGAACCGCACCGGCAGTGCGTAGGTGAACGTCCGGCCGGACATGGTGTCCGGTACTTCCGGCAGGGGCGCGGCCTGGGTCAGCATTTCCTGGGCGGCGTCATCCAGCAGGCGGTGGCCGGAACTGTCGCGCAGGGAATGGCCGATCAGGGTGCCGTCCCGGCTGAACTCGAAGACGATGACCGGGGTGCCTTCCTGGCCCAGGCGCCGGGCCCGGCGGGGGTATTCATAGTAGCGGGCCAGGTGGCGGCTCAGGCGGCTGAGATAGCTGTCCACATCGGCGCTGTTGCCGGCGTTCTGCAGCGCCACGGCGTTCTGGCTGTCCTGATCATCCGCTTCCTGCCCGGCCGCTTCGGCCGGTGGTCCCTGTTCGACCTGTTCCGCCGGGGCTGTTTGCTCCGGCTGGGGCTCTGGTGTCGGTTCGGGTTCCGGCTGTGGCTCGGGTTGAGGTTCGGGCTCCGGTTCAGGCTCGGGCACGGGTTCCGGCTCCGGCGTTGGCTCCGGTTCAGGTTCGGGTATTGGTTCCGGTTCTGGTTCTGGCTGAGGCTCGGGTTCCGGCTCTGGCTCAGGTTCCGGTTCGGGCGCCGGTTTTGGGGGTGTGTCTTTGGCCGGCTCGGGCTGACTGGCCGGCTTTGGTTCCGGCGCCTGCTCGCCGGCCAGGCTGATCTTCATGGCCGGTGCGGTGTTGACGGCACTGTCACCCAATACCGGTAACTGCATGGGCTCGTCCGGTGCGGCCAGTACCATCGCCACAGCGGTCAGGGCAATGGCGAGCGCCAGGAAAACGGTCTTGGGGAGGTTACCCGCTGTTTTCATGCCGCCGGCTCCGTCAGCAGCAGGACTTCGTCATAGCCACCTTCCTCAAGCAGTTGAAGCAGGTTTTCCAGATCGGCCATGGTGAGGGCTTCGTCGGCGGCGATCCGCAGCGGGTTCTGTTCGTCCGGGGCCGGCAGCGCCTGCAACAGGCGATTGCCTTCCAGGGTTTCCCCCGCCACCTGCCAGCGGCCGTCGGCGCGCACCATCAGGTCGGCCTCCGGTGGCCGCTGCTGCTCCATCCGGGCAGTGCCGGGCAGCTCCGGCAGCGGCTCGTTGGCCAACTGGCCGGCCACGATGAAAAACATCAGCAGCAGGAACACCAGGTTGATTAGCGGTAGCAGGGCGTCCTCGACGCGTTCCAGCAGGCTTTTCCCGGAAGTGGACGGAGGTGGAACCAGTTCTGTCATGAGTCGGGAGTGCTGCGTTTCCAGTGAGCCTTGATGCCGGCGTTGTCCAGTGCGCTAAGCGTGCGGGTGAAACTGGCCAGGCTGGCGTCGTCTGCGGTGGCCAGATTGGCCTCGTCAATACCGGCACCAGAGAGCGCTGGCAGCAACTCTTCCACGGTATAGCGGGTGTTCTGCCAACTCACCGAACCATCCGTATTGACCATCAGTTCAGGTAGCGGATCGCCGGTGGCGGTTCCCCGGCTGCTGGTGTTGTTGCCAAGCTCCAGATAATCCACCGGCAGCAGCCGGGTGGTGAGCATGAAAAACACCAGCAGGATGAACACCACATCGATCAGTGGTGTGATCCTGATGGGGATGGGGCGGTTGGGCCTGGGTTCAACCAGCTGCATGGGCGTATCGGGGCGTGCTGTCGATGTCGTAGTTATCCCTTTCGCCGGCTTTGGCTGGCTCTGGCTGCTGCCGGGAGTCTGCCTGTGCCGGTTCATCATCGGCAACCGGGGTCACGTTGAACACGCTGACCAGGGCACTGTTGATGTTCTTGTGGATCCGGCGCAGGCGGAACTCGATCCAGGCGGCCAGGGCAGCAAAAGGAATTGCGACGACCAGGCCTGCCGCCGTTGTGGTCAGGGCCTCATAGATCCCACCACTGAGCTGACTGGCGTTGGCGCGGCCATCGGCGGCAGCCATGGCGCTGAAAGCGTCCATCATGCCCATGACCGTGCCCAGCAGGCCCAGCAGTGGTGCCAGGGCGGCGATCACTTCGATGATCTTCAGCGGTGCTTCAAACGGCTCAAGGCTGCTCTGGGCATCCCTCACCGCGGTTTCGCGTACGGCACTGATGTTGGGGTTGCGCTGGCATGCGGACATGGTGTTGACCAGCAGGTGCATCAGTGGGTTGGTGCGGCTGAGAAAACCGCTCTGGCGGCGAACTTCTTCAGGGCGCGCTTTGGCTGGGTCCTGCTGCCACTGCCCCAGCAGCTTGCGCAGCGAGCGGCTGAATCTGGGTGCGTAGAAGGCACCGAACAGCATCAGGTAGATAAATGTCACCACGCCGATCAGGGCGATGGCGATCAGGACGATCATGACCGGACCGCCCATTTCCACGAGCTGGTTGAGCGGACCCGGGGTGAGCATGGTATCGGAGGCAGCACTAATGGCATTCATGACAGGATTACCCGGCAACTTGAAAACAGATTTAAATAATAACGATTATCAGTAAATTTTCAAGTCCCGGGTCAGGCTGCCAGCCAGCCGGAGGAGATGGCCGCGAGCCATAGCAGTCGAAGGGCCAGCAATGTCAGGACGACGTTGAATACCAGGGTGAACCAGCGGTTGCTCATGGATTTGAGCAGATGAAGGCCAATCCAGGTGCCGGCAAAGCCGCAGGCGATCATGGCCAGGATGAATGGCAACCACTCGGAAAACACAAACCCGGCCACGCTGAAGACCAGGGCTTTGGGCGCATGCTGCAGGGTCATGGCGGTGGCAAAGGTCGAGACGGTGCGGAACCGGTCCCGGTGAATCTGCTTGATAAAGGCCGCCACCAGGGGACCGGTGGCACCGACAAACAGGCTGATAAAGCTGGTGAGTGTGGAGGCGATGAAAATACCGGGTTTTCCGATGGAAGCCTTGGGCAGCGCAGGGCCCCAGCACAGATAAAGCACGAACAGGGCGATGGTCAGTTGCCACAGGTATTCCGGCAGGTCCACCAGCAGCCAGGCACCGAGTGCCGCGCCGGCCAGTACGCCAGGGGCAAACGCGGCGATCACCCGCCAGTCAATGTGCCGGCGGGTCAGCGTGGCGCGTCCGGCGTTGGAGCCGAGCTGGATCATGCCATGGACCGGGATGATGGCCGCAGGCGGCATCCAGGATGCCATCAACACAAGCAACAGCACGCCACCACCGGCGCCCAGTGCCGCTGTTATCATGGAGGTGAGGGTCGAGGCGAGCAACAGGAACAGCCCGATGCCCGGTCCGATGGCGTCGGGAAACAGCGACAGCGACATGAAAGGTCCTGATACGAGTGAAACGGATGAACCGCTGGCGGGTTCGGTCGTTATGAGTTTCCGGATTATGCCCGGAATGTCCAGTGACAGGGGTTGTGATCCGACGACATCGTCTCCACGTTTATCTTTGCTACGGGAACAGGCTATGCTTGTTGTAAGGGGAAATGCTTTCCCCGACCCGGATGGCATCGAGGAGGCGAGCATCTTATGAACCAATCGATGGCGATCGAGGATCTGGTATCGGTAGCACAGGCCGAGGCCATGGGCGAGCTGGATGCTCCGATGATGGCGATTGTGCTGTCCAGCGAGGAGAGTTATGACCTGCCGATCAACTCTCTGGAAACCGATGCCGACAAGGCGCGCTGGGGGCTGATCCTGCGCGCGGCACGTGAACATGTGGAAGCGGATGCGGTAGCGGTGCTCTACCCTGCCTGGACCACCATTCGTCACAAGCCGTTGGACAATGAGGAACAGCCGGCCCGGGAAGCTGAGGATGAGGGCGGGCCGATTGATACGCTCTTTGTTCAACTGCACACCCGGGACCGAATCTATTGGCGAGGGTTCGAGCAGATCCGGGATCCACGCCACCAGCGGATTGTCGGTTTCCGGCGCATCAAGGCGCTGTCCACAGACTATGACCGGGATGATGTGCCCCCGGTGGCTTCCTGGTTGAGCACGCTCTTTGAGCCGTTGCCGGAAGAGGGCCAGGAAACCGAGGTGGATATGGAGCTGTCGGACCTTCTGGAAGAACCGGAGGTCAGTGCCGCACTCTACCCCAGACAGATGCGCTCCCTGCACTAAGTCAGTGTGCCTGTAGGGGCAACTACCCATCGTTGCCTCGTTTTGGAAGGTTCGGGTTTAACCGGCAAATGGGCTATAATCGCCGGTTTTAACAGCGCACCCACAAGGCACTGATTGTGATTGTATTCGACCAGGTACAGAAGTCGTATCAGGTGGGCGGGGAGGCCGTGCCGGCCCTGCACCCCACCAGTATGACGATTGAGACCGGTGAGGTTTTCGGCATTGTCGGCCACTCCGGCGCCGGCAAGTCGACGCTGGTCCGGCTGATCAACCGGCTGGAGCCGTCCACCGGTGGCCGGATTCTCATCGACGATGAGGACATTACCCACTACAGCCATGCCGAGCTCCGGGCGTTCCGCCGCAAGGTTGGCATGATCTTCCAGCACTTCAACCTGCTGTCCTCGAAAACCGTGGCGGACAACATCGCCTTCCCGATGAAGCTGGCCGGCATTTATTCCGCCACCCAGATCCGCGAACGTGTGGATGAACTGCTGGCCCGGGTGAGCCTGGTGGACCAGGCCAACAAATACCCGTCACAGCTTTCGGGCGGCCAGAAGCAGCGGGTCGGTATCGCCCGTGCCCTGGCCTGCCGGCCCACCATCCTGCTGTGCGATGAGGCCACCAGTGCCCTGGACCCCCAGACCACCCAGTCGGTGCTCAAGCTGCTGGGCGACATCAATCGCGAGCTGGGGCTGACCATTGTGCTGATCACCCATGAGATGGATGTGGTTCGCCGTGTCTGCGACCGGGTGGCGGTGATGGATGCCGGGCGTGTGGTTGAGATGGGGCCGGTCAGTGATGTGTTCCTGCATCCCCAGCATCCCACTACCCGGGATTTCGTGTTTGAGAGTGAAAGCGTTGACCGGGACGAACTGCAGGAGGATTACCAGAAGGCCGAGGGCCGCATCCTGCGCCTGACCTTCAAGGGCGAATCCACCTACCAGCCGCTGCTGGGCAGTGTGGCCCGGGAATCGGGGGTGGATTTCAGCATCCTGTCGGGCCGTATCGACCATATCAAGGACACCCCTTACGGCCAGCTTACGCTGTCGCTGGTGGGCGGTGATCTGGGCCTTGCCATGCAGGCGTTTGAGAAAGCCGATGTTCACGTGGAGGTGGTGCGCTGATGGAAGGCCTGTTGACGAATGTAGACTGGGTGGAGATCGGCTGGGCAAGCTGGGACACCCTGGTCATGGTGGGCATGTCGCTGCTGTTCAGTGTGGTGATCGGCCTGCCGGTGGGTGTGCTGCTGTTCCTGACCGGCAAGCGCCAGTTGCTGGAGCAGCCGGTGGCCTACGCCGTCCTGTCGTTTGTGGTGAACGTGCTGCGTTCGGTGCCGTTCATCATCCTGCTGATTGTGATGATTCCGTTCACGGTGATGCTGATTGGCACCTCCCTGGGCGTGGCCGGTGCCATCCCGCCACTGGTGGCGGGTGGTGCGCCTTTCTTTGCCCGGCTGGTGGAAACCTCCCTGCGGGAAGTGGACCGGGGTATCATTGAGGCAACCCAGGCCATGGGCGCCACCGTGCGCCAGGTCATCTTTGGTGCCTTGCTGCCGGAGGCACTTCCGGGCATCATCGCGGGCATTACGGTGACAGCGATCACCCTGGTGTCCTATGCCGCCATGTCAGGTGTTATCGGTGGTGGCGGTCTGGGCGATCTGGCGATCCGGTTCGGTTACCAGCGTTTCCAGACCGATGTCATGGTGATTACCGTGGCGCTGCTGGTCATCTTTGTGCAGATACTGCAGATGATTGGTGACCGCTTGGTGCTGTACTTCAGTCGACGTTAATACCGAGTCAGCACAGATTTCCGGGCATTTTCCAGAAACTGTTGAGGGCCAGGGACGGCCCGAAACAAGCCCACATGGACGTGCTTGTCGGCGTGTTTCTGGAAAATGCCCGGAGAGCTGGGCGTCTTGCTGCAACGAAGTTTCACGATAACAGGAGCAGGTTATGAACTTTAAGAAGACCCTGGTAGCCCTGGCTGCCGCCGCAACCTTTACCTCGGTGGCCAGCGCTGAAGAGCTGTCCGTGGCGGCCACTCCGGTGCCGCACGCCGAGATTCTGGAACACGTCAAACCGATGCTGGCCGAAGAAGGCGTGGAGCTTGAGGTGAAAGTATTCACCGATTACATCCAGCCGAACATCCAGGTGGATCAGGAGCGTCTGGACGCCAACTACTTCCAGCACCAGCCGTACCTGGACGAATTCAACGCCGGTCGTGGTACCGATCTGGTGACGGTCGCAGGCGTTCACGTTGAGCCGTTTGGTGCCTACTCCAGCCGCATCAGCAGCCTGGACGACCTGGAAGATGGCGCTGTTGTGGCGATTCCGAACGACCCCACCAACGGCGGCCGCGCCCTGCTGCTGCTTCAGAAAGCGGGCCTGATCACCCTGGAAGATCCGAGCAAGATCACCTCCACCGCCAGTGACATCGCCGAGAACCCGAAAGACCTGGAGTTCAAGGAACTGGAAGCTGCGACCCTGCCGCGTATCCTGGATCAGGTGGACCTGGCGCTGATCAACACCAACTACGCGCTGGAAGCCGGCCTGAACCCGACCGAAGACGCGCTGCTGATCGAGGGTGCCGAGTCTCCGTATGTGAACATCCTGGTGGCTCGTCCGGACAACAAGGACAGCGACGCCATGAAAAAGCTGGCTGAAGCCCTGCGTTCCGAGGACGTGAAGAACTTCATTCTGGAGAAGTACGAAGGTGCGGTTGTTCCCGCTTTCTGATCCGGACTGCCGGCACAGGCGGGCCTGAGCGCCCGCCGGGCATAAAAAAACCGGACCGCCGAGGCAGTCCGGTTTTTTTGTGGGCGGAAACTTAAACTCAGTCGCCGCTCCAGTTGGCTTTTGGATCCGGGGTCATGCGCAGGTAGGACTTGACCGCTTTGTAGCCTTTCGGGAAGCGTTGTTTGATTTCGTCCTCGTCCTGCAGTGACGGCACGATTACCACGTCTTCGCCACGCTCCCAGTTACCCGGTGTCGCGACCTTGTGTTCGTCGGTCAGTTGCAGGGAATCGATCACCCGCAGAACCTCGTTGAAGTTACGGCCGGTGGACGCCGGGTAGGTGATGATCAGGCGCACCTTCTTGTTCGGATCAATGATGAACAGGGAGCGCACGGTCAGCGTGCTGTCGGCATTGGGATGGATCATGTCGTACAGGTTTGCGACCTTGCCATCGTGATCGGCAATGATCGGGAAATTGACGGCGCAACCCTGGGTCTCATTGATGTCCTTGATCCAGTCCTTGTGGGACTCGACCGGGTCCACGCTCAGGGCCAGAGCCTTGACATCGCGTTTCGCGAACTCGTCTTTGAGTTTGGCGGTCAGGCCCAGCTCGGTGGTGCAGACCGGGGTGAAATCCGCCGGGTGGGAGAACAGGATGCCCCAGCTGTCGCCCAGCCAGTCATAGAAACGGATCTTCCCTTCGCTTGAGTCCTGTTCGAAATCCGGTGCGGTATCTCCAAGACGCAGACTCATAATCACTCTCCTTTTCCGTGCCAGAAGTGTCGGAATGCCTTTGCATCCGGTCTTACTGTGTGACCTGATGCCAGACGGCAGAAAAACAAGGGCTTTGTCGGACTGCCGTCTGATGGATTATGCACATGCATATGAGCCATGTGCATTACAGCATGGTTACTTGGGGGGCGTGCCCTGCTTGTCAAAGTAACCCCGGGTGAGTTTGAACACCACCGGGCTAAGCAGCAGCAGCGCGATCAGGTTGGGCAGCGCCATCATGGCATTGAGGGTATCGGCCACCAGCCAGATGAAGCCCAGGTTCACGGTGGCGCCCACCGGAATGGCGATGATCCAGACGATCCGGTATGGAATGATCGCCTTCACGCCGAACAGGAACTCGATGCAGCGTTCACCATAGAACGACCAGCCCAGGATGGTGGTAAAGGCAAAGATCGCCAGGGCGATGGCCACCACGTAGTTACCGAAACCGGGCAGGCCGTTCTCGAACGCCAGTGAGGTCAGGGCTGCGCCGGTCTCGCCGGAGGTCCAGACACCGGAGGTGATGATCACCAGGCCGGTGATGCTGCACACGATGATGGTGTCGATAAAGGTACCGAGCATGGCCACCATGCCCTGTTTGACCGGGTCCCGGGTCTGGGCGGCGGCGTGGGCAATGGGGGCAGAGCCCAAACCGGCTTCGTTGGAGAAGATGCCGCGGGCGACACCGAAGCGGATGGCGGCCCAGACAGCGGCACCGGCAAAGCCGCCTTCGGCAGCTGTGGAGCTGAAGGCCGAGCCGAACACCATGCTGATGGCTTCAGGGATTTCATGGGCGTTGATCGCCAGGACCAGCAGGCCGATGACGACATAGGAAACGGCCATGAAGGGCACCAGCGCGCTGGCGACCTGGCCGATCCGGCGGATGCCGCCGATCAGGACCATGCCCACCAGCACCATCAGTGCCACGCCGGTTACCCAATGGGGCAGGCCGAAGTTGGTTTCCAGCACGTCCGCCACAGAGTTGGCCTGAACGGTATTGCCGATGCCGAAGGCGGCAACGGAGGCAAATACCGCAAAAAGGATACCCAGCCAGGCCCATTTGGAGCCCAGGCCGTTACGGATGTAGTACATCGGACCACCGACGTAGGAGCCGCGTTCGTCCACTTCCCGGAACCGTACCGCGAGTACCGCCTCGGAGTATTTTGTGGCCATACCGACCAGTGCCGTCAGCCACATCCAGAACAGCGCCCCCGGCCCACCGAGGAAGACGGCGGTGGCCACGCCGGCAATATTACCGGTGCCCACAGTAGCGGAGAGCGCGGTCATCAGGGCCTGGAACGGCGGGATTTCACCGGTATCGTCCTCGCCCCGCGCCCGACCGCTCCACATCAGGCGGAAGCCGGCGCGCAGCTTCAGGATCGGCATCAGCTTCAGGCCGATGCTCAGGAACAGGCCCACGCCGAGGATCATCACCAGCATGGGTGGTCCCCAGACCAGGCCGTTAATTTGACTGACTAAATTCGAAATCGCTTCCATGGGATCTCCCCAGTTTTGCCATGGATTGGTTTTTGCGCCTTGTGGGCATAACTCATTGAGTTTAGCCAACTATCTTTTCGTGTAAACCGTTTTGGCAATGCCGGGAAGGATTTTCCGTCGGAAAGATCAGGAGCGGAAGCCCCAGAGCAGGCTGAAGTCCATGGAGGGCATGGTTTCGGGTTCCTCGTGATCCCGGATCATGTAGTCGATCAACCGGGTGTCCCGCTCAAAGGTGCCGCTGTAACGGTTGCCCCTCGGGCCGAAGATGGCCTGGACAATGGTGCCTCGTGCCCGGCTGGCCCGCTGGGTCACCACGCCGACCTCATTGTTGTCCAGGCGCACCAGCACGCCGGGCGGGTAGTTGCCGAGCAATTCCAGCAGCGCCCGGGGAATGGCCGGGCGGAATTTGTCCTCGCCAAGAGTCGAAATCAGGCGGCGGGCATCGGCGATGTTCATGCGATCCCGGTAGGCCCGCTTGGTGATCATGGCGACATAGCGCTCCGACAGGGCGATGATTTCTGCCTCGGGAAGAATGTCGCTGCCGCTCAGTCCTTCCGGGTAACCGGTGCCGTCGGCCTTCTCATGGTGCTGGGCGATGATCTGCAGCAGTAGCTTGTTATCGATGCCCGCCGCTTCCATGGCTTTGACGCTGCGGTTCGGATGCCGTTCGATTACCGTGCGCTGGTCATCGCTGAGAATGACATTGGAGGCATTGAGCTGATCCGCCACCGGTACCAGTGCCAGGTTGGCTGTCAGCGCGGCACTGGTCAGCAGGCTGGTTCGTTTGCTTTCCAGGCCGAACTGGCGGGCAATGAACTGGCTGAGGATGGCGTAAAAAAGGATCTGCTCGTGGATCGTCGGGTTGATCGAGTACAGATGAACCAGCGCCAGGCTGGCGTCCGGCGCCTCCATGCAGGTGCGCTCCACCATGCGGCTGAGTCCCATCAGGCGCTTCTGGGAGGAGGGGTCCCGGGAGGTGATGGCGTTGAGGGTGGCTTCCAGCGTGGAAAGCAGTTCCGCGTACTCGGCAAATGGATTGCGCTGGCGCAGATCCTCAAAGGTTTCCTCTTTGGGCAGATCAATCTTGCGGGGCTTGAACCGGCCACGCTCGAACAGGTGCTCCAGTTGTGTCTCGGTCTGAATCACGTAGCCCTGGCGCAACAGCACATTGCCATCGGAGTCAAAGACATCCCAGGGCAATGGCCGGCCGATGACAAGTGCCCCAGGGGCAATGCGTACGAATTCAGGCAAAACAGATGTTCCTGGCGACAGAGTGGACAAGTTAGTCTAACCTCGAATGTTTATTCAGTACCAGCAATCTTTGTTTTGGCGACATGTCGTTCATTGCTGCATTGCTGAGTGATACTGGAAGGCCTGCCGGATCTGTTCCCGGAGCTGCTCCTCGTCCCATGGTTTGGTGAGGAACTTGTAAATTGCCCCTTCGTTGATGGCATCTGTCACCGACTTAAGGTCGGTGTATCCTGATAGCACAATGCGCACCGTATTTGGATGGATGGCTTTGACCTGGCTGAAAAACTCAGTACCGGACATCTCGGGCATGCGCTGGTCCGAAACAATAACCTGTACTTCGTTTTCCGCCAGGATGCTGAATGCTTCCCGGACACTGGTTGTCGACAGGATACGGTAGCCGTCCCGGCGGAGTGTGCGGCTGAGGGCCTTGATGATATTCGCTTCATCATCCAGGAGCAGTAGGGTCTTGTGCCCGGATGAGTCGGCCGGCGAGGGTTCGCCGCGGCGGAAGCCGTGATGGTTCATGTAGTCCACCAACTGGTCATAGGGCAGGGGTCTGGAAAACACGTACCCCTGCAGGAGGTCGCAATGATGGCGTTTGAGAAAGCTGGCATGGGCGTCGGTCTCCACGCCCTCTGCCACCACTTCCAGGCCGAGATGATGAGCCATAGAGAGAACGCCTTGGGTGATAGCGGCATCACTGCGATTCTGGATGACATCCTTGATGAAAGAACGGTCAATCTTGATCTTGTTGGCCGGCATCAGCTTCATGTAACTCAGGCTTGAGAAGCCGGTTCCGAAATCGTCAATGGCAATCCGGACGCCAAGATCGCGAAGGTTGTTCAGGATCCGGATAACCTGGTCGGTATCGTAAAGTACTGCTGACTCCACCACTTCCAGCTCCAGCGACTGGGGCGGCAATCCCGAGGCCTTGAGCGCTTCCTTGACGGTCTCCAGGAAACTGTCTGTCCGGATCTGGATGGGTGATACATTGACCGCCACGGTGCAATGGGTGAACCCGGCCGCGTGGAGCCGGACCATGTCACGGCATGCCTGTCTGAGAACCCAGCGCCCGAGCGCTATAATCTGCCCGGTTTCCTCGGCCAGAGGAATGAAATTGCCTGGCGGGACCAGCCCCTGTTCGGGATGCTCCCAGCGAACCAGGGCTTCCACGGATCGTGCCTGCCCGGTGCGTGAATCAATCAGTGGCTGGTAGTGGATAACGAGGGTTCCATTGTCGATGGCGTCCTGGAGCTGGTTACGGATCTTCACCCGGTAGTTCGCCTGGGTGTTCATCTCCTCGGAAAACCACTGCCAGGTATTGCGACCCAGTTGTTTGGCCTGGTACATGGCCAGGTCTGCCTGTTGAATCAGCTCTGCTGGATTGGCGATGTTGCCGTCGGTGGCGGTGATTCCGATGCTGGCGGTCAGGTAGATACTTTCATCGTTGACAATATAGGGCGCCGAAAGCGCACGGCTAGCGCCTTCCACTATCAACTGTACATCCTTGGCTTTAGCCAGTGCCGGCAGTGCCATCACGAATTCATCACCACTGACCCGGGCCACCGTATCACCGGAGCGCACCAGTTTTCTGAGGCGCTGGGCCACTTCGATCAGGATTTGGTCACCGGTCTGATGGCCGAGGCTGTCATTGGTCAGCTTGAAGCCGTCGAGGTCAATAAACAGGACGCCAACAAAATGCTGGTACCGGCGGGCAAACTGACAGGCCTGACTTAACCGATCCTCCAGCAGGGCTCTGTTGGGCAACTGGGTCAGTACGTCATGACTGGAGTTATAGGCCAACTGGTTTTCAATGGACTTTTTTTCCGAGATGTCGTTCTGGATACCGACATAGTGGGTGATTTCGTTCCTGCCATTGCGAATGGGGGACAGGTAGAGTTCATTCCAGAATGGCGAGCCGTCTTTGCGATAGTTTCTAAGGACGACGGATACCTCGCTGCCTTTATTCAGCGCCCTGTGGATCTGGGAAAGCGACTGCTCGTTACTGAGGTCGAACTCACTGCCCTGAAGGAAACGAAGGTTTTTCCCGAGGGCTTCGCTGGCGGAATATCCGGTAATACGTTCAAAGGTAGGGTTAACATACACCAGTGGCATGTCCCCTGCCCGGGCATCGGTAATAACTATGCCGTTGGAGCTGGATTCGATGCAGCGCTTGAGCAGTTTCAACTGGCGGTTATTGTCGATCTCGGCGGTTTTGTCGTTAAGGGTAAGGAGAGCCAGGTCATCACCGTTGATGGTGATGCTCTCCGAAACCATCTCGACAATCAGGGGCTGACCGTCCCGGGTCTGATGCATCTCCAGTGTGGCCCCCGGGTGCAGGATGACCCCTTCCCGTTCGGGCGGTGTGCAGTCGGGTTTCTGAAGGTCCTGCAGTTGTAAGACAGGCTCCTGCTCTTGCCTGATTCTGTATAAGCTCCGGGCTGCTCCGTTGAGTGCGCTGATGACCCCGGTTTCCGGTTTTAACAGGCACATGGGGGTCGGATTGTTCTCAAACAGCAGGCGATATTGGGCTTCACTGCTGATCAGGTTTTCATTGGCGGTTGCCCGGTCGAGCGCGTAGCGAATACTTCTGAGCAATGTATGACCATCGAGCCTCCCCTTCACCAGGTAGTCGGCGGCGCCCAGTTCCACTGCCCGGGCATCCAGCTCCGGATCCCCCTGTCCTGTCAGCAGGATGAAAGGGATGCTGATACCTTCTTCCTGAGCCTGCTGAATCAGGTCAAGCCCGGAATCCGGTCCCAGTCGCAGATCCACCAGGGCAATATCAATAAGCCCTTCGCGCAGAGCCTCCAGTCCGTCATCGAGATTGTCCTTCCAGATCAGGCCCGTATACGCGGGGTTGGCCTCACTCAGCAGATCCCGGGTGATCAGATAATCGTCTTCGTCGTCCTCGATTAACAGGACTCTCAGGGTCGGTTCAGTCATGGCTACCCTCCTGACAGTCGGGGTTGCAGCAATTCAGGTAGGCCTGAAAGGAATCCACGAGCGCCAATAATTCTGTATAGCGGGCCGGCTTGACCAGAAAACCATCGGCACCGCTGGATAGGCAGTACTGGCGATCCTCATCGTTCCGGGAGGTGGTCAGAATGATCGTTGGCATGCCTCGGAAGCGATTGTTGGCCCGGATTTCGGTCAGGGATTGGCGGCCGTCTTTGAATGGCATATTGAGATCCAGTAACAGCAATGCCGGCAGTGGATCATGCCCGATGGTTTGTGTGGGTGACCCGGACAGAAAATCCATCAGTTCCACGCCATTGTTCACAAAGCAGAGCTGGCAGTTGCCGCAGCGTTCACGGAATGCGTCCCGGAGCATCAACTGGTCGTCTGGGTCGTCCTCGGCAATGAGAACGAGCGGGTTGTTTGCGTTAGTGGTCATACTGCTCTCCTAACCACGTTTGAAACGGATCCGGAAGCTGGTTCCGGATCCGGGAACGCTGTTGACGGAAACCGTCGCTTGATGACGGTCGAGTATTTTCTTGACGATGGCCATGCCGATACCGGTGCCGGCATAGCCGGCGTTCTGATGTAGCCGCTGAAACGGGAGGAACAGTTTTTCCGCATAGCGTTCATCAAAGCCGATACCGTTATCGGCGACGACCAGGGTCCAGCTATCCTCCGAGAGATCACCGGCATGGATATGGATCTCGGGAGTGCGCTCAGGTGCATGAAACTTGATCGCGTTGCTAAGCAGGTTCTGGAAGACCTGGCGCAGTTGCGTTGGGTCGCCATGAGTGTCCGGCAGGTCGTCAATCCGGATCTGAGCCTGCTCCCTGCCGATGGCGGTTTCCATATCCTGCAGCACTTCCCCCAGAATTTGCCGGGTATTACAGGAGGCCATGGGCTTGGCACGGGTGGTGACCCGGGAATAGCTGAGCAGGTCGTCTATTAGGTTCTGCATGCGCCCGGCTGCTGACTGCATGCGGCGCAGGTAGTCTCTTTCCTGCTCGCCGAGGACGGTTGATCGGGTGATCAGCCGGTCGGAGAAAGCCTGTATCTTGCGCAATGGCTCCTGAAGATCATGTGATGCCACAAAGGCGAAGTCCTGCAGTTCCCGGTTGCTGCGCTCGAGTTCCTGAAGCGTGGCTTCCAACTGCCACTGGGCCTCTTTGCGCTCCCGGATACTCCGGTAGTAGACAGCAAGACCTTCTTCAGAGGGGTAGGCGCTGATCTCCAGCCAATTGTCCAGAGGCTCGTAATAGCCTTCAAAGGAGACGGACTCCCCGGTTTCCATGGCGTGCCGGTATTGGCGTTCGAATTCGGTGCCCAGGGCGCCGGGGAACATCTCCCAGAGATTGTATCCGAGAAGCTCATCACGTGATTGTCTCAGCAGCTCTTCGGAGCGACGGTTGATATAGGTGAAACACCAATTGCGATCGAGGGTGAAAAAGGCGTCGGTAATGCTCTCGAAGATGGTCGCCTGGCGTTCGGCAAATCGCTTGATCTGTTCCATTGCCCTTTTCGATGCGGTGATGTCCTGTAGAGCCCCTTGAAGGCGTGTGATCCTGCCGTTGTCATCCTTGACTGGATGGCCGATGGCACGAACCCACCTAAGTCGGCCCTGAGCGGTCCGGATCTGCAGTTCCTTGTCAAAGGGCATGCCGGTGTCGATGCATGTCTGGATGGCGAGACGGATAGATTCCCGATGTTCAGGAATGTAATAGCGGATGGCTTCCTCCAGGGCTGGAACCCGCCCGGCAGGCAGATCGTGGATGATACACACAGCATCGGACCAGGTGGAGTTGCCGGTCTCCAGGTCCAGCGCCCAGCCGCCAAGCATGGCCACCTGTTCCGCCATCCTCAGTAGCGCTTCACTTTCTCGCAGCTTCTGCTCAATCACCCGTTGCTCTGTGGTGTCCCGGGCTACCACGTAGATCAGCTCGTCAGCGCTGAGGATGGCGTTGATATTCAGCCAATGCTCCGAACGGTCCCGGTCGAGCAATCGCAGTACCAGATCGAACACCTGATGGCCATTGAGTAGAGAGGTTACGGCGTTGGCGGCCAGGTGGTGGTCGTCCGGGTGAATTAACTCCAGATAGGAGGTGCCAATCAGGTCTTCCCGGTCGTAGCCCAGAGTCTCCACGAAGGTGTTGTTGACCTCGAAGAACAGGGTGTTGAGGTCCACAATGCAGAACATGTCAGGTGACAGTGAGAAGAACTGGTCGCGCTCCCGGGTCAGTGTCTCCGCCATCAGCTCGTTGGATATATCCCGCCCCACGCAGAACAGTGCCTCGTCCTCAGAGGACCATTCGGCGCTCCAGGCAACGGTCACAACCTGCCCTGACCGATGGCTCAGACGGGTACGGAATCCCGTTGCCCGACCCTGCTTGCCATTAAGCAGCAGACGGATTTCATCTTCTGTTGCAAGGCGGTTATCCCCGGCCAGGAGGTCCCGGTAGTGTGTTCCGATCAGCTCAGTCGGCCGATAGCCCAGGAGTGCCTCGCTGGCGGGGCTGACCTGGAGGAAACGGCCATCCTTGCCGATGGAACAAAGCAGATCCCGGGAATACTCCAGGATGCGTTCATTGGTTTGACGCAGTGAGCGTTCCTGATCCAAATGATAGTTGAGAACCTGATTAAGTGATTCGAGGGATTCTGAACGTTGCTCCGATTCCCGCCAGAACAGGTGAATCAGCATCACGAGAAAGCTCAACCCCAGCCCGCTGAACAGCACCAAGGGTGGCAGATAGAGATCGCCCGGGGGGACGACACCCTCCGGTATACTGATGTCGAGGGTCCACTGGGTGTCATGTTGCGCTTTGACCGTGCGCGTCAGCAGGTGAATGGGCGCCTGGTTGTCAGGTAGGCTCCGTTCTGGCGGAAACTCGAACACGGGAATATTCCGAGCGTAAACTCGAACATTCATATCCTGATCCAGATGGCGGGTCAGTTGTTCAAATACCCGGCTCATATCCACCACGGCCATGAGCAGTCTGGTCTTCCCGTCGGCAATATCAACCGGCATTCCAATGGCTGCCAGTGCCTGGCCCTGGCCCGAGAGACGAGGCTGGCCAAGATGCACACTACCGGAACCCAGAACATGCTCCTGCCAGTCGGCAAAACCGGAATCGTGCAGCAGGTCATTAAGCCAGGCCAGGCTGTCGGTGCTGCGTGCCCGCGTTCGGGCATGCCCGCTTTGAGGGTCGATAATAGCCATCAGTCGAAGATCCGGGTGGTCCCGAAGGTAACTGGATACTTCCTGTTGCCATAGGAGTGTGGAGGGCAGGGTGTCGAGGAGTTCCCAGCGTTCGGACATGCGACGGATTAGAGCCAGTTTGTCCTGATAGGCTGACAGGCTTGTCGCTTCCAGTTGATCCGCCAGTGCGTTGGCCCTCTGCATCAGGTACTCACTGTGCTGAACCCTGAGGAAATGCCAACTGAATGTGGTGATCACGATAGCGATAGCGCCAATAACGATGGGCCCCTGTCGAGGCACCTGAACGGTACGGCGGAAGACCTGCGGCAGGAAAGGCAGGAGTGCACCCGCCAGCATGACCAGCGGGCTGACCACAACCGTGGACTCGGGAACGCTACCGAGACTCAGGGCCGACAGTTCCGGAAGCCATTTGGAAAGCAGCGACATCATTCCGAGTAGGGTACTGGCCAGGCCGGTCAGCACACCCGGGATCCGGTACTGCGGCCAACCGATAGCAGCCACAATGCCAGTGGCCACCAGGGCTGTAACGACCCAGAATGGCGGTGTGACGGCAAAACCGGCGACGGCGGTGCTGACCTCGTAATAGGGCAATACAGCCAGCACGGAAGCCAGGGCTAGCGCAGAGATTGCCAGCACAGTGGCCAGTCTTCCAGCCTGAAATGCCAGAGCCATGAAAGCGGCTCCCAGGATGACAGACAACACACCTCCGCCCGGTCGGAGGTTGATGTGGCTTCCGGTGGCAGGTTCCAAAGTGGCGGCGTCAAAAAGGATGGTTGCGCCCAGAGCGGCCATGGTGATGGACAGGGCGAGCGTCGCACAAAACCAGAAAGCTGTCAGATTCCGTGACTCAACCATGAATCACCTGTGGCCCCAATAGCCGGAGTATTTCCTCCGGCGTGGTGACGCCGTCGGCCAGTTTTTCCAGGCTGTCATCCAGCAACACTCGCATGCCCTGCTCCAGGGCCAGTTTTTCAATCTGCATGGCACTGGCGCCTTCGGTAATGGCGGCCCGAAGGGTGTGGTCCATGGTCAGGACTTCATGCAGGGCGACCCTTCCCTGATATCCCTTGTGGCATCTTTCGCAGCCACGGCCACGATAGAAGGTCAGCTCGGGCGACAGGAACTGTGGACCAAGCTGTTCCAGGACGTCGGTGGGCGGCGATATTTCCTCACGACAGTGGTGACAGATGCGGCGCACCAGGCGCTGGGCAATGATGGCTTCAAGGGCGGAGGCAACCACGTAAGGTTTGAGTCCCAGGTCGAGGAGCCGGGCGACCGTCGCTGATGCGGAGCTGGTGTGCAGGGTGGAATAAACCAGGTGCCCGGTCATTGCCGCGTGAAATGCCACATCCGCTGTTTCCTGGTCGCGGATTTCACCAAGCAGGATGACGTCCGGGTCCTGCCTGAGTATCGCCCGTAGCACACTGGCAAAATCCAGGCCGATGCGGTCTTTTACCGGAACCTGGCCTGCCATGTCGACATGGAACTCCACCGGGTCTTCAATGGTGACATAGTTGCGTTCCGGGGTGGCGTTGTGTTGAAGCAGGGCGTATAGCGTGGTGGTTTTCCCGCTGCCGGTTGGGCCTGTGGCCAGGATAATCCCCTGGGGCTTGGCAACCACATGCATCAGGCGCTTCAGGTTATGTTCGGAAAGTCCCAGTTCCCCGAGTGACTGGGCGGATGACTGTCGCTCCAGTACCCGCATCACCACCTTTTCACCGTTGATGGTAGGGAGGGTTGAGATACGCAAATCGACAATGCGCATTGGGGTTTTCACAGTGATGCGTCCGTCTTGGGGGCGTCGACGTTCGGTGATGTCCAGTTCAGCCATCACCTTGATACGGGATACCACCGACATCAGCAGGTTGGTGGGAATGTGGATCTTGTCCTGCAACACGCCGTCTATCCGATAGCGCACCACCAGGGATTTTGTGCGGGGGTGAATGTGAATGTCGCTGGCGCCCAGTCGCAGGGCTTCCAGAATGATGGCGTTAACTAGGCGAATGGCGGGAGGTTCCTCTGAACTGCCAAGCAGTTGTTCCAGCGATTCCTGGTCAGAGTCGTCGTCCAGGACGATCTCGATGCCTTCGTAGGGATCATCGGTGCCGACCTTGGTGGCAATGTCATCCAGATCCTGGGTTTCCCCGAAAATCTCCGCCAGTTTGGCCTGCATCTGGTTGGTTTCGCATAACAGCGGGTGGATGGTGTAACCGGTCATGAAACCCAGTTCATCAATCAGGTTGACGTCCATGGGGTCGACCATGGCCAGGCGCAGACGCTGGCCGGTAACCCTGAGCGGCAGAACCAGTTGACGGGTAGAGATGTTATGCGGAATCAGGGACAGCAGGCTCGGGTCTGGCTGGAATTCCCGCAAATCCACTTCTTCGAACAGCATGTCGTCACGCAGCAGCTCGAAGACTTTCCGGAAGTCCAGCCAGTCATGTTTGAGCAGAGTGCGAACCACCGGGTTTTTTCTGCTTTGCATTTCCCGGTGCAATTGCTGGATCTGTTGGGCGTTTAGCCAGCCCTTTTTATGCAGAAGGATGGCCAACTGGCTCCGGTTTGTGGCCGTCAGCTTGCTGATAGTGTCCAGGTCCTTGCTTTGTTTTTCCGTTTGCTGTTCCAGTGCCCGGGTACGCTGGATCAGTTCATATTGTTCCAGCGCCAGTGCGATGGTCAGGCGAATGTCGTCGTCATTCCAGGGTTTGAGAATGAAACGGTACACTGCGCCGTCCCGTATCGAGCCCATGACCGCGTCGGTATTAGCGTGGCCGGTCAGCATGATCCGGATGGTCTGGGGCCAACGTTCGCGCACTTCCCGTAGCAGTTCGCTGCCGTTCATGCTAGGCATCATGAAATCGGTCATGATCAGTTCGACCGGTTGTTTTTCCATGATCGCAAGCGCTTCGGCACCGCTGGCAGCAAACAGCAGCTCATAGTTTTCCCGGTGGAACACCCGTTTGAGGGAGGCCAGGATGTTCGGCTCGTCATCGACCAATAGCAAGCGATAGGGAGCCCTTTGGGGCTCCTGATAACGGGTATCGCTGGCATGGGCGTCTTTGCCGTAAAACAGTGAGGCGTAGCGTTTGGCCATCTGGCTTCCTTTAACTGATCGGTAGCGTTAACAACACCCGCGTACCGGCGCCTTCACGGGAGTGTAGTTGCAACTGGCCGCCATGGGCACGCACCGTGTCCTGGGCGACCGTCAGTCCGAGACCAGTGCCCGAGCCGACGGGGCGGGTGGTGTAGAAGGCATCGAATACTCGCGGCCGGTGGCTGTCGGGGATGCCGCAACCGTTGTCCTGGATAGTGATCTGGATGCGGTCATTCTGTGCCAGGGCCTTTACCAGAATACGGCTATTGTCCCGGGTTTCACTATTGCCTAAAGCCTGCGCGGCATTATCGAGCAGGTTGAAAAAGGTTTGTGACAGTCTTGAGGGGTGGCCGGAGATCTCCGGCATGTCATGCAACTGCTCTGTGATGCGCAACCGGTGGTCGTATTCGGTCTGGACAAGATGAATGGCGCTGGCGAGCAGGGCTCTGATATTGCAACGGGTATAGTCAGCCTGGTCAATGCTGGAGAACGTTTTCAGATCAGTCACAATGGCGGCGATGCGGCTGGTACCTTCAATGGATTCATTCAGCAGGTCATGGAAGTCCGTGGCCAGTTCCCGATTCTCAGCGGAGTCCGGCAGCATGGCCTGGATGTCCTTCACATAGTCCCGTGCTACCCGCAGATTACTGCTGATAAAGCCAATGGGGTTGTTGATTTCGTGGGCCACTCCGGCAGCCAGTTGGCCAACGGACCGCATCCGGGCGCTTTCATACAGCTCCTGCTGGGTTTGGCGGATCACGCCGACCTGCTCATCCACTTTCTGCTGCAACTGGTTGGACAGCTCCCGATACCGGGCCTCTGATTCTCGGAGTGCTTCGTTCTGGCGCTGCAGTTCGGCGTAACTGGCTTCGGTGGTGTCATGGTGCAGATTGGCGGCCAATCGGTATTTGCCAATGAACAGCATCAGGAATGACACCAGGTCGGCGGCGGCTTCGCGTTCCTGCGGCCCCTGCCCTCCAGACAGCCAGCCTACGGTGTCGAGGTTGAATTCCACTGCTGTGGCGTCATTGCCCGGATGGGCCTCTGTCAGCATGACCGGCTCACGGCACAGCTTGCTCAGACACTGGTGCAGTCGGGAGAGCTGCTCGGCATTGAGCAATTGGGACAGGGTCGGATCATCTTCAAAGGTATCCATGGGGCACCTCGCTTTTGCTGCTCCGGCCGAGCCGGTCAACAAACTCCTGGCGGTTAATGCCGTGTGTCTCTGCCAGTCGGAATTCCTCATCAACACGGGTGTACAGGCGGTCAAGCAGGGACCGGAAGGTCTGGATCACTCCTTCGCCTTTCAGTGCCGAGGCCATGATCAGGGGCGCCCAGGGTGTATCGGCCCACCGGTCCTGTAATTCCCTTTCGCCAGCCACCCGGGGCAAATCCCGCTTGTTGAACTGCACCACCATGGGCAGTGTGTCGATATCCAGGCCGACCTTGTCGAGGTTTTCTTCCAGGTTGCCGAAGGCGATGGCGTTATTATCCTGCTGGTTAAGCTGAGAGTCGGCGACAAACACCACCCCATCCGCCCTGGACAGAACCGCCTTGCGGGTACTGTCGTGCTGTACCTGACCGGGCACGGTGTAAAGTTTCAGGCGCAGGTCGAAGCCCGAGATGCCCTTCAGGCCAAGGGGGAGCATGTCGAAAAACAGGGTGCGGTCGTCCCGGGTTTCCAGCACCATAAGTTCGCCCTTACGCTCCGGGTTCAGCAGGGTGTGCAACTGCATCAGGTTGGTGGTCTTGCCGCTCAGGGCCGGGCCGTAGAACACCACTTTCAGCGTCAGCTTATTGTTGTCGGGGCTGAAATCAGGCATGGGGCATACACTGGTTCAATGATTTTTCAAAAGTACCGAGCCGTCTTGGTCCCGGTATACCCTGGTGATGCCCGGGCTCTCGGCCTCCAGGCGCAGAAGTTCTTCCTCCCGGGCTTTCAGTTGAGCCCGCTGGCGGTCGTTTTCCTCACGTAAATGCTGGTTCTCACGGTGCAGGTGGTAAAGCTCAATGGCCGATTTGACGGCTGCGACCAGTTCGTAATCGTCCCAGGGTTTCGACAGGTAACGATAGACTTCAGCCTGGTTTATGGCTTTGATCATGGAGGCCCGGTCACCGTAGGCACTCAATACCATGCGAATGGCGTCTGGCTGCTTTTGTTTGGCAAACTGCAGGTAGGTGACACCGTCTGCGGTGGGCATCTGATAGTCTGACAGGATCGCCGCATACTCGTGCTCCAGCAGAGCCTGCAGGGCGTTATCCACTCGGGTGAATGTATCGACCTGCCATCCCTGGGGTTTGAGCAGACGTTTCAGACTGTTGAGGATATTGGCCTCATCATCCAGCAATAGAATCCTGGTCATGCCCGGGCCTCCGCTTGCTCGTCTTCAGGTTCACAGACATACAGGGTGTAACGATGTCCGCCAGGCTCACCCTGTTCAAAGGCAGTCAGCTTTTCGATCAGGATGGGGGTCAGGGTTTTCCCTTCATTCAGTAGCAGCATGCCTGATGCAGCATAGAGGTTGCGGGCCAGTACCATCCCGGGTCTCAGACGCCGGGTATCCAGCACCAGAATTGACGGATCGTCGTGTTCCACATCCGGCGCCAGCTCCTCCAGCATAGTGATGAACTGGTCGGTTAACGCCGGGTCGTACAGGCGTCCCCGGTAGCGCTTGAGCAGTTTGATGGCATTATCGCGGGTCAGTTGGCGCTCCAGAACCAACCCCAGTTGCAGCTCAACAAAATCAACTGCAATTTTCAGTACCCGGGCATCCGGCGGAATCTGTTCACCCTTCAGCCTGTCCGGAACACCATAACCATTCCACTTTTCCTGATGGTGACGGAGGATTCGGGCGGTCTCTTTCAGGGGTTCCAGCGTCATCAACAGTTGTTCGCCGGTCACCGGGTATTTCAGGTATTCCTGCCGATGCTCCCCGGCCATCAGGTCTGACGGTGTCGCAAACAGCTTGTCGGGCCAGGCCAGTTTGCCCAGGTTATAGAGCGCAGCGGCCATGGCGAGATTCCGAGCCCTTTCCTCGTCCATGCCTGAGTAATCCGCAAATGCCCGTACCAGTGTGATGACGCGTTGGTTTGGACGTTGGTCAGTTGGCAGACGTTTATTGATCAGCGCTGAGAAGACTTCCGTGGTGGTGACGTAGCTTTGTCGAAGTTCCTGATAGGCCAGATCCAGCATATCCGCCGTTTGTTTCAGTTCGGCGGTGCGCTCCCGGACCTTGTCCTCAAGACTGGCGTTGAGTTGCTGCAGTTTCTGATTCTGTCTGCGTGTGACTTTCTCCAGAGCCAGCCGGCGTCGCTCGGAATGCTGGAATGCCAGAGCCTGCCGGATAATCAGTCGGAGCTCATCGTCGTCCCATGGTTTGCTGATGTAGCGATAGATCTGGCCATCATTGATGGCGCTGACGGTGGTGGTGATATCGGCGTAGCCGGTAAGCAGGATCCGGATACACCAGGGATATTTTCGCCTTATCTCTGCCAATAGGGTTGGCCCGTCCATGCCCGGCATGCGGGCATCGGATATAACCAGATCAAAATGGGACTCTGCCATGTCCTTCAGAGCCTCTTGTCCTGAGGTCGCACAGACCACTTCCCATGGCTCCCGGCGCAGCACCCGCTGCAGGCTGCGCAGGATGTTTTCCTCATCGTCCACAATTAGCAGTCGCGCATTATCGGGCAGTTGCGCGGCCGGGTGTTTAGGCTTGTCCGGAGTGTCACTCATGGCTGTTCTTTTCCGGTTGTCGAACGGGCAGGGTGACTCTGAAGCAGGTTCCCTGCCCTGGCTGGCTGTCTGCTTCAATCCTGCCATTGTGCTTCTCAACAATGCTGAACGAGAGCGACAGACCCAGGCCAGTGCCTTTGCCAATGGGCTTCGTGGTGAAGAAAGGGTCGAAAATCCGGTTCAGATGTTCTCGGGAAATGCCCGTGCCTGTGTCTTCCACTTCAATGGCAACCTGATGGCCGGTCGATCGGGTCCGAACCGTGATCCGGCCATAGTCTTCAATGGCATGGGCGGCGTTGACCAGCAGGTTCATCACCACCTGGTTGACCTGGGAGATGATGCACTCAATTTCCGGCAATTCGCCAAAATCACGAATCACCTCGGCTTTGTACTTAAGCTCATTGTTGACGACATTCAGGGTGGTCTCTATCCCCCTGTGAAGGTCTGCTGGTTTGAATTCGTCTTCCTCTATGTGGGAGAAGTCCTTCATCGCCGAGATGATAACCTTGACCCGTTCAATACCCTCCCGGGACTCGGCGAGCAGGTCTTTGAGGTCCTCACGCAGGTAGTCGTAGTCGATGTTGTGCTTGATCAGGCGAAGGTCATCCAGGGACTGTGCGGAATCCACCGCTTCGGTCAGTCTGAACAGATCATTGAGATAGGCTTCAAGGCTCTGCAGGTTGGAGTACACATAACCTACGGGGTTGTTTATCTCATGCGCGACGCCGGCAGCCAGTTGGCCAATGGCCGCCAGTTTTTCCGACTGCATCAGTTGCCGGTTGGCCTGCTCAAGCTTTTCTGAGAGGGCCTGCTGTTCTTGCGGTGAAGGGCGCGACGGGTTCATTAGCGATGCCTTCATATCAGTTGTCTAATTGTTTTTCTGTGAACTGTTCCGAGTATATAGGCAGTGGCGGCGCAAGTTCGTAACGTTTCGTTTCCATAAAAGGCGGCTAAGGCCTGTCAGGATTTAACGGCAGAGGGGGGGGCGCCTCAGGGCTCTCTGAAAATATTCACATGCTTTATGTTTTCGGCCTGAAAATCTTTGCCCGGCAGCAGCGGTTTCTGTTTGTACTAATTATTAATTGTTAAGTTTCGTAGCCATTGTCTACATACCAGAAATAAATGCTCTATGATTATGTTTAAAATAAATCTAAGACTTTAGTCGAGTTCACCCGCCCATGCTCCATCGCCTGAAAAACGATTTCCGGCTATCCATCATCGTTCTGTTGGGTACCAGCGGTGTACTGGGTATCACGCCCTTTGCGGTTCTCCGGTTTTCCCAGGGCAATGTTCTGGCGGGTACTGTGGATGTGTTGATTCTGCTGGGTGTCTCCTTGCCTATGACATACGCCTGGCTGACTGGCGACACCCGCCGCAGCGGGTTGGTCATGGCGTTTATTTCCTCCTTTGGCGCGGTCGCTGTCGGAACCCTGGTGGGCGATCCGGGCCTGTTCTGGCTGTATCCCTGCCTGGTTACCGGCTTTTTCCTGGTGGCTCCCCGCATTGCCATGGCCATTAATATCTCTGCAGTCCTGCTCATGATGATGTTGGGCGACGCTTTCCGGTCGCAGGAGCAGATGTGGTCTTTTGCCGCGACGGCCGTTGTGGTCAGTGCCTGTGCCTATGTGTTTGCTTACCGCAACCGCAGTCAGAGACGGCGGCTGGAGCATCTGGCGACCATCGATCCCCTGACCGGCGTCAAGAACCGCCGGTCCATGGATCAGGAACTGGCCATGGCCGCGGCCCAGTCCGAGCGCACCGGCTTTCCGCTGTCACTGGTCCTGCTGGATATTGACCACTTCAAGAAGATCAATGACGAATACGGCCACGGCGTGGGTGATGAGGTACTGGTGGAACTGGTCTGGGCGGTGGATCGACACACCCGCAAGTATGACCAGCTGTTCCGCTACGGTGGCGAGGAATTCGTGCTGTTGATGCCTGGGCTCGAAGGTGCGGGGCTGGAGGTTGTGCTCAGTCACCTGCGTCAGGTTCTGCATCGTTACGTCAGACATCCGGGCGGATCGGTGACTGCATCCTTTGGGGTCGCCAGCCTGCAGCACGGGGAGAGCGTGGAAACCTGGCTGGCCCGGGCCGATGACGCGCTCTATCGGGCAAAATCCAGTGGCCGAAACCGCGTGGTTTATGCTGACGGGATGGAGGATCAGCCGTTAATCGAACCGGCCTGAGACCGCCTGGATGGTGGCAGTTCATGCCGTGTCGGCCGGTACCGGAACAGGCGCCAGCCCAGCAGCAGGCT
This sequence comes from Marinobacter oulmenensis, assembly GCF_014201735.1. Classification (GTDB taxonomy): domain Bacteria; phylum Pseudomonadota; class Gammaproteobacteria; order Pseudomonadales; family Oleiphilaceae; genus Marinobacter; species Marinobacter oulmenensis. Next base: position 323,871 of record NZ_JACHFE010000003.1, on the reverse strand, counting down.
GGCGGAAGTGAGCCCGGCGGTCAGCCCTACCCAGAAACCGGCTGCGCCCAGTGCCGGTAGCAGCCAGTCGGTAAAGGTCAGCACGTATCCCAGCGGCAGGCCCACCCCCCAGAATGAAAACAACATGATGAACATGGGCACGCCGGTGTCCTTGTACCCCCGCAGCGCGCTGATGCAGGTGACCTGGATGACATCAGCAATCTGGAACATGGCCGCAAAGGTCAGCAGGCGCACGCTCACCGCCTGCACGTCCGCTTCACTGGAATAGAGTGCGGCGATGGGCCTGGAAAAGGTGAACAGCAGGAGTGCGAACACCAGGGCGATGCTGGCCGCCAGAATCAGCGAACTGCGTGAAATCAGGCGGGCGGTATCCGGTGCCCGTGCGCCCACCAGGAAGCTGACCCTCAGTGTCAGCGCCATGCCCAGGCTCAGCGGTAGCATGAATAGCAGCGAGACCACGTTCAGTGCGATCTGGTGCCCGGCCACCACCACCGGCCCCAGTGGCGCGAGAAACAGGGCAATAACAGCAAACATGCTGGCTTCCACGAAGATGGTAAAGCCGATGGGAACACCCAGGCGCAGGATATAGCGGATGCCCTGCCAGTCTGGCCTGGCCCAGTCAGCAATCAGGTGGAACCGGCGGTAGCTGCGGCTGCGGTTCAGGTAGATAAGCATGGCGATGGCGGCGACGCCGTTGGACAGCGCCGTGGCCCACCCGCACCCTATGCCGCCCATGGCCGGCAGCCCCAGCTTGCCGTAGATGAAGATGTAGTTCAGTGGCAGATTGACCAGCGTGCCCAGCACGGAAAACACCATGATCACTCGGGTGTGGCCCAGGCCATCGGTCAGCCCACGCAGGGCGTTGATCAGCAACAGTGCCGGGATCCCCCAGGCAAAAGCGTCCAGATAGCCCTGGGTGATACCCGCCGTGTGTGGTTCCAGATTGAGTTGTGCCAGCACCGGGTGGACGTTGGTCAGCAGCAGCGCCATGATCACGGTGCCGGCACCGGCAATGTAAAGGCCCTGCCATGTGGCCGGCATGATCCGTTCAGTGGTACGGGCGCCGTTGTAGCCGGAAATAATCGGCTGCAGGGCGCCAAGCAGCCCCATGAAGAACAGGAACAGAGGCATCCACAGGCTGCTGCCTATGCCTACGGCGGCCAGGTCCTCGGCGCTGGCATGGCCTGCCATGACCGTATCGATAACGCCATTGGCCATCTGGGCCACCTGAGCGATCAGAATTGGGCCACCGAGCGCGGCCAGTGTTTTCCATTCAGCCAGGGTGCGCCGGGTCAGTGGCTGTCTGGCTTCTGGTAATGGCTGATGGCTTTCATCCATGGCGTTACTGGGGACCGACATCGTTCAGGGGCTGTGATCGGATCACTGGCCTGCGGGTGAGTGCGAACCGGACATCATACGCGATTGCGCCCCTTCCGGGGCATAGGCAGTTGTCCGTGCGCAAAAACGTCAAAACGGGTACAGTGGCCCGCCCGGATCTGGAGGTAGGTATTCATGGCATTACTGGTTCTTGTCACCGTCCTTTGGGCGTTTTCATTCAGCCTGATCGGCGAGTTCCTCGCGGGGCAGGTCGATAGCGATTTTGCGGTCCTCAGCCGGGTCCTGCTGGGGGCGCTGGTGTTCCTGCCGTTTACCCGTTGGCGGGGTGTGCCGGGTGGTTTGCGCCTGGGGGTTCTGGTTACCGGCATGTTGCAGTTTGGCATTACCTATCTGTGCCTCTACCGTTCCTTTGGCTACCTGTCGGTGCCCGAAGTCCTGCTGTTCACCATTTTCACACCGCTTTATGTCACCCTCGTGGACGATGCGCTCTACGGCCGGTTCTCTCCGGTTGCCCTTATGGCTGCGGCCATTGCCACACTGGGCGCGGGTATCATCCGTTACGATGGCCTGAGTGAGGACTTCCTGACAGGCTTCCTTTTGTTGCAGGTGGCCAACTTTACCTTTGCCTCCGGCCAGGTCGGCTACAAGCACGTGATGCAGCGGTATCAGGTGGACCTGCCGGGTTACCGTACCTTTGGCTACTTCTTTTTCGGGGCCCTGATCATTGCTTTGCCCTCGTTCCTGATTTTCGGCAACCCGGAGAAGCTGCCTTCCACGCCGATGCAGTGGGGCATACTGGCCTGGCTCGGGCTGGCGGCGTCCGGGCTTGGGCTTTACCTCTGGAACCGCGGTGCCTGCACCGTCGATGCGGGGACTCTGGCGGTGATGAACAACGCCCTGGTGCCGGCCGGTCTGCTGGTCAACCTGCTGATCTGGAACCGTGACGCCGACCTCTTGCGTCTGGCGCTCGGCGGAGCGGTCATCGCGCTCTCCCTGTGGGTGAATGCCCGCTTTCATCCCAGAGCCCGGCTGGCGGCGGGTTGACCGGTAACGACATGTCGACGCCAGATCCGGCCGGATCTGTCACTCCCTGGCCATTGTTATACCCGCCAGCACTGGCATCATCGGGCCAGTGCTGGCAGAATCCCGCCCCAACACTCCCGCCGGGCCTGGCGGGTACCATATTTTCGTCCCAGCCAAAAGCACAGGAAGAATTCTCATGAGTCAGTCCAATTCCGCATCCGACAGCGGTGCACGGGGACTCTGGTCATCCAGGCTTGCCTTCATTTTAGCGGCGACCGGTTCCGCCGTGGGCCTTGGCAACGTCTGGAAGTTCCCCTATGTCACCGGCGAAAACGGCGGCGGTGCGTTCGTTCTGGTTTACCTGCTGTGTATCGCCATTATTGGTGTGCCCATCATGATGGCCGAGGTGTTCATTGGCCGTAACGGGCGCCATAACCCCATCACCAGTTTCCGTCTGGTGGCGGAACGTAACCTGGTGTCGCCGCTGTGGCGCATATCGGCCATTATCGGCATGCTGGCCGCGTTCATCATTCTGTCGTTCTACTCGGTGATCGGTGGCTGGGCGGCGTCCTACATTGGCCACGCCGCCGCCGGTGACTTCACCGGTGGTACCGCCGAGTCAGTGGGCGAGCTGTTTTCCGCCCTGCTGGGCAGCCCGACGCAGCTGCTGCTCTGGCACACCGTATTCATGGCACTGGTGGTGCTGGTGGTATCGCGCGGGCTCAAGGGCGGCCTGGAACGGGCTGTGACCATCCTGATGCCGGCACTGTTCGTGTTGCTGCTGGCAGTAGTGGGTTACGCCACCACAACCGGCCACTTCGGTGAGGCAGTCAGCTTCCTGTTCACTCCGGATTTCGGTGCCCTCACGGTTGATGGCGCTCTGGTGGCTCTGGGCCACGCGTTCTTCACCCTGAGCCTGGGCATGGCCATCATGATGGCCTATGGCTCTTACCTTGGTCGCGACGTCCATATCGGCCGTACGGCGGTGAGCGTGGCGATCATGGACACCGTGGTGGCCCTGCTGGCCGGCCTGGCCATCTTCCCGGTGGTCTTTGCCAACGGGCTGGAAGCCGGTTCCGGCCCGGGCCTGATTTTCCAGACTCTGCCCCTGGCTTTTGGCAACATGCCCATGGGCAGCCTGTTCGGGGCCCTGTTCTTCATCCTGCTGCTGTTTGCCGCCTGGACCTCGGGGATCTCCCTGCTCGAGCCAGTGGTTGAGTGGGTCGAGGAAAGAACCAGCTTCGCCCGTACCGGCAGTGCGGTACTGGTCGGCATTCTGTGCTGGGCGTTGGGCATTGTCTCCATCCTGTCCCTGAATGTCTGGTCGGATGTGACGCCGCTGGGAATGTTCCAGGCTTTCGAAGGCAAGACTATTTTCGATCTTCTGGATTTCTTCACCGCCAATATCATGCTGCCGCTGTCCGGTTTGCTGACGGCCATCTTCGTGGGCTGGTTCGTGGCCCGGGAAACCATGAAGAGCGATCTGGCGCTGGAAAACGGTGCCTTCACTCTCTGGTACAACCTGATCCGGTTCGTGACACCGGTGGCAGTAGCCGTTGTCTTCTTCTACAACCTGATGGCCTGAATCGCGGCGTCAGCAAGGCACAAAAAAACCGGCGCCCGAAAGGCTGCCGGTTTTTTTGTGCCTGTAGGAAAGGCCGGGTTCAGAGTTTGAAACGGGCCACCTGGGTGCTCAGACCCTCGGCCAAGCTGGACAGTTCGTCGCTGGCTGTGGAGACCTGCTCGGTGGACGCCGCACTCTGCTCGCCGACATCGCGGATCAGGGTGATGTTCTGGTTGATATCCTCGGCAACCGACGACTGCTGTTCCGCTGCCGTGGCGATCTGACTGTTGTACTGCCGGATTTCCTCCACGGCTTCGGCCATCTGGGTGATGGTGCTGCCGGCTACCTGAGCCCTTTCCAGGGTCTGTTCGCCCAGGTGGGTACTCCGTTCCATGGTGGTGACGGAGGTTTCAGCGCTGTTGACCAGGTTGCTGATCAGTGTCTCGATTTCTTCGGCGGAGCTCTGGGTACGCTGGGCCAAGGACCGGACCTCATCGGCGACCACCGCAAAGCCCCGGCCCTGTTCACCGGCACGGGCGGCTTCAATGGCCGCGTTCAGTGCCAGCAGGTTAGTCTGTTCGGCCACGGACTTGATCACATCCAGTACAGTGCCGATGTTCTGGGTATCGCTCTGCAGGCCGCGAAGCTGTTCCATCACGTTGCCTATCTGGCTGTTCAGGTCAGTGACGAACTGCAAGGCTTCCCCGCCGGCTTTCTCGCCCTCACTGGATTTCTGACTGGCGTTCTGGGCCGCAGAGAAAGCCGACTCGGCACTCTTGGCAACGTCGTTCACCGTGGCCACCATTTCGTTCATGGCGGTGGCAACCTGGTCGGTCTGGTCCTGCTGGTCGTTGACGCCCTGACGGGTCTGTTTGGTGACAGCCGACAGTTCCTCAGAAGCGGAAGCGATGCTGGTGGCACCGGTGTCAATCTGCTGGATCAGGTCCCGCAGGTTGGTGACCATGGTGCCGAACGCCGACAGCAGGTTGCCGAATTCGTCGCCCCGGTCACTGTTGATTTCAACGGTCAGGTCACCGGAGGCCACGCGGTTGGCCACTTCGACAGTCTGATGGATGGGCCGGGTGATGGAGCGAATCATGAACAGGGCAATCAGGATGGCCAGCACGATGGCGACAGCAGTGATCGAGCCAATCAGGATCAGGGCTTTGTTGTACTGTTCCTCCATGCGTTCGACCTGGATTTCCTGCAACTCGACGGCCTTGGCAACCATGGCCCGGGCGGTTTTGCTCAACGCCTTTTCCGCGTCATCCACGGCGGCAAAATTGTTATCCAGTGCAAAGGCCAGATCTTCAAGCTTGGATTTATAGGTTTCTACGTTTTCAGCGACAAAGTCGATTCTGGCGTGGTTTTCCGGTGACGCCAGAATGCCTTTCAGCGGCATCAGTGTGTCGGCGGCGTTCTGGACCAACTGCTCGGCCTCTTCGCGGTAGCTGGTGTCCCGGAGTAACTGGAAGTTCTTTTCTTCGGTTCTGGCTTCGAGCAGGTAGGATTCGGCGGAACTGGCACCGGCTACAATCAGTGAACGCTGGTTATAGGCGTTCAGGTTGCTGACGGAAAGTGCAGCAATGATGGCGGTAAAAACAATCAGCAGTGTGAAGCCGAAGCCCAGTTTTTTGCCAACCGACACGTCATTCAGTTTGGCGAGCGACATGGAAGAATCCTTTTGTCAGGTTTGAGAGGAGAGGCCGAGCCCGGTCAATCCATTTTTATAGGGTCACCCTGTACGCATCGGAAAGTTTGCCTGAAACTTTAGGTCGTCAGGTGGCTTCGGCGAATTATCAATAAGTTTATGCGTTTTATTAATAGCCTATTCCCGGGCGAAGCACACTGCCGATGGCGGTGGGGTGGGATTTAAACCTTGCCGCCCAGCAGAATGCGCACGGCGGTGCAGGCGTCTTCGAGTTCCTCATCCCGGGGTTCCCGGCCGCCAATGATGTCGCTGTAGAGACAGGACTCGGCCAGCCGGACCATAAAGTAGGACAGACTCTGAATGTTCATGGGCGGGCTCAGATGTCCGGCCCGGACCTCGTCCTTCAGCAGCCGGGTGTTCACCTCCACCGTGCGGGCATGCAGGGTGGAGTGTGAGGAGGTGAGCATCTTCAGGGCGTATTCCGGGTCCTGGTGCAGGAACTTGCGCAGGGGGCCGAAATGCAGAATGGTGGTGTTGATGTAACGGAAAACACCGACCACGTAATCGACACCCTGGCCCGGGGTTTTTGCCCGCGCTTCCTTGTAGAGCGGTTCATAGAGGGACCACAGGATCTCACCCACCAGCAGATCCCGGTTACCCACCCAGCGAAACAGGGTGGCCCGCCCGATGTTGAGATCGTCGGCCAGGGCAGCCAGGCTGATCTTCTCGCCTTTCAGCCACATCCGGCGGGCCCGCCGGAAGGCATCCAGGGGGGTTGGTTTGGCAGGTTGTCCGGTCACTCTCACCTCTGTGTCGGGTTTGGGGACATTCTATCGATTGCCGGTGCCCCCGGCTATGGCCGTTACACCCACAGGTCCCCGATGGCGGTCTCCGGGCTGAAATGATGGAGAACCTGAGCCTGAAGCAGCTCGGCGGTGGCGATGGCGTCAATCAGGGCGTTGTGGCCGGCGTAGTGTGGCAGTCCATAACGCAGGCGACTGTCAGCGAGACGGATGGAGACTGGCTTTTTCCCCAGCAGCCGCTGCCAGCGGTTCGGATTACGGTCCGGGTGCAGGTAGGCCTCGATCGCCATGGTGTCCAGCACCGGAAACCGAAGCTGTTCCTGCAGACGATGCTGCAGTGCCACGTTCAGAAAAGGCCGTTCAATGTTGCGGTAATGAACGACGGGAATGCGCCCGTTCAGGTGCTCGAACAGGGTGTCGAGCACCTCGGACAGGTCAGGTGCGCCGTCGATGTCACTGTGGGTGATGCCGTGGATGGTCACCGAGGTCTGATGCAGCGGCAGTTGCGGACGGACAATCTGATGCCAGCTTTTCCCCAACTGGATACCGTCCAGGGTGAACGGCACCAGGCCAATACTGACAATGGCGTGTTCATCCGGATCCAGACCGGTGGTCTCGAAGTCCAGAGCCACCAGCGGGACCTCGCTCATCGGGGTGGCCGGGGCCGGGCAACCGGCTTTGTAGAACGCCTGGATGCGCGGGTCCCTGGCGGTGTTGGCCATGTCCCGGTAGCGTTCCGGCCAGGTCTTGTGGGGCTGTGCCGTCGGGCCGTTGTTACTGGACATTACGCCCACCTCCGGCGTTGTACCGGAACCGGAGGAATTTCTGGGCGTTACTGACAATCTGGAAGGCGTCCTTCAGGTGACTGCGTTCAAACGGTGACAGATCCTCCGGGCGCACGTTGTTGTCCGGCTCGCGTCCTTCCTCAATGGCCAGGGCCTGATGTCGTATCCGGACGATGGAGATGAACTCCAGGGCATCCCGCAGGTTGCCGGCATCGTCGTCGATCAGCAGCTTGGTTTTGGAAATCGCCCGCAGCCGTTCAAACGAGTTCTGGGCCCGGGATCCGCAGGCCAGCGCGTGCACCCGGATCAGGTCCGAGACCGGCGCGGTGCCCCGGCGCTTGAGGTTGAAGCTCTTCTGGTGCTTGCCGTTTTCCTCCAGTACGAAGGCCCGGAAGAAGCCCAGCGGCGGGGTACGGTTCAGGGCATTGCGCGCCAGCAGGGTCAGAAAACGCTGGCTGCCTGAGGCCTTCTCGGCGATCAGGTCCTTGAGTTCCTCGGCAAAACCGGTCTCGCCATGAATGCCGTCCAGGTCGAAGAAAATGTTGCTGTTGAGCAGGGACTCCGCCTTGGGGTATTCGATCCAGTCAGTGAAGTACTCCTTCCATACCCGCAGTGGCTGGCGCCATTTCGGGTTGGTCGCCATAATTTCGCCGGTGCAGTAGCTGTAGCCACATTCGGCCAGGCCATCGCTGACGAACTTGGCCAGTGCCAGGAAGTACTCATCGTGTTCCTCGGGGATGAAGCTGTCATCGAGGATCATGGCGTTGTCCTGATCGGTCACCACCAGCTGTTCGTCCCGGGCCATGGAGCCCAGTCCCATGAAACAGTAGGGCACAGGCGGCGGGCCGAGTTTTTCTTCGCCCAGCTCCAGAAGGCGCTGGCTGAAGCTGCGCCCGATGCCGGCCATGGCGCTGCCGATCATATGGGAGTTGGCGTCTTCGTTGACCATACGCACGAAGGTGTCCGGGACACCCCGGCTGATCTTCTTGAGCCCTTTGACATCCACCTGCTGGTAGATATTGCTGACCAGGAACAGGCTGCTCTGGCTCTCGTATTTCACGATATCCGACAGTGCTATCACGCCACGGACCTCGTGGCCATCCATCACCGGCAGGTGGTGCACGTTGTTGTGCAGCATGGTGAGCATGGCCTCGAAGATGTAGGCGTTGGAGCGGATGGTGATCAGGTCTTCGGTCATGATGTCGCTGATCGGGGTTTCCGAGGGCAGCGCCTGGGTCACGGCCCGTGTGCGCAGGTCCCGATCAGTGATGATGCCTTCCAGCTTCGGGAAGTCGCCGGTCTCGTCCATCAGCAGCAGGGCGGAGACGCCGTTGTCGGTCATGATCTTGGCTGCTTCCTGGAGCCGGACGGTGCTGGGGGCGGTAACCGGCTGGCGGGCAATCAGACGGGTGACCTTGGAGGTCATCAGGTCGTTGGCTTTTTCCTGCCGGGAGATGGCGGAGCGCAGGCGGCTGCGGTCCTCTACCTCGACAAAATCGGCGAAATTTTCGTCCTGTTCCCACAGATACTGGAAGGTCTCATAGGGAATCTTGTAGATCAGCGAATCCTCGATGGCCTTCGCCGGGAATCGTACCCGCTGATTGCGCAGCAACCCGAAGTGGCCGAAAAACTCGCCTTCCCCCAGCCGGTTGTACAGTTCCCCGGAGCGGCGGGAGATTTCCACCGCGCCGCTGCGCAGGTAATGCAGCCAGGCATTCTGCTGGCCCAGTTCCAGAATTTGGGTACCTGCGCGGAAATAGGCCACCTCGATGCCTTCAACCACCTGGTCGAGCAGTTCTTCGGCCATTTCATCAAACGGGGGGTACTGGGCAATGTGGTTGCGGATGTCGAGCAATTCGGCCTGCATGGGGACTCCAGTTGTCCAGAAAAACGGTCCGAAAGCCGGATTCCCTGCCGGCGGCTTTCGCAAGGTCTGGCGAAACTATAGCAGGTGCCCGTACCCTTGTTGTACCTTTGCTTTTCAAACCTTTTAGGAGTGCACCTAATGGCCGACAAGTGTCTGATCACCGGAGGGATTCGTTCCGGCAAGACGGGGCTGGCGGAGGCCCGGGCCGGGCAGTTTGGGGGCCCGGTTGTCTATGTCGCCACGGCCACCGCGGGTGACGATGAGATGGCCGGCCGGATTGAACGCCACCGGCGCCAGCGCCCGGATGACTGGGGGCTGGTGGAGGAGCCGTTGCGGCTGGCTGCGGTGCTGGCGGATTTCCGGCAGCGGCCGGGGGACCCGCCCCTGTTACTGATTGACTGTATGAGCCTGTGGCTGAGTAACCTGCTGTTTTCCGACGCCGGGGTGTTCGGCGACGAGCGAGCGGCCTTTCTTGAGCAAGTGTCTGCCTATCCCGGTGCCCTGATCGTGGTCAGCAATGAGGTAGGGCTGGGCACGATCGGCATGGATGCGCTGACCCGGCGCTTCGCCGATGAGCTTGGCTGGCTCAATCAGGCGCTGGCCGAGCGCTGTGACGAAGTCATTATGTCAGTGGCGGGGCTGCCCCTGACGCTCAAGGGCAGTGACTGATCAGGCTGCGGAAAACCCGGAACTCCGACTGGTCCACCTGGATCCGGCTGCGGCAGGCATAAGGCACGGCAAAGCCGGCAAAGGAACGCTCCAGAGGAATGCCCAGGACGTCGGCCAGGATCATGCGGATAACGCCGCCATGGCAGACCACCAGCACCCGCTGACCGGCCAGTTGTTCCTGCCAGCGCCGGAATGCCCGGGCAACGCGTTCGTGGAACTGCGCCATGGGTTCGCCACCGGGTGGTGTGAAATGAACCGGATCCTGCCAGAACCGCGACAGATGTTCGCCGTAGCGGTCATGGACCTGCTCCGATGTCAGCCCCTCCCATTCACCGAAGCGGATCTCCTGAAGCTCCTGTTCGACATGAATCGGCAGCCCGAGGCGCTCTGACAACTGCCCGGCAAACTCCCGGCAGCGCAGCAGTGGCGAGGTGACAATGGCGTGCCACTGGTCCTGGCTGGTGATGGCGGCGTGCATCTGATTCCAGCCATCCTCGCTCAGGGGGTCGTCTTTGCGCCCCCGGAACATAGGACCGCCTTGCGGTTCGCCATGCCGGATCAGGTCGAGAACGGTAGTGGTCATGACGCCTCACCCTCTGAACGGTTGCTCACACCGGCGGCTTCGAAGGTCGCCATACCATTATGCAGGGCGCAGGCGGCGCGAAGCAGGGGCACGGCGACGGCGGCACCGCTGCCCTCGCCCAGACGCATGCCCAGTTCCAGCAGCGGCTCCGCTTCCAGTGCCTGAAGCAGCGTCTTGTGGCCGGGTTCGGCCGACTGGTGGGCAAATAGTAGCCATTCGCGGGCCCTTGGCTGCTGGTGGACAGCCATCAGGGCAGCTGCGGAGACGATGAAGCCGTCCACCAGTACCGGGATGCCCCGGGCGGCGCAACCCAGAATGGCACCGGTCAGGGCGGCGATTTCAAAACCACCGAGCGCCTGGAGTATGTCCAGGGGCTCCCGGGTGTTGCCGATGCGACCGATGGCCCGGCGCACCACGTCTGACTTGTGGGACACTCCGCGCGCATCGAGACCGGTACCCGGACCCACCAGCTCATCCGGATCGCGCCCCAGCAGGGCGCAGGCCAGAGCGGCGGCACTGGTGGTATTGCCGATGCCCATGTCGCCGCCGATGAACAGCTGGGCCCCGGCCCGTCTGGCCCGGTCTGCGGCCTCGTCACCATGGCTCAGGGCGGCCTCCAGTTGGCTTGGGGTCATGGCGTCGGTCTGTGCAAGATTGGCGGTTGCCGGGGCAATGGTCCGGTCCAGCACGCCGGACAGGGCCGCTGCCGGTTCCACCGTCCCAAGGTTGATCACTTCCAGCCAGGCGCCCAGTTCTTTGGCCATGACACTGATGGCCGCACCGCCGCTGGCGAAGTTGGCAATCATCTGGGCGGTGACCGCCTGGGGAAAGGCCGAGATGCCCTCATCGCAGACCCCATGGTCGCCGGCAAATACTGAAATATGAATCCGGTCGAGGGCGGGCCGATCATTGGCCTGTAACCCCGCCAGGGTGATGGCGGCCTGTTCCAGTCGACCCAGTGATCCCGGCGGCTTGGTCAGCACCTGTTGGCGCTGGCGGGCCAGCTCGACGTAGCGGGCATCGGGGGAAGCAGGTTGCTGGGACCAGCTGTCTGGCAGGGGCATGGCGGTTTCCTGATAGCCGAAAAGCCGCCATGCTCCTCCGGCCATGAAAAGCTGTCAAGCGGGCAGGTGGGTCCGTTAGACTTGCTGGCGCCCGGTCTGAGGGCATGGGATGCGCTGGCTTGTGAAGGAGAGCGGTTTGGAGAGTTTCTTGGTGTCAGTGGCCGTGTGTTGTGCCGCGGTACTGTTGGATGCCCTGGTGGGTGAGCCTCGCCGCTGGCACCCGCTGGTGGGATTCGGTCGGCTGGTGACGTCTGTTGAATGCTGCTTGAACCGGGCGCCGGGCAGACCCGGTCTGAGCCTGTTGCTGGGGACGGTTGCGGTTGTCGTTCTGGTTATGCCGGCGGTTTTGCTGATGCTCTTCGCTGAGGCTGTGCTGACCGGCTGGTGGCTGGTGCTGATCCAGACGCTGGTGCTCTGTCTGGCGCTGTCGCTTCGGGGGCTGGTGGAGCATGGGCGGGCGGTGGCTCAGCCACTGGCAAGGGGGGATCTGCCGGCAGCACAGGAGCAGGTCAGTCGTATTGTCAGTCGCCGGGCGTCAGAGCTGGACGAGGCTGGCGTTGCCAACGCAGCGGCCGAATCCATGCTGGAAAATGGTGCCGACGCGGTGTTCGCCAGCCTGTTCTGGTTTCTGGTGGCCGGCGCTCCCGGCGTGGTGCTGCATCGGCTGGTCAACACGCTGGACGCCATGTGGGGCTATCGCAATGACCGCTTCGAAGGGTTTGGCAAAGCGGCTGCCCGCCTGGACGACCTGCTTAACTGGATCCCCGCGCGGTTGACCGCGCTGACCTACGCGCTGCTGGGTGATACCCGGCTGGCGCTTCAGTGCTGGCGGCGCCAGGCACCGACCTGGGAGAGCCCGAATGCGGGGCCGGTGATGGCCGCAGGCGCCGGAGCCCTGGGGGTGGTTCTGGGTGGAGCGGCCCCCTATGGCTCCGGGGTGAAGCACCGGCCAGTGCTTGGTAGCGGGGTCATGCCCACGGCGGCGACCGTGGAGGCCTCCATTGAGCTGGTCCGCAAAGGCGTTATCTGCTGGCTGGTGACCCTGGGGATTCTGGCGATGGTGGTGGCATGGCTATGAGCTGTGACGCGCCGGCTTCCCCGCCCGGTCATGGCGGTCGGCTGAACGCGGCCGCCCGGCACTGGGGTATTCCCCGGGAGCAGTGGCTGGATCTTTCCACGGGTATCAACCCGGTGGCGTGGCCGGTGCCGCAACTGCCAGAGACGATCTGGCAGCGGCTCCCCGAAGAGGACGATGGCCTGGCTGAGTCGATCCGGCTCTGGTGTGGCGCTCCGGCCGATGCCTGCTGCTTGCCGGTTGCTGGCAGTCAGGCCGCAATCCAGGCCCTGCCGCAATTGCTGCCTCGCTGCCGGGTGGGCATTCCCGTGCCGGGCTACCGGGAGCATGGGTACTGGTGGCGCAAGTCAGGGCACCAGGTGGCGCCGATTCCGCTTGAAGGTGGCGCCACTGGTGACGACTGGCTGGACGCGCTGGACTGGCTGGTCTGGATTCACCCCAATAATCCGACCGGGCTGACGCTGCCTGTCCAGCAACTGGAGCTCTGGCGCCGGAAACTGGCTGCCCGGGGCGGCGGGCTGGTGGTGGATGAGGCGTTTGTTGCCCCCGGCTCCAAGGCCAGTCTCGCGGCCATGGCCGGCCGCCCGGGGCTGATTATTCTGCGTTCTCTGGGCAAGTTCTTTGGCCTTGCGGGTGTTCGCGCCGGGGCGGTACTGGGCCCCGAGGCCTTGCTGATGTCACTGTCGGAGCGGCTTGGGCCCTGGGCAATGAGCGGCCCGGCGAGGCATGTCATGGCCAGGGCGCTGGCTGACACAGACTGGCAGACAGAGACACTCGAGCGGCTGGTGCGGGACAGCGAACGCCTGCGCCGGTTGCTGGCGGATACGGGGCTTGGTGAGAGCTCCGGAACCATCCTGTTCCGCTACCTGGTGACGCCTGATGCCGGTGCGATTCATCAAGCACTGGCCCGGCAGGGCGTGCTGGTGCGCCTTTTCAAATCCCCGTCAGCCCTGCGTTTCGGGCTGCCCGGCTCTGAGACCGAATGGCAACGCCTGGCGCTGGCCCTTGGCAAATGTCATTGACCAGACATTAACCGATTGTTAGCCTTTGCCGACGTTTTCAGGTGCCCCTGTGCAAAGCTGCCGGGGGTGAAACGGGAAGTTGGTGCGTTCAGAGTCCTCCTCTGGTCAAGTCCAACGCTGCCCCCGCAACGGTAATTGAGTCAACAGCCATCGAATGCGCCACTGTGTCCAGGCACGGGAAGGCGATGGCTGCGATTCCGGCTTCCGGAATCGGCTCATGAGCCCGGAGACCGGCCTGATAACACACCAGATGCTGCGGAGGGCGGTGACGGTGGGTGAAGGCCTGTTCCATCGGAGTCCCTGTTCCAGCCAAGGCCTGCCCTTCCTGCATTCTCTCCCCAGCCCAGTGACTAACCGTCGTGCGGGTGCTGCACGATCTGATGGTGAGAATGTTTGATGGCTATTTTTGAGAATCCCCGGGCCCTTGTCTGCGCCTCTCTGACGCTGACAGCCCTGCCCCTCTCCTCTGCGGTGGCTCAGGCCGCCCAAACGCAATCCCCGGATGCTGACAGTCTGGACCCCATTGTGGTGACGGCCACCCTGGGCCCCAGAACGGTGGGGGAAAGCCTGTCCTCGGTCACGGTGATCGACGAGGAAGAGATTGAGAAAAAACAGGCACGGCAGTTTTCCGAGTTGCTGGAAAGTCAGCCCGGCATCAACGTGGTGAACAATGGTTCGTTCGGCAAGAGCACCAGCGTGTTTATCCGGGGCCACGACTCTTCAGGTTCCGTCCTGCTGGTGGACGGTATTCGCCTGAGATCGGCGACCACGGGTGCGCCGGCCTGGCAGTATCTTCCACCGCAACTGATCAAGCGGGTTGAGATTGTCCGCGGCAGCCGAAGCAGCCTGTACGGGGCGGATGCGGCCGGCGGGGTCATCCAGGCCTTTACTCTGCCTCAGGGGCAGAGTCCGGCCAGCGGCTGGGTGGAAGCCGGCGCCGGTAACCTTGACAGCCAGCAGTATGGCGCCGGGTTCTCACTGGCAGAGTCGGGCACCAAGGTCAGTGTGGGCACCAACTATTTCCGCACAGATGGCGCCCCCGTGGTGATCGGCGGCGAGGACAAAGACTACGACAACCGCTCGTCGGTGGCGAGTGCGAGCCACACTTTTGATAATGGCGCGCGGATCGCGGCGACCTTTCTGAACGCCGAGGGTTCCTCGGCCTACGAGGGCGGTGAGATGGACTTCGTGATCCAGACCGCCGGGGCGAGTCTCGAGGTGCCCATCACTGACTACTGGCGCACCCTGGTTCAGGTGTCTGACTCACGGGATGAAAGCGATTCGTTCAGTTCCGGCAGTTCCATTCCCAGCACGTTTGATACCCGCTCCCGGTCATCACGGCTGGAGAACTGGCTGACGCTGGGCACGCACGAGTTTGTCGTCGGCGCCGAGCGCATGACCGATCAGGTGGATGGCACCACCGATTATGACGAAAGCAGCCGCGATAACAGCGCCTATTTTGCCCAGGCGCTGCTCAACTTTGGCCCGACAGACGTGCATTTCAGCGTGCGCGAGGATGACAACGAGGCCTACGGTGCCCATACAACCTGGGGCGCCGGGCTGGGCTACCAGTTTGACCGCAGTCACCGGGTCCGCCTGAGTGCCGGTACCTCGTTTCGGGCGCCTTCGTTCAATGACCTGTACTATCCGGGATTCGGTGATCCCGATATCGAGCCGGAGGAATCGACCAGTTACGAACTTGGCTTTGAAGGCCGTTATACCCGGTGGTTCTGGGATGTGGCTGTATTCCAGAGTGACGTTGAGGACCTCTCTCTGCCAAGCTCGAGTGGGGCTGACAGTGTACCGGAGGCCCGTCTGCGGGGTGTGGAATTCGCCAGTGGCCTGGAAATGGGCAACTGGGACGTCAAGCTGGCGGCCACGTTGGGTGACTACGAGGATGACCAGACCGGTGACCAGTTGAGGCGTCGGGCCGAGCGCTCGGTCCGCCTGGATGTGGATCGGGAACTGGGCGCCTGGTCCTTCGGTGGCACCGCACGGGCTGAAAGCCACCGCTACGACGATGCGGGCGAAGAAGGCCGCCTGCCGGGTTACGGACTGCTGGACCTGCGGGCAAGCTGGGCCTTTGCGCCGGGCTGGCAGGCCAAAGTGTCGGTGGACGATGTCTTTGACAACACCTACCAGACCGCCAGCCGCTGGACGGGTGACATGTATACCTCTGCCGGCCGTACGGCCATGCTGACGGTGCGGTACGATTTTCTGTCGGAGTGAGTGATGGGGCCGGATCATCAGTGAGTATCCAATGAGGCAGGATTGCGCAATACCGGTCTGGAAATGGCTGCTGGCGGTAATGTTGCTGGCGGTCATAACCGGGGCAAGGGCGGAAGTCTGCGCCACGGATGACCGGGGCCAGCAACTCTGCCTGGAACAACCGGCCAGCCGCATCGCGGCGCTGTCACCGGGGGCCACGGAACTGGTCTGGGCCGCGGGCGCTGGAGACCAGGTGGTTGCGGTTGTGGATTATTCGGACTACCCACCGGCGGCTCGTGAGGTGCCTTCGGTGGGCAGCCACACCCGGCTGGACATGGAACGGTTGCTGACCCTCAAACCAGACCTGGTGATCGCCTGGGTGACCGGCAATCCGCCCGAACAGGTCGCCATGCTGGAGGAACTGGGTCTGCCGGTGTTTTCGATTGAGCCCCGGAGTTTTGAGGCTGTCTCCGGCACCATCGAGCGGTTGTCGGTGCTGGCGGGAACGCAAACTGCTGGCTTTGCCGAGGCGGGACGGTTCCGGCGGGGCATCGACAGCCTGCGTGCGGAATACAGAAATGCCAGTCCGGTCCCGGTGTTCTACCAGGTGTGGGATGAGCCCCTGATGACGGTTAACGATGAACACCTGATCGGCGAGATGATCCGCCTGTGCGGTGGCGCCAATGTGTTCGGCGACCTGGCTCGCCTGGTGCCCAGAATCGGCGCCGAAGCGGTGGTGGCCGCCAACCCGGAAGCCATCCTGGCCGGTGGCATGGGGGAGGAGAACCGCGGCTGGCTGGATCGCTGGCGGGCTTTCCCGGGACTGACCGCGACTGCCCGTGGCAATCTGTTTTTTGTGCCGCCATCCCTGGTGCAGCGGCCAACCCCTCGCATGCTGGAAGGCACCCGCCTGTTCTGCGAGAAACTGGAGATAGCCCGTGCCCGTCGATAGAACCGGGGGCCTTCTGTGATCCGACCACTGACGCTACCACTGTTGTTGCTGGGGCTGGCCAGTGTGCTGTCGATGATGCTCTCCGTGGGCATCGGCAGTGTGGCCCTGTCTCCGTCTGAGGTGCTGGCGGTCTTTGTCGGGCAGAGCCCCGATATGCACCAGACGCTGGTGCTGGAACTCCGGCTGCCTAGGACCCTGGCGGCGTTTGCCACCGGTGGCCTGCTGGCGGTGGCTGGCGCCCTGATGCAGGTCCTGTTGCGCAATCCTCTGGCTGATCCCTACGTGCTCGGGCTGTCCGGAGGCGCGGCCGTGGGCGCCCTGTTCGCCATGCTCGCCGGCTTCGGCGGCTTCCTGATCTCCGGTTCGGCATTTGCCGGCGCCCTGCTGTCCACGCTGATGGTGTTTGGCCTGGCCCATGGCACCGGAAGCTGGACCCCAACCCGCCTGCTGTTGACGGGCGTTGTGGTAGCTGCCGGCTGGGGCGCAGTGATTACCCTCATGCTCGCCATCAGTCCGGCCCGTGAACTGCCGGGCATGCTGTACTGGCTGATGGGCGATGTGTCCTATGCACGCACACCCTGGCCGGGATTGCTGTTGCTCCTGCTGGTCTGCCTGGCCCTGGTACCGCTGGGGCGGGGATTGAATGTGCTGGCTCGAGGCCCCCTCCAGGCCGCTGCGCTGGGTGTCTCGGTACGGCCCCTGGAATGGCTGGTCTACATTCTGGCCAGCCTGCTGACGGCGGCGGCTGTGACCATGGCCGGCAGCATCGGCTTTGTCGGCCTGGTGGTGCCCCACATGCTGCGGCTGGTGCTGGGTAACGACCAGCGCCTGATCCTGCCGGCGAGCGCCTTTGCCGGCGGCACTCTGCTGGTGCTTGCTGACGCCCTGGCCCGGGTGGTTATCGCGCCGGAGCAATTGCCCGTGGGAGTGATCACCGCCCTGCTGGGCGTGCCCACCTTCCTGTACCTGCTGTACCGGAGCCGCTGATGAATGCATTCCGGCGCCCCCTTATGAGCCATCTCAACACCCGTGACCTGGTGATCGATATTCCAGACCGCCCGGACGCTTATCCGCTGGGCCTGACCATTGAGCCAGGCCAGGTCTGGGGCGTTCTGGGGCCCAATGGCGCGGGCAAAACCACACTGTTACACACGCTAGCGGGCCTGCGGGATGCCCGCCGGGGCAGCGTCTGCCTGGATGTGCAGCCGCTGACGACCCTGCCGCGTCGACAGCTGTCACAGCAACTGGGGCTGGTCTTCCAGGATCGCCAGGACGGGTTCCCGGCGACAGTCCTGGAAACGGCCCTGATCGGGCGCCACCCCTGGCTGTCGCCCTGGCAGATGGAAAGCGCCGATGATGTTGCCATGGCCGAACGGTCCCTGGAGGCCCTGGACGTACTGCACCTGAAGGACCGACTGGTCAGCACCCTGTCCGGCGGTGAACGCCAGCGCGTGGCCATCGCCACCCTGATGACCCAGGCGCCCCACACCTGGCTGCTGGATGAGCCCACCAACCACTTGGATTTGCATCATCAGGTGGCGGTCATGAAACTGCTGACCGAACGGGCGAAAGCGGGCAACGCCATTTTTATGTGCCTGCACGATCTGAACCTGGCCGCCCTCTGGTGCGACAACATTTTGTTGATGTTCCCGGATGGCGAGGCCTGCTGGGGTCCGGCGGATCGCATGCTGGTGCCGAACGCTTTGGAGCGTTTGTACAACCAGGACCTGGAAACAGTGGAAGTGGACGGCGCCCCTTTTTTCGTGCCGAAGAGAAGCTAGCACCTGTCATGACAAGGGCTGTGGGGTAGAGCTGTCCGGGACTGTCTGCAGCATGGATGCTGCAGTCAAGCGTACAGGGATGTATTCACAGCGTGTCCCGGAAAGCTCTGCCCCGCAGCCCGTCAGCACCAAACCCAGATAACATGGATCACTCAGGAATGCCGACAGCCAAAGTCCCAGCCGCCATGATCACCGCCCCCGGCTCCGGCCAGGGCAAATCCATGGTCTCCGCCGCCCTCGCGCGACTGCACCGAAATGCGGGTTTGAATGTGCGTGTGTTCAAGCACGGCCCGGATTATCTGGACCCCATGGTGCTGGAAGTCGCCTCCGGTAATCCGGTGTACCAGTTGCACCCCTGGATGACCGGCGAAGGCGAATGCCGCTGGCGCCTGGCCGAAGCCGCGCAAACCGCCGACCTGATTCTGGTGGAAGGCTCGATGGGCCTGTTCGACGGCAGCCCCAGCAGCGGCGACCTGGCCAAACTGGCCGGCATTCCCGCCCTGCCGGTGATTGATGCCAAGGGCATGGCGCAGACCTTCGGCGCGGTGGCATACGGCCTGGCTCATTTTGATCCGGAACTGCCGGTGCATCAGGTGATCGCTAATAAAATCGGCAGTGCCTACCATGGCCAGTTGCTGGCGGATAGCCTGCCGGAGGGCATTGACCTGCTGGGAGCCATTCCCCGCAACGACGCCATGGACATTCCGGACCGACACCTGGGGCTGGTGCAGGCCAACGAGCTGTCGGATCTGAGTGACCGGCTGGACCAGGCCGCCGAGGTATTGAAAGCTGCCGGGCTGGATACGCTGCCCAAACCCGTCGAATTAAGTGCGGAACCGCCTGCCGCTGTGGAACAGCTTCTTGCCGGCCGCCGCATCGCCATTGCCCGGGATGCCGCTTTCAGCTTTCTCTACCGGGCCAACCTGGACCTGCTGGAAGCCATGGGGGCGGAACTGTGCTACTTCTCCCCGCTGGTGGATACCGAACTGCCGGAGGCGGATGCCCTGTGGCTGCCGGGCGGTTACCCTGAGTTGCACGCAGCGACACTGGCCGCCAACATGCCGATGCTGGAAGCCATTCGTGCTTTCCATCAGATGGATAAGCCGGTACTGGCCGAGTGTGGTGGTTTGATGGCCTGCACCGAAACCCTCGTGGACAAGGAAGGCGCTGAACATGCCCTGTTGGGCCTGCTGCCCGGCTGCGCGACCATGGCGGGCCGCCTGAAGGCCCTGGGCCTGCAGAGCCTGGACACGAACCTGGGGGATTTGCGGGGCCATACCTATCACCATTCCACCCTGGACACGCCCTGGCAGCCGGTGGCACGAACCCGCAAACAAGCCGGTTCCGAAGGCGAAGCGGTGTATCGCCAGGGCGCGTTGACCGCCAGCTATTTCCACGGCTACTTCCCCTCGGCCCCCGCCCTGGTGGCTGCGATTTTCCGGGGTGAATCTTTCACCGTCACCCACTCACCATCTCAATAAGAGGAGTGCCCTCATGCGAGAGCGCGCAAAAGACCCCGAACGCCACGCCAGGCGCATGGCCGCCAAACAGAAGATCATGCAGGAGCGCATTGCCCGCGCCCAGAACGAGCAGGGTGTGCTGCTGGTGATGACCGGCCCCGGCAAGGGCAAAAGCAGTTCCGGTTTCGGCATGGTGGCCCGGGCCCTGGGCCATGGCATGAAGGTGGGCATCGTGCAGTTCATCAAGGGTGCATTCAGCACCGGCGAGGAGGCGTTTTTCCGGGACCTGCCCAACGTGGATTACCACGTGATGGGTCAGGGCTACACCTGGGATACCCAGAGCCGGGAGCAGGACGTGGCTTCAGCCAACGCCGCCTGGGACATCGCCGCCGCCATGCTGAAGGACGACAGCTATGACCTGATCCTGCTGGACGAGCTCAACATCGCCCTGAAATACGATTACATCGACCTGGACCGGGTACTGGACGACTTGCAGGGCCGGCCCGAGATGCAGCATGTGGTGGTGACTGGCCGCAGTGCGCCCCAGGAACTGATCGACCTGGCCGACACCGTGACCGAGATGGGCGCGGTCAAGCACGCGTTCAAGGACCAGGGCATCAAGGCCCAGAAGGGTGTGGAGCTGTAAGTGCCCACGCTGATGGTGCAGGGCACCACCTCGGATGCCGGCAAGACTACGGTGGTGGCGGCCCTGTGTCGCTGGCTGGCGCGCCAGGGTGTGTCCGTGGCGCCGTTCAAGCCCCAGAACATGGCCCTGAACAGTGCCGTGACCGTGGACGGTGGCGAAATAGGTCGCTCCACCGCTTTGCAGGCCCTGGCCTGCGGGCTTCAGCCCCACAGCGACATGAACCCGGTGCTGCTCAAGCCCCAGAGCGACCGGGGCGCCCAGGTGATCCTGCGCGGTCGCGTACACGGCAACATGGACGCGCTGGACTACCACGCCTACAAGGCCGAGGCCAAGGCCACGGTGATGCAGAGCTGGCAGGCGCTGAGCTCGCAATACGACGTGGTGATCGCAGAAGGCGCCGGCAGCCCGGCGGAGATCAACCTGCGGGCCAACGACATTGCCAACATGGGCTTTGCCGAGGCGGCGGACTGTCCCGTTCTGCTGGTGGGTGACATCGACAAGGGCGGCGTCTTTGCCCAACTGGTGGGCACGTTGTCGCTGATTTCCGAGAGCGAGCGGGCTCGCACGGCCGGTTTCATCATCAACCGCTTCCGGGGCGACATTGCGCTGCTGGAGCCGGGGCTGGATTGGCTGCACGAGCACACAGGTAAACCGGTCTTCGGTGTTCTGCCCTACCTGCACGGTCTGGTGATTGATTCCGAAGACAGCGTTGCCACTGCCGGCACCAGCGACGCGGGCGCGCTGAAAGTGGTGGTGCCGGTGCTGCCGCGCATCAGCAACCACAATGACTTCGATCCGCTGCGCCTGCACCCCGGGGTGGATTTGGTGTTTGTCGGGCCGGACGAACCCATTCCCCCGGCGGACCTGATCATCCTGCCCGGCAGCAAGAGCACCCGCCACGACCTGGCCTGGCTGAGACAGCAGGGCTGGACGGAGGCCATTCGTCGGCATCTGCGTTACGGGGGGAAAGTGCTGGGGATTTGCGGTGGCTTTCAGATGCTGGGTGACCGGGTGGATGACCCCGAAGGGCTCGAAGGCGACGCGGGCAGCACCGAAGGCCTGGGCTGGCTGGCCATGACCACCCGCATGGTGCCGGGCAAACAATTGCGTTACGTCTCCGGGCCACTGAACCTAGCCGCCTCAGGCAAGGAAAGCGCGCCCGTCATGCAGGGCTATGAGATGCATAATGGCGTTACCGAAGGCCCGGCTCTGGCCCGGCCGGTGGCCCAACTCGATGGTCAGCCGGACGGCGCCATCAGCGAGGATGGCCAGATCCTGGGCACCTACGTGCACGGCCTGTTTGATGAGCCCGGGGCCTGTGACGCCTTTCTTCATTGGGCGGGGCTGAAAACCGACAGCGCCCGATCCTTGGATTATCAGAGCCACCGCCTGCAGCAGCTCGACCGTCTGGCCGACCAGGTGGAGCAGTGTCTGGATACCGACGCACTGAAGAGGCAACTGGGGCTATGAACGAACACGACCAATCCTTCACCGAGGCGCAACGCGAAGGCCTGTACCGGGCCATCTTTGAACGCCGTGACGTGCGCTCCCAGTTCCTGCCCGACGCCATCCCCGATGACGTGCTGGCCCGGCTACTGGAAGCCGCCCACCACGCCCCTTCCGTGGGCTTCATGCAGCCCTGGGATTTCATCGTGATCGACAGCGTCGAGGTGCGCCAGCAGGTGCTAGACAGCTTCAACGAGGAAAACGACCGGGCGGCGGCCAACTACCAGGGTGAACGTCAGGAACGCTACCGGAGCCTGAAGCTCCAGGGCATTCTCGACAGCCCCATCAACCTGTGCATCACCTGCGACCGCAGCCGGGGCGGCCCGAATGTGCTGGGGCGCAACTCCATCATGGAGATGGATCTGTTCAGCACCTGTCTGGCGGTGCAGAACCTCTGGCTGGCCGCCCGGGCGGAGAATATCGGCGTGGGTTGGGTGAGTATCCTCAGCCAGGACCGGCTGGCGGAAATCCTGCAGTTACCCGAACACGTCTACCCGCTCGCCTACCTGTGCCTGGGCTATGTCAGTGAGTTTCTTGAACAGCCGGAGCTTCAGGCCAAGGGGTGGCGCTCGCGGTTGCCATTGGAGGAACTGGTGCATGGCAATCAGTGGGCGGAGCCACTGGCCAATGAGTCACTGATGACGCAGTTGAAAAAGCGTTGAAGCGGGCCCAGCATGAGGACTCCCGGTAACCGTATTCAGGATTCATCATGGAATTTTCCGCGTTTTACGATCAGGCATTGATGCGCAAAGGCGGTGAAACCGCCCTGCAGGCCCTGCTGCCGCCGGTGGTTGAGAAAAGCCGCCTGGCGGAAATCAGCGACGACCGTTACCTGTCGGAGATGACCCGTTGCATCTTCAAGGCGGGTTTTGTCTGGCGGGTGATCGAGAACAAGTGGGCAGATTTTGAAGAGGCCTTTCAGGGCTTTGTCCCCGCCTATTGGCAGCAGGTGCCACCGGAGGTGCTGGAGGAACTGGCGAAGGACGAACGCATCGTGCGCAACCTGCAGAAGATCCGCACGGTGCCGGAAAACGCCCGGATGATCATGGATGTGGCGAAAGACCATGGCAGCTTTGGCCGCTTTCTGGCGGACTGGCCCGGCACCGATCAGGCCGGGTTGCTGCTGTATCTGAAGCGCAATGGCTGCCGATTGGGTGGCAACTCCGCCCAGTATTTCCTGCGCCGTGTGGGGTGGGACGGGTTTATCCTGTCCCGGGATGTGGTTACCGCACTGACCCGGGCGGAGATCCTGGATGCCTCTCCAGCCAGCCAGAAGGGGCTGAAACAGGTACAGGCGGCGTTCAACCAGTGGCACGAGGAAACGGGTTTGCCATTCAGTCACCTGTCTCGGATTGTTTCTTTTACGGTGGATAACTAATAAGGGGGCGGACAGTTTTGGGGCAGTTTTTCCAAAACACGCTGTGAATACTTCCCTGTAACGCTCGGGCTCCGCCCTTCAGCGCTTATTGCTCCTGCGTCGCGCTGAAGGTCCTGGGCAGGCCATCCATGGCCAGCCCGTGAAGAGCTTTTCGCTCTTCACCCATGGCTCCGCACGGTTTTGGAAAGGCCCACCTCAAACTGTCTTTCAACTGCTGAGTCAGCTTTTTAGAGAAATAACAACAACACCAATTCGCTTAACACCACGCTAGCTCCCAGCGCATCACCGGTATAACCCCCCAACTGACGTTTGAGATAAGCTCCCCAGCACAGGGCTACCAGCAGCACCGCGGCCAGGGTGCCGGTGATCAGGACGGGCTGCCAGAATGACAGAGTCCCGGTCACGATCAGTACAAATCCGATGGCGGCGGCCAGTCTCGAGGCGGAAAAACCGTCGGCCACGGGTTTGGATTTGCTCTTGTCGGGATCGGTCACGTAGCTGAGCGTCGCCATCAGCAACAGGGGCGTCAGGCGTGAGACGGCGGGTGCGGCCAGCAGGGCCAGCCAGAGATGGTCGGCTTCCGCCAGCAGCGCCACTTTCAGCAGCAACGCCATCACCAGGGCCACGGTGCCGTAGGTGCCGATGCGGCTGTCTTTCATGATCGCCAGGCGCTTTTCCACGGTGTAGCCACCGCCCAGAGCATCGACACTGTCGGCAAGCCCGTCCTCGTGGAAGGCGCCGGTCAGGAACAGGTGCACGATCACCACCAGGATGATCGAGACCAGCGGACTGAAGGCCAGACTGAGTACCCCGTAAACACACAGGTAGAGCACGCCCAGCAACAGACCCACGAGCGGAAAGTACAGGCTGCTCTGGTTCATCAGGCGCTGGGAGTAGTCGATGTTCACCAGCATGGGAATGCGGGTCAGAAAGCCGATGGCGAGCCAGAAGGCCTGCCACTCCTGTTTAACCGGTTGGGCCGAGCGCATGGATCACCGTAGTCAGAGGGTTGGTCAGCCTATTCTAGCGTCTGTCTGACGGGTAACCATACATTGACGCGCAGTCCGGGCTTGCCGTCTCCACGGCCTGACAGCGAAAGACTGCCCTGGTGCAGTTCGGCGATGCGCCGGGCAATGGCCAGGCCAAGACCGGCACCGGCACCCTGGCGCTGGTCCAGGCGGGTAAACCGGCTCAGCGCCCGTTCCCGCTCTTCCGGTGGAATGCCCGGTCCCTGGTCGCAGATAGCGATGATCACGCCGCCCTCTTTCTGTGCCAGGGTGGTGGTGATCCGTGTGCCGGCGGGGCTGTACTGAATGGCGTTGGCCAGCAGGGAGCGCAGCATGGTCGCAATCAGGGCGCTGTGGCAGCTCACGGCCGGCAGGCCGGCCGCACTTTCCAGTTCAGGCTCCACCTGCTTGCGCAGCGCCAGCGGCGCCACATCGGCAATGCTCTGCTCCACCAGTGCAGAGACATCTTCCGGCACCGGGCGGAAATCCCCGCCGGCATCCACACGGTTCAGCAACAGCATCTGTTCGACCAGATGCACCATCCGGTCGACGGCCGCTGTCAGGTTGTCGAATTCACCCGGGTGATCCTGTCCCAGTTTTTCGAGACTGAGTCGCAACGCGGTCAAAGGGGTCCTCAGTTCATGGGCGGCATCGGCGGAAAACCGGCGTTCCCGCTCCAGGGCCTGGTCGAGGCGGCGTAACAGGCCGTTCACCGCATGCACCAGGCCAACCACTTCCCTGGGGGCCTGCTGGTCATCCAGTGGGTGTATTCTTTCCGGTGCCATGTGCCGTACCGGTTTTTCCAGGCGGCGCAGCGGCACAAAGCCCAGTTGTATGGAGCCGACCACCGCCAGCACCAGCAACGGCAGCGCGATCAGGAACGGCAACACATTGCCCAGGGCGATTTCCTGGCTCAGTTCGTCGCGGACATCTTCGCGCTGGGCCGAGCGGATCCAGAACCCGGTCTCCGGGTCTTTCAGGGTGAAGGTCCGCCATCGGAATCCGCCCACTTCCTGCCAGGCAAAGCCGGGTTCCAGCTTGCCGGTATCAGGTGCGCCGAGCGTGTCGAGCACCGGCTCGCCGTCGGGGGACCACAATTCAAACGCGATCTTGCGTTCGTACCGGTGGCCGGCGCCATCGGCAAGAATTTCATCGTTGGCGTTATCCGCCTCATAGACACTGTCTGGGAGTTCCAGCGCACGGGCCAGGGTTTCGGAGAGCTGGCCGACCGGGTGGTTGTCGGACATGTGCTGCATCAGGCCCTGGACGACCCGCGTATTCTGGGCCAGTTCCGCATCGAACAGTTCTTCGAGCTGGTTGTCGCTCACCATAAAGCCTGAACCGGCGGCCAGCAGGGTAATCAGCGACACTGTTGTGGTGATCAGCAGAACCAGTTTTCGGGTCAGGCTCATTCGGTCGATTCCCGGGCGGCCATGTCACTGTCCAGCAGGTAGCCCACGCCCCGCACGGTCCGGATCGTCTGTTTGCCCACCCGACGGCGCAGATGGTGGACATGAACTTCCAGAGCGTTGCTCTCGGCCCCGGCCTCCCAGCCATAGAGCTGTTCTTCCAGTTGGCGTCGTGTGGCCACCTGGTCCGGCCGGCGCATCAGGTACTGCAGTATCTGGAATTCGCTTCGGGGCAGGGACACGGCCGAGTCACCCACAATCAGACGGCTGCTCTCGGTATTGAGTTTCAGTCGACCCACCTGCAGCTCCGGGACCGATGGCCCGAACCCGCCGCGCCGGGTGACAGCCCGGATTCGGGCCTTGAGTTCGGCCATGGCGAAGGGCTTTGTGAGATAGTCGTCGGCGCCGGCATCCAGGCCATGGAGCTTTTCGTCCAGGTCGGAACGGGCCGTGAGGATGATAATGGGCGTCTGGTTGCCCTGTTGTCTTACCCTCCGGACGATGTCCAGGCCGTCCAGCCGGGGCAGGGTGAGGTCCAGTATCACCAGGTCAAACCGGTCTTCCATGACCGCCCCCAGCGCCTGCTGGCCATCATCCAGCCAGTCTACGGTGTGGTCTTCCCGCAGCATGTCCAGCATGGTCTGGGCCAGCATCTGATCGTCTTCTACCAATAATACGCGCATCAAACTGAATCCTTGTCGAAAGCGGGGTGCCTGATCAGGAGGCAGGTGGCACCCGGAACAGTATATACCGTTTGTCTGTGTCTACGGGCTGGCCGCGCCGGCGGATTGTTTCCCGGGCGGCAGCGTCGTCACGATCCACAGCAACCAGGGCCGGCCCTTTGCCGGTTTGCCTCTCCAGAAAATGCCCCAGGCGTTCCGGGGCCAGGGTATGGGCCTGTCCCTGGCTGTAGAACCGGGCTGAAAATGGCAGATCGCCCAGGTAAAACAGGCGCTCCGGTGATACGTCGAAGCGGTCCTGCACAGCGGTTACCAGTGTTTTTTCGGTTTTCAGCTGGTCGGGATGGGTGGCAAACCAGCCTCCGGCCAGACTTCCGATCAGAGGGATCAGCAGAACAGCGGCCAGGACAGTCGGTTGGGTACCCCGAAAACGCCACCGTGTTACCAGCGGTTCGATTGCCAGTGCCAGAAAAGGCAGACCGGGCAGTACGTAGGTCCAGAGAATGTTGCCGGAAAAGGTGAAAAACAGTACGGGTGTGAAGGCCGCTGCAAGCACCAGTATCGTCAGACCCTGAGCGGGCCGGGCGCTGGGCCTGTCAGCTCGCTTGGTCCACAGCCATGCGACGACACTGGCCAGCATGATCGGGCCCCAGGGAAAGCTTGCCAGCGCCAGGTAAAGCCAGATGGTGCCGCGGGTGAACTCGTGGGCATTGCCGTACAGGTCCCCCTGCCAGTTGCTGACCAGAAACCGCTTGATGTGCTCGCCCACAATGAAGTAGTCGATAAAACCCGGGGTTTTGAGCTCTGCCAGCAGGTACCAGGGGACAGACAGGGCAAGCATCAGCAGTGTGCCAGGAACCCAGGGCAGGCATCGCCAGAGCAGCGGCCAGTTCCGCGTGGCCGCTACCCAGATAAAAACCGGCAGGCCGCTCAGCACCAGAACCAGCGGCCCCTTGGCAAGCAGGCCGAGGGCGAGGCCGATAAAGAACAGCCAGCCCCAGATGGCGGGTCCACCCTGGATGCGGATGATCAGGCTGGTGATCACCAGGGTAGTGGCCAGGGCCAGGAAGGAATCCGTCATGACTGTACCGGCACTGAGGAAGCCCAGCGCCATGGTGCTGTAGATGATGGCTGCGAGCAGACCACCGAGGCGGGCTTCGTTGCTTGAGGGCCGGTTATGCAACGCCAGCCCTGCCCGGTAAATCAGTGCGACCACGCCCAGGTTGGCCAGCCACGAGGGGAGCCGCCCGGCAAATTCGCTGACACCCAACAGTTTGAACGCCAGCGCCTGTGACCAGAATGACAGCGGTGGCTTGCCCCAGAAGGGGACCCCCTCCCGGAACCAGGGCGTGATCCAGTCACCGCTGCTGGCCATAATCCGGGCAATTTCGGCATAGCGCGGCTCGGTGGTGTCCGCAAAGGGCAGCATGGCGCAGAGCCCCAGGCGGGCCAGTAGAATGGCCGCAAGCAACCAGAACAGTCGGTTAACGGTGGTGGTCATCGCCGGCGACTCTCAGCATCGGTGAAGGGGCGTGACTGGCGGTATCGTCTGACACGATGAAATTGGGACGCTGTTTGGTCTCCAGGTAGATGCGCCCGACGTATTCACCCAGCAGCCCCACGCACAGCAACTGGACACCGGACAGAAAAGTCACCACTGCGATCATGGAAGCATAGCCAGGCGTGGATACGCCAAACACCAGTGCCTTGAGAACCTCCCAGGTCCCGAACAGGCCGCCGGCTCCGGCTGCAAGAAAGCCCAGTACCAGAGCCAGACGCAGGGGGCGTGTGGAAAACGAGGTAATTCCCTCCATCGCCAGGTGCCCCAGTTTCAGGTAATTCCACTTGGTGTTGCCGGCGGCGCGCGGGTCCCGGTCGAACTCCAGCGTGACGGTGGGCATGCCGACCCAGGCAAACATGCCCTTCAGGTAACGGTTGCGTTCCGGCAACCGGTTCAGGGCATCCACCGTGCGCCGGCTCATCAGCCGGAAGTCTCCCGTGTCCACCGGAATCGGGGCATCACTGATGCGATTGATCAGCCGGTAGAACAGCCGGGCGGTGGTCCGTTTGAGCCAGCTTTCTCCGGCGCGGGAACGGCGCTTCATGAGCACCACATCGGCGCCTCTTTGCCATTCACTCACCATGTCCGGGATCAGTTCCGGTGGGTCCTGAAGGTCCGCGTCCATCAATACCACCGCATCGCCACGGGCATGGGCCAGTCCGGCGGTCACCGCTGCTTCCTTGCCGAAATTGCGCGAAAGCCGGATCAGCCGGATGTCGGCGTTGTGATGCCGGGCCGTCAGCAACAGCTTCACGGAGTTGTCCCGGCTGCCATCGTCCACAAACAGTAATTCCACCGGGGCGCGGAGCTTACGGCACACAAGAGCCAGCCGGTTCAGCAGGGTCGGAAGGACATCCGCTTCGTTATGAACCGGAACCAGAATACTCAGCATCGGGTTACTGCGGGGTCTGGATGGAGGTGTCATGGAATACGAACCTGTCAGCAAGAAGGAAGTTGATGAAAGTGACGGCTCCTGTGGCCACAGTCTGTGCCGTCAGGGCGCTGCTGGCAGTGCGGAAGACTGCATCGAAAATCATGAGGTTGAACAGCCAGCCGACGCCCGCGCCGGCCAGATAACGCAGGAAGGCCACACGGTGAGGCCTGGCTGAACGGAAGGTCAGGTGATACTGAAACAGATAATTGACCAGCAGCCCCACTGCACCACCCACTCCAGTGGCGATGGCGGCCTGGCAGTCCAGTTGTAGCAGGGCAAACAGCACCAGCCAGTGAGTACCAGTCGCAATGCTCCCGCCCGTCAGGAAGGCGGGTAATCTGTGCCGTGGTCTGTTTCCGGGATTAGCATCAGGCATGTTCAACGTCCGGTTGTCATCAGTGAGGCCTGCCACTTTAGGCCGGCTTCCTTAATCACGCCTTAAACCGACCCGCCCATATGCTTAAGCCCGGGTTAAGTATTTTCGTCTTTGCGGTTAAGGCTGGTTTAAGCCTGATTCCCGATCATGGCAGTCATGTTCAAAGGCCTATACCCATTTGGGCCAACGGAGAGCGTGCCATGACAGACCCGATAATGTTGTCTACCTGTTGCCTGGCGGATGGCCAGGCTGCCCATCCAGTTGTGACCTGTGCCGGTCGTCTGCTGAGCCGGATTGCACCGGAAACCGACACGGCGGATGCTGTGGCCGGGTTCATCCGGCGGCGTTTTCTGCAGGCTTATGGGGCGGAGCCCATTCTGCGCATCCCGGACCTTTTGGCGCTGACATCGGCGCAGGGCACAGTGCTGGCTGCGGCAGGCGTGCGCAATGCCGGCAAGGAGAAACTGTTTCTGGAGGATTATCTGGGGAAACCGGTGGAATCGGCTCTGCCCGAGCCGTGTGCCGACCGTGACCGGGTTGCGGAGATTGCCCATCTGGCCGGAGTGGAAGCCGGTATCAGCCGTTATCTGTTCGCCTGCCTATCCGTATGGCTCGACAGCGAGAACTACGACTGGGTGGTCTGTACCGGCACCGACCAGCTTCGTAACAGTTTCCACCGCCTGGGTATTACCACTCAGGTACTCGGCGAGGCTCTTGCCGGGCAACTACCGGACCGGGGCGCGGGCTGGGGCGCTTATTATCAGCACCACCCGCAGGTACTGGCCATACGGATTTCGGATAGCCTGTCGGCACTCCAGCGGGCGGGGTTGCTTCAGCGGGTCCGGTTGGTGCCTGGCGCGTTGCCCGATGAAGGAGGGCGATATGGCCGGACTGCTTGAGGATCTGGAACGTCAGGCACGGAGCACACCGTCCCATGTCGCCCTCCGTGGACCAGACGAAGTCCTGAGTTACTCCCGGATGATGGCGGAGGTCCATGCCCTGGCTCAGCAACTGCGGGCGTTGGGTGTGCGCCGGGCAGGCCTGTGTGGTGACAACTCCGTGGCCTGGGTGCTGGCGGATCTGGCGTGCCTGGCGGCAGGCGTGGTGTGTGTGCCGGTACCGGTTTTCTTCTCACATTCCCAAAGACAGCACCTGATTGGCCGGGCGGGTCTCGATGCCCTGCTGTCCGGTGATTTTCTGGACGGTGCCCGACCGCTTGGCAGTGGGGTCATGCTGAAGCATCTGCCGGTGTCAGGCGGCGTTGTGCGGATGCCGGATACGACCGCGAAGATTACCTTTACATCCGGGAGCACCGGCACCCCGAAGGGGGTGTGTCTGTCCGGGACGCAGTTGTCGGCGACCGTGCGAGCCCTGCGCGACCGTCTTTCGTGCGTGACTCTGGAAACTCACCTTTGTGTTCTGCCACTGGCCACCCTGTTGGAGAACATTGCCGGAATCTACCTGCCCCTGTTGATGGGCGCGACAGTGCACCTGGAACCGCTGCAGAGCCTCGGGATGACCGGCAGCAGCGGTCTGGATGTGGCGCAACTGGTAACAGCGCTTCGAATGCACCGGCCCCATTCCCTGATTCTGGTGCCGGAACTGGCGGCGGCCCTTGTGCGGGCTGCGGCTGACGGACTGCTATCCGGTGTCGGTTTCCGGTTCGTCGCGGTCGGGGGTGGCCGTGTGGCGCCGGAGTTGCTTGAGCAGGGCCGCGCCGCCGGTCTGCCCCTGTATGAGGGGTATGGCCTGTCTGAATGTGGTTCGGTCGTTGCCCTGAACGTGCCGGAGGCGGATCGGCCCGGCACTGTCGGGAAACCTCTGTCCCACGTTTCGGTGCAGGTGGATAAACAGGGCCATATCCGCGTCTCCGGCAACACTCACCTGGGTTATCTGGGGGATGACACTCAACCGGAGGTCTGGCTGGACACCGGGGATCTGGGTGGGCTCAATGCTGAGGGTTTCCTCTCGGTCCGTGGTCGGGCCAAGAATCTGCTGATCACCAGCTTTGGCCGCAACATCAGCCCGGAATGGCTGGAAAGCGAGCTGGTGCAGTGTGTAGGGGCCAGGCAGGCGGTGGTGTTCGGCGATGGCCAGCCGCAGCCGGCGGCCCTGGTGGTGGCTCCTGAGCGGACTGGCCAGTGGCTGGAGGAGGCCCTGCGGTGCCTTAATGCGCGTTTGCCGGATTACGCCCGTCTCAGTCGGGTCTATCTCAGGCCTCAGCTCCTGAGCCGGGCCCGGGGGCACCTGACCGACAACGGCCGGCCCATACGACGGCAGATCGAGGCGGACCTCGACGCGCTGCTCGCCGATATCCCATTTGTAGAACTGACCGCCACTCCCTGGCGGCTCGAGGCGGAACTTACCGCAGGAGATTATTCGATGGCATTTTTTGACCGTTTGCAGACTGAAACAGCGCAGGCTCGCCTGCACATTACCAACGCACCGGTAATCCGGGCTATCGGCGAGGGGCGTTTCGATCTTTCCGGTTATACCTGGTTTCTGACTCAGGCCTACCACCACGTCAAGCACACGGTTCCGCTGATGATGGCCTGTGGTGGACGGCTGCCGGAACGTCTCGAGTTTGTCCGCAAGGCGCTGGTGGAATACATCGAGGAAGAGTATGGCCACCATGAGTGGATTCTCAATGACCTGGTGGCCTGTGGCGAGGATCGTGAGGCCATCCGCTCCGGGAAGCCGGACACCGCCATCGAACTGATGGTGGCTTATCTCTATGACCGGATAGAGCGGGGCAACCCCGTGGCATTCTTCGGCATGGTCCAGGTATTGGAGGGCACCTCCATCGAACTGGCGACGCCGCTGGGAAAAGCCATCCAGCAGCAACTGGAACTGCCGGATGAAGCCTTCAGTTATCTGTATTCCCATGGCGCCCTGGATCAGGAGCACTTCGAGTTCTTCCGGACGCTGATGAACGATATCACCGATCCCGAGGACCAGCAGGCCATTATCGACGCCGCCCGGATGGTCTACCGCCTGTATGGGGATATGCTGCACAGCATCCCCTTGCCTGCCGCGCACCCGGAGGCCAACCATGAGGCTGCATAACCGTACCTTCCTGCTGCTGGGTGGTAGCGGGGGGATTGGCCAGGCACTGCTGGAACCGCTGTTGGATGCCGGTGTCCGGGTCATTCTGGCCTCCCGGCACCCTGAACGTGTGACGCACCGGCAGGGCGTAATTCCGGTTCCGCTGGATCTCGCAGCGGGTGACCTGGCCGGGCAACTGGAACGGCTGGCCTGGGCCTACCCTGACATTGATGGAGTCATCCATTGCGCAGGCCAGAACCGCTTTGCCGGACTGGCGGACATGACCGTGGAGGACATTGATGCCCAGTTGAACGTTAACCTGCGTTCAGCCCTGCTGGTGGCCCGGCAGTTCTCGCCGCGATTTGTCCAGTCCGGGCTGGGCGCGCTGGTGTTTGTGGGCTCTACCTTCGGCAGCATCGGCTTTCCCGGCTACAGCGGATACTGTGCCAGCAAATTCGGATTGCGCGGATTCACCGAAGCCTTGCGCCGGGAACTGGCTGATACGTCGGTTCAGGTGCTTTATGTGGCGCCCCGGGCCACCAGCACCGCCATGAACCCGGATAGTGTGGAACAGATGAATCAGGCCCTGGGTAACCGCATGGATGCTCCGGAGCAGGTCGCTGAGCAGATTCTGCAGGCGATGAAGCAGGATCAGCGACGGCGTTTCCTGGGTTGGCCGGAGCGGCTGTTCGTAGTACTCAACGGCATCATGCCCCGGTTGGTAGACAAGGTCATGATGAAACAGCTGCCGGTGGTCCGGCGCTATATGGCGGGAAAGTAAGGTCATGGTGTGTGTCAATCTAAGCTACACTTGGAGATTGTGTATCACTGATTGAACCAGGAGAGACCGTCAGTGACGGCAGACCGCTCCGATGATTTTTTCAAGAAACTGGCCTCGGGTGTTCCGGGCGTTCTCTATACCTACTGGCTCAGCGCTGACGGAAAGTCCCACTGCTGTCCCTATATCAGTGAACAGGCCCGGGCTCTGTTCGGCATGGAGCCGGACTGGCTCCGGCATAACGCCAGTCCCTGGTTTGATCTGATCCATCCCGAAGACCTGGCAGGACTGAACCAGAGTATCCTGAGCTCCTGGAAAGCCATGACGCCCTGGTCCCATCAGGTCAGATTCATGCGCAAGGACGGTGAATACGAGTGGTTTGAAGGCCACTCCAAACCAGAACGACAGGCGGATGGCAGTACCGTCTGGTACGGCCGGTTCCACAGCATCCAGCATTACAAGGTCCTGGAGCAGAGCCTTCGGGACAGCCGGGCGGAGTTCTCCTTCCAGGCCGGCTTCCAGCGTCTGATTGCCCGGCTGTCAACGGAATTCATCAATCTGGGGTTTGGCACCATTGACCAGTGTATTGATGAAGTGCTGAGTTCTATCGGCCGCTTTTTTGGTGTCGACCGGGCCTACCTCTATCGTTTCTCGGATGATTACCGGCAGATGACCAACACCCATGAGTGGTGTGCCCCCGGTGTTCCATCGCTGATGGGGGAGCAACAGGTGGTGGATATCTCTGACTTCCATTGGTGGCGTCGCCGGATTCGATGCATGGTCGAAGACAACAAGGTCACGTTTATCGAAAACGTCGATCTCCTGCCCCTGGATGCGGAGAACGAGCAGTCCCTGCTGAGGGAGCAGGGGGTGGCTTCCATGTTCTGTGTACCTATCCGCGTCCGGGGCCGGGTCACCGGCTTTTTTGGCGTGGATTCGCTGAGCCTGCGCGAATGGCGCACCGATCAGGCGGATCTGTTGATTATTGTGTCGGGCCTGCTGTCCGGCGCCTTGGAACGGCATTATCTGGAAAAGGAGCTGCTGGCCCAGTCCATTCGTGATCCCCTGACCGGTCTGCACAACCGTCGTTATCTGGAGCCTCGATTGGAGGAACTGCTGGCCAGGGGCGGGCGTCAGGATGAGTCCTTTGCTGTTGTCATGCTCGACATTGACCATTTCAAACAGTTGAACGACTCCCTTGGACATCTGGGCGGTGATTACGTCCTGCAGCGGTTTGCAGATTTACTCAGGCGTTATTGCCGGGGCTCCGACATTGTCTGCCGGTTTGGTGGTGAGGAGTTTCTGGTGGTGATCACGCCAGTCAACCCGGATGATGTGGAAACCCTGGTCGCCCGGATTCTGGACGCCGTGCGCGAAGAGACCTTTGTCTACAACGGGCAGCCCATTTATGTCACCGTAAGCGCGGGGGTTGTCTGTAACAGCGAGCTGCCACCGGCGAACGCAACCTCGGTAGCACTGATTGATGCGGCGGATCATCGCATGTACCTGGCCAAGAAAGCCGGTCGGGACTGCGTGGTCGATGGCTCTGGTTTATCGGGCATATAAGGAAACAGCATTTCACCTTTTATATCGTTACAGTATATCCTTAGATCAAATACGCGAATGCGATATCAAGGTGACCACCATGAGCAAGCCCATCGTCCAGCATTTCTTTGATGAACCCACCAATACTTTCAGTTACGTGGTCCAGGACCCGGACAGCCGTGCCTGTGCCATCCTGGACTCGGTTCTGGACTTTGATTACGCGGCTGGCCGCACCGATGTGCGTTCAGCAGACGGGATCATTGATTATGTTCGCCGCCACGACCTGACCGTTGAGTGGATTCTGGAAACCCATGTCCATGCCGACCACCTGTCGGCGGCGCCCTATCTCCACAAAAAACTGGGCGGGCGCACCGGGATCGGTGCCAACATCACCGTGGTGCAGGAGGTATTCGGCAAGGCCTTTAACGCTGGTACGGAGTTCGCCCGGGATGGCCGCCAGTTTGATTTCCTGTTCCAGGAAGGCGATACCTTTGGCATTGGCAACCTGGAAGGGCGTGTATTGCATACGCCGGGTCACACCCCGGCCTGCCTGACCTACGTGATCGGGGATGCCGCTTTTGTCGGGGATACCCTGTTCATGCCGGACTTTGGTACGGCCCGCTGCGATTTCCCCGGGGGCGATGCCCGCACCCTCTACCATTCCATCCAGAAGGTGCTGTCTCTGCCGCCGGAAACCCGGCTGTTCATGTGCCACGATTACGGAGCCCCCGGCCGGGAGCAATTCCAGTTCGAGACCACCGTGGCGGCAGAACGGGAAGCGAATATCCACGTCCATGACGGCGTGAGTGAAGAGGCGTTTGTTGCCATGCGCCGGGAACGGGATGCCACTCTGGATATGCCGCGGCTGATTCTGCCCTCGGTCCAGGTGAACATGCGGGCTGGCCACATGCCTCCGGCAGAAGATAATGATCAGGTTTACCTGAAAATACCGATCGATCTGTTCTGAGCCGGCGCATGAACCTGAAACGATACCTGCCCATCCTGCAGTGGGCGCCGGACTACAGCCGCAACCAGGCCACCAGTGACCTGGTGGCAGCGGTTATCGTGACTGTCATGCTGATTCCGCAGTCTCTGGCCTATGCACTGCTGGCGGGGCTGCCGGCGCAGGTTGGGCTTTATGCCAGTATTCTGCCCCTGGCTATCTATGCGCTGTTTGGCAGCAGCCGGACCCTGTCTGTTGGTCCGGTGGCTGTGGCATCCCTGATGACGGCGGCTGCATTGTCCCCCCTGGCTGAGGCCGGTAGTGCGGAGTACCTGATGGGGGCGGTTGTGCTGGCGCTGATGTCCGGACTGATGCTCACCCTGATGGGGGTGCTCCGGCTGGGCTTTCTGGCCAATTTTCTCAGCCACCCGGTGATTTCGGGGTTTATCACCGCCTCCGGCCTGGTTATTGCGGCAAGCCAACTCCGGCATCTGTTCGGGATACAGTCCGGCGGCCATAACCTGGTGGAAATAGCCGGCTCCTTTCTGGCGTCGGTGGGTGACACCAATCTACCCACGCTGATGGTGGGGGCCGGCTCCATCGCCTTTCTGGCCTGGGCCCGTTACCGCCTCAAGCCCCTGCTTGGCCGCCTGGGGATGGCAGATCGCACGGCGGATATCCTGAGCAAGACGGCGCCGATCCTGGCGGTGATTGTGACTACGTTTCTGGCCTGGGCCCTGCAACTGGATGCCCAGGGGGTCCGGCTGGTGGGAGAGGTGCCGTCCGGACTACCGGAACTGGCCCTGCCCAGCCTGGCCCCGGATCTGTGGTCGCAACTGGCTGTCAGTGCGCTGCTGATCAGCGTGGTGGGGTTTGTGGAGTCGGTTTCGGTCGGCCAGACTCTGGCGGCCAAACGCCGGCAGCGCATCGATCCGGATCAGGAACTGATCGGGTTGGGCTCCGCCAATATCAGCGCCGGTCTGTCCGGTGGTATGCCGGTTACCGGGGGCTTCTCCCGTTCGGTCGTCAACTTCGAGGCGGGTGCTGAAACCCCGGCCGCCGGAGCTTACACCGCCGTGGGGATCGCTCTGGCCACACTGTTTCTGACACCGGCGATTGCCTGGTTGCCGAAGGCAACGCTGGCGGCCACCATTATCGTGGCCGTGATCACCCTGATTGATCTGCCCGCCCTGGTGCGCACCTTCCGGTATTCCCGGACGGATTTCGGGGCCATGCTGGCGACCATCCTGCTGACCCTGGTGCACAGTGTCGAGGCCGGCATTATCGCCGGTGTCGCCCTGTCGATTGGCCTGTTTCTGTATCGGACCAGCCGTCCGCACTGTGCCGTGGTGGGCCGGGTGCCGGGCACCGAACATTTCCGCAATGTACTCAGGCACGACGTGGAACTGTGCCCGAAAGTGACGTTCCTGCGGGTGGACGAAAGTCTGTACTTCGCCAATGCCCGGTTCCTGGAGGAAACGGTCATGGACCTGGTGACCCGGGAACCGGAACTGACCGACCTGGTGCTGGTCTGCCCGGCGGTGAACCTGATCGACGCCTCGGCCCTGGAAAGCCTGGAGGCGATCAACGAGCGCCTGGGTGATTCCGGCGTGCGCCTGCACCTGTCGGAAGTCAAAGGCCCGGTGATGGACCGCCTGCGTGGTACGGAACTGCTCGAGCACATGGCAGGCGGCGTTCATCTGAGTACATTTGAGGCCTGGCAGGCACTGACGGACCGGGCAGCAGCTTGACCTGCATGAAGTGATCCCGTTGACCAAAACGCCAGTATCAGTGAACAATCCAGCGACATTCTGTCGCCTTGTGCAAACCGGTGAACGCCATGGGAATGACTGACAATCTGTTGTCGACCGGCCAGTGGCTACTCACGGCGGTGCTGTTCCTGCTGATTCTGGGGGTGGCGGTGCGTCAGGTGAACTGGCGTGCCTTCCGCCAGGATAATGCCATCCAGCATTCGTTTTTCGGGGCGGCAGTGATTCTGGGCTTTATCTGGCAGCTTCGGGCCGGTATTTCGCCCGGCCTGGCCATCCATGTTTTTGGCATCACTGTCATTACCCTGATGCTGGGCTGGGCCCTGGCGGTGCTCAGCGGCCTGCTGGCGCTGGTGATCACGGTGATTACCGGCCGGGAGCCACTGGTGATGTTTGCCGCTAATGGCCTGGTGACAGTGATAATACCGGCGCTGGTCAGCCATGGCATCATGCTCTGGGAGCGGCGTCGTAACTTCCGCAATTTTTTTGCCTACATCTTCTTCTGTGGCTTTTTCGGGGCGGGACTGTCTGTGGCGGTGGCAGGGCTGGTGATGTGTCTGCTGCTCTGGACGGGGGGTATTTATACCCTGGATGAACTGGTGAACGAGTACATCCGCTACCTGCCGCTGTTCATGCTGCCGGAGGGGTTCATCAATGGCACGTTTGTTACCGGTTTGATGGTGTTCCATCCGGACCGTCTGGTCACCCTTGACCAGAGCCGCTACCGTTAGATATCGGCTTCAGTCTTCACCGATCAGCACCGACAGGTTCTCCAGACTGGTGCATCGGCCGGTCTTTTCGCGCCAGCCCCTAAGCCAGGGCAGGACCTGTTCCGAGTGCATCGGACGAGCGACACCGTACCCTTGTACCAGGTTGCAGCCCATGTCCTGCAGTACCCGGGCGTGTTCCAGGGTTTCCACCCCCTCGGCCAGTACCAGATGGTCAAAGCGTTGCGCCATGAACACCACGCTCTCCACAATGGCCCGGTCACTCGGGCTGACCAGCATGTTGCGGACAAAACTCTGATCGATTTTGATCATGTCGACCGGCAGGGTACGCAGGTAGGTCAGGGAGGAGTAGCCGGTACCGAAATCATCCAGTGCGATCTGCAGGCCCATGGCCTGGCAGCTCTGAAGCACATTGCCGGCGCCCTTGATGTCTTCGAGTGCGGTACTTTCCAGTACTTCAAGGGTGATGCGATCAGGACTCACTTCGGGGTGACTTCGCAGATAGCCGTGCAGGTAATCCACGAAATGTCGGTCCATCAGGTGGGCGGCACTGATGTTGATGGACACGTTGATCTGTTCACCGGCCTCATGCCACTGGTTCAGGTGATGGATGGCTTCTTTCAGCACCCACTGGCCCAGCGGAATTTCCAGGTGGCTGTGTTCCAGTGCCGGCAGGAACTCACCCGGAGATACCAGACCGTTGTGGGGGTGCCGCCAGCGGATCAGCGCTTCAAAGCCAACCGTCTGATAGTCTGCCATGCGGATCTGGGGTTGGAAATGAAGCTCGAATTCCCCGTTTTCCAGGGCTCGGTTGATTTCCATGAGCTGGTCCCGGCGTTGGCGTCGCGAGGCGTCCAGGCCCGGATCAAACAGGTGGTACTGGTTGCGGCCTTTTTCCTTGGCTGAGTACATGGCCTGGTCGGCATGGCGGATCAGCGCTTCGGCATCGGTGTTGTCATCCGGATAGACCGTCACTCCAAGGCTGGCAGTCAGGGTGATGTTTTCATCCCCGAATTCCAGCGGGGGAGCCACCACATCCAGTATCCGCTGATAAATGGCCCGGGAATGATTGGTCTGGACCAGCAGGACAAACTCGTCGCCACCCATTCTGGCAACGGTATCACCATGGCGAAGGGCGCTGGTCAGACGATCGCCAATGGTACGCAGGGCCTGGTCCCCGGCCTCGTGGCCGTAAGCATCGTTGATGGCCTTGAAGCCGTCCAGATCCAGATAGCAGACCGAAAGGGTCTGGTGGAGCCGGTCGGCATGCTGGCAGGCGGCACGCAGGCGCTCTTCCAGCAACTGGCGGTTGGGCAGGCCGGTGAGATCATCGTAATTGGCGGCGCGGTCCAGCTCCCGTGCGTGGTTCTTGAGGGCCGTAATGTCCGAGAACGAAGCCACGAAGTAGTGTCGGCCAGGCTCCTCCAGGTGCACCCGGCTGATGGACAGCAACTCAATATACTCCTCGCCGTTTTTGCGCCGGTTCCATACTTCTCCCCGCCAGTGGTCGTATTTCTCGATGCTTTTCCACATGGACCGGTAGTACGCCCGGGAATGGCGGCCCGAGCTGAGAATGGACGGGTTCAGTCCGAGGACTTCAGCACGGGTGTAACCGGTAATGCGCGAGAAAGCGGGGTTAGTATCGACAATCCGGTTGTATTCGTCGGTGATGACAATGGCTTCGTGGCTGCGGTCGAAAACGCTGGCGGCAATGCGCAGCCCGCGCTCGCTGTTTTTGCGGTCCGAGATGTTGGTCTGTACCACCACAAAGCCCGGGGCGACGCCTTGTAGCTCTCCAATCGGTATGCAGTAGGTGTGGGCCCAGTACGGGGTACCGTCCGCACGGTAGTAAAGCAGGTCTTCCTCGTATCCCTGATGATTGGCGAGGCAGGCATCAATGCGTTCCAGAAGCTGCAGATTGGTTTCCGGCCCGGCTAGCAGTTCGGTAGGCCGGCGGCCAGCCGCACTCGCCAGCGGGTAACCGGTATGCCTCTGGAAGGCCCCATTAACCCATTCGATACCGCCATCCGCATCCAGTATCAGCACCATGTTGCGGGTGGCAGCCGCAGCCAGCGCCAGTCGACGCGGATCGATATTATCGAAGGGCTGCAGGGTTTCCGGAATGTTGGCCATAGATCGTGGGAACCGGTGAGTGGTTTATCGGTGTTACCCTCCCATCCCTGTGAGAATTTGCCGGATTATAGCAGTGAATTCAGCGTCTGTTAGAGGCGCCTGAGTGATGGGTCTGATTTTGCAATCGGGTTGCAAAAATTGACAGGGCAGGATGCTACCCCATCCCTATCGTAAACGCATAAGATTCTCATGCGTGCTCTTTGATTAATATCAATTTTGGATGAGATTCCGTTCTGCCGGAAGGTGAGGGGCGCCTACTGGCGCCAGCGCGAATGCTTCTGTAACTTTCGCTGAAGGGTACGACGGTGCATATTCAGGGCCCGCGCCGTGGCGGAAATGTTGCCTTCGTGTTCGTTTAGAACCCGTTGAATGTGCTCCCATTCCATTTCCTCCACTGACGGAGGTTCGGTCCGCAGGTCGGGCCCGGTCTCAAGGGGCTGGAAGCCATTGATCAGTTGCCCCACGGTAACCGGTTTGCACAGGTAATTGGCAGCGCCTCGACGCATGGCCTCGACGGCGGTGGCGATGCTGCCGTAGCCGGTCAGGACCAGCACCTCCAGATCCGGTTGCCGCTCCAGTAATTCCGGCAGCAGCTGCAGGCCGCTTTCCCCGGCAAGGTTGAGGTCCAGTACACAGTGTGTGACTGGATGCTGCTCCAGCATTTCGAGGGCTGTGTCCGGATGGCTGGCAGTGAGGGTGTCGATGCCCTGGCGCGCGAGGGATCGGGAGAGGACCTGCAGGAAGGCCTCGTCGTCATCTACCAGCAGCCAGAAATCCTGTTCCGGTTCTGACATGTCATATCTCCTCGTTGGGGGTGGCGACCGGCAGGTCGATCACCATGGTTGTGCCCGAGTCATCGGCTCTTGCCCGCAAATGCCCGCCCAGTCTCTGGATGGTGGCATTGGACAGGAACAGGCCAACCCCCAGACCGTTGCGGGAGTCCACCACGTCTTCCCCGGGGGCACCCTGTACAGCCATTTCAAAGCCATCGCCGTGGTCCTCCACAATCAGTTCGATACGACCGCCTTCGGTCAGGGCACTGCGGACAGAAACCCACTGGGGGCTGGCCGTCAGAGCGTTGGCAATCAGGTTGAGCACGGCCTGGTCGAGGGTGGCATCCACCGCCAGGGTGACATCCGGCGGTTTCCCCTCCCAGTGCAGTGCGCTGCCCGGCCATAGCAGGGTGGCGGATTCCCGAAGCCGGGTCAGCCACTCAGCTAACGGGAGCTGTTCCAGTCTGGCGGCTTTTGCCTCCACAGCGGCCCGGGTCAGCTGTTGCAGGTGCTGGCTGCACAACAGCACCTGCTGCTCCATCAGGTTGAGGTCGTCCTCAAGTTCGGGGGTCTGTCGGGAACCGGTGTGGCTGCGGATTTCTTCCAGCAGCAGAGTCATGGTGTTCAGGGGCGTACCGAGCCGGTGAGCCACCGAGGCCGCCGACAGACCCAGTGAAATGATCTGCTCGTCG
Organism: Marinobacter oulmenensis; assembly: GCF_014201735.1. Taxonomy (GTDB): domain Bacteria; phylum Pseudomonadota; class Gammaproteobacteria; order Pseudomonadales; family Oleiphilaceae; genus Marinobacter; species Marinobacter oulmenensis. Next base: position 282,123 of record NZ_JACHFE010000003.1, on the reverse strand, counting down.
CGCAGACGGTTTTCCCGAAACCGGGCCAGCTGGCTTTGCTGGGCGCGCAGCCGGCGAGCCAGGGTGCCTACGACCAGCAGCAGTATGCCGGCCATCAGGGCGAAGGTGACCCACATGCCAATCAGGTGTAACTGGGCCAGGTCTGCGCCGTGCTGCTGATGGCTGACGGGGGTATGCCAGAGAATCAGGAGGGTATAGGCGCCAACGCTGGCCAGGGTGAGCACAATACTCTGTTGCAGTGGCACAAGGATGATGGCGACGGCCGTCGGCAGCAGCAACAGTGATACCAGCGGATTGGTGTAGCCTCCCGTGAGATAGAGCCAGAATGTGATCAACACCAGATCGGTGGCCAGCGTCAGGCTGACGGTAACCGGCGATGCCGGCGGCCGGCGACTGAACCAGAGCCAGCTCAGTGTGGCCAGCACGCCATACAGCAGGCAGAGCGCGAGCGCCTCTGCCTGATGGGTGAGCGACACCACGGTTTCGGCCACCGCGATTGCCACCACCTGGGTGGCAATAAGCGCCAGCCGCATCCCCAGAAGATAACGGGCGGCCTGTTGAAAACCTGTCTGAGAGTGCGTGAGCCATTCCATGGCGTCGATTCTAGCAGGATGTCCCCGGACGGGATGCCCGAATACTCCTTTGTAGGTGCGGCATTGTGTCTCAAGCCATGGCGCACGGGGCGCCCTAGAATGCCGCCCATTGATTCCGGGAATGTCGATGCGCGGGCGCAACCCCGGCAGCCTGACAGTATTCCCCTGATGAAAACAGGAATACAAGGAAGCCACTCCATGATCAGACACCCCCTGGCCCGCTGTATCAGCCTGGCCCTGACCGGCGTGACCGCGTCGGCCATGGCCCAGACCCAGACTGATGACCAGGTGCTTATCCGCGTCACCGAGGGCCAGTCGGCAGAGGTGGAGCGGCTGACGGAAACCGCCATTGGCACAGAGCCTGTGGCCCGGCTTGATGCTGACCCCGCAGTCTCCCTTTCCCGGCTGGGTGGCCGGGGGCTGGACCCCGTGGTCCGGGGCCAGAGCCAGGAACGGGTGGATGTGCTGCTCGATGGCATGCGGGTGGAAGGGGCCTGCCCCAACCGCATGGACCCGCCGACCAGCCGGCTGAGCACGGCCCTGCCCCAGGTGCTGGCCGTGAAAACCGGCAACCAGACACTGCGCTGGGGGCCGATTGCCGGTGGCCAGGTCATTGCCACCACCGCCGCCCCGGCATTTGAGGATTCCGTGACGACCGGGCATGTCACGATTGGCGGCTCCGATAACGGCAGTGGCTCGCTGGCGGCGGCCAGTGCGGCGGTGGGCGATGACGACGCCTGGCTGCGCCTGTCCGGTGGCTACGAGGAAGCGGATGACTACGAGGATGGCGACGGCAACGAGGTACGCAGCGCCTTCGAGAACACCGAAGGCCGGATTGACGGCGCCTGGCGAGCCGATAACGGCTTCTACATCAAGGGCATGGTCAGCCGGCAGGAAGAACGGGACGTGAAGTACGCCGCCATGATGGATGCGCCCAGCACGGACACCGATATGGCCCGGCTGGAGCTGGGCGCGCCGGTGGCCAACGGGGAGTGGAACCTGATGGCCTGGCAGGCCGATGTGGACCACCTGATGGACAACTTCAGCCTGCGTGAACCGGGCATGATGCAGATGGAAACCCGGTCCGAGACCCGGACCCGTGGCGCCCGGCTGGTACTGGATCAGACCTTTGACTACACCAAGGAGCTGTCGGTTGGTGTGGATGTTGAAAGCAACGACTGGGATGCCACCCTGTACAACGTCACCACGCCCCCGGGGGCGGTGGCTTCTTACATGTGGCCGGACGTTGAGCGCGACCGCGTGGGTGTTTTCGTGGAGGGTTTCCATCAACTCCGGGTGAACACCCGTGTCGGCGCCGGTGTGCGTTATGACCGGGTGGAAATGAATCCGACGGGCGCGGACCAGAGCTACATGGGTGGCATAAAAACGCCGGCCGGCACCTACCAGAGCGCCTACGGGACCGGGGATCTCAAGGCGCAGGATGACAACGTCAGTGGTTTTCTGACCACCGAATGGCGCTTCTCCGATTTCCAGACCTTCGAAGCCACCGCCAGTCACAGTGTTCGCAGCCCCGGTGTGAATGAACGGTACGTGGCCCGGGATACCATGATGGGCACCTGGGTGGGCAACCCGGAGCTGGATACCGAAAAACACCACAAACTGGAGCTTGCCATTACCGGGCAGCGGGCCGGCTGGCACTGGCGACCGGCCCTGTGGATGGACCGGGTGGATGACTATGTCCTGCGCTACCAGCCCCAGCCCGGCGATACCCGGTACCGCAACATCAGTGCCCGACTGGTGGGCGTTGAAGGGGAGCTCGGCTGGACCGATGGCACCTGGAGCACCACTGGAAAGCTGGCCAGTGTGCGCGGGCGCAACACCGACGACAATGATCCGCTGCCTCAGATTCCGCCCCTGCTTTACACCCAGACCCTTGGCTGGTCTCACCAGGGACACCGTGTCGAAGCTGAGTGGCAGCTCGCCCGCCGCCAGGACCGGATCAACGAGGAGTCCGGGCTGGACCCAGGCGAGTCCCCGGGATACGGCGTGCTCAACCTCAGTGGCCATCATCCGCTCACCGGGTTCCTGACCCTGAGCTGGGCGGTCGACAATGTCTTTGACAAAGCCTGGGCGCCCCACGTCAGCCGTGAGGACTCGGTGACCGGTGAGGGATACCGGGTCAATGAACCGGGCCGCACCCTGCGCGCAGCGCTGACGGCCCGGTGGTGATAGCAGTTAGGAAAGTTGCCCGCTCCTCATAGCCGGCGGGCAACATTCAGACCCCGGTGGAGCGCGTCTTCAACCGGGGTTTTTTTGTTTCAGGAAGGTCGCCTGATCTGCTCTGGATTAGACTGAAACGTGGGCGATCCCGTGCTAGAATTTTGTCATTAGGAAATTCGTTTCAGGAATAAGCATAATGAACAAAACGGCTCTCTCTGTCCTGGCGCTGGTTCTGGTGGCTGTCCTGCCGGCCCCCTCTCTGGCTCAATCTGTGCAGCTTGCGCCCGTGGTGGCGGAACCGGTCCAGGAAACGGTTCACCTCGATGGTGTGATCGAGGCGGTTCAGCAAAGCACCATTTCAGCCCAGACCAGTGGCACGGTGGTGGCGCTGCCCGTGGATGTGGACGATTCCGTCGCCGCCGGCGATCTGATCGTGCGGCTGGATGACACGGAACAGCGGGCCCGGCTGAGCCAGGCCCGGGCCAGTGTGGAAGAGGCCGTATCCGGCTTGCAGGACGCCCAGCAGCAGTTTGATCGGGTCGAGGCCATTTATGAGCGCCGACTGGTTTCCCGTCAGGAATTCGACCGTGCCCTGAACAGCCTCAATGCCGCCCAGGCTCGGGTGGAGCGCGCCCGGGCGGCGGTTGATGAAGCCCGGGAGCAGCTCGATTACACCCGCATCACCGCACCATACGGCGGCATTGTCACCGAGCGCCATGTCGAAATCGGCGAAGCGGTGAACCCGGGGCAGCCACTGATCAGCGGCCTGTCCCTGGAACAGCTGCGGGTGGTGGTGGACCTGCCCCAGCAATACGCGGACATGGCCCGCAAGCAGCGCCAGGCCACCGTTACCCTGTCAGACGGCCGGGTTCTGCAGACCGGGGATATGACCTTCTACCCCTATGCCAGCCTGGATACCCACACCTTTCGGCTGCGCCTGCAACTGAATGAGCCCAACGGCACCCTGTTCCCGGGCATGCTGGTGAAAGTGGAAGTGCCCGTGGCCAGCCGTGACTCGCTCTGGATTCCCGCCTCGGCCCTGGTCCGGCGCAGCGAACTGCGGGCGGTGTTTGTGATGAACGACCAGGACCAACCCAGATTGCGCCAGATCCGCACCGGTGTCAGCCATGGTGATCGGCTGGAGGTGCTGTCCGGGCTGGGTGAGGGTGAGCAGGTTGTCAGTAACCCGGCCACGCTGGTTGGCAGTGAACAGCTGGCGCTCCCGGGCGATCAGAGCGGTGAGGAGTAAGCCGGTATGAGTCAGGAGCTGCCCCCGGTCGGACCGTCCGGCGCTATTGCCCGGGTTTTCCAGAACAACCATCTAACCCCCCTGCTGGCGATACTGGCTATCGCACTGGGCATTCTCTCGGTGGTGATCACCCCGAAAGAGGAGGAGCCCCAGATTGATGTCACCATGGCGGACATCATGGTGGCCATGCCCGGTGCCAGCGCCCGGGAAGTGGAAAGTGCCATTGCCACGCCCGCTGAACAGGTCATGAGCGAAATCAAGGGCATTGAGCATGTCTACTCGGTGTCCCGGCAGGGCGAGGCTGTGGTCACCGTCGAATTCGAGGTGGGCATTGCCCGTCAGGAAGCGCTGGTGCGCCTGTATAACCAGGTTTACTCCAACCAGGACTGGCTGCCCCAGGATCTGGGCGCGTCCCAGCCGCTGATCAAACCCCGGGGCATCGACGATGTGCCGGTGATGACCCTGACACTCTATGACCCCACCGGCACCCACAGCGGGGAGGAACTCACCCGGCTGGCGCACATGCTGGAAGTGGCGCTCAAGCGGGTGCCGGGAACCCGCGACATCTATACCGTCGGTGGCATACCCGACCGGGTGGATATCCGCTTTGATCCAGGCCTGCTGGCGGGCTTCGGGCTGACCACAGACGACATCATCCAGGCACTGGCATCGGCCAATGCGGCCAGCCAGGAGTCCCGGGTGACCCGCAACAACCTGTCGATTCCGGTACAGACCGGGACCCTGCTGGAAACCGTGGAAGACGTTCGTGGTCTGGTTGTGGGCATGCATGACGGCGCCGCAGTGCATCTGGAGGATGTGGCAAGGGTCAGCCGGGGCGGTACGGTGCCGGACCAGAGTGTGATGACCGGTTTCGGCCCGGCTCATCCGGAGGCGAAGCCGGGTCAGCCCGGTGAGGTCTATCCGGCAGTGACCCTCGCAATCGCCAAGAAGCCGGGCGAAAATGCCATCGATATCACCACGGCGATCGAGGACCGGATCGAGCGCCTGCGTAATCGCGCGCTGCCCACCGATATTGAGGTCATGATTACCCGGGACTACGGGGTGACTGCCTCCGACAAGGCCCAGAAACTGATCTCGGATCTGGCGTCCGCCACCCTGGCGGTCATGCTGCTGGTACTGGCGGCCATGGGCTGGCGACAGGCGCTGATCGTGGGGGTATCGGTGCTGATCACCCTGCTGCTGACCCTGGTGTTCTCCTGGGCCTGGGGCTTCACCCTGAACCGGGTGTCCCTGTTCGCTCTGATCTTCTCCATCGGCATCCTGGTGGATGATGCCATCGTCATCACCGAAAACATCAACCGGCGTATCCAGAACAGTCGCCGTTCAATTCGCGAGATCATTCCCGTGGCGGTGGACGAGGTGGGCACTCCCACCATCATGGCCAGCCTGACGATCATGGCAGCGTTGCTGCCCATGGCTTTTGTCACTGGCCTGATGGGGCCCTACATGAGTCCGATCCCCATCAATGCGTCCGCGGGCATGGTGGTCTCCCAGATTGTCGCCTTCGTAGTGGCGCCCTGGCTGGCGTTCCGCCTGCTGCGCCGGAAAAAGGGTCAGGCCCTGGACGAGGAGGGCGAAGCCACCAGTTCCGCCGATGGGGTCAGTCCCATGGCCCTGAAGATTTTTGACGGGGTACTCACGCCTTTCCTGGGAGAGCACCCCTGGCGGCGGCGCCTGCTGGGGCTGGGCGTTCTGGTGCTGACGGTGGCGGCGGCCTCGCTGCCGGTGTTCCTGGCGGTGATCCTGAAAATGCTGCCGTTCGACAACAAGTCGGAGTTGCAGGTGGTGCTGGATATGCCGGAGCGGACCCCGGTGGAACAGACCCAGCGGGTGCTGACGGAAATGGGGCACTACCTGGAAACCGTGGAGGAAGTCTCCGACTGGCAGTCCTACGCGGGTACCGCCTCCCCGATCAATTTCAACGGGCTGGTACGCCAGTATTACCTGCGCAGTGAGCCCTACCAGGGCGACATCCAGGTAAACCTGGCGGCGGCGGAGCAGCGTGAGCGGCAGTCTCATGACATCGCCCAGGGACTTCGGAGGCCCTTGACCGAGATTGCCCGGCGCTACGACGCCAGTGTGAAGATTGTCGAGGTACCGCCGGGACCACCGGTCATGTCACCGGTGGTGGCGGAGGTCTACGCCGCTGACGCCCCCCGCCGGGCCCAACTGGCCAATCTGGTGGCGGATGGCATGACCCATGTGGATGGCCTGGTGGATATTGATACCACACTCGAAGCCCCCACCCGCCAGTGGGAAGTGGTGGTGGACAGGGCCCGGGCGGCCCGCCTGGGTGTGTCCCAGGCGCAGGTGGTCAATGCCCTGCAGACCGCACTCGGAGGCACGGGTGTCAGTTATCTGCATGATGACCAGGCCAAATACCCGGTACCGATCCGGGTGATCCTGTCGGAGGGCGCCAAGGCCCAGCCTTCGGCCCTGCTGTCACTGAACGTGCGCAGCCGCAGCGGCGGGCAGGTATCACTGGCGACCATTGCCGAGGTCCGGGAAGCCGACTGGATGGGGGCGATCTATCACAAGGATCTGCTGCCGGTCACCTATGTCACGGCGGATATGGCCGGTGACATCGACTCGCCCCTCTATGGCATGTTCCGGATGGTGGACCGCCTGGAACAGCAGGAAGAAGCGCCGGAGCAGTACTTCATCCAGCAACCGCCCCTGCCGGAGAAGGGCACCCTGAAATGGGACGGCGAGTGGCAGATCACCTATGAAACCTTCCGGGACATGGGCGCCGCATACAGTGTCGGCATTTTCATGATCTTCGTACTGCTGGTGGCCCAGTTCCGGTCCTACCTGCTGCCACTGGTGATCATGGCCCCCATTCCGCTGACCATGATCGGCATCATGCCGGGCCATGCCCTGCTGGGTCGGGAATTCACCGCCACCAGCATGATCGGTATGATCGCCCTGGCGGGTATCATCGTCAGGAACTCGATTCTGCTGGTGGTGTTTATCCGCCAGCTTCTCGACGAGGGCATGGAACTGGAACGGGCGGTCGTGCTTGCTGGCGCCGTGCGCATCAAGCCCATTGCCCTGACGGCGATCTCCGCGATGGTCGGGGCCTACTTCATCCTCAGTGATCCGATCTTCAATGGTCTGGCTATTTCCCTGGTGTTCGGGCTGGCCATGTCGACCCTGTTCACGGTGATTGTAGTACCGCTGCTTTACTACACTCTGGCCCGGTGCAAATGGATCTGATGGCCCTCAGCGGGAGGGCCAGTAGCGCTGCATTTCCAGGAACAGGAAAGAGGCACTCCAGGTAATCAGCAGAAAGCCGGTGAGTGCCTCGATACCGGTGAGATAGCGCAGTTGGCCCAGCGGCTCGACATCGCCGTAGCCCAGGGTGGTGAAGGTGGTAAAGGAGAAATAGGCGCAATCGAGCAGGGTGCCATTAAAGTTGCCCAGCAACTGGCCCCAGCCTTCGGCGTGGTGCATGAAGTAAAACGCCGAGGCAAAGATCCACACCTGCAGGGCGTGGGAGACCAGGCAGCCAAGCACGGCGACGATCAGCCGGAAATGGTGGCTCTGGCGCATCCGGCTTAGCATGCTGCTGAGCCGGATCAGGGCGGCGTTATGGATAATCACAACCACGCACACGAGCAGGCCGTTCAAAACGGTGACGTTAAGCAGGTTGTCGTGGGCTATATCCATTAAGCCGGTTCCCTTGGTGGTCAGATACGTCTTGCGGGCGGGGCTTTGCTGCCCGCCAGTGGGCGTTCTGCCTGATTGTATAGTAGTTTTGGCGCAGACGCGTCCCGCTAGCCGACAGGTTGTTACTTTCCATGTCCAAGAAAATCCTGCCCGTTCTGATCCTGATCGCCGGTGTGGCGGTGTTTGTTTTGTTGAGTGCCACCCGCCCTGAGCCGCCGAAGGTTTCCGCCACCGAGCGCAGCTGGCTGGTGCAGGTGCAGCCGGTTTCGCCGGCCCGGCGGTCGCCGGTCCTGGCTCTGTACGGCGAGGTGGTCGCCCCGGACCTGCAGACAGTGACGGCCACGCTGGCCGGGCAGATTGACGCATTGCCGGTCAGTGAGGGCGACCGGGTAAAGCGGGGCGATCTCCTGGTGGCTCTGGACACGGTCGATATCGAGCCGGTACTCGCCCGGGCCCGGGCGGATGTTGCCGATCTGCAGGCGCAGATTGACTCGGAGCGGGTGAGATACCGCAATGATCAGCGGGCATTGGAAAGTGAGCAGTCCATCCTGGCCAATGCCCGTCGCCAGTTCCGGCGTATCGAATCACTGGCGGAGCGAGATATGGCTTCGGAGGGCGAACGGGAGGCGGCCACCGATGCCTTTGCGCGGGCGGAGTTGACGGTCACCACCCGGCAGCGTGCCATCGAGGAACACCCCGCCCGGCTGCAGAGCCTTGAGGCCAGGCTGACCCGTGCCAGGGCGAGCCTGGCCACCACGGAGCTTGATTCCAGACGGGCGCGGGCGAAGGCGCCGTTTGACGGTGTGGTTACCAACCTGCAGGTGGCCGAGGGCGACAGGGTGTCACCCAACCAGACGTTGCTGTCGGTTTATCCCCGGGAAGGTCTGGAAGTACGGGCGACCGTCCCCCGGGTATTCCAGAAGGAATTGACCGATGCCCTGGGGCGGGGTGAGCGGCTGATCGCACGGGCCGGAAATCAGGAGTTTGTGCTGACCCGGTTTGCCGGGCTGTCGGACGCCGCCGGCACGGAAGCGGTTTTTGAGTTGCAGGGCCCGCCGGAGGGACTGCGCCCCGGCAGCCTGCAGACCCTGGAACTGCAGCGCCCGGCCCGTGATGACGCAGTGGAGGTCCCCTTCAGTGCCCTGTATGGGGCCGACAGCGTCTATGTGATGACCGATGACAACCGCATGCAGCGGCTGACCGTGGAACGTATTGGCGAAGCCGATGCCCGTGAGGGTGAGCGTCGGCTGCTGATCACCGGCGAGGCACTGGAGCCGGGCATGCGACTGATTACCACCCATCTGCCCAACGCCGTGACCGGGCTGCGGGTCCGGCTGGCTGAGACAGACGGAGAGCCGTCCTCATGAGCCGCAGGAAGGGAGTGATCGGCTTTTTCGTCCACCATCGGGTGGCCGGCAACCTGGTCATGCTGGTGATGCTGCTGGGGGGCGTGCTGGCCCTGAGCCGGATGAATATCCAGTTCTTTCCCACCTTTGCCCTGGATGTGGTGAGTGTCCGGGTGGTCTGGAGCGGTGCCTCCGCCGAGGATGTCGAGCGTGCCGTCACCGACCCGCTGGAGCAGCGTCTACGCAGCGTGGATGGCCTGAAGAAAATGACGTCCACCTCCGCCCAGGGCGTGGCCTCCATCAGCCTGGAATTTCATGAGGGCTCCGATCCCATCCAGGCGGTGGATGACGTCCGCCAGCAGGTGGATGAATTCAATAATTTCCCGTCTGATGCTGAAGAACCCCAGGTGTCGCGGGTGGAGCGTTACGAACCGGTGGCCCGTCTGCTGGTGTATGGTGACTTGGATCGCAGTGAGCTGCGACAGATGGTGTACCGCTTCGAGGATCAGTTGCTCGAGCGCGGGATCGACCGGATCAATATCCGGGGCTTACCGGAACAGCAGATCAGCATCGATATCCCGGTGGAACGCCTGGAAACCCTGGGGCTGTCCCTGGACCAGGTGGCCGACCGGGTGGCCGCCCTGTCGCGGGACCTGCCGGCGGGCATGATGGCCCAGCAGGATGCGACCCGCGAACTGCGTTCCCTGGAACAGCGGCGCACCCCCCAGGCCTTTGAATCGGTACCGGTACTCAGCGGTGACCGCATCCGGCTGCGTCTTGGCGACATCGCCATCATCCGCCAGGAGGCCCGGGACAACCAGACGGTGCTGACCAATAAAGGCCAGCCGGCGGTGGAAATGCAACTGCAGCGGGCGGAGAACGGCAACTCGCTGACGGCAGCGCGGGCACTGGAAGGCTGGTTATCGGAGACCCGCCCGGCACTGCCGCCCACGGTCAAGCTTGAGGTCTACGACGAAACCTGGCAGTTGCTGGAAGACCGGATTTCGCTGCTGGTCAATAACGGCCTGGGTGGTCTGGTACTGGTGGTGGCGCTGCTGTATCTGTTCCTGCCCGGGCGCGTTGCCGCCTGGGTGGCCATCGGCATCCCGACGGCGTTCCTGGCGGCCCTGGCCGTGCTCTGGCTGATCGGTGGCTCCATCAACATGATCTCCCTGTTCGCGCTGATCATGGCGCTAGGGGTGATTGTGGACGACGCCATCGTGGTGGGAGAAGATGCCGACGCCCATGCCCGCATGGGCGAAGAGTCGATCTACGCCTCCGAGGGGGCGGCCAAACGTATGGTCTGGCCGGTGCTCGCGTCCTCCCTGACCACGGTGGCCGCTTTCATGCCCCTGCTGGTGGTGGGTGGCGTGATTGGCAACATTCTCGGGGATATTCCGCTGGTGATGATCTGTGTGCTGGTTGCCTCCCTGCTGGAGTGCTTCGTGGTATTGCCGGCCCACCTCCGGCACGCCTTTGACCGACCGTCCGGTAAAGCCGGGAGCCGGTCCCATGCGGTCACCCGGCTGCGCAAGGGCTTTGAGCACCGTTTCGACCGTTTCCGGGAAGGCCCTTTCCGGCGTTTTTCCCGTTACAGCCTGGAGCATCGGGGGGTTACCGTTGCCTCCGCCCTGGCGGTGGCGGTGATGACGGTCGGGCTGCTGGCCGGTGGCCGGCTGGGATTCAATTTCTTCCCGACGCCGGAGCCTTCGGTGTTCTATGCCAACGCCAGCTTTGTGTCCGGCACCAGTGAGGAGACGGTTTCCGGGTTCATGACCCGGATGCAGGAGGCGCTGAACGAGACCGAAGCCGCGCTGGGCGGGGATCTGGTGTTGCACGCGGTGACCACCTATGGCGCCACCCAGGGGGCGGAGGGCAGTTCCCGGAATGGCGATGAGCTGGGCTCAATGCTGGTGGAACTGGTACCGTCGGATCGCCGGGACGTGCGCAACCCGGCGTTTATCCGCGAATGGCGCAGCCGGCTAAAGCTACCGGCGGGACTGGATTCCCTGAACATCACCGAGCGCCAGGCCGGCCCGCCGGGCCGGGACGTCAATGTTCGGCTGACCGGTGGCGACGCGGTGCAGCTCAAGCAGGCGGCGGATGAACTGGCCCAGGCGCTGGGCGCGCTGCCCGGTGTGCTGGACGTGGAAGACGACATGCCCTGGGGCCGGGAGCAGCTGATCTATCAGGTCAGCGCCCATGGCGAGGCCCTGGGGCTGACCACGGTGGAACTGGGCCGCCAACTGCGGGCGGCCTTTGATGGCCGTATCGCGCAGGTCTATCAGGAGGGGCGTGATGAGATGGAGGTACGGGTGCAGTTGCCCCGTTTCCAGCGGGAACGTTACGCCACCCTGGAGCGGATGACAGTCAGGATCCCGGATGGCCGGTTTGTGCCCCTGACCCAGGTGATGAACCTGGACCATCGCCAGGGCTTCCAGGCCCTCCGGCACGCCAACAGCCAACTGGCGGTGGAGGTGACCTCGGGCCTGAACACCGCCGTGGCCACCACCGACGATATCCTCCAGAGCCTTCAGGCCGGTCCCTTGCCGGACATCGCCAGCCGTTACGGGGTTCGTTACAGCTTTGAAGGCCGCTCGGCCGATCAGCGCGAAACCATGGCGGACATGAAAACCGGGCTGATGATCGGTCTGGCACTGATGTACGTGGTACTGGCCTGGGTGTTTGCGTCCTGGAGTCTGCCGCTGATTGTCATGGCGATCATTCCGTTCGCCCTGGTTGGCGCCCTCATCGGGCACTGGCTGATGGGCCTGCAACTGACGATCCTGTCCCTGTTCGGTCTGTTTGGCCTGTCCGGTATCGTGGTCAATAACGCCATTATTCTGGTGACTTTCTATAACCAGCAGCGCCAGAAGGGGCTGGGGATCACCGAGGCACTTGAGGAGGCCACGGTTCAGCGCGTCCGGGCTGTGCTGCTGACCTCCCTGACCACGATTGGCGGCCTGCTACCGCTGATGTTCGAGACCTCTTTGCAGGCCCAGTTCCTGATACCCATGGCCACGTCCATAGCCTTTGGCCTGGGCCTGTCCACGCTGCTGGTGTTACTGGTGATTCCGGCCCTGCTGAGCTGGCTGGAGCAGTTCCGGGAATGGCGCTCAGCCCGGGCCTAGCGCCGGCGGCGTTAACTGGTTGAACAGGCCGCGCAGGCCCTCGTGCCATTGCTGGCGCAGATCGTGGAAATAGGGGCTGGACTCGTCCACCCGTTCGGTGAAACAGGGCTGGAGGTTGTCCCGGCGGTAGATGGCCACATCGAGCGGCATGCCCACCGACAGGTTGCTCTTCATGGTGGAATCGAAGGAGATCAGGGCACACTGATAGGCCCGGTCCAGGGGCGTGCTGTAGCTGACCACCCGGTCCAGGATGGGCTTGCCGTACTTGGATTCGCCGATCTGGAAAAACGGGGTTTCCTCGGTGGCTTCAATGAAATTGCCTTCCGGATAGATGTTGAACAGCCGGGGCTGCTCTCCCTGGATCTGCCCGCCAAGGATCAGCGAACAGCTGAAATCCACATTGCTGATCTTGCCGTCCGGATTGTCTCTCTGGATCACCTCCCGGATGGTCTGGCCGACCAGCTCGGCGGTTTCGAACATGGAACTGGTGCCCAGGACATTGGGGGCATCGGTGCCGGCCCGGCGCTCCAGCAGGCTGATTACGCTCTGGCTGGTGGCCAGGTTGCCGGCGGACAACAGCACCAGTTCCCGTTCCCCGGCCTGTCTGAACGTATGCATCTTGCGAAACGTGGAAATCTGGTCGAACCCGGCATTGGTCCGGGAATCGGATGCGAATACCAGGCCCTCGGCCAGTCGCATGGCTACGCAATAGGTCATTCAGCCCCTCCTGACAGCCTTTCTTATCTGGGCGTAGTCTAATCGCTTACGTGGCCAGGTGTGAGTGTTTTATGTCCCTATACCTGGCCGGTCGCTACTGGCTTATCTCCGAATCCGTGACCCAGGCCCGGGTGGACATATGCTCGGTGCCACCACCCCCGCGAACGCCCCGGACCGGTGCGCTGTCCCGATAATCAAGGCCCACCGCCAGTTTGATGTGGCTTTCCGCCACATTGAGGGTGTTGACCACGTCGAAGGTCTGCCAGTTGCGGCCAATCCAGGCTTCCGCCCAGGCGTGGGTGGCGACATGATCGTCGTTGGGGGAATGGATATAGCCACTGACATACCGGGCCGGTACCCCGATATGCCGGCAACAGGCCAGGAACATATGGGTGTGATCCTGGCAGACCCCGGCTTTGAGGCTGTAGGCCTCGCTGGCGGTATGGCTGACCGTTGTGGCTCCGGGCTGGAACGCCACATGGTCCCGTAGTTGCTGCATCAGTTTGAGCAGGCCCCGCTTGTTCGGGGTGTGCTGGTCGGCCAGTTCCTTGAGGGCGGCGTCCGCTTCGGTCAGCGGTGTCTGGCGCAGGAAAACCGCCGGAGGAAAGGGGGAGTCGTCCCGGGTCAGTGGTTTGCCGGTCAGGTCGACAATGCCTTCGGCGGTCAGGATGATTTCGCTGACCGGTTTGGCCAGCGTCATCACTGTGACCAGATTACCGAAACCGTCGACCATCTGGCTGGTTTCGCCGGGGGTGGTGAGCTTCCACTGGTGGATACGCTGCTGGGGCGTGTTCCGGGGCGTCAGACGGATGTACTGGATGCTGTCCCGAACCGGGGAGTCGTAGGTGTAACGGGTTTCATGCCGGATATGCAGTCTCATGGCTGCCACCCCATATAGTCTTGCTGGATCTGGCCGGCGATGTCCTGAATGCGTTCCAGGAAGTCCACCAGATAGTTGTGAAGGCCGCACTCGGCAATGTAGTCCCGATCACCATAGCGGATGTTGGCGTACAGGCTGGACGCCAGTCGCCGGGCACGGCGGGCATCGCCGCTGGTCACCTGCTCGAGCAGTGTCGCGATCTCCCTCAGGCATCCGTGCAGGGATCGGGGCACATCCGGCTTGAGGATCAGCAGTTCCGCTACGTTCATGGGCTCAAGATTGTTGCCGTAGAGAGTCTGGTAGGCCTCGAAGGCCGCCAGGGAATGCAGCACGGCCGTCCATTCGAAGAAGGCCTGGGTGGTCTGTTCCTCGCTGGCCTTGGTGGCCATGGCATGACGGATGTCGAGTACCCGGGCGGTGTTGTCGGCCCGTTCGATGAAGGTGCCCAGGCGCAGGAAATGAAAGGCATCGTTACGCAGCAGGGTGCCGTAGGCAGCGCCCCGGAAGCTGTGGGAGCGTTCCCGGACCCAGTCAAAAACCGAGCTGGCGCTGGATTCCCGGACACCACGACGTTGCAGGTCCTTCATCTCAAACCAGGCCTGATTAATGCTCTCCCAGACATCGGATGACAGATTGCCCCGAACCTGCAGTGCGTTGTCACGGGCGGCCTGGAAAATGCCGAAGATACTGGCAGGATGCCGGCTGTCCAGCACCAGGAAATCAATCAGGTTCTGGGGCGTGATGTCTTCGTAGTACTCGAAGAACACTTCGTGGATGCCGGAAACCAGCAGGGGTACCGATAACTGTTCGGTCCGGTCCTCGGGAACATCAATCAGTGCCATGGTCAGACTGACGTTGATCAGCCGTGCCTGACTCTCGGCCCGTTCAAGATAGCGGGCCATCCAGAACAGACTGGAAGCAGCGCGACTCAGCATGATTCGCCCTCCAGAACCCAGGTGTCCTTGGTCCCGCCGCCCTGGGAGGAATTCACCACCAGTGATCCTTCCCGGAGGGCTACCCGAGTCAGGCCACCGGGTACCATCTGTATTTTCTTGCCGGACAGCACAAAGGGCCTCAGGTCCAGATGTCGTGGCGCGACACCCTCCTCAACGAAGGTCGGACAGGTGGACAGGCTCAGTGTAGGCTGGGCGATGTAGTTGCCCGGGCGGTTGCGGAGCAGTGCCCGGAAGGTTTCCAGTTCCTTCTTGCTGGCCTTCGGACCGATCAGCATGCCGTAACCACCGGCCCCCTGGGCTTCCTTGACCACCAGCTCGTCCAGGTGATCGAGCACGTAGGCCAGATCCTCGGGTTTGCGGCACTGCCAGGTGGGCACATTGTTCAGGATGGGCTCTTCGTTCAGATAGAAACGGATCATGTCCGGGACATAGGGGTAGATGGACTTATCGTCCGCCACCCCGGTGCCCATGGCGTTGGCCAGGACTACATTGCCGGTGCGGTAAGCGGCGTAGAGGCCGGGTACACCCAGCATGGAGTCCGGGTTGCCGGCGAGCGGGTCCAGGAAGTCGTCATCGATGCGGCGGTAGATCACGTCCACCTGCTGCGGTCCGACCGTGGTCTTCATGAAGACCCGGTTGCCGGACACAAACAGATCGGCCCCTTCCACCAGTTCCACACCCATCTGACGGGCCAGGAAGGCGTGCTCGAAGTAGGCGCTGTTGAAGCGGCCGGGGGTGAGTACCACGACGGTGGGGTCCGGCTTCAGGGTCGCGGCACTGAGGGTCTCACCCAGCAGATTCGGGTAGTGGTCAACCGGGGCTACGGACAGCTGGGAAAACAGTTCCGGGAACAGTCGCATCATCATCCGGCGGTTTTCCAGCATGTAGGAGACACCGCTGGGACAGCGGAGGTTGTCTTCCAGAACGTAGAAGTCGCCGTCGTTGTGCCGGATCAGGTCGATGCCGGCGATGTGGGAGTAAAGGTTGCGCGGCAGCTTGAGGTTCTGCATGCCGGGCTGGTACTGGGGGTTGGCGAAGACCTGTTCGGCGCTGATCACCCCCGCCTTGACGATGTCGTAATCGTGGTAGATGTCATACAGAAAGCGGTTCAGCGCCTGTACACGCTGACGCAGGCCGGCCTGAAGTTTCTGCCAGTCGGCCGCCGATATCACCCGGGGAATCAGGTCGAAGGGGATCAGTCGGTCAGCGCCCTGTTCTTCGCCGTAGACATTGAAGGTGATGCCCAGGCGCTGGAACAGGACATCGGCTTCGCGGCGTTTATCGGTGATCAGTTCCTCACTGGAGTGTTTCAGCCATTGCTCCAGCATCCGGCAATGGGGCCGGAACCGGTCGTCTTCCCCAAACAGTTCGTCGTAGATTCCCGACGCGGGTTTTTTTATCTGCATGCTTCCATCTGCCCCCTCAAAGCGCGCTGTTCAATAGAGGCGCGTATAAAAAGATAGCAGCAAAAGCCGGGCCATGGCCGGGTTTGGGGGCTGTTCAGGGGGAACGGAGTGCGATGAACGGGCGGGCTGGCTCCCGGACCGGGCGAGCGCACCAGAATGGAGCGCCCGCCGGCCCGTTTACCAGGTCAGTTCGTTACCGGTGGGAGGCGGTTCCGGTGCTTCGAGGTCGATGATCGCTTCTTCGGTGGCTTCGGCCTGGCGATCCTCAATGGTTTTGCGCAGGGCCAGTTCTTTTTCTTCCAGTGGGCCGGAAAGATCGATAATGATCTCCACCCGGCGGTTCTTGGCACGGTTTTCGGTGCTGTCGTTGGCAACCCTGGGTTCGGTATCCGCCAGACCGGTGACTCTCAGGCGCTCCGGCGCCACCTGTTCCCGGGCCAGCAGGACGTTGGCCACCGCCGCGGCCCTGGCGGCCGACAGGTCCCAGTTACTCTGGAACCTGTCGGTATTAATCGGGATATTGTCCGTGTGCCCTTCAACCGCAAGGTCGCCGGGTATGCCGGCCAGAACTTCCGCCATGTCCAGCAGCAGGCCTTCGAATTCCCAGGTAAGCTGGGCGGAGCCGGAAGGAAACGACCCTTTTTCTTCGACCCGGATAACAATCCGGCGCTGGTTTTCGGTGACATCAATGCGGCCATCCTTGATGGCCGGCTGCAGAACATCGCGTATTTCGGCGACGTTGGCGTCGACTTCGTTTTGGATGGCTTCCTGAACCGCCTGTTCCTGAGCTTCTTTAAGTGTCTGAATCTCAGGTTGGGTGTCGGTCGTGGTCTGCTTGACCTGGTTGACGACGGTCGGTTCCGGCGGCGCGGGTGAGAAGCTGTCAAAGATCGGGCTGGTACCCTCGGGAATTTCAAGGGCCGGGACTTCCCGCTGGACACCGAAGGCTTTGGAGAGTTCACCGGCAATCTGCTTGAACTTCATGGCGTCCATCTCCGAAAAAGAGAGCAGGAGCACAAAGAAGCACATCAGCAGGGACATCAGGTCGGCGAAGGTAACCACCCAGGCCGGGATGCCCGGTTTTTCCTCTTCCGGGAGTTCGTCCATAGCCTATCCTCCCGCTGCCTCCGGCTCTCCGTTTTTCGCCCTTTCCTTGGGTGGCAGGTAACTGGACAGCATCTGTTCGATGATCCTGGGGTTGGTGCCGTCCTGTATGGCAACCAGAGCATCGATTTAGAGTGACTGCATCCGCGCCTCTTCCGTCATCCGCAGGGACAGTTTGTCGGCGATCGGGTTGGCAATCATGGTGGCGATCATGGCGCCGTAGAGGGTGGTCAGCAGGGCAACCGCCATGGCAGGGCCGATGGACTTGGGGTCTTCCATGTTGGAGAGCATCTGCACCAGACCGATCAGGGTACCGATCATACCCATGGCCGGGGCCACGTCCGCCAACGCGGTAAACACCTTGGCACCGGAACGGTTGTGTTCCAGGGTCATCAGCCGTTCTTTGCTGAGCAGTTGCTGGGTCGTTTCTGTGGTCTGGCCGTCCACCAGCATCTGGATGCCCTGGGCCAAAAACGGTGACGTGACTTCCCTTTGCTCCAGTCCCAGGACGCCTTCCTTGCGGGCGATCTGGGCGATTTCCACCAACTCCTCAATGCTTTCCTGGACTTCCGGAAGCTTGAACTTGAATGCCCGGGCGGCGGCTTTAAACGCCCCGAGGAACTGCCCGATACTGAATTTCGCCAGAACCACAAACAGGCTGCCGCCGACCACGATCAGCAGGGATGCCGGGTTGATGAATACCAGGGGAGAAGCGCCAAGAACCACGGAGGCGGCAATCAGGAGTATCGCTCCGACAAGACCTATCAGGGTTGCTAAATCCACAGTGACTCCGTTGATGGACTGTTGGTGGAGCGGGAGAATACCGTCCGGTCAATCCGTAATCAATTATCGGTTGTGCTATTTTCCTGCTGTATTTCCTTCCACGCAGCGTAGCGGTGAAGATCGGATTCAGCCAGTTTCAGGCAAAAGGCAACAATCGTGGCGTCGTCCACCAGGCCGAGGCCGGCGATCATGTCCGGGAGCAGGTCCAGCGGATTTAGGACATACAGCAACGTGGCGGCTACTCCGGCAATGGTCTTCCAGGGAATGTCCCGGTAATCGCCCCGCCAGTAATCCCGGATCAGCGAGAACATCAGGCGCACGTCGGTACTGAAGCGGTTGAGACGACCGCTGGCGCGAACCTTGTCTTCGACCGCCTGCTGACGTGCCAGCAGGTCTTCGATGTCCTCCGGGGCCACCTTGCGGGATTCCCGGTCCAGTCGGTCTGCGGCTGTCTTTTCTGAGAAGAGTGCCATGATTGATCCGGATCCTTTTTGTGCCGTTACCACCAGGCCTTGCCCCACATTTCCGGGTTGGCCCAGTTGTCGGGATTGTTCCAGGCCCGTTTGTGGTTGTAGCTGGAGAGATTATAGCTGTACAGCGTGAACCGGCCCTGCCGCCCTTCAAGTTCGGCATGCCGGTGAAAGCCGAGGGCGATAAAGTCGGTCATGTGCCACTCGCTGTCGGCCGGAACCATTGCTGCGATGCGGCCGGTTCCGAAATTCCGTAACTGGCCGAGCAGCAACGCGCCTTCGTCCTGGCTGAGATGCTCCAGGGTGTCAGTAATCAGTGCCAGGTCCACCCTTTCAGTTGGCGGCATATCGGCGTTGGGGTTGGCCGGGTCCGGCGTTAGCAGGTGGCCATCCGGCTTTGCGGCCGCCCACACCTCACCGGCGGTGCGCGCCATGTCGCCGCAACACAGCAGGCTCTGCGGAGCGCTGCTGTCTATGATGCGGGCCAGTACTTTTTCCGGGGTTGTATCCGTCATATCGGCCATTCCGCTGCATCGATGGTGTGCAGTCCCACCAGTCGGGTTGAGTGTCCCCGTTATCGTCTCATGAACTCGCCGTTCGGGTCATACTGGCGACCCTGTCTGGCCGGATTCCGCCGCCCCACGGTAAACCAGTAAAGGACGGACAACGTAAAGCTCATGGCTGCGTTGGTGACTGAGGTTTCTTACGTACGAGTGTGGGAAAGGGATCTGGCCAAGGTTGCAGGCTGGCCGCTTTCCCGACAACTGATTTTTGCAGGCCATGGAACCGGATGTTCGTGGTTGTGCCCACGACCGAAACGGAAGAAAGCATGTTCCTGACCCAAAAGAAAAAACAGCAGATGGCCGATGACCGCCGCCAGGCGAGTCAGTGCCAGGCCGTGCTCAACGCCATACGCGCTGCCTCGGTGACGGTGGACTTCACACCGGACGGCCTGATTCTGGATGTGAGTGACCATTTTGCCGAACTGGTCGGCTACCGCCGCGAAGAACTGGTGGGCCAGCATCACAGCCTGTTCTGCGACCGCGAATGGGTCAATTCGGGCGAATACCGCCGGTTCTGGGAGTCCCTTCGCCGGGGCCAGCCCCATTCCGACACCTACCCGCGCAGGGACCGTCAGGGCCGCCGGCTATGGTTGGAGGCGACCTATTTCCCGGTCGCTGACGAATCCGGTGAGATCGACCGTGTGATGAAGATTGCCAGCGATGTCACCGAAAAACACGACCAGTTGCGAGACCAGCGGGCCGCGCTGGCGTCGGTTCAGCGTTCAATGGCGATCATCGAGTTTGATCCCGATGGCACCATCCTGACCGCTAACGACAACTTTCTGTCGGCGGTGGGCTACCGCCTTGAAGACGTTCGTGGCCAGCATCACCGGATGTTCTGCGACGACGACTTCTACCGCGAGAACCCGGATTTCTGGCGCGGACTGGCGCAGGGAGAATTCCGCTCCGGTCGTTTCCACCGGCTGCGTTCGGATGGAGCCGATCTCTGGCTGGAAGCGAGCTACAACCCGGTGCTGGATGAAAACGGGCAGGTGGTCAAGGTGATCAAGTTCGCCAGTGACATTACCGAGCGGGTCGAGGAAGCGCTGCAGACCCGCGATGCAGCCGCGGTGGCCTCAGCCACGGCAACCCAGACGGTCAATATCATTGGCCGTGCGGACGAAGCCCTGCAGCAGTCAAAGGCGACCGCCGAGCGTATTGAATCTGGAGTGGACGAAGCAAAGCGGCTCATCGCCGAACTGAACGAGCGCTCCCAGAGTATCGAAAAAATGGTGGACACCATCGCCGGAGTGGCAGACCAGACCAACCTGCTGGCCCTCAACGCTGCCATTGAGGCAGCCCGGGCCGGGGAGCACGGTCGTGGCTTTGCGGTGGTTGCTGACGAGGTTCGCAAGCTGGCGGCCAACACCAGTGGTGCGACCGATGAGATCGCGGATGTCATTCACACCATTCTTGGGCTGTCGGGTGGTGTCGAACAACAGATAACGGACGTGCTGGCCGTTGCGGTCGAAGGTCGGCAGCAGTCGGTTGCCGTTGAGGATGTGGTCGGTGAAATCCGGGACGGAGCCGGCTCGGTACTGGATGCCATCGACGCTATCGGCCGGTAAAGGCAGGTGGGGGAGGCGGTGCCTCCCCCGGTAGCGAGGTCATCCTTCCTGAAGCGTTTGTACGACCGCCTTGGCGGCACCTTCCGATGACGCCGGGTTTTGGCCGGTAATCAGTTTGCCGTCGACGACAATGTGCGCGGCCCAGTCTTCACCGCGGCTGTAACGGCCGTTGTTTTCCTTGAGCATATCCTCCACCAGGAAAGGCACAATGCCCGTGAGCTGAACGCCTTCCTCCTCGGTGTTGGTGAAGCCGGTGACTTCACGACCACCGACGATGTTCTGGCCGGGTTTGATGAACACATTGCGGAATACGGCCGGTGCGTGGCAGACCGCACCGATGACCTTGTCCTGCTCCCATGCCGATTTGATCAGGTCCACGGACTTGTCATCATTGGCCAGGTCCCACAGGGGCCCGTGGCCGCCGGGATAGAAGATGGCGTCGAAGTCGCTCATGTCGACGTCCGCCAGTTTCTTGGTGCTGGCCAGCATTTCCTTGGCGTGGCTGTCCTGACTGAACCGGCGGGTGGTTTCGGTCAGCGCCTCTTCGGCTTCGCTGTTGGGGTCAACCGGGGGTTGGCCACCCTGGGGCGAGGCCAGTGTGATATCCGCACCGGCATCCTTGAAGACATAGAACGGCGCCGTGAACTCTTCAAGCCAGAAGCCGGTCTTGTGGCCGGTATCTCCCATCTGGTCGTGGGATGTCAGAACCATCAGGATTTTCATGTTGATTGACCCTCCTTCGGGGACGTTGGAATTGGGTTTCCATCGTTCTACGGAGTGAGCTTGTGATGATCTCCGGTAATTTCAACACCCGATTACGGAGGCTCGAATCCTGCGGATCAGTGCTTCCCTCTGTTGCCGAATGACAATCGCGGTATGGATTGATCTGAGTCGTGGGTTTGGTCCGGGGAACCTGACAGATTGATCACTGTCAGTGTGAAAACTCATATCGTTAAAAGGGATGGTTATGTCAACGATACGGCTGTGGGATCTGCCTACCCGCCTTTTTCACTGGTCGCTGGTGCTGGCGGTGGCCGGTGCCATGGTCACCATCAAGCTCGGCAGCGATTGGATGGCCTGGCATGAACGTTTCGGTTTGCTGGTTGTGGGGCTGCTGACCTTCCGCGTGATCTGGGGATTGGTGGGCTCCACCTATGCCCGCTTCGCGCACTTTGTCCGGGGGCCTGGAGCCATCCGCGCCTATCTCCGGGGCCAGTGGCAGGGGGTTGGACATAACCCACTGGGTGCCTTGTCGGTTCTGGCATTGTTGGGCCTGTTTGGCTTTCAGGCGGTGACCGGTCTGTTCGCCAATGATGATATTGCCTTTAATGGCCCGCTGTATCGGCTGGTCTCTTCAGACTGGAGCGATACGCTCAGTGGCTGGCACCGTCAGACCGAGTGGTTCCTGTACGCTCTGGTGGCGCTGCATGTGCTGGCGGTGGTGTTTTACACGCGGGTGAAAAAAGACAACCTGGTCAAACCGATGATTACCGGGCGCAAGCCGGTGACGCCCGGGGCGACTGCGATAACCGATGCCACTGGCGGCGGCGTACTGGCGTTGGTGATAGCGGTAGGCATTGCGGTTTTCGTGGTCTGGGTGGCGAATGGCGGCCTGGTGCCACCACCACCGCCACCCCCGGAAAACCTGGGCTGGTAAGGCCCGGCCGGATCAGTCGGCGCGGAAGTTGTCGTGACAGGCCTTGCAGGATTCGCCAACCTTGGCGAACTGCTGGGCCACGGCGGCTTTGTCCCCGGTTGCGGCCACTTCCTGAAGCTTGTTCGCCTCACGAACGAAATTGACCGCCACTTCCTGAACTTTCATAGGCTCTTCAAAGAAGTTTGGTTTCAGTCGGGTGTTATCGGCACGGTCGTTGGCGCTGTCCCGGCTGTAGAGCGTGCTCATGCCGGAGTTTGCTACAGCGGCAATGGCGTTGGCGGCTGCCTGGATCTGCTGCTGATCGTAGGCAACAGAGCCGTCAATAGCCTGGGCTTTGATTTTCCCCATGTTCCAGGCCGCAAACTGGTAGGCCGACTGGCGGGTTTCAATCTGGTCTTCCACGTCCATCTGGGCGGCAACGGGGGTTGCCAGTGCAACGGCGGCCAGTGCAGCGGCCAGTGCGGTCGTTTTCATCATTTCAGTTCCCTCTCTTTTTTGGGGTTGGTTGTCAGGCAAAAATGCTCTATAACACCCCCATGGTGTTGAGCATGCTATATGCATAACCTCATTCCTGACAAATATAAGCGATAAAAGTTCCACCCGGAGAATCTCTACATGTCGATCTGGACGGTGACCCCCGACCTTGAGCAGATGACGGCCGTTAGCCAGAACACCGCCGTTAACCATATGGGTATCGAATACCTGGAAATCGGTGACGATTACCTCAAAGGCCGCATGCCGGTCGACGACCGCACGGTGCAGCCCTTTCGCATACTGCATGGCGGAGCCTCGGTGCTACTGGCAGAGACGCTGGGCAGCATGGCGGCCAATTGCTGTCTTCGGGACAAGGGCACCATGGCGGTGGGCCTGGACATCAATGCCAACCATGTTCGCCCGGTCAGTGGCGGCTGGGTGTATGGCACGGCGAAAGCGGTTCACCTTGGCGCGGCCACCCAGGTCTGGGAAATCCGGCTGGAAGATGACAAGGGGCGGCTGACCTGCCTGTCCCGGCTGACCATGGCTGTTACCCGGCGCCGTTGAGAGGGATGACCTCGACGATGGCGGGTTGTCGCACTAGAGTTACGGTATGATGACGACAGGCTGGTGTTCCGGCCTGTCATTCCAAAGCTGCTGTGTTGGAGTCCTCATGCCTTTAAGCAAGTCGATGGCCGGGTGGCACCGGCGCGGTTTTCGACTGTTGGTTGCTCTTGGGTTCGTGGTTGCGACTGGCCCGGCTCATGCCAGGGACGACGCCTCCTGCGACACTCTGGTCGCCAGTGGCAATCCGGAGTATCCGCCGCTGTTGTGGCAGGCCGGCGATCAGTCACAGCCCCTGAAAGGAGCTCTGGCCGAACTGCTCAGGGAGATTGTTGAACCTCTGGGGGTAGCGCTCGAGGTACGGGATCTTGGTTCCTGGGCCCGGGTTCAGCGCACCGCGCGACTGGGAGACATTGACCTGGTGGCGGGCGCCTTTGTGACGGAGGAGCGTCGGGGCTATCTGGACTATGTTTCGCCTCCGGTCACCTGGTTGCCCTCGAATGTCTGGGTTCCGGCGGATGACCGTTTCTCCTACCGTTACTGGACGGATCTACGGAACAAGACTGGCAGCACATTGATTAACAACAGCTTCGGACAGGATTTCGATCATTTTGCTGAGCAGCACCTGGCCATCGAAGGTATTCGTACGATCGAGCAGTCCTTCCGTATGGCCAAGGCCGATCGCGTTGACTACGTGCTTTACGAAAAACTGCAGGGTCAGGTAAAACTGGCCAGGCTGGGTCTGGCCGATGATTTTGTGGCACTGGAGCCGCCGATCAGCAGTGAGCGGCTTCACTTTGCCTTTTCCCGGCGCTCACCCTGTAATACCGAGGCTTTTCGTGAGGCCTTTGCACGCAGGCTGGCCGACGTTACCCGTCAGCGGCGCATCGACACCCTGGTTGAAGAATACACCCGGGAATATCTGGAAACGTCAGAGTAATTCTTCCGGGGCTTCAGTGCTGATCCGGTTCCGGCCGAGATCCTTGGAACGGTAAAGGGCGTGGTCAGCCCGGTGCAGGAGGTCTTCAAGGCTGTGATCCTCCCGGGCGATGGCGGTAACGCCAAAGCTTGCACTGGTGCGTATGCTTTTCCCCCGATACCGAATCAGCGTGTCGCCTGTTTTCAGGAGCAGGCGTGAGGCCAGTTCGTCGCCATCCTCAAGCGTACTTTCCGGTAGCAGAATGGCGAATTCCTCGCCCCCGACCCGGGCGGCGATATCCGAATCCCGTACGCCTTCTTTGAGTAGTGTCGAAAACTGACGCAGGACCTCGTCGCCGGCGCCATGGCCATGGGTATCGTTGATCTGTTTGAAATGATCCAGGTCGAGCATGATCAATGCCAGCGGGGAATCGTAGCGCCTGGCCTGGCGCAGCATCTGCTCGCCCAGCCTGAAAAAGGCCCGCCGGTTGGGCAGCGTGGTCAGTTCATCGGTAAACGCTGCCTGCCTGGCATTACTGTGAGCTTCTTTCAGCGCCAGTTCCATCTCCTTACGGTCGGTGATATCCGTAGCGATTTCCAGTCGGACCAGTCGCCCGTCCGTCCAGCGGATCGCCTGATCACGGCACTGATACCAGCGTTCATCGAGTGTGTTCTGGAACTCCCAGACGTGGGGAGCAGCGGCACTGCCATCGGGGTTGCGCAGAAGGTGATTGGTGCAGAAAGAACAGGGAGAGTTATTGCCCTGTAGCATCTGATAGCACTTGCGACCATTGATGTCGCCCCAGATGCGCCGGCCATAGGCATTGATGTAGAGCAGTTCCCAGGTGTCGAAATCCGACACGTAAACCAGCGCGTCTATGTTGTCGAGCACGGTCTGCAGAGCGTCCGCCGAGGGTGATGCGTCTGTCCCCGGCGGAGGGTTCTGCTCAGGCGTTCCTGAGGTCATAAGCTTTTCAGCTGCCTATTCGAACTCCGGCAGTTTCGGTTTGGCCACATCCTTGCCCGCTTCCTGCCAGGCATCAAACCCCCCGGCAATGGACTGCACGCTGCGGTAGCCCATATCCTTGAGCGCTTTGGCGCTGAGTGCAGCGCGCCCGGACGTTTTGCAGTAGAGCACAATATCCATGTCCCGGTTTTCCAGGGACGGGTCGTTGCTGAACTTGAACTCCAGCATGCCACGGGAGATGTTGACCGCTCCGGGGATGTGGCTGGTCCGGTACTCGTCGGCGTCCCGGACATCGAGCAGGAGGTCGGCGTCCTTGATGGCGGCGTCAGCCTGCTCAACGGAGATTTCGCGAATGTCCTGTTTGGCGTCCTGGACAAGGTCCTGCGCGGTTTTCATTGTGCTGCCTCCTTCTGTTATCTGCTTTCAGGTTACGCCATTTTTTTTGCCGGCGTCACCTTAATCAAGGGCTTCCCTAGAGTGTCATCAGTCCGCGGATCAGCGCGGCCGCACCGGCGACGGCGGCAATGCCCAGAATGACAGGCCTCAGATGCCCGAACGGAATACGGTGCACCAGGTGTCCGGACAGCCAGAACCCGGCCAGTACGCCCGGAAAGGTTGCTGCTGCCAGGATCAGCTCGGGGCTACCCAGATACCCTGAGAACACCAGTGCGATCAGGCTGAAGAAACTGCCGACCAGAAAGAACGCCGACATATTGGCCCGGACCAGCGGTCCCTTCTCGTTCTGGTAAATCAGGGCAATGGGTGGACCGCCCACCGCCGTAATGGTTCCCATATAGGTGGAGGCCGCCCCGGCGATGGTGCTGCTGGTGTTGTTCAGCCCGGGTTTGATGCCGGCTACACTCAGGCCAACACCGGCCAGAATCAGGATGCCGAAGGTCAGTTCAAACCCCTTGGGGGAGATCAGTGCCAGGGTCACGCCAGCCAGGATCATGCCGACCACACCGCCGCCGATGGCAAACCGCACTTGCTGTATCTGCAGGGCCCCGCGATTACGCAGCAGCATCAGAATGGTCAGAAGTGTGGCATTGAGAACCAGTGGCGCCGGCAGCAGAGTCGGGCTGATCAGGAACAGCAGCGGGGCAGACAGGGTGCCTATGCCGTAACCGGCCACACCCTGCAGGCAGGAGCCGGCAAGGATGGCGAGGTTGGCCAGAAGCAACTGGAGCAGGGAAATCTCAAGCAAAGGGAACGGTCCTCGTGAAACGGGGCGTGTTGACGATTGGTCAGGCCAATTGGAACGTTAGCATGATACCTGAGACACGCTTCCCTTGCTTCCTCCCGACGCGCCTGTGTTACCCGGCCTACCCCTGCGCCAGATTCAGCCCTCCCAGAGACAGTATCTGGCGCCGCACCTCGTTTTTCTCCTGTGACAGCTGGCGCAGCAGATCCTCCGTTGCCGCGGGCAGAATGCCCGGTGCCTCACGGCGGAACTGTTCGACCAGGCCTATCTGCACGTGCAGGTCCTGGAAACGACCGTAGAGTTCCTGGCGGAACTTTAGGCTTTTCAGAGCGTCGCGCCAGCTGTCGGCATCCAGTTCCATGAGATAGCGGATGCGCTTTAGCTGTTTGCGAAGGCTGTGCAGGTCCTCATCCGGAGAATCGTGCAATAGTTCAGCGGTGCGTCGGTTGAATTTACGAACCTGCGTCTCGACCACATGAGCAATGTCTTTGGGTTCGAGTTTGCCGACCAGCTTGCGCAAGGCACTGCCCTGGATACGATCTTCCCAGTCCTGAAGGAATTGACGATAGCGTTTGCTGTCCAGATGCTCAACGAGCACCAGGTGTTCCCGCCGGGCTTCGGACTGGGCCCAGGTTTCCAGGGCGGCGTTCAGTTCGAAATTTTCACCGCACAGGGCGTCCAGGTCGTGAATGAAGACATGCAGGTCGCGCAGGCGGCTGGTGGCTCCGGCGTGCTGTTTGATCTGCCGGAGTGGCGAGTCCAGTGCGCTGTCACCGGTGACCTTGCGTACCGAATCCGCCACTGCGCGGCTGCGCCGGGTAGCGATACGGAACTGGTGCAGGAACTCAGCGTCGAGATCCGTTCTCACCCCGGGCTCCAACTCTTTCATCCGCTTCACCTGGTGTGCCAGCGATTTGGGGATGTCCGCGCCCGGGGCCTTGCCCGATGTCGCGGCCCGTTTTTTCTGTTTTCGGGCGAATTGCTCGTAGCTGTAATCCCGGGGGGTCAGAAAGGCCTCGAGTCGGCCTTTGCCCTTGCCGGTCATCAGTTTGTGCCACGGCTTGTCCGGCAGTCTGATGCACAGGATGCTGGCGGTGGGTAGCTCAGAGGGTGGGTGCTTGAGCAGGTGATGGGCCAGTTCCAGCAGGGCCGGGTTATGGCCGATCAGGGCCACGGTGTCTTCATCTTCAGGTAGGGCCTCAAGCCAGTCGAGCAGCCGGGTATAGTCGAATGTATAAAGATCGGCCGTGACATGAACCCGGTTTTCCGGAAATTCCGCAGGTATAATGCCTTCGAGTGTGCTGCGCGCCCTGAGAGCCTCACTGCAGTATATGTGTCCCCCCAGGGCGCCGGTGTGCACAATGGCCCGGGCCAGAGAGGCCACCTGGCTCTCTCCCCGGGCGTTGAGTGGACGCTCACGGTCTTTCAGGTGCTGATCTTTCCAACTGGACTTGGCATGACGGATGAGAAACAGGTGCTTCATGGTACTCCCTGATGGCGATGATCGTGGATTAACTCAGAGCCCTCTGAAGTCTGGCACAGACTAAAGACGATGGCATGACAGCCGATACCCTTATAGCCAGTTGTTGTTTCTTTAAGCAGTAGAAGCATGGCCGACCAACATTGCAACACTATGAGTAGCGTAACCGTCGCGATAAAAAGACACTCCAACAGACGACACGCTACAGAGAGCGCTTAACTGCGATAACGCAGACCTGGAGAGAACCAAAGATGCCCTTTTTGAACAATTTGATGATCCGGACCCGTCTGTTGATTGGCGTGCTCCTGCCAGTGCTGGTGACGGCCGGTGTCATTGCCTGGATTACGGCCAGCCAGATGCAGGACAATGGCGAGGCTGAGGTAAAGCGCCTGGAGCATAGTCTGCTCGAGGCCAGAAAGGAGGGGTTGAAGAATCTGGTTGAGACCGCGCGCTCTGTGGTTATAGAGGCAAAGAACAGCGGGTTGTCTGACTCGGAGGCCCGGGAAGAGGCAAGGGCCCGTATCCGGTCCATCAACTTTGGCAAAGACAACTATGTCTTTGCCTACAACCGTGATATCGACAACCTCGCTTATGCGCCGGATCCCTCCAAGGAAGGGCCCACGACCACGCAAACGACCCGCAAGCTGGTCAAGGATCTGTTTGCGGCTGCAGACGGGGATGGTTTCTACCAGTACGAATGGGCAAACCCGGCGTCGGGTAATGTCGAGCCAAAGGTTTCCTACGCGACACTCATCCCCGGTTGGGACTGGATGATCGGGGCCGGTGTCTATGTGACCGATATCCAGCATGTAGTGGATGCCGCCGAACAGAAAATCTCCAGCGCCAAAACCGCTGCCATGGGCTTCATTCTTCTGGTTACTCTGGTTGTGGTGGTGATCAGTGTGCTGATTGGCATGGTTATCGGCCGGACCGTGACCGTACCCCTCAAGAAGGTGACTGACATGATGCAGGACATCGCCGATGGTGATGGTGACCTGCGCCATCGTCTGCCGGAAGATGGCAACGATGAACTGGCCGACCTGGGCCGCAAGTTCAATCATTTTGTGGTAAAAATCCAGAACACCATTCGTGAAGTCGGAAACACCACCGATCAGGTCGCATCGGCCGCGGAAGAACTGAGCCGTGTGGCGAATGAAACCCGGCAGTCGGTGCAGGAACAGGGCTCCGAGACCGATCAGATTGCCTCGGCCATTAATGAAATGGCGGCGACCATCCAGCAGATTTCCGGCAACTCGAACGAAGTCGAAAGTGCGGCTTCGGACGCGGATCGCATGGCCCGTGAGGGCGGCGAAACCATCAGCAGCGCTCAGGGTTCAGTGACCCAGCTGTCCGGGGAAATCGAGAGCACCGCCCGTAGCATTGATGCCCTGGCCGAGAAGTCCAATGACATCCAGCAGGTCCTGGACGTGATTCACGCGGTTACGGAGCAGACCAACCTGCTGGCTCTGAACGCCGCCATTGAGGCTGCCCGCGCCGGCGAGCATGGTCGCGGGTTCTCGGTGGTTGCCGACGAGGTGCGCCAGTTGGCCAGGCGTTCCGCCGAATCTGCTGATCAGATCAGAGAGATGATTGATGGTTTTGTCTCGGAGTCCCGTGCGGCGGTGGAGCAGATGAGCCACTCCCGCAAGAGCTCTGAAGACACAGTCGAGCGCATCAACCATGCGACCAGTGCACTCAACACCATCGTTACGTCCGTGAGTCAGATCCATGACCAGGTGACCCAGATCGCGACAGCCGCGGAGCAGCAGAGTCAGGTGGCCGAAGAGATCAACCAGAATGTGGTCCGGATTGTCGACTCCGCCCAGCGCAGTGATGAAGGTGTCACCCAGACCAACCAGGCCAGTGAAGAGCTGGCTCGGCTTGGCGAGACCCTTCGTGATTTGGTGGGGCAGTTCAAAGTCTGACCCTGTGTCGACAGAACGGCCATACCCATTGGCGTGGCCGTTCTGTCTGGTTATCATGGTTTCCGTTTGTTTTTTCACGTGAAAACCAACAATAACGGAAGCCTGACCCATGAGCCTTCGAAACACCCTTCTTGCCGCGGTTGCCGCGACTGTCACTGTTTTCAGTTTTTCCGCTGTCGCCCAGGAAACCCATACCCTGCGACTGGCCCAGACCTGGGGCCCGAATTCACCCATTCTGGGAGAAACCACCGAGCACTTTGCCGAACTGGCGGAGAAGATGTCCGATGGCCGGCTGCGCATCCGCATTGATCCGTCCAACAAGCACAAGGCCCCGTTTGGTATTTTCGATCTGGTCCGTCATGGCCAGTACGATCTGGGCCATACCGCGTCGTATTACTACAAGGGCACCATCCCCAACGCCATGTATTTCACCACCATTCCTTTCGGCATGATCGCGCCGGAGATGTACGCGTGGTTCTATCACGGTGGTGGCATGGAGCTGATGCAGGAGGTCTATGAGCCCTACGGGCTGCTGTCTTTCCCGGGCGGCAACACCGGTAACCAGATGGGCGGCTGGTTCCGTGAGGAAATCAACTCCCTGGAAGACCTCAAGGGCCTGAAAATGCGTACACCCGGCTTCGCCGGCGAGGTAATGTCTGAGCTGGGCGTGGCCGTCACCAATATTCCACCGGGCGAACTCTATAGCTCCCTGGAGCGTGGCACCGTGGACGCGGTGGAGTGGGTTGGTCCGGCCCTGGACTTCCCGATGGGCTTCCATCAGGTGGCTGACTACTATTATTCCGGCTGGCAGGAACCCAACGCCGAGGTGCAGTTCCTGGTGAACCAGGATACCTGGAATGAGCTGCCCGTTGACCTGCAGGAGATCCTGCGCGTGGCCATGCGCACCGCCGCCTATGACATGTACATCCAGAGCATGCACGAGAGCGGGGTTGCCTGGGACCGGATGAAAGAAAACTATCCGAACGTGACCCACAAGGTGTTCCCGCCGGAAGTCATTGAGGCACTTCGCGAAACCACCAATCGTCTGTTGAGGGAAGCGGCGGAAAACGATCCGATGGCGGCTAAAATCATCAAGTCCCAGCATGATTACCTGAAACAGGTACGCCAGTGGACCAATATCTCCGATAAGGCCTATCTGAACAGTGTGGCAGGGGATTAACCCCGTTTCAGGGCTGATCGTCTGAAAAACAGGGGCGTCCGGGGCCGAAATGTCCCGGACGCCCCTTTTTGTTCGTTTCCGTTTCTGGAAAAATAAGCGGTTCACATCTTGGGCAGGGCCGATGAAAAAGACACTGCTATCTCTGAGAAATCTCACCAAGCAATTCGACGGCAAAACGGTTCTGGATTCACTGGATCTGGACATCGCCGATGGTGAATTCATTACCCTCCTGGGTCCCTCCGGATGCGGCAAGACCACCTTGTTGCGTCTGATGGCCGGGTTTGAACACCCGGATGCGGGCAGCATTTCCCTGGCGGGTGAAGAACTGATCGATGTAGCGCCGGAGAATCGGCCACTGAATACCGTTTTCCAGCATTACGCCCTGTTTCCCCACATGTCGGTGTTCGATAATGTCGCCTATGGCCTGAAAATGGAAAAGCGTCCGAAGGACGAGATCCGGCAGCGGGTGGAAGAGGCGTTGGCCATGGTCCAACTGCAGGACTACGTGGCACGCAAGCCGCATCAGCTTTCCGGCGGGCAGCAGCAGCGGGTGGCTATCGCCCGGGCTGTGGTCAAACGGCCGAAAATGCTGTTGCTGGACGAACCCCTCTCGGCGCTGGATTTCAAGCTGCGCCGGACCATGCAGGTGGAACTCAAGCGGCTTCAGCGGGAACTGGGCATCACCTTTGTCTTTGTCACCCACGACCAGGAAGAAGCCCTGTCCATGTCGGACCGGGTGGTGGTGTTCAAGGATGGGGTGGTGCAGCAACTGGGAACCCCCCGGGAAGTCTATGAGCGCCCGGCCAATCTGTTCACCGCCCGGTTCGTGGGGGAAACCAATTTCTTCCCGGGGCGTGTGGAAGCCGCCGACGCCGGGGACAGCATCACCGTGGATGTGCTCGGGCTCAAGCGCACCTTCCGGCGCCCGGATTTTGCGGTTGTCGACGGCCAGTCCCTGCATGTCCTGCTGCGCCCGGAGGACATCCGGGTGCTGGCGCCGGATGACACCGAGGGCCTGCCGGGCCGGGTGGTCGAACGCAATTACAAAGGCAGTACCCTGGACTCGGTGATTCACCTGGAAGACGGCACAGAAGTGCTGGCCTCGGAATTTTTCGATGAAGACGATCCCACCTTTGATTACCGCCTGGGCGAGCCCGTGAGGGTCAGCTGGGTGGATGGCTGGGAATGGCTGCTGCCCGAAGAAAGTGCGGCGGCCGAGGCGGAAGCGGTCACCGATGCGTAGTCTGATGCAGCAGCCGTTTCGCACGGCGGTGCTGGTTCTGGTCTGGGGCTGGCTGCTGTTTCTGGTTCTGGCGCCGAACCTGCTGGTGGTGGGAGCCAGTGTGGCCACACGGGATCCGGTCTCGTTCATATCCCTGCCGCTGAACCTGGACGCCTATCGCCAGCTGTTCGATCCGCTGTACCTGGAGGTCTTCCTGCACTCCCTGTACATGGCGGCGATGACCACCCTGGTGTGCCTGTTGATCGGCTATCCGTTCGCCTGGGCGCTGTCCAGGGTGCCCGGCCGTCGTCAGTTGCTGCTCATTTTCCTGCTGATCGTACCGTTCTGGACCAATTCCCTGGTGCGGACGTACGCGCTCAAACTCCTGCTGGCGACCAATGGCCTTCTGAACAGCGCCCTGCTCGGCCTTGGCTGGATTGATGAGCCACTGAAGATGCTCTACACCGAGGGTGCGGTGGTTATCGGGCTGGTGTACCTGCTGCTGCCGTTCATGATCCTGCCACTGTATTCGGTATTCGACGACCTGCGCCAGGAACTGCTGCTGGCCTCCCATGATCTGGGCGCAGGCAGGGTGGCCACCTTTTTCCATGTCATTGTGCCATTGACCCTGCCCGGGGTTCTGGCCGGTGTCATGCTGGTGCTGCTGCCGGCCATGGGCCTGTTTTTCGTGCCGGATATTCTCGGCGGCTCGCGCAATCTGTTGGTGGGCAATGTGATCAAGAACCAGTTCCTGGATGCCCGCAACTGGCCATTCGGCGCGGCGGCCAGCATTGTCCTGACGATCACCATGGCGTTTCTGATGTTTGCCCACAAACTGAGTAAGCAGCGGATCGGGGAGGACGGTGTATGAGCCGCTGGTTGCCCCGCGCCTACCTGACCCTGGTTTATCTGCTGCTGTATGTGCCTATCGGCATACTGGTGCTGTTTTCCTTTAACGACTCCCGCAGTGGTTACACCTGGGGTGGACTGAGCCTGCGCTGGTATCAGTCCCTGTTCAATAACAACGCCATGGTGGAAGCCATGTGGAACTCCCTGTGGCTGGCGCTTTCCGCCGCCACGGTGTCCACGGTTATCGGCGCGCTGACAGCGCTGGCACTGCACCGGTACCGGTTCCGGGGCAAGAAAATGCTCAATGGCATGCTGTTCGTGGTGATGATGTCCCCAGAAATTGTCCTGGCCATCTCGCTGCTGGCGCTGTTTCTGCTGGTGGGTATCCAGCTGGGCTATGTGTCGCTGCTGCTGGCCCATGTCACCTTCTGCCTGCCGTTCGTGGTTATCACCGTCATGGCCCGGCTCAGCGGCTTTGATGAACGCCTGCCGGAAGCCGCGCGGGATCTGGGCGCGTCGGACTTCACCATGACCCGGACGGTACTGATTCCGGTCATCATGCCGGCCCTGCTGGCGGGCTGGCTGCTGGGGTTTACACTGTCACTGGACGATGTGGTCGTGAGCACCTTCGTCAGTGGCCCCAGTTATGAAATCCTGCCCCTGCGCATCTATTCCATGGTGCGGGTGGGTCTCAAGCCCGAGGTGAACGCCCTGGGCACACTGTTGCTGGTGTTTTCACTGGTCATGCTGATGTTGTCGCAATGGATACTGTCAAGGAGCAAACGATGAAGAAACTCGCACTGGCCAGCCTGCTGGCGGTAGGTCTGACGGGCTGCAGTTCCGAGGAACCCCAGGTCCTGAATCTTTACAACTGGTCTGAATACATGCCCCAGGAAGTGCTGACCCGCTTCCAGGAGGAAACCGGTATCGAGGTGGTCTATACCACCTATGACTCCAACGAGGCCATGTACGCCAAGCTCAAACTGCTGGACGACAGTGCCGCCTATGACCTGGCGGTGCCTTCCACCTATTACGTGAGCAAGATGCGCCAGGAAGGCCTGTTGATGCCGATCGATCGCAGCAAGATCGAGGGCTTCGACAAGCTGGACCCGGAACTGGTCAACCTCGACATTGATCCGGACAACCAGTACAGCATCCCCTACCTCTGGGGCACCACTGGCCTGGCTGTGGATAATGCCGATATTGAGGGCGAGCCGGTCACGGCCTGGGAAGATCTCTGGCAGGAGCGCTTTGAAGGCCGGGTAATGCTCACCAATGACATGCGGGAAGTGTTCCATGTGGGTCTGCGGGTGCTGGGTTATTCCGGCAACAGCACCAACCCGGAGGAAATCGAAGCCGCCTATGAAAAGCTCTCCGAGCTGATGCCCTCTGTGCGCACGTTCAACTCTGACGCCCCACGGGTTCCCTATCTGGAAGGTGAGACCGACGTGGGCATGATCTGGAACGGCGAAGCGGTCATGGCGGAGGAAACCATGCCGTCGCTCGAGTACGTCTATCCGGATGAAGGCATTATCGCCTGGCTGGACAGCTTCGTGATTCCGAAGAACGCGAAAAATCCGGAAGCGGCGCACAAGTTCATCAGCTTCGTGCTGCAGCCGGAAATCTCCGCGCTGATCAGTGAAGAGATCGGATATGCCACGCCCAACCTGGCTGCCCGTGACATGCTGCCGGACGAAGTGGCAGACAACCGTGCCAGCTATCCGACCCCGGAAGACATGGAAAATGCCGAATTCCAGGTGGATATCGGCGATGAGGCCCTGCAGGTTTACGCCAAGTACTGGGAAATGCTCAAATCCGGTAGCTGATCCCCGACGCCGGGCCGCCTGGCCCGGCGTTTCTCCTTTTTACCTGTCCCGCTGACCGTTTGACTCTTCCCACCGCTTCCCGATCTCGTCACAAAACTGTCATTTGGTGTCTATACTGTTTCGTTAATCATTAGATTGCGACGGATGTGTATCACTTTTAAGGCAGGGATCCGGATATGAAAGCAAGACAGGAATGGCGGCAGTTGGCTGCAGGCTTGATGGTTGGGGCGCTTGGTTTTTCCGGCACGACGAGCGCAGAGGAGCTGCGTCTGATCACGTGGGGCGGTTATGCTCCGGATGACGTGGTTGCCCAGTTCGAGGAAGAGACCGGGATTGATGTCAAAGTGACCCTGTCCAACAACGAAGACATGATCTCCAAGCTGCGGGCCACCGGCGGTGCCGGCTTTGACCTGGCCCAGCCCAGTCAGGACCGTATCGTGGGTGTCCAGCGCCAGTTCAACATCTACAAGCCGATTGATTTCAGCCGGGTCAACACCGACCAGTTGCAGCCTTCCATGGTCAAGGCAACCCGCGACTCCACCGAACTGGAGGGCGAGTACTACGGCGTCCCGTCGGTCTGGGGTACCAGCGGTCTGATCGTTCATGACTCCGTGGCCGATCAGGTGACCGACTACACCGATCTGTGTGATCCGTCAGTGGCCGGTCAGGTCAGCTACCGCCTCAAGCGGCCGACGCTCATCGGTTTTGGCTTCGCCATGGGGCTGGACCCGTTTGCCGCCTATAACGACCGGGATGAGTACGAATCCATTTTGGCGAAAGTTGAAGACCAGCTGATCGACTGCAAGAGCAACGTCAAAACCTACTGGACCGGTGGTGACCAGTTGCTGGCCCTACTGCGCACCGGTGAAGTGACAGCCGCCATGGCCTGGGATGCCGGCGGCTGGAAGCTCAACGCCGAGAACCCGGACATCCGTTTCGTGGCGCCGGAATCTGGCGCTCTGGGCTGGATTGACACCTTTGCCATTCCCCGGCGCAGTGAAAATGAGGCCGCAGCCTACCAGTGGATCAACTTCGTCATGCAGCCGGAAATCGCGGCGAAGATCACCAACGCCTCCGGTAACTTCACGGCTTCGAAGGGAGCGGACGAATATGTCCGCGCAGAGCTGCGGGGTGCCTATCGCGCCAGCTTTGACCAGCAGGCGATCGACAACATCAAATGGTATCCGCCGGTGCCTCCCGGACTGGAAACCGTCGAAGGTCAGGTACTCGACCGGGTTCAGGCTGCCAACTGATCCGGTATGGCAACACCGTCTGACCTGTTCTGCCATCAGCTCATCCGCCGTTTCGGGAACCATCCGGCGGTGGATGGGATCTCGCTGGACGTGCCCGCCGGTACGTTCTTTTCCATTCTTGGCCCCTCCGGGTGCGGCAAGACCACCCTGCTACGCCTGCTGGCCGGGTTTGACCGCCCGGATGAGGGCGACATCTACATTCGCGGCGAGCGGATGAACCGGGTGCCGCCCAATCACCGGCCCGTCAACATGGTGTTCCAGCACCTGGCCCTGTTCCCGACCATGAGTGTCGGCGACAACATTGCCTACGGCCTGAAACGCCAGCGGGTGCCGGCGGCCCGGCGCAGGCAGCGTGTGGAGCAGGTGCTGGAGCAGGTGGGTCTGCCCGGGCTCTCCGGCCGGATGCCGTCCGAGCTCTCAGGGGGGCAGCGCCAGCGGGTGGCCCTGGCCCGTTGTCTGGTGCTGGAACCGACCCTCCTTCTGCTGGATGAGCCCCTGGGCGCTCTGGACCTGAAACTGCGGGAACAGATGAAGGTGGAGCTCAAGCATCTGCAGAAGCAGTTTGGCACCACGTTTGTTTACATCACCCACGACCAGTCCGAAGCCATGGTGATGTCGGACCAGGTGGCGGTGATGAAAGACGGGCGTTTTGATCAGGTGGCCGCGCCGGAGGAACTCTACCGGGAACCCGCGACGGCCTTTGTGGCCGGCTTCGTGGGTGACAACAACCGCCTGAGGGGGCAGGTGGTTTCGGTCAGCGGAGACCGGGCGCAGTTGCGCCTGACAGGCGGTGCCATAGTGGAAGGCCGGCTGGCGGCGCCCCTGGAGCCCGGTGCCAGTGCGGATCTCTATGTCCGGCCGGAGTCCCTGGTGCTGTCTGATGGCGAGGTTGCCGAAGGCCTGAGCCGGTGCCGGGCATCGGTGCGCACTACCCTGTTCGACGGCGCCAACAGCCGGGTTGAGACAGACATCGGTGGCGAGCCCGTGTTCGCCCGCCTGCCGCAGCACGGCAGCGCACCGAGCCTGTCCGCCGGAGATTCCCTGCAACTGGCCTGGGAGC
The DNA here is from genome assembly GCF_014201735.1 of Marinobacter oulmenensis. Lineage (GTDB taxonomy): Bacteria > Pseudomonadota > Gammaproteobacteria > Pseudomonadales > Oleiphilaceae > Marinobacter > Marinobacter oulmenensis. Next base: position 244,910 of record NZ_JACHFE010000003.1, on the reverse strand, counting down.
CGGATCGGGCCCGGGTATTCGGAGCCGCCACCCCGTGAAGTCGCCGGCTACCCGTCTGTCCCTGATCCTGTTGCTAACGCCCTTCCTGCTGTGGATTGTGCTGCTGGTGATCCTGCCCCACCTGCAGATGCTGAGGGTGTCGTTTCAGGTACGGGAAAGCTGGGATACGCTCAGTTGGGGGCTGGAGCAATACGCCAATTTCTTCAGCGAGTCCTACTACTGGCGGACCTTCGTCCGCACCGGTGTGATGTCCCTGTTCACCACGTTCCTGACCCTGCTCATCGCCTTTCCGATTGCCTGGTACATTGCCCGCCTTGCCAGTGGCCGGGCCCGGGGACTGCTGTTTCTCGCCTGCCTGATTCCGTTCTGGGCCAGTGAGCTGGTCCGTACCTACGGCTGGATGATCCTGTTGCGGGAAAGCGGATTGTTCAGTGCCTGGCTGCAGGCCCTGGGCTGGAGTGACGGGCCGGTCGAGATGCTCTATAACGACGCAGCTGTGATCATCGGCCTGGTCTACAACGGCCTGTTGTTCATGGTGGTGCCCCTGGTCACCACCCTCGATGGCATGGAAGAAAACCTGGTGGAAGCCGGTTACGATCTCGGTGGCGGCCACCTGACGGTACTGCGGGAAGTGGTGGTGCCCTGGGCCATGCCCGGCATCGTCTCCGGCTGTATTGTCGTGTTCATGCTCACCCTGGGCAGCTATCTGACCCCAACCCTGATGGGCGGCAAGGACAGTGCCTGGTTTACCCAGCAGATCTTCACCCAGTTCATTACCCGCTTTAACTGGGAGCAGGGGGCGGCCCTCGGGGCACTGCTGCTGGGTCTTTCGTCGCTGATCGTCTGGGCCGGGCTGAAGCTGACCGGCCAGTCCCTGCGCAAGGTCATGGGGTAGCCAGATGATTCCCTCCGTGCCCAGAACCCGGCTGTTCGATGCGCTTTACCTGGCCTACCTGGTGGCCTTTTTCATCTACCTGGCGCTTCCGCTGGCGGTCACCGCGGTCTTTGCGTTCAACGACGCGCCTTTCCCGTCTCTGCCCTGGCAGGGCTTTACCATGGACTGGTACCTGGCGGATGGCACCGCGGGCCGGACCGGCCTGTTCCATGACGACACCCTGCTGTCCGCGCTCTGGACCAGTACCCGCATTGCGCTTTGGGTGACACTGGTGAGTGTGGCCCTCGGGTGCATCAATGCGGTGCTGTTTGAACGCCTGGAATTTCCGGGCAAGGAACTGCTGTATTTGCTGATGTTGCTGCCTCTGGTGATTCCCGGAGTGATCCTGGGGGTGTCCATCCTGGTGTTCTACAGTGGCATGGCCAATGACCTGTCCCGGCAATGGGGGATCGAGCTGGATGTGTTCCGGCCGGGTCTGACCCTGGTGATCATGGGGCAGGTGACCTTCATCACCACACTCACGACTCTGGTGATTGCCGCCCGGTTGCGCAAGTTTGACCGGCAGCTGGAGGAAGCGGCGCTCAATCTCGGGGCCACGCCGCTGGTGGCGTGGTTTACGGTGACATTGCCGTGGCTGGCGCCGTCGCTGTTTGGGGCAGCGGCCATGGCCTTTCTGATGTCGTTCGAGAACTTCAATACCACGGTCATGCTGACCGGGAGCGATACTCCCCTGACGGTGGCCCTGTTCAATCGACTGCGGGAGGGCTCGACACCGGTTCTCAATGCCGTCGCCCTGTTCCTGATGGTGGTTTCCGCCCTGCTGGCGCTACTGAGTGTACGCCGGAACCGGTGAAAAGCCTGCCGCACATTGGGCGGCAGGCTACCGGAGTCAGTGCCAGATATTGCTGTCGATCTTCTCGTGCAGTTCCGGATAGTCCTTTGACCGGAAATGCGGCACCTTGCCTTCCTTGCGCTGGGCCAGATAGTCCCGGGTCAGTTTGACCACGGTGCCGGAGAGCAGCACGATCGCAATCAGGTTGATGGTCGCCATCAGCCCCATGGAGGCGTCGGCGGTGTTGAAGACCGTCACCACAGCTTCGTAGCCACCCCAGACCACCATGCCCAGTGCCGCCAGGCGAAGCACCATGATGCCTATGGTGTTGCCACCCCCCAGATAAACCAGGGCGTTCTCGGCGTAGGTGTAGTTGGCCACGATGGAGGTGAAGGCAAAGAACAGAATGGCAATGGCGATGAAGTAGCCACCGAATTCACCCAGGTGAACCTCCATGGCTTCCTGGGTCAGTTGGGTGCCGGTGACCCCGGAGCCCGGTTCCAGTACGCCGGACATGAGAATCATCACCGCTGTGGCAGTGCACACGACGATAGTATCCACAAACACGCCGAAAGCCTGTACCAGGCCCTGTGAGGACGGGTGGTGGGGCGCTGGCGTGGCGGTGGCGGCGATGTTGGGGGCCGAGCCCATGCCGGCCTCATTGGAGAACAGGCCGCGCTTGATGCCGTTGAGCATGGCGACCGTGATGGAGCCTGCCGCGCCCCCCGCGGCTTCCTGAAGGCCAAAAGCACTTTTGACGATGGTGGCAAGAATGCCCGGCACCTCGCCGATGTGCATGACCATGATACCGATGGCCAGCAGGACATAGGCGCCTGCCATAAAGGGCACCACCAGTTCCGCAAAGCGGACAATGTTACGCAGCCCGCCAAAGATCACCACGCCGGCAAAGACGGCCACAGCAACGCCCACCCACAGTTTGGAAACCCCGAAGGCGCCCTGCATGGCATCGGCGATGGAGTTGGCCTGAACCGCGTTGAAGACCAGGCCGAAAGACAGAATCAGGCAGACTGCGAAAATGGCCGCGGCCCAGGGCGCTTTCAGGCCTTTGGCAATGTAAACCGCCGGGCCACCCCGGTACTGGCCCTTGCCGTCGCGAACCTTGTACAGCTGGGCCAGGGTGCTTTCGGCGTAGCCGGTGGCCATGCCCACCAGGGCAACCATCCACATCCAGAAGATGGCACCGGCACCGCCCAGATACAGCGCGACCGCCACCCCGGCCAGGTTCCCGGTGCCCACCCGGGATGCCAGGCTGGTGCACAGGGCCTGAAACGGGGAAATGCCGTGGACATCGCTTTCCCGGGAGCCACGGATCGCCCGGATCATTTCACCAAAGTTGATGAACTGCAGAAAACCCAGGCGGATAGTAAAGAAGATGCCGACAGCCAGCAGGCCGTAGACAAGCACGTAGCCCCAGAGAATGGAGTTCAGAAAATCGACAATTGCAGACATGAACGAGCGCCTTGTAACCGTGAATGGGTAAATCACTCAAGGCGCCGCAGTCTAGCATGCTCAAAAACAGTGCAGGCTGCGGAAATCCGCGATTGCCGGGTGGGGAGAATTATGGCAACCGCGGGTCAAACGGCGTCGGCGCCGGTGGTCTCAGACCACCAGCACCGGACACTTGGCGTTGGACGCCACCCGGTGGGACACACTGCCCAGGAACATGCCGTCCTTGTCGCTGTTGGTGCCTTTGGTGCCGACCACGATCAGATCGGCTTTCTTCTCCTTGGCGAACTTGACGATGGTCTTGGACGGTCGGCCCGCCTTGACGAACCCCCGGACCTTGGTGGCTCCGTGCTCGCTTGCCACTTCCTTGGCGTGGTTGACCACCTCGCGGGCGTATTCCGACAGCACCTTGTCCGGGATGTCCATATCGTCAGGGCGCCCGATGGACAGGGACGCCTCGAACAGGCTGTGATGCTTGTAGACGCAGATAATGTAGATCTCCGCCTCCGGCATCAGCTTTTGCAGGTCGACCGCCTTGTCCAGAGCTTTGAGTGATGTCTTGGACCCGTCCACGGCCACCACGATTCGATTGAACATGAATTTCTCCTTGTTTCAGTTGCCGTGGTTCTACTCGGCAAATGCCACGTCCCGCAGGAACAGGGCAATATCCGGGAAGGCGATAATCAGGCCAGCCGCTGCAACCAGCATGAAAATGAACGGCGGCGTGCCACGGATGACCTCAAGGTAAGGCCGCTTGAAAATCGCGATGGCGGTGAAAATGTCACAGCCAAAGGGTGGCGTGGCAGAACCAATGGCCACCTGAAGGGTGATCAGTACCCCCACCAGTACCGGATCCAGGCCGGTGGACTCAATGGCCGGCGCAAAGATGGGCGTGAGCACCAGGATGACCACAATCGGGTCAACAAACATGCAGGCGACGAAGAAGGCCACACAGATGGCAATCAGGACACCCACCGGGCCGGCTTCATTCACACCGACCGCTTCCAGAATGGTCTGCGGAATCTGGGCAAAGGAAATGATCCACGAGAAGCCGTTACCCACGGCCACCAGGATGAAGACCACTGCCGTGATCAGGCCGGTGGATTTGGCAATCCGGTAGACATCCATCATCTTCAGTGACCGGAAGATCACGAACTCCAGCAGGAAGGCGTAGAGCACACAGACAGCCGCCGCTTCGGTGGGGCTGAAAATGCCGCCATAGATACCGCCGACGATGATCACCGGGAACATCAGAGGCCATGACGCATCCCGCACCGACAGGGCACGTTCCCTCCAGGAGGAACGCTCCTCGGTGGGGACATTGTTCCGGTAGGCGTAAATCAGGCAGTAAACCGAGAACATGAACAGGATCAGCAGACCCGGACCAACACCGGCAATGAACAGTTCGGCGATGGAGGTCTCGGAGATGACCCCGTAAATGATCATGCCGATACTGGGCGGAATCAGGAAGGCGATATCACTGGAGTTGATGATCAGTGCCAGGGTGAACGGGTCGGAATAACCCGCCTTGAGCATTTTCGGGCGCAGCGGGGAGCCTACGGCGACCACGGTGGCCTGGGTAGAGCCGGAGACTGCACCGAACAGGGTGCAGGAGGTGGCGGTACTGATCGCCAGACCGCCCTTGATGTGGCCGATAAAGGCCATGACCATGTTGATCAGCCGGTCGGCCGACTGGCCGCGGGTCATGATGTCAGCGGCCAGGATGAACATGGGTACGGCGATCAGCGAGGCCGGCCGGATACCACCCATCATCTGCTGGACGAAGGTGCCCATCTGGCCGAAGCCATCAAACATCATTACAAAACCGACCACTGCACCGGTGATCAGCGGAACCATCATCGGGAAGCCCAGCAGCAGTAACCCGATCATGATCACCATCATTATAGTTGCCATGATTGTCTATCCTTATCTGAGTTCAGCTGCGGGGTTCATACTTCCGACTCGGTATCGGCGTAGCCATCCACCACGCCGGTGGACAGATATACGTCCTTGCTGGTCAGGTTCTTGATGGCGGTGAGGAAATACTGGATGCCGGTAATGGCAAAGCCGACGGGCGCCCAGATATAGATCCACCAGATCTCGAAACCCAGTGCGGGCAGGATCCGGCCGCGACTGTGCAGGGTCAGGATGTATTCGTAGGAGTGGTAACAGAGAAAGAACATTACGGCGGAGGTAAACAGCGCGATGATGATCATCAGTATCCGCCGACCCTTGGTGGGGATGGCATCGTAAACGGCAGACATCCGGATATGGCGACCGTGGCGTGCCGCGTAGCCGATGCCGGCAAAAGTGATGAGGATGATCAGTATCCGGTTGATCTCGCCGGTAAAGAACAGGCCTTCGCCGAATACGAAACGGGCGACGACGTTTACGCAGGTATTAATTGCCATGAGGATGACGCCGAGCGCCAGCATCACCGCTTCAACCTTGGATATCCAGACGTCAATGGTGCCCAGTATGCCGGGCAGGCCGGACTCGTAGTGGCCGGTATCGTCTTCGATCTCCGGGGATTTCTCGGACATGGATTCTGCTCCGAAGCATGTCGCTCCCGGCGGGAAGGATCCCCGGCGGGGCGGGGTTAAGCGGGTGAGCTGCCGGGTGCTTTCGACCCGGCAGCTACCGTTCTAACGAAGGATCAGTTGTTCTGAACTTCTTTCAGGTCTTCCTTGAACTGGTTCAGCAGCTCTTTACCGCGCTCACCAGTCATTTCAATGAACTTTTCTTCCACCTGCGGCGCACGGGCCTTGAACGCTTCGATCTGTTCATCGTTCAGGCGGGTCACGGTGACTTCATCGCTGGCGCTGGTGATCTTGTCCAGAGCTTCGTCAGCCAGACCGTCGATGTGCACGATGATCTCTTCAAAGGCATAGTCAGCGGCGTCTTGCACCAGCTGCTTGTCTTCGTCAGACAGGCCATTGTAGAAGTTCTGGTTGGCCATCATGGCGGTGGTGAACCAGCCGTGACCGGTGAAGACCAGGTTCGGTGAGACTTCGTACAGACCGCCGGACTCGATCCAGAAGATCGGGTTTTCCTGACCCTGAATCATATTGGTCTGCAGCGCACCGTAAACCTCGCCCCACGGCAGCGGAGTCGGGGTTGCGCCGAAGGCTGAGTAGGTTTCGGACAACAGCGGGTTGGTCATTACCCGGATTTTCTTGTTGTTGAATTCTTCAGGCGAGGTAACCGGCTCGTCCACGGTGACAACCATCTCGCCTTCCGGGTACATCTGCAGCAGCTCAAGGCCTTTCTCGGCGTACAGTTCCGGGAAGTCTTCGTTGATGGCTTCAGACTCGCGGAAGAATTCGATCACCATATCCATGTCGGTAGGCATGAGATACGGAATGAAGAAAATTTGTGCTTCGGGAATCAGCGAGCCGGTAAAGCCCGGTGACTGGTTTACGAAGTTCAGGATGCCGGCTTGAGTCTGTTCCATGATGTCATCAGACTCGCCCAGCTCACCAAAGCGATAGATCTGCAGGGTGTGGTCTGAGTTGTCTTCGATGTATTCCTTGAACTTGTAAGCGAATACGTCCTGAACGTCACCCTCATATTCCTCGTGGGCGTAGCGCCAGTTGTCGGCGTTCACCGCGTTGGCTGCGGTCAGACCGGCGAAAGCCAGAACTGAAATTCCCGCCAGTTTGCTGAACTTGCTTGTGCTGCTCATCACGTTGTCTCCGCTTGATTTTTTCTCATTAACCCATGGTTACGTTTTTAAAGACTGGCAAAACAAAGTGGTTTTCGCAAGAAATCGGGCAAAATCGCTGCCGGGCTGCTCATGGATTGACCAGAATTCGCAAGTTTCTGAAAAATGGGTTGATTCATTTCAGGCGCTGGAGGAAGGCTTGGAATTCCTCGACCACCCGGTCGAGCGAACTGGCCAGCCGGTGGCCGTCCGGTAGAACCAGAATGGGCAAATTCTGCTCCCGGGCAAGTTCAATGACCGGCATGGCCGGCACTACATCGTCTGCCCAGCCATGGATGATCTGGGTTTGGCGGGCACCGATGCGCGGGCGGCTCTGGGGATAGTCCGGCAGGGCCAGGGCCGGAGCCATCAGGAAACAGCCCAGGACCGGTGTCAGCTCACTGCTGCGGGCACAGACCCATCCGCCCATGCTTGAGCCGACAAGTAGGGTTCGTTCCGGCACGCTGCCTGCCCGGCTCATGGCTTCATGCATCTGTTGCAGCCGCTCGGCGGGATCGCGGGTATGGCGATGGTCCAGGGCCTTGGCCCGAACGCCTGGAAACTGTTCCGCAGCGGTTTTCAATGCCTGGATCTTGGTGCCGTCGGGGCCGCTCTCCAGACCATGGGAAAGGAAAACGTGCAGGGTGTCTGACATGGCTAAAGTTCTCCGGAAACAGCGGGAAATGGCTGGGCGGGTTCCTCTTGGGATCCGGGGGCCCGGAACAAACGCCGACACAGCTTTTCAGAAATGACCGCCCGGGAAAAGCTCCCGGCCTGAATGATGCTGTCATCAAACCGTCATTGCATCGGGTTACTGTGAGGACTCATTGAGACGAGCTGCATTGTGTCTCCTCATCATGCGTTAGCGATTGCCGGGCCCCTTCCCGGCTTTTTTTATGCCTGTTTTTCGCCGGTGGCGGAATGGGACTCTCTCCTAAGCGCCCGTTGTCGCCGGCGTTCGCTCTCGGTGTGTTCGGAAATGGCCTGCTGGACAAATTCGATATGACTGCCGGCAATGGCCCGCGCGTCATCGGCGCGGCCTTCGGCGATGGCGGTATACAGGGCGTCATGCTGGTCCATCAGGCCCTGACGGGTCTGCGCCTGCCGGGCGTTCATACCGCCAATGTTGGTCACGATGTTGCGCTTGAGCATGCTGAACAGGCCGCGCATGGTATGAAGTAGCACCAGGTTATGACTGGCTTCGGCTATGGCCATGTGAAAGCGGGCATCGGCGATCCCCTCGGCCACCACGTCGCCCGGTGCGGGCTTCTGATAGCAGGTTTTGAGTGCCTTCCAGGCGTCTGCCAGGTTTCTGCGATCCACTTCGGTGGCCCGAAGGGCCGCGTAATAGGCGCAATCCGCTTCCAGCGTGCGCCGGAACTCGAGCAGATCACGATGGGCATCCGGGCGGCTCTCCAGGAGCTCAACCAGGGGGTCACTGAAACTGGCACCAAGGTTCTCAGTGACAAAGTTACCGCCGCCCTGACGACTGCGCAGCAGGCCACGGGTGACCAGTCGTTGGATGGCCTCCCGCAGTGATGGCCGTGAGACGCCAAACGTTTCCGCCAGAGCCCGCTCCGGAGGCAGTCTTTCCCCGGGGCTCAGGGTGCCTTCCAGAATCATGGTTTCGAGCTGTTCGACGATGGTGTCAGCAATACGCTTCGGGGCGATACGGTTGATGGTCATTGGCTTTCGGTGTCTGTGATGTATTAATTGGTAAAACCAATTTATGGCTATGTCAGTTGCTGGCGTACAGCTGTTTTCTGATGCTTTGATACAAAACTGATACCAATGTATAGAAAGCAGTCTTTGACAGCATCCAGTCAGCTGCAATAACGTATGATACACGCTCTGGATAATTGGTCATACCAATTTATGAGCCTTAGACAATGATAAAGATCAGATGGCTGTTCGAGCCCCGAACGGACCCCGTCGGTGGCATCAATAGGCCCGGAGGCACCCCTGATGAGTGAATTGTTCTACGACGCCGCCCCCAACGCGACCCGGGTGGCACCGGAGCGCCCGAAACCAAGGCATTACCCCGAAAAACCGGCAGCGGTCACCCTGTTTGGCACCTGCGTGATGGACCTTTTCTTTCCGGAAGCCGGTCTCGACGCCATTCGTCTGCTCGAGCGGGAGGGCATCCGGGTGCGCTATCCCCAGGGCCAGTCCTGCTGTGGCCAGCCGGCCTGGACCTCCGGCTATGTCAGCGAGGCGCGGGATGTGGCCCTGAGCCAGTTGGACCTGCTGGATAACGGCCTGCCGGTGGTGGTGCCCTCCGGCTCCTGCGCCGGCATGTTCCGGGAGCATTACCGGGAGGTGTTTGCCGGCGAGCCGGAGAATCTGCGGCGGGTGGAAGACCTGGCGGAGCGTACCTACGAGCTGACCGAGTTCCTGCTGTATGTCTGTCGGGTGCAGTGGAAGGACCTGGGGCAACCCACTCGGATCGCCCTGCACACGTCCTGTGCCGCGCGCCGGGAAATGAACACCCACCTTCACGCCCGGGAACTGCTGGAACAGCTGGATCAGGTCGAGCGCGTGGATCATGACCATGAGAGTGAGTGCTGCGGTTTTGGTGGCACCTTTTCCGTGCGCATGCCCGAGGTCTCCGGCGCCATGGTCCAGGACAAGACCCGTGCCCTGGTGGATTCCGGGGCGGCGGAAATGGTCACGGCCGATGGCGGCTGCCTGCTGAACATCAATGGCTCACTGGAAAAGCAGGGCCAGGCCTTCCGGGGTCGTCATCTGGCGAGTTTCCTGTGGCAACGCGTGAGCGGGGAGGTTGAGGCATGAATCAGCGTATTCCCGTTACCGAACTGACTGGTGGCTTCCGGGACCGTGCGGATCAGGCGCTGGACGACAGCCAGCTGCGCAGCAATTTCCGCACCGCCATGGACTCCCTGATGAAGAAGCGGGCTGATGCCTTCCCGGATGAAGACGAACGGGAGGGGCTCCGGGAGCAGGGCAACCACATCAAGGCCCGGGCCCTGTCGAAACTGCCCGATCTTCTGGAGCAACTGGAAGCCCGCCTGACGGAGAACGGCGTCAAGGTGCACTGGGCCGAGACCACGGACGAGGCCAACCGGATTGTGCACTCGATCATCGAGTCCCGTCAGGGCTCCCAGGTGGTCAAGGGCAAGTCCATGGTCAGCGAGGAAATGGAGATGAACGATTACCTCGCCGAGCGCGGGGTGGAATGTCTGGAATCGGACATGGGCGAATACATTGTCCAGCTGGATCATGAAAAACCGTCCCACATCATCATGCCGGCGATTCACAAGAACCGTCGCCAGGTGTCGAAGCTGTTCCATGACAAACTGGGTGTGGAGGAAACGGACGATGTGGACCGTCTGATCCGCATCGGACGGGAGACTCTGCGCCAGAAGTTCATGGAAGCCGATGTGGGCGTGTCCGGGGTGAACTTTGCCATCGCCGAGACCGGCACGCTGCTGCTGGTGGAAAACGAAGGCAACGGCAGGATGAGTACCACCGCCCCGCCGGTGCATGTGGCGGTCACCGGCATCGAAAAGGTGGTCGAGAATCTGCGGGATGTGGTGCCCCTGCTGTCACTGCTGACCCGGTCGGCGCTGGGCCAGGCCATCACCACCTACGTCAACATGATCTCCGGGCCGCGCAAGGCGGATGAACTGGATGGCCCCGAAGAGGTACATCTGGTGCTGCTGGATAACGGCCGCACCGGTGCTTTTGCCGATGCCCAGATGCGACAGACACTGAACTGTATTCGCTGTGGCGCCTGTATGAATCACTGCCCGGTCTATACCCGGGTGGGTGGGCACACCTATGGCGAGGTCTATCCGGGACCCATTGGCAAGATCGTCACGCCTCATATGGTGGGCCTGCATCAGGTTCCCGATCACCCCAGTGCGTCGTCCCTGTGCGGGGCCTGCGGTGAGGTCTGCCCGGTCAAGATTCCCATTCCGGAGTTGCTTCAGAGACTCCGCCAGGAGAACGTCAAGCATCCGGACGAGGCCCCGGCAGTGAAGGACGGTGGTGCCAAATACTCGGCCCGGGAGCGTGCCATCTGGTGGTTCTGGAAAACCCTCAATACCCGGCCCGTGTTTTACCGGCTGTTCCTGTGGGGCGCCACCCGGTTTGGCTGGATGACTCCGAAAAACGTCGGGCCCTGGACGCGTAACCACAGCGCGCCGGTGCCTGCCCGTCGCTCTCTGCATGATCTGGCCCGGGAGCATCTCGATAATGGAGGTCAGTCATGACTGCCCGCAACAACATTCTGGACAAGTTAAGAACCGGTCTGGCCGGCAGTACCCCGAGGCCGGATGATTTCGACGAAAGCCTGGTCACCCAGCCCTGGCAATACACGCCGGAGGACCGGATTCAGCGCCTGCGCGCACTGATGGAAGCCGTGCATACGGAAGTTCACCAGCTCCCGGCCCGTGACTGGCCGGGCATGGTGCAGACACTTCTGGAACGACGCGCCCTGGGTAATCTGCTTTATGCGCCGGGTACCGATTATGGTGAGCAACTGGCGGCACACTGGCAGGCGTCCGGTGCGGCGCCCGACCTGATTGCCTACGACCGGCCGGTGGAAGAGTGGCGCGAAGAGCTGTTCTGGAAGGTGGACGCCAGTGTGACCTCAACCGTGGGTGCCATTGCCGCCACCGGCTCTCTGGTGCTCTGGCCGGACCGGCAGGAGCCCCGGCTTATGAGCCTGCTGCCACCGCTGCACATCGCCTTGCTGAAGGCCAGCGATATTGAAGACAACCTCTACGGCATGATGCAGAAGCAGCAGTGGTCCGCCGGTATGCCAACGAACCTGCTGATGGTGTCCGGACCCTCGAAGACGGCGGATATCGAGCAGGTGCTGGCCTACGGTGCCCATGGCCCTAAGGAACTGGTTGTCCTCATCCTTGAAGATCTCTGAGGTTCGGGCCTACTTGAGCCCGAACCCCCGCTTTTCCAGAAAGGCTTTCATATGCAGGCGCAGCTTGGTGGTGAACAGCGGCGCCAGCTCTTTCGACCAGGTGCTGTCTTTGCGACCGCCGGTCCGTTCCTGGTAGTAGCGGTGCATGGCTTCGTCAAACCCGGCGACCTGTGCCTGGTCCTGGCTGTCGTCGTAGCGATCCTGTTTCAGGATGCTTTCGAGGGGCAGTCGCGGTTTCACTTCCGGGTCCTGGGCCGGATAGCCAATGCACATGCCAAAGACCGGGTAGACGTACTCCGGCAACGCCAGTAGTTCGCTGACGCCGTCCGGATTGTTGCGGATGCCCCCGATGTAGCAGATGCCGAGGCCCTCGGATTCGGCTGCAATGGCTACGTTCTGGGCCATCAGGGCGGTATCGACGCTGGCGACCACCAGCTGTTCACTGGTGCCCCGGACGACCTCGGCCCCGGCTCTCTCGGCGGCCTCGGTTGCCCGTTTCATGTCGGCACAGAACACCAGGAACTCAGGCGCCGCCGACACATAGGGTTGGCCGCCTGCCAGTTCGGCCAGCCGGTCCCGTTTGTGCGGATCCGTGATCCGGATGACGGAGTAGGCCTGCACCTGATTGGAGGTGGCGGCGCACTGGCCGGCCCGGATCAGTGTTTCCAGCAACCCTTCGGGCAGAGGCTGGTCCTGAAACTTGCGTATGGAGCGGTGCTTTGTGAGCTGCTGGATGATCGGGTTCATGGTCCTCGCCTGTGATTGCTGAAATCAGACGATAGCTTGGGTATCAGCACTCAGGCAAGTTCGGGAAGTACGGTCAGGCGGGGGAAGCTGGCACAAAAAAGGCACGCCCATGGGCGTGCCTTTTCGTTTCCACAGTGACCGTGAAGACTAGGGCACCATGTCAACCGGCTTGGGAGTACCGGCAGTGCTGGCAGGCAGAACCGGATAGGTCACTTCCGGGACGTTGCCGGTCAGGCTCTTCAGGAAGGCCACAATGGAGTCGACCTCACCCTCGTTCAGCTCGGTGCCCAACTGGGCGGTACCCATGACGGCAACCGCTTCTTCCAGGCTCCAGACGGCGCCGGAATGGAAGTAAGGCGCAGTCAGCTCAATGTTACGAAGCGGCGCGGCACGGAATACGTACTCGTCAGACGCGGTGTCGGTAACGGTGAAGCGGCCTTTGTCACCCTCAGGCAGGATTTCGCCGCCCGGACGGGAGACCAGACCAAATGGGTAGTAGTTCTGGCCACCCACGTTTACGCCACTGTGGCAGGCTGTGCAGCCACGGTCCATGAACAGTCGCAGACCTTCTTTCTCGGTCTCATTCAGCGCTGTCTGGTCGCCACGGAGGTAATGATCGAACGGTGCATCCGGTGTGATCAGTGTTGCTTCATAAGCTTCGATGGCGGTCGCCATGTTGTCGAAGGTGACCGGATCTTCCTGGCCCGGGAAGGCATTTTCGAAGTGCTCAATGTACTCCGGAATACTCTTCAGGGTTTTCACGACGCGGCTGGGGGTGCTGCTCATTTCAACACCGGCTTGCACCGGGCCCTTGGCCTGCTCGGCCAGGTCGGCAGCGCGGCCATCCCAGAACTGGGCGGCGTTGAACACGGCGTTGAACACGGTCGGCGCGTTACGCGGGCCTTTCTGCCAGCCATGACCAATGGAGGTGGACAGGTCGTCGTCGCCGCCAAGGCCAACGTTGTGACAGGTATTACAGCTGATCAGGTGGCTGCCGATAAGCCGGGACAGCCGGTCCGGTCTGGCGAAGAAATAGCCCTGTCCGATCAGGACGCCCTCGTTGAGTAGCAGTTCGGCCTGGGCCTGCTTTTCGATACCTTCGGCAATCACCTTGAAATCGAACTGCCGGCTCAGGGTCACCACCGCCCGGATGATTTCCAGATCGTCCTGGTTATCCGGTGTCAGGTTCATGATGAAGTCCCGGTCGATTTTGACAAACGAAGCGCCCAGCTTTCGGATGTAGGACAGGCTGGAATAACCGGTGCCGAAATCATCAAGAATGATGTCAAAACCGGCCGCCTTCAGGGCGTTCAGGTTGTGGGCGGCGCTGTCGTATCCATCGATGGACAGGTTTTCGACAACCTCGATGCTGATTTTGTCGTTGTCTGCCCGGGAGGTCTGTGCCACACGGATGAATTCCTGGATGAATTCGTCGTCCACCAGAGACAGCGGGGACAGGTTGATGGAAATGTCCACCTCGCCCCAGATGTCATGGATTTTCGGCAGGTCCCGGATGATCTGTTTGAGAAGGTCCAGGGTGAGAGCGTTGATGTGGCCCGAATTCTCACAGAGCGGAATGAAACGCCCCGGCGATATGGTGCCAAAGGTCGGGTGGTCCCATCGGGCAAGGGCCTCGAATCCGATCACCTCCCGGGTGATCAGGTTCAGCTGGGGCTGGTAGGCACAGTAAAACTCGCCCTTTTCCAGTGCCGTCGGGATGGAGCCGGTCAGGGTCTGATCGGCCCAGGCCCGCTCGACGTCGTCGTGGGTGAATTCGACGATGGTGTTACGGCTCTGGCTCCGGGCATGAGCCAGGGCAAAGCTGCACAGGCGCACGCTCTCCTCAATGAGTGAAACCGGCAGCTTCTGGATAAAACCGCCATTGTAGGTAAGCTGGAAATGCTGGCCGTTGATCCTGACGGGCTTAAGGACGCTGCGGCACAGGTGCTCCAGCCTTTCTCTGGCGTTGAATCCCTCTGGCACCAGGCCGGCGACTATAAATTCGGCATCACCCGCCCGGGCAAGCACGCAGGTGTCCTGCAGTTGTGCTTGCAGCCGGTTGCGTATTTCCAGGATGGCCGCATCTGCGGCGCTGTTGTTCAGAAAGCCTCGCAGCAGGGTAAGGCCATTGACCGTGATGGTCGCCAGGCAGAGCTGGTGATCCTGCAGTCCCTTGCGTTCCAGTGCCATCTTCAGAAGCTCCACCGCCATCGGGGGTGTGGGGAGCTGGGTGAGGTCGTCATAGGGAAAGTTGAAAGGCACACTGCGGAGGCTGCGGTCGACACTCTCGATGTCGTTCTGGATGCCAAGATAGTGGGTAGTAGTGCCGTTATCGTCCCGGATCGGGCTCAGGTACAGGTCGTTCCAGAAGGGGGTGCCGTCCTTGCGGTAGTTGCGAACGACAATCCGGTAACGCCGGTGCTCGGAAATGGCCAGCCCGATGGCATCCCGCACCTGCTGGCTGGTGTCCTCGCCCTGCAGGAAACGACAGTTCTGGCCCACGATCTCCACCGGGTCGTAGCCGGTCATCTGACAGAAGGTCTCGTTGCAATAGATGATTGGCAGGTCATCCCGGCAGTGGCAGATCACCACACCACTGTCAGATTTGTCGAAACACCGAAACGCGATCTCCGCTATCTCTTCCACAGACGCATGACCCTCTGATTCGCAGGTGTGCCCTGGGTTCTTCCTGTGCCTTCCCCGGCCTGAATGGAGCCCATTCCTTTACGAGGAACTCTATGGCTACCAGAATGACCTCTATACAGGTCATACCGTATGCCATGAAGTGTGGCCTGTCCATTTCTCAGTGCCGAAAATTGAGGCTATTCAAGGTCTCAGGGAAGCATTACATGAATGCTGAAGAAGTGGAGAGAGTGGGCGGAGCCTTCGGCCGCGCTGTCAAACTGAGAAGAGTGGAGGTGGGCTACACGCAGG
Organism: Marinobacter oulmenensis; assembly: GCF_014201735.1. Taxonomy (GTDB): domain Bacteria; phylum Pseudomonadota; class Gammaproteobacteria; order Pseudomonadales; family Oleiphilaceae; genus Marinobacter; species Marinobacter oulmenensis. Next base: position 229,429 of record NZ_JACHFE010000003.1, on the reverse strand, counting down.
AGGAGCTTGCTGAAAGGGCCCAGCTTGCCCGGTCATTTGTTTCCGGGGTTGAGCGTGGCACGGTTAAAGCCACGGTTGCCACGGTCTGGAAACTGGCAAAGGGGCTCCACTATTCTCCCTCGAAACTCTGGGCAGCCGCCGAAGAAATCTATCACTCCAAACACCGTTAACGCCCCTCTCTCAAGTCGATGATACCGGGTTCCGGTTGTCTGACGTCGGCAGTTGCCCACGGATGTGGGACTGCAACTGCAGCGCCAGTTGCCGGGTGGCCTCTGTGGACCGCCCGGTGGCCCGGTGCAGGGCTATTTCAATACTGGGCAGTTCGGGCAGCCCGGATTCGCTGCCGAGAACCCGCATGTCCGGCCCCAGCATGGACGGGGTGAGCACGGTAATCGCCAATCCCGCCCGGACTGCCGCAGACAGCCCGGACAGACTGGTGCTGGTGTAGGCGATACGCCAGGGAATGCCAGCTGTATCGAGACTGGCAAGTGTGCGCTCCCGGAAAATACAGACGCCCTGTTTGGACACGGCCAGTGGCAGCGGTGACCGGTTCTGGGTGTCATGACCGGTGGCTCCCGCCCATATCATCGGTTCCCGCCGCAGGACCTCACCGCCCGGGCTTCTGGGCTGGCGGGTGGTAATGGCCAGGTCCAGCATTCCGGCTTTCACATCCTGCACCAGGTCGACGCTCAGACCGCAATGCACTTCCAGTTCCACGCCGGGGAAGCGGGCCTCAAAATCCGATAACGCCGTGGGCAGATAGCTCAGATAATCCTCGGGTATCCCCAGACGCACCACCCCGGCCAGCCGCTGATCCAGTACATCCTGCCAGGCCAGGGCGTTCTGTCGGAGCATCTGACGGGCATGCACCAGTAAGCGTTCGCCCACCGCTGTTGGCGTTGCGCTCTGCTGCCCCCGCTGCAGCAGTGGTCGCCCGGTGACCTCTTCCAGCCGCTTAATATGGGCGCTGACGGTCGATTGCGCCATGTGCAGATGCTCTGCGGCGGCAGTGAACCCGCCCTGGTCAATCACTCCGACAAAGGTTTTCAGAAGGACCAGATCAATCGGTCGATGCTGCTGGGTCATAGGTCATCACGTTTCTTGATGGGTTTATCAGAACTCTTCGTTTCCCTGATGGCAGGGACTCTTCCACAATGCGCGCCCGAAGACAAGTCAGGCCCGGATTACTGGAGGCAAATCACTGATGGAACGCGTATTTGGCAAGTCACTCGGGCTCGCCGCAGCCCTGCTGACCATCACGCTGTGGGGCAGTCTGCCCGTTCTCCGGAACCTTGTTCACCTGCCACCCATGCTGACCGCCGCTGTTGCCATGGCGACAGCGGCGGTGCTGGCGCAGTTTATGGCCGGGCGGAATCGCCGAGCCCAGAGGGGGCCTTCCCTGCGGGACCCCCGGTTCTGGCTCATGGGCGTGGGTGGGCTGACCGGTGCGCTGTACTTCTACTTCCTGGCGCTGGCCGAAGGCGATCCGGCCAAGGTCACGCTGGTGACCTACACCTGGCCGATCGGTTTCATTCTGGTGGCCGACCGGCTGGCAGGCAACGGACTCCGGCTACGGGCCCTATGGGCTGGCGTTCATTGCCTGGGGCTATGCGCTGGTGCGCAGCCCGTCTTCCCTGCTGGGAGTGCTGACCTATCTGGTGCCGGTGATTTCCTCGGCCTTTCTGATTCTTGCCGGCTGGGCATCGGTCAGCGTGCAGTTACTGATTGCAGTGATCGCCATCGTCGCCAGTGCCTTTATCACCAGCTGCTCCCGGGGCGCTTCGGCGGCCGCCCATTAATCCCGGGCGACATCCATAAATTCACTGACCGAACAGGAATTGCATGAGCAACGACACATACGAGCTGGAGTATGCGGCTGCAGCGGCCGGGGAGGAGTCGATTCCTTCTCCGGACGGGCACTCGAATCTGATCGACACGGATTACGTGATCGGCCAGGACAACATCACCTATGGCTTCATGGGCCTGAAGGTGGATCTGCACAGCCAGGTTTTCGCCTGGTCTGCGCTGGTGATCCTCACGTTTGTCACCATCACCCTGGCCCTGCCGGACACCATGGGGCCGATGTTCAATGACATCCGCAGCTTCCTGACCAACAACCTGAGCTGGGCCTTCATGCTCTCGACCAATGCCTTCGTGATACTGGCCATTGGTCTGATCTTCTCTCCCCTGGGCAAGGTTCGTCTGGGAGGCACTCATGCCAGTCCGGATTTCAGCTACCTGGGCTGGTTTGCCATGCTCTTTGCCGCCGGTATGGGCGTGGGGCTCATGTTTTACTGCGTGTCGGAGCCGCTGACCTACTTTGATGATCTGCTGGCGGGGACCAGTGGCCCCCTGGGCCAGCAGTTGGTCAACACGGAAAGTGCCCGTTCGCTGAGCATGGCGACCTCGATTTTCCATTGGGGTATGCATCCCTGGGGCACCTACGCCATTGTCGCGCTCGCTCTGGCCCTGTTTGCCTTTAACAAGGGCCTGCCCCTGACCATGCGCTCGGTGTTTTACCCGGTGCTGGGTGAGCGCATCTGGGGCTGGCCAGGTCATGTGATCGACGTGCTGGCGGTGTTCGCCACCCTGTTTGGTCTGGCCACCTCGCTCGGACTGGGGGCCTCACAGGCGTCGGCCGGGCTGCATTACCTGTTTGGTTTCCCCAATGACAACACCACCATGGTGCTTCTGGTTCTCGGCATTACCGCAGTAACGCTGGTGTCAGTGATTGCCGGAGTCGAAAAGGGGGTTCGCCGGATTTCCCAGCTCAACATGACCCTGGCATTTTTGCTGATGATGTTCGTCATTGTCGTCGGTCCGACACTGCTGATTGCCACAGGGGTCGCCGGCAACCTGGTGTCCTATCTGCAGAATCTGCCGGTACTTTCGGTGCCCTTCGGCCGGGAAGACGAAGGCTTCATTCACGGCTGGACCGCGTTCTACTGGGCCTGGTGGGTCAGCTGGTCACCGTTTGTGGGGATGTTCATTGCACGGGTGTCCCGTGGCCGTACCGTGCGAGAGTTTCTGATCGCGGTGCTTCTCGTGCCGACCGCCGTCTCCGTTGTCTGGATGTCAGCGTTCGGAGAAACCGCACTGGATCAGCTGGCGCAGGGTTATGAGGGCGCGAAGAATGCCGCGCTGGAGCTGCAGCTGTTCTCCATGCTGGATCAGTTGCCGCTGGCATCGGTGACTTCGCTGGTCGGCATTCTGCTGGTGATGGTGTTCTTTATCACTTCTTCGGATTCCGGATCGCTGGTGATCGATTCCATCACGTCCGGTGGCAAGGTCAGTTCCCCGAAAACCCAGCGCGTTTTCTGGGTGACCATTGAGGCAGCGATTGCCATTGCCCTGTTGCTGGGCGGCGGCCTGACAGCGCTGCAGGCCGCCGTTCTGATCACCGGTGTGCCGTTCATGCTGGTGGTGCTGATTTCCGGCTACTCGGTAGTGCAGGGCCTGCGTTCCGAGCCACGGTTGTCATGATCCGCAACGCTGTGGCGTCACCAGGGCAGACCTTCCCGGAACCGGTCCACGAGAAAATCAGTCAGCACCTTGAGTTTCATCGACCGCTGCCGAGCCTGGGGATAGACCAGCCAGACTCCGCTGAACGGATAGCGGTAGCGCTCCAGCATGGACACCAACTCACCCCGGGCCAGCAGGGGTTCCACGTAGTAATCGGGCAACTGGGCAATGCCCAGGCCTTTGCGCACGGCGTCCAGCAGCGCCGGCCCAGAGTTGGAGCGCCAGTTGCCGGTTACTTTCAACTCCCGCCGCTGGCCGTTGTCCATGAACAGCCACCAGGGGTTGGAGCCCAGCAGGCAGTTGTGGTCTGACAGCTCCGAGAGCGTATGGGGCATGCCATGGCGCTGAAGGTAATCCGGGCTGGCGCAGAGGTATTCCCGGCGGTCGCAGAGCCGGCGGGATAGCAGCGAGGAATCCTTCATGGATCCCATACGTACGGCCAGATCATAGCCTTCGGTCACCAGATCTGTCTGCCGGTTGGTCAGATGCAGGTCCAGCCGGATACCCGGATACTGGGCGACAAAATCGTTCAGCGGCGGTGCCAGGAAGCGTTCGCCAAAGGTGGTGGCGCAGGTGACCCGGAGCGATCCGGTGGGTTCCTTCTGGGCCTGGCGGATCTGCTCCTCCGCGCCGAGAAATCCCTCCAGCAACTGGTGGCATTGCTCGAAATACTGCTCGCCGGCTTCACTCAGGCGGATTGATCGGGTGGTCCGGTAGATCAGCGGGGTGCCCAGGCGTTTTTCCAGTTCGGCCACCTGCCGGCTGATGTGGGACGGCGACACGTCCAGCCGGCGTGCTGCCGCGCTGAAACTGCCTTCCCGCACCACGGTGACAAAGGTTTCGATGGCGTCCCAGCGTCGCATTCTAAGGGTCCTCTCGGGGAATCCGGGAATTTGTACCAGGATTGTTGCTGTGTGGCAAAGATGATTTTCCATCTGTGCAGGGATGGTCGGCGCTGTCTCGTATACACTGAGTGACATACTCAACCGAACACGAGGAGACCGATCATGAAATCACGCGCTGCTGTTGCCTGGGCACCAGGCAAACCGCTGACCATCGAAGAAGTGGACGTTCAGGGCCCGAAGGCCGGTGAGGTACTGGTGCGCATCGTTGCCACCGGCGTCTGCCATACCGATGCCTACACCCTGTCCGGCGCCGATCCGGAAGGCATTTTCCCGTCCATCCTGGGCCACGAAGGCGCCGGTGTGGTGGAAGACGTGGGTGAAGGGGTCACCTCCCTGAAACCGGGCGACCACGTGATTCCCCTTTACACCGCCGAGTGTGGCAAGTGTAAATTCTGCCTGTCGGGCAAGACCAACCTGTGCGGCGCGGTGCGTGCCACCCAGGGACAGGGTCTGATGCCGGACGGTACCAGCCGTTTCTCCATGGGTGGCAAGACCATCCACCACTACATGGGCACCTCTACCTTCTCCGAGTACACCGTGCTGCCGGAAATCTCCCTGGCGAAAGTGCATGTGGATGCGCCGCTGGAAAAAGTCTGCCTGCTCGGTTGTGGCATCACCACCGGCATTGGTGCGGTGAGGAACACCGCGAAGGTCGAGCCGGGTTCCACCGTCGCCATCTTCGGTCTGGGCGGCATCGGTCTGTCCTGCATCCAGGGCGCCCGCATGGTGGGTGCTGAACGCATCATCGCCATCGACATCAACGAGGACAAGTTCGAAATGGCCCGCCAGTTCGGCGCCACCGACTGCATCAATCCGAAAGACTACTCGGACCCGATCCAGCAGGTGATTGTGGACCTGACCGACGGCGGCGTGGATTACTCCTTCGAGTGCATCGGCAATGTTCAGGTGATGCGCCAGGCGCTGGAGTGCTGCCACAAGGGTTGGGGTGAGTCCATCATCATCGGCGTGGCCGGTGCTGGTGAGGAAATCTCCACCCGTCCGTTCCAGCTGGTGACCGGTCGGGTCTGGAAAGGCTCCGCCTTTGGTGGCGTGAAGGGTCGCTCTGAACTGCCGGGTTATGTTGAGGATTACATGAACGGCAAGATCGAGATTGACCCGTTTGTCACCCATACCATGGGCCTGGAAGACATCAACAAGGCGTTCGATCTGATGCACGAAGGCAAGAGCATCCGGTCGGTCATCCTGTTTGACCAGTGAGGTGATGCATGGCTGAGTCCACCCCCGAACTCGTTGCCAGCAACAAGTGCTTTGACGGCTGGCTGAAACGCTACAAGCACACGTCCGAGGCCACCGGTACGGAGATGGTGTTTGCCATTTACCTGCCGCCACAGGCCCAGACCCGCAGTGTGCCGGTGCTGTACTGGCTGTCCGGGCTGACCTGTACGGATGAAAACTTCATGCAGAAGGCCGGCGCCCAGCGCCTGGCCGCGGAGCTGGGCATGGCGATTGTCGCGCCGGACACCAGCCCCCGTGGCACAGACCTGCCCGGCGAGCACGACAGTTACGACTTTGGCTCCGGCGCCGGCTTCTATGTCAACGCCACCCGCGAGCCCTGGGCGGCCCATTACCGGATGTACGACTATGTGACCGCAGAACTGCCGGCTCTGGTTGAGCAGCATTTTCCGGTGACGACTGAACGGGCCATCAGTGGCCACTCCATGGGCGGGCACGGGGCGCTGATCTGTGCCCTGAAAAACCCGGGGCGTTATGCCTCGGTATCGGCCTTCGCGCCGATCACCAACCCGGTGAACTGCCCCTGGGGTGAGAAGGCGTTCAGTGGTTACCTCGGGGATGACCGGGAGGCCTGGAAAGCTTGGGATGCCTGCGAGCTGATCGCCACAGCGGAGGAAAAACTGCCGCTACTGGTGGATCAGGGTGAAGCCGATGGTTTCCTGCAGGAACAGCTCAAACCACAAGCCCTGGAAGCGGCCTGTGAAGCAGCCGGTCATCCGCTGGAGCTGCGCCTGCAGCCCGGCTATGACCACAGCTACTTCTTCATTGCCAGCTTCATCGATGCGCATCTGCGCCATCACGCCCGGGCACTGGGCCTGACCGAAGACTGATCGGTTAGCTAGCTTGAGCCGGTGGCGTGCGTCTGAGTGACCTGGGCGTGCGCCCTGGCCGGTGCCAGCATTTCCACCGTCCGCATCAGCGCCAGTCGGCGCTGGGCCAGTTCGGTGAAACTGGCGAAGGCGTCAGAAGGGACCTTGGTGGCAGTGGGTATGTCGGCGGTCACCGGGTTTACCGGCCGGCCGTCGATGCGGAATTCAAAGTGCAGGTGTGGGCCAGTGGAACGCCCGGTGTTTCCGGACAGGGCGATTTTCTGGCCACGCTTGACCCTCTGCCCCTTGTGGACCAGTACCCGGCTCAGGTGCAGGTAGCGGGTGGTCAGGGAGCCGTTATGCCGGATGTTGATGTACTTGCCGGCGTAGGGATGGTCGCCAATACGGGTGACCACGCCGTCACCGGTGCTCATCACGCGGGTGCCGATAGGAGTGGCCAGATCCACGCCATTGTGAGGCGAGATCCGTCCGGTCATCGGGTGAATACGACCGGGATCGAACGGTGAGCTGATCCGGAAGCGATGCTGGGTGGGCCAGCGCCGGAACGCCGGCAGAATGCTCTCGCCGTTCTCGTCGTAATAGTTGCCGTCCGTGTACAGGAAGGCATTGGTGGTACGTCCCCGGGTGGACAGACTCACCGCCTCTATCCGGTAGCGACCGGTTTCCTGCTCGTGGGTGACCTCGTTGGCCACCAGCACCGTGAACGGATCGCCTTTGCGAATCTCCCGCCGGAAATCGATTTTCCGTTTCAGCATGCGGGCCAGTTCTTCCACCTGCTGCTCGGTCAGCCCGGCCCTGAGTCCGGCCTTGAAGAAGCTCTGTTCAATCGCCCCGGAACGCACGTGATACGACCACCGCGTTTCCGCCTCCACATGCTGGTAGGAAAACGACCCGTTGTCCTGACGCTGGAACACCACTTTACGGGCCGGATCCACGTGCAGGGTCAGTTGTTCAAGGTGTTGCTGGTCATTGAAGCGGAAAGCCAGCTCCGTGCCCGGATGCAGGATTTCCAGGGACAGGTACTCGGCATCGGCCGCCAGCAGTTCGTGGAGCGTACCCAGGGAAATGCCCCGGCTCTCGAAAATGGCACTGAGGGTGTCACCGGCCTGGATCTGATAACGCTGGACCGGGTCCGGCTCGGCGAGCACCGGGGCCGGGTCTGCCGGGGGCGTGGCTGTGGCCGGGGTTGCCCGTTTTTCCGCCGGTTCGGTGGTGACGGTGCCGGACTCCACGAAAAGCGCCTTGGAATGCTCCGGAGAGGCAAACAGCCCGACCAGCAGCACGATAATCGACAGTGCGAAAAGCAGGATGTGGCTTCGTGAAAACAGATGTCTGGTTGCCATGCCGTGTCGGTCCTGTCTGGCCGGTTTCTGGTCTAGTGGGCCGGTGTCTCCGTGCTTGTGTGCCGGAGGGCCCTGAATAGGCTCGAGAGAGCAAAAAGTATGGCCGCCGCGCATACGATGGTCGGCCCGGTCGGAGTATCCATTATATAGGAAGCTCTCAAACCTGAAAGGGAGGCCACGCTTCCAATGACTGCCGCCATCACCGCCATGACTTCCGGTGTCCGGCTCAGGGGGCGGGCTGCGGCCGCAGGCAGTATCAGCATGGAGGCAATCAGCAGTACGCCCACCACTTTAATGGCCACTGCCACCATCAGGGCCAGCGCCAGGGTCAGCACCAGTTGTTCCCGTTTCGGCGACACCCCGCCCGCATGCGCCAGGTCCGGATTGAGGGTGGACATCAACAGGGCGGACCAGCGCCAGGCCATGAGGATCAGAACCAGGGCCGTGCCACCCCAGATAATCGCCAGGTCAGCCTTTCCTACGGACAGGATATCACCAAACAGGTAGGCCATGAGATCAATCCGTATGCCGGACAGAAAGGAGACCGCCACCAGCCCGAAGGCAAGGGCGGAATGAGCCATGACCCCCAGCAGGGTGTCCATGGCGTAGCCGCGACCGCTGAGCAGTGTAACCAGCAGCGCCATCAGCAGCGACACCACCAGCACGCCGGCAAAAACCGAGGTGGACATGGCCAGCGAGATGGCCACACCCAGCATGGCCGCATGGGCGGTGGCGTCGCCGAAATAGGCCATCCGGCGCCAGACGATAAAGCAGCCCAGAGGCGCAGCCGCAAGTGCCACGCCCAAACCCGCCAGCGCGGCCCTGATCATGAAGTCGTCCAGCATTCAGGCCTCCCGACAGTTGGGATGGATGGGGTAGACCCCGGCGGTTGCGGGGTGACCGGATGGAGAGTCCAGACCAAACAGCGACTGGTATTCGGCCATTCCTGCAACGGTGTCAGGGCTTCCCTGGCAGACAATGGTGCCGCTCAGGCAGGCGACCCGGGTGGCCGACTGCATCACCAGATTCAGGTCGTGGCTGACGATGACAATGGCGCAATCCAGAGCCTGCTGAATCTGTTCGAGCTGCCGGTAGAACTGCCGGATGCCGGCGTAATCAAGCCCCTGCGAGGCTTCATCCAGCAACAGAAGATCCGGTTTTTCGAGAATCGCCCGGGCCAGGAGTACCCGTTGGAACTGCCCACCGGAGAGCGTCGACAGCTGTCTGGCCCCCAGGGCCGGGGCGCCGGCCTGATCAAGCGCCTGTTGGAGTTTTTCCCGCGGGTGCCGGTTGGGCAGTTGTAAAAACCGGTTGACCGTCATCGGCAGGGTTTCGTCAATGTGCAGCCGCTGCGGAACATAGCCGGTCACCAGGCCTGACTGTCGGGATATGCAGCCTGACGAGGGTGGCAGGGCGCCAATCAGTGTCCTCAAAAGGGAAGTCTTTCCCGAACCGTTGGGGCCGAGCAGGGCCAGGATCTCGCCCCTTCTGATATCAAGGTTCACCTGTTCGAGCAGGGGCTGGCCTGCGAAGCCGATGGTCAGGTTACGGGCTGCGATTAATGCCATGGCGTTACACCTGAATGGGTTGGGCTGGTTTCTGTTGACGCCGGACTGCATTGCAGCCGGAGTACTTTTCTGTCACTAATAAAATGTTATAACATAACATTAACAAAGTCGAACCAACGAGGTGAGGTAATCATGAAGAAACTCAGGATGCTGATGGCGGGCGCTTTAGCGCTGCCTTTGAGTGCCGTGGCGTCAGTGCCTAAGGTGGCGGTGGATATCACTCCGCTGCATTCTCTGGTGGCACAGGTGATGTCTGGAGTCGGGGAGCCGGAACTGCTGGTCCAGTCGGGGGCGTCGCCCCACGGTTATTCGCTCAGCCCGTCCGAGGCGGAGGCTCTGGAGGATGCCGACCTGGTGTTCTGGGTGGGGGAACCCCTGGAGCCGTGGCTGGAGAACTCCCTGGAGACACTGGGCCGGGATGCCAGGGTTATTGAAATGCTGGAGGTGCCAGGGACAACAACGCACGCTTTTCGCGAGGGGGCAACCTTTGAAGGGCATCACCATCACGACGGGGAAGACGCGTCCCACCATGAGGACGGCGAGGGCCATCATGACGAGCACGCTCATCATCACGAAGAGCATGATCATCACGACCACGGTCATCACCACGAAGGTCTGGATTCCCATGCCTGGCTGGATCCGGCCAACGCCCGTCTCTGGCTGGAGGTGATTGCCGATGAACTGTCCGGGATGGATCCGGAAAACGCCGACCTGTACTCCCGGAACGCGAAGCAGGGCCAGCAACAGATTGCGAAGATCAGTGCCGGCATCGAGGCCACCGTTGCGGACCTGGGCGACCTTCGCTTCATCGTATTCCACGACGCTTACCAGTACTTCGAGAAGCGCTTTGGCATCGAGGCGACCGGTGCCATTTCCATCGGTGATGCCTCGGACCCCGGTCCGGCCCGTGTCCGGGAAATCCGTGAACTGGTGAAGACCCTGAACATCCGTTGTGTGTTCACCGAACCCCAGTACAACCCGGATATGGTCAACACCGTGTTTGGCGGCACTGGCGTCAATACGTCGGCGGTCATGGACCCGCTGGGCGCCCACCTGGAGCCGGGGCCGAAGTTGTACCCGCAACTGCTGCAGGGCATCGCCGGCAGTCTGGACGACTGCAGGGACCAGGCTGGCTGAGTGACCGGCCCTGGCCAAACGGAGCATGGGCGCAGAGATTCTGATTGCGGTCCGGGTCTGCTAGCATTTCCACAAATCCGGGAACGACAACGCACACAGAGGTGCCCATGACCCCGTTGAAGCTGTTGATGATTGGTGCAGGTGGTATCGGTGGCTACTACGCCGCCAGGCTTGCCCAGGCTGGCCATTCACTGGTGCTCACTGCCCGTGGAGAACACCTGACGGCCATCCGGGCCGGGGGCCTGCAGGTGGATTATCAGGGGCAGCACCTGGCCTGTGATGCGCCGGTGTTTGACCATGCCTCACTGGTACAGCATCACCAGCCGGATGATTTTGATCTGATCATCGTGGCCCTGAAATCCACCGCCACGCACCCGGTGCTTGACGAACTGGGGGCCTGGCTGGCCGGTGGTCAGGCACCGGTTCTGTCGCTCCAGAACGGTGTGGATAATGAGCCGCTGATTGCCGGGGTGGTGGGCGAAAAGCGGACCCTGGGCGGACTGGCAGTCCGGATCGGTGGCCATATTACCGAGCCCGGCCATGTGTTCGCCGAGGGCGTGGCTCAGGTGGTGATGGGTGCCTGGCCAAGGAATCCGGAGGCCGGCGATCCGAGGCTCGCGCTTCTGGGCCGTCTGGAATCCTCGTTCTCCGAGGCGGGTATTCCCACGACGGTGACCGATAACATACGCTATGAACTCTGGCGCAAGCTGGTGATCAATAACGGGGTCAATCCGTTGTCCGCCCTCACCGGCCTGGACACCCGAAGCCTGACCCATCACCCGGAGTATGGCCGGGTGGTCTACCGCATGATGGCGGAAACGGTTGAGGCCTCGAAAGCCGATGGCGTTAATCTCAGCCAGCGGGATCTGGACGAGATGTTCGAGCTGATCAGCGACTTCAATGCCATCAAGACCTCCATGCTGGTCGACCGGGAGAAAGGCCGCCCGCTGGAACTGGACAGCATCGCCGGGGCGGTACTCCGGCGCTTGCCGGATCCGGAGACGGACGCGCCCTATACCTTTCTGGTGAACGCCCTGCTGTCCTCTGGGTCCTCACTGACTTCGTCATAGGCCGGGCTGTGAAAGCCCGGGACCGGCCGTTCTGATCCATGCTTTGGGGGTCGCTCCCCAGTGCTGCTTGAAGGCTTTGATAAAATGGCTGAGGCTGGCGAAACCGACGGCGTCAGCCACTTCCGTGACCCCCCATCCGCGCTCCAGAAGCGACGCGGCCGTCTCCATTCGTGTCTGCCTCAGACAGGAATGTACCGATTGGCCATAGAGGGCGGCAAAGCCCGCCTGAAGCCGTTTCTCACTGATGCCGACCTGCTCTGAAAGCACCTTGACGGTCAGGCCCTGCTCATAGTTCCGCTGGATATACTCGTATGCGTGCTGAACCCGGGTGCGGTCGAACGGGGCGGGCAGGGCTGGCTCCCGGCGGCGGGTATCCAGATGGCGAAGGGCCAGGGCCAGGGATTCCATGGCCTTGGCCTGCAGGAACAGCAGCGATGACAAGCCCGCCGCGCTGGTGGGCGGGTGACGCAGAATGTCGGCGGCCAGGCGTTTCATCTCACGGCTGGCCGGCAGGCTGCCCAGGTAGGCGTTCTGGCAGGGAACGCTGCAGTCACGCAGTAGCTTACCCGTGAGTTCAGGCGGCCGATGCCCGCACAGGGATGCCAGTCCCTCCGGTGTAAAGCGGATATCAACAATGCGGGTGGCGTGACCGCCCCGAAAATCGTCCCAGCCCCGGATGGGCTGGGCGGTGGAATAGAGAATGGCGGTGCCGGCTTCTATGTTCAGTGGCGGCCCGCCGTCCAGCGCCATGGCCCCGGCTCCCTCCAGGACAATGGCGATGCCAAAACCCGGCCGGGAAATACCATCAAGCTGCCAGTTGGATGTCGGCCGGCCGTCGAGGCAGCCGATACTGACTCCGTCACTGACTGAGTGCAATTGGCTGATCAGCGCCCAGTCCGGGGGCATGGACAGGGACATCGGGTTGCGGGGGGCTGAAGCAGGGCAATCCATCAGTTATTTCCTCATTTCCGCTATTTTCAGCGCAAATTCGCTAGCGGTTCATGATTGCGCTGTAGATGATACGCATTATCAATTCCGATTGTAATGCAGGTGTGACCATGAAGCACGTTCCAAGAGTCTGCGTCGGTGCAGGTATGCCACTGGCGACTGTCCTGGCGATTACCCTTTCTCCGTCGCCCGCTCTGGGGCAGGCTGAACAACAGGAGACGAAGGGCGCCCGGGAGCTGGATGCGCTGGTCATACAGGCGAGCAAGAAGGGTGAGCCGGCGGCGACCATGAACAAGGCCGTGGAAGTCGCCGACAATGAAGAGTTGAAGGCTGCGCACATCACTACCGTGCAGGGACTGGAACGGGCGTTCCCATCACTGCACATGTCTTACAGTGGCTCCGCCCTGTTTCCGATCATGACGATGCGTGGGGTGACCTCGGCCCAGGATTTCTACAATCCGGCGCTCACGGTTTATGTGGATGGCGTGCCTCAGTTGCCCGTGGCGTCGTTGCAGGCTCTGGGTGACGTCAGCCAGGTGGAGTTGCTGAAAGGCCCGCAGGGAACACTCTATGGCCGCAGTGCTTCGGGCGGCATCCTCAATATCGTGACCCGGGAGCCGGGTAATGAGCCGTATCTGCACGCCAGGGCCGGTGCCGCCAGTCGGGATGGGTATGAGTTGAAGGCGCAGGCCTCCGGCGCCATCAAACCAGGCCTTCTCTATGGCTCCCTTACCCTCCTGAGCCAGGAGCAAAACGGCGACCTGGACAGTTCACTGGTCAGGGACGATCTTGGTGGCAGCCAGACGGACGCCGGCCGGCTTCGACTCAGGCTGGCTCCGGATGACGCCGATTACGAATGGAATCTGACCGCGGCGAGGGACTGCACCCAGACCACCCAGGATGTCTATACCCTTTACGACGACATTGATGACCGCCAGGCCGCGATTTCACCCGACCTGCCGGAACCATACCGGAATTTTGACCAGGAACGCTGCGGCAATCAGTTTGCGGTTAACGGCCAATATGACCTAGGCGGCTGGCAGGTTTCCGCGATGCTCAGTGATCAGGACCTGGACATCCGCCGACACTGGGCGATCACCAACTATTATTCCTCCCAGCCCGAGCAATGGGACCAGCGTACGGCGGAGCTCAGGATGGTCAGCCTGAATGACGGCAGCCAGCCCTGGGACATGATCATGGGGATCTTCCATCAGGAAACGGACCAGAGCCGGCGCTATCTGTTCGACATGGTGGCACCGGTATATTCCCCCTATATCGACACCCGCTCTGACAATGAACGCCGGTCTCTGGCGGCCTACGCCGACCTGACCTGGTACCTGACGGAGCGTGCGGATATTTCCGTAGGCGGTCGTTTTTCCCGGGATCATGCCGAAACCCGTTTCAATGGCACGGTCGCCGGCAGTGGCTTAAGCGGTGATGAGGAGGTGACAGACAACACCTGGCTCGGGCGGGTTGCTGCGGGGTACTGGCTCAGTGACCGTTGGCGGACCTATGTGAACGTTTCCCAGGGTTACAAACCCGCCGGCTATAACCTGGCGCCATCCAGTGTGGCCGATGCGGAAGGCTTTGATCGTGAAACCTCGATCAACTACGAACTGGGCCTTCGCTACCAATCCCCCCGATTGAGTTTCGCCTCTGCCATTTACCGGATCAACACCCGGGATGTGCAGATGTACGGCGACAGTGACATGGGGACCCAGACGCTCACCAACGTGGGCGATATGCTCGCTACCGGCGTGGAGATGTCTCTGGACTGGCGGGCATTGTCTTACCTGTCCCTGTCTGCCGCCGGTCATTATACCCGGGCGGAGTACGATGATTACGACAGCCCGGCCAGTTGCAGTGACTGCTCCGGAAACAAGGTGCCGCTGGTGCCGGAGTACAAGGGCAGCGTGTCGGTGACTGGCCACTTCCGGCCCTCGGGCCAGCGCCTGGAGCCAAGGGTGACGGTGTCGAGGACCGGCCGGCAGTACTTCGACAGTGCCAATACCCTGGAGCAGCCCGGGTACACCCTGCTGGATGCCAGCGTTGACTGGCAGCCCCTTCCGGACGTCACCCTGTCCATTTACGGCCAGAACCTGACCGATGAAACCTACCGTGGCTACGGCTTTGTGTTCGGTGGCACACGGTATGCGCAGGTTGCAGACGGCAGAACCCTGGGTGCTTCGGTCGACTATGTCTACTGAGCCCGGGTCCATGGCCGGGACGGCGGGGGCGAGATTCCTGCTGGCCTGCGGTGCGGTCTATGTCTCCCAGACGCTGGTCACCACCCTGGCGACCCAGTCCATGCCGGCATTGCTTAGGGACGCCGGGTTATCGCTGCAGATCGTGGGGCTCAGTTACCTGTTCTATCTGCCCTGGGTGCTGAAGTTCCTCTGGTCGCCGGCGGTGGAGCGGGCCCGTCATCCGTTACCGGGTAACGACCGGTCGGTACGGATGATCGTCGGCGGTCAGTGTCTGCTGGCCCTGATTCTTCTGCTCCCTGCCGTACTGTCACTGGCAGGAATCACGCTGCCGCTAGTGATCGGTGTGATGCTGCTGCTGGCGGCGCTGGTATCGGCTTCCGTGGATATCGTCACGGACGGCCTGCTCATCGACACCCTGCGTGGAGAGGCCCGTTTCGACCGGGGCAACCTGATGCAGGTGGGCGGCAGCTATGTTGGTGTTTTGCTGGGGGGCGGGGGATTCCTGCTGGTTGCCGGTGCCACAGGCTGGCCCCGAGCGTTGCTGATTGTCTCCTTGCTGGTGGTTGTGATCAGCCTGCCATTGCTGATCACCCGGCGCCCGACTGTCTGGCTGGCCGGCCACCGCAAGCGGCCATCACTCCTGAAGGCCTTGGCGCGCCGGGAGATCCGCCAGGGCCTGCTTCTGGTGTTATTGCTGGGCGCTGGCGTACGCACGGCCTTCGGCATGTTGGGGCCGATGCTTCTGGATCATGGTGTGGAGTTGTCAGAGCTTGGTTGGCTGTTTGGCGGTTTCAGTGCCCTGGCCGGACTGCTGGGCACCCTGGTCGGCGGCATACTTGCCCGCTTCTTGCCCGGCTGGTGGGCCGTGACCGTGGTGTTGGCGCTGCAGGCTTTGACATTGGGCGGGGTGATTGCCGGGCTGGAATCCGGCGCCACGACCAGCGTGTTGGTTACCCTGGCCGGCGGCCTCTTTTCCAGTATGGCTGCCGGCTTCGTGGTGATCTATTCCGCGCTGATGCAATTGACCAGCCCAAGTCAATCCGGCGTCGACTTCACGCTCTTCCAATGCTCTGACGCCCTGATTGCCATGATTGGCGGGGTCGTGGGCGGTGTTCTGGCGCAGCATTTTGGTTATCCCGTCTGTTTTGGGGTCTCCGCCTCCCTGGCCCTGCTGGCCACCCTGGTGTTGGTTTCGATGAATGTGAGGAACCGGGCGCCGTTGAATCCCCATCAAACTGACCTGGAGCCCGCCTAATGACGCCGGACCCCGTAACACCGTTGAGCCTGACCCGACTACTGGGGCTGGCACCTGGCCCTGTTGCCGTTTCGATTGTCTGTGCCATGTTGGCGGCAGGCCTGAGTATCCTGCCCCTGTGGCTGATCTATCGCATGGTGGTTGAGCTGGAAGGCGTGTCTCCGTCGATGACGTTCATCTGGCAGCAGATAGCGTTGATTGCCCTGGTGTTGATGCTGCGTTGGGCGCTGATGGCCGTCTCCCATGTGCAGGCGCACAAGGGCGCCTTCCGAATCCAGCACCGCCTGAAGCTGGCCATGGTCCGCCGGCTCGGCGAGGTTCCGCTGTCATTCTTCAGCGGTCGGGGCAGCGGCCCCCTCCGGCGTGTGGTTAACGACGATGCCAATAGTATGGAAGGCTTCTTCGCTCACATGTTGCCGGACATTGCCGCCTCGGCCACGGTGCCGGTGCTGGCTGCCGCCCTCCTGATGGCGGTCGACTGGCCATTGGGGCTGGCGGCGGTCGCCCCGTTGCCCCTGGCGCTGCTGGGGCAGTGGTGGTTCATGCGTGGCAGCGGCGAACGCATGCGCCAGTGGAGCGAACTCCAGCAACGCATCGCCGGTCAGGTCAGTGAGTACATTCGGGGCATCCACCTGATCAAGACCTATGGCCTCAGTGCCCGCTCCTTTGGCGAACTGGCCCGGGCGATCCGGGGCGCCGTTGACTGGGTTTCGGGTTTTGCCCGCCAGTCTTCGGGTGCTTGGGTGGTGTTTGTCGCGCTCCTGGGCTCCGGCCTGGTTATTGTTGCGCCTTGGGGCGCCTGGCGCGCACTGAACCAGGATCTGGAACTATCCACACTGGTGCTGTTTCTTCTGGTGGCGCCCACGGTTCTGTCCCCCCTGCTGCGTCTGACCTTCGCTGTCGGTGAACAGGCACAACGCCAGGAGGCTCTGAAGCGAATCGGAGACATCCTCGAGGCTCCTCCTTTGCAGCAGGCCCACGCAGACGGCCTTCCGGCAACGGACCTGGCGATTGAGTTCCGTAATGTCAGCCAGCGCTATCACGACAACTGGGTGCTGGATGGGGTCAGTTTTACCGCGTCAGCCGGGCAACTGACGGCGATTGTTGGAGCCAGTGGCGCTGGCAAAAGTACCCTGTTGAGCGTCGTTGGCCGGCTTTATGAATACCAGCGGGGTGAAATCCTGGTGGGTGGCCGGGAGATCCGGGAGTGGCCCCTGGATGAATTGCTCCAGCGATTCGGTGTGGTGCTGCAGGAGGTCTTCCTGTTTTACGGCAGCGTTCGTGACAACCTGCGGATGGCCCGGCCATCGGCCTCGGATGAAGACATCGAACAGGCGGCCCGGGCCGCCCGTGCCCATGACTTTATTGCCGGGCTCCCCGAGGGCTATGACACCGACATTGGTGAACGGGGTGCCCGCCTGTCGGGCGGCGAGCGCCAGCGGATCTCCATTGCCCGGGCCCTGCTCAAGGATGCGCCGATACTGCTGCTGGATGAAGCGACCGCCAGTATTGACGCGGATAACGAGGTTTATATCCAGCAGGCCCTTAACCGCCTGTGCCGGAATCGCACCGTGCTGATGATCGCGCACCGGCTGGCCACCATCAGGCACGCCGACCGGATTGTGGTGATGGACGAAGGGCGGGTTGTCGGTTGTGGCCGGCATGAGCAATTGCTGGCGACCTGCGAGGCCTATCGCCGGTTGTGGGCCGCAGACCAGCAGGCCCGCCAGTGGACTCTGGGATCAACGACAGGAGCAGAGGCATGATCCGGGAACTCATGCAGGCGGGATTCCGGCTTTCCGGACAACGCGATCCAAGGCTGGCCAGGGGGCTTGCCTGGATCATGGTTGAGGCCTTCTTTACGGCTCTGCCTTACGTCTTTGTCTATTATCTCCTGGCCGGCCTTTTTGACGGATCACTCACCGGCGTGGAGGTGCTGTCCTTTGCTGCCCTGATGGTGCTGTCGGTGGTCTTACGCATACTGGCCGGTGTGCGCGGCATGCCACTGGTGTTCAGTGGCGCCTATGCCATGATGGCCGAAGCCCGGTTGCGGGTGGCGGACCACCTGGGGCGGGTTCCGCTGGGTTGGTTTGGCCAGCAGCGGGGCGGTGACCTGGGGGCCCGGCTGACCTCTGACCTGGAACTGGTGGAACACATCTGGTCGCATTTTCTGGGGGTGTTTGTATCCGGCTTGCTGGTGCCGGTTTTTCTATTGCTCTTTCTGTTTACCCTTGATGTCCAACTGGCGCTGGTCACCCTCATTACCATCCCCTTCGCGTTAATGACGCTGTACCTGACCCAGAAGGTGCTGAGCCGGACTGGACCGCGCCTGATGGCGGCGGGATCCCACGCCCAGGCTGCGGTTCAGGAGTATATTCAGGGCATTGCCGCTATTCGCGGGTTTGGTCGGTTTGGCTGGGCATGGAACCGGCTTGAGTCGATCCTGAACGAGCATCATCTTGCGCAACTGGAGGCGGAATCCCGGCCTGCGCCCTGGCTGGTGGCTTTCGGTTTTGTGTTGGAGTTGGGCTACCTCCTGATACTGGTGGCGGGAGCCGGCTGGCTGGGCAACGATGCCATCGGAACTGCCGACCTGGTGACGTTCCTGGTGCTGGCCCTGCCCGTTTACCGGCAACTCTTCGAGGTTGGGCTATCCACGCTGCTGTTGCGGTTTGCCAGCCGGGCCATGGCGCGCATTGAGGAACTGCTGGAACAGCCGGTTATGCCGGAGCCATCGTCACCTGCCGTGCCGGTTGACCAGAGCATCGAGTTTGAGCAGGTCAGCTTTGGTTACGACGACCAGCCTGTGTTGAAACACCTGAGTTGCGAGATTCCCGCCAACGCTCTGACGGCGGTGGTCGGGCCGAGCGGCGCCGGGAAGACCACCCTGGTTCACCTGATTGCCCGCCTGTGGGACGTTGACACCGGCCGTGTTCGCATTGGCGGAGTGGATGTGCGTGATATGAGCCGGGATACGCTCTATCAGCAAGTGGCCATGGTGTTCCAGGATGTTGTCCTGTTTTCCGGTACGGTCATGGACAATCTGCGCCTGGGCAGGCCGGACGCCTCCTTTGACGAAGTCGTTGCGGCAGCGAGACAGGCCTACGCCGACGACTTTATCCGGGCTTTGCCCAATGGCTATGACACCGTGCTGGATGAAAATGGCGGGTCGCTCTCCGGAGGTGAGCGCCAGCGCCTGTCCATTGCCCGCGCCTTGCTGAGAAATGCCCCCATCCTGCTGCTGGATGAGGCGACTGCCAGTGTCGATCCTTCCGCTGAACGCGAGATCCAGCGGGCCATCAGTAACCTGGCCCGGGGCCGCACCGTCGTCATTATTGCCCATCGACTGAAGACGATCCGGGACGCGGACAGAATCCTGGTTCTTGATCACGGAAGCCTGGTGGAGGCTGGCTGCCATGACACGTTGATGGCACGGAAGGGCCTGTATGCGCATCTTTGGCAGCAACAACAGCGGGCTGAAGACTGGCAGATTGGTTTCGACGGGGTCTCTGAGCCTGTCCCCCAGCCCCTGTGATCCCGGGGCGGAAATTGACAGCGCGGGTGGCTGAACATATATTGATAATCATTCTCATTTTAGAGGTGTGAAAACGTGGGTGTCTGGTCCCGGCAATTTGCAACCGATTTGACGATGTCGGCGAGTACCTTTACTCCCGATCACGCAGTGATCGAACAGGGCCCGGTATTTGAGGGATTGCAGGTCATTGTCTCGCTGGATGGCTGTCGACAGGCCCGGGTTAATGGCAGCAGGCCTTTTGATATCGATAATTCGTCTGTCTATCTGGTGATCTCTGAAGGCGGGCAGGATGGCAGCGATTATCTCGTTGCCCATCGGCTGCAGCGAAGCCTGCGGGTCGGCCTGGACTGGGTGAGTGCACGCCGTAACGGTTTCAATCTGGAAATGATGGCTCAATGCCGTCGGGGGCGTCTCCACACCCAGAGGGGCATTCAGGTTCTGAAACAACCCATGACTCCCGCCATCAAGGCGATTGCGGCCCAGGCCATGGCGTGTCCGTTCCAGGGGGGCGTGCGTGACGTCTATCTTGCCGGCAAGGGACTGGAACTGGCCGCGACGGCGGTCAATAACCTGCTGGGTGAGGGCGTTGAACCGGGGCGTCGTCTCAACCGGATGGATATCGAACGTGTGCATCATGTTCGGGAGCTTGCCATTGAGCATTACCAGAACCCGCTATCGCTGGCGGAACTGGCCCGACGGGCCGGTACCAATACCAAGAAGCTGTCCGTGGATTTTCGCCAGGTATTCGGGATGAGTGTGTTTGCATTCATCCAGCGATACCGCCTGCAGGAAGCCTACAGCATGCTGGCCACAGGGGAGTACTCGGTGTCCGAGGTGGCCTCCTTTGTTGGCTACGCCATTCCCCATTTCTCCACCCTCTTTCGCAAGGTTTACGGTTTTCCCCCAAGCCGCCTTGCAGGTTGACCGAAAAACGAAAGAAATAGCGCATCAATCTGAAGCGGTCGTTGTCCCTACTGGATATCGTTAATAATTATTCTCATTAACATTCTGGGGTAGGCAATGATATCCGTTTTTTCTGTTCGCTCTTCCTTTTTGGGGCATTCACCAGGCTTTCGGCCGGTCAGTGTGTCTGCTTTGGTGTTGTCCTGCGCCACCGCCGCGTTGCCGGTCTCTGCACAATCGAGCGACGAGGCCGGGCAATCCGGCTCTTCCTATGAACTGCCCGCCATCGAGGTGAAGGGCAGTGCCATGCCGAGTTTCCAGACCGAAGGCACGGGACAGTATTCCACGCCTTCGGCGTCCGTCGGGTCAAAGGGCGCAGCGTCGCGTAAAGAGACCCCGCAATCCATCACCGTCATCACCCGACAGCAGATTGAGGACCAGAACCTGACCAGTCTTGATGAGGTGATGGCCAAGACCCCGGGTATAACGGTCGATCAGTCAGGGACCGCGATCATTCCCGCCTTCTATTCCCGGGGGTATCCGGTGCAGTATTTTCAGTATGACGGTGTTCCCATCCAGACTGGCGGAGCCTCCTGGTCCCAGCCCGACATGCTGATGTTCGACCATGTTGAAGTGCTGCGGGGGGCGGCCGGGCTGTTTAACGGCGCCGGCCAGCCGGGCGGTGTGATCAATCTGGTGCGCAAGCGGCCGGGTGCGGAGCCGGCTTTCCGTGCGTCTGCGGGCCTTGGTTCCTGGAATAATCAACGCATCGAGCTTGATTACAGTTCGCCGCTGAACCAGAGCGGCAGTGTGCGTGGGCGCATTGCCGGCGCCTGGGACGACCGTGAGTCCCACATCGATTATGTGGAGGGCGAGCGGCACGCCCTTTACGGCATTGTCGAGAGTGACCTGGGTGAGCGCACGCTGTTCACCCTGGGGGCCGGGTACCAGAAACGGGACTGGACACCGCCTTTTGGCGGCCTGCCCAGATACAGCGACGGTGGCGACCTGGATCTGTCACGGGATACGTTTTTGTCCACTCCGTGGACCTACTGGGATTTCGAGACGACCCAGGTCTTCGCGGAGCTGGAACATGCCCTGAGCCGGAACTGGCGGCTGAAGCTCAGCGCTGTCTACGACGACGAAACCAGTGAACTGAAATACGCCTATACCCGCGGCGCGGTGGACAGGGGCTCCCTGACCGGGCCGATGATGATGGGCGGTGCCAATGCCTATGACAATGAGCAGTTGGCCCTGGATGCCTATCTGGATGGTCGCTTTGACGCTTTCGGGCAGACCCACGAGGCGGTTCTGGGGGCCAACTGGTATGACCGTGATGCCCGTTCAAACCGCGGCCAGTTGCCCGGGTTTGGCGGCACGCCCGTTGATGTGTTTAATTTCCACCCGTCCTCCATCGCCGATCCCGGGGCGCCTGTCTGGGGGGACGAATCCAGTACCGAGACCCGACAGAAAGGCATCTACGGAACCCTGCGCCTGTCGCTGACGGATCCTCTGACCGTGATTGCCGGAGGGCGTGTCAGTTGGTGGGACACCCGCTCGAAGAATCTCGCCACTGGCGAGGTCAGCTCCGATTATGATCAGGACCACGAATTTACCCCCTATCTTGGCCTGGTCTATGAGCTCACGGAGGACTGGGCCGCCTATGCCAGCTATGCCGATATCTTCGAGGTTCAGAGCAATCGAAAGGACGTTAACGGCAATTCCCTGCCACCGGTGGTCGGTGCCAACTATGAGGTGGGCATCAAGGGTGAACTCATGGACGGCCGTCTCAACACCTCTCTGGCGTTGTTCCGTATCGAGGAAACCGATCGAGCCATTGCGGTCACTGATCCCATCGTGGACAACTGCTGCTATGCCAGTGATGGCGAGGTCCGAAGTGAAGGGGTTGAGGTTCAGGTGTATGGACAACTGCAACCGGACTGGCAGGTTGGTGCCGGCTATACCTACAACACCTCGGAATACCTGGATGATCCCGAGAACGAGGGGCAGCCATACCGGACCTTTACGCCCCGCCACCTGCTGAAACTCTGGACCAACTATCGGCTTCCCGGTGCCTGGGATGCCTGGAGCGTGGGGGCCGGTCTGAATGCCCAGTCCGACATCTATTCCGAGGGCGGACGCCCCCCGGTTCGGGTGGAGCAGGGCGGTTTTGCGATTGCCGACATGAGGGTCGGATACAGGATCAACCAACACTGGTCGGCGGGCCTGAATATCAACAACCTGTTTGACCGGAAATACTACAACCGGTTGGGCAGTGCCAACTTTGGTCCGGCCACCATGGGCAATGTCTACGGACAGCCGAGAAACCTGATGCTGACCGTCAGAGCCAAGTACTAAGGCGTCAGCTATGGGCTCTGTAAAACGAAAGCGGTCGGCCAGGCGCCAGGTGTGGCTGCGCGTCCACCGTTGGCTGGCCCTGGGGTTGGGGCTGTTCCTGGCACTTGAGGGGGTGACGGGTGCGGCCCTGGTGTTCAAGGAGTCCTGGTTGGGCGCCGAGGTTGGGGACTCGATGCTGACCCTCATGGAGTCCCCCGGGGCCACCACGACACCGGCGTCCCCGGATCGGTTAAAGGCCGCCGCCCTGGGTGCTTTCCCGGAACTTGAGCGCGCCCTGGGAACGGCGCCGCCAGGGCGCGGCTTTCTGCCCTCGGAAAACGTGATTGTGTTTGGCCCCCTGCGAGATCGCCCGGGAATGGGGGTGGCCATGCTGGATCCATACAGCGCGCAGCCCCGGGGGTTTTTCGTTTACGACGACCTGTGGTTGTCAAAGGTGGTGTCCCTGCATACCGCCATGATGCTGCCGCCGCCCGCGGGCCGGCTGCTTGCCGCCTCTTTGGGCGTGGTCATGATGCTGTCACTGGTATCGGGCGTCTGGTTGTGGTGGCCAAGGGGCAAACGGCCGGACCGCTGGCGGCGGGCGCTGCTGCCGGGATGGCAGTGTCTTGGCCTCAAACCCTATGCGCGTCGCTGGCGGGATATCCATAACCTGAGTGCCGTTGCCCTGTGGTTGCCCATGACCCTGCTGGCCGTGACCGGGGTATGGCTATGCGTACCCATGATGTTCGCGGGTGAGGAAGCCATGCGATCACTCAAACCCGTGTTTTCCGAAATCCACGCGTCACTGATGCTGGGCGCGGTTGGTCAAACGCTTGTTGTGCTTGCCGGCGTTTTTCTGGTCGTTCTCTATGCCACGGGCCTGGCTGTCTGGTGGCAGAAGAAGACACGTAACCGTTCATCCAATTCCTGACGAGGTTATCTGAATATGTGGCGTCCGAATGCTTCTGCCAGCCGGATTCTTGTGTTGTTGATGGTGCTGTTTTCCATGTCGGCCGGAGCCCGGGAGGTGGTTGATGTTACCGGCCGAACGGTCGTGGTTCCTGATCACGTGGAACGGGTATTACTCGGCGAGGGGCGGCTTATCTACAGCCTGGCTTTGCTGGAACGCAGCGATCTTACCGAGCGTGTTGTCGGCTGGCAGGGGGATTTCCGGATGCTGGATGTACAGGGCTATCAGGCCTTCCAGCGCAGCTTCCCGGACATGGCCGAGATTCCCCTGGTGGGTGGCAGTTCCGCCCAGACCTTCAGCGTGGAGAAGGCGCTCGCCCTGGCGCCGGATGTGGTGTTTCTGACCGTGACCGGAGGGCACGGCCCCGGCTCCGGGAGTGCCGCGGTCAGACAACTGGAAAAAGCCAGTGTGCCGGTTGTCTATGTGGATTTCAGCGCACACCCACTGACAAACACCTTACCGAGTATCCGGGCAATGGGACAGGTACTCGAGCGGGATAAAGAAGCAGAAGCCTTCATCAGGTTTTACCGGCAGCAACTGAAACGGGTGGCCTCCGTGCTCGACAGTGCGCGGGAAGCCCCGGAGTTCCATCGGCCAACGGTCTTCCTCGATATGCTGGCCGGCCTCAGGGACTGTTGTGGCTCGCCCGGTGAGGGCAACCTTGGCGAGCTGATCGCACTGGCTGGCGGAGAGAACATCGGGGCCAAACTGATCCCGGGGCCATTTGGCACGCTGAACCCGGAGTACATTCTTACCCGCGACCCGGAGGTTTATATCGCCACCGGCGTGTTCGCCGGCGATCAGGGGGGCGTCACGCTCGGATACCAGGCAACCCGGGCCGCCGCCCGCAGGAGTCTCGAAGCCGTCGCCCACCGGGACGCCACGTCGGCGCTGACGTCTGTCCGGGAAGGCCGGGTCTACGGGCTCTGGCACATCTTCTACGATTCCCCGGAACATTTCCTGGCGGTCCAGGCGCTCGCCCGGTGGCTGCATCCGGAGCTTTTCCCTAATCTGGACCCGTACGCCACCCGGGCGGAATTCTACCGCCGCTTCATGCCGATTCCGGAGACCGGGGTACTGTTCACGGAGCTATCCCGTTGAGCCCATACAGAACCGGCTATCAGGCGAGGTTCCGGCGGGGAGTGCTGATTGTTGGCGCCCTGATGCTTGGCGTCCTTGTGGCGGTTTCTGTTGATGTGACCACGGGGCCGTCGGGCATGAGTGTCGCCCGGCTCTGGCATATTCTGCTGCACCCGGAGACCGTATCGCCGGCGGAGGCGGTGATCGTCTGGAACGTTCGCCTGCCCTACGCCTTGATGGCGATACTGGTTGGCGCGGCTCTGGCTCTGTCCGGCTGTGAAATGCAGACCACACTGATGAACCCGCTTGCCAGTCCTTTTACCCTCGGGGTTTCTGCGGCGGCCTCCTTCGGCGCTGCCCTGGCGATTGTGTTGGGACTGGGCCTGCCCGGTCTGGCCCAGGAGTACATGGTCGCGACCAATGCCTTCGTGTTTGCCCTGGCTTCGTCGTGTCTGCTGTGGCTACTGGCGAGCTGGCGGGGCCTGGGCGTGGAGAGTCTGGTGCTTTTCGGGATCGCCCTGGTCTTCGCGTTCAACGCGTTGGTGGCGTTGCTGCAGTTTGTTGCCAGTCAGGATACCCTGCAGCAACTGGTGTTCTGGACCCTCGGGAGTCTGGGGCGGGCGTCATGGAGCAAGCTGGCGGTGCTGGCGACCCTGCTGCTGGCCTCTTTGCCTTTTGCTATGCGAAGGTCCTGGTCGCTCACCGCTCTGACGCTTGGCGAGGACCGGGCGCGCAGTTTCGGTATTGATGTCGGACACCTGCGGTTGTCCTCGCTGGTAAGGGTGAGCCTTCTGGCGGGCGTCTCGGTCTCGTTTGTCGGTGTCATCGGGTTTGTCGGTCTGGTTGCCCCCCATATCGCGCGTCTGATGATTGGCGAGGATCACCGCTTCCTGCTCCCGGTATCGGCGTTGACCGGGGCCTTTATCCTGTCTCTGGCATCCATTGCGAGCAAGGTGCTGATCAGTGGCGTGCTGATCCCGGTCGGGATCGTCACCGCGCTGGTGGGCATTCCCTTCTTCGTCGCCATTGTCTTTCGGGTCAGGGAGGGCGCGGCATGAGTGCTCATTCACCGGAACGCCGCGGGTCGCGCCTGGATGTCAGCAAACTCAGTCTGCGTTACGGGATGGTACAGGTCCTGCACCAGGTCTCCTTGCCGTCCATACTGCCCGGAACGGTTGTCGCGCTGCTGGGCCCCAATGCCGCCGGCAAGAGCTCATTGCTCCGGGGCATTGCCGGGCTTAGCAGCACGACCGGCGAGGTCTGCCTGGATGGCGTTCCGGTCGGTCAGGCCGGCTTTGCTGAGCGTGCCCGGAAAATCGCCTATGTCCCCCAGACGCTCCCCGCCGCATCCCGCCTGTGTGTCTTCGAATCGGTGCTCAGCGCAGCCATGGCCGGGGCTGGGCCTGATGGGCGTGAACTTCGGGTTGCCCGCGCAGCAGAGCAGGTGGAGGCGACGCTTCACCAACTGGAACTCATGCCGTTGGCTGACCGCATGCTGGCGCAACTGTCCGGTGGTCAGCGCCAACGGGTGGGGCTGGCCCAGGCTCTGGTCCGGAAGCCCAGGGTCATGCTCCTGGATGAGCCCACCAGTGCACTGGATCTGTATTACCAGCTCAGATCCCTGGAGCAGGTTGTGGCCGAAACCAAGCGTTCGGGGCTCATATCCATGATTGCCCTGCATGATATAAACCTGGCGTTGCGATACGCCGACACGGTCGTCGTGTTAAGCAACGGGTGTGTCAGGGGTGTGGGTTGCCCACGGCAGGTACTGTCTCCGGCACTGTTTGCTGAGGTTTATGGTGTTTCCGGCCGGGTTGTGGAGTTCGATGGCGTCCCCCAGGCGGTCATCACTGGCGTCAGGGCGATCAGGGACTAGCGCATGTTCATCCCACGGGGTCCGGAAAACCGAAAAGCCTTGCCGGGTTCTTTCCCGGCAGGGCCTTATCGTTTTTATCGACTCAGAACCGGCTGGGGTCCAGCCGCCCCTGGTACATTGGCAGCTCCAGCACCGGGTCGTCCGGCCGGGATTGCGCCCAGAGCCGGTTCAGCCCGGCGGTCCCGAACTGGCGCACCCGCGCCACTTCCTCCATATTCAGTACATCGGTCAGAATCCCGGGCGTTGCGCCGGGCATCGCCGTGCGTACAAGGCCTTCCGGGTCGACGATCAGGCTCTGCCCGGTGCCGGCCGGTTCCGCCATGTTGGCGCTGACCACGTAGGTCTGGTTGAAAATGGCATTGGCCCGGACCAGTACCTGCTCCTGTGCCCGGTCGCAGGTGGTGGTGGCCGCCTGATTGATGATCACCTCCGCACCCATCCAGGCCAGTTGCCGGGAAACCTCCGGAAACCAGATGTCGTAGCAGACCGCCAGTCCGACCCGGGCAATGCCCGGCACATCAAAGACCACAAATTCATGGCCCGGGCGGTAAGGCTCAAAGGGCCGCCAGGGGAAGCACTTGCGGTAGGAGGCCACCAGCTCACCTTCCGGTGAGAAAACCGGAGCGGTGTTGTACAGGTGGCCGTCTTCTCCGCGTTCACAGACGGTGCCTGGTAGCAGCCAGATGCCCAATCGGCGGGCAATCTCGCCCAGTCGCCGGATGCGTGGCCCGGACAGCGGTTCGGCCAGGGCCTCAAGCTGTGTAGTTCGCTCCTCAGGCGTGCCTTCGGCGCTGCACAGGTGCAACTCCGGATACACCACCATGCGGGCTTCGGTGAATGCCGGGCCGAAATCGCTCAGATAGGTGGCCATTTCGTGCTCGAAGCCATCCAGGTTCGGGTCCCGCCCCGGCGCGCGGGCCGGGGCCTGAACGAGTAGCAGGGGAAGAAATCTCGACATGCTGTTCCTCGTCACCTGTCAGACCGGGTCTGCGGCACGCGGGGTGGTGTCAGCGTCATCTTCGCTGAAATCCACTTCCGGCGGCTGCTTGGTGAAGAACCGGGTCAGGTGCATCAGTTGAATGAAGCCAATCGCCAGCCATACCAGGCCCAGGGTCACGGCGTTGATGTCCAGCTTGCTCATCAGCCACAGGTTGACCATGGCACCCAGTGCTGGGACCACGACCGCCTTGAGGACGTTGTATTCGTTGCGCATGCCCCGATCACGGAAATACATGACGATGACCGAGACATTCACCATGGTAAAGGCGATGAACGCGCCGAAGTTGATGAAGGAGGCGGCGGACAGCACGTCCATGAACAGTGCGACAACGCCGATCAGTCCGGTCAGCGCAATGCTGTATACCGGTGTGTGAAAACGCTTGTGAAGCGTGCCGAAAAACCGGCGCGGCAATACGGAATCACGGCCCATCGCAAAGAGCAGGCGGGACGCGCTGGCCTGGGCGGCAATGCCGGAGGTGAACTGGGCCAGGACCATGCCCGCCAGGAACACCGCACCGAACAGGTCGGCACCAATGGCGGTGGCGATCTCGAAGGCGGCCGAGTCGGCGTCGTTGAACTGGGCGCCCGGATGCACCAACTGGGTGGTGTAGCCGACCAGCACGTAGATACCGCCACCGATCAGGGCTGTCAGGAGGATTGCCCGGGGGATGTTGCGTCGGGGATTGACCGTTTCCTCAGTCAGCGTGGTCACCGCGTCAAAGCCGAGGAAGGAATAGGCGGCCACAGCAGCACCGGCCGCGATGGTTGAAAAGCTGGACTCCGAATTGAAAAACGGTGCCAGGCTGAACAGGGCATCAGCACCACCGTCGGCGAACACGTGCCGGAGTGACAGCAGCACGAAGAACACGATAACCAGTACCTGGAAGGCCATCAGCAGGGAATTGACCTTCGCGGCCAGTTTGATGCCATAGACGTTCAGGATCGTGGTAATGCCGATAAAGCCAATCAGGAACAGCCAGTTGGGTACCTCGGGGAAGCGGGCGTGCAGGTAAGCGGCGCCGATCAGCCAGATCACCATCGGCAGGAAGAAGTAGTCCAGGAGGACGCCCCAGCCGACCATGAAGCCGACACGGGAATCGATGGTCCGGCGCACGTAGGTGTAGGCGGAACCGGACACCGGGAAGGCCCGGGACATGACGCCATAGCTGTAGGCGGTAAACAGCATGGCAATGGTGGTGATGATGTAGGCCGTTGGCACCGAGCCGTTGGTGGTGCTGGCCACCACCCCGAAGGTTCCCAGAACAATCAGGGGGGTCATATAGGCGAGGCCGAACAGTACCACGGCCCGCAGCGATAGGGTTCTCTCCAGTGTAATTCTGTCTTGCGACATAAGCCCGTCTCCAGAACAGTCAGGGCGCACCCGGTGCGCCTTATTTTCGTTGTTTACCTCTGCCTGCGTCTTTGTTGCGGCCATTACAGCAACGCCGTTAGACTGCAATACGTAGTAATCGCAGGGCGTGTAAACGTTAGCGAGACGACGCCGGGGCGACTATAACCCCACTGTGGTATGTTTTGGCGAGTAGCCCTCCGTGAAATCAACCGATCAAGACAAGGCGCTGGCCCAGGCCATCCGGGCCCTGGGCACCCCGGACTTTGCCCGTGCCTATGCCGCCCTGCTGCGATGCTATTGCCATTTCGACAACCTCATCATCATTGCCTACAGCGGCGAGAATCGCCCGACGGTGCTGTACCGGGAATACACCGATCCCATCGTCTATCAGCCCATGGACAGCCAGTACCTGGACAGCGCCTATCTGCTGGACCCGCTCTATCACCAGCACCGCAAGGGTGAAACCCGGGGCGTTGTCCGGCTGCGGGACATAGCGCCGGATCACTTCCGGCGCACCCAGTACTTCAAGGCCTATTACAAGCAGACCACGCTGCTGGATGAGATGGCGGTTTTCGCAACGATTTCGGAATCGGTGACCATCACCAGTTGCCTGGGCCGTGACCGCTCCAGCGGCACGCCCTTCAGCAAACGGGAAATCCGGACGTTGTACGAAAATGGCCAGTCACTGAGCGCATTGGCCGAACAGAACTGGCAGGGATATCAGCCGGATGGCCAGCGCGCCGCCGAGCCAGCGCCACTGGGAGACCGGCTGAGGGAGGCACTGAAACGTCAGCATGATATCCGGCTCAGCCCGCGGCAGGCAGAAGTGGCCCTGTTTATCCTGCGGGGGCACTCGTCCCTGTCCATTGGCCTGAACCTGGAGGTCAGCCCCCAGACGGTGAAGGTGTTTCGTCGGCAGTTGTACGCCAAGTGCGGGATTTCCTCCCAGGCGGAGCTGTTCGCCCTGCTGATGCCGTTGTTTGCCAAGCTGACGCAGGAAGAGTGAGGCCGTTTCGGACAGGGACTCAGAGCTCCACCACAATGGCCGGGTTGATCGGCTGGTAAAGCACATTGCAGGTGCTGGCATTGATCAGGCGGGTGTTGCCCAGTTGGTACTGACCATAGCCCTCGTGAATGTGGCCGAATACATGGGCTTTCACGTTCAGTTCCCGCAGTCGGTCGGTCAGATCGGCACAGCCGACGGGCTCGTAGCTGAGTCCGGTATCCACCTGATCGCCAAAACCCATGGGTGGGCCATGGGTGATTAGCACATCTGTATCGGCCGGAATCTGCTGCCATTTTTCCGCAAGTGGCTGGCCACGTTTGAGCATGAAGGCCCAGTCCATGAAGTTCGGTGTCCAGGGTGAACCCCAGAATGTCACGCCATCAATCTTGACCGCCTCGTCTTCCAGGTAGATGGCATTGGTGAGTGCTGCCCTGGCCGCCTGCGGTGCCTCCTGAAAGGCCCAGTCGTGGTTGCCGGCAATCACAACCCGGTGGCGGTAGGGTAGAGAACTCAGCCAGTCATTGAACTCTTCCACGTCATCCAGCGTGCCCGCGCCGAGCCCATCGCCGGCATGGATCAATACATCGCCTTCGGGGAGTTCCGGCAGTTTCCGGTGCAGGCTGTGGGTGTCGGAAATGCAAATCAGTTTCATGATTGTCCGCGCTTTTTCAGCTTCATTGTTGGTCGGGTTCTGGCCCGCCTCCTGGTGCTTCAAGGGCCGTTGACCGAGTTCGTGCCAGGTAAGTAGCTGACTTATCGACCTTGCGTGCCCCGTGTCGTACGACTATACAGGCATAGTAAAAGAGTTCTTCGCTCTGGATGGCTGTCATGAGCACCGGTACATGAAAAAGAATCTACCTGTTACGGATATCGAGCATAAGTTTTCGCCCAGTCAGAAACTGATCTCTTCCACTGACCTCAAAGGCCGGATTACCCATTGTAACCGGGCCTTTGAAGAAGTCAGCGGGTTCTCTAAAGAAGAATTGGTTGGGCGTCCTCACAATATCGTCCGGCATCCCGATATGCCACCGGAGGCCTACGAGAACATGTGGTCGCATCTGAAGGCCGGGCATGCCTGGATGGGCCTGGTGAAGAATCGCTGCAAGAACGGCGATTATTACTGGGTGAGCGCCTATGTCACCCCGGTGACTGAGAACGGTGAAATTGTCGGGTATGAATCGGTGCGGTCTTGCCCGACTCGCGGTCAGGTTGAAAGAGCTGCGAAGCTTTATGCCCGGCTCCGGGCCGGGAAATCCACCACAAGACTGATCGACAAGGTGGCCCCAAGCACCCTGTTTCTGGGCGCGGTTTTTGTGGTGGCGGCTCTTCTCGTCGTGATAGGCCAGCAGGCAGTCTCCGAGTCAGTGCTGGCGATTGGCGTCATTGGCTACGCGGCCTGGCAGTTTGTCGAGCGCAAACGCATGATGCGCTCATTCCGTAATCTGCTGGCTCAGAGCTTTACCGATCCTCTGGCGGCGAGGACCTACACCAACGACAGTCTGGAAGTGGGAAAACTGAAAGTGTCGATTTTGGCGCAGACTGCCCACCTGGATGCCGTACTCACCCGCATTGAGGATTCGGCCAACAGCGTTCGTGCCCGCTCCATGGAGAGCCTGGAGCGGATCCATGAAGGCCAGGAAACCTCCCGGGCCCAGCAGGAGGAAACCGAACGGGTGGCGGCGGCAGTTCACGAGATGAGCCAGACCGTCGGCGAGGTTTCCTCCAACGTGTCGATGACGGCGGACAAGGCCAAGCAGGCCAAGGAATCCACCCAGGACAGTACGCGGGTGGTGGAAGAAACCCGTGAAGCCATCGTTCAGCTCAAGGAAACCGTCCATAACGTTAGCCAGGCGGTGGCGGCCGCCTCGGAACAGAGCAGTAACATTGCGTCGGCGGCACAGACCATTGAACAGATTGCGGAACAGACCAACCTGCTGGCCCTCAATGCGGCCATTGAAGCGGCCCGGGCCGGTGAGCATGGCCGTGGCTTTTCGGTAGTGGCCGACGAAGTCCGGGCACTGGCCAAGCGCACCCGGGAATCAACCAATGAAATTCACGGCATCATGTCGGAGCTGCTGGACAAAACCCAGGGCTCGGTCTCCATGGCCGAGCGGGGTGTATCCGCAGCGGACGAAGGGCTGGAGAAAATGATCTCCGCTGAAACCACTCTGGCCAGCATTACTGACGCGGTGGGTGAAATCGCCGAAATGGCCATTCAGATGGCCGCCGCTGTGGAGGAGCAGTCCCAGGTCGCCGAGCAGATCAACTCACAGGTGGACAACATCTCCACGATGGCCAAACAGAATCTGGCCAAGGGAGAAGAATCCACCCAGAGCATACGTGAGCTTGGTAGCATTGCCGAGGGCCTGCACGAGCTGGTGGTCCGCTTCAAGAACTAGTGTTTTCTGTCGGCCAGCAGTGTCAGTAGCAGGGTTATGCCGCCGGAGCCGATCAGGGCACCGGCAAAGGGTGCCAATGTTGGCGCGCCGCCGGGGAAGCTGGCAATGAGCAGGGCTTCACCCATGCTGCCGGTTATTATCCAGTCCGGCAGAATGGCACCGGCCAGACCCGCGAGAACCCCGGCCATGGCGGCGGTTGTGGTAACCCGGGGCCACAGACCCATCAACACTGGCACGATGGCTGTAGCACAGAGCAGGTCCGCGATCAGGAACAGGCGCAGAACGGATGCCCCCTGAAGCGCAATGATCACCACCGGGACCATCAGCGCCACGGTTATCCAGCGGGCCGAGGTCAGTGTCAGCCCTGCTTTCTCCGCGACTGCCAGAGAGGCGATGCCGTTCTGCAGTGTATCCACGGAGGACGCCACCAGCGTGACGGCCAGCACCAGAGCAACCGCTCCCAGCCATTGCGGCGCTTCATTCAGCAGCGCGAAAAACGGAATCGGTGGCTGGCCAAGGTCCAGACCCGCCATGGCGGCGCTCATGCCCAGGCCACCCACCACGGCAACCACCACAATGGTGGAGCCGCCACCGAGGATGGCCCCTTTCCAGAGGGAGGCACTGTCTCGGGCTGCCCAGACCCGTTGCCAGTAGCCCTGATGGAACAGGTTGGCGGCGGTGACCGCCAGTACCAGTGTGAGCGCCACACTAACCGCGCTCCAGAAGGGAATACCGGGCAGGCTGGCGGAACCGGTGCTGGCAGGCAGGTGTTTCCAGTCTACGAACAGAACGGCGGCCAGCAGCGCCATCAGCAGCAGCGCCTGCCAGCGGTCCGTGGCCAGGCTGGCACGCAGGCCTCCCCAGGCGGTGTATACGAGTGTGGTCACCGCCACTGCAATGATCACGATATCCCCGTTCAGATTGGACAGCAGCCCGGTAATCGAGCCGATGGCCGTCAGTTCGGCGGCCAGGAAACAGAGCATGTACAGAACGGAAACCAGGGACACCCAGCGGCGCATCCCTTTGCCGAAGCGCTGTTCGGTGAATTCACTGATACTGCGGCCATGAGGCATCCGCTTGCGGATCACCGGGCCCAGGGTGGCAAAGACAATAAACGGCAGGGCCGCGCCCAGGGCGTAGCCGGCCAGAGCAACCGGCCCGACAAACGCGCCCACTTCCGGCGGCGCGAACAGGATCCAGGCACCCATACCTGAGGCCAGGAACGACAGGCCAATGGTGGTGGCGCCCTGGCTGTTGCGGGCAGTCATGTAGTCGTCGAGCCCTTCGGCGGTTTTCCGGGCCCGCAGTCCGAGCCAGCCAAAAAGGCACAGTGCCGCCACAATGGCGGCCAGGTGGGTCATCATCATGTCGCGCTTCCTCCGCCGGTATCAACCGGATCAGGTTCCAGGGTCTGTCTGTGACACTCTCAGTCCCGGTTGACGGCCGGGACTCCCCTGTCGACTCAAGTAGTGTGACCGCTATGCTAGAGGTTTTGGTGCGACCTTCCAAGTCTGGGCACCATGTCGGTAAATGGTCGTCCATACGGAGAGAGCGTTATACTCGAGCCATGAGCCACGCTGACATTTCGCTCCATCTGAGAAGCTACGGGGATGAGGGCAGGACCCATGCCCACGACCATCACCAGATTGTGTTGCCGCTGGCGGGCACGCTGTGCCTGTCTGTGGATGCCGTTGAGGGGGAGGTTAGCCAGCAACGGGCTGCGATTATTCCGTCGGGCAGCGCCCACGGATACGCTGCGCCCGATGAAAACCGCTTCCTGGTGGCCGATGTGCCGGAAGCGCTGGTGCCGGCGCTGGAGCGCCTGCCTTTTTTCGTGGAGCTGGACGCACCACTGGTTCACTACGTGCAGTTTCTGCACAGCCAACTGACCGGTGGCGGTGGTTCAGCCCATACCCAGCACCAGATGCTGCTCCTGCTGATCCAGTTACTGCAGGAGCGCCACGGCAGTGCTCTGGACCTGGACCGGCGGGTTGCCGCTGCCAAGCAGTTGCTGGATGAACGCTTCCGGGAACCCGTGGCCACCGGCGATCTGGCCGCCGTTGCCCACCTGAGTGCCCGGCAGTTGAACGATCTGTTCCGTCAGCAGGTGGGGATGACACCGCATCAGTACCTGACCGAGCTTCGCATGAAAGAGTCCTGGCGCCTGCTGGAACAGTCGGATCTGAGCATTCAGCGTGTGGCCGACGCGGTGGGTTATTCATCCCTGTCACACTTCAGTGACCGCTTTCGTCGCCACTA
The DNA here is from genome assembly GCF_014201735.1 of Marinobacter oulmenensis. Lineage (GTDB taxonomy): Bacteria > Pseudomonadota > Gammaproteobacteria > Pseudomonadales > Oleiphilaceae > Marinobacter > Marinobacter oulmenensis. Next base: position 194,675 of record NZ_JACHFE010000003.1, on the reverse strand, counting down.
TGGCCGCTCACCGGGCCACTTCCGCCGAAAACAACCCCCGTCCGGATAAAAACAGCCCGGACCGTATAGGGTTGTCTGCGCCAGCATGTTGCGCGCGCACTGATCAGGTGCGCCCCTTTGCGCTGTTACGGCGTTCCCTGCCCCGGAACCTGCTTGCCGGAACCCGGCCAGTTTTCTGAAATTAAAAGAAATGCGGCGGGAATTGTCGTGCTTGGCATGGTCTCTGCACTTTCGTCTGGTGACGGAATCCGAAGGGTTTCGTCGTGACAAACTGATTCAGACGACGGCGTCTACTGGCATCTGCACCCTGCAGATAGCCGGTGGCGCCGTTTTTTTATGCCTGGTCCACAGGGCGGGGCCATCGAGAAAGGACAGGGGAACAGATTATGTCTTACATCATGCCTTCGGAATTCGTGACCAAAATGGTCGATGCGGGTGAGTCGAAAATATACATGTCGACGCGTGACACGCTGATCCGGGCCTTTATGGCCGGGGCAATCCTGGCATTGGCGGCGGCCTTTGCCATTACCGTCGCCGTGCAAACCGGTGTCTTTCTGATTGGCGCCCTCCTGTTTCCCATCGGATTCTGCATGCTTTATCTGATGGGGTTTGATCTGCTGACGGGGGTTTTCATGCTCACGCCCCTGGCTTTGCTCGATAAACGCCCGGGTGTGACGCCGGCCGCTGTGCTGCGAAACTGGGGCTGGGTGTTTCTGGGGAACCTGGGTGGCGCGCTGACCGTCGCCTTCATGATGGCGTTTATTTTCACTTATGGTTTCAGCACGGATCCGGGAGCGGTGGGCGAAAAAATTGCCGGTGTGGGTGAGGCTCGCACCTTGGGCTACGCGGAGTACGGTGCGGCTGGCTGGGCCACCATATTCATCCGGGGCATGCTGTGTAACTGGATGGTATCCATGGGCGTGGTTGGCGCCATGATCTCCACCAACGTGAGCGGCAAGGTGCTGGCCATGTGGATGCCGATCATGCTCTTCTTCTTCATGGGTTTTGAACACTCCATCGTGAACATGTTCCTGTTCCCATCGGCGCTGATTATGGGCGGTGAATTTTCCATCATGGACTACCTCTGGTGGAATGAAATCCCCACAGTGCTGGGTAATCTGGTGGGGGGCATCGCCTTCACGGGCCTGACGCTTTACACCACCCATGTTCGCACTGCGCCCAAGCGCCCGGCACCGGCTGCGATGCACGACGCAGCCCTGGCACGCTCCAACTAGGCTGAGCCTGCCACCCTGGCCGCCGTACCGGCCGGGGTGGTTTTTCCTGTTGGAGGACCGGTTCAAATGACGACTTCCCTCTCGGTTTCTGCCGGCCAGTTTTCCCAGGCAGGCCAGAAACCGGTGAACCAGGATTTCCACGGCATGCTGGTGCCGGATAACCACCAGTTGCTGACCAAAGGGATTGCCGTGACCATTGCCGATGGCATCAGTTCCAGCGGTGTCAGCCAGGTGGCCAGTGAGTCCGCAGTGGCCGGCTTTCTCAACGACTACTACTCCACGCCAGACAGCTGGTCGGTCAAGCACTCTGTCCAGCGGGTGCTGACTGCACTTAATAGCTGGTTGTACGCCCAGACTTCGCGGAGCCAGTATCGTTTTGACCGGGACCGCGGTTATGTCTGCACCTTTAGCGCGATGGTGATCAAGGCTGCCACCGCCCATCTTTTTCACGTTGGCGATGCCCGGATCTATCGGATCCATGCGGGTAGGCTGGAGCAACTCACCACTGACCACCGGGTCTGGCTTTCCCGGGAAGAGAGCTGTCTGACGCGGGCTTTGGGGATTAGTCATCAACTGGAGGTGGATTACCTCAGCGTGTCGATCCAGCCGGGAGACTGCTTTCTGCTTGCAACCGATGGCGTCCATGAATATATCGACGAGCGTGCGATGTCGGCCATCGTTCTGGGTTTCCCGGATGATCCCGATTTCGCCGCTCGCCGCCTTACCGAGACCGCACTGGGTAACGGCAGCGAAGACAACCTGACGGCCCAGATTATCCGGATTGACTCGGTGCCTGCAGAGCTTGATAGCAGTGAGTTGTTCCGGCAAATGGCAGACCTGCCGTTTGCGCCCGAGTTGCAGGCGGGGCAGCACCTGGATGGATACCGGATTTTGCGAGCCTTGCATGCCAGCAGCCGCAGCCATGTTTACCTGGCGGAGGAAGCGCGTTCCGGCCGTCAGGTGGTATTAAAGATGCCCTCCATGGAGCAGCGAGAGGACCCGGTCTATCTTGAACAGTTTATGACCGAACACTGGATTGCCCGGCGCCTGAATAACCCTCATGTTGTCCGGCCTTTCCAGGCAGACCGTCCGCCGAGGTATCTGTATCTGGCCATGGAGTTTGTTGAGGGCCAGACCCTGAGGCAGTGGATTCTGGACAACCCCCGGCCGGACCTTGAGACCGTTCGTAAACTGGTTGAGCAGATTGTTCGGGCCCTCAGGGCTTTTCACCGACTGGAAATGGTCCACCAGGACCTGAAGCCGGAGAATCTGCTGGTGGACCGGAACGACACGGTCACGCTGATCGACTTCGGGGCCACGTATGTGACCGGCCTTGAGGAATCCGGCCAGCAGCCATCGACCGGAGAACCGCGGGGCGCAGCGCTGTTCAGCGCACCAGAGACCTTTCTGGGAGAGGCGGGAAGCTGGCTGTCGGACCAGTTCTCCCTGGGGGTAATCACCTACCACCTGCTGACGGGCCGGTTACCCTACGGTGCTGAGGTGCCGAAAATCCGCAGCCGGTCGCAGCAGCGGCGGTTGACCTATCAATCGGCCTGTCAGTTCCGTGATGATCTGCCAGCCTGGATGGACGCAGCCATTGAGCGGGCCGTGCATCCCCAGCCCCATCGGCGTTATCCGGCTCTGTCGGAGTACATTAATGACCTGCGCCAGCCCGGGAAAAACACCGATGGGCGGCCTCCGGTGCCCCTGATCGAGCGCTGCCCGGTGGCGTTCTGGCAGGCCGTATCAGGTTTACTGCTGCTGGCCTTACTGGCCAGTCTGGCATTCGGATAGACGGCTGGTTATTTAAGCACGTCTGCCATGGAAAGCAGGGCACGGGCTACGTCCGGCAGTTTCCGACCCTGGTCCATAGCCAGCCGGCGCAGCACCCGGTGGGCTTCATCGTTACTGATCCCCCGGTGCTCCATCAGAAACAGGACAGCCTTTTCCTGGGTTTTCCGGTCTTCCAGTGCTTCCCTGGCACCCTGGAGTTCGTCATTCATATCTTTCAGGCGTTGAGTTTGCTCCTGTACCAGATGAAATATGGATCGACCAAAGTGTTGGCCAACGCCGTCACTGGCCCAGGATTCTCCGGATGGCTGATCCTTGCCGGAGTCGCATAAAACCAGCATGGGTTGAGAGGCCGTTGTCCGGGCATCCAGGGAGGCGATCAGGGTTTCCTGATGCGCCAGGGAATTGCGGGCTTCGGCGAAGCGTTCGGTGCAGCGGGCATGGAAACAGCCCTCGACAGAGTCCTCGACCGTTTTGAGGTCGTCCATGCGTTCGGACATCAAGCGGAACCACTCGTCGGCGAGTGACGGGTCGAGCGGTTTGTAGCGGCCTATCGACACCCCCAGTTGACGGAGTCTGTGAATTTCCTGTTCCCGGGGATTGGCCAGCAACTGATGCCAGAGCCTGATCGAATCTTCATCCGCGAAACTCGTAAACACCTCGAAACAGCGTTCCTGTGACTCAATCAGGTGCACCATGCGTTCAGAGAGTGCAGAGTCAAAGTGACCGCTGGAAAAGCCTGCCGATCCCACCGCACGCTCCTGCCCGCAGAATTCCTTACCGTTCATCAGGTGCACCATGGCCACCAGTGGGCCGGCAATGGTTGGATCAACCGCTACGTCCGCGGCTTCAAACACCACCGAAATCAGGCTCTGAATCAGTTGACAATAGTGCCCGGTGGCGTCAACGGCCGTGATCTCTCGTGCGGAGACTCCCTGGCGCAGTCCGGAAAGCCCGTCCAGTGCATGGAGGGCGGCGGCCATCTGGTTGAGCAGTGTGGGGCTGACCGGATGGCAGGTCAGTTCCTGGTGGATATCGCCGAGGGCCTGGTTGAATTCCTCGTTCAGTCGGTCTGATCGGGACACCATGGTCTGGCGCTCCTCGGAGAATTTCCCTCCGTCGGAACCAAGGAATACATTGGATGCTCCCCGTTCACACTGCAGGGCATGGACCAGATTGCTTATACACTGCACGACCTTCCCCATCTGGAGGAAGTACTGAAGGTTCTTCAGTTCGGAGTCTTTCGATGCGATCAGGAAGTCGCTCGCACTCGGGCCTGTCTCGCAAGAAACCTGTTGGCTGTTCATCACCGTCTCCTCTGATTGGGAACCCTGGTTACTCCGCCCTCATCACCACCAGAATCTCCGCGGGTCTTATTTCTGCACGCAATTACTGCACCATCGCTGATGCACCGATGGTGTGCGGGGTGCCCTGAAGTGGTTCTCCAGTAAGTCGTCGGCAGGCCTCGGGAACGGTTGTCCCGGTTTTAACTTGTTGATTCCGTGAGGTTCTTATGGCTGGCATGCATTTCGCAGGAGGGTAGGAAAGCAGCTCTGCCGCCTATGAGGCCGGGCCGCTTGAAGAACACAGTTATTGGCATTGGAGCCGGACCATCCTTCCCTCGGGGAGTGATGCTCCGGCTTTTTTTGTTTGTGCCAGAAAACCGGAGGACAGATCCATGAGCAAGAAAACCCTGATCGTGATTGGCAATGGCATGGTGGGCCACCATTTTCTGGAACAGTTCGTTGCCAGCCCGGCCGCCGAGGATTTCCGCGTGGTGGTGTTCGGTGAAGAGAAGCAGCTGGCCTATGACCGGGTGCACCTGTCGGAATATTTCAGTGGTTCCAGCCATGCCGACCTGGCCATGGGCACGGCGGACTGGTACACCGAGAACCGTATCGAACTGCGGCTGAACGAGGCGGTCACCCGTATTGATCGGGAAGGCCGCAAGGTAACGACCGATCGGGGTGATTACGCCTACGACGAGCTGGTACTGGCCACCGGCTCCTACCCGTTTGTGCCGCCCATCGAGGGGCGTGAGCACCCCCACTGTTTTGTCTACCGGACCCTGGAAGATCTGGATGCCATTCGCGCCAGTGCCCGGGATGGGAAGTCCGGTGTTGTGATTGGTGGCGGTCTGCTGGGCCTGGAAGCGGCCAACGCTCTCAAGAGTCTGGGGCTGCAGGCCCATGTGGTGGAATTTGCTCCACGCCTGATGCCCGTGCAACTGGATGCCGAAGGCGGTTCCCTGTTACGCCACAAGATTGAGGAACTGGGCGTTCAGGTACACACCGACAAGGCGACGACCGCCATCGTTGAAGGCCAGGATGCCCGTTTGCGGATGAACTTCAGTGACGACAGTCACCTGGATACCGATCTGATCGTTTTCTCCGCCGGTATCCGGCCCCAGGATACGCTGGCCCGCGCCTGTGGCCTTGAGATTGGTGAACGTGGTGGCATTGTGATCGACGACCACTGCACCACCTCCGACCGCCACATCCATGCCATCGGCGAATGCGCGTTGTGGGATCAACGGATCTTTGGCCTGGTGGCCCCCGGCTACACCATGGCCCGCACCTTGTCCTCGGTTCTGAATAACGACGAGGAAGCGGTCTTCACCGGCGCGGACATGAGCACCAAGTTGAAACTTCTGGGCGTGGACGTGGGCGCCATTGGCGATGCCCATGGCCAGGCCCCGGGTGCCCGCAGCATCCGTTTCAATGACGAACAGGCCGGGCATTACCGCCGAATGGTCATCAGCGAGGATGGCAAGCGCCTGCTGGGTGCGATTCTGGTGGGTGACAACAGCCACTACGACACCCTGCTGCAATACGCCCTCAATGAGATCACCCTGCCAGGCAACCCGGAAACCCTGATCCTGCCGGAAAGCCAGGGCGGCGCGCCGGCCCTGGGGCCGGACGCCCTGCCGGAGACGGCGTCGATCTGTTCCTGCCACAACGTCACCAAGGGCGACATCTGCGGTGCCATCGATGCCGGTTGTTCGGACCTGGCCAGCGTCAAGGTCGAAACCAAGGCCAGTACCGGTTGTGGTGGCTGTTCCGCGCTGCTCAAGAACGTGGTGGACAGCGAGCTGGAAAAACGCGGGGTGGAGGTGAGCAAGGATATCTGCGAACACTTTCCGTATAGCCGCCAGGACCTGTTTCACCTGGTCAAGGTTAATGGCATTCGCACGTTCCGCACGCTGATCAGTCAGTACGGCAAGGGCCACGGCTGCGACATCTGCAAGCCGACGGTGGCATCCATTCTGGCCACCTGCTGGAACGAACATATCCTGACCACAGATCACGTGCCGTTGCAGGACACCAACGACACCTTCATGGCCAACATGCAGAAGAACGGCACCTATTCCATCGTGCCCCGTGTGCCGGGCGGCGAGATCACCCCGGACAAACTGATTGTGCTGGGGGAAGTGGCCCGGGAGTATGACCTGTACACCAAGATCACCGGCGGCCAGCGGGTGGATCTGTTTGGTGCCACCCTGAGCCAGTTGCCGGAGATCTGGGAAAAGCTCATCGCCGCCGGCTTTGAAACCGGCCACGCTTACGGCAAGTCCCTGCGCACGGTGAAGTCCTGTGTCGGTAATACCTGGTGCCGCTACGGTGTTCAGGACAGCGTGGGCATGGCGATCTTCCTGGAGAACCGCTACAAGGGCCTGCGCGCACCCCACAAGATCAAGATGGCCGTTTCCGGTTGTACCCGCGAATGCGCCGAAGCCCAGAGCAAGGATATTGGCGTGATTGCCACCGAGAATGGCTGGAACCTGTACGTCTGCGGTAACGGCGGCATGCGCCCGCGCCACGCTGACCTGTTCGCCACCGATCTGTCTGACGACGGACTGATCCGCACCATCGACCGGGTACTCATGCTGTACGTGCGCACGGCGGACCGCCTGCAACGCACCAGTGTGTGGATGGAAAACCTGGAAGGCGGACTGGACTACCTCAAGGAAGTGGTGCTGGAGGACAGTCTGGGCATGGGCGCCGAGCTGGAGGCGCACATGGCCGACATTGTCAGCACCTACCAGTGCGAATGGAAAACCGCCGTGGAGGACCCCGAGAAACGCAAGCGCTTCCGGGAGTTCGTCAATGAGCCTGAGAAGAAAGACCCGGTACAGCAGTGGACCGTGGAGCGGGATCAGCGCCGGCCGGTTCTGGAGTCTGCCTAGCCTTGGAACTTTGAGTTGGAGCAAGGTGGTAACGCCTGTAAAAAAACAGATTGAGATCAGGAGAAACATCATGAAAGCACCAACCCGTTGGGACGCCGTTTGCACCGTGGATGACCTGGTGCCGGAATCCGGCATCGCCGTGTGGACCGAGGACGGGCCGGTGGCGGTGTTCTATTTGCCGCACCGGCTGCCCGCGCTGTTTGCCATCAGCCATCACGATCCGATCAGTGGCGCGAACGTGCTGGCCCGGGGCATTACCGGGGATCTGAAGGGCGAACCGGTTGTGGCCTCGCCGCTTTACAAGCAGCACTTCAGCCTGCGCACGGGGCGTTGCCTTGAAGATGAGTCGGTCCAGGTCAAACGTTATCCGGTTTTGCTGGACGGGGGCCGGGTGCGTCTGGAGGTTCCCTGCGAACAACGACAGACCTCTGCCGCCTGATGCGGGCAAAAGGCCACTTCCGCCGAAAACCGCAACAGCCCCGCCGGAATCTGAAAGCCGGCTGTGTGATCCCGCGATAGCCTTGCGTCTGAACCAGAAACGGGAGGCGAAACCGCATGATTCGTTGGGAAGATTTCGAAAAGGTGGAGATCCGGGTGGGCACCATCCATGAGGTCATGGCGTTTCCAGAAGCCAGAAAGCCGGCCTACAAGCTGATGGTGTATTTCGGCCCGGAGATAGGGATGCGTAAATCCAGTGCCCAGATCACCGATCTCTACAGCCAGGAGCAACTGGTCGGGAAGCAGGTGCTGGCGGTGACCAATTTCCCGCCGAAACAGATTGGCCCGTTTTTGTCCGAATGTCTGGTGACGGGGGTTCAGACCCAGAGCGGAGCAGTCACCCTGGTTGGGCCGGATAGCCCGGTGGAAGACGGAACCCGCCTGTTCTGAGAGCGGCCTGAAAACCGGTCTGGTCCGTTTTATGCAGCATCCGACAGGGACTTGTTTCCGGAGAATCCCTCATGCGAGCTCTGTCGGTACTGGCACCCATCCGTTCCATTCTTATCAGTGTGGCCCTGCTGCTGTTGGGCAATGGCCTGATCAATACGCTGCTGGCCTTGCGGGGCACGGCGGAGGGGATTTCCACGCCCTTCCTCGGGCTGATCATGTCCAGCTATTTCGCCGGCTTCATCTGTGGCTCCTGGGCTGGGCGTCATCTGATCCGGCGCATGCGCCATATTCGAACATTTGCCTTCTGCGCTGCCATTTGTGCAAGCGCCGCACTGCTGCACCTGGTCTTCATTGACCCCTGGGTCTGGGTCCTGCTCCGGTTTGTCTATGGCCTGGCCTACATCACCCTGATTACGGTGATTGAAAGCTGGCTGAACAGTCAGTCTGCTGCCTCGGAGCGTGGCCGGATCTTTGCCATCTACATGGCGATCAACCTGGGGGCTCTGGCGCTGGCGCAGCAGATTCTGAGGATCGGCAGTACTGAGGGAGCCGTCCTGTTTGTGGTGGTGACGGTGCTCATCTGTTGGGCCCTGCTGCCTATCACTCTGACCAGCAAACCGGAACCGGTGGTGCCGGAGCGGGCCTGGGCCAACCTGCGGGAACTGGCCCGGCATACACCGCTGCCGATCGTGACGGCCTTGCTGTCGGGGCTGGCCATGGGCGCTTTCTGGGGCATGGCCCCGGTCTATGTGGTGAAACTGGGTTTTGATAATGCCGGTGTCGCCATGGTCATGAGCCTGACCATCATCGGTGGTGCGGTTTTCCAGATACCGGTGGGGCGTTTTTCCGACCGTCATGACCGGGCCCGGGTGTTGAACTGGATTCTGGTGCTGGCAGCGGTTAGTGCCGCTGCCATGCCCTTTGCGAGCTATCCGCCGGCATTGATGGCGCTGTTCTTTGTCTGGGGCGGGCTGGCTTTTACCCTGTATCCGCTGGCGGTGGCGCAGCTGGTGGACCAGTTGCCGCCCGAAGAGATCATCTCAGGTTCTGCAGCCATGCTGATGCTCCACGGGGCCGGCTGCGCCATTGCCCCGGTGCTTGCCGGGACCCTGATGGGGGTGCTGGGCAACCATGCGCTGCCTGGCTATATTGCCCTGACTCTGGTCGGGCTGGCGGGCTATACCCTGTACCGGCGCCGCCACGTCAGTGATCTGACCACCGGAGCCGCGCATTTTGAGCCCTTGATGCAGGCCGGGCCGGAGTCGCTGGATATGGCCTTCAGTGAGTTTGAGCCGGAGGAAGAGCCGGCCCGGGCGCCGGCCTAGACGATAGCCCCCTCGGCTGGTGCCACTACGTAGCGGTCCCGGCCCCCGTCCTTGGCAGCATAGAGCGCTTCGTCGGCACGCTGGAGCAGGCGGGTACGGTCTTCATCCTGATCCCCCAGCACCGCGATGCCGATACTGGTGGTAAAGCTGACCTGCTCACCGGTCGGGACCTTGAGGCTGGTTTTATGGCAGCCGGCGCGTACGGCATCAGCCACCCGGCTGGCCTCTGCTTCGCCCATGCCGGGCAGCACCATCAGGAATTCCTCACCGCCAAAACGGCCGGCCAGGTCCACTTTGCGTTTGGCGTTTTCCTTGAGAATGCGGGCAAACTGTTTCAGCACCAGGTCGCCGGCAGCATGGCCATGGTTGTCGTTGAAACTCTTGAACTTGTCCAGATCGAACAGCAATACCGACAGCGGTTGACCACCTTCCAGGGATTCACTGATATCGCTGTCCAACTGCTCCATCACCTGGCGCCGGTTGGCCAGGCCGGTGAGCGGGTCGCGGGTGGCCTGGCGGTGCATGACCAGCAACATGCTAAGCTGATTGACCGAGGCCCAGCCGGCAATGCAGCCAAGCAGCGCCAGCAGCCAGAGATCATTCAGGCCACTGACCAGCCCGAACTTGCCGTTCCAGAGCTGGGACACGAGTTCAACCAGAATGACAAAGGCGGCGAAGCCCAGGACCTCCAGTATGGTCAGGGGGAAGATTGCCAGCATGGTGATGATCATGAAGGGGAAGAACGCGTAGCCCGCCAGTTCGGATTCAAACCCGGCATGGATGAGCACCCAGTTGCTCCAGGTCTGGAACACGGTCAGTACCAGTACCAGCAACAGCAGACGGATGAGTGACGCCTCGATCCGGTAGGGGTGGCTGAACCACAGGGCGAGCACCAGGCAACAGGCACTGGCGGTGATCCGGCCGTAGGCGATGGTGCTGCTGATGCCTTCAGGCAAAAGCAACCAGTCCACTGCGATCCAGGCTGTCTGAAGCACCACGAGAATCCAGGCAATGGTGCGCACCCGGGAGAACAGGCTGTAACTTCGTGTATGGTTGAAATAGCGCGAGTGTCGGCCCGCTCTTAACAGGTCATTCATAAATTCAAACATGCATCGTCCCAGTTGATGTCAGCCTCAGAATGCGAAAGACAGTCCCAAACCGTGGATCATGGGACAGTTTGGATGGGTAATTGTTTTAAGCCGCATAAGATGGCAGAAGAATGCCCGGACCGCCAGCAGGAAGTGCCGTTGCCAGTGATGGGGTTGATCGTGATCAGTTTGGAAGAGGGGGATCCCGAGCCGGGCGGGTCAGGATCCCTTGAACAAAGCAGGGTGATGGGTCACGCGCACTGATTGGCAGCCGCGCGGCCAGCCAGAGCGCCCATGACCACAGCACTTAACAGTCCGTTTCCGGACATATAGCCACTGTTACCGGCCCCCGAAACGCCCCGGGCGGCACCGCCACCGGCATACAGATTCGGGAAGGGCTGGCTGTCACGGTCCAGTACCCGGCCGTCGGTTGTCACTTCCAGACCGCCCTGGGTGTGGAAGAGCGCACCGGTCACCCGTATCGCGTAGTAGGGCGCTGACAGTGCCAGCTCCGGCGCGAACCGTCGTCCGAACCGGTCGGCTTCGCCGGTTTCCTGCAGGGCCTGAATTTCACGGAAGGTGTCCCGGACTGCCTCAGGCGGCAGGTCCAGCCCGTCGGCCAGTGCGTCCAGTGTTTCGAAGGTTTTGACCGCACCGGTACTCTCGGCGTTGCGATAGTCCTCGAACTGCAGGCACTGGGCGTGAATCCGGCCATCGAACACGTTGAAGGCAATGCCTTCGGGTTGCCCCAGAACCCTGGCGGCCTGCTCCGAATAGCCCCCATGCTCATTTGAGAACCGGCGCCCCTCGAGATTCAGCTGAATGCCGCCCTGCATCATCACGGCCCAGGAGATCAGGGTCTGGTGGGGCCAGGCGAGGGAGCCGTGGCCCTGATAGGCGGCCATGTCTTTCAGGCTGGCGTCCAGGGACTGGCCCCAGAGTACGGCCTCGCCCTGATTGCCTTCGTGGCCGTAGTAGAGCGCGCTGGCCATCTCCGGGACGTGTTCTGCAATCAGGTCCGGATTGCCGCCGTAGCCATTGCAGGCCAGTATCAGGGCGTCGCAACCGAGCTGCTCGGTGGAACCGTCCGGCCGTTGGTAGGACACGCCGCGAATCCGGCGTTCTTGGTCCGCATGCAGGGTGGTCACCTTCGCTTCGGTCAGCACTGGCAGGCCCGCGCTCTCGGCCGCGTTCAGCAGGCAGGCCATGAGTTCTTCGCCGGTCCGCCGAGGCGTGCAGTGCATCCGCATCTGGCTATGGCCCGGGTACAGAAAGCCCTGAACCAGTTCGAAGGGTATACCGTGTTCATCGGCCAGCCATTCGATCACTTCGGCGGAGGCGCCGGCCAGAGCGGCCACGATGTCCGGGTCGGCCTGTCGCTCATTCTTGGTCAGGATGTCGTTGGCCATGATGGCCGGAGAGTCTGCAATGCCGAGCGCTCTCTGGAAGCGTGTGCCGGCCGCCGGCACGAACCCGGAGGACATGAAGGTGCTGCCCCGGGGTGTGCTGTCACGTTCCAGCACCACCGCCTCCACGCCCCGGGAGAGCGCGGCAAGGCCTGCGACCAGGCCGCAGGCGCCGCCACCGACAATGACCAGTGGTATGGTCAGCTCATACTCAATGTCTGCGCCGTCGAGGGAAACCATGGCCATGGCTCAGTTTCCCTTGCCGGACTGGGCGTTGAAGGCATCGACGATGTCGCCGGCTGTTGCCTGCCAGATCTCGCTGTGACCGGTGATGTACTCCAGCACCGCTTCCAGGCTGGCGATCCGGTGCGGCTGTCCGATCATCCAGGGGTGGATGTTCAGTGCCAGCATGCGGCCGCCCTGGTTGCGGGCTTCATTGAGGAGAAAGTCGAAGGCATCCTTGACCTGCTCCACCCAGGCATCCTCGGAGTGCAGGTTCTGGCCGATCACGAACTGGTCCTCGATCTCGGTGGTCAGGGGCATCATGGTCAGCGGACCATGGTCGGTACGAAAACCGTAGGGCATGTCATCATTCACCCAGTCGCAACAGTACTCGATGCCGTTCTCTGTCAGCAGATCCGGCGTGTTCCAGCTTTCGTTCTTGGCGGGGCTGAGCCAGCCGCGCACGGGGCTGTCCACCAGGCTGCGCAGGGTGTCCACCGAGCGCTGAACCAGTTCCGCTTCCTCGTCCCGGTCCTGCCCGCCGTAGTGCAGGTGATCCATGTTCCAGCCGTGGCAGATAAATTCCCCGCCGGTGGCCTGCAACTGGTCCAGCAGGTAGGGCGTGTCTTTGGCCAGTTGGCTGTTGATGGCAAAGGTGGGCCGGATGCCATAACGCTCAAACGCTTTCAGGCACCGGTAGATGCCCACCCGGTTGCCGTAGTCACGCAGGGTGAAGTGGCGCAGGTCCGGGTAGGGCATGGTCATGCCGTTGGGAACCTTGAACGGTTTGCCCTGCTGGTTCAACGGGTAGAACTGCAGGGACGTGTTGATCCAGACTGCCAGTTGCTTGTCGCCGGGCCAGCTCACGGCCGGCCGGTCAGCCAGCATGCTCCACTCGTACCGGTCGTGGTCGTGGCCATAGCCGCGCTTCGGGTATTCCAGGTAGTCTTTGTCGAGGCTCATTGAACACCTCCGTTCTTGCGCTTGATGTCCTCGAGCGCGGCATCATAGGAATGAGTCAGATAGTGCTCGGCAATCTCCCGGCCGGTAGCCAGCCAGACATCGCTGTGGCCGGTGATGTACTCCAGCGCCTCCTCGAACGCCTTCATGCGGTGGGGGCAGCTCACCTGATAGTTGTGGGTCGGAATACACATGACGGTGCCGGATTCCTTACCCTCTTCGTACAGACGGTCGAAATGCCGCTTGAGCATGGTGCCGTAGTGGCGGGGTTCGACCTTGTTGACGGCGTAGACAATGGTGTCGTTCATCTCCAGTGAGTAGGGCACCGAGATGAAACGTTTGCCGTTACGCACGCGCACGGGCGTGGGCTGGTCATCATGGAACAGGTCGCAGGTATAGAAACCGGCGTCGTCACCAAACAGATCACTGCCGGCTTCGGCGAACAGGTCCAGCGTCCGTTCGGAATGGGACAGGGCCGGGGCCAGATAGCCGGCACATTTCTGGCCGCTGTGCCGGTAGATGGTCTCGATGGAGTCCCGGATCATCTCCATTTCCTGTTCTTCGCTCAGGCCGTAGGTGTAGCGGGTGTTGTAAATGCCATGGCTGAACAGTTCCCAGCCACGCTCGCAGACCCTATCGATGATCTCCGGATGGTGCTCGCACAGTGCCACAGACAGCGAAACAGAGCCGCGGATTCCGTACTTGTCGAGCAGGTCCATCTGGCGCCGGTGACCCACCCGGTTGCCATAGTCACGGATGGTGTAGCCCGGCAGCGCCGGGCTCGGCTGCGGCCAGGCCTTGCGGTGAGGGTTGGCTGGCGGATCCAGTTCGTAGAACTCGATGTTCGGGGCCACCCACAGCGCCACCCGGGCACCGTTCGGCCACTCGATCTTCGGCCGGTTGTGGTACGGCCAGTAGTCATATACGCCGAGACTCTCTTTCATCTCTGGTGCCCCCTTCAGTCCTGCTTGGCGATCTGGTCATCCAGCCAGTCAAATACGCTCTGAACCTTCATGACATCCGCGTACTTGAGGTGCAGGTCGGTCAGGTTGGCGAAGTGATAGCTTTCGTGTTTGTCGGCCACGCATTCTTCGGGAACGATGGTGCGATACCCCCGGGAAAGGCTCTCGACAGCGGTCGCCCGGATGCAGCCCGATGTGGAGCCGCCAGTGACAATCACGGTGTCGACCTGATGCCAGACCAGCAGCGACTGCAGCGGGGTTTCAAAGAAGGCTGAGGGCATGCGCTTGGTGTACACCACGTCCCGGGCGTAATCGATCTCGGCCCGCTCATCGAACGCTGCCCGGTCAGAGCCGTACTTGATGTTCTGAAGGGAGTCCGGAGTATCGGTCCGGGTGCCCCAGACGCCAGCATCCTCTGCCGAATCCAGGAAGGCGACGTGAGTCCAGACCACGGGCCAGCCAAGCTCGCGGAACCGTTTGGCCAGCTCGTTGGTGTATTCCAGCTGGCGGGGATCGGTCTCGTAGGCGGTCTTGTACAGGTCGGTCCGGGTGTAGGCCTTCTGGGGGTCTACATTGACCAGTACCGCTTTTTTGCCGAAGCCGAACGGAACCCGCTGGGGATTCTCCATCACCTCGTGGAAGATCTGCTTGGCAGTTTTGTCAGTGGTAATCATCGTGCGTCTCCTGAAATGGGGTTGTGTGCGCTCTAGCGTGAACGGTCTTCGTACTGCTGGCCCATTTCCAGCAGTGACTGGGTGCCGAGATAATCGTTCAGCTGCTTGAAGTCCAGCATACGGTCACGGAAGTTGTCGGTGGTACCGTCGGTTTTCAGTGTATTGAAAAACTGAGAGGCCATGTGAGTAAACGCGCGAACCAGGGCGCCCGGGAAAATCACCATGGAGAAACCCAGCTCGTTCAGGGTTTGGGCGTCCTGTAGCGGTGTGTCACCACCCTCGACCATGTTGGCCATGACAGGCACCTTGCCCCGGAACCGGCTCATGACCTTTTCCACCTGTTCCGCCGAGCGAATGCCTTCCACGAACAGGACATCCGCCCCGGCTTCATAATAGGACTGGGCCCGCTCCAGTGCCTTGTCGACACCTTCGGTGGCAATCGCATCGGTGCGCCCGATGATCAGGGTCTGGTCGCTGTGGCGGGCATCCAGGGCGGCTTTGATCTTGCCGACCATCTCGCCCTGGCTGACCAGGCTCTTGCCGCGCAGGTGGCCGCAGCGTTTCGGGTAGGTCTGGTCCTCGAGCTGAATGGCGTTGGCACCGGAGCGCTCCAGCAGGCGGACACTGCGCATAACATTCAGTGCGTTACCAAAACCGGTATCGCAGTCGACCACGATATTGATGTCGGAGCGCTCACGGATGTGGGCGAGGGAATCGTTGACTTCGGTCAGGCTCATCAGCCCGATATCGGGACGCCCGAGTTTGGTGTAGGCCAGGCTGGCCCCGGACAGATAGGCCGTGTCGAATCCGGCCTGTTCTGCCAGGGACGCGCTCAGCGCATCATAGATGCCGGGCGCCACAACGATGTCCGGGCCGGACAGACGGTCTTTGAATGTCTTTGACGCCATATCACTGGCTGACTTGGTCATAAATTCCATGCTCACTTTTAACAGTAGGTGAAACCACCGGCTTATCAGGCTTGGTGGCTATCGGTTGTTTAAGAAGAGGCGGCTATCGCCAGATCGTTCCAGACGTCCTGGCGAACCAGGCGGTCTGCGTGCATCACGAAGCGATCAATAAAACGTACGCCTTCGAATTCGGTGCCATCCGGCCATTCGCCCCGCAGGGTGCCCAGCACAAAAACCGTGATGTCATCCATGCCGTAGGCAACATCCACGGTGCTGATGGTCTTTTGTACGTACCGGTACCGGCCTTTTGACCAGGCCACCAGTTGTTCCAGTGACCCGAGTTCGCCGCTGCCGGGAAATGTCATCACAAAATCGTCGGCGAGATGCTTCCGGGCGGTGTCCAGATCCCGATTTTCCATCGCTGTCAGGTAGTCAAGGACAATTGACTCCGGCGCCCCCATCTCCTGCCCCGGTGTGCGCGATTCGCCCCCTCGGCTATAGCAGTCCGGGTCAAACTCATGCAGCCAGACCGTGATCGCTTCCGGTTTGGCCTGGGTGATACCGGCCAGAACCGAGGTCAGCGCCCGGGACAGACGGTTCTTTAGCTGGCCGCTATAGCCGGATAGCAGGTTGACCTGTAACATCGGCATGTTTCAGTCCTCTTTGACATTGAAGACAGGTGAGCCGCCTTGGTATGACCGCTTACTTGTACTATTAATAATACATTTATATGTGCCATACCGATGCGCTGTCAAGTAATGGCCATCGGTGCTGCGAGGGAGTCATCATGGCAACACAGCTTCAGAGGAACGGGCCTGGCGGTACCAAGTCCCACCAGCTTTTTCTCCTGCTTAAGGATGCAATTACCAGCGGCCGGATGGCCCCTGGCACCAAGCTGTCGGGTGAACTGAAGCTTGCCGAAGAGCACCGGGTCAGCCGGGTGACGGTGCGCAGGGCGCTGGAAGCACTGATGGAAGAAGGGCTCATCATGCGCAAGCCGGGCGTGGGGACTCTGGTCTGTGAGCGCCCCGTGGGTGCCACGGTGATGACGGCGAGTGTGTCGAACCTTTTGCCCAACATCGTCAAGATGGGGGAGAGTTCCCGCGTCCGCCTGCTGGAATTTGGCTATGGCTATCCCCAGGATGGGGTAAGAGAGCGA
This sequence comes from Marinobacter oulmenensis, assembly GCF_014201735.1. Taxonomy (GTDB): domain Bacteria; phylum Pseudomonadota; class Gammaproteobacteria; order Pseudomonadales; family Oleiphilaceae; genus Marinobacter; species Marinobacter oulmenensis. The sequence continues at coordinate 177,871 of NZ_JACHFE010000003.1, read as the reverse complement.
CTGCGCCTGGAAGAGGGAGAGCGGACCCAGCTTTCCGTCCGGGTTCGTCTGGCCGAGGACAAGCCCTTCTCCTACCTGACAACGCATGTGCCGGAGCGAATCGCACTCTCCTACAACGAAGAGGATCTCGGTAGCACGCCCCTGTATTCCCTGCTTGAGCGCAGTGGTGTCCGGCTTGATCATGCCGCCCAGACCATTTCCGCTACCCTGGCAACGAAAGACGTGGCGGAGGCGCTCGATGTGGCGGTCGGGTCCCCCCTGATTTCTCTGACCCGTGTGGTTTACGACGTCGATGGTCGGGGCGTTGAACACCTGCACGCGCTCTATCGTCCGGACCGTTACCGGATCGAGATTGATCTGTGCCGTGCCGGTGATGCCGATGATCGTTACTGGCAGCCCCTGGCGCCTGAAAGCCAGTAGCAGACGCCCATGACAGTGTTATGTCCGGTTCTCGTCAGTGTTTGACATCGTCTAAAAAGGTGTTATACCTTCAGTTGTATTGAAAATAATACATTTGAATGGTTTGGCATGAGACAGGGGTTGTCCTTGGTGGCGGCTATTGTCCCGAACAAAAAAGACGTTGAATGAGAGTGGCGCGATGGCCGGTAAGACACTGTTTGACAAGGTTTGGCAGGCCCATGAGGTCTGCCGGAATGACGAAGGCCAGAGCCTGCTGTGGGTTGACCGGCACCTGGCCCATGAAGGGTCGTTCCACGCCTTCAACAAGCTGGCTGAGCGTGATATGCCGGTCCGCCATCCGGAATGCACGATCGGTATCGCCGATCACTATGTGCCCACCAATGCCCGGAACCTGATTGCGGTTCAACCAAAAGTCCGAAGTGTTATTGAGCAACTGGTCGATAACACGCGCAAGCACGGCGTTGAACTGATCGGGCTTGATGATCCCCGCCAGGGCATCGTTCATGTGGTCGGCCCCGAGCAGGGCATTACCCAGCCGGGTCTTCTGATGGTGTGTGGTGACAGTCATACATCGACCCACGGTGCACTGGGCGCGCTGGCCTTTGGTATCGGGGCTTCCGAAGTGGCCCACGTCCTCGCCACCCAGACCCTGTGGCAAACCAAGCCCAAGCGGATGCGTATCACCATTGACGGGCAGTTGGCGCCGGGCGTATCGGCAAAAGACATTGCGCTGGCCTGGATTTCCCGACTGGGTGCGGACGGCGCCCGTGGCTACGCCATCGAGTACGCCGGCAGTGTGATTCGGGGCCTGAGCGTTGAGGCGCGGCTGACACTGTGCAACCTCTCCATCGAAGGCGGTGGGCGCTGCGGCATGATTGCGCCGGATGAGAAAACCATCGAATACGTACGCGGTCGCCCCTACGCCCCGAAGGGAGAGGCGCTGGCGCAGGCAGAGGCCTACTGGCGCACGCTCTTTACTGATGAGGATGCGCAATTCGACCGGGAGGTGGCCCTGCGTGGCGAGGACATCGCGCCGATCGTGACCTGGGGTGTATCACCGGAAGAGGCCCTGCCCATTGATTCGATGGTACCGGATCCGGCAAATGAGACCTCACCCTCGAAGGCCCGGCAGATCCGGGACAGCCTGGACTACATGGGGCTCAAGCCTGGCCAGAAGCTGGAAGATGTGACCGTCGACCGGGTGTTTATTGGCTCCTGTACCAATGCCCGTCTGGAAGACCTGCGTGCCGCCGCCAGTGTGCTTCGCGGTAAAAACTGCAGGGTGCCGGGCATCGTATCCCCCGGTTCAACCCTGGTGAAAGCGAAGGCAGAGGCCGAAGGGCTGGATCGGGTGTTTGTCGACGCCGGCCTGGAATGGCGTGAATCCGGCTGTTCCATGTGCGTGGGTATGAACGGGGACCTGGTTGCCAGTGGTGAGCGCTGCGCCTCAACCACCAACCGGAACTTCAAGGGCCGTCAGGGCCCTGGCGCCCGTACCCATCTCATGTCGCCGGCCATGGTTGCCGCCGCGGCACTGACCGGCCATCTCACCGACATTCGAGCCTTGCGGGGGTAAAACACCATGGAACCGATGAATCAGTTTTCTGCTGTTGCACTGCCCCTGCCACTGGAGAATGTGGATACCGATCAGTTGATTCCCGCGCGGTTTATGAAGGAACCCCGCAAGCCCAACGGTTACGGCGCCTTCCTGCTGCATGATATGCGCTTCGACAGCAGCGGCGAGCCGCTGGATTTCATGCTCAACCGACCGGAAGCGGCGTCATCCGAAGTGCTGGTTGCCCGCCGCAATTTCGGTGCGGGCTCCTCCCGTGAAGCTGCGGTCTACGCGTTGGTGGATCATGGCTTCCGCTGTGTAATTGCACCGAGTTTCGGGGACATCTTCGCCTCGAACTCAGTCAACAACGGCCTGCTGCCGGCCCTGGTTTCAGAGCAGGATTGCGAACGGCTGCTGGAGGCCATGGCAGAGCAGCCGGCCACAATAACCATTGACCTGCAGAACCAGTGCATTTCTCTGGGGGAACAGACCGTCAGTTTCGATATCAACCCGACCTGGAAGCTCAAGCTGCTCAACGGCTGGGATGACATCGATCTGACCCTGGCGAGAACGCCGGAAATCGAACAATTCAGGACGAACTATAAAAACCGCTATCCCTGGCTGGGGTAGCACAGGCACGGGACTGCCTTGAGAGAAAAAACGATCCAAAAAGAAACGCACAACGAGGTTGCCATGAAAAAACACAGTCTTGCATTCACTGCCGGTCTTTCCATGTTGTTCGCCGCAAACGCATCTGCGGTCCAGGAAATCAAGGCAGTACACGCTTTCCCTTCATCCCTCATCTACTCCCAGAGTTTTCTGGAGTTTGTGGACAAGGTTAATGAGGCGGGTGAAGGTGTGGTCCAGATCCGCGTGCTGGGTGGTCCCGAGGTGATCGGTCTGCCCCAGCAGCCGGACGCCGTTCGTAATGGTGTCGTTGATATGGCCTACACCGCCGCCAGCTTCTACTCCGGCAAGGTGCCTGAGCGGGATGCCCTGATCTCCTCCAACACCAACGCTGTATACGCCCGTGAGTCCGGTGGTATTGATCTGCTGAACCAGATTCACCAGGACAAAATGGGTGTGTATTATCTGGGGTGGTTCGACAGCGGGGTTAACTACAACCTCTACACCATCAATGAGCCCACCCTCAACGACGATGGCAGCCTGGATATGTCCGGTATCCGCCTGCGCAGCAACCCGGTCTACGACGCGTTCTTTACCGACTACCTGAAGGCGCAGCCGATCAGCCTGCCGACCACCGACGTGTATTCAGCGCTGGAGCGCAGCATTGTGGACGCCACCGGCTGGACCCAGATCGGTATGCAGGATCTGAACTGGGACAAGTTCCTGAACTACCGGATCGACCCGGCGTTCTACTCCACCGACATGGGCGTGATCGTCAACCTGGACAGCTGGAACGAGCTGACCGACGAAGCCAAGGACATTCTCCAGAGTGTGGCCATTGAGCACGAGCGCTCCAGTGCCGAGTCGTTTGCCGAGGTTGCTGCCGAGCAGCAGGCCGAGCTGGAGGAAAATGGCATGACGCCGGTCAAACTGTCTGACGAAGCGGCAGACAAGTACCTGAAGGCCGCCAAAGAGGCTTCCCTCAACCGGATGCGGGAGCGTATGGAACAGCACCCGGATGGTCTTGAAAACTACGATGCCCTCGTCGAACTGTTCAATGACCCGGCTGCCCAATAGCGACACAATGCCCGGCTTCGGCCGGGCTGTTCCCCATCCTGATGACGAGTAGTCCCATGTCTTCGTTCATTCGACTCTACGACCGGCTGGTGGATGCCTTTGCGGTGATCTCCGGATTGATGCTGGTGTGGTTGATGGTTGCTGTCGTGGCTTCGGTCCTCATACGCAACTTTGGTGGCCAGCCGCCAGCCTGGCTGTTCACCTCGACCGAATATTCAATGTTTTACCTCACGCTGCTGGGCGCGCCCTGGCTGGTGCGGGAAAAGGGCCACGTGTTTGTGGAAATCGTGATTGTCCATTTGCCGCCCGCCCTGCTGAGCCTCATGTCGCGACTGGTCATGTTGATCTGCGCCGTCATTGCCTTTGTGCTGGCCTGGAAAGGGCTTGAGCTGGTGACGGCCAATATCCAGGGCGGCGATTACGACGTGCGGACCTATTTTATTCCAATGTGGATTTTTACCATCGTTTACCCGATCAGTTTTGCCTTGATGGGCATTGAGTTCGCCCGTTTTGTGTTCTCCAAAGAACTGTTTCACAGCGCCACGACCCAGGGAGGCCTCTGACATGGTCTGGTATGAGGCGTTGCTGTTCCTGCTGTCTGTGGTTCTGGTTCTGATGTTGATTGGCGCCCCCGTGGCGTTCGCGTTCATCGGTGCGAACCTGGTTGGCGCCTGGGTGTTCATGGGTGGAAATTCCGGCCTGATCCAGATCCTCAATAACGGCTTCGGGTCCCTGTCGTCCTTCGGGCTTGTACCCATTCCGCTGTTTCTGCTGATGGGGGAACTGTTCTTCCGGACCGGCCTGGGCATGCGCATGTTCAATGCCATCGACCAGTTGATGGGCCGGGTTCCGGGGCGCCTGTCCTATGTGACGGTTGTCGGTGGTACCGCCTTTTCTACCCTGAGTGGTTCATCCATGGGGTCGACGGCGCTGCTGGGCTCGCTGCTGGTTCCGGAAATGGAGCGCCGGGGCTATAAGCGGTACATGTCCATCGGCCCCATTCTGGGCACCGGCGGGCTGGCGATCATTATTCCGCCTTCTGCCATCGCGGTACTGCTGGCGACGCTTGCCAAGATCGATATTGGCGATGTGCTGATTGGCGGTATTATCCCCGGGCTGCTGTTGGCAGCACTGTACGTCGGTACCATCTGGCTGAAGACCCGTCTGGATCCGGATGCTGCACCCGCTTATGACGTGGACTCGGTCCCGCTGGCGCAGAAACTCAAGATCTTTGCCCGGGACATCATGCCCATGCTCAGCATCATCGTGATGATCGTGGTGATGATGCTGACCGGCTTTGCCACGCCGTCGGAATCCGCTGCTTTCGGCGCATTGGGCATTATTGTGCTGGCGGCCATCTTCAAAGGCCTGTCTGTCGACAGCTTCAAGCAGTCGGTGATTGGCGCGCTTAAGGTGACGCTGATGGCCTACCTGATCGTCTTCGGTTCGGCTACCTTCAGTCAGTTGCTGGCCTTTTCCGGCGCGTCCAGTGGCCTGATCCAGTGGGCGATCAGCTTTGATCTGTCACCATTGCTGATGCTGCTGGCGATGTTCCTGGTCCTGCTGGCCCTGGGCACTTTTATGGAAGCCATTTCCATCATGATGATCACCGTGCCGTTCTTCTTCCCGTTGGCGCAGTCCCTGGGCTTCGACCAGATCTGGTTTGCGATCATCACGCTGGTGGCCCTGGAGGTCGGGTTCTCAACGCCGCCGCTGGGTCTGAACCTGTTTGTGATGAAGGGCGTGGCGCCTGCTGGTACCACCATGCGGGAGATCTACATGGCCTCGATCCCCTACATCATCTGTTCACTGATTCTGGTGGGCGTGATGGTGATGTTCCCGGGCATCGTGACCTGGCTGCCGGGCCTGTCTGTGGGGTAGTGGGCAGGAGGGAATTCCTGACACTTCGCCGGTGACGGCGGCGTGTCAGGGCTTACGGGCGCGGGTCGCCGCCCAGGAAGTGCTGGTTGAGCTGGCCTTCAAGCTCCCGGTTGAAGTGCTCGGCCGACAGCATGTGCTCTTTCATAAGGTGACGGGACGCTTGAGCATCCTTTTGCTCGAACGCTTCCAGCAGTTGCTTGTGAAAGCCCAGGTTGGCGCAGGAAAATTCCCGCTGCTCCGGCAGCGCAGACTTCTTGAAGATGACCAGATCCCGGATCATGTCGTTCACGAACCGCCCAATGAAGGACAGCATGGCATTGCCGCACCGTTGCGCCAGCAGTACGTGAAAGTCCAGTTCGGCAATGCGCTGGTCTATGCGCTCATCGAAGGTTACCGGATCCACCTCGCAGCGGGCGACAAGCTCTCTTAATGTTGCCAAGTCCTCGTCGGTGAGGCGCGGAGTGGCAAGCGCGGCAATCTCCGGCTCAACGAGCGTTCTCAGGGCATAGATTTCCGGCCCGGACGGCTGCTCGAAATGCAGGAAATTCCGCAGCAGTTCACTGGCTTTCCCGTAGGGCACTCTGGCCAGTACCGCCCCGCCATTGGGCCCCGTGCGAATGGAAACCAGACCCTGTACCTCCAACGACTTGAGCGCCTCCCGAACGGTTCCCTTTGAGCACTCGAACTGCTCCATGAGCTCGCGCTCATTGGGCAGGCGATCACCCGGCTGCATCCGGTTCAGCGCCACCCAGCGTTTGACCGAATCGACGATCTGGTCCGAGCGCTTGACCCGTTTCGGGATACGTAAGTTCTGATCTTTCATCGGGTTTGGTGGTCTCCTGTGGAAAACGCCATTCTGGCACAGGATAGTTTTTTTTACGACTCGGTTGAATTATTATATTTATTAGCATAAATTGCTTTAAAGCTTTTCTGGACAGCTGCGGGCGGCCGTGGCTGAGACTTGATGAACACGACGCATTCGTTGGAGATTTGATATGGCACATTCATCCGGCTTTAACTGGGAAGATCCGCTCCTGCTGAGCCAGCAGCTGAGCAGCGAAGAGCGGCAGATCAGCGAAGCCGCGCGGGCCTACTGCCAGCAGAAGCTTCAACCAAGGGTTCTGAGCGCCTATCGTGAAGAGCGTTTTGACCGCGAGATTCTCTCCGAAATGGGCGAGATGGGCCTGCTGGGCGCGACGGTTGCTGAGCAATACGGCGGCGCCGGACTCAACCACGTTGCCTATGGCCTGATTGCCCGGGAAGTGGAACGGGTCGACTCCGGATACCGTTCCGCAATGAGTGTACAGTCATCACTGGTGATGTATCCGATTGAAGCCTACGGCTCCGAAGAGCAGAAAATGAAGTTTTTGCCCAAGCTGGCCAGTGGCGAAATGGTGGGCTGTTTCGGCCTGACCGAACCGGATCACGGGTCCGATCCGGGGTCCATGAACACCCGTGCCAAGAAAGTGGATGGTGGTTATCTGCTGAGTGGGCAGAAAATGTGGATCACCAACAGCCCGATTGCCGACATTGCCGTGGTCTGGGCCAAATCCGAGGCGCACGAAGGCAAGATCCGCGGGTTCATCGTGGAGCGGGGCACGGATGGTTTCACCACGCCGAAAATCGAAGGCAAGCTGAGCCTGCGAGCCTCCATCACTGGCGAGATCGTTCTGGATGAAGCCTTTGTTCCCGAGGAAAATCTGCTGCCCAACGTCAGCGGCCTGAAAGGTCCGTTTGGCTGTCTGAACAAGGCCCGTTACGGCATCGCCTGGGGCGCACTGGGTGCTGCAGAGTTCTGCTGGCACGCCGCCCGCCAATACACCCTCGACCGCAAACAGTTCGGTCGCCCGCTGGCCGCCAATCAGCTGATCCAGCTCAAGCTGGCCAACATGCAGACTGAAATTGCCCTGGCTTTCCAGTCCACCCTGCAGGTGGGCCGACTGATGGATGAGGATAACTGGACGCCGGAGATGGTATCGCTGATCAAACGCAACAGCTGTGGCAAGGCCCTGGATGTGGCACGCCTTGCCCGTGACATGCACGGTGGTAACGGAATCTCCGATGAATTTGGTGTGATGCGCCATATGGTGAATCTGGAAACCGTGAACACCTACGAAGGCACTCACGACGTCCATGCCCTGATCCTGGGCCGGGCGCAAACCGGCCTTCAGGCGTTCTTCTGATCACGGTGCAGGAAAGCGGGGCCCCGCCCCGCCTGGAGGACCACGATGAATAAGCCATTGGCGGGCATTCGGGTGCTGGACCTGTCCCGGATCCTGGCAGGCCCCTGGTGCACCCAGCATCTGGCGGATATGGGTGCGGACGTGATCAAGGTGGAGCATCCCGAGCGGGGGGACGATACCCGTGGCTGGGGGCCTCCCTATCTCGACGGCACTCAGGATGCGGCCTATTATCTGTCGGCCAACCGGGGCAAGCGCTCCATCGCTGTGGATATCGCCCAGATGGAAGGCCAGGCCCTGATTCGCGAGCTGGTCAGCAGCTGCGATGTGGTGCTGGAGAACTTCAAGGTGGGCGGGCTGAAGCGCTACGGACTGGACTATGAGAGCCTCAAAGAGGTCAAGCCGGACCTGATCTACTGCTCCATCACCGGTTTCGGGCAGAACGGCCCCTACTCCAAGCGCGCCGGCTACGATTTCCTGCTGCAGGGCATGGGCGGGCTGATGGACATCACCGGCCGCCCGGATGGCGAGCCGGGCGCAGAGCCGATGAAAGTCGGTGTTGCCGTTGTGGATCTGTTTACCGGTATGTACGCGGCCACGTCTATTCTGTCTGCGCTGCTGGGCCGGAACCAGACCGGTGAAGGCGCCTGGATTGATATCGCGCTGATGGATGTGCAGGTCAGCATGCTGGCCAATCAGGCCATGAACTACCTCACCTCAGGCCAGTCGCCGAAGCGGATGGGCAATTCCCATCCCAATATTGTGCCGTACCAGGCGTTCGCCACCGCCGATGGCCACATCATTCTGGCGGTCGGGAACGATGGCCAGTTCCAGCGCTTCTGCGAAGTGGCAGGCGTGCCTCTGCTGGCGTCCGATGAGCGCTTTGCCACCAATCGCAGCCGGGTACAGAACCGCAAGCTTCTGGTGCCGCAACTTGAAAGGCTGCTTGCCGAAAAACCGTCAGCATACTGGCTCGAGGCGCTGGAGCGTGAAGGTGTGCCCTGTGGTCCCATCAATACCATCGAACAGGTCTTTGAGGATCCCCAGGTCCAGTTCCGGGGCATGAAGATGCAGCTGTCTCATGCAGAGGCGGGGAGCGTGGATCTGGTCAGTAACCCCATTCGCTTCAATGACCAGTCCCTGAATGCCGACGCACCACCCCCGGGGCTGGGTGAACACACCCAGGCCGTGTTGTCAGAGCTGTTTCCGGACCGGGGTGATTATCTGGAAAAGCTTAAGAAACAGGGTGTTATTCGCTAGAAGTTGTCACTTTTTCAGGATCTTCTGAAGACGCTGCTCTCGTTTGGGGGTGGCGTTTTTTTTCGCCTGAGCATCCGTCTTCGATCTCTTCGTCTGCATTGTCTGATTAATGATTCAGATTTTTGGAAATTAAAAGTTACATTAAATGTATTGAAAAAAATACATCCAAGTGTATTCTGGGATTACTACAGATATGTAGCAATGGGAAGTCAGGAGGTCTACGTACGAGGGCCCGCCTGGCCTTCGCTGGCCGACTGACCTCCTAATCCAAAAATAACGGACATCCGGCAAGGCTGCCTTGAGGAGATATCATGAAAAGAAACGCACAACGCGCGCTGACGACTTTGTCCCTTGGAACCGCCACCCTGTTGATGGCATCGACGGCGAGCGCCATCGAGTTCAAGGTCAATGACACCGACGTAGACATCTACGGCTACGCCAAACTCGACATGATTTACGATGTTGATGCCAACCTGAACAACGCCATTATCCGTGGCAACATCCGCATGGATGATGAAGACGGCTCGGATGGCCACACCACGATGAGTGCCAACCAGAGCCGCATCGGCTTCACTACCAGGACAATGGTGGGCGGCGATGTCCTGAAAACCAACATTGAAGGGGATTTCTACGGCGGTGGCGGTTTCACCGGCGGCGGCGGTGAGTTCCGTCTGCGTCACGCCTATGGTGTCTGGAACGGTGTGCTGGCCGGTCAGACCTGGTCCAACTTTGGCAACATCCTGAGCCTGTTCCCGACCGTTGATTTCAATGGTCCGCTTGGTCAGGGCGGTGGTCGTCAGTCCCAGTTGCGTTACACCACCGGCGGGTTCTCCGTTTCTGCCGAAGATCCGAGCGAGGGTGGCGGCATTGTCAATTCCGAGAGCACCACCAAGCACCGGATTCCCGACCTCACTGTGCGTTACCAGGACCAGGCCGGTCCGGTGAACTATGCGGTGGCTGGCCTTGCGCGATTCTTGGAATACGATGCCGAGGGCAGCACGGTCTCCAACCCGAACATGTCTGACGACTCCGCGACAGCCTGGGGTGTCATGCTTGAAGCCAACACCCAATTGACCGACGGAATTACGCTCCGTGGCTCTGTCACCCACGGTGACGGCATTGGTGGTTACCTTTATCTGAGCCCGGCTCAGGCGGCGTATGTCGATGGCCAGGGTAACCTCGAAACCATCGAAGCGACTGGCGGCGGTGTCAGTATCAGCGTCAACGCGGGCCCGGGTGCCGTTAACTTCGGTTATGGAATGGTGGTCGCGGATCTGGACGATGCCTTTGATGAAGGTGGTGTGGCCGGTACGGCTGACGAGAAATACGCCAGTGCGTTCCTGAACTACATCTGGTCGCCGGTTGACCATGTGACCTACGGCCTGGAAGCCGGTCATCACACCGCCGAACAGGTGGATGGCCAGGACGGTGACGCCGTTCGCCTGCAGGCGATGGTTATGTACGATTTCTGATGTCAAAACAGGAATCCATGCAGTTCTTCTATTGAGTTGTTGCTCTGTACTTTGCCCCGGACTGTGTCCGGGGCTTTTTTCTGGTGGGTCTGAAAGAAAGGTGAGCGGGTTATGAAACTGAATCTCTCCTGGCGGAAGAAATTGAATGCACTCATGGTGGCAACGCCCATTGGCCTTGCCTGCATGGTCGCAGTGGTCATCTGGGGATTATCAACGGTCTCATCCTCCAATCGCGCCACTCATCAGGCCTACGAGTACAAAGACCTGTCCAGCACGTTGTTGCTGGAATGGAGCGCCGTCGAAAATGACATGGCAGGTATCAACCGGGAGGTGGCCAGCCAGGCTCGTGAAGAGTTGGCGACGATTTCCGATATGGCCGGTGAGCTGGTCGTCCAGGCCCAAACGCTGAACGACCCCGGTGTGTTGGCCAGTGCCGAATCGATTGCCGAGAATGTGGCTTCCTACGAGCGGCTGCGTATCGAGTGGCTGGACCAGTTGCAGGCGGTGGGGTTTTCCAGGGCTTCCGGGATACGGGGTTCGCTGGAAGAGGCCTTTGCGGAATTGAGCAATCTTTCAATCAGCGTGCTGGATGAGCCGGTCGATCTGCTGGTGAGCAATGCCCGGCAGTACGTTCAGACCCGCGATCCGGAGGCAGCCGACAAAACCCGTACAGCACTGGCCAGCCTGAGTGAACTGGTGAATGACTACGGCTGGAACGACAGCGTGATTGGTGAGGCGGTTGACCACTTTCGGACGGCCTTCGGCCAGATAGAGACCAGGCTGGTGGAGATTGTCAGTCTGGAGCAGTCACTGGTGGCAACCGGCAACCTGTTGCAGGCGGCGGTGCTTGAGCAGAATGAACGACTGCAGAACGGCCTGATCCAGGAGCGGATGGCCGCGGCTGAAGATGCTGAAAGTGTGGCGAAAGCGGCCAGTATCGGCTCCGCCCTGGTGTTTGGCCCGATCCTGATGGTGGCGCTGATCCTGATGTCCCGCACGCTGGTTCGCCGGCTGAATTCCGTGGTTAATCTGCTCGCCAACGTGGCAGAAGGTGACCTGACGCAACGCCTGTCCCTGGGCCGAAACCCCAATGATGAGTTCAACCGGCTCGGTTCCGCTGCCAACCATATGATTGAAAATATGGGCGAGCTCCTGGGCGAGTCGATCCGGAGCACCGAGGCACTGCTGGAAGTGCGATCACAACTGGCCCGGACAACGCAGCGGCTGAACAGCAGCAGTGAATCCGTCGAACAGCAGACCGAGCAGGCGGCCACGGCAACCCAGCAGATCTCGGTAACGATCAACGATGTGGCCCGCCGGACGGCCGAAGTGGGCGAGTCGATGCAGAGCACGAACCAGGCGGCGGAGCACGGCGAGACGACCATTGGTCAGAGCGTCTCGACCATGCGCCGACTGTCCGACCTGATCAAGACTTCCCACCAGCACGTGCAGTCTCTGAACCGTTCAAGCGAGCAGGTCACCGGTATCATCGATGTGATTGACGGGCTCGCTGAACAGACCAACCTGCTGGCCCTGAATGCGGCGATCGAGGCCGCCAGGGCGGGCGAGGCCGGCCGGGGCTTCTCCGTGGTGGCCGATGAAGTCCGGACCCTGGCCCAGAAAACCGTCAGCGCGACCAATAACATTTCCGGCATTATCACTGAGCTGAATCAGGTGACCGGCCAGATGGACCGGCAGATGGAAGACGGTGTGAAAGCGGCAGGCGAGACCACCGAGCAGGCCAACGAGGTCTCCAGCGCCATCACCCAGATCGTGACCTCGGTGCAAAGCCTGACGGCGGAAATGGACCAGGTGGTGGTGGCCGTGGAGGAAATCTCTGTGACTACCGAGGACATCGCCCAGAAAGTGGAGCTGGTCCGGGAACAGAGCGTGGAGTCCCGCTCCATCAGCCAGGAACTGGAGAACCAGAGCGAGCTGCTGTCCGGCCACGCCGAGCGGCTGCAGTCGAGCCATCGGCGGTTTCGGATCTGAGGGCGGCAGTGCTTTCAGGCGGCACTGGGCCTCATGGCCAGAAAGGCACTCTTTATGTGGTCTGACAGAACATCCGCCTCAGGCGAGGAGGCGTTTCGTACCAGTGCGATCTGGTATTTGGCCAGCGGCGGTAGTCCCTCCTTCTCAAGTTTTTTGAGCGGTGGCCTGATCAAGCTGACCGGGAAGGGGGTCACGGCCAGATCCGCCAGCATGGCCGCCTCCTGTGCCGCGGTGTTTTCGCAGGTGTAGGCGATTCGATAGGCCCGCCCGGCCTGATCCAGCGCATCCAGTGCGGCCCGCCGCCAGATGCAGCCGTGGTTTGCCAGTGCCAGTGGGATTGGGGATTGCTCAAAGGCGATACCCCCTTCCCGGCCGGCCCACACCAGAGGCTCGGTATGGATGATTTCTCCTCGGGCTTCCTGGCCTTCATTTCCGATAATGACCAGTGCCATGTCCAGGTCGCCGGAATCCATGCGATCAAGATTCTCCCGGCTTGAAGTGATGGTTACATCGACCTGAACACCGGGAAACGACCTCGCAAACTGAGCCAGTACACCGGGCAGTATGCGGGTTCCAATGTCGTCAGTGGTGCCGAAGCTGACCCTGCCGGTGACGGATGGCGACAGAAACTGCTGGACCGCTTCCTCGTTGAGTTTCAGTAGCCGGCGACTGTAACCCAGCAGAATCTCGCCCTCGGTGGTCAGACGTACCTGCCTGGATTCCCGAAGAAACACCAGCTTTCCGATCGTCTCCTCCAGTCTCTTGATCTGCATACTGAGCGCCGCGGGCGTGCGGTGAACCTGGGAAGCTGCCCGGGTGAAGCTGCCGCACTCCGCGATCGCGACAAATGTCCTCAGGACATCGGTGTCGAGCAGGGGGAGCCCGGAGGTTCTGATGTTCATCGTGTTCTGGGTCATTTTCTCTTCCCGTTAAGAAAAGCTGAATTCATAGATTAGTATGTTTAGCTTTTGTTATCAAATGCCGGGCCTCAGGATAGGGCCATCTGCCTGAGTGACCAGGGCAGTGTGTTCTTGACGAGAAACGTGGGGAGATCCGGGAGATAACGATGCGAGAAACCAATAACTTTCGTGGCCCTTATGTAAAGCCTGATTCGGTCAGGTTTCCGGTGGAGCCAAGAGTATTGATGCCGGCCATGCCGCCGCTGAAGTTGATGGCAATTTTTGAGTTCTGGGGGAAGGTCGTCGCGCGGCGGCATCATTTCCGCAGGCTGTTTTTGCCCCTGCTTAACGAGTCGGACGATCTGTTGGACGATATTGGCTACAGGAAAGAGGAGATCCTCTGGGCGCTGCGTCTGCCACTGAAGGTCGATGCGTTAAGGGCTTTGGAGGCCTGTCGGAAGGAGCGGATGCAGCGACAGAAGGAATGAGCGGTAATCGGTCATCGCACCTGAATGCCCATGAATTTGATGAGCTGGCATTCAGTGTTGCTTTGACACTGAGCACTGAAAGTAGCCATCCTGTTCAAGGATGGCTACTGCGACCATCATAGACTTTGGTTTCTCCTGTCGCCTGCCCGCTGAATGACAGCGGTCACGCAAATCCCATGAGTCCCGGAAGCCACAGCACGATGCCTGGCATCATGATCAGAACCGCGATGGTGATGACATCTGCGACGAAAAACGGGATACAACCGCGAAACACATCCTGCACCGAGCATTCCGGGCGTACCCCGGCTACGACAAAGCAGTTCAGGCCAATCGGGGGCGTTATCAGGCAGAGTTCCGCCATTTTCACCACAATGATGCCAAACCAGATGGCGCAGCCCACATCGGAGACCCCGAACGCGGATTCGGCCGCGGTAACGCCTACGCCGCCATTCAGCGCCATCACAGCAGGGAAGACAATGGGAAGTGTGAGCAGCAGCATGCCAATGGCGTCCATGAACATACCCAGGACCGCGTAAGCGCACAGAATCATTAGCAGGGTCAGCATTGGGCTATGGTCCAGGCTGACAATCCAGTCCGAGAAGGCGCTTGGCAGGTCGGCAAAGCCCAGGAACCGCACATAAATCAGTACCCCCCAGATGATCGCAAAGATCATGGCAGAGAGCTTTGCTGTCTCCATCAGTGAGGACTTGAGCTCTGTCCATCGGCTACCGTTATAAATCGCGATGCAGAAGATGATGAATGCGCCCAGTGCGCCTGCTTCGGTTGGCGTGCCTACGCCACCATAAATGCAGATCATGATAATGGCGATGACGGCGAAGATGGGCATGGCCCCCGGAAGCGATTCAAAGCGCTGTTTCCAGGTGAACCCCGTGACGGGCGGGCCAAAGTTTTTCCGGGTTTTGGCCAGAATGATGACCAGGCCACCGTAGATAATCGCCGATACAGCACCTGGCAGGAACCCGGCCATCAACAGCGCGCCCACATCCTGCTCGACAATAATGGCGTAGATGACGAGGATCGCGGACGGCGGAATCAGGGAGGCCAAGGTACCACCAGCGGCCACCACACCTGCCGCAAATCGTTTGTCGTATCCGAGCTTGAGCATTTCGGGAACGGCAATGCGTGCGAAGACAGCGGACGTTGCGACAGACGCGCCAGACACGGCCGCAAAGCCCGCGGTGGAAAACACCGTCGCGACGCCCATGCCCCCTGGCAGCCAGCCGACCCAGCGTTTGGCGGCTTCAAAAAGGGATTTCGTCAAGCCGGCGTGGTAGGCAAGAAAGCCGATCAGGATGAACGCTGGAATGAGGGATAGCGCCAGTGAAGCCGTTTTGGAGTGGGGAATGGTTCCGGCCATTTTCAGAGCCACCATGAAACCCCTCTCGAAACCAAACTTGGCACTGAAAATCCACAGAAGGCCCGCGAAGCCCGCAATGGCCGCTGCAAAGCCGACCCGCAGTCCCAGGACCACCAGCACGAGCATCGCCCCGGTTACCCAAAGGCCGATCTGGATGGTGTCCATCTCAGCCATTGCCTGGAATAAGTCCATCATTGAGAGTCCCCCTCATCATCCTGCCGCCCGGTAACCGCCTGCGCCTCTTTAACAGCCACCGTGCGGGGGGATTCGATCAGTGGAACGGCAACGGGTTGATCGCCGCCCTGGCGGAGCGCTCTGGCATAGCCCCAAATCTGAAGTACCAGCCGAAGGGCGAGGACCGCCAGTGAAAAAGAAACCACCAGCTTGGCAGGCCAGGTTGGGAGATTGATGTCCAGTGAGGAGTCCCCGATGGAGTAAGAACGCCAGAAATGCAGGTACGAGCCGTAGATCAGCACCAGGGTTACTAACAGCATGGCGCAAGAGGTCAGCAGTTCAGTGAACCACAGCCAGCGACCTTTTAACTGACCGACCACGATATCCATTCGAATGTGCCCACCGACTCGCTGGGTATAGGCGATCCCGAGAAGCGCAATGAACGGCATGGCCTGTTCGACCCAGTCGACATAACCGCTAATCGGTGATGAGAACAGCCATCGCCCAAGAATATTGACGGTGGCCATCAATACGAGCATGAAGATTGCCAAACCACTTGCCAGGTTGAGCAAAGACTCGAGGCGGAAGAAAAATCGATCGGATCGACTCAATAGAGAGTCATCCTCCAGCACGGTTGCAGCAGACATACCAATCTCTGTTTTTGTTAGTGATCTGTTGGCGGACGGGGGCGCTATTCACATTGGAAGACCGAAGTCATCCAGTGCCAATAACACCCGTCGCGCCCTTAATGTTCAGCAAACTGTTTTGCGGTGAATTCGAAAAGAGCCTGGGAATCGAATTGGTCAGCGTGCCTGTCGATCCAGCTCTGGCGAACAGTCTCCGCGAGTTCGTCCAATTCAGCGGTTTGCTCAGGAGTGAACGTCACTTTGGTGAGCCCCTGCTTTTCGACGGCCGCCTGGTATCGTGCTGTGGTGTTCTGCTCATAGTTCTGAACATAGAACTCGAGTGCCTCGTCCACGGACCCCAACAAGGCCTCGCGATAGGCCGGCTCCAGTGCTTCCAGGGCCTGGGTGTTAACGACAACAGGGCAGTTTGCGGAACCCAGGTTCAGGTTGGTGGTGTACCACTTACCCACCTTGTAGGAGTTGGTCGCAAGGTGCGCGTGGGGGGCGAAGGACGCAGCGTCAATAACGCCGGAGTCCATGGATTGCCTGACTTCAGAAAACGGCACCCCGGTCTTGACTGCCCCCAGCTTGCCGAGCACGCCCATGATGCCGCCCGGTCCGCGAACACGAAGACCGTCGAACCCGTCCAGGGAGGTGATCGGGTCACTCTTGCTGACAATGTTGTATTGGGGCAGTGGGGTTGGCATCAGAAGGGTGGCGTTCCACCGGGCCAGATCGGCCTTAACGATGGGGTGCTCATAAACGGCTTGATAAATGTCTGAAATTCGTGAAAGCGAGACGTCTTCGGCAAAAGGCAATTCGGTCACGGTAATCGTTGGATTCTTGTCGGCGTGATAAAACGAGCAGAACTGTGCCATTGAGAAAGCGCCGAAAGAGATGCCGTCCAGGTTTTCCCGGGCTTTGGAGAGCCCGCCGTAGGAGATGTTGAGGGTGAATTCGCCGTCTGTTTTCTGCTCAACAAGCTCGGCAAGCTTTTCCACGTTTTCTGTGAATGCCCTGCGCTTCCCCCAAAGGGAGACATTCCATTCCGTCGCGGCGTGTACTTCCGAGATCGCAAAACTCAGGAGTGCGGCTGATGCAATAGCGGTATTTCTTAGCTTATTCATGGTTCGGTCCTCGATTGTTTTTGTTTTGAACAAACGTGTTCATGGTTCAGTGATGGTGCTGCAACGGGCAGGCCAATATCGTTAAGCGCACACCAATAGTTGTGGTAATGAATTGTTTTAACTTGGCTTATTGGGTTTTCGGCCGTCTTCGGAAAACGTCTCTAAACGGTTTGGTTCGGCCGGGATGAGCGAAAATCCGCCGATGGGTGGGGCCTTGTAGGCCAAAATCCGCTGCCTGGGGTGAGTTGACCGCCCGCAGAGGGTGATCAAAGATGGGCGATTGCACGGCTTCATGAATAACCGGTGAATTCCATGACGCGCTCCCTCATGCGCTTTCGAGAGCATACTGTCTTCGACTCAGTGGTCCCTGGTTTGCAGGTTGTTGCCTTTTTGGTGCTCGTTATACTGCTTGTGCTCCTGAATCCTGCGCTCATGAGGATGGAGATTGAGAGCGCGAAACAGGACGCCGTGCAAAGGCTCAGCGTTTACAAGACCTCTCTGTCTGCGACGATTGATCGTCACCTTTACCTCCCGAAAATCCTGTCTTCGGATCCGAGAATTATCAGTGCATTAAGCCCAACGTCTTTAGAAAGGCCGGATCTGTATTCGGCGCCTTACTCGAACCTTCTCAAAACCATGAATAGGCAAGCGGAATCCGACCAGATTTTCGTGATGCGCCCCAGTGGTCTGACGCTATACTCCAGCAACTACCAGTCGTCAGACAGTTTCGTCGGTGAAAACTACAGCTACCGCCCCTATTTTCAGGATGCGATGGCGGGAAGGCTTGGCCTTTACTTCGCGGTAGGCGCGACCTCAGGCATCCCGGGATTTTTTCGCTCAGCGCCGGTTTATTCGGAGACGGATGACATTTTAGGCGTCATTGTCGTCAAGATTGACCTCAGTAAATTGGAGCATAGCTGGAACCAGTCCGGTGATTCTGTCTGGGTGACCGACGAGGAAGGCATCATTTTTTTGGCGTCGGATCCGAAGTTACACTATCGCTCCCTGGCCCCCTTGTCTGACGCCTTACGATCAGAACTGGAGACAACCCGTCAATATGGCGGGGACCCCGTTCGTCCTCTTGAGAGAGCAACCCAGTGGCAGTCCGATGACTGGTCTACCTTTCACCTCGGGGAGGCCGGTGCCCAGCTCGTTTTCGAAACGGCCATTGAGGGCTACCCGTGGAAGATGCACATGCGCATACCCTTGGCCCGGGTGACGTCTCAGGTGCGTTGGAAGCAGGGTGCGATCGGTATACTGTACGCCGCGTTTGTCGCCGGTATCCTGTTTTATCGAGAGCGTCGCAGACGTACCCTGGCCCAGGATGCCCTCGCGAAAATGACGGCCGCCCGGGAGTCCCATCAGCGTGCCATTATCCAGAATACCGATGTCGGCCTGCTGAATCTGGACGCCGATTTTCATCCCCTGTTTGTCAACGAGCGGGCTCAGGCATTGTTCTGTCTGGTTGGCGATGTCGACTCCGTCAGGCCTGACAGGTTGCTGGATCCCTGGGAGCCTGGCTATGCCGGTGGTGGTTCCTGCCGCGCCGAAGGCATCCGCTCGGATGGCACCCGTTTCCCGGTGTTTTACACCCTGAACCCCATCCATGTCGGGGACAGAAAAGAGTTTATTTTGACGGTTCAGGACATCACGGAACTCACCTCGGCACAGCGTGCTTTGCAGGAAATCAATCGGGACCTGGAACATCGGGTTGAGGAGCGAACCCGGGACCTGGAAGACGCCCAGGCCGCGCTGGCCCAGAACCAGAAGCTGGCTGCTCTGGGCCGAATGTCAGCGGCGCTTGCTCATGAAATCAATCAGCCCATTACGGCGTTATCGAATTATGTCGCCAGCAGCCAGATCCTGTTGGAACGTAACCGGCTGGACGATGTACACACTAATTTCCAGAAGATCGAGGATTTGCTGGCAAGGCTTTCCAGGCTTTCTCGTCAGCTCCGGATTTTTGCCGGCAAGCGGAATTCCGGCAGTGCGCCCATCTCGATGTTGGCACCGGTTCATTACGCCATTGAGCTGCTTAAAACACGGCTCGAGGAAGAGGTTATCCGCTTTGAGCTAATAGCCCAGAATGATTGCCGGGTACAGGCAAACACCATGGTGTTGGAGCAAATCGTCGTCAATCTGCTGACCAATGCTATTGATGCGGTGTCCGGTCAGGAAGACGGCAGGATCATCGTTCGGCTGGATTGCTCGGGCGCTCAACCAGACCAGGCCGTGTTAAGTATCGAAGATAATGGTCATGGCATGACGGAGGAGCAAATGAGCCAGGTTTTCGAACCGTTCTATACCACCAAACCCATGGGAAAAGGATTGGGGTTGGGACTGGCGATCAGCTACAGCCTGGCTCTCGATCTGGGGGGTGATTTGACGGTGCATAGCCGGCTTAACGAGGGAACGCGCTTCTCTTTGAGTTTACCAATAACAAGTGCAACGGAGTCCGGAGACAGCCATGAATAACATCATGCACGCCGTCGTGATTGATGATGAGCTTTCGGTATTGGAATCGTTGGAGCAGCGCTTGATGCTTGCTGACATCAACGTGCAGACGTTTACCGATGCCAGAGACGCCTTGCCGCTGCTGACCAGTGACTTTCAGGGCGTGGTGGTGAGCGACATCCGCATGCCGGGGATGGATGGCATGAGCCTGTTGCAAACCGTTGATCCGACCATCCCGGTGATCCTGATCACCGGTCATGGCGGTATTGCCCAGGCGGTGGAGGCCATGAAACTGGGCGCATACGACTTCATGGAAAAGCCGTTCAAGCAGGAGCGGTTGGTTGAGTTGATCCAGCGAGCCTGTCGCCAGCGCCAGGCGACGTTGGCGACCACACGCCAGCAATCCGGAACCAAAGACGATGATTGGCTGTCCTCCGCGATTATCGGAGATTCTGAACCGACGCAGACCTTGAGGAAACATATCCGCGCCCTGGCTCGCGTGAATGCCGATGTGGTTATCTCGGGAGAAACGGGAACAGGCAAAGAGTTGGTGGCCCGCAGCTTACACACGCTGAGCATCCGTGGAGACCAGCCCTTTATCGCTGTCAATGTGGGCGCCATTCCGGAAGGGCTGCTGGAGAGCGAGTTGTTTGGCCATGAGGCCGGTGCATTTACCGGCGCCCAAAAGCGACGCATCGGGCTGTTTGAGGCGGCACACCAGGGGACGCTGTTTCTGGATGAGATCGAGAGCATGCCGATGTCGTTCCAGATCAAGTTACTGAGGGTACTGCAGGAACGGGAAGTGGTGCGAGTGGGCTCGCATACGCCCATTCCAATCAATGTCCGGATCATTTCAGCAACCAAGGAAGATCTGCGGGAAGCCGCCAACGAGGGGCGCTTCCGGGAGGACCTCTATTACCGGCTTATGGTGGCCGATATCCAGCTACCGGCGCTGCGCGACCGCATTGATGACGTTCCGGCCCTGTTTTCCCACTATCTGAGGGAGGCCGGGGAGAGCAACGATCTGGAGGTGCCGGAGTTGACCTACGATGACATCCTGGCGCTGGAACTTCATTCCTGGCCGGGCAATGTCCGGGAGTTGAAACACACCGCAGAGCGTTACCTGCTGGCACGCAGTATCAGCGGTATCTCGGTGACGGATCTTCTCAAGCTTGGGCAACCAGGCCCGTCCGCCTCGCTGTCGGGTGAAAGATCGCTCAGTGAGCGGCTGGAACAGGTTGAAAAAGCCCTGATCAGTTCGGAGTTGACCCAGCACAACGGAAACATCAAGCAGGTCATGGAGGTGCTGAGCCTGCCCCGTCGAACGCTGAACGAAAAGATGCAGAAATACGGGCTCAAGAGGGCGCAGTTTTTGTCTGGATCCAGTGAATGACGCTCCGCGAAGGAGCTTGGGGTAATTGGGACACAGCCAAACAAAAAAGGCCTGCGTTTTCACGCAAGCCTTTAGAATAATGGCCCGCCCGTCAGGATTCGAACCTGAGACCTCTGCCTCCGGAGGGCAGCGCTCTATCCAGCTGAGCTACGGGCGGAGAAACCGAGCACTGGGTGCGTCAATTTCGAGTGCGCAATCTTACGTGTGCCGGCTCCGTCTGTCCAGCCCCTGAGGGCAAGTCGCCGTTTCAGTTTGCGGGCAGGCGTTGCACGGGGGTGACGGTGACCAGACTCTGGTCATTACTGAAGGTCACCTGGCCATCCTGGATGGTGACCTGGAACGCCATGTTGCGCCCGGCAAGCTGTTCCAGTTCGGCGGTTTCTTCGGCTGGCAGGTCGACAACCGTCAGGTTGCCATAACGGTTCAGGCTGTTCTGGTGTTTGTCCCACCAGACGGGCACTGCCCGGCCGCCATAGGTGTAGAGCACCACCTGGCCTGACTGGTTGCAGGCCTTTCTTATTCTGTCTTCCTCGGGCAGGCCCAGCTCAATCCATACATCAATCTCGCCGGTCAGGTCTTTCTGCCAGAGCTCGGGTTCGTCATCGGTGCTCAGGCCCTTGGTGAATTCGAGGGTGTCGCTGGCGTTCAGGGCAAAGGCGAGGAGCCGGATCATTACGCGCAGGTCGGTTTCCGACGGATGCTGGGCGATGGTCAGTTGATGGTCCGCGTAGTAGTGGCGGTCCATGTCGGCGATATTGAGCGTCGCCTTGAGGATGGTTGCTTTGAGCGCCATGGGCTTCCTGCATTGGTATCGGGGTGGAGGTTTGGGCTAGTGTAATGCAATTCTTTTCCGGGTGAGTGCAGGCGCATGCCGATGTTGCGTGGATTTCTGGTTCTGGTGCTGTTCTATATTCTTGGCGAGTCTTTGCGCCTGCTTCTGGCGCTGCCGGTGAGTGGCGGTGTGCTGGGAATGGTGCTTATTACCTTCACCCAGATGGTTAAAGGCAGTGTGAGCGAAGACCTGGCACAGGCAAGCCAGGGGCTGATAGCGGTGCTCGTCTTGTTGATCATGCCGGGGGTTGTGGGGGTGTTTTTTACCGCCAATCAGTTTTCCGGGCAGTGGCTGGCGGTTGCGGTGGCGCTGCTGGCGGGCACCTTTCTGAGTGTGCTTACGACGCTGTTGTTGATGAAGGCACTGACTGCCCGGGGCGTGAGTGATGGTGAGTGAATTGTTCGCCCGCTTCCAGGCGTTGCCGGATACATTAACCGCCACCCCCATTCTCGCCATCGCTTTGACGCTTGGTGCCTTTTTTGCGGGCAACTGGCTGTTCTCCCGCATTGGCCGCCCCTTATGGTTGCCGCCGGTGGTTCTGTCGGCGTGCCTGTTGTCGGGCGTTATCGCGGTGCTGGCGATTGACTATCAGGCTTACCAGCAGGGCGCGCGCTGGCTGACGGTCCTGCTCGGGCCTGCGACGGTGGCACTGGGCATTCCGCTGTACCAGCAGATGCACCATATCCGCGCCATGTGGCGCCCGATTGTGGTTACCCTGCCTATTGCCGCCACCATGGCCGCAGTTTATGCCGTCGTGATTGGCTGGGCCCTGGGCGCGACACCCGAGGTGCTGGCCTCGCTGGCGCCCAAGTCGGTGACGGCGCCCATCGCCATCGGTATTACCGAACAACTGGGTGGTTCGGTCCCCCTGATGATGGGCGGGCTTTTGATCACCGGTGTGGTGGCAACCCTCTTCGTTGACCTGCTCGCACGGCTTTTACCGGTGAAAGACGAGCGGATTCTGGGCTTTGCCCTGGGGCTGAATGGCCATGCGATTGGCACCGCCCGGGCGTTTGAGATCAGCCATACCGCCGGCGCGTTTGCTTCCCTTGGGATGGGGCTTACCGGCGTGTTCACAGCACTTATACTGCCCCTGGTTTTTCGTCTTTAGGCGTGCCCCAAAGCAGTTCATTCACCTGGCGAATAGGGGCATGTCGTAATTTCGATTGCCGTAAGTGTTTTCCGAGACTAGCTTGTCTGCCAGTCAGCCGGCAGGGGTTTGCGCCGGCTTGTTTCGATAATCCGGATATAACAACGGAAAACACGATGAAGAAACTACTTACAGCAGTTGTGGGCTCCATGGCCCTGGCTTCGGCACCGCTGGCGGTGTCGGCGGAAGCCAACAAAGAACTGAAGATGGCGTTTGATTCTGATCCGGTCACACTGGATATTCATGAGCAACTGTCCGGCGGCATCATGCAGTTGTCGCACATGACCTTCGACCCCCTCCTGCGCTGGACCAAGGATCTTGGGTTCGAGCCGCGTCTGGCGGAAAGCTGGGAGCGCATTGATGACAAGACCATGCGCTTCAAGCTGCGCGAAGGCGTGAAGTTCCACTCCGGCAACGAGCTGACCAGCGCCGATGTGAAGTTCACCTTCGATCGCCTCAAGCAGAGCCAGGACTACAAGGCGATCTTCAAGCCGTTCAGCAGCATCAACATCATTGATGACTACACCTTTGAACTGGTCACCAGTGAGCCTTACCCGCTGCTGCTCAACACCGCCACCTACATCTTCCCGATGGACAGCGAGTT
The DNA here is from genome assembly GCF_014201735.1 of Marinobacter oulmenensis. Lineage (GTDB taxonomy): Bacteria > Pseudomonadota > Gammaproteobacteria > Pseudomonadales > Oleiphilaceae > Marinobacter > Marinobacter oulmenensis. The sequence continues at coordinate 154,282 of NZ_JACHFE010000003.1, read as the reverse complement.
CTACTCCGGCAAGACCGAGGACGGCAAGGACAAGAGCGCCATCGTCAAACACGGCAACTCCTACGCCTCCGAACACCTGTCCGGCACCGGCCCCTACGTGGTCACCGAGCGCCAGCAGGGCGTGCGTGTGGAGTTCGAGCGCTTTGATGATTACTGGGACACCGAGTCCCCGGGTAATGTCGGCAAGATTGTGCTGACGCCGATCAAGGAGAACAACACCCGGGTGTCCGCCCTGCTGTCCGGTGGTGTGGACTTCATCGCCCCGGTGCCGCCCACCGATCTCAAGCGCATCAAGCGGGACGACAACGCCAACCTGGTCACCATGAGCGGTACCCGGATCATCCTGTTTCACATGAACCAGGACCGGGTGGAAGCCTTCAAGAACCCGAAAGTGCGTGAGGCCATCACCTACGCCATCAACCAGGAAGGCATTGCCGCCAAGATCATGAAAGGCTTTGCCACCCCGGCGGCCCAGATGTCACCGGCGGGTTATCAGGGCCATAACGAATCCCTGGAACCGCGTTTTGACGTGGCCAAGGCCCAACAGTTGATGAAAGAAGCCGGTTACGAGGACGGTTTCACCATCACCATGATGGCGCCGAACAACCGCTACGTGAACGATGACAAGATCGCTCAGGCGGTGGCTGCCATGCTGGCGCGCATCAACATCAAAGTGGATCTGAAAACCCTGCCGAAGGCCCAGTACTGGCCGGAGTATGACAACCGTGCTGCAGACATGATGATGATCGGCTGGCACGCGGATACCGAGGACTCCGCCAACTTCTACGAGTTCCTGACCTTCTGCCCGGATGAAGACACCGGCGCCGGCCAGTACAACGCGGGTAACTACTGCAATCCGGAAATCGACGCTCTGGTGGATAAAGCCAACGTCGAGACCGATCTGGACAAGCGGGCCGCCATGCTCAAGGAAGTGGAACAACGCCTGTATGACGACGCAGCCTTTGTGCCCCTGCACTGGCAGGACCTGGCCTGGGCTTCCAGGAAGGGCGTTCAGATTGAGCCTATCCTCAACGTGATGAACTTCCCGTACCTGGGCGACCTGGTCGTCGAATAAGTCACCTGTAACAGCGGCCGGCGCTGGAGTTATCCGGCGCCGGCCTTTTGTTTGTCAGTCTCAACCGGAAAATCTCCATGCTAGCGTTTTTGGTTCAGCGGATATCCCAGGCGTTGCTGGTCATGTTCGTGATCAGTGTGATCGCCTTTGCCATACAGGATGGCCTCGGGGACCCGCTTCAGGAAATGGTGGGAATGTCTGTCTCCGACGAGGAGCGGGAAGCCATTCGGGAGGAGCTGGGGCTCAATGACCCGTTCCTGGTGCAGTACTTCCGCTTTGCGGGCAATGCCCTGCAGGGCGACCTGGGGTCCTCCTACTTCTATGGTGAGCCCACACTGGATGTCATTCTTGAGCATCTGCCCGCCACGCTGGAGTTGGTCATCGGCGCCAGCCTGATCATCGTGGTGTTCTCGGTGCCTATCGGGGTGTATGCCGCCATCCGGCCACAGGCATGGTTATCCAAGTTTTTCATGGGGGTCAGCACGGTGGGGATCTCGATCCCGGTGTTTCTGACCGCCATCGTACTGATCCAGCTGTTCTCCATCGGTGTGGTGGTGGACTGGTTCCCGTCGGATACCGGCTGGGGCCGCTGGCTGAACGATCTGTTGACCACCGAAGGCGGCCTGCCGTCCTATGGCCGGGGCGATGAGCTCACTCCTCTGTTTGGCACGTGGGAGACCGGCTTCTTATCCTCCGATGGTCTGGCGCACCTGATCCTGCCGTCGGTTTCTCTGGCCTCCATCATGCTGCCGCTGTTTATCCGACTGATCCGGGCCGAGATGATGGAAGTGTTGCAGAGCGATTACATACGCTACGCCCGGGCCAAGGGCCTGAGCGCCGGTCGCATCAATTTCCTGCATGCCCTGAAAAACACCATGTTGCCGGTGATCACCGTGGGTGGTGTGCAGATTGGCATCATGGTGGCCTACACGATCCTCACGGAAACCGTGTTCCAGTGGCCGGGCGTGGGCCTGATGTTCCTTGAGGCCATTACCCGCAGTGATATTCCGCTGATTGTGGCTTACCTGATGGTGGTGGGCCTGATATTCGTAATCACCAATACGGTGGTGGATCTGGTGTATGGCCTGGTCAACCCCACCGTCAAACTGACAGGTAAGAAAGCATGACAACGGCAACGGTTTCCCGCTGGGACCGCTTCCGCGAGTCCTTTTTCTGGTACAGCTTCAAGCGCGACAAGGTGGCGATCCTCAGCACCCTGGTGCTGGTGCTGATGGTGTTCGCGGCGGTGTTCGCCCCGCTGCTGGCGCCTACTGATCCCTACGATCTGGCTCAGATCAACATCATGAATTCGGAACTGCCACCGGCAGGGCTGGACGGTTCCGACCCGGCCTTCCCGCTGGGTACGGACGCCCAGGGTCGCGACCTGCTGTCCACCATTCTGTACGGCACCCGTGTCTCCCTGTTGATCGGTTTTGGCGCCGTGGTGCTGCAGGCGGCGCTGGGTATCCTGTTTGGCCTGCTGGCCGGCTATCTGGGCGGCAAGGTGGATTCCATTCTGATGCGCATTGCCGATGTCCAGCTGTCCTTCTCCACCCTGATGGTGGCGATCATCGTGGGGGCGGTGTTCAAGGCCAGCTTCGGCAACCTGATGTTCGGTGAGATTGCCATCTACATGCTGATTTTCATCATCGGCGTGGCAGAATGGCCGCAGATTGCCCGTACCGTGCGGGCCTCCGTACTGGCGGAGAAGAAAAAAGAGTATGTGGATGCGGCGAAAGTCATGGGCTTCGGCACGCCCCGGATCATGTTCCGGCACATCCTGCCCAATACCCTTTCGCCGATCTTCGTGATCGCCACGGTCCAGATCGCCAACGCGATCATCTCCGAGGCGGCCCTGTCGTTCCTTGGGCTCGGCATGCCGGAAACCCAGCCGTCGCTGGGTTCGCTGATCAAGTCCGGCTTTGATTATATCCAGAGCGGTTCCTGGTGGATCACACTGATCCCGGGCCTGGTGCTGGTGGTGCTCGTACTGGTCATCAACCTGTTGGGTGACTGGTCGCGGGATGTCATGAACCCACGGCTGTACAAGGGGTAACACCATGGCACTGTTGGAAGTTAAAAATCTCGATGCCCGCTTTGCCGTGCGCGGCGGCGATCTGACCGCCCTGCGTGGCATCAGCTTCAGCCTGGACAAGGGCGAACGCCTGGGTCTGGTGGGTGAGTCCGGCGCCGGTAAATCGGTGGCGGCGTTTTCCATCCTCAACCTGATCGCCAAACCCGGCTATATCGCCGACGGGCAGATCCTGTTTGAAGGCCGGGACCTGGCGGCCATGAGCGAGCGTGAACTGCGGGGCATCCGCGGCAACCGCATCGCCATGATCTTTCAGGACCCGATGATGACCCTGAATCCGGTGCTCACCATCGGTACCCAGATGGTGGAAGCCATTCAGGCCCACCGCAAGATCAGCAAGAAAGAGGCGAGGGCGATCGCCCTGGACCGGCTGCAGAAGGTGCAGATCCCGTCTCCGGAAAAACGTCTGGATCAGTACCCCCATGAACTCTCCGGTGGCATGCGCCAGCGGGTGATCATTGCAATCGCACTGCTGCTGGACCCGGAAATCATCATCGCCGATGAGCCCACCACCGCACTGGATGTGACCATCCAGGCCGAGATCATGGACCTGCTGCTCAATCTCTGTGAGCAGGAGAACGTGGCGCTGATGCTGATCACCCACGATCTGGGCGTGGTGTCCCAGGTCACCCAGCGCATGCTGGTGATGTACTCGGGGCGGATCATTGAACAGGGCCCCACGCGGGAAATCATCAACGATGCCCAGCACCCCTACACCCAGGGCCTGATCAACGCCCTGCCGCAGATGGGCGAGCCGGGTGATCGGCTGTTCCAGATCCCCGGTGCCATGCCGTCCCTGAAAAATGTACCAAAGGGCTGCCCGTTCCATCCGCGCTGCCGTTTTGCCACCGAGCAGTGCAAGCACTCGATGCCGGAGTATGTGCGCTCCGGCAACGTGGACGTGGCCTGTTACGAAGTGGCCAACCTGATTGAACAGGAGAGACAGATGCAGGAGGCCGAATCATGACCTCCCCCCTGGTAAGTATCCGTGGGCTGGAAAAACGGTTTGATCTGTCCGGCAACCTGCTGGAACAGATTACCTTCGAAGGCGGCCGGTTCCGCCGCAAGCAGGAGGCCGTTCACGCCATCAATGGTGTGGACCTGGACGTGCAGCGTGGCGAGGCCCTGTGTGTGGTGGGCGAGTCCGGCTGTGGCAAATCCACGGTGGCGCGCACGGTCATGGGCCTGCTTTCGCCCAGTGGCGGTGAGATCCACTACGACGGCCAGCGCATCGACAATCTGGACGGCAAGGACGCCCTGCCGTACCGGCGCAAGATGCAGATGATCTTCCAGAACCCCTATGCCTCGCTGAATCCGCGCATGACCATCCAGCAGACGCTGGAGGAGCCGATCCGGTTTCACCACCCGGACTGGTCCGATATCGAAGTGCGCGACAAGATCCACGAAGTCATGCACTCGGTGGGGATTGATCCGGACTGGGGCAGTCGCTTCGGCCATGAATTCTCCGGTGGCCAGCGCCAGCGGATCGCCATCGCCCGCGCCCTGGCAGTGGACCCGGAGTTCATCGTGGCGGACGAACCCATCTCGGCCCTGGATGTCTCCATTCAGGCCCAGGTGCTGAATCTGCTGATGGACGCCCAGGAGAGCCGGGGGCTGACCTACCTGTTTATTACCCATGATCTGGCGGTGGTTGAGCACTTTGGTACCCGGGTGGCGGTCATGTACCTGGGGCGCGTGTGTGAGCTGGCGGATACCGCCACACTCTTCGCCACGCCCCGGCACCCCTACACCCAGGCGCTGCTGTCGGCCATTCCCAAGCTGGAGGATGACCGGCCCAATCACATCCGCCTGCAGGGTGAGGTGCCCACGCCGGTGAACCTGCCCTCGGGCTGCGTGTTCCACGGTCGTTGCCCGTATGCCAATGAGCGTTGTCGGGCCGAAGTGCCGGAGCTGATCGCAACGGATGAAGGAGCTCGCGTGGCCTGTCACGCCGTGGAGGAAGGGCGGTTGTAGCGCACGGGAGGCAATAGGCTATGATGCCTTCAGTCGACTGATAACCTTCGAATCAAGCTGCTGGAAACTCCATGGAAATACGCTGGCTGGAAGACTTCCTGGCGCTGGCACGTACGCGCCATTTCTCACGGGCTGCCGAGCAGCAGCACGTGAGCCAGCCTACGTTCAGCCGTCGCATCAAACTGCTGGAAGAGGCCATGGGCACGACGCTGATCAATCGTCAGACCCTGCCCCTGACGCTGACGCCGGCGGGTGAGCTGTTCCAGGAACTGTGTGAGCGCACCACCCGGGACGTTCGCGATACCCGTGACCGCATCACCGCCCTGGAGGCCGAGGCCTCGGCCCGTATCAGTGTGGGCTCGACCCAGGGCCTGTTTTCCCATTTCTACCAGGGCTGGGCCCGGGAGGCGGGCATAGCCGAGCGGCTGAAACTGAACCTGAACGCCACCAACTGGATTGGCGAGCAGTTTCTGGATGCACTGGAGAGCGGGGAGTGTGAGCTGGTGCTTTGCTACTGGCACCCGGACCTGCCCTGGCGCAGCCGCCTGGATGCCGGCAAGTTTGACTGGCTGGTGGTGGCCCGGGAGGCCCTCGTGCCGGTCAGCATTGCCGATGACACTGGGCAGCCGCGTTTTGGCCTGCCCGGCAATGCCGAGCAGCCGGTTCCGCTGATTGCCTACCACAGCCGTGGCTTTCTGCAATCCGCCATTGAGGGGCACCTGGGCCGGAACAACCTGGGGGCTAACCTGTTGCCCCTGAACGAGAACACCCAGTCCTCCAGTATCAAGGCCCTGGTTAAACAGGGGTTTGGGATGGGCTGGCTGCCACGGCGAATGAGTGAGAAAAGTGAACAGTTCGGCAGTCTGGTAAGGGCCGGTGATGAGCGCTGGGATGTGCCCCTGGAAATACGACTGATCCGCCTGCGGGATGCCCGCTCGCCGGATCTGCTGAATCTTTGGAAACAACTGGAAACCTGACATGTCCAACCCTTCCCTGTTGTCTTTGCAGCTCGATCACCTGGACCAGCTGCAGCAGAGGTACGAATCCGCCCTCCAGACCCACGGCTACGACAGCCTGCTGATTGCCTCCGGCGCGGCGCCTTATCGCTACGGTGATGACCAGGCCTGGCATTTTCAGGGCTATGGGCCCTTCCTGCACTGGACCGGGCTGACCGGTCGCGAGCATTGCTGGCTCTGGATCCGGGCAGGGCAGAATCCCGTTTTGTGGCTGTTCGAGCCAGTGGATTTCTGGCACGCCAACCTGGCGCTGGAGCAGGAGCCCTGGCAGAGCTTCATTGAAGTACGCAGCCAGCAGACGCCGGAGGCCCCACAACTGGAAAGTGCCGGACGCCTGGCCGTGGTCGGGGATCCGTGGGTACTGGCGGGCGTCGGTTTCGGGGAACACAATCCGCCAGGGCTTCTGGGCGCGCTGGACGAAACCCGCGTTCACAAAACCCGCTATGAAATCGAATGCCTGGCCCAGGCCAATGCTATTGCCCTGGATGGCCACCGCTCCGCTCGGGAGGCCTTCGCGGGTGGGCAGAGCGAGTTCGGTATTAATCTGGCCTATCAGCGTGCTACCGGACAGAGGGAAGCCGAGGCGCCGTATCACAGCATCATTGGCATCAACGAACACGCAGGCACCCTGCATTACCAGCATTACGGGACCCGGCGGCCTGCCCGTTCCCGCAGCCTGCTGATTGATGCCGGGGTCCGTTATCGCGGGTACTGTTCAGACATCACCCGGACCACGCCGGGGGCGGGCCAGGACCGCTTCGCCTCGCTGGTGCATGGCATGGAGTTGCTTCAGCGTCGGCTCTGTGAACAGGTAGCGCCCGGGGTGGAGTATCTTGAGATCCACCGCAAGGCTCATCAGGGAGTGGCGGCGCTGCTTTCCGCTTCCGGGCTGGTCACCGGCCTGGATGACGACACCATGGTCGCCGAGGGCATTACCCGTGCGTTCTTCCCTCACGGAATCGGGCATTTCCTGGGTATCCAGGTGCACGATGTGGCCGGAAAACCGACCCCGCCCCCGGCAGATGCGCCCTTCCTGCGGCTGACCCGGACGCTGGAGCCCGGCATGGTGGTCACTATCGAGCCGGGGCTGTATTTCATTCCGTCCCTGCTGGACCCGTTGATGTCCGGTGCCATGAAGCGCCACCTGAATTCGTCGCTCATTGATGAACTGGCAGGTTGCGGTGGCATCCGCATTGAGGACAATGTCGCGGTTACTGACACTGGCGCCCGCAATCTGACCCGGGAGAGTGAGGTCTGATCAAAAATTAAGAACAAAAAATGTGCAAAGGGGTTGCAATCCCGTCTGCAAATAACAATACTTATCACTACCATTGGTTTTGTTGATGAGATCCTCTTATGTACGTTTGCCTTTGCCAGGGTGTGACCGATCGGGAAATCCGTGAGGCTGCGGAAAACGGTGTCAGCTCCATGCGCCAGTTGGGCAAAGAGCTGGGTGTCGGCCGCCAGTGTGGTCGCTGCGCCTGCAGCGCCCGGGAAATCCTGCGGGAGTCCCGCACGCCGGACTACCTGGCCATGGCAAACATGCTGGCTCAGCCTGCCTGAGCGCCGGGTGCTCCAGGCACCCGGTTACGGTTGTTTCCATTCCCACTTGTAAGTCCTTTCCAACGGTGATTTTTTATCGCGGCCAAACCGACTATCCTTGTGAATTAACGCAATCACGGAACAAGGACAACGGTTATGAAAGGCGATAAGAAAGTCATTCAGTACCTCAACAAAGCGCTCGCCAACGAGCTGACTGCCATCAACCAGTACTTCCTGCACTCGCGCATGTACAAGGACTGGGGGATCACCAAACTGGCGGACAAGGAATACGAAGAGTCCATCGATGAAATGAAACACGCCGATCAGTTGATCGAGCGGATTCTGTTTCTTGAAGGGCTGCCCAACCTGCAGGACCTGAACAAGCTGCTGATCGGCGAAAACGTCGAAGAAATGCTGCAGTGCGACCTGAAGCTGGAAATCGGCGGCCACGCCGATTACAAGGAAGCCATCGAGTACTGTGAAGAGGTCAAGGACTACGCGACACGTGAACTGCTGCGCAGCATTCTGGCCAGCGAGGAGGAGCACATCGACTTCCTCGAAACCCAGCTTGAGATGATCTCCCAGATGGGTATCCAGAATTACATCCAGCTGCAATCCGCAGCCGAGTAAGCCTGCCTTCAAGGCCTGCCGGTCGACTGGCAGGCCTGTTTCCTTCCGGGCCTTTGGCCCCGCACTTCGTTTGTTTCCCGAAACAGGTAGAATGGTTGTTATCCCATTCCTATCGACTCCGGAGACTGAGATGGATCTTTCCTGTTTCAAGGCCTACGACCTGCGCGGTCGGGTGCCTGAGCAACTCAATGCCGAACTCGCCGAAAAGATTGGCCGGGCCTATGTGGAAATCACCGGTGCCCGCAAGGTGATCGTGGGTTACGACATTCGCCTGTCCAGCCCGGAAATTGCCGAGGCCCTGGGAACCGGGCTGATGGCAGCCGGGGCGGATGTGTTTGATATCGGGCTGAGTGGTACAGAGCAGGTGTACTTTGCCACCAGTCATTTCAACATGGATGGCGGCATCATGGTCACGGCCAGCCATAACCCCAAGGATCACAATGGCATGAAGATGGTCGGGTCCGGGTCCCGTCCGATCAGTTCGGACAATGGCCTGAACGATATCCGTGACCGGGTTCTGGAGCCATTTACCGATGCTGCTACCCAGGGGAGTTATGAATCACTGGAAGTGATGACGGACTATGTGGACCACCTGCTGGGGTACATCGATTCCGCCTCCCTGCATCCGCTGAGTATCGTCTGTAACGCCGGTAACGGCGGCGCCGGGCTGGTGATTGACGAGCTTGAACAGCACCTGCCATTTGACTTCATCAAGATCCACCATCAGCCCGATGGCCACTTCCCCAATGGCGTGCCCAACCCGATTCTGCCGGAGAACCGGTCCGCCACGGCCGATGCCGTCATTGCCCAGGGCGCGGCGATGGGCATCGCCTGGGACGGGGATTACGACCGCTGCTTTTTCTTCGACGAAAATGGCCGGTTCATCGAGGGCTATTACATTGTCGGCCTGCTGGCGGATCAGTTCCTGCGCAAGACCGGCGGTGGCAAGGTCATTCACGACCCCAGACTGACCTGGAATACCCTGGACTTGGTCAGGGCCGCCGGTGGCGAAGCCATCGAAAGCAAGACCGGTCACGCCTTTATCAAGCAGCGCATGCGGGATGAGGATGCGGTCTACGGCGGTGAAATGAGCGCCCACCACTATTTCCGGGATTTTGCCTATTGCGACAGTGGCATGATCCCCTGGCTGCTGGTGGCTGAGCGTCTGTGTCAGTCAGGCCGGACACTGTCCTCCCTGATTGATGCCCGGATTGAGGCCTATCCCGCCAGTGGTGAGATCAACCGGACCATCGACGATCCCGCCAGAGTGATTGCGGCCATTGAAGCCAGCTACGGGCCCAGCGCCAAGCAGGTGAGCCATGTGGACGGCCTGAGCGTGGAATACGACGACTGGCGCTTTAACCTGCGGATGTCCAATACCGAACCAGTGGTGCGGCTGAACGTGGAGTCCCGTGGGGACAAGGCGTTGATGGAAGAGAAAACGGAGGAACTGTTACAGGTGATGGATCGCCTGAATAAGGAATAACCGGAAGGATGGCACGGTGGAAGGGTGGTGGTACACCTTCCTGAAACTGTGCGGAGCCAGGGATGGCGGAGCCCAAGCGACACAGGGATGTGCCGCCAGGAGCGTGTTTCAGGAAGGTGTACCACCACCCTGATGGCCCGGTAGTCTTACAGCCAGTCGTTGAGCATGATGCCGATGCCCACCCTTTCGATGCGGTGGTTGTAGTCGATCAGGCTTTCGCCATAGCCGTTGTAATACTGGATAAAGCCTTTGATGGTCTCGCCCAGCGGGAAGCTGTAGCCCAGTTCCACCGATGTGCGGTTGGTGGACTGCAGGTTGTTCATCATCTTCATGGACAGAGTCTGGCCTTCGGTTGGCTCGTAGATGACGTGATAGCTGGCGTACCCCAGGTAGTCTTCAATGTCCGCGTTGTCGGCTTCATCCTTATCGTTTTCCGGCAGCTTGTACCAGGGCTTGACCATGAACAGCCAGTTGTCGGTCCGGTAGGTGGCGCTGGCCATGATCCGGTTCCAGCTCCGGGATTCGGGGTCGGACTGGCCGTTGGACTGATGGTTGAAGCCGAAAGTTACATTATCCAGTGTGCCCGGGCCGAGATCCCAATCCAGTTTCTGGCGGAAAAACAGCTCCGGTTCGTAGTTGGTTTCCCGGAACGGGGCTGAGTCCTCCTGGTTGTAGACCTGCCAGAAGGATTTCTGGGTGTAGCCGAACCAGAAGGTAGTGCCGTCCTCGAACAGGCCGGTCAGCAGCGGCACCTTGAAGCTGATCTGGTATTTGGCCTCTTCGTTTTCCAGTTCATAGCCGTAGTCGGACGTTCCCAATCCGGGGCTGACCGGGTAAGGGTTCGGGTCCCGGACCCAGGAGATGGGGAGAATGTAGTTCGGGCGGTGGCTGACAAAACCACCGGTGAAAGAAAAAATGGACTTTTCCGCCTTTTCCACGGTTTCCTGGGTTTTATCCTTTTTTGCCGTCTGAAGGTCGTAGCAGACCAGTCGCTGGGCATCGTCTTCGATTTGTGCGCAGTTTTCCGGAGACGGTGCGTCGTTTTCCCGGGCCAGGGCCTGGGAAGAAACGACCAGTCCGGTCAAACCGATAACCGCAAGGTGCGGCAGGGAAGGGCAACGTATCATTGGAAATCCTCAGGCTGCGGAATGAAGGCCGGACCAGGTGTTGGCAATACCATAGACCCAGAGGCTCAGAAGTGTGATGGTCAGCAGTGCGAATACGATTTTGTGCCGGGGGGCAGACTGTTCGCTGGACGCCACCCAGCGCAGGTACATCAGGCCCAGAAAGCTGAGGAAGACGCCAAGGCTGGCCAGGGCCGGAACCAGAAGCCAGGCGGTGGCGGCCGGTGGGGCTTCGCCGCCGGATGAGTTGCCCAGCCAGGCCATGGAGGCCAGAAGTACCGCAAGGCACGAAAACTCGCTAATCAGCAGGTATTTGCGCATAAAAAAGACCGTAAACGGAATAAAAACCGTATGGTAACCGAGAATGGTGCCTGACGCGCCCGTACCTACGAAACTGTCATTTAAATGGTTGAAATCAATTTCTGTCTGTGGCCGTTGGTTTTTTTGCGTCGGCGCAGTCGCTATAATGCTGCGCCTGAAAGATTATAACGCTCAAATGCGAGGAGCATTGTGATGATGAAGAGAGTTGCGGCTTTTGCCCTGCTGGCTTTTGGCCTGGTTGCCGGTACAGCACTGGCAAGTGTTGAAGATGAAATCAGTGAACGCATCCAGCCGGTGGGCGAAGTCTGCCAGCAGGGTGATGATTGTGGCGCCGCGGCGGCTCCCGCCCAGTCTGCCAGCTCTAGCTCTGGCCCTCGCTCAGGTGAGGACGTCTACAACGCAGCCTGTACTGCCTGCCACGCCTCTGGTGCGGCTGGTGCGCCGGTGATGGGTAACGCCGGTGACTGGGGCCCGCGTATCGACAAAGGCATGGAAACCCTGACCAATCACGCGATCAATGGATTTAACGCCATGCCGCCTCGGGGCACCTGCTCTGACTGTTCCGACGACGAAATCGTCGCGGCCATCGAATACATGGTGGAAAACAGCCAGTAATGCCTGGCCAGGCCCCGTGATTACGGGGCCTGATGCTCCCTATACGCCGAGATCCCCCAGCAGGGCACTCAGGGTGGCCTTGCCTTTTTTCTGATTGGCTTCCTGGTCCAGGTCGCCGGTTCCCTCCCAGCGAAGATCCTCTTCCGGAAACTCATCCAGAAACCGGCTGGGTATGGTTTCGATTTTCTCGCCATACTGCTTGCGTGAAGCGGCATAGGTCATCGACAGAGTCTCCCGGGCACGGGTAATGCCCACGTACATCAGCCGGCGCTCCTCCTCAATGTTGCCTTCTTCGATGCTGGCCCGGTGGGGCAGGATTTCCTCCTCCATGCCCATGATGAACACGTGGGGGAATTCCAGGCCCTTGGAGGCGTGCAGCGTCAGCATCTGGACCTTGTCGCTGTCGTCCTCCTCTTCGCGCTGCTCCATCATGTCACGCAGCACCAGCCGGGTGATGGCGTCCTCAATGCCGGTTTCGTCCGCCGTGCCCTTGCCGTCGTCGAGCATCCGCTGGATTGATTCCACCAGGTACCAGATGTTCTCCATCCGGCGTTCGGCCTGTTTCGGGGTGGCGGAGTGCTGGTGCAGCCATTCCTCGTATTCAATATCGGTGAACAGTTGCTTGATCACATGGACGGGGTTGTCAGTGTGCAGGCGTTCACAGGTGCGGTCCACCCAGTGGGCGAAGCGGCGTAATCTTTCCAGTCCGCGCTCGGCGATGTGGGATTCCGCGCCCATGTCGGCCAGCGCGCGGAACAGGCTGACCTCCCGGGATCTGGCGTAGTGGTTCAGCTGCTCCAGTGTGCGGGGGCCGATTTCCCGTCGGGGCACGTTGACCACCCGCAGAAAAGCGGCGTCGTCATCCGGATTGACCAGCAGGCGCAGGTAGGACATGGCGTCCTTGATTTCATTTTTCGAGAAAAAAGACTGGCCGCCCGACATCCGGTAGGGAATCTGGTAGGCCTGCATTTTCATTTCCAGCAGGCGTGACTGGTGATTACCCCGGTAAAGCACGGCAAAATCGCGGAATTCGAGGCCGTTTTTCAGTTTGTTGTCCAGTATCTCGGTAGCGATGCGTTCGGCTTCGGCATCCTCGTTGCGGCAGCGGATCACGCGGATCTCGTTGCCGACGGTATGCTCGCTCCAAAGGGCTTTCTCGAACACGTGAGGGTTATTGGCAATCACCGTATTGGCGCAACGCAGGATGCGGCTGGTGGAACGGTAGTTCTGTTCCAGTTTGATGATTTTCAGGCTGGGAAAGTCCTGCTTCAGTTGCGCCAGGTTTTCCGGGCGGGCACCACGCCAGGCATAGATGGACTGGTCATCGTCACCAACCACCGTGAAGGCCGCCCTTTCGGCCACCAACATCTTGACCAGTTCGTACTGACAGACGTTGGTGTCCTGATATTCGTCCACCAGCATGTACCGGATCTTGCGGCGCCACTTGGCGAGGACATCCGGGCATTCCCGAAACAGCAGCACCGGCAGCAGGATCAGGTCGTCAAAATCGACCGCGTTGTAGGCCTTGAGGTATTCGTTGTAGCGCTTGTAGATCAGCGCGATGCGCTGTTCCCGTTCATCCTCGGCCTTGCTGTACGCCTCCTCCGGGCGACGCATGGCATTTTTCCAGGATGAAATGGTCATCTGGATGTCCGACAGTTCGTCGCCTTCGTCGGCGGTGTCTTCCCGGAGCATCAGGTCCTGCAGCAGGGCCTTGGCGTCCTCGGCATCGAAGATCGAGAAGCCCGGGTAGTAGCCCAGGTGCGCATGCTCCTCACGGATCATGTTCAGGCCCAGGTTGTGGAAGGTGGAAACAATCAGCCCCCGGGATTTGCCCCGATCGACGATCCGGCCAACCCGTTCTTTCATCTCCCGGGCGGCCTTGTTGGTGAAGGTGACCGCTGCGATGTGGCGGCCCGGAATGCCTTTTTGCTCAATAAGATAGGCAATCTTCCGGGTGATCACGCTGGTTTTGCCACTGCCGGCCCCGGCCAGTACCAACAGGGGGCCGTCGGCATAGCGAACCGCTTCGTTTTGTCTGGGGTTGAGCTTGTTCACAGTATTGGAATCGGGCCGCAGCAAGGTTGGGGAATTTGACGCCGGTATATTCTACACCACGCCGGCTTACTGTACCTTGTAACGCAATACGCTATGCTTCAAAGGAAAGTGCCCTTGACCAGACAATGGATTCTGCCCGATGACGCTGCCTGAGGATACCGGATCGGACCGCCTGCGCCTGCTGGTCCTGACTCCGGAGTATGCAGACTTCCTGTGGTTTTGCGCCATGCTGTCGGGCGATCCGGAAACCCACCCGGACGCGACCTGGTGTCCGGACCTGATGGATTGCGACGACCTGATCCGCAACGCCAGTTTTGATGTACTGGTCTGGGACTGCGCCTGCCATGACAGCTCCGAGGCGGGCTTCCTGCAGTACCTGGCCGCGATCAGTGAGGAGCGCCCGATCCTTGCCCTGAGTGCCGAAACCAGCAGCGAGAAGGCGGACAGCCTGTTTGCCGCCGGCGCCTCGGATTACCTCTGCCGGCAAACCCTGGACCGCTGGAGTTTCTGTCGTGCGGTCAAATACCTGTGGTATCGGCAACAGCTTTCGGAATCGACCCACGGGCAACTCGGTCGGGAAGTGGCCAGCGGTTTTGTTAACCGGGACCTGTTCTTCGACCGCCTGCGCCAGGCGCTGCTGCGCGCTGAGCGGGGCGGGCACCGGCTGGTGTTGCTGCACCTGAACCTGGATGACTTCCGCAGTATCAACGAATCCTTTGGCTACCAGCGAAGCGACCAGTTGATTCTCTGTCTGGCCGAACGGCTGCGTTCGGCGCTACGCCGTGTGGATTCGCTGATGCGGATCGGTGGGGACGAGTTCGCCATCATCGTTGAAAAAATCGAGGACTCTGCGGATGTGAACCTGGTGATCCGCAAGGTGATTGCCGCGCTGAACGAACCGTTCAACATGGACGGCAAGAGCATCGTCATCAGTGCCAGTATCGGTGTGGCGACCTATCCGGATGCCGGGGACAATGCCGAAAACCTGCTGCGCCGTGCCAATCGGGCGATGTTCGAAGCCAAGCGGGATCCAGGCACCAGTTACCGGTTCTATGACCATCAGCTGCACGTTTCCGTCGGGCATCAGTTGCGCCTGGAGGCGGATCTCAGAAGCGCCCTGAGGGGGCGTGAGCTGGAACTGTATTACCAGCCCCGTATTGACCTGGCGACCGAAGAAGTTCGCGGTGTGGAGTGCCTGTTGCGTTGGCAGCATCCCACCCGCGGGCTGGTGGGGCCGGACGAGTTCATTCCGGCCGCCGAGCGCAGCGGTCTGATTGTCCCCATCGGCTACTGGGTGATTGAGCAGGCCTGCAAGCGCCTGAAAGAATGCCAGGACATGGGGTTCCCCGGTCTGGTGTTCGCGGTCAACCTGTCGTTCCGCCAGTTCCATGACCGGAAGATGACGGAAACCATCTTTCGCATCATCTTCAATGCCAACATCGATACCAGCCTGCTGGAGCTGGAGCTCACCGAAAGTGCCATGATGCACGACCCGGACTATGCCCAGCGCTGTCTTCGGGAACTGAACCAGTTGGGCATCAGTTTCGCCCTGGATGATTTCGGCACCGGTTTCTCATCACTCAGCAATCTGCAGCACCTGCCCATCTCACTGGTGAAGATCGACAAATCCTTCGTTCAGGCCCTCGGGGAGTCCGCCGATGCGGAGCATATCATCCGTGCCATCATCAGCCTGGCCCACAGTCTGCAGATGAGTGTTGTGGCCGAGGGCGTGGAGACCGAAGGCCAACTGGAATTCCTGCGCCAGCAGCACTGCGATGAGATCCAGGGCTTCTATTATGCCCGCCCGATGGCCTGGGAGGATCTTGTGCAATTTCTGAACCGTCGTAACCAGTCCGCTTGCCTGCAGAACTGAGCCGCTGTAAGTTTGCGCTTTGACTTGGCACATCAGACCAGACAGAGGTTGCATGAACAGTATTTCCCGGCGCATTGCTGACGAGCTCGGTATCCGTGAACAGCAGGTGAACGCTACCGTTGACCTGCTGGACGAAGGGGCCACGGTTCCCTTTATCGCCCGTTACCGTAAAGAAGTGACCGGCTCGCTGGATGACAGCCAGTTGCGGACCCTCGAAGAACGGGTTCGCTATCTGAGGGAACTGGAGGACCGGCGCGGCACCATCCTCGCCAGCATCGATGAGCAAGGCAAGCTGACCGACGAGCTGCGCACCGCAATTGAGGCGGCGGACACCAAGAACCGCCTGGAAGACCTCTACCTGCCGTACAAGCCCAAACGGCGCACCAAAGCCCAGATTGCCCGTGAGGCCGGCCTGGAGCCGCTGGCAGACAGCCTGTATGACGACCCCAGCCAGGACCCAGAAACGGTGGCTGCGGGCTACCTCAATGCCGAGGCCGGCATCGACGACACCAAGGCCGCGCTGGATGGCGCCCGCTACATCCTCATGGAGCGCTTTGCGGAGGATGCCGAGCTGCTGGGTGATCTTCGTGACTTCATCTGGCAGGAGGGCCGGCTCAAGGTCACGGTTGTCGAGGGCAAGGAAAACGAAGGCGCCAAGTTCCGCGATTATTTCGATCATGAAGAACCGCTGAAGAAAGTACCCTCCCACCGGGCCCTGGCCATCCTGCGTGGCCGCAATGAGGGCATCCTGGCCTACAGTCTGGTGGTCGGTGACGGCGAGGATGACCGCCGCCAGCCGCACCCGGCTGAACAGCGCATCGCCGCCCGCTGGCATATTCGCGATATGGGCCGGCCAGCGGACCGCTGGCTGTCCGAAGTGGTGCGCTGGACCTGGCGGGTCAAGCTGTCCACCCAGATTGAGACCGACCTGATGGCCCAGGTCCGGGAAGGGGCGGAAGCCGAGGCTATCCACGTCTTTGCGGCCAACCTCAAAGACCTTCTGCTGCTGGCTCCCGCCGGCCCGCGCCCGACCCTGGGGCTGGACCCCGGCCTGAGAACCGGCGTCAAGGTGGCCGTCATCGACGGTACCGGCCAGGTGGTGGATCACGGCGCCATTTATCCGCATGCCCCAAAGAACCAGTGGGACCAGGCCATCGAGCAGATGGCGGCCCTCAGTCGCAAATACGGCATTGAACTGGTGGCCATCGGCAACGGCACCGCCTCCCGGGAGACGGAAAAGCTGGTGGCGGATCTGTGCAAGCGTTACCCGGACCTGAAACTGGCCCGTATCGTGGTCAGCGAATCCGGCGCCTCGATCTATTCGGCTTCGGAGTTTGCCTCCCGGGAACTGCCGGATCTGGACGTGACCATCCGGGGTGCGGTGTCCATCGCCCGGCGCCTGCAGGACCCGCTGGCGGAACTGGTGAAGATCGAGCCCAAGTCCATCGGCGTCGGTCAGTACCAGCACGATGTGTCCCAGGTGCAGCTGGCGCGGAGCCTGAATGCGGTGGTCGAGGATTGCGTAAACGGCGTTGGTGTGGACCTGAATACCGCCTCAGTGCCCCTGCTGGCCCGGGTGTCCGGCCTGAACCAGACTACCGCCCAGAACATCGTGGACTTCCGCAGCCAGAACGGCGTGTTCACCAGCCGGCGCCAGCTTCTGAAAGTGGCCCGCCTGGGGGACCGCACCTTTGAGCAGGCGGCCGGCTTCCTGCGCATTGCCAGCGGCGATAATCCGCTGGACCGCTCTGCGGTCCACCCCGAGGCCTATGGTATTGTCGAAGCGATTGCCGAGCGCAACGGTCGCAAGGTTGAAAACATCATCGGCGATGCGGCCTTCCTGCGCACCCTGGACCCCAAGGATTACGTCACCGAGCAGTTCGGCCTGCCCACGGTCAAGGACATCCTGGCCGAACTGGAAAAACCGGGGCGTGACCCCCGGCCGGAATTCCGCTTTGCCAGTTTCGAGGAAGGTGTGGAAACCCTCAGCGACCTGAAGCCGGGTATGGTGCTGGAAGGTTCGGTCACCAATGTCACCAACTTTGGTGCCTTTGTGGACATCGGCGTGCACCAGGATGGCCTGGTGCATATCTCGGCGCTTTCCAATACTTTCGTGAAAGACCCGCGGGATGTGGTCAAAACCGGCGACATCGTCAAGGTGAAGGTGATGGAAGTGGACATCCCGAGAAAGCGGATTGGCCTTTCCATGCGTATGGATGACCAGCCCGGCGCAGACAGCAGTGGCAAAGGTGCCCGTTCCGGTTCCGGTAAGAACCGGGGTGATGCCTCCGGTGGCCGCAACCGGCACCAGGATAACCGGCGCGGACAGAACGCAGGTCAGGGCGCGATGGCCGGAGCCCTGGCCCAGGCCATGGCCTCCGCCCGCAAAAACGGTCGCTAGCCGACACAGAGTCAAAAGCGGTCATCCGGTGGATGGCCGCCCCAACAGGAGTTCAACATGGCACAATCCCGCCACGCCCTGTTTTACCAGTTTGCCGCCAGTGACTGGGACGGTTTTCTGAAAGGGGTGGAAAAAGAAGGCCTCCGGGCGGACGCCAGTGGCTTCATCGCCCAGACCCCGCATCCCGAAGCCCTGGGCTCAACACTGACCCATCCCCGCATCACCACCGATTATTCCGAGGCCCTGCTGGAGCTGATCACGCCGGTTTTTGACAGCACCGAAGGCATGCTGGCCTCGCTGCGGGATACGCACCGCTTTGTGCAGCATCATCTGGGCGATGAGCTGTTCTGGGCGGCCAGCATGCCCTGTGAGATCGACGGGGACGAAAGCATTCCCATCGCCCGTTATGGCACCTCCAATATCGGCCAGCTCAAGCATGTCTATCGTCAGGGGCTGGCTGTGCGCTATGGCCGGGTGATGCAGAGCATCGCCGGTGCCCATTACAACCTGTCGTTGCCCGACAGCTTCTGGCAGAAATGGCAGGGCGTGGTTGGCAATACCGATAGCCTGAAGGACTTCAAATCGGATCAGTACTTCTGGATGATCCGCAATTTTCGCCGCCGCAGCTGGCTGCTGATGCTGCTGTTCGGCGCCTCGCCGGCGCTGGATGACAGCTTCGTGGCCGGCGTGAAGCATGACCTCGAACGGCTGGATGACCGCACCTGGTATGGCCGTTACGCCACCTCGTTGCGCATGGGTGACCTGGGTTACCACAACAACGCCCAGGCTTCGCTGAACATCTGTTTCAACGAGCTCAAGACCTACACCCGCACACTGGACCGGGCCATCCACACCAACTGGCCGGCCTATGAAGCCATTGGTACCCGGCGCGGTGACGAGTTCATCCAGATCAACACCAACGTGCTGCAGATCGAGAACGAGTACTACAGCGCGATCCGCCCCAAACGCACCACCGAGGCCGGCGAAAAGCCGACTCAGGCGCTGGACGCCCGGGGTGTGGAATACATCGAAGTGCGCTGTCTCGACCTGGACCCGTTCTCACCGATCGGGATCAATCGCGAGCAGGTGGATTTCCTGGACCTGTTCCTGCTGGACTGCCTGCTGGCAGACTCGCCGCGAATTGGCGATGAGGAATGCGAACGGCTGGACGACAACTACAAGGATGTGGTCGCCTCCGGCCGGTGGCAGGACCTGACCCTGTGCCGGGCGGGTCAACGGATGCCGGTTGCTGGTGCCGCAGCGGAAATCCTGGAAGGCCTTGCGCCCCTGGCGGAACTGCTGGACAGCTGGAACGGCGAAGACCGGTACCGGTCGGCGCTGACAGCCCAGGCTGCCAAGCTTGAGGGCAGTGACTGGTCGGTACCGTCAGCAAGGGTTCTGGACGCCATGTCGGCGGCGGGGCAGGGGCACCGGGACTGGGTTATGGATATCTCCCGCCAGCATCAGGAGGCCCTGCTGGCTGACCCGCTGTCGGCACAGGAGCTGGCGGAGTACAGCGCCATTGCCGAAGCCTCCGTGGCCGAGCAGAAGGCTATGGAGCGCGAGGATACCCAGCCCTTCGCCGAGTTCCTGGACCAGTACCTGCGCTCCTGAGACGACGGATCAGCGCTGGACCACAAACTCCGTAAACAGCACGCCGGTGATGCTCTCGCCGGTCCGCTGTTCTTCCAGTACCTGATTGATACGTTTTGTCGCTTCCTCACGAAGGGCTTCCCTGCCCTCGTTGGAGGACAGTTTGTCGGCATCGGTCTGCTCGCCGAACAGCATGACCAGTTCGTGGCGCAGGCGCGGCATGTGGGCTTCCACGGCCGGCCGCGTGCTCTCGGCGGAAGCCCGGATGGTCACGGCCACTTTCAGATAGGTGACCTTGTTGCCGGGTGCGCCAATGTGGGTCACAAACGACGGTTCCATCTCAATGTAATCGGTGACTTTTTCCGTTTCGGCTTCCGCTTCCTCGTCGGACTCCTCGTCCTGGGCCAGCGCGGGCCAGGAAAGCAGGGCAGTCAGCAGGAAGATCAGGGCCGCGAGCGGTAATCTGTGGCGAATCATGGGATTGATGATGGTCATGGGTTACGATTGTTTCCTGAGTTTGGGTGGCCAGGCGGGACACTGGCCTTCATTCAGTCCACATGATGATTCCGGGGTATCGTTTTGACAAGCAGATGGGTGTTCGGTTTTGTTTTCCTGTTGTGTGCCGGCCTGCTGGCGGTGGCCTTCTATATGGAGCACGTCATGGGGCTGGAACCCTGCCCCCTGTGTTGGCTGCAGCGCTTCGGATTCATGGCCGCGGGGCTGGTCAGCCTGGTGGCGTTTCTGCACGGCCCTACGGGCAACGGTAACCGGGTCTATGGCTTCCTGATGGCGCTGGGTTCCGGCGCAGGTCTGGTGGTGGCCGGTCGCCAGCTCTGGCTGCAGAATCTGCCGGCCGATCAGGTCCCGGCCTGTGGCCCTTCGGTGGACTACATGCTGGAAGTGCTGCCCTGGTTTGATGTTCTGAAAACTGCGTTCCAGGGCAGTGGCGATTGTGCCCAGGTGGTATGGCGCTTCCTGGGGCTGAGTATTCCCGGCTGGACTGCGATCTTTTTCACGCTGGTGACTCTGCTCGGGCTGGTCATGATGTTCCGCAGCTATCGTCCGAAAAGTTGGTTGCAAAGCTGAAACAGTTGCGGCCGGGTTCCGCCTTGGGGTAAGTTGACCCTGACATAACAAGAACCGAAGATCGGAAAATGATTCGGCGGACCAATTGATAGGAGAGTCTGGCCCATGTTGGAAAATTGCCGAAATGCCAGGGAGCGCTGGGGTGGCGTCAGCGAACTTATTGACCGGTGGTTGAAGGAGCGTCAGGAACTGCTGGTCAGGTACTGTGCCCTGTCATCCCATAACGATGACCCCAGTGCCGATGAGGTGCGCGAAAAGTTCGTGGGGCTGTGTGAAGTCCTGGTGGACTATGTGTCCCTGGGCCACTTTGAGATCTATGAGCAGTTGATCCAGGAAGCCAAGGAGTTCAATGACGGGGGGCTGGAACTGGCCGCCAAACTGTATCCGCGGATCGAGCGAACCACGGAAGTGGCGCTTCAGTTCAACGACCGGCTGGACAGCCAATCTGTGGATGAACTGGATCTTGAGTCGCTGTTTGCGGAACTGTCGCAGCTCGGGGAAGTTCTCGAAAGTCGTTTCGAGGTTGAGGATTTCCTGATCGAGCACCTCCACAATGCCCACGAGAGCAAACTGGCCCCCGCCTGATCCGCGAACACAAAAAAACCGGGCCACGGCCCGGTTTTTTTAACGGCAATGGAGTGCGATCAACGGTCGTTCTCGTCCGGATTAACCGCGAGCAGTTCCACATCAAAGATCAGGGTTTCGTTGGGCCCGATCACCTGATTGCCTGCGCCACCCGGTCCGTAGGCCAGATCTGACGGTACGTAGAATTTGTAGTGGGCGCCTTCGCTCATCAGTTGCAGCCCTTCGGTCCAGCCGGGGATGACCTGGTTCAGCACGAAGGTGACCGGCTCGCCGCGCTCGCGGGAGCTGTCAAACACCTCGCCATCAATCAGAGTGCCGGTGTAATGCACTTTGACGGCGTCTTCCGCGCTCGGGCTGGCGCCATCGCCGGCTTCAACCACCTCATACTGCAGGCCGGAGTCGGTGGTTTTCACGCCATCACGCTCGGCGTTTTCCGCCAGGAAGGCCTCTCCGGCTTCCTTGTTCTTGGTGGCCAGCTCTTCGATCTGCTGTTTCTGTTTTTCCTGCATCTCCTGCTGGTAAGCCATCAGGGCTTCACGGATCTGGTCACGGGTCAGGCGGCGCTCCTGATCCTCACCGGCGTGACCGTGCTCGATGCCCTGCAGGAACTGTTGCATCTGGAGGTCGGGCAGATCCTGGGTCATGCGTTCGCCCATCACCAGGCCCATACCGTAGCTGACTTTTTCAGCGGTGGTTTCCAGTGAGGGTTGTTTCGGGGTTTCCTGGGCAGTGGAGCAACCGGCAACGAGGCCGGCCATGCTGAGTGCCAGAAGCGTCTTTTTCATGGTGTGATCCTTAGCCTGTGTATGGTCGGGGCCTGGGGCCCCTGTTTATCGCGTGTGCCCACGGTAACGGGTTCCAGGCTGCCATGCCACTGAACATGTGTTAAGGATTGATGCCCGTTAGGGGTCAGGAGCCGTTATTGGCCGGGGTTGGTTCCAGTGAAAACGGCGCACTGTAGGGCGACTGCCAGTCCGTTTCCGGGTCTGCCGGGCGATTGTTGCGGGCACCCGGGTCCGGCCGTTCGATTGCCAGGGTGTTCCACGGCCCCCGGGCCGGTGGCTGGTCGGCATAGTGCCAGTTACCGTCGTTGTCCTGCCACTTGAAGACGATGTCTGGCCCCTCGGTAGGGATGGGCGAGGGGATGAGACCTTCAAACGCCGGGATTTCCTGGAGTTTCAGCTCCGCCGAGGGCTGGGGAGCCTGTACTGGATCGCCCAGACCGAAGAACATCAGCAACAGCAGAAGACCCAGGGCCGGAAAGGCGAGACGGATGAGCCATTTCATCAACATGGTTCCAGATCCTCGGCCGGTCCGTTGGCAAGGCGTTTTGCCAGTACCGTTATGAGGTCTTCCGTATCGGCATCCACGGGCGAGCTGCTGGGAGCGGCGGCCAGCAGGTTGGTTCTTGTAGCAGCCTTGCGATCGTGCATATCACTGGCCTCCGGGTTGCGCTCTCTGAGTGTCTGCCAGGCCAGGGCCAGTTCGGTCTGCTCTGCCTCCAGTTCGACTTCTGACAGGGTATCACGCAAACCCCGGTAAAGGGGGGCATCCGCTGGAATTGATTTGCGTGCCCTGCGCAGGTTACCGGTTACATGGCTTCGCCACTCTGTTACCTTAGCGTCCTCAATGCCGGAGAAGCGCCGCCCGGATGCGCCCAGCCAGCCGGCGCAGAGAATGCGGGTCACGCTCCAGCCTTGTGCCTGCAACTGAAGACAGGCACGGGCCAGTTCCGGTTGCTGCCAGCATGCGACCGCGTAGCGCCACAGAGGCGTTTCCTTCTCCAGAGCGGGCGGCAGGTCCAGTGGCTCGGGGAACGGCATAGTCATCACGGGGCGCGTCCCTGGCAGCAATCCATCGACAGAATCAACCTATGTTAACGATAAGCGATCTCAGTTTACAACGAGGTGGCGCCTGGTTGCTAGAAGGCGTTGACCTGACCGTCCAGCCTGGCCAGCGGGTTGCCATTGTCGGCGCCAATGGTGCGGGCAAGTCCAGCCTGTTCCAGCTGTTATTGGGTCAGTTGGCCCCGGAACAGGGCGGTGTGTCGCTACCGGGCGGCTGCCGGATCGCCCACATGGCTCAGGAATTCGAAGCCTCTTCCCGGTGCGCCCGCGACTTCATCCTGGATGGCGATATTGAGCTGCGCCGTCTCGAGCGTGAGCTTTCTGAAGCGGAAGCTGAGGGAGATGATCACCGGGTGGCCCACCTGCACGGCGAGCTTGATGTGCATGAGGCCTGGTCGGCACCCCGGCGTGCGGAGCAACTGCTTCGGGGCCTGGGTTTTGCAGACGGTGATGCCGAGCGCCCGGTGTCGGATTTTTCCGGTGGCTGGCGCATCCGTCTCAACCTGGCCCAGGCGCTGATGCGGCCGTCGGATCTTCTGCTGCTGGACGAGCCCACCAACCACCTGGACCTGGACGCCTGTCTCTGGCTGGAAAACTGGCTGCGCCGTTATCCGGGCACCCTGCTGTTCATCTCTCACGACCGTGACTTCATGGACCGTGTGGCCACCCATCTGGTGCATTTCAGCCAGCGTAATCTGGAACTGTATTCGGGCAACTACTCCGCGTTTGAGCGTCAGCGCGGCGAACGCCTGGCCCAGCAGCAGGCCAACTACGAACGTCAGCAGGCCCGCATTGCCGAGATCCAGCGGTTTATCGACCGTTTTCGTGCCAAGGCCACCAAGGCCCGTCAGGCCCAGAGCCGAATAAAGTCTCTCGAACGCATGGAGCGGATTGCACCGGCCCATGTGGATTCGCCCTTCAGCTTCGAGTTTCCTGTGGCGGACAAGGTATCCAACCCTTTGATGTCGATCCGGCACGGGGTAGCGGGCCACGGTGACACGGTGATTCTCCGGGATATCAGCCTGACACTTTTGCCGGGTTCCCGGGTGGGGCTGCTGGGACCGAACGGCGCGGGCAAGTCCACGCTGATGGACGCACTGCTGGATGCCGGCACCCTGTTGTCGGGTGAGCGCACGCCCGGTGAGAACCTCGCCATTGGCTATTTTGCCCAGCATCAACTGGAGGCACTGGATCTGGATGCCAGTCCCTTCCTGCATCTGCAGCGACTGGCCCCCAGCGCCTCCGAGCAGAAAATCCGGAACTTCCTGGGGGGCTTTGATTTTCATGGCGACCAGGCACTGAGCCCCATCCGTTCGTTCTCCGGGGGTGAGAAGGCCCGGGTGGCGCTGGCGGTCATCGCATGGCAGAAACCCAACCTGCTCTTGCTGGATGAGCCGACCAACCACCTGGACCTGGAAATGCGCCAGGCACTGACCATGGCCCTGCAGAATTTTGACGGGGCGATTGTGGTGGTGTCCCACGACCGCCACCTGCTTCGCAATACTGTGGATGAATTCTGGCTGGTGGCCGACGGCACCGTCGGTGAATACGAGGGCGATCTGGAAGATTACGAACGCTGGCTGGCCGACAGGCGCAAGGACGACGAGGCTCCGCCCAGGCGGGAACCGGCGCTGGCGTCAGGCCCGGACGACAGTCCGGCGCCCGCGACACTTACGGCCGATGAACGAAAGGCGCGCAAACGCGAGGAAGCGCAGTTGCGCAAACAGCTCAGCCCGTTCCGCAAAAAGCAGACGTCGCTGGAGCAGCGGATGGAAACGCTGCAACAGGAACTGGCAGCCATTGAGCAGGACCTCGCCGACCCCGGGCTGTACGAAAATGATGGCAAGGTGCGGCTGAAAACGCTGCTGGCGGACCAGGCCAGCCACAAGCAGGCCCTGGAGGCCGCCGAGGCCGAGTGGCTGGAGGTCAGCGAACAGGTGGAAGAACTGGAGGCGGAACTGGGGCTGTAAACGCCCCGTTATTCCCGGGACCGGATGTCCAGCGTGAAGTCCTGCTTGGTCAGGTAGTCCCGTTCGTTTTTCAGGTCTGCCAGGGTCAGGGGCCGGTTTTCCAGCCACCCGGAGGGAAACTCCACGACCAGGTGGTTGTCGCCTCCCTGCAGGATGAAGTCCGGTGGGGCCTCCTGGTTGCGGGGATGCTGGATCAGCACGGCCAGTCGGACCAGCACGCAGAGATAGCGCAGACGGGGTTTGTCGCCCGGGTCGTCGATGTCTTCGAACACGGCCTGGGAAAACTTGCGCCTGTGACCCCGGACCAGCGTGGCAAGATCTTTCTGGAACTGCTGGCTGAACCCGGGCAGGTCGGAGTAGCGCAGCAGGTAGGCTCCGTGTTTGTGGTACTGGCTGTGGGAAATGGTCAGCCCGATCTCATGTAACCGGCAGGCCCACCGAAGTACGTCCTCATCGGCATCGGTGCGCAAGCCCCATTGATCCGCGACCTGTTCCCAGGCTGCAATGGCCGTTTCCTCCACCGCTCCCCCGTGAGCCTGATCCACGTGGTAGCGTTTCTGCAGGGCCGTGATTGTGCGTTCGCGGACATCCTCATGGCAGATGCGCCCGATGATGTCGTACAGCAGGCCCTCACGCAGTGCGCCATCGGCAAAGGTCATGTCCTCGATGTCCAGGGACCGGAACGCGGCCAGCAGGATAGCGAAGCCGGCCGGGAAAATGCTCTGACGTTCGGCGCGCACGCCCAGATCATCCAGCTTTTCGACCTTGCCCATGCTGATCAGGCGCTTGCGTAACTCTTCCATCGCCTCCAGGGTAATGCCGCCATCGGTCAGTTTCAGCTGCGCCAGCACGTTGGCGATGGCCTTGATGGAGCCGGAGGATCCCACAGCGCTTTTCCAGCCGACGGAGCGGTAGTGCTGGCGGATGTTGAGCAGTTCCTGCTCTGCATGGGTGATGGCCCGGTCCATCTGGCGTTTGGATATGCGGCCATCCGGGAAGTAGCGGTTGCGGAAGGACACGCAGCCCATGTGCAGGCTTTCCAGTTCTTCCGGCTCAAACCGCTCGCCAATGATGAATTCGGTGCTGCCCCCGCCGATGTCGATCACCAGGCGTTTGCCTTCATCATCGGACAGGGTGTGGGAAACACCCAGATAAATCAGACGGGCTTCCTCCCGGCCAGCGATGATCTCTACCGGGTAGCCCAGGACTTTTTCGGCTTCGGCGATGAAGTCGGGGGCATTCCGGGCGACCCGCAGGGCGTTGGTACCGACGATCTGGACGGCCTGGGGCGGCATGCCCTCCAGACGCTGGGCAAAGCGCTTGAGGCAGTCCAGGCCGCGCTGGCGGGCGTCGTCGGTCAGGCGGTTTTTCTGATCCAGGCCGGCGCCGAGCTGGACCTTTTCGCCCATTTTCTCGACGGTGCGGATTTCACCGTGAACCACGCGGGCCACGACCATGTGAAAGCTGTTCGAGCCCATGTCGATGGCTGCCAGCATTTCCGGGGACGCAGCGGGGCTGCGGGCATTGGAGGCGACCGTCACAATGGTTGGATCCTGTGTGGTATGAACTTGCCGGTACTATAAGTGAAACGCACAGTACGTGTCAGTACTGGTCGCCGGACGGGGCACCGGGCTGCGGTCTTTACTGACCCCGATCAAGGACGTTACGGATATAACCGGCTTCACATCCGGACCGGCAATCGCGTAAAGTAAAGGACTGTCTTACAGCCGGGTGGGCATTTCCGTTTTTACGGATACGGGTGCCCGCTACAGTCAATTGCGACTCCCGTGAGGCCGGCTGGCCCGGGAGCGCGTCTGAACAGGAAAAGGTAATGAGCGGAAATATCGTTAATGTCACCGACGCTTCGTTCGAGCAGGACGTACTGAACTCCGATGTTCCGGTACTGGTGGATTACTGGGCCGAGTGGTGTGGTCCGTGCAAGATGATCGCTCCGGTTCTGGAAGAAATTGCCGACGAGTACGAAGGCAAACTGAAAATCTGTAAGCTGAACATCGACGAAAACGAGCAGACCCCGCCCCGTTTCAACATTCGTGGTATCCCCACGCTGATGCTGTTCAAGAACGGCAACGTGGACGCCACCAAGGTGGGCGCCCTGTCCAAATCCCAGTTGGCAGCGTTCCTCGACAGCAACCTCTAAGCGCTGCCTGTCTGCAAGACCGCCCCTGAAGCTCGCTTCACGGGCGGTTTTTTTATGTCGATGAACCAGGGGAGGGGCAAGTGGAGTACGTTGCGCCGATCAGCAGCGCCGTCATGGCGGTGGTCTGGATCATTTATTTTCAGTTGTTCTTCATCCAGTACCGGCACAACAGCCGGCCCTATCTGGTGATTCACCACGCCCAGAATGAAAACCCGGATGCCCTGTGCCTGCTGGTTAACATGGGCAAGCAGACCGTGCATGTCCAGTGTGTCCAGGCGATTCTGTATACCCGGACCGGGGAGGAGAAAGTCATCACGGTGACCGAATACCGCCGGGTTTCTGCCGATGATACCGATGTCCACAAGGTGTTGCGCCAGGGGCCGCTTCAGCCAGGAGGCTATCTGGTGCTCGGTTCCTTCCGCAACATTATTCTGGGCCGTCGCAGCGAGGATGCCGAAAGCGACTATCTGTTCGAGGATATTACCGGCATGGAGCTGCGCGTTGCGCTGATTCACGGCCCAAGCAGCCACCCGGTGGGGGTGCGCCGCAGTTTCGGGTTGAATCACCAGGGCGGTCAGGCCATCTACCCGGCCAATATCCATACCGAGCAGATGACCCGTCGCCGGGACCGGAACGAGGTTCGCCGCTGGCTCGAACAGGAGCTTCAGCCGGAGCGGCAGGGCAGAACGGAGTCCGACAACTCCGATCAGTCGCGGTAAGGGCGGTGCCGGGTCAGAACCCGGGCTGGCGGTCCGAGGCTTTCTGTTCCACCCAGTGATCACCGTCGGTGCCCCGTTCTTTCTTCCACAGGGGCACGGACGCCTTGAGTGCATCGATCAGGTATTCGCAGGCGGCAAAGGCGTCCTTGCGATGGGCGCTGGCGACACCGACAAAGACGATTCGCTCACCCAGATCCAGATTGCCGACCCGGTGAATGACCCGGGTGCGTTGTATCTGCCAGCGCTGATGAGCCTGGTCAATCAGTGCCTGGATGGCCTGCTCGGTCATGCCCGGGTAGTGTTCCAGAAACAGTCCCGTTACGCCCTGCCGGTCACCAAAGTCCCGGACCAGGCCGGTAAAAGTGACAATGGCGCCGGTGTCCTCGCCTTCCCCTCTCAGAGCCTGGTACTCGACGTCTGGCGCAAAGTCTGCGGTCTGTATGGAAATCATGTCAGCCTCCGGTGACGGGGGGGAAGAAGGCAACCTCGTCGTCGCCTGATAAGGCGGTTCCGGGCCGGGCCATGGTCTGATTGACCGCGATCATGACCGGTTGGTCGCCTTGCAGCTGTGCCCAGCGGCCACCACGGGCTGCCAGTCGGCTCAGAACATCCCCAACCGTGTCCCCCGGCGAAACCGGCAGGGTCAGTCTGTCGGTTTCGAGCTCCTCCCGAAGCCGGGCAAAGAACAGTACAGTGACGGTGGTTTCGCTCATACTTACCCCACCAGTTGGGTGAAATCGAAATACCGAACCGGATCGCCCGGCTGGATCCGGGTGTTCTCCGGTACCACGGCAATGCCCGAGGCCCAGCACGCGGAGCTCAGCATCCCGGAACTCTGGTTCGGATAGGACTCGATCTGCACGGTGTTGTCCACCTCCACTTTCCGGACCCGGAGAAACTCCCGCCGCACGGAGGCGCTCTCAATACCGAAGCTGGCTGGCAGCCACTCACCCACGGGTAAAAGATCCTCACGGCCCTGGCATTTGCGGATGTAAGGCATCACCACCATAAGGAAGGTGACCAGTACGGCTGCCGGGTTGCCCGGCAATCCCAGTACCGGCGTGCCGGCGACTTCGCCGAATGCCAGAGGCTTGCCCGGCTTGATGGCCAGCCGCCACAGGCGCAGTTGGTGGTTTTCCTCCAGCACCGCCCGGATATGGTCTTCCTCGCCCACTGAAACGCCGCCACTGGTAATAATGACGTCGGCCCGGGCTGCTGCGTCCTCCAGCGACTCACGGGTCGCCTGGCGGGTATCAGCCAGGGTGTGGCACAGCACGACCTCGCAGTCAGCCTGGGACAACAGGCCGAGCAGGGTGTAGCGATTGGTATTGTAGATCTGCCCCGGCGCCAGTGTTGTGCCCGGTTCCACCAGTTCGTCTCCACTGGTCAACACCGCGACCCGAAGCCGTTTCTGGACGGTTACAGTGTCCACGCCCATGGACGCCAGCAGGCCCATCTCCTGTGGCCGTATGCGTGTGCCTCCGGCCAGGGCCAGAGCCCCGCGCTTCAGGTCCTGGCCCTGGCGCCGGATGTTCTGCCCGGCGCTGGCAGCCGCCAACAGTCGGATTCTGTCGCCTTCGCGCTCGACTTTTTCCTGCATGACCACGGCGGTCGCCCCCCTGGGAACCGGGGAGCCAGTAAATATCCGGGCGGCGGTGCCCGGCTTGAGTGGGCCCGGCGAAGACCCTGCGGGAATGCGATCGGAGACCGGCAGGGTTGTGGCCTCCGTTTCATGGTCCAGGGCGTAGCCGTCTACCGCACTGTTGTCGGTGGGCGGCACATCGGCGGGTACCTCCTGGTCCCGGGCGAGCACCCGCCCGAGGCAGTCGGACAGGGGCAGGGCTTCGACGGTCTGAATCCGTGGTGCATGCTCAAGGATCAGTTCCAGTGCTGTTTCCAGTGTGGTCAGCTGCTGTTCTGGCATGACGGGCTCCGGTCAGTGTTGGGCGCGGTCGCCGATGACGTCCCACAGCCGGGACATGGCCCGTTCCGGTTTGCGCAGGGCCAGTTCGGCGAAATTGCAGGGTTTGTGACGGTTGTCGAGCTGGTCCTTCAATAGCCGGGTCCAGCCCGTCCGGCAGGCGCCGGTAGAACCGGGCAGGCAGAAAATCAGGGTGTGGTTGGCCAGTCCCGCCAGTGCCCTTGACTGGATGGTGGAGCTGCCAATCTCGTCAGCCGAGATCTGCCGGAATTGCTCGCCAAAGCCGTCGATGATCTTTTCCAGCAGAGGTGTGATCGCTTCCGGGGTGCCGTCCCGCTCCTGAAAGCCGGTACCGCCGGTGATCAGGACGGCGTGGATCGCGGGGTCCGCAATCCAGAGCCCCGCCAGCGCCCGGATCAGATAGACATCATCCGGCAGCAGGCGTCTGGCCTGCACCTGATGGCCGGCAGCCACTACGCTGTCCTCCAGGTACTGGCCCGAGCTGTCGTTTTCCGGGCCGCGGGTATCGGAAACCGTCAGGATGGCGATGTTCAGTGGCGTGAAGTCTGTGGTCATGGCTGGCTCCGTTATCGGGTTATCCGGCCAGTATCTCGAAGGCGGAAAGACAAGTGAAGCGCTGTCGTAAAGACAGAAATTTGCTTACGGTCATGATTCGGGATAGAAAATTGTCTTCATTTGGGTCATAAACCTTGACATTCGCTGGCAAGGTGGTCGATGATCCTTCTTGCCCGGCGAACGGATGTTCCCATTCTACTGGCTTCAGCAAACAATTCCGGCTTCCACACACCGGCTTGCTCCACCAGGCCAGCTTCTGATTCAGCTTTACTACTTGTCCAATTCGTTCAGGGCGTCCCTGTCTATCCAACAGTCGTTTATTTCCATTCCTGAAAATCCAACACATTATGAATCTTACTGAACTCAAGCAGAAATCCATGCCCGAACTGCTCGACATCGCGCAGGAAATGGGCCTCGATAACCTGGCGCGTTCGCGCAAGCAGGACGTGATCTTCACCATTCTGAAGAAGCACGCAAAGAGCGGCGAGGACATTTACGGAGACGGTGTACTGGAGATTCTGCAGGACGGTTTCGGCTTTCTGCGCTCTGCAGATGCCTCCTATCTCGCCGGCCCTGACGACATTTACGTGTCTCCCAGCCAGATCCGCCGCTTCAACCTGCGGACGGGTGACACCATCGCCGGCAAAATCCGTCCTCCCAAAGACAGCGAGCGTTATTTCGCCCTGCTGAAAGTCGCGGAAATCAATTTCGATAAGCCGGACAACGCCCGCAACAAGATTCTTTTCGAAAACCTGACGCCGCTGTTTCCACAGGAGCGTCTGGTTCTGGAAGTGGGTAACGGCAGTACCGAGGACCTGTCATCACGGGTTCTGGACCTGGTGGCGCCCATTGGCAAGGGCCAGCGTGGCCTGATTGTCTCTCCGCCCAAGGCCGGTAAAACCCTGCTGATGCAGGGCATCGCCCAGTCGATCACCCGGAACAATCCGGAATGTCACCTGATGGTGCTGCTGATTGACGAGCGTCCGGAAGAAGTGACCGAAATGCAGCGCACCGTGCGTGGTGAAGTGGTGGCGTCCACCTTTGACGAACCGCCGGCCCGTCACGTTCAGGTTGCCGAGATGGTGATCGAAAAGGCCAAGCGCCTGGTCGAACACAAGAAAGACGTGGTGATCCTGCTGGACTCCATTACCCGCCTGGCCCGGGCCTACAACACCGTGGTTCCGTCTTCCGGCAAAGTACTGACCGGTGGTGTGGATGCCCACGCCCTGGAGAAACCCAAGCGTTTCTTCGGTGCAGCCCGGAACGTCGAAGAGGGCGGCAGCCTGACCATTCTGGCCACCTCGCTGGTTAACACTGGCTCCAAGATGGACGAGGTGATCTACGAAGAGTTCAAGGGCACCGGTAACATGGAAGTGCATCTGGACCGTCGTATCGCCGAAAAGCGTGTCTATCCGGCCATTAACATCCGCAGCTCCGGCACCCGCCGGGAAGACCTGCTGATGTCGGAAGCCGACATGCAGCGGATGTGGATCCTGAGAAAACTGCTGCATTCGATGGATGACGACACGGCAGCGCTCGAGTTCCTGCTCGACAAACTCAAGGATACCAAGACCAACGAAGAGTTCTTCCTGTCCATGAAGCGTCGTTGAGCCAGGCAAGCCCTTCAGGAACTCAGTGGGTCAGAGAATTCACCAGACGGGACACTAGATGAACTACAGTGACCTGCGAGACTTCATCACCCAGTTGGAGCGGCTGGGTGAGCTGAAACGCATCCGTGTGGAAGTGGATCCACACCTGGAAATGACGGAAATCTGTGACCGCACCCTGCGGGCGAAAGGTCCGGCACTGCTGTTTGAAAACCCCAAGGGGTATGACATGCCGGTGCTGGCCAACCTTTTCGGTACGCCCCGGCGCGTGGCCCTGGGGATGGGGCAGGACAATGTCACCGCCCTCAGGGACATCGGCAAACTGCTGGCATTTCTGAAAGAGCCGGATCCTCCCAAGGGCTTCCGGGATGCCATCGACAAGCTGCCGGTGTTCCGTCAGGTGATGCGCATGAGCCCGAAGGTGCTGCGCTCGGCTCCCTGTCAGGAGGTTGTTGTCGAGAAAGACGACGTCGACCTCTACCAGATTCCCATCCAGCAATGCTGGCCTGGTGATGCCGGGCCGCTGGTTACCTGGCCTCTGGTGATTACCCGCGGGCCTCACAAGGAACGCCAGAACCTGGGTATCTACCGTCAGCAACTGATTGGTCGCAATCGTCTGATCATGCGCTGGCTGAGCCATCGTGGCGGGGCCCTGGATTATCAGGAATTCCGGCACGCCAATCCCGACAAGCCCTATCCGGTCGCCGTCGCCCTGGGCGCCGACCCGGCCACCATTCTGGGTGCTGTGACACCGGTGCCGGATACCCTCTCGGAGTACGCGTTCGCGGGTCTGCTCAGGGGCGGCCGCACGGAACTGGTGAAAGCCGGGCTCAGTGACCTGCAGGTGCCCGCCAGTGCCGAGATCGTGCTGGAAGGCTATATCTACCCGGATGACACCGCGCCGGAGGGCCCCTTTGGCGACCACACCGGGTACTACAATGAGGTGGACGAGTTTCCGGTCTTCACCGTCGAGCGGATCACCCGCCGCCGGGATGCCATCTACCACAGTACCTATACCGGCCGGCCGCCGGATGAACCGGCGGTTCTCGGGGTTGCGCTGAACGAAGTGTTCATCCCTATCCTGCAGAAGCAGTTCCCGGAAATTGTCGATTTCTATCTGCCACCGGAAGGCTGTTCCTACCGGCTCGCCGTGGTCACCATGAAGAAGCAGTACCCCGGTCACGCCAAGCGGGTGATGATGGGGGTCTGGTCGTTCCTGCGCCAGTTCATGTACACCAAGTTTGTAATCGTGACCGATGACGACGTGGACGCCCGCAACTGGGAAGACGTGATCTGGGCCATGACCACCCGGATGGATCCGGTCAGGGACACCACGATGGTTGAAAACACGCCCATCGACTACCTGGATTTCGCATCGCCGGTCTCGGGCCTGGGCTCCAAGATGGGGATGGATGCAACCAGCAAATGGCCCGGTGAGACGGACCGGGAATGGGGCACGGCCATTGCCATGACCGAAGAGGTCAGGCAGCGGGTTGACGATATCTGGGACAGCCTGGGTATTGAAATTCCCCCCGGGCGCCCCGACTGACAAAGGCAGACACACTCATTCTTCCGGCTGGCCCCTCGCCGCGAGGCGATCACGGGCCGTCCGTTGTTTCGAACCGGAGATACCAGCCAATATGGCATCACCAAATGCTAACCCCCGGGAACACCTGGCTCACGTGGTGGATGTTCGTTCCATCAGTCATGATGTCTATCGTGTACAGCTGCAGTTGCCTGAGCGGGACACGGTCGATTTCTTTGCCGGGCAGTACCTGGCGGTGAACCTGCCGGATGCCGATCCCTGCTATTTTTCCATTGCCAGCAGCCCCTCGGCCGAATACATCGAACTTCAGATTCAGGCATCGCCTGACTGGGGCTCGGCCCGCAAAGTGATTGATGCGCTGACCTCCGGCCAGGATGTGTCGGTGCTGCTGCCGAACGGTAAAGCCTGCCTGGCCTCGGTGCCGGACAAACCCATGCTGCTGGTGGCGGCCGGAACCGGCTTCGCCCAGATGAAGAGTCTGATCGAGTATCTGGGTGAGCAGCAGTTCCAGCATCCGGTCAAGCTCTACTGGGGGGTGCGCAAGCCGGAGGATATGTACCTGAAGGATCTGGCCCAGTCCTGGCACGACGAGTGGTCCAATTTCACCTTTGTCCCCGTGGTGCGGGACGATGAGGACAACGACTGGGAAGGGCACCACCAGCCACTGGTCCGGGCGGTGCTGGCGTCCGGTGTGGACTGGCAGAATGTGGAAGTGCATGCCAGTGGCTCACCGACCATGGTTTATACCCTGATGGATGCTCTGCTGGAGCAGGGCCTGCCGGAAGCCGCTTTCTTTTCCGATGTGCTGGAGTATGCACCGCGTACCTGAG
This sequence comes from Marinobacter oulmenensis, assembly GCF_014201735.1. Classification (GTDB taxonomy): domain Bacteria; phylum Pseudomonadota; class Gammaproteobacteria; order Pseudomonadales; family Oleiphilaceae; genus Marinobacter; species Marinobacter oulmenensis. The sequence goes on along the minus strand of NZ_JACHFE010000003.1, from coordinate 119,637 downwards.
GTCGCACCGACGCTGACCAAAAAGGCCGGGGCTGTCGCCAGCCCCGGCCTTTTTTGTGCGCGGCTTCGCCCGGTCAGGCCCGGGGCATGGGCAATTCCGGCAGGCCGTGGTCGGCTTCCAGTCCCTGCATCATCAGTTTGATGCTGGCCTCTTCCTGCCCCATGTGGGCGTTCAGGCGGCTGAGTTCTGCCAGTGTCTCCCGTTTGCGGTGCAGTTTCAGGCTGGTTTCGAAGTACTCCCGGGCTTTGCCCCAGAGTTCGTTGCGCAGGCTCAGGCGGCCCAGCGCCAGCAACAGCTCGGCATTGTTGGGGCGGTCTTTCAGCCACTGTTCGGCGATCAACAGTTGCTCTTCCGGTTCGGTGCCCTGCAGTCGGCCGTAGAGGTTGATCAGCTCATCACTCCAGTGGTGCCGGAGCACCTTGCGCAGCAAGGTTTCCGCCTGGGCCTCATCGCCCAGCCGGGCCAGCAGGCGGGCGTAATCCCGGATGGTGAACTCGTCGCGCCGGACAAACCCCGGCATTTCATCCCACAGGTGTGTCAGCGTCTTGAGGGAGGCTTCCGGGTTGTCCCGCTGTTTGCGCTCGCAGTCCTCGGCGGCTTTCTCCAGCAGGTTGTGCCAGACCTGACGCTCCAGCTCGTTGAGCTCGGTTTCGGGTAGCACGTTACGCTTGCGCAGTTCCGGGATCAGCCGGGACAGTTCCCGCCAGTCTTCCAGGCGCAGGTAGGCGTTTTTCAGCAGTTTCAGGACAAACGGGTGGTGCGGCGATTCCTTGCGCAGTCGCAGCAGCGTGGCCAGCGCCTGTTCCGGCCGGTCGCCGGCCAGTTGCAACTGCGCCTGGGTCAGGCCGACCGCCATATTCGACCCCGGTGTGCTTTCGAAGCCCTTGCGCAGCAGTTCGTCCACCGCTTCATAGTCACCGGACTCGAAGGCCGCGTGAGCGGCAGCCAGGTAATTGATCAGTGGCGTATCGGCATGGGCCGCGGAGCTGGACAGCAGTTTGCGCGCGCGCGGCCAGTTGCCCTCGGCCAGCGCCAGTAGCCCCCGGGTGGTGCGGCGGCGGGCCCGGCGCTCGCCGCTGCGGGCAAACCAGCCCGAGAGCATGCCGGAACCCTGGCGCAGTCGCCGGGAGGTGTTGACCAGGAACACGCCCAGCACCACCAGCAGCAGAAACAGGCCCAGCCCGACCCAGAAATTGGTTTCGACCAGGTAATTGCCCAGACTGATGCGGATGTACCCGAGATCATAGGCCAGGCCGAGGGACAGGCCGGTCCCGAGCAGCAGGGCAACCAGCAGGATCAACAGCAGGCGAATCATTGGCTATCGCCTCCGTTGTCACTGCCTGCTTCGGCACTGCCATCCCCGGCCGCGGAACGCCCGGCCAACCGTTTCTTGAGCAGACTGATGGACTGGCTGATGTCCGGAAGCTCGGGGTCCACGTTGCGCCGGGACAGTTCATCCAGGGTTTCGGTCAGGCCGCGAATGGCCGGGTTGCTGGCGTCATACCAGTCGTTGACGGTGGTGACGGCCTTGCTCAGTGCCCGGTCATAGAGCGCCTGATTGCCTCTGAGTACGGCCAGTTCCGCTTCTTCCAGCATCAGTTGCAGGTTCAGACGGGCCCAGGCGCTCTGGTCAGGGGATAACAGGGGTTTGACCGGCTCATCCAGCCGGCGCACCACCACAATCTCGTTGAGGGTCTCCAGGAAGCGATGCCAGCCACGGACGAAGGGGTTGGTGCTTTCCGGCGTGGTGTCGCCCTGGTCCCCGGTACGGAATCCGGGCGCCTGTTCATGCACCAGCGCCTGGTCGGTCAGCTCATGGACTGACGCGATGGCCGCCTCCAGCTTCAGGTAGAGGCCGGTACGGTCGACGTTTTCGATGCCCTTGAGGGACTGGATCTCTCGCGCCAGTTGCTGGCGTACCGCGTAGACACCCACATCGTCGGATTCGGCCAGAACGTCGTCGGCGGACTGCAGTGCAGACAGCGAGCCACGGATGTCCTTCTCGATCTGAAGCCGCTGGTTGGCGATGCGTAGCAGGTATTCAGCCTCGGCGAGCAGCCAGTCGGTCCGGGTCCGGTTACCTGCCTCCAGCAGTTCCCGGGCGTTGTGATCAATCTGGCGCTGCTGGGTGGAGATCAGCTCCCGCTGCTCGGCCAGCCGATTTTCCAGCGACTGCAGGCGGTCGCCCTGCTGGCTGCCCCGATCATCGTATCGGTTTTCGAGTTGCTCGGTGTCCTGACGCAGATCGGAGATGGCCTGCTCGGTGGCCTGCCGGGTCTGCCATTGCTGCCAGTTCCAGAAAGCCAGGCCGACGGCCAGAATCAGTGAAAGAATGGCGATGAGCCAGATCGGCCAGAGCCTGGGTTGGGCGGCTCCGGGCGGTTTCACGGGGGCAGGGAGGTGCTTGGTTTCTTCAGTCACGGGCATCCTTACTCGGTTTTCCGTTGTCACTGGCCGGTGGCGCGAGGTGTCGGGCCAGGCTGGTGATCAGCTGTCCGTCTGCCAGGCCATCCGGTACAAACGGCCGCTGAAAGCCGGCGGCGCGGGCCTGTTCGGCAACCCGCTGTGCCGGAACCACCAGCAGCGATTGATATAACTCGGGCCGGTCGTCCGGGATGATCTCAACCAGATTGTTCAGGGTTTCGCCGGAAAGCGCAACAATCACCTCCGGCCGGAACTGGTCAAAAACCTCCCGGATCTGTTCTGCAGGATAGTACGGGCGATAGCGTCGGTACAGTGGCAGTATCGTAACCCTGGCCCCCCGCTGCTCCAGAGTCTGACGGATCAGTTCCCGCCCCTGTTCGCCCCGGGCCAGCAGGACCCGTTCGTGCTGCAGATGCTGCAGTGATGGCATCGCCAGCAGGGCCTCGCTGGTCCAGCCATTGACCGGTCGGCGTACGCGCAGGCCGTGGCCGGCCAGTTCGGCGGCGGTGCCGGCACCCACACCGTACCACTGGATTCGCATGGGGATCTGTGGCCACCACTGGTCGATTTCCTCGAGCAGCCGGCGGGCGGCATAGGGGCTGACCGCAATGATGTGGCTGAAGTTATCCAGTTCCTGCAGGAGTGAGCGTTGTTCGGGGGTCTCCGGCAGTGGTTCCCGGACCATCAGCGGCAGCAGACGGACATCCGCGCCTGCCGCCGTCAGGGCAGAGGCCAGGCGGCTGGCCTCGGGTTCCGGACGGCAGACCAGTACCCGGCGACCCCGGAGCTCCGGGGTCGGTTCCTGTCGATCAGGTTGGGGTGTGGCCATAGATTTCCGCCAGCACCTTGTCGGCACCCATGCCCAGCAGCTGTTCCGCCAGTTCCCGGCCGAGGCGTTCGCCTTCGGCTCTCGGGGCCCGGCCTTCCACGCGGAAGATCTGGCTGCCGTCAACGGCACCCACCAGGCCTCGCAGCCACAGGTTGTCATCCTCGAGCAGGGCATAGGCGGCAATGGGGACCTGGCAGCCGCCTTCCAGTCGACGGTTCAGCGCCCGTTCAGCGCGGACCCGATCCGCTGTGTCGGTATGGTTCAGCGGTGCAATCAGCTCCAGAAGCTCGGTGTCGCTGGTGCGGCATTCAATGCCCAGGGCACCCTGGCCAACGGCCGGCAGTGACACGGTATCGGGCAGGCAGTAGCGGATACGGTCATGAAAGCCCAGGCGCTTGAGGCCGGAGCTGGCCAATACAATGGCGTCGTATTCGCCGGCGTCCAGCTTGGCCAGACGGGTGTTCACATTGCCGCGCAGGACGTGAATTTTCAGGTCCGGGCGGTTGGCCCGCAGTTGGGATTCGCGGCGCAGGCTGGCGGTGCCGACCACTGCCCCTTCTGGCAGTTGGTCAATGTTGTCGTAGTGATTGCTGACGAAGGCGTCGGTAGGATCTTCCCGTTCGCAGATGGCCACCAGGTCCAGGCCTTCGGGGAATTCCATGGGGACATCCTTCATCGAATGCACCGCCAGGTCGGCCCGGCCGTCAAGCATGGCTTCTTCCAGTTCCTTCACGAACAGCCCCTTGCCGCCAATCTTCGCCAGCGGCACGTCCAGGATCTTGTCGCCCTGGGTCTTGATCTTCACCAGTTCGACGGTGACGTTGTCATGCAGGCGTTCAAGCTCGGCCTTGATGTGTTCCGCCTGCCACAGCGCCAGGGCGCTGCTGCGGGTTGCAATGCGAAGGGTTCGTTGTGACATGGCACTCACTGTCTGTGGTTGGATAAATGTGCCCCAAGGTTACCTTGTAGTGGCAAAAATGTCCCGTCGCGACAGTCGTTGTACCTCTTCAGTGGGAGCGCTGGTGCGCCTGCAGCCAGTGCCGTACGTCGGCAGCGTGACGTCGGCTGACCGCCAGGGTGGTGTCGCTGTCCTTCAGTGTCAGGACGGCCTGGCCATTGCTCTGTCGGTGCAGACCCTGAATGAACCGGCGACCGACCAGGGTATTGCGGTGAATTCGCAGCAGGTGCTCCGGGTAGCTCTGCTCCAGTTCCTTGAGGGTGTAGCCGCACAGGGTCTCGCCATGGCCATGATGCAGGGTGACGTATTTCTGGTCGGCCTGGCAGTAGCGCAGCTCGGCCACGTCGATGAGTTCGGTGCCGCGATGGCTGGTGACCGCCAGTTGCCCGCTTTCCGCCACCGGCGCTCCGGCGAGCTGCTGGATCTGCAGACGATTGAGCTTTTCTGCACGGACCAGAGCTTCTGCCAGTGCTTCCCGCCGAACGGGTTTGAGCAGGTAGGCAATGGCGTTAACCTCGAATGCCTGCAGGGCATACTGATCGTATGCGGTGCAAAAGATCACGGCTGGCGGGTTGGTCAGGGTGGTCAGCCGGTTGGCGGCGGTCATACCATCCATTCCGGGCATCTGGATGTCCAGCAGGAGGATATCCGGCTCCAGCCGGGCGGCCAGGGCGAGGGTGTCGTCACCACAGCCGGCTTCAGCGCATACGCCATAGCCCGGCAATGCTTCCACCAACCGGCGCAGGCGTTCCCTGGCGAGGGGCTCGTCATCCGCGATCAGTACCTGTTTGAGTGCGCTATCCATGAGCCTGTGCTCCACCGTCAACTGATTTTCGGGGCAAACGCAGGGTCACCGTATAGGTTCCGTCGTGCCGGCTGTGTTTTAGCACGGCCTGATCGCCGAACAGCGCCTGCAGTCGGGCGCGGGTGTTGTCCAGAGCCATGCGGTTGCCCTGGTGCGGGTGCCCGGCAGGTTCATGTTCCGGGTTATGCACCATCAAGTATACAAAATGACCGTGGCTGCTGACTTCTATGCCAATCCTGCCACCTTCCGGCCGCGACTGTATTCCATGATGAATGGCATTTTCCACCAGCGGCTGCAGGGTCAGGGGTGGAATGGCCTGGTGCCTTGTGTCGGGCTGGATCTGCCAGTCCATCTCCAGCCGATGCCCCAGTCGCAGCTTCTCCATCGCGAGGTACCGCTGGCAGAGATCCAGCTCCCGCTCAAGCGGGACCAGCGTTTCGCCGCTGCCCAGACTGGCCCGGAACAGTTCGGACAAGTCCAGTACGGCCTCTTCGGCCCGGTCCGGGTTGCTGGCGATCAGGCTGGCAATGGAGTTCATGCTGTTGAACAGGAAGTGAGGATGAATCCGCGACTGCAGGGCGATCAGTTGTGCCTGCATGCGGGATTCCCGCTGCTGTTGCCAGGAATGCTGGAGGTAGAAATAGCGCAGCAGCATGAGCAGGATCAGTAGTGCCACCAGCAGCTTGCGGGCAATGCCCTGCCAGCCAATGCCATCCGGGCCGGGGTGAAGCACCCGGTCTGCAAACAGGCTGAACGCGAGGACATCCAGTAGCACAATGACAACAATGATCAGTGTTGCCCGGGTGGTCGTCATCCGTGCCAGGCGGGGCCGAAGCGGACAGATCAGGGCGACGCTGGTGAGAGTGGTCCACTGCACGAAAAGTGACAGAAGCCCGAAGTAGCTCCAGTCAATCCATGTATCCTCCGCCTGTACCACCGCCAGCACCATCGCCAGCAGTTCACTGGTGAGGATCAACAGGAACAGGGGGCGGACACGACACAGGTCCGGTACATAGAACTCGGGGCTGTGGTTGCTTTGCTCGGCGTTCAGGGGGTGTCTCCTTAGCGGGGGCGGAATGCTATACTCAGGCCACTTTTTATCTGTCGGATGACCGATTCCATTTATCCCACACCGGCATGTTGATCATGCCGGGCTGTCAGCAGGAAAGATAGACCATGACGGATCAGAAAAAGTCTGACCAGACCACATCCTCGGAAAAACCCTGGGGTGGACGTTTCAGTGAACCCACCGATGCCTTTGTCGAGCGTTTTACCGCCTCGGTGGATTTTGACCAGCGCCTTTACCACCACGATATTACCGGTTCCATTGCCCATGCCACCATGCTGGCAAAAGTCGGCGTGCTCACCGACGATGAGCGTGACCAGATTATCGAGGGGCTCAAGGGCGTCAAAGCTGATATCGAGGCCGGTCGTTTTGAGTGGTCCGTCAGCCTGGAAGACGTGCACATGAACATTGAGGCGGCGTTAACCGACCGCATTGGCATTACCGGCAAAAAGCTGCACACCGGCCGCAGCCGCAACGATCAGGTGGCCACGGATATCCGCCTGTACCTGCGCGATGAAATTGACGTGATCGCCGAGGAGCTCAACCGTCTGCAGAACGGTCTGCTGGACCTGGCGGAGCGCGAAGCCGACACCATCATGCCGGGCTTTACCCACCTGCAGACCGCCCAGCCGGTCACCTTCGGCCACCATCTGCTGGCCTGGTACGAGATGCTGGTGCGCGACGGCGAGCGCCTGCAGGACTGCCGCAAACGGGTGAACGTCATGCCCCTGGGCGCCGCCGCTCTGGCCGGGACCACTTATCCCATCGACCGCAATCTGACCGCGGATCTGCTGGGCTTTGACCGGCCCACCGAGAATTCCCTGGATTCGGTCAGTGACCGGGATTTCGCCATCGAGTTCTGCAGTTCCGCCGCCCTTTTGATGACCCACCTGTCCCGCTTCAGTGAAGAGCTGGTGCTGTGGACTTCGGCCCAGTTTGACTTCATTGACCTGCCGGATCGTTTCTGCACCGGCTCCTCGATCATGCCGCAGAAGAAAAACCCGGACGTGCCGGAACTGGTGCGTGGTAAGACCGGCCGGGTGAACGGTCACCTGATCAGCCTGCTGACCCTGATGAAAAGCCAGCCACTGGCCTATAACAAGGATAACCAGGAGGACAAAGAGCCGCTGTTCGACACCGTCGATACCGTCAAGGGCAGCCTGAAAGCCTACGCGGATATGATCCCGGCCATCCGCTCTAAGTCCGCCAATATGCGGGTGGCGGCCAAGAACGGGTTCTCCACGGCGACCGATCTGGCCGATTATCTGGTCAAGAAGGGCGTGGCTTTCCGCGATGCCCATGAAATCGTGGGCAAATCCGTGGCCTTTGGTGTGGCTGAGGGGCGTGACCTCTCAGACATGACCCTTGAAGAGCTGCAGCAGTTTTCCGATTACATCACTGACGATGTCTTTGATGTGCTGACCCTGGAAGGCTCGGTTCAGGCCCGGGACCATCTGGGCGGAACGGCGCCCGATCAGGTGCGGGCCGCGGTGCAGCGTGCCCGGGCCGGCCGGAAATAACCGGCGGACGGAGGCCGTTTGAGCGTCCAGGCTGCGCCGATCGTCCTCGACTTTGAGGACGGCATTGATCGCAAGACCCTGCGCCGATTGCGGGATCGCTTCCTGCTGGTCAACCAGCAACGATGGGAGCGGGCCGCTTCGGCGCTGACCTGGCGTCAGCAGGTTGTCCTGGAAGTTCTGCCTCTGGTGTTTCACCTTAACCATCCGTCCCTGCCAGGCTACGTGGATGGTAATTGCCCCGTCGGGGTAAGTGGCTATACGCCCTCAGCTTCCACACTCAATGCCGCCCGGCGTCTGGCGCGCTCCTTCAACTACCGGGACAAAGGTGTTCGCAACCCGGACCTGGACGCCCTGTTTCTTATGGGCAGTCCCGGCACTCTGGGCCATTCCGTGGCCAGCGATCTGGATGTCTGGCTTTGCCATCGGGCGGACCTGCCCGAACAGGGCGTGCTCAGTCTTGAACGCAAGGCTGGCCGTTTGGCCGGGTGGGCAGCGACTTTGGGCGTGGAACTGCATGTCTTTGTATTCTCTGCGGCCGACTGGCGCGCGGGCCGGCAGAAAGCGGAGGTGACGGGAGAAAACTGCGGCAGCGCCCAGCACTACCTGCTGCTGGATGAGTTCTACCGTACCGGTATCCACCTGGCGGGGCAGTATCCGCTCTGGTGGCTGATCCCGGTCGACCAGGACCGGGCCTATGAGGACTGTCGGCGCCGCCTGGTCGAGTGCCGCTTCATCAAGCCCCGGGAGTACATCGACTTCGGGCCGGTGCCTGCTATCCCGCCCGAGGAATTCCCCGGGGCCGGTATCTGGCAGCTCTACAAGGGTATTGATGCGCCATGGAAAGCGATTCTCAAGCTGCTACTGATTGAATGCTACGCCACCGACGCCGATGGCCGTCTGCTGTCGGCGGATTTCAAACAGGCGGTGTACGAAGGGCGGCTGGATGCCGACCGTTTGGATCCTTATGTCATGCTTTACCGCCGTCTGGAGCGCTGGCTGCTGGCTCAGGATGCCTCTGACCGGCTGGATCTGGTGCGGCGCAGCCTCTATCTCAAATCCGGGCTGCCTTTGAGCCGTGCCGGCCTGGTGGGGGATCAATGGCGTACCGACCTCCTGCGACATCTGGTTGCAGACTGGCACTGGAGCCCTGAGCAGTTACAGAGGCTGGATGACCGCCAGCGCTGGCAGGCGGAGGAAGTCATCGGCCTGCGTCGCAGCGTCGTGACCGAACTGACTCACAGTTATCGGCTGCTGTCACGTATGGCCCGGGAGCAGGGCACCCAGGCCGCCATCAGTGACAACGACATCCATCTGCTGGGCCGCAAGCTGTACGCCGCCTTCCAGCGCAAGGCAGGCAAGGTGGAGCTGATCAATCCCGACCTGGTGGCGTCCCTGACGGAGGAAAACCTGTCGTTCCACCACCAGTCGGAACAGGGACGGGGTGGTGAAGGCTGGCTTTTGTACCGGGATCTGGAGGACCCGTCCGACGCCTTCTGGAAACCGGTCATCCGTCGTTCCGGCAATCTCGCCGAGCTGTTGGTCTGGTGTTACTGCAACGGACTGCTGGACCGGACCACCCGGCTCAATGTGCGGGCCGGGACCAGTGTCGCCACGGTCACCGAAGTCCGGGAGGTCCTGGAGACCTTGTCCACCTTTCTCCCCATGCCGATCAAGCCCGCTTCCCGCCAGGCGCTGTCAAAGGCGGTGCGACCTCTACAAAACCTGCTGCTGGTCAATATCGCCGTCGATCCGCTGCCACACCTCTCGGAGCGGGGGCTGCACAAACTCAGTTCCCGCAATGACTCCCTCGGGTTCAGCGGTGGCAGGGACAACCTGGTAGCCAGTGTTGATCAGGTGACGCTCAATAGCTGGCACGAAGTCAGCCTGCAGCATTACGCCGCCGGCGATACCCTGGTCCAGTGTCTGAAAAACATACTCGCCCAGATTGCCCTGAATCCGGGAGCGCTCCCGGATATTCGGGTCTTCGCTTCGGGCAGGGGGCATGGCAATGCCATCGCCCGGCGGGTGCAGGAACTGTTTGGCGACGTGCTCCGCCAGTTCTTCGCCGGAGGCCAGGGACCTCATGCGTTGCGTTATATCCTCGAGATGGATCGCCGCTACTTCCTGATGCAGTTCAATGGCCGCGAGCCGGGTTTTGTCGCGCTTGAGGACCGGGAGGCCCTGTTTGAGGCCCTGAATCAGCCAAAAGCTTATTACCTGCCGGTGGTGGCGGACCGTTATGCCCTGCGGGACGATCCCACCCTGCGGGCTGTGTGCGAAGCCTCGGAACCCGGCAATATCCAGCTGTTCTGGCGTCTCGCCGGTGACACCGGCACGCTCTGGGTGGTGGATGAGTGCGGCAGTGTCTGGACCCGGACCCAGCAGGTCGGACGCCGGCGCCACCTGCTCAGCCCCCTGCTGCGGTTTCTCGATAATCTGGTGGAGCGCCGCCTGTTGCGCCATCTGGACACCGCAGGGCCGGCAACCGACATCCGCTGTTATGAGCTGGTGCGCCAGGATGGTCAATGGCGGGCCCAGCCAAGGCCCGAACAGGAGCGGGGCTTCCCCCTGCCCGGGCTGGAGTTGCAGGCTGTGGGCTTCTACCGGGATGAGGCCCTGGCCTTTGACATCTACTGTCACGACCGGGAATTCACCGTGGATGAATACGGGGATCAGCTGATACCGGCTGTGGCCCATTACATCCGCTCCCTGCGCCGCACCAACGAGCCCTATCCCATCTACCTCAGCGACCTGCACCTGCCCCAGGAGCAAGAGTCCCAGCCACTCTGGCAGGAGGTCCGCACCTGCCAGTACCTGTACCACCGCAGCCGTCTGGAGGATGCCCTGAACCGCCACCTGCGTTAGCGATGGAGGCCGGGTGTCGGGTATACTTCGGCCAACAGTCACTCAGGGGTATGGGTATGCAGGTTGGACACAAGCGCCGGCCAGGATGGTTGGCACTGATCATGACGTTGATGCTCGTGGCGGGCTGCGGCCAGAAGGGGCCGCTATACCGTGACGGTGGCAACCCGGCTGCAGATACCCAGACCGGAAACACGACGGCCGCCGAGCAGCGCGCTGACTGACCGACGCCCCCGAATCTTTCAGGAACAGCATGGATCACTTCAATTACCGCAATGGCGAACTCTTTGCCGAGGACGTTCCAGTGGCGCGGATTGCCGAGCGTTTCGGAACGCCCGCCTATGTCTATTCCCGCGCCACCCTGGAGCGCCACTACCGGGCCTATGACAACGCGCTTGCCGGCCGGCCGCACCTGGTGTGCTATGCCGTCAAGGCGAACAGCAACCTGGCAGTGCTGAACGTTCTGGCCCGCCTGGGCGCGGGCTTCGATATCGTCTCTGCCGGTGAGCTGGAGCGGGTGCTGAAAGCCGGCGGCGATGCCGGCAAGGTGGTGTTTTCCGGGGTCGGCAAACAGGCCTGGGAAATGAAAAGGGCGCTGGAGGCCGGTGTCCGCTGTTTCAATGTGGAATCCGATACCGAACTGGATCGCCTGAACCAGGTGGCCGGTGAGCTGGGCGTGAAGGCGCCGATCTCCCTTCGGGTTAATCCGGATGTGGATGCGGGAACCCACCCGTATATTTCCACCGGACTGAAGGAAAACAAATTCGGCATCGACATTGCCGAAGCACCGCAGGTCTATGCCCGTGCTGCCAGCCTTCCGAATCTCGACATCCGGGGCGTGGATTGCCATATCGGCTCCCAACTGACCTCCGTGGCTCCCTTTCTGGATGCCCTGGACCGGGTGCTGGCCCTGATTGATACCCTCGCCGGGCAGGGCGTTGAAATACACCACCTGGACATCGGCGGTGGCCTGGGTGTCACTTACGAGGATGAGCAGCCGCCGCAGCCATCCGACTACGTGACGGCGCTGGCCGAACGTCTGGGCGACCGCCAGCTGGAACTGGTGATGGAACCGGGCCGTTCGATCGCCGCCAATGCCGGTATCCTGCTGACCCGGGTGGAACTGCTCAAATGCACGGAGCACCGTAACTTTGCCATCATCGACGCCGCGATGAATGACCTGATCCGACCGGCGCTGTACGGCGCCTGGCAGTCCATCATTCCCGTGCACCCTCACCAGGATGGCGACGAGAAGAACTGGGACCTAGTCGGCCCGATCTGCGAGACCGGGGATTTTCTCGGCAAGGACCGTCGTCTGCGCCTCAAGGCCGGTGATCTTCTAGCCGTGCGTTCCGCCGGTGCCTATGGCTTTGTGATGGCGTCCAACTACAACTCCCGTAACCGTCCGCCAGAGCTGATGGTGGACGGCGACCAGGTGCATGTGGTCCGCCGCCGGGAAACCCTGGACGATCAACTGGCACCAGAAAGCTGCCTGCCGGAATGACGGGGGAGGCGAACGTGAGTCAGCCAAGACGCAACCAGGGCCCGCTGCTTCGATTCACCAAGATGCAGGGGCTGGGAAATGATTTCATGGTGGTCGATGCGATCAGCCAGCCCTTCCGTCTGCGGCCGGACATGATCCGGGACCTGGCAGACCGGAATTTCGGTGTCGGCTTTGACCAGTTGCTGGTGGTGGAGCCGCCGGGGCTGCCGGATGTGGATTTCCGGTATCGCATCTTCAATGCGGACGGCTCCGAGGTGGAACAGTGCGGCAACGGTGCCCGCTGCTTCGCCCGCTTTGTCCGAGACCAGCGCCTGACCAACAAGCGGGTGATCCGGGTGCAGACGGCCAAAGGTGTTATTGAGCTGAAGGTGGGCCGGAACAACCTGGTGTCCGTCAACATGGGTGTTCCAGAGTTCAATCCGCCGGCCATCCCATTCGCTGCAGATTGCCGCAAGGAAGTCTATACCGTCGATGTGGGCGACCAGGTGGTCGAGCTTTCCGCGATTTCCATGGGCAACCCACACGGCGTGCTGCTGGTGGACGACGTTGATTCGGCGCCGGTGGCCAGTCTCGGCCCAATGCTTGAAAAGCACCCCAGGTTCCCGGCCCGGGCCAACATCGGGTTCCTGCAGATTCAGGACCGGGGACATGTCCGCCTCAGAGTCTTTGAACGCGGTTCCGGTGAAACCCTCGCCTGTGGCAGTGGTGCCTGTGCCGCGGTGGTGGCGGGTTGCCTGCGGGGCCTTCTCGACAATCGTGTTGAGGTGGAACTGCGAGGCGGCCGGCTGGTGATTGAATGGCAGGGTGATGGTACCCCTGTTATGATGGAAGGACCTGCAACCACGGTATTTGAGGGCCAGCTCAGGCTGCCGGCCGAGCCCCGTTCACGCCGTCGTAAAGGCCACGGAAAGTCCTGACACTCCAGGAGAGCACGATGACAGAACAAACGGCCCGGCAGAAGGCCGACGGACTCACCCGCGAGCAGGTCGCGGACTATCTTCGGGACAACCCCGACTTCTTTCTGGGGCAGGATGAGCTCTTGCGCAGCCTGACCCTTCCCCATGACAGCGGCCAGGCCATTTCGCTGGTGGAGCGTCAGGTGCACCTGTATCGCGAGCAGCGGGATACCCTGCGCCGGGAACTGGTGGAGCTGGTTTCCATTGCCCGCCACAACGACCGTCTGTTCGAGAAGAGCAAACGTCTGCTGTTGCAGGTCATCGAGACCAGGACTCTCAATGAGATGGCGGCTGCTGTCGACGACAGCATCCGGGGCGACTTCGGTCTGGATGCTGCCTCCATCCTGCTGTTCAGCGACACCGAGAACCCGGACCACGCCCAGGGTGCCCTGCACATCGTCAACGCCGACGAAGCGAGGGGACGCCTTGGCGGCCTGCTGGAAGGTGAACGGGCCGTCTGTGGCCAGTTCCGCGAGAGCGAGCGCCAGTTCCTGTTCCCGGACCGGGACGAGCCGATTGCCTCGGTTGCCCTGATGCCGCTGCGGCATCAGGGCCTGGTGGGTGTGTTCGCCGTGGGCAGTTGCCAGCCCGGTTACTTTGACCACAGCACAGGCTCTCTCTTCCTGGGGTATATCAGCGATACCCTGAGCCGTCTGTTGCCGCCCATGCTCCGTCAGCATGCCCGTACCGGCCCGACTTCCAGCATTGCTGTGGAGACCAGCCAGGGGTGACCATGTCCGGCCCGGAATTACCGGAGTCCCTGACCGGCCCACTGGCGGATTTTCTCCGTTACCTTGCCTCGGAGAAGCGCCACTCGGTTCATACCAGTGACAACTACCGGCGTGATCTCGAGCGGCTGGCTGCCTGGCTGGCTAGCCAGGACATCCATGCCTGGTCGGAACCGGGGATTCACCACATCCGTGGCCATGTGGCCAACCTGGCCCGTTCCGGTATGGGTTCCCGGAGCATTGCCCGTCATCTGTCCAGCATCCGCCGGTTCTATCAGTTTCTGTTACGTGAGGGCCTGGCTCGTGACAACCCGGCCCTGGATGTTCGGGCGCCCAAAACCGGCCGGCCCCTGCCCAAGGTGGCGGATGTGGATCAGGTTCAGCAGTTACTGGATACCCCGCCGGAGGATCCGCTTGAAGTTCGTGACCTGGCCATGCTGGAGTTGATGTACTCCTCCGGGCTGCGGCTGGCCGAACTGGCGGGGTTGGATCTGGAGGATCTGGACCTGCGAGCCGGAGAAGTCCGGGTACTGGGCAAGGGCAACAAGGAACGGTTGTTGCCGGTCGGCCGAAAAGCGCGCGAGGCCATTGAACGGTGGCTTGAAGTGCGCCGGCAATTGGCCCCGGAGCAGGAACCTGCAGCGTTCGTGGGCCAGCGTGGCAGGCGCCTGGGCCATCGCGGCATCCAGACCCGACTGGCTCGGTGGGGGCTGCGGGCAGGTGCTGACCAGCCTTTGCACCCACATCTGTTCCGCCACTCCTTTGCCAGCCATATGCTGGAATCCAGCGGTGACCTTCGGGCTGTCCAGGAGTTGCTGGGCCATTCGGACATAGCCACCACTCAAGTCTATACTCACCTTGACTTCCAGCATCTTGCCCGGGTTTATGACCGGAGTCACCCGAGGGCCAGGCGGCGAACTGGCAATATGAACGTGGATGACGACAATAACATGGACGATTTATAACGGAGCATTCCATGGCATCGGAAGAGTCCTGGAAGGATAAATACCTTCGGGAGATTGAGCAGTCAGAGCGGCAGGAAAAACAGTGGCAGGCAGAGCGTAATACCCTTGAACGTCTGTTGGTGCGCACCAGTCTGGCGTCGGAGGGGCAGTCAGAGCAGTTGGATGCGTTGCTTGCACAACTGCGTGAGGACCTCAGGAAGCGCAATGTGGATGTGGAAGCCTGGCGTAAGCTGCAGGAGGAGATTGACCTCCAGATTACCCTCTTGGACGAAAAATCCAGCAAGGATCATCGGGGAAAGCAACATGAAGCGCCTGATGATATGGAATTGGCTGATGCCGACGGCCAGCGCCTTCGGATTGCCCGACGGGTCGGCCAGTTACTCGGGCAGTTGCTGCGACAGGTGTCACTGGAAACGGAGGCCGAATCCCGGGCCCGGGGGCTTCAGAAAACGCTGATGTCCAGCAATGACTGGCCGGTCCTGCGTGAGGGGCTGGATCAGGTGGCGGATCTGGTGATTGAGACGGTGATCCGCAATCAGCGTGAGTTTGAGTCTTTTCTGAAGCGCCTGGACGATCGCCTGGAGGTCCTGCGCAAGCATTTTTCCGAGCAGTGCGATACGGTCGCCTCTCATCATGACGACACGGCAATCCTGGATCGGGAGATCCGGCAGGAATTGCAGCAGGTCAGTCAGGAAATCGCCGATAGTCAGGATCTGCAGGGGCTGAAGGCTTCGGTCAGCCGGCGCCTGGAGTTCATTGATAATGCGATGGAGCGTTTCCGTATCCGTGAGGAAGGCCGCGAGCAGTTCATCTCGAAGCAGGTGGATGCAATGCACGAAAAGCTGGCTGCTATGGAGGCACACTCCGAAAGCATGAAGGCCCAGATTCGCCAGGAGCGGGAACGGGCCATGACGGACCTGCTCACCCATCTGCCCAACCGTGAAGCCTGGCAGGAACGCCTGCTGTTTGAATACGAGCGCTGGCAGCGATATCAACAGCCACTGACGGTAGGGGTGATTGATATCGACCTGTTCAAAGTGGTCAACGATTCCTATGGACACAAAGCCGGTGACCGGGTGTTGCAACTGGTGGCGAGGGAATTACGCAGCCGGTTGCGCACGACGGATTTCGTCGCCCGGTACGGGGGGGAGGAGTTTGTGCTGCTGTTGCCCGAAACCACCCTGGAGTCCGCGCACGAGGTGATTGAACAGTTACGGGAGCATGTGGCCACACTGCCATTCCATTTCGGCGGGCAGCCGGTGAATATTACGTTCTCGGCAGGATTGACGGCCTTTCGGGAGGGCGACACTGAAGATTCGGTGTTCGACCGTGCGGACCGCGCCCTGTATCAGGCCAAGGACGCGGGCCGTAACTGCACGGCCATGGACTGATGGGGTCAGTGCCGCAGCAGGGCGTCGAGTTCGTCAATGAATTCGGCCCAGTCGCTGTCCTCCTCCAGACCCTCCTCCAGAAAGTGGGACTGGCCCTCGGACCAGAAAGGCGCATCCTGAATGGCCACCTCGCCGGGCAGGGGTGAATGCCGTGCCACGAAATCTTCGATACTGGCTTTGTCTGAAGGCAGGCCCAGTTGTTCGAACAAAGTGCTCAGATTGTGCTTGCTGGTATCCATGATCAACCCTCGTTTTAACGCTTTCGCTGAATGAAATCCCCGATCATTGCAGGTATGGTTTGCGGGATGCCGGACAACCTGCTGAGGATAACCCGTGACCTCTCGCTCACACCTACTGTATTGCCTGCTTTTGCTGCTTTTTCAAGGTCAGGTGCTGGCGGACCCTCCCCAGAGTTCGCCCGGACCTCAACTGAACGCCGATGATCTTGTCTGGCTGTCCGGTCAGGAAAGCTTCCGGGTGGACATCCAGCATAATCAGGTACCGCTGGTGTTCCAGGCCGGGGAGGAAGGGTTGGCCGGTATCTGGGTGGATTACCTGGATCGGCTTTCGGGCAAGCTTTCGGTTCCGGTCAATGCCTACCTCTCAGATGATACCCCGGAAACCGAAGGTGAACCGGATATTCTATTGACAACCCGGATCCCGGGGTCACCGGTTATTCCTGGCGTACGTCATACCGAACCGCTGATGACACTGACCTACGGAGTGTTTGTCAGCGCCGGCGATGTCGTCATCCGCAGTCTGTCGGACCTGGAGTCGATGAAGGTGGCCATTGTGGCCAATGACCCCAATCAGTTTCCCTTGCTTGATTCGGTGGAAAGCTTCACTCCGGTGACGGTGGACAGCCTGGGGGAGGCGGTCAGCCAGGTTCTTTCCGGCGAAGCGGATGCGTTCCTCGGGCCGGTTCCGGTGGTGTCTGATTATCTGGATTCGGCGATGATCAAGGGCATCGGGCTGGCGCTGGTTCTGGAGGATGAGCCTGTGGACGTGGTGCTTCAGGTGCCCACTGACAAAGAGCGGCTGTTCCGGGTCTTCGACCGGGCGGTTACCGCCCTCAGCCCCACGGAGCACCGCACGATCCGTCAGTCCTGGCTGGAAACCCGGCCGGTGGAGATGACCACCGACAGTCTGGAATTGAATGAGGCGGATCAGCAATGGCTGAAAAAACACCCCGGTCTTACCGTCGGGTTACGTCGCGACTGGCCGCCGTTCGAGTTTGAGCGGGATAACGGTCCTACCGGCTTGGTCTCTGACCTGCTGGACCGTCTGGAGCAGGATCTGGGCATCCGCTTCAACCGGATCGTGGTCAATGGCCGGGATTCGGCGGAGGAAATGCTGCAGAACGGGGAAATCGACATTATCCCCGGGATTTCCCGAACCCCGAGGAGTGAGCGGTCGTTCCTGTTCACCCGGCCCTATGTCACCGTACCCATTGCCCTGGTTATCCGTGATACCGGCCGGTTTATTGGTGACCTTCGGGAGTTACGCAATGAACGTGTCGGGGTCGTGAACCGCCACGCCAGTCATGACTACCTGCTGATCAATCATCCTGACCTGGATCTGTACCCACAACAGACGGTTGAGGATGGCCTTCTGGCCCTGTCCAATGGCGATCTGGATGCCATGGTGACCCATATACCGGCGGTGAGCTACACCGTGGCCCGGCTGGGTCTGTCGAACCTCCGGATTACCAGTATCACACCCTACGAATACGACCTGAGGCTGGCGGTGAGAACGTCCGACCGGGAACTGCACCGGATCCTGAACAAGGCCCTCAGTGGGCTGCGGCCGGAGGAGACTGAGGCCATCTACAACCGCTGGATTCATCTGGATATCGAGCAGGAAGCGGATTACACCGTTGTGCGCCGCATCATCATGATTGCCGTTCTGGTGGTGCTCATTTTCCTGTACTGGAACCGCAAGCTTTCACTGGAAGTGGATGAGCGCATCCGTTCGGAAAACGCGCTCCGCCGCAGTGAGGACGAACTTCGGGCCGCCAAGCTGGAAGCTGAACGGCTGGCCCGAGAGGCCGAAGGCGCCAGCCGAGCCAAGAGTGAGTTCCTGGCCAATATGTCGCACGAGATCCGCACCCCGATGAACGCCGTCATCGGCTACAGCGATCTGCTCTACAACTCGGTCACCGAGCCCCAGCAGCGCAACTACCTCAATGCCATCCGCGCCGGCAGCCGCAGTCTGCTGATGCTGATCAATGACATTCTGGATCTCTCGCGGATCGAGGCCGGCAAGATGCGTCTGGATTTTGCGCCGGTATCGGTGCGCCGGCTGCTCAGCGATGTCCGGCATATTTTCGATCTGCGGGCGACTGAGCAGGGGATTACCCTGGAAGTGAGCGTGGTTTCCGGTATGCCGGACGCGATGGTGCTGGATGAAACCCGGTTGCGCCAGGTTCTGTTCAATCTTGTCGGCAATGCCATCAAGTTCACCCATGAGGGGGGCGTGACGGTCCGTGCCAGGGCTACTGAGCTGGAGGAAGGTCGCACGGCAGATACCGACACCCGTTACTATCGGCTGGAGGTGACGGTCTCCGACACCGGTATTGGCATCCCGCCGGATCAGCAGGAACGTATTTTTGAGGCCTTTGAACAGCAGGAGGGGCAGAGTTCCCGTCGCTACGGTGGCACCGGGCTGGGGCTGGCGATCACCCGTAAACTGGTGGAAATGATGGGCGGACAGTTAACGGTGGAGAGCGAGCAGGAGGCGGGCTCCACCTTTACGGTCACCCTGCCAAGGGTGGAAGCTACAGTAGAACAGGCCCAGGACGACCAGGGTCCGCAGGAGTCGGAGCGCCTGCTGGCCCAGACCATGAGCATGCAGGAGCGGGGCTGGTTGCGCGAGCGTCTGGCGGATGACTTTGGCAACGAATGGCAGGACGTGCGTGAGAGTGGCGACCCGGAGCAGATGAAGGATTTCGCCCAGCGTGTACTGGCCTGGGGCGAGCACCACCGGTCATCCTCGGTGGTCAGTTATGCTGAAAAACTGCTG
Organism: Marinobacter oulmenensis; assembly: GCF_014201735.1. Taxonomy (GTDB): domain Bacteria; phylum Pseudomonadota; class Gammaproteobacteria; order Pseudomonadales; family Oleiphilaceae; genus Marinobacter; species Marinobacter oulmenensis. The sequence continues at coordinate 100,608 of NZ_JACHFE010000003.1, read as the reverse complement.
GCGGATATCGAGGCGTTCAATCTGGATGCGGTCAACAGTGCCCTGGACGCTTTCCCCCGACTGCTGGGTCGGGGGTAACCGGACAACAGACGGCGGGTGTCAGAGGCAGTCGAACTGGGAGCGACGGTCGAAGGCGACCGATACCATGTCGTAACCAGAATCCGACAGGCTACGGATTAGTTCACGGTTGCGCAGCAAGGCCATACAGGCTTTGTGTACGCTGGCCTGAAGCTGTTCGTTTTTGGGCTGTTCGTTGCGGAAACGGAAGTCCACAATCAGGTATTTCCGGTCCACAGTGGCGGCTTCGGGAATGTCCTGGCGTTCGACGCTTTCATAGCCGATATAGGTAACCTCGGCGCCTGCAAATACCTGGCTCATCAGTAGGTCGATGTTTTCCGCGCGTACCGGGCTGGCTGCAATCGCGGAGGTAATGGCGGTGATCAGGGCAAAGAATCGGATACGCATAGGCCTCTCCAGCGGGTCCGTCACTGGCTTCCGTTACATCCTGTAACGATTTATGTCGGAATTATGGCAGAGAGTGTCGCTCTGCGCTGCAGGTTTCAAGCTGTTTTTAAAATTTTTGCAATAATTGACGGTTCAAGGCCAAGCCAGTCCCTCGTTGCAGGGTCTGATCTGGTTGCGCTTTTCCGCTATGATGGATGCTGGAAATCGGAAAATGAGACGGGGAAATGGCATGTACCAGCTTGTGTTTAAAGGCGAGTGTACACCGGGGACCGATCCACAAGTGGCCAGGGACAACGCACGTAACCTGTTCAAGGCCAGTGTCGAGCAGATAGACCGGATGTTCAGCGGCCAGCCGGTGGTGATCCGCAACCGGCTTGAGCAGGTTCAGGCGGAAAAATACGAGGCGGTCATGCGCAAGCATGGCATGGTGGCCTATATCCAGCCGATGGCCGGAACCACGCCACCAAAACCGCCGCAAGCCCGTCCGGAAACGCCAACACAGCCGGCCTCCCAGAGCCGTCCCGCCGGAGATTCGGCCGGGTCTCCGGCTCCCTCTGAGACGACGTCCTCCTCTCAGCCGGTGGCCCGTGGCCAGGTACCCGACGTTGAGCCCGGCGACCGCCTGTCTCTGGCAGGTGAACGGGTGGACGATATTCTGGCCGGTTCCGGTCTTTCGCTGGACCCGGCGGGAGTGACGCTGGTGGAGCCGGAGGACGTGGCTGCCCCGGAATTCGAACATCTCGACGACTGGTCCCTGGCGCCTGCCGGTTCGGATATTGGTGTTGCGCGTGATCTGCCGCCACCGGCGGTGCCTGATGTGTCCCATCTTTCCCTGAAGGATGATGCCAACGACAACCAGAAGGAATCCTGACATCAATCGCCTGCCTCATACCCTTGTTCTTGCCCTGGCTTCCCTCCTGTTCTGTCTGCCGGGGCAGGCGGCTGAATCCCAGCGTCCCACGGTCGGTCTCGTGCTCAGTGGCGGTGGCGCCAAAGGTATGGCGCATGTGGGCGTCCTCCGGGTGCTTGAAGAGATGCGTATTCCGGTGGATCTGGTGGTCGGCACCAGCGCCGGCTCGGCGGTGGGCGCGCTCTATGCCACGGGGATGCCGGTGGAGGAGATCGAAGAGCGGTTTCTGGAACTGGACTGGCTGTCGAGCTTTCGTGACGATCCGGGCCGGGCTTTCAAACCGGTGCGCCGCAAACAGGATGACTGGCGGCTGCCGATGGTGCCGGGGCTGGGTGTGAGCAGCAACGGGTTTCACCTCGGAGGCGGCCTGATCGCTGGCCAGAACCTGGGGTTCATCCTCAATGAGCTGACCCGGAATGCTGCTCTGGTGGATGATTTTGACCGTTTGCCGATTCCTTTCCGGGCCGTTGCCACCGATCTGGAAACCGGCGAACCCGTGGTGATCGGGCAGGGCAATCTGTCAGAGGCGATCCGGGCCAGCATGAGCATTCCCGGCGTCTATGCCCCGGTGGAACGGGATGGTCACCTGCTGGTGGACGGGGGCGTTGCCAATAACCTGCCGGTCAGTGTGGCACAGTCCATGGGAGCCGATGTAGTGATTGCCGTGGACATCACCGATCCTTTGATGTCCAGTCAGGACATGCGTGAGGCCTTCACCGTCGTCGGCCAGCTCACCACCCTCCTGACGCGGCGCAACACAGAACGGCAACTGGAACTGCTCGATGAAGAGGATGTCCTGATCCGGCCGGACCTGGAGGGCTACTCCTCTGCCGATTTTTACGATGGGCCCGAGCTGTTTGAACTGGGTGCTTCTGCCACCAGGGATCATGCGGTCGCGATGAGCCATCTGGCGGTTTCCCGCGACGACTGGGACCAGTGGCGATCTGGTCTGGTCACCCGCAGTTGGGACAATCGACCGATCGCCCGGATCGAGTTGCGCCAGGATAACCAGTTGGCGAACAGGTTTCTCCGGGAACGTATCCGTCAGCGCGAGGGGCAGGTGCTCAATATTCTCCAACTGGAGGAGGACCTGAAACGGATCTATGGCCTGGGTTACTATGAAAATGTCTCCTGGTCAGTGGCCCCCTCGGATGAGGGGCCGGTACTGGTGATCCAGGCCCGGGAGAAAAGCTGGGGGCCCAACTATCTGGCGTTCGGTCTTAACTACGAGGACAACTTCGACGGCGACACCCGCCTGAATCTGGCTTCCGGTCTGCGCATGACCGAACTCAACAGCCTGGGGGCCGAGTGGCAGACCGGCCTGCAACTGGGCACCCAGCCGTGGGTGCGCAGCCAGTGGTACCAGCCGCTTGATTATGGCTATGACCGGTTTGCGGTTGCCGGTGTGGAATACCGACGCAACGATTACAGCCAGTACGAAAACGGCGAGCGGGTGGCCGAGATCGATGTCACCTATCGGCAGGTTGATCTGGCCCTGGGTATGGAACTGGGTGGCAGTGGCGAAGTGCGGCTGGGTTATGTCCGGGGCATTGCCACGGTGGACGATGCTCTGGGTGAGGCCGTGGTGCCGGACGATGATGTTCATCAGGGCTACCTCAAGCTGCAATTGGTGCACGATTCCCTGAGTGATGCTTTCTATCCCAAGCGGGGCGCATTCGCGGGTATTCGTGGGCGGATGGAGCGCGAGGGGCTAGGCTCGGACCGGGAGTTTGATGCCCTCAAAGGCATGCTGCTGGGAACCGGTAGCTGGCAACGCTTCAATTTCACCGGGCTTGCCTGGGCCCGCAAGGTGACCCGGGGGGAAGCCGGGATCGAAAATGCCGCCCGACTGGGTGGTTTCCGGCGTCTGTCAGCCTATGCGCCCGGGGCCATTACCGGTAACGATGCGGCCTTGATGTCGCTGTATGCCCGGCGTGAATTCGGAGGGCCAGTGATGCCCTGGTTTGCCGGCGTTGGTTTCGAAACCGGTAATGCCTGGGACAGTGTCGATGACGCCACCTGGTCCGGCCTGGTGCGCTCATGGAGCCTGTTTGCCGGTGTCGATACCTTCCTTGGCCCAGTCCAGCTCGCTGGGGCCTACAACAACGAGGACGACTGGGCGGCCTACGTGAATATTGGTTTCTCTTTCACCCAGCTGTTCTACTGATACGTCCGGACAAGGGTGTTGGTTACAGCAGGGGTGCCAACAGCCGGACCGCGCGGCAGCCAAGACGGAACGCCACCGAACGGTCCCTGTAATCGCTTTCGGTCATCAGTCGGGCGCTGCCGAAATCCTCTGTGAGCATGGTGTCCACCTGATTGATAAATCTCTGGCTGGTGTTGATGGCGCTGATCTCGAAATTCAGCCGCATGGAACGGTTGTCCATGTTGGCGGTGCCAATGGCTGCATAGCGGTTATCGACGAGGATGATCTTCTGGTGCATGAAGCCGGGTTGGTATCGATAGATGCCGACACCAGCCTGACAGGCCTGAACCAGATAGGAGTAGGCAGCCAGTCCGATCAGCCGGCTGTCGGATTTTTCGGGGATCATGATGCGCACGTCCACCCCCCGCAGGGCCGCCAGTTGCAGGGCATTCATTACCTGGAAATCCGGCACGAAATAGGGTGAGGCGACCCATATCCGGGTGTGGGCGTTGTTGATGCAGTTCAGGAAAAACAGCGTGCAGGTTTCCCAGGTGTCGGCCGGCCCCGTGGGCAGAATCAGAACCTCCTCGTCGCCTGGCGGCTCGGACACCGGAGACCAGTCCAGTTCCGGCTTGACGGCGCTGGCCCAGTTCCAGTCCTCCAGCCAGGCGAGCTGAAGGCCGGTCACTGCCGGACCTTCAACGCGACAGTGGGTGTCGCGCCAGGGTTCCTGGTCCATGGCCGTGCCCAGGTACTCATCCCCCAGATTGATGCCGCCGACAAAGCCCACGCGGCCGTCACAGATCAGGAGCTTACGGTGGTTGCGGAAGTTGATCTGGAAGCGTCGCCGGCGGATATTGCCGTTGCCAAACGAGGCCATGCGGGCACCGGCTTCAGACAGCTCCTTGCGCCAGCGCCTGGACAGCGCAACGCTGCCGATGTCGTCATACAGGAACCAGACCTGGACGCCCTGGGCCAGTTTGCGCTCGAGAATCGACTTGATCCGTTGGCCCACCCGGTCCGAGCGGACGATGTAGAATTCCAGCAGGATGTAGTGTGTGGCGTTTTCCATGGCATTGAACAAGGCTTCGAATGCCGCTTCACCATCCCGCAGCAGCGTGCAGTGGTTGCCGCCGGTAAAGGGCTGTCGGCCCAGGCGGGAAAGAACCTGCAGGTCGTTGTTGAAAGCCTCCTGTCCGGGGTGGGGAATGGAGGTGCTCTGGCTTTCAAAGCGGTCCAGCAGACTGGTTAACGCCCGGTTCCCCATTCGCCGGGCCTTGACGTAGCCGCCGAAACGGTGGCGTCCGAACAGCAGGAACAGGGGCACCGCCAGATACGGCAGCCCGATCAGGGCGATGATCCAGGCGATGGCTCCCTGTGCGGTCCGGTAGCTGAGCAGGATGCGGTAGATGCAGCCCGCTGCGGCCAGGTAGAGCAGGGCAAGGGGAATCGCCAGCAGGGTCAGGTTGCCGGTCATATGGGTAGGGCCCCGCAGTTATTTGCATGGATGGTTCCGTCTTTTTACCGGATCGCCCGGGCCAGCGCAAAACCTTGCCTCTATTACTGGGACTGGTACTGTAGCCGTTTTAACTGTCTGACCGGAGGCTTTCGGCCCATGAGTGTCGAACTGAATCATCGCGTCAGTGGTCACGGAGAACCACTGATCGTACTGCACGGACTTTTCGGTTCCCTGGATAATCTGGGAATCATCGCCCGGCAACTGGAGGACAGCTGGCAGATCCATGCGCTGGATCTCCGGAACCATGGCAGCTCACCTCACACCGATGACATGGATTATCCGTCGATGGCCTCGGACGTGGTGGCTTACATGGACAGTCAGGGCATCGACCGGGCCAGTATCCTTGGCCATTCCATGGGCGGCAAAGTGGCCCTCCAGGTGGCGCTGTCCTTTCCGGAGCGTGTGAGTGCCATCATTGCAGCGGATATTGCGCCGGTGACCTACCATCCCCGGCATGACAACGAGCTTGAGGGCATGAAAACCCTGGACCTGGCCGGGGTGAAGTCCCGCCGGGAAGCCGAACAGCAACTCTCCGAATACGTGCCGGAACCCGGCGTCCGCCAGTTTCTGCTTAAAAACCTTGAACGTATTCCCAAAGACCAGCAGACCGGAGACGGGCATCTGTTCCGCTGGCGCCTGAATCTGCCGGTTCTGGGCGGCTGTTACAACAATCTCGCTGCCGCTCCGGAGGGTGATGGGCCATTCGAAGGGCCGGTGCTGTTCATCAAGGGGGCGGACTCCGCCTATATCCAGGACAAACACAGGGACGCCATCAAGCGTCTGTTCCCGGCCGCCGAACTTGAGGTCCTGGAAGACACCAGTCACTGGCTGCACGCACAGAAGCCGGAAGCGTTCGCCGCTTTGTGCCGGCAGTTCCTTGAGGCATCCTGTCCCTAGGACGTTTCTGGTATGGTGAACAGACTCCGCAATGGAAGCGTACCCAACCCGCGAAAACGGATCTGGCGCTCATGATGAAATGGTTTCTGATGGCTTTGCTGGTGGTGTTTGTTCTGCTGGGGGGCTTTTTGCTCACACCATCACCGATTGACAGCAAGGCCTGGAAGACACCGGCACCGCCGGCAATGACCGGTACCCTGGCACCGAATGAGCGCCTGCGCCTGTCCGAGTTGCTGGCCCGGGGGCAGGTATCGGCTCCCGAGGATGTGGCCGTGGCGTCCGATGGCACGGTCTACACCGGTACCGCCGATGGCTGGATTGTACGGATCCTGCCGTCCGGTCAGACCGATCGCTGGCTGCAAACCGGTGGTCGCCCCCTGGGGCTGGTGTTTGATGGCCAGGGCAACCTGATCGTGGCGGATGCCGAACGGGGGCTGCTGTCTGTGACCCCGTCCGGTGATATCACCACGCTGACCCGGGAGGCCCGGGGCACCCTCTTCCGGCTGACCGACGATGTGGATGTGGCGTCGGATGGCCGGATCTATTTCACCGATGCCAGTTCCCGTTTTTCCCTGTCTGATTATACCTTTGACCTGCTGGAGATGCGCCCTCACGGTCGTCTTCTGCGCTACGATCCGGCCACGGGAAGAACCGAAGTGTTGCTCGGCAACCTGCATTTTGCCAATGGTGTGGTGGTCTCCCCCGATGGCAGCTACGCCCTGGTCAGCGAAACCTGGAAGTACCGTATTCTCAAATACTGGATCACCGGCCCGAGGGCCGGCCAGGCGGAGGTGTTCGCCGCCAACCTGGCCGGATTTCCGGACAATCTGTCAGTGGACAGCGACGGGCGTTACTGGGTAGCCTTTCCCGCGCTGCGGGACCGGAGCATTGATGCCATGCATGGAAGTCCCTGGCTCAAAGACCTGGTGGCGAAGCTGCCTGAGCGCCTGCGTCCGCAACCGAAAAGTTATGGCCTTGTGGTGGCCTACGACGACCAGGGCAAGGCACTGATCAGCCTGCAGGATACCCGGGGCAGCCACCTTGGGGCACTGACGTCGGTGACCCCGGTCCGGGATGGCCTGTATTTTGGCTCACTGCACAAGGACCGGATCGGCTGGCTGCCTTTCAAAGCCATCCCCGGCCTGGGAGAACAACCATGAGCGAACAGCCATCGCTGAACTGGGATCTGCCGGATCCTTTTACCATGACCATCACCGTTCGCCCGGACGATACCGATCGCCTGGGTCACGCCAACAACGTGGTTTATGTCCGCTGGCTGGAAGACGTCAGCTGGGCCCATATTGATTCGCTGGGCATGACCTGGGCACTGCACGAACAGACGGGCAAAGCCATGGCTATTACCCGCACCGAGGTGGATTACCTGATGGCGGCCAATGCCGGCGACGAGCTGGTGCTGGGGACCTGGCTGACGGACTGGGACGGGCGCTTCCGGTCTGCCCGCCAGTTCCAGCTGATACGGCCCGCGGATGGGCGCACGCTGCTGCGGGCCCTGTCCACCCACGCCTGTGTTGACCTCAGGTCCCAGCGCCCCTCGCGGGCGCCGGCGGAGTTCGCACGGATTCTGTCATCGGCCATGGTGACCGGCGGGCGAGGCTTTCCAGGCTGAGACGACCGCCCCCATTATCTGCTAGTCTGACCCATTGATGCCGGCCTCCTGGCCATCGCCCACACCTTCTGGAGAGACCCATGGAATCATCTGCTGCTAGCCAACCGAGCGTGATGCGTCACATTGAGTACGACCGCTTTGGCGACCGGGACGTGCTGACCCTGTCGGAATCTCCGATACCCCAGCCGGCGGAAGGGCAGGTGCTGGTGCGCCTGCATGGCGCGGGGCTGAATCCCATCGACTGGAAAACCCGCAAGGGGCTGGGCTTTGCCGCCCGGCAGATCGAGAGCCACCTGCCTTGGACCCCGGGTTACGACGCCGCCGGTGAGATTGTGGCTGTGGCCGAAGACGTCACCACCCTGGCCCCTGGTGACCGGGTGATGGGTATGATCGGCTTTCCGGCCGGCGGTGGCGCCTATGCCGAATACGCGGTGGCCGCGGCTGACGAACTGGCCATCGTGCCGGATGAGCTGGATCTGGTGACCGCCGCCGGCATTCCGCTGGCTGCGCTGACCGCATGGCAGGGGCTGTTTGAGGTGGCTCGCCTGGAGCCGGGTCAGAAAGTGCTGGTGCACGCCGGCGCTGGCGGAGTGGGGCATTTCGCCGTGCAGTTTGCCCTGGCCCGCGGTGCCCATGTGATTGCCACCGCCTCGGCGGCCAACCGCGACTTCCTGGCGGAACTGGGGGTTCATGAAGTCATCGACTACCACACCACGGATGTGGTGGATGAGTGTTACGGCCTGGATGTGGTCCTGGACCTGGTGGGTGGCGAGACCGGCAAACGTTCGCTGCACACCCTGGGCGAGACCGGCGTCCTGGTGACCATCCCCACAGTGACCGCCGACGACATCGTCAGCGAAGCCGAAGCCATGGGGCTGCGGGCCCACGGCATGACCGTCCGCCCGGATGCTTTTCATCTGGATGAGATCGCCGAGCTGATCGAAGGCGCCGAGGTCAAGGTCCACATCGACCAGAGCTTTCCTCTGGATCAGGCCAGTGCCGCCCATGAAAAGCTTGAGGGCGGCCATGTGCGTGGCAAGCTGGTACTCGACTGCCGCTGATCAACTGCTCTTCTGGGAGGCCTCCCGGGACTCCTGACTGACGCCCTCACGCTCTTTCTGGGGCTGGGGCGGCACCAGGCTGATCAGTTGCCAGTCGGGGCCGGGTTTCAGGTCTTCCATATCCCGGATCGGATGGATGTGCTCCCGGTCATCAATGGTGAACAGTACCAGGGCCTGGCCGTTGTGCCGTGCCAGAAACTGCTCGTAGCTGAATTCCTCGCGCAACTGGGTCGTCTTGATGGTATAGCCCTGGCTGACCAGGCTGGCCAGCTTGGCGTAGCTGACGCCATCAAACAGTCCGCGGGTGCGCTGAACCTTGCCCGCAGTCTGCAGACGTGCCCGCTGTTCCTGGTCTCCCTCGGCCAGGCTGAAGACCGAGCCTTCCCCGAACCAGTCCAGAAAGTGATAGGTCGCCAGTGAGTTGAGCTGCTTGTAAGGCGACAGCACCAGCAGATTGCCGATGCCTGTCAGGTCCATGTGAGTGGCGGCGTGTTCGGACACCGGGTTGCCGAAATAGACGCGCAGGTCTTCCATCCGGGCCTGGCGGGCGTTTTCCCAGTTGGTATCCGTCAGCATGACCGGGATGTCGTGTTTCTTCAGGGCCTGGGCAATGCGCCGGGCCACCTGATTGGCACCGAGAATCAGGAAGCCGTGAGCGGGCGGTTCCTGGACTCCCAGCAGGCGCGCCACCGGCCGTGCTGTCAGGCTCTGCAGGGTTACCGTGGTGATGATCAGCATGAACACCAGAGGTACCAGAATGCCCGCTTCCTCATAGCCGGCCCGTTCAAGCTGAAACGCGAACAGGGCCGACACCGCCGCGGCCACAATGCCCCTGGGCGCGATCCAGCTCAGGCAGAGCTTTTCCCGCCAGTTCAGGGAAGTGCCGATGGCCGACAGAAAGATGCTTGCCGGCCGGGCGATCAGCATCAGGCACGCCAGAACGCCCACCAGGCCCCAGCCCAGCTCGGCAATGGCGGTGAACTCGACCCGGGCTGCCAGAATGATGAACAGGGCGGAAATCAGCAGAACGCTCAGCGATTCCTTGAATTCCAGGATGCTGTCGATGGGCACCTGTTTCATGTTGGCCATCCAGATGCCCATGACAGTGACCGTCAGCAGTCCGGACTCATGGGCCAGTTCGTTGGACAGAGCGTAGACCCCGAGCATGAATGTCAGGGTGCCGGCGTTGTGCAGGTACTGGGGTATCCAGTGCTTGCGCAGGGCCAGGCCGTTCAGGTAACCCGCTCCCGCACCGACCAGGAAGCCAACCAGAACCGTCTTGAGGAAGATATAGACGGCGTGCCCGAAAACGTTGCCCTGGCCCCAGGACAGGATGCCCTCAAAGACGAGGACCGCGAGCAGGGCGCCCAGAGGGTCAATGATGATGCCTTCCCAGCGCAGGATGTTGGCAATGGTGGAGGTAGGGCGGACGGCGCGAAGCAGAGGGGCGATCACCGTCGGCCCCGTAACCACCGAAATGGCACCGAACAGCAGCGCGACTTCCCAGGAGGTATCCAGAATCCAGCGGGCCGCCAGGGTGCCGACCAGGCAGGTTACAACGGTGCCGACCGGGATCAGATTGCGCACCATGCGGCCATGGGCCCGGATTTCTTCGGCGCGCAGGGTCAGGCTGCCTTCAAACAGGATAATGGCTACGGCCAGGGATACCACCGGGAACAGCAGGTCTCCGAAAACCGCCTCAGGCTGCAGGAAGCCGGTGACCGGGCCAGCGACGATGCCGCCAGCCAGCAGAAACAGAATGGCCGGCATGCGCCAGCGCCAGGCCAGCCACTGACAGAAAAGAGAAATGACACCGATACTGGCCAGGATCAAGGCAATGCTTGCGGGCATGAAGAGTTTCCGTGTCGTTGATTACGGGTTGGCGCGCCGGGCAATGCGGTTGAGCAGCCGGGCGGCGGCGAAAAATCCGAAACTGGCGGTTACCGGACTGGCGGCCCCAAAGCCGGAGGCGCAGTCCAGCCGGACCGGGCCATCGGTGGCCGGTTTCTGCTGACAGACCCCACCATCGGCGTCGGGGTAGGTCAGCTGCTCCAGAGAGTATACCGCTTCCACACCAAAGCGCCTTTTGGGGTTGCGGGAAAAACCGTAGTGACGGCGCAGCATGTTACGCAGTTTTGCCAGAAGCGGGTCCTGGGTGGTCTTGCTGAGATCGGCCACACGGATCTGCGTGGGGTCCATCTGGCCGCCGGCGCCGCCGGCGCATACCACCGCGATTTTCTGCCGCTGGCAGTGGGCGATCAGTGCAGCCTTGGCCTTAACGCTGTCGATGGCGTCCACCACGCCGGTCATTTCGGGGGGGATCAGTTCCTGAACGTTGCGAGGGGTCAGAAACTCGAAATGCACCCGGATATCCGCTGACGGATTGATGGCCCGCAGGCGCTCGGCCATGGCGTCTGTCTTGGTACGGCCATACTGCCCCTCAAGGGCATGCAACTGACGATTGGTATTGGACACGCAGATGTCATCCATATCGATCAGGGTCAGCGTGCCCACACCACTTCGGGCCAGGGCCTCGGCAGCCCAGGAGCCGACACCGCCAAGGCCGACGATGGCAACATGGGCCTGCCGGAAGGCTGCAAGCCCCTCGCGGCCATAAAGCCGCTCGATACCCCCGAAGCGGAAACTGAAATCATCGTTGGCCTGATCGGGTGTCGTCATGGGTGTGCATTCGCCGGTCATGGATAAAAGAATTCAAAGGGGAATTTTACCTGACTCACCCCGCGCCCGGCCAAGGTTTGGCAAATAAAGTGTGGCTAAAGCAGAACTACGGTCTCCCGGTTGCCCGCTTCCCGGCGGGCAACCGGCCGCAGTTTGTTGAGCCAGATGGCCGGGTTGCCTGTATGAGGCAGGCCGTCATGTAACGGGAGGGATAGGAATGATCACGGCGATCACCGGATAAACGGATTCAGAAACCGGGTAAAGGTGCCGGTCAGCTTCAGCGGGGCGCTCAACACCGACAGGGTGATGCAGTCCTCGTGTCCGACCGCAACCGGGCGGTGTTCATCGTTGTGATCCAGGCAGACGAAGTCCCACTGGTTGAACACGCCGTTCTGATCGCTGAACGCGCCCTGAAGGATAATCGTGGTTTCGTCACCCCGGTGGGTGTGGGCTGGCGCCTTGCCACCGGCCGACAGTTTCTGCAGCACAACCTGTTCACTGCGGTCGCCGAATTTGGCAGTGATGTCCAGCACGCTGACATCGCCCAGCTGTCGCTTCCACGGCAGGTCATTGATGTCCTGTCCCAGCAGTTTCTGCAGCGGGTTCTGGCGCGGTTTGTAAGCCACCGGGGATGCCATCTCGGGGCCGGCATCAATGCGGGCCATCAGTTGTTCGAAGCTGCCGTCGTCCACGGAGACAGTTGGCTGGTGATCCATCATCACGGCGCCGAGGCTGTCCAGGGTATCCACCCGGCTGCGGCAGTGGGGGCACTGGTCCAGGTGCAGACGGATACACAGGGCACGGGCCTCACTGAGATTACCTGCGCTGTACTCCATCAGAGTTAGGCTGTCAGGATGGTGCCTTGTCATACGTTCTGATCCTGCAAAATCACTTTCAGTTTGTTCAGTGCCAGGCGAACCCGGCTTTTGACGGTACCCAGAGGAATGCCCAGCTCGTCCGCGACCATCTGGTGCGACTTGTGTTCCATGTAGACCTTGGCGATCACGGTGATCTGCTCTTCCGGCAGGTGGCTCAGTGACTCCCGGATACGACGCTCGGACATCAGACGGTGCAGGGAGGTGACCGGATCGTTCTCATTGTCACCGGGAATCTGCCACAGATCCTCGGTTTCGACGTTCATCTCGGCACTGCTCCGCTGCATCTTGCGCAGCATGTCGATGCGCTGGTTACGGGCGATGGTGAAAATCCACGTGGAAGCCGCTGCCTTGCGCCAGTCATAGAGACAGGAACGGCGCCAGATCGAGATGAACACCTCCTGCACCAGTTCCTCGGCATGGCTCGCCAGTCCGTTGGAAATGGCGTAATACTTGATCTGTGGTGCAAACTGCTTGAACAGGGCCTGGTAGGCCTCTCTGTCCTGATGTTTGCCGACGCGTTCCAGCAGGGCGCCCCAGGGGTCTTTTCGACCCTCGGACTTTGCCGGTTGCTGATCCAGTGTGGTCACCGGACGCTCCTTGACAGTCACGTGATGTGAGCGGGTTTTTGTGGCAATCATTCTAGGCACTCATCGCTGTTTTGTCAGTTAAGTCGATTACGTGCCTCTGCAATAAGTGGATCGCTCCGGAATGAAAAAAGTTCCCGAAACGCTGTCAGTCTTCCAGGTAGGTATACCCTTCCAGGCCTGCTGCCAGTTCTGCCAGTAGCTGTTGCTGGCGGGGGCCATCGAGGCTACTGGCGGCAAACTTCCGGCGGTAGGATTCCAGCAGAGCGGCGGGCTGGAAGTTGACGTACTGGAGTACCCGGGCAACGGTATCGCCGGTAAAACTCTCGCTGATGTCGTAATCACCCTGATCGTTGGTTCGGACATCCACCGAGTGGGTGTCGCCGAACAGGTTGTGCATGTCGCCGAGGATTTCCTGATAGGCGCCGGTCATGAAGAAGCCCATCAGCAGGGGCTGATCCGGCCGGTGCTCCGGCAATGGCAGCGTGGTTTCGATGCCCTGTCCATCCACGTAGTGATCAATCCGGCCATCGGAATCGCAGGTGATGTCCTGGATCACCGCGCGCCGGGTCAGGGGGCGGTTCAGTCCGTTGATGGGCATGACCGGAAAAATCTGGTCAATGCCCCAGACATCAGGCAGGGACTGGAACAGGGAAAAATTGACGAACAGTTTTTCGGCCAGCTTTTCGTTGAGCTCGTCAATGATTTCCCGGTGGGCCCGGTTACTGGCATCCAGCTGCCCGCGGAGCTGACGGCAGCAGTTCATGTAGAGGGTTTCGGCGTGTGCCCGGTGGGACAATGACAGCAAACCGTGGGCAAACTGGGCATGGACATCCGCCATAGCGTGAAGTACGTCATGGTGGATTTCGACCAGCGAACGCCCGGAGCTCATGTCGTCCAGGTTGGCCAAATCCCGCCAGAGGTCTTTCAGTGGCGCCGGGGCGTCCTCATCCGGTTCGACCGGTTGCTGCCGGACCGGCGTTTCCCGGTCAATGACATTGGTGATCAGAACCGAGTGATGGGCTGTCAGCGCACGGCCGGATTCGCTGATCAGATTCGGGTGGGGGGCGCCCAGCCGGTCGCACTCCGCCTGCATGACATGAACCACGTTGTAAGCGTATTCCGCCACGCTGTAGTTCATCGAGCAGCTGCTGCGGGAGCGGGTCCCTTCGTAGTCCACGCCCAGACCACCGCCAATGTCGACGGTGCCCACCGGGGCGCCGAGGGCGTGCAGTTCGGTGTAGAAGCGGGCACATTCGCGCAAGCCGGTCTGGATGTCGCGGATATTGGCGATCTGGGAGCCGAGGTGGAAGTGCAGCAGTTGCAGGCAATTCAGGGCGCCGGCGTTTTCCAGTGTCCGGACCACATCCAGCACCTGGCTGGCAGACAGGCCAAACTTCGACTTTTCCCCGCCGGTGTTCTGCCAGTTACCCTTGCCGATGGTTGCCAGGCGCGCCCGCACGCCAATCAGCGGGGATACACCCAGTTTGCTGGCTTCTTCAAGAATCAGGGGCAGCTCGGACTGTTTCTCCACCACGATGAATACTCGCAGGCCCAGGGACTGGCCGATCAGGGCCAGGCGGATGTATTCCCGGTCCTTGTAGCCGTTACAGACGACCACCGACCCCGCCTGGGGCGCCATGGCCAACACCGCCATCAGTTCCGGCTTGCTGCCGGCCTCAAGCCCGACCTGACCGCGGGCGCCGGCCGGCTCTGCAGCCAGCAGTTCTTCCACAACCCGGCGCTGCTGATTCACTTTGATCGGGTAGACGGCGGTGTAGTGGCCGGTATAGCCCTGTTCGTCGAGCACGCGGTTGAACGCGTTGCACAGGGTGTTGACCCGGTCGTGAAGGATGTCCGTGAAACGCACCAGTACCGGCAGGGCGATGCCCTCCCGGTGCAGGCGGGCCGCCAGATCCGGCAGGCTGATCCGGGCCGGGCCCTGTCCGCGGTCTGGGCGGATTTCCACGTCGCCGTCGGGGGTGACCGAGACGTAGCCATCGCTCCAGTGAGCGATGTTGTAGACCTTGTGGGCAGCGGGCACGGACTCTGGCATTGTTGCTATCCTGAAAAATAGGCGGGCAGGGTACAGGCGCATTGTAGGAGGTGACCGGTGACCCTACAATACGGGCCTTTCAACAGGCCGGTCACCGCCATTCAGGCAACCATTGGGAGACAGAGATGACGGCATTGAACGAAGGCTGGTTCACTGAGGTGTTTCAGGATCAGGGTACGGCTTTTTCCCTCCAGGTAAAGCGCAAGCTCCATGAGGAACAGACCCCGTTCCAGAAGCTTGAAATCTATGAAACCGAGACCTTCGGCAACCTGATGGTGCTCGACGGCTGTGTCATGCTCACATCCCGTGACATTTTCCTGTACCACGAAATGATGACGCACCCGGCACTGTTCACCCATCGCCAGCCCCGCAAGGTGGTCGTCATCGGTGGTGGTGACTGCGGTACCCTGCGCGAGGTACTCCGGCATCCCGACGTGGAGGAGGCCTGGCAGATCGAGATCGACGAACGGGTCACCCGCGCTTCCGAGAAGTACTTTCCGGAGCTGTGCGAGGCCAACGACGACCCCCGGGCCAACTTCTTTTTCGGCGACGGTGTCCAGTGGATCCGGGATATCGAGCCTGACAGCGTGGATGTGATCATCGTCGACAGTACCGACCCGGTTGGCGCCGCTGAAGGTCTGTTCGCACTGGATTTCTATCGCGACGCCATGCTGGCCCTCAGGGAAGGCGGCATCATCGTCCAGCAGAGTGAATCGCCCCTGCTGCATACCGACACCATCATCCGGGATATTCATACCGATATGCGAAAGGCGGGCCTGACCCAGGTACGCACCCTGCCGTTCCCGCAACCGGTCTATCCCACTGGCTGGTGGAGTTGCACCCTGGGCAGCAAGGAAAACCCGCTGATGTATTTCCGTGAGGAGGACGCCGACAACCGCGCGTTTGTCACCCGCTACTACAACAGTGGGGTTCACAACGGCGCCCTGGCGATGCCGCAGTTCATGGTGGATGCCCTGGAGGATGAGGTGCGGCCGGAGGAAGGCTGAAGGTCGGGGTGGGTCACAGCCCCGGCCTGACAGAAAGGTGATAAAAAAGGGGTGCCGTTGCCGGCACCCCTTTTTTGTTTCCCGGTTTTTGTTGGGGCTTATTTGCCGCCAACAAACTCCGGATAGGCTTCCATACCACACTCGGACAGGTCGACGCCTTCGTACTCGTCTTCCTCGGATACCCGAATGCCCATGACGGCCTTGAGGATCGCCCAGACAACCAGGCTGGCAACGAATACCCAGATGAAGATGGTCAGGGCACCGATGATCTGGCCACTGAAGGTTGCGCCGTCGTTGGTGAACGGTACCAGCAGCAGACCCAGCAGACCGCAGACGCCGTGAGCAGAGATGGCACCGACCGGATCATCGATACGCAGCTTGTCCAGGGTAACGATGCTCAGAACAACCAGGATACCGCCCAGGGCGCCCCAGATGGTGGCTGTCAGCGCGCTCGGTGTGGACGGCTCAGCAGTAATGACCACCAGACCGGCAATGGCGCCGTTCAGCAGCATGGTCAGGTCGGCCTTGCCAAACATGGCGCGGGCAGTGATCAGGGCAGCGATGGCACCGCCGGCTGCAGCTGTGTTGGTGTTCAGGAACACCATGGCAACAGAGTTGGCGCTGGCAACGTCGCCCAGTTTCAGGACGGAGCCACCGTTGAAGCCGAACCAGCCCATCCACAGGATGAAGGTACCCAGAGCCGCGAGCGGCATGTTGGCACCCGGGAAGGCGCGGATTTCACCGTTCGGGCCATATTTGCCTTTACGGGCACCCAGCAGCAGGACACCTGCCAGGGCGGCAGCAGCGCCGGCCATGTGTACGATGCCGGAACCGGCGAAGTCACTGAAGCCAAGGTCGCCCAGGTTGTACATGCCGAACACGTCAGCACCACCCCAGGTCCAGGCGCCTTCGAGCGGGTAGATGAAACCGGTCATGACAACCGCAAAGACCAGGAATGCCCAGAGCTTCATGCGCTCGGCCACGGCACCGGAGACGATGGACATGGCGGTCGCAACGAAGACAACCTGGAAGAAGAAGTCGGAAGCTGCAGAGTAGATGGAACCACCCTCGAAGCCGCCTTCACGGCTGGCGAAATCGCCCAGAACGCCGCCAACATCAACGTCAGCAATGCCGGACAGGAAGAAACCACCGCCGTACATGATGGCGTAACCGCACACCAGGTACATGATGCAGGCAATGGCAAAGAGCGCTACGTTTTTAGTCAGGATTTCGGTGGTGTTCTTGGCTCGCACCAGGCCGGATTCGAGCATGGCAAAACCTGCTGCCATCCACATGACCAATGCGCCGCACACCAGGAAATAGAAGGTGTCTATCGCGTACTGCAGGTGAAAAAGATTGCTTTCCATGGGAAGCCCTCCGCACAAGGCTTTTGAATTATAGAATTTTTGCGTTGGCCGGTTTCAGTTCAGCCTGTGATCAGACCGCTTCCTCGCCGGTCTCGCCGGTCCGGATGCGAATGGCCTGGGCCAGTTCTGTCACGAAGATCTTGCCGTCACCGATCTTGCCGGTGTTGGCTGCTTTGGTGATGGCCTCGATGACCTGGTCCAGGAGGTTGTCGCCGATGGCAACTTCAACCTTGACCTTGGGCAGGAAATCCACCACGTATTCCGCGCCACGGTAGAGTTCTGTATGACCTTTCTGCCGACCGAAGCCTTTGACTTCAGTGACGGTCACGCCTTGTACGCCAATCTCGGAAAGTGCCTCGCGGACATCATCCAATTTGAAAGGCTTGATGATTGCTGTCACAAGTTTCATTGCTTTCTCCTTATTAAGCCGTCCCAATTTGGGGGCCCGGCGGCCCGTTGTTGGGGTCGGGATGCTGCCACCTCGCACATCAATTGTGCGGATTGCGTACGAGGGCTATAGCATCGTATATGCCAACGCAAAAAAAGACTTCAAAAACAATTTGTTAGTATTTTTCTGTCCCATCTTGGCGCACTCATTCGCACCAGTTTGGGGCATTGCCGCGGATGCTGGCTCAAAACAGAGCAGCGCTGTTTTTCCGTCGCGCCATTATAGGCTGGACAGCGACAGTATGGCAGGGACAACACTGTGATACACTGATTTCTCAGGTGTTATCGTTTGGCCAATGGTCTGATAACAGTGAAACCGGATCCCGTCGATCAATAGAGGTGCTCAATGAAGGGGCCACAGGACATTTTTGCCCAGCTACAGGGCCAGTTTGGCCAGTTCGTTCCGGATATGGCCCGAGCGGCCCGGGACGACTTTGAGGCGCAGGCCCGTGCTGCCGCCATGACCATGCTGTCTCGCCTGGAACTGGTGACCCGGGAGGAATTCGACGCCCAGCAGGCCGTGCTGGAGAAAACCCGGGAAAAAGTGGATGCCCTCGAAAAGCGCGTAGCCGAACTGGAAGCCCAGCGCGAGTCGTAATGCATCCTGCCCTGCCACAGGACGTGGCGGGCCCAGCGACTGTTGCCACGGAAGGTTGTCATGTTTGCCACTGTTCATTCCCGCGCCGTTCTTGGCGTGTCTGCTCCCCCGGTCACCGTCGAGGTGCACCTGTCAGGCGGTTTGCCCGCCCTGTCCATCGTTGGTCTGCCGGAAACCGGTGTGCGCGAAAGCAAGGATCGGGTGCGCAGTGCCCTGCTCAATGCCGGTTTTGAATTTCCTGCCCGACGCATCACCATCAATCTGGCGCCCGCCGACCTGCCGAAGGAGGGTGGCCGCTTTGATCTGCCCATCGCGCTCGGCATTCTGGCAGCGTCCGGCCAGATCCCGGCGCAAGCTCTGGAAAACACGGAGTTTCTCGGGGAGCTGTCCCTGGACGGCGGGTTGCGACCGATCAAGGGAGCGTTGCCTGCCATACTGGCGGCCCGTGAGGCAGGCCGTGCTCTGATGGTGCCCCAGGACAATGCGGCCGAGGCTGCTCTGATCAGTGACGGGGATGTTCTGGCGGCCAGCCATATTCTGGCGGTTTGTGAGCACCTTCACGGTCGCGCCCGCCTGGTGCCTTTGGCGCGTTCTGAGCCGGGAGCGGCCCAGGGCGACCCGGGCGCCATGCCGGATCTGGCGGACGTGCGGGGGCAGCAGGTGCCCCGCCGGGCGCTGGAGGTGGCGGCGGCTGGAGCTCATAACCTTCTGTTTTTCGGCACTCCGGGCACCGGCAAAAGCATGCTGGCCAGCCGGTTGCCGGGTATCCTGCCGGCCCTGGATGACGCCGCCGCGATGGAAGTGGCCAGTGTCCACTCGGTTGCAGGCCAGTCTCTTCAGTCCGGGGGCTGGCGCCAGCCACCTTTCCGTTCCCCTCATCATACTGCCTCGGCCGTGGCCCTGGTGGGTGGTGGCAGCAGCCCCAGACCCGGCGAGATTTCCCTGGCTCATCGTGGCGTGCTGTTTCTGGATGAATTGCCGGAGTTTGAGCGACGGGTTCTGGAGGTGCTGCGGGAGCCAATGGAAAGCGGTGAAATCGTCATTAGCCGGGCCGCCCGGCAGGTGACTTTCCCGGCCCGGTTCCAGGTGGTGGCAGCCATGAATCCCTGCCCCTGTGGTTACAGTGGCCACCCCAGTATTGAGTGTCAGTGTACGCCCACCCAGGTGATGCGCTATCGGGCCCGGATATCGGGGCCGCTACTGGACCGGTTTGATCTGCATGTGGAGGTACCCGTGCAGACCGGGGACGTACTGCTCGGCCCGGGGGAGCCCGGGGAAACAACGGCCCGGGTCCGGGAACGGGTGTTGGCGGCCAGAGCCAGGCAGAACCGGCGCGGTGTGCTGAATGCGTTTCTCGCCGGCCGCAGACTCGAGGACGCCTGCCGTCTGGACGCCGGGAGTGAGCAGTTGCTCACCAGCGCCATGGAGCGTCTGGGGCTGTCCGCCCGGGCCCTGCACCGGATTCTGAGGGTGGCTCGCACCCTGGCAGACCTGGATGGCTCGGATCATCTCCGGCGGCAGCACCTGGTGGAAGCGCTGGGGTACCGGCAGCTTGATCGTCAGCAGGGGCAGGGCGCCAACGTTTCCGCCTGACTCTTTCCGGGACTCTGGTAGACTATCGGTAAATTCCAGCAGATCAGATCCGCTGTCGCGGTTAAGGGTAAAGTATGACTGACGAGAAAGAGACCGGTGACAATCCGGTGACCACTCGCCGAGGGGTACGGAGTTTTGTCCTGCGTCAGGGCCGGATGACCGAGGGCCAGAAGAAAGCCTATGACCGGAACTGGCAGAAGTACGGACTGTCCCGCGAGAACGGCATGATCGACCCGCGCCAGGTGTTTGGCCGTGACAACATGCTCAATCTGGAAATCGGTTTCGGCATGGGCCAGTCGCTGGTGGAAATGGCAGAGGCGGCGCCGGAGCAGGATTTTATCGGTGTCGAGGTTCATCTGCCCGGCGTCGGGGCGCTGCTCAAGGAGGTGGATGAGCGCGGCCTGGACAATGTCCGGGTTTACAACATCGATGCCAATGATGTCATCGACCTCTGCCTGCCGGACGCCTGTCTGGACCGGGTCATGATCTTTTTCCCGGACCCCTGGCCGAAGAAGAAGCACCACAAGCGCCGGCTGATTCAGGCCGAGTTTATCCAGCGCATCCGCCATAAACTGCGGGTGGGCGGCGTATTGCACCTGGCTACCGACTGGGAAAACTACGCCGAGCACATGATGGAAGTGATGAGTGAGTCGGAAGGCTTTGCCAATGTGCAGGAGAGCGGTGGTTATTCACCGCGCCCGGACGACCGGCCGATCACCAAGTTCGAGAAGCGGGGCGAAAATCTGGGCCACGGCGTCTGGGACCTGCTGTTCTACCGCACCAACTGATGCCGGCGCCTGGCATCGCCCGGCTCAGGCCGACGGGCTGAGCGGGTGACGCCGGGAGGCCCGGACGACGACCAGACCGGCAGCCCCGAGCATCAGGCCCGTGTACTTGGTCAGCGCCAGCAGAGAGGCGGTCAGGCTCATGGAGTCGGTGGCCGGCCCCAGGTTATTCAGCAGCGCGATATTCTCAGCAGCATCACTCAGGCCCGCGACCACAAACAGCACCCTGACGCCACGGGCGATCATCCGCTCCCGGACCCCGGGGCGGTCACGGGTGCACAGGCGCGTGAGCTGTAGCAGTGTAGCCAGGTAGGCAACGATAAAAAGGAAGTCCAGCCACAGCGCCATGCGGGCCAGGGTCAGCTCGCTGTCATTCCAGCCCCGCAGAATGGCGTGAGCCTGTTCAGCAGTGGCTGCCAGCTGGAAGCTGATCATGCCCTGAGGGGCTGCGGAAGAGTGCAGCGGCTGGTTCAATGCCAGAAGGATCAGCAGCAGCCCGGCGGACACCACCACGGATACCTTCATGGGCACTCCCATCGGGCGTTTGGGCAACAGGGTATGGTGGTGTTCTGTATCCATCAGAGAAAATGCTCCAGCACACTGTTCAGATAGCGCTGCCCCTGATCGGTCGCCTGAATGCGATGGTTGGTGAGCAGCCCCTGATTCCGCAGTTCTTCCAGTTTTACCGCAACTGATGACAGGGGTAAACCTGTACGGGCCCGGTACAGGCTCTCATCGACACCCTCGTGCAGGCGCAGCGCGTTCATCATGAACTCCAGCGGTCGTTCGTCAGGTGCGATGTCTTCGGTACCGGAGGTGCGTGAACCGATCCGGTTAAGGTAAGCGGCCGGCTGGCGGGTTTTCCAGTAGCGGAGAATGCGTCCGTCCTGCAGGCTGATTTTGCCGTGTCCGCCCGCGCCCAGCGCCAGGTAATCGCCAAACGTCCAGTAATTCAGGTTGTGCCGGCTCTCGTGGCCGGGCAGGCTCCAGGCTGACACCTCGTAATCCCGGAAGCCCGCGCGACGCAGTTCCTCCGCGCCCCGGCTGAAAATCTCCCACAATCCGTCGTCCTCGGGCAGTGCCGGTGGCCTCGAGTAGAACTCGGTGTTGGGCTCTATGGTCAACTGGTACCAGGACAGATGCGGCGGTTGGTGGGACAGGGCTGTGCGCAGGTCGCTTAGGGCCTGTTCCGGAGTCTGGCCGGGCAGGCCGTGCATCAGGTCAATATTGAAGTTGTCGAAGCCCGCGGCCTTTGCGGCTTCGATGGCCCGGCTGGCCGCCTCGGGATCATGGATGCGTCCGAGAGTCCGCAGATGGGCCGCGTTAAAGCTCTGTACGCCGATGGATAAGCGGTTGATACCGGCCTCCCGGAACTGCTCGAAACGGCCGGCTTCGAGTGTGCCCGGGTTGGCTTCCAGGGTGACTTCCGCTGTTGACGAAAACGCCAGTCGCTCCCTGAGTTGTGTGAACAGGCTCCGGTAGAAGTCACCACTGAGCAGCGACGGCGTGCCACCGCCAATGAAAACACTCTCGATCGGGCGGCCGTCTGCCAGCGCCAGGTCCTGATCGAGATCGTCCAGCAGCGCCTGCAGGTAGGCCTGTTCGGGAATCTCTCCGTCGGCTGCGTGGGAGTTGAAGTCGCAGTAAGGGCATTTGCGCACGCACCAGGGCACATGTACGTACAGGCTCAGCGGCGGTGACACCGCCGCCGGCCCGGCAGCGGCGTTCGGGTCAGCCATGGTGCCGGAGCTGCTCCAGAAGCCCGGCGAGCGCCCGGCCTCGATGGCTGGCCCGGCTTTTCTGTTCCCGGGTCAGTTGGGCGGCACTGCAGTCGGATTCCGGCACGTAGAACACCGGGTCGTAGCCAAAACCGCCGTCGCCCATGGGAACGGTCAGTATCCGGCCGGGCCATTGGCCATGGCAGATGATGGGCGTGGGGTCATCCGCGTGTCGCAGATACACCAGCACGCAGTGAAACTGAGCGCCCCGTTGTTCCTCGGGAAGGCCTTCAAGGGCCTCAAGCAGGGCCTGGACATTGTCTGCGTCGGTGGCATCGGGCCCGGCATAGCGTGCTGAACGCACGCCCGGCTGGCCGTCCAGGGCATCCACCGCCAGACCGCTGTCATCGGCAAGCGCGGGCAAGCCGGTATGGCGGGCGGCGTTGCGGGCCTTGAGCAGGGCATTTTCGACAAATGTGACCGCCGGCTCCTCGGCTTCCGGGACGCCCAGTTCGCCCTGGGCAACGGGGGCCAGGCCCAGAGGTTGCAGCAGGTCATGAAGTTCGGCAATCTTGCCCTGATTGTTGCTGGCGATAACGAGTTTCTGGCTCATGGCATCAGTCGCTGAACAGGGTGTGTGCAAAACGGATCGGGAGCTCTTTGTCAGCGCCGCTTGGGCGGGCTGTGATATTGAAGGTCATCAGCTCACCGGACTGGTAAGGGTACTGTGCAATGAAGTACACCGCGTCGCCTTCCTGGATCCGACGGAAGGCCATGAATTTCACTTGCTGGATATCATTGGAAACCTGGCCTTCCACCTGACCGCTGACCGGTTGGGGCTGGCCATTTTCGTCTTCCGTCATGATCGAGATGTTGACGATGCCGATGCCCTGGCTGCGCTGAAGGTTGTTGGCCTCGGCAACTTCCGGTGCCAGGAAAGTGCTTGGCAATACGCTCCAGTGAACCTGGTAGTCCCCGAAATCCTTGCGGTCCGCCTGGGCCGGCCCTGCGATCAACAGCAGTGCGGTTGTCAGCGTCAGTAGCAGGGTTCTGGCTTGTGTGATCATCATGATTCCTCCCGTGTAATGCGGTAAATGGCAATTTCGCCCAGCAGGTTTGGCCAGAGCCGAGCCAGCCAGCTGTTCTGGTGTTGGCCGTCCACCACCCGCCGGCTCTTGATCCGGATGCCTTTCTGTTTGCACAGCGCCTCAAAGTCCTTGAAGGTACACAGGCGGATGTTGGGGGTGTTGTACCACTTATACGGCAAGGCGTTGGATTCTGGCATCCGGCCGCTCAGGGTCAGCCCCCAGCGCAGTCGCCAGTGGGCAAAGTTGGGGAAGGTGACAATGCCTTCCCGGCCAACCCGCAGCATTTCCTCAATTACCCGGTCCGGCCGTCGGACCGCCTGCAGGGCCTGGGTCATCAGCACGACATCGAACATGCCGTCGTCAAAGTTATCGAGTCCCTGAGAGTCCAGGTTCTGTTCGATAACGCTGACCCCCCGACCCATGCAGGTGGTGATGTGTTCCGGGTTGATTTCCAGGCCGAAGCCACTGGCACCGCGTTCCCTTTGCAGGAAATCGAGCAGGGTGCCATCGCCGCAGCCCAGGTCCAGGACATGCTGGCCGCGCTGGACCCATTGCTGGATGATCTCAAGGTCCGGTCTCATGCGCCTGTCTCCCTTGCTACCCGGCCCATGTAGGCGGTGAAGATGTCGGTGTAACGCGGTGTCGGGATCAGGAAGGCGTCATGCCCCCAGGGCGCGTCCACTTCTGCGTAGCTGACTTTCTTGCGCGCGGAGATCATGGCGTTGACCATTTCCTCGGATCGGGCTGGCGAAAACCGCCAGTCTGTGCTGAACGACAGGACCAGGTACTCGCAGGTTGCCGGCGTCAGTGCCCGCGCCAGGTCCCCTTCGGTATGCCAGGCCGGGTCGAAGTAGTCCAGGGCCCGGGTCATCAGCAGGTAGGTGTTGGCATCAAAGGTTTCCGAGAAGCGTTCGCCCTGATAGCGCAGATAGCTCTCCACCTGGAATTCGGCGTCGTAGCCGAATTTGAAGGCCTCCTCACGCAGTTCCCGGCCGAATTTTTCGCCCATGGAGGCGTCGGAGAGGTAGGTGATGTGTCCGACCATCCGGGCCAGCATCAGCCCCCGGCGCGGTACGGTGTCGAAATCGTAGTAGCGGCCATCATGGAACTCGGTATCCGAGGTGATGGCCTGGCGGGCGACTTCATTGAACGCAATGTTCTGTGCGCTCAATTTGGGGGTGGAGGCAATAATGACCGCGTGGCGTAGCCGGTCCGGGTAACTCAGGCTCCACTGCATGGCCTGCATTCCGCCCAGGGAGCCGCCCACCACCGCAGCCCACTGCTGGATGCCAAGCCGGTCAGCCAGTCGGGCCTGGCTGTGGACCCAGTCGGTGACGGTAATCACCGGGAAATCCGGGCCGTAGGGTTTGCCTGTGGCCGGGTTGATCGACGAGGGGCCGGTACTACCATGGCAGCCGCCCAGGTTGTTCAGGCTGACCACGAAAAAGCGGTTGGTGTCGATGGGCTTGCCCGGGCCAATGCAGCTGTCCCACCAGCCGGGTTTGCGGTCATCCGCACAATGGTAACCTGCGGCATGGTGATGGCCGCTGAGCGCATGGCAGATCAGTACAGCGTTGCTGGCATCCTCATTCAGGGTGCCATAGGTTTCCACCACCAGCTCGTATTCCTCAAGCGTCTGGCCGCAAGCCAGTTCGAGTGGTGTGTTAAAGGCAATGGTCTGGGGGCTGACAATGCCCACAGAATCCGAGGGCACGGAATCTGGCATGGGTGTGATGAATTCCTGTCCGGTCCACAAGTGGCTGGCGCAAGCCATGGAGAGGGCGCTTTTGGGCGCCGGTCTGGCAGTTTAAATCCGGGACCAGGCGGCTGCAACCGGCCGACCGTACATGCGGGCCTATACGGCGCCGGACAGATTGACCACTTTCTGTTGAATCATGGAGGGTGCCGGCTTGCGGATCTGGCGACTCATGACGGTGATTATGGCAAGCTGTCGTTTGAGATCCGTGATGGTCTGATCCAGCCGCTCACGCTCAGCCCGGTTGTCGCGGTCGCTGCGGGCCACGTCCCGGAGGCGGCGGATCTGGTGTTCAAGCAGTTGCTTGTGCTCCAGTGTATTCTGCATGATAGGCAGCAGGGCCTGATGGGGCCAGCGTTCCACGTCGGCCCGAATGCGTGCGTGCAATGTGCGCGCCTCGCCAACCATCACGTTGAAGAAACGCCGGACCAGAACGGACTGTTCGGTCAGCAGGTTCTTCGGGCTGACGCGGAAACGCCGGGCTTTCCTGCGAAGTTCCCGGATGGCGATGACATGGCGACCGGCCCGCAGGGGCACAGGTTCCAGGTGGTGGACTCCATTCTCGCCGTTGTAGCGATTGTAGATGGCGGAAACCATTTTTTCGGCCAGGTGGCCTTCGCCCAGCAGGTTGGTCATATCGTTTTCCAGCCACTCGAAAAACTGCTCCATGGCGCGGTTCATGCCGGCAGTGGTCCAGCTTTTCGACATCGAGCGGCGGATTCGGGCGGCGTAGTCCTCAAAGCGTGCTTCGCTGACCATGTTGGTGAGCATCTCGCCCTGGGAATCCATCAGCCGCCGGGAAGAGCGCAGCGTGATCAGCTTGCGGTTGTAGAAGTCATAATCCTTCTGTGCCCGCTCGGCCAGGCGCGCCATTGCCGCTTTGTCAGTGGTGCTCCCGGAGCAGGCGTCGTACTCTTCTTCCAGGTTGCTCAGGCGGGACTCCAGGGTTGCCTGACTGTTCTGGAGCATGCCCAGCAGATCATTGATCAGATGCTGGGTGATCAGTTGTTCCTTGTAGGTCAGGATCCGTTTGATGATGACCTGCTCGAGCTGGTCGATGTTTGAACGCTCAAACAGCGACGGGTCACCGCGGACCTTGGACAGCAGACCCTGCTTGGCGGACAGCGGGATTACGTCCCGCCCGCGGATGCCCAGGTGATCAGCGGTATAGGCGCGCACGCGCTCGATGGCTTCCCGGGTGTGTTCTTCACCCTGCAGATCGTCCCACAGCACATCCACTTTGTTCAGCACTGCAAAGCGGCCGGCTCTGTGGTCGGCCTGGTCAATGTCGATGTGGTCTTTCCAGATGGCCATATCGCTGGCGGTGACGCCGGCGTCCGCGCTGAGTACGAAGATGATGGCGTGGGCGCGGGGCAGCATGCTGAAGGTGAGTTCGGGTTCCGAACCCAGGGCATTGAGGCCCGGGGTATCAAGGATTCTCAGGCCCTGCTCGAACAGCGGGTGCCGGATACTGATGCGGGCATGTCGCCACGCAGGGACCAGCACTTTGCCTGGGTTGCTACGGTCATGCTCCAGCATGGCCTCATCAAAGCCCAGATCCCGGGCGTACTCCGGGCTAACGCTCAGGGTGCGCGCCACTTCAGACAGAACATCCCGCATGGTATCCGGATGGTGGTCATCCAGGGGGTAGGTCTGCCACTGGTTTGCCTGGGTGCCCAGTTGCTGGAGTGACAGGTCGCCGGTGCGGGTTTCAATGGGGAGCAGGGCCAGATAGTTTTCGCCGCTTTCACGGTCAAAGAACAGGTCGGTCGGGCACATGGTGGTGCGGCCGGCCTCCGAGGGCAGCATGCGCTGTCCATAGTCGGAGAAGAACAGCGCATTGATCAGCTCGGTTTTGCCCCGGGAGTATTCACCGACGAAGGCGATGGTCAGTTCATCCCGGGCCAGCAGCTCCAGGCCGTTGCGGATGCGGGCGCCGATGTCGTCAGAGAACAGATCGTTGTTCTGCAGCCATAGCCGGTACCGGCCAATCTGCCGGGTCAGATCCTGTTTCCAGCGATCATACGCCTCCACCTGCTGTGACAGTGTTCCCTGCTGCTTCATCGGAGCGTCCTTTTGCCCGGTTTCCGGCTACATTCCCAACCCGATCGATCCGAGGCCGGCAGCCACTTTCATGTGGTCGATGACTACGGATATCACGTTCAGGATCAGGAAAACAATGATCGGTGACAAATCCAGGCCGCCCATGGACGGCATGATGTTGCGCACCGGGCGCATGACCGGCTCGGTAATCTGGGCTACCAACTGGATCGCCGGGTGGCCGCTCTGGGGGGCAATCCAACTGACAATGACCACCGCAATCACGGACCAGAAGTAGATCTTCACGATCAGGCTGAGCACGTTCAGCACCGCCCAGACCAGCAGAGTGATCGGGTTAATGGCCGGAATACCACCATTGAGTGCGATCAGGATCAGGAAAAAGGTAATGGCCTGGATGATGATGGCCAGCACCAGCGAGGCACCGTCAATACCGCCAAGGCCCGGAATGATGCGCCGGAGCGGCCGCAACGGAGGGTTGGTGGCCTTGACCACAAACTGCGAAATCGGGTTGTAGAAATCCGCCCGGGCCAGCTGAAGCAGAAAGCGCAACAGCACGATGGTCATGTAGAAAGTGGACGCGATCAGCAGGATCGTAATCACTATGTCTGCCAGCATGAAGCCGTGTCTCCGTTATCGGTTACTGTTTGTCCGCAAGCTCTTTGGCCATTTCCCCGGAACGGGTAAAGGCAGCACCATAAGCCTTTTTCACCAGCTCTCTCAGGCCGCCTTCCTCGAAGGTGTTGATGGCCTGTTCCGTGGTGCCGCCGGGTGACATGACATTACGCTTGAGCTGGCCCGGGTCGTGTTCACTGCGCCCGGCCATCTCTGCAGCGCCGGCCATGGTCTGGATGGCCAGCTCCCGGGCGGTTTCCGGGGCGATGCCTGCCTCTGTGGCGGCCGATTCCAGGGCTTCCAGCATCAGGAAGAAATAGGCAGGGCCGCTGCCGGAAAGGGCGGTCACCGCGTGCAGCAGGTTTTCGTCGTCAACCCAAAGTGCCGAACCGATGCTCTCGAAGACCGACTGGATCATGGTCTTCTGTTCTTCGCTCACCCGGTCATTGGCAAACAGCCCCGCAGCGCCTTTGCCAACCAGTGAGGGGGTATTGGGCATAACCCGAACCATCGGCAGCCCGCCACCGAGCCACTGATCAATGGTGTCGGCGGTCAGGCCGGCGGCGATTGAGACCATCAGGGGGCGGGTGTTCTGGACCACCGGAGCAATGTCCCGGCAGACGTCCGCCATCACCTGGGGTTTGACGGCGAGCACGATCATGTCGGCCTGCTGGGCGCAGTGGCGGTTGTCGGTGGTCACACTGACGCCAAAGCGTTTGCGTATCGACTGCAGGTGGTTGTCATCCGGGGCGCTGACCCAGATATCGCCGCCCTGGTAGCCATTTTCCAGCATGCCGCCGATGATGGCGCTGGCCATGTTGCCGGCGCCGATGAACGAGATGGTGGGAGATTTGCTCAAGATTCACTCCAGGGCTTGTTCAATGAATTCGTCAGGTCCTGCATCATAGCAGGAAGCGCTTGTCTCATTCCTGTTTCCGTGGCCGGGGGCCAAAAAGCGCCGAGCCAACCCGCACCCAGGTGGCTCCCTCGGCAATCGCCAGTTCCAGATCACCGGACATCCCCATTGAGAGGGTGTCCAGGGGGCCGGCGTCCGGGTGTGCCAGGCGCAGGTCCTCAAGGGCTGACGCCAGCCGGTGGAAGCTCTGGCGCAATGGGCCTTCCGGTCGTGCCGGATCGGGAATGGCCATCAGGCCCCGCAGGCTCAGATTATCGAGTTTGCCAATCGCCTCTGCCAGCGTGGGGAGTTCCGCCACGGAACAGCCGGATTTGCTCGGCTCCCCGTCAATATTCACCTGCAGGCAGATGTTCAGGGCCGGCAGGTGCTCCGGGCGTTGGTCGCTCAGGCGGCGGGCAATTTTCAACCGGTCCACGCTGTGAACCCAGGCAAAGGATTCGGCGATGGCTCGGGTCTTGTTGGACTGGATGGGGCCGATAAAGTGCCACTCCAGGCCTTCCAGATCGGCCAGTGCTTCGATCTTGTCGAGTGCTTCCTGAAGGTAGTTCTCGCCAAAGGCCGTCTGCCCGGCGTCGGCCGCAGCGCGCAGATCTTCCGGTGGGCGGGTCTTGCTGACTGCCAACAGGCGCACACTGTCGGGCGCTCGCCCGGCAAGCTCTGTTGCTTTTTGTATGCGTCGGGTTACGCTCCCGATGTTGTCTGCTATGCTGCTCATACGGTGAGTTTGCCGCTTCTGGACCAAAAGAAAAAGCCCTCCGAGGAATCCTATGGATATTACTGAACTGCTTGCCTTTTCGGTGAAACAGGGTGCGTCTGATTTGCACCTGTCCGCCGGCTTGCCCCCGATGATTCGTGTTGATGGTGATGTGCGTCGCATCAACCTGCCGC
Source organism: Marinobacter oulmenensis (assembly GCF_014201735.1). Lineage (GTDB taxonomy): Bacteria > Pseudomonadota > Gammaproteobacteria > Pseudomonadales > Oleiphilaceae > Marinobacter > Marinobacter oulmenensis. Next base: position 70,950 of record NZ_JACHFE010000003.1, on the reverse strand, counting down.
CCATGGAGCACAAGGAAGTCCACGGGCTGATGTACGACATCATGAACGACAAGCAGCGCAAGGATTTCGAGGAGTTCCTGGAAACCGACTTTTCCTTTGAGGTGCCGGGCGTCGCCCGCTTCCGTGTTAACGCCTTCAACCAGAACCGCGGCGCCGGCGCCGTGTTCCGGACCATCCCCTCGAAAGTCCTGACCATGGATGATCTGGGCATGGGCCAGGTTTTCAAGGACATCTCCTCGGTGCCCCGGGGCCTGGTGCTGGTTACCGGCCCGACCGGTTCGGGTAAGTCCACTACGCTGGCGGCGATGATGGACTACATCAACGACACCCGTTACGAGCATATCCTCACCATTGAGGACCCCATCGAATTCGTGCACGACTCCAAGAAATGCCTGGTCAACCAGCGTGAGGTGCACCGGGACACCCTGGGCTTCAACGAAGCGCTGCGTTCGGCACTGCGGGAAGACCCTGACATCATCCTGGTCGGCGAGCTGCGGGATCTGGAAACCATCCGCCTGGCGCTGACCGCGGCGGAAACCGGCCACCTTGTGTTCGGCACCCTGCACACCACCTCGGCGGCCAAGACCATTGACCGGGTAGTGGATGTCTTCCCGGCCGAAGAGAAGTCCATGGTCCGTTCCATGCTGTCGGAATCCCTGCAGGCGGTTATCTCCCAGTCCCTGATGAAGAAAATGGGCGGCGGCCGGATTGCCGCCCACGAAATCATGCTCGGAACCCCGGCCATCCGGAACCTGATCCGGGAAGACAAGATTGCCCAGATGTACTCGTCCATCCAGACCGGCGGCTCACTGGGTATGCAGACGCTGGACCAATGCCTGGAGCGGCTGCTGCAGAAAGGCCTGATTTCCCGTGACGCGGCGCGGGCGAAGGCGAAGATGCCGGATAATTTCTAAAATGGGTTAGGCTGCTGACTTGGAGCCAACCGCGCCTGTAAGCCTTGGCGTTTGCCGGCTCCATAATGGTGAGCAAAGGCGGCTTCATTCATCTTTGCATCCGGCTTGGAAAACAATGTAGGTAAACCAAATGGAATTCGAAAAACTGTTGCGGCTGATGGTGGAAAAGGGTGGTTCGGACCTGTTTATCACGGCAGGTGTGCCGCCCAGCATGAAGGTTCACGGCAAGGTGCTCCCGATTACCAAGAGCGCGCTGACTCCGGAGCAGACCCGGGAGTTGGTCTATGGGGCCATGAACGAGCGACAGCGGGAAGAATTTGACACCTCTCACGAGTGCAACTTCGCCATCAGCGCAAGGGGCATCGGCCGGTTCCGGGTGTCGGCCTTCTTCCAGCGCAACCTGTGCGGCATGGTCTTGCGCCGTATCGAAGTGAAGATTCCGCAGATCGATGATCTGTCGCTGCCGGAAATCATCAAGGATCTGGCCATGACCAAGCGGGGTCTGGTGATGTTTGTGGGCGCCACCGGTACCGGTAAGTCGACCTCGCTGGCTGCCATGCTTGGCCACCGCAATCGCAACAGCCGTGGCCATATCATTTCCATCGAGGACCCGATCGAATTTGTCCATCAGCACCAGGGCTGCATCGTGACCCAGCGGGAAGTGGGCATCGACACCGAGAGTTTTGAGGTGGCCCTGAAAAACACCCTTCGTCAGGCGCCTGACGTCATCCTGATCGGCGAGGTGCGCACCAAGCAGACCATGGAGTATTCCGTGCAGTTTGCCGAAACCGGCCACCTGTGTCTGGCCACCCTGCACGCCAACAACGCCAACCAGGCGCTGGACCGGATCATCCAGTTCTTCCCGCCGGAGCAGCACAACCAGTTATGGATGGATCTGTCACTGAACCTCAAGGCCATCGTGGCCCAGCAGTTGATCCCCACACCGGATGGTCAGGGCCGCAAGGCAGTGATTGAGGTGCTGATCAATACTCCTCTGGCCGCGGACATTATCCGCAAGGGGGAGGTGCACAAGCTCAAAGAGCTGATGGCCAAGTCCAACGAAGCGGGCATGCAGACCTTTGACCAGGCTCTGTACAAGCTCTACGCCGAGGGCTCGATCACCTACGAGGATGCCCTGGCGCATGCGGACTCCGCGAACGATCTGCGCCTGATGATCAAACTGGGGGCCGATGCCCAGGGCGCGGATCAGTTGGCATCGTCGGTGGACAAGTTGTCGATACAGGATGATTGAATGGCGGCAGCCGTTGGCCAAGCCATTGATACAAAAAGTTACATAATAGCATTCAAACGTTTGTTTTATGCAGTTGAGGTGCTCTCTTTGTACTGCGATACTCCCGCCCGTGACTGATAAAGGAGATAGCATGTACAAGAATACCAATACCCTCGCAAAAGCAGTCCGTCTGGCAACGCTGGCCGCCGTAGCAGCGCCAGCCAGCGTCATGGCGGGTGGTTTCTCTCTGAACGAACAGAGCGCCAGCACCATGGGCTACGCCAATGCTGGCTCCGCCGCCTATGCTGCAGATGCCAGTACCGTAATTTTCAACCCCGCAGGCATGAGCAAGCTGTCTGGTACCAACTTGTCGTTTGGTGCGTCTGTGCTGGACATTGATGCTGAAGCCAAGGGCGACACCATCGAAGCGACCAATCAGTTGGGCCAGCCTGTCAGTGGATCTGATGGTGGCGACATTGCGGACCCCGCCGTGCTGCCGAGCGTTTTCTTCACCCATGAAGTGAGCGACTCAGTGGATGTTGGTTTTGCTCTGCACGCCCCTTATGGGCTGGCAGCGGACTACGACAATGATTTCGCTGGCCGCTTCTATGCCGATGAAACTGAGCTGTCTGTGATTTCGTTTGCCCCGTCTTTCTCCATCAATAATGGGCAGGGGCTGTCCATGGGTGTGGGAATGAATATCATGTATGCCGAAGGTACGCTTTCCCGGTACATGGACAACTCCGGAACTAACTTCAACGCTCCTTCAGGCACTGGCCCAGGGGCTACCTCGGAAGGCTATGCCAATATTGAGGGTGATGATGTCGGTGTTACCTTCCAGGTTGGCTTCCTTTATGATCTGAGCCAGCGCACTCAGCTCGGGTTGACTTTCCAGACAGGTACGGAGTTGGAGCTTGAGGGGGATGCCGAATTCACTAATGTCTCCGTGGCCAATGCCCAGACTGGTGGCTTTGCCGTGCCTCTGAATTCCAAAGAGCCGGTTCGGGTTCCTCTCAACATTCCGGAAAGTATTTCAGCGGGCTTTAGTCATAAGCTGACTGATGACATCACCCTGCTGGCAGGCGCAACCTACGCCAAATGGAGCCGCTTCGAAGCTCTGGATATCTATGGCCGCGATTCCAGTGAGCCACTGACTTCTCAGAGCCCGGGTGGCCAGCCGGGGCAACTGACTCACATCCCGGAAGAGTGGGAAGATACCTGGCAGTACAATGTGGGGGCGATCTGGCAGGCGACGCCTGCGTGGCAGTTGAAGGCCGGCTATGCTTACGACGAGTCACCGGTTGATGAAATTCTGACGGCCCGTATTCCTTCCGCTGATCGTCACTGGCTGACGCTTGGGACCCAGTGGAAAGATGCTAACAGCGGGTGGACCGTGGATGCGGCCGTGGGCACCCTCATCTTCGACGAGGATCCTGAAGTCAGCGACCGTACGTACGTCCTGACCTCCAATGGCTCCGAGCGCAATCCGCAGGATCCGAACTCAGGCTACGATGCCGAGTACGACCTCAGCGCCTGGAGTGCTTCCGTTCAGGTCAGCAAGGCCTTCTAAAGCCCTGTTGATTGTTGGAGTGGCTGAGTCCGCCTAGCGGGCTCAGCCGACCACTCGTCCCCGGTAAATCACCTTGTTGTGCCGGGGACGGCTGGCATCCTCTTCCTCGCTTGCCCTCTTCTGTGCCGGTTCCTCGGCAATCGGCTGTCCACGATAGGTTTTCAGGGTCTCGTCCTCGTCGGGCGCTTCCAGTTCCGGTACGCGCTGCTTGAGCACTTCCCAGGTATGTACCAGGTGCCTGGAGCGGGTCTTGGCGGCATACTCCGCCAGTTTCTCTTCCAGGTTGGCCTCGTTGAGGTGAAGCTTTACCCCGAATTCCGACTGGATTAACCGCCGGCACTGGTGTACGAGCTTCAATAGCGCCGGGTCAAACAGCCAGCTGCGTTCACTCGTTGCAGTATTCATGACAGGCCTCGCATTGCGTTTGCTACCGAGGGGATAAATCCCCGCATAGGCAGGCCAAAGCATCTTTCGTGCCGTTGTCGGAATTCTGGCTAAATCAGTGTCGGGGCGATGATCGGAAGGGGGGTGGCCGCCCTGTTTCCGTGCATGGTCGCGGACCACGGACAGAAAAAGGGCGGTTGCGGTGGTTCAGTGGGCCTGATCCCAGTTGTCGCCTACGCCGGCTTCAACCAGCAGGGGCACATCGAGTTCGGCTGCCGCCGACATGCGTTGGATCAGTCCTTCCCGGACTTTATCCAGAGCAGACTCTTCCACTTCGATAATCAGTTCGTCGTGGACCTGCATGGTCATGATCGCGTCGTCCGGGTGCTCCTGGCGCAGCCAGTTATCCACTTCAATCATCGCGCGCTTGATGATGTCCGCCGCGGTTCCCTGCATGGGGGCATTGATGGCCGTTCTTTCGGCGGCCTGCTGCATCTGTTTGTTGCGGGCATTGATGTCCGGCAGGTACAGGCGCCGGCCAAACAGGGTTTCCACGAAGCCATCTTCATGGGCCTGTTTGCGGATGTTGTCCATATAGGTCAGCACGCCCGGGTAGCGTTCGAAGTAGCGGTCAATGTAGTGCTGGGCAGTCTTGCGGTCCACCTCCAGTTGCCGGGACAGCCCGAACGCGGACATGCCATAGATCAGGCCGAAGTTAATGGCCTTGGCGCTGCGGCGCTGGTCACTGCTCACCTCCTCCAGGCTGACGTTGAAGACTTCCGCAGCTGTCGCGCGGTGAATGTCCTCGCCGTGGGCAAAGGCGTTCAGCAGGCCCTTGTCGCCGGACAGGTGCGCCATGATGCGCAGTTCGATCTGGGAGTAGTCCGCAGCCACCAGCTTGCGGCCTTCCGGCGCGGTGAAGGCCTGGCGGATGCGCCGGCCTTCTTCGGTACGGATCGGGATGTTCTGCAGGTTCGGTTCCGACGACGACAACCGGCCGGTGGCCGTCACTGCCTGATGATAGGAGGTGTGGACCCGCCCGGTGCGGTGATGAATCAGCTCCGGCAGGGTGTCGGTATAGGTGGACTTGAGCTTGCTGAGGCTTCGGTGCTCGACGATCAGCCGGGGCAGTTCGTGCTCGTGAGCGAGTTCCTGCAGGACCGGCTCCGCGGTGGACGGGGCGCCTTTGGGCGTCTTCTTGATTACCCGCAGTCCGAATTTATCGTACAGGATGGCCTGCAACTGTTTGGTGGAGCCCAGGTTGAAGGCCTCACCGGCCACTTCGTGGGCGGCCTCTTCAAGCTGTGACATGCGCTCGGCCAGTTCCTGGCTGTGTTGGCGCAGGGTGCTGGCATTGATCAGGGTGCCGCGCTGTTCCATGCGGGACAGTACCGGTACCAGTGGCAGGTCGATCTCCCGGTACACGGCTTCCAGCCGGCCGGTAGTCTTCAGTTTCGGGCTCAGTGTCTGATGCAGGCGCAGGGTGATGTCGGCGTCTTCCGCGGCATAGGGGGCCGCCTGTTCCAGGTCGATCTGGTTGAAGCTCAGTTGCTTGGCGCCTTTGCCGGCGATGGCTTCGTAGGTGATGGTGTTTTCGTTCAGGTATTCCCGGGCCAGTGTATCCATGTCGTGGCGGCTGCCCACGGAGTTGTAGACATAGGATTCCAGCATCGTATCTTCGGCAATGCCCTCAAGATTGATGCCATGGTTGGCCAGCACGTTCTTGTCGTACTTCAGATTCTGGCCCACCTTTTTCCGGGTCGGATCCTCAAGCAGTGGCCGGAACTGCCCAAGCACGGAGTCCCGGTCCAGTTGTTCCGGGGCGCCCATGTAGTCGTGTCCCAGTGGCACATACACGGCTTCGCCTGGTTCGATGGCGAAGGACAGTCCGACAATTTCTGCGTCCATGTAGCGCAGGCTGGTGGTTTCTGTGTCGAAGGCGAACAGTTCGGCCTGTTTCAGGCGCTCCAGCCACTGGTCTAGTTCGCCCTGGTCGGTGACCATGCTGTAGCGCTTCTCCGGCTTTTCAACCGGCGCCGGGTCTGTTGTGTCGGGGGATTTGCTGTCGGCGTTTTCCAGTTCCGCGATCCAGTTGCGGAATTCATACTCACGGAACAGCCCCAGCAGGGCCTCGTCGTCCTGCCTGCGATCGGTCAGGTCCTCCAGGCCGAAGTCCAGCTCAACGTCCGTACGGATGGTCGCCAGTTCGCGGCTCAACGGCAGGGTGTCGGTGGCTTCCCGGAGGTATTCGCCGATCTTGCCCTTGATTTCGCTGGAATGCTCAATCAGGTTGCTGAGGTTCTCGTAGGTCTGCAGCCACTTGACTGCGGTTTTCGGTCCACATTTGTTGACGCCGGGTATGTTATCCACCTTGTCGCCGACCAGTGCCAGGTAATCCACAATCTGCTCTGGAGCCACACCGAATTTGTCGGACACGCCGTCCCGGTCCATGGCGGTTTCGGTCATGGTGTTGATCAGGGTGACATGGTCACTGACCAGTTGGGCCATGTCCTTGTCGCCGGTGGACACCACCACGTCAATGCCTTTGCTCGTGGCTTCGTGGGCGAGGGTGCCGATGACATCGTCCGCTTCGACACCGGGGACAATCAGCAACGGTAGCCCCATGGCCTTTACGATGTTGTGGATGGGTTCGATCTGAACCGCCAGATCCTCCGGCATGGGTGGACGATTGGCCTTGTATTCCTCGTACATCTCGTGCCGGAAGGTTTTGCCTTTGGCGTCAAACACCACCACGACCTTGGAGCCGGGGTAATCCTGCTCCAGCCGCCGGAGCATACTGGTTACGCCCTTGATGGCTCCGGTAGGCAGGTTGTTGCTGGTGGTCAGTGGCGGTAACGCATGGTAGGCCCGGAACAGATAGGAGGAGCCGTCCACAAGTACCACAGGTGGGGTGCTGTTCTCAGTCATAACAAGGCAGATCCGGATTTGATTGAAGCGTGGGTTGGCTTGTGCAACTCTGTAACCAGAAAGATGACGCAAAGGGTACCATGAATATGAAACGAATCGTCTGTTCCGCCTTTCTACTTGGGCTTTTGCCGTTCCAGGTGCTGGCTCAGGAGACAGGATCACTTGATGACTCACAGGTACAGGCTCCCGATGAGCCGGTGGTTACCTCCGACTACCAGACTTCGGAAGAGGGGCCGCAGATCGTGATCCGCCCGGGAGATAACAAGGTGTTCTATGAATACCGGGTGAACGGCGAGCTGCGCGAAATCAAGGTTGTCCCGGAAACCGGGCCCGCCTATTACCTGGTGCCGGCAGACGGCGGGGGCTGGATTCGTGAAGATGAGACGGACATGCTGATCCCTAGCTGGGTGCTGTTCCGCTGGTAGGTTGATGTGCTAACGGGCCCGTCGACTGACGGGCCTACTGGTCTTCCTTTCGATCCAGCGGCAGAGTCCGTTTTCGATCGGTGATCACCTCCAGGCGCTCGATGTCCTGGATGAACTGTTCCCGCATGTCGTTGATGTTTTGCCGCTGGAGTTCGATCTCCTTTTCAATATCCTCGATCTGGGATTCCAGTCGCCGGATCTTCTCCAGAGAACTTTCCGGAACCTCCCGGCCTGCCCGCTCCATATCCGCAGCGCGACTCTGTTCATTGTCAAGCTGGCTGGACACCACGGAAATGTTGCCCCGCTTCAGTTGGATGATGCTTTGCATCTCCTCGGTTTTACGATGCAGGGCGCGGACCGCCTGGTCCGGGTTGCTGTAGCGTTCCAGTAGTTTCAGGTCCTGCTGGTGCTGGCGTTCCTGCTGGCGCTGGCGCTCCTTTTCTGCCTCCCGGGCCGCGATTTCCTCTTCGGTGGGGGCTGGTGGCACGGTTTCCACCACGCGGCCGTTACTGCCCAGAATCTCGTAACCACGCTGGGTGGCTTCCTGTGGAATGGTGTTGCTGATAACCATCCGACCGTTTTCATCTTTATAGCGGTACATGCCTGCGTGGCTGACGGAGGCCGTCATCAGGCCGACAGCGGCGATAACGGCCAGAACCGGTGAAAGGGTCGGGCGGTATAGCATGCTCATACTCCGTAGCGGTCCCGGTAATCAGCCACCTGGTCTGCGTGGCCGGAGAATTCCGGGTGGGATTTCAGGTAGTCCAGGACCTGTTGCAGGCGGATGATGCTGACAACGGGGATGCCGAACTCCTGTTCCACTTCCTGGATTGCGGACAATTCGCCGTTGCCACGTTCCTGGCGGTCCAGGGCAATCAGCACGCCAGCGGGTTCCGCGCCGGCTTCACGAATGAGGTCGATTGATTCCCGAATGGCCGTGCCGGCGGTAATGACATCATCGACAATCAGCACCTTGCCCTGCAATGGAGCACCGACAATATTGCCGCCCTCACCGTGATCCTTTTTTTCCTTGCGGTTGAAGGCAAACGGTTTATTGCTGCCGCTCTCCGCGAGTGCCATGGCGGTCACGGTGGCCAAGGGAATGCCCTTATAGGCAGGTCCGAAAATGATGTCATAATTCAGACCACTACGTTCTATAGCGGCGGCATAGGCTTTGCTTAGCTGCAGCAGGTCATTTCCAGTATTGAACAGCCCGGCATTAAAAAAATACGGGCTGGTGCGTCCGGATTTAAGGGTGAATTCTCCGAAACGCAGAACGTTCCGCTGGATGGCAAACTCAATAAATTTTTGCTGATAGTCGTGCATGGCAAGGCTTCTGGCGGGGTTGCAACTTTCATTAATGCTTGAAAACGGTATCATACACTCAAACCGAATCAGGGAACACGTATGCGGGTAGTATCAATCAGTGTGAACGGTCTTGCCCGGGCCGTTGAAAACGGTTTTTTTGACTGGCTGGCCGAGCAGGACGCTGACGTTGTCTGTGTCCAGGACCACCGCATGCGGGCGTACGAGATTGAGGACCGGAACCTGATTCCACAGGGGTACGAGGCCTACTTCATTGACGGCGAACTCAATGAGCACGGCGGTGTGGGCATCTACACCCGGCACTTCCCGAAAGCGATCATGTACGGGTTCGCCAATGAGCAGGCGGACCGCGAGGGGCGCTTCATTCAGGCGGATTTCGACAAGGTTTCAGTGGCGTCTGTGCTGGCACCGTGTGCCCTGGGCCGGGAAGAGGAACCGATCGGCGAGGACGACCTGACCGTGCTCGATCACAAGGACGAATTCATGGATGCGTTTGGCGTCCATATGCACAAGACCCTGCGTAAGCGTCGGCAGTTCATCTTCTGTGCCAACCTGCAGACAGCCCACCACGTCACCGACGCCAGCCCGCTGTATCACCGCATGGATTTCTCCGGCTTCCTGCCCCATGAGCGTGCATGGTTGGACCGTTTGTTCGATGAAATGGGCTGTATTGATGCATTCCGGGAAATCAACAAGCAGGGCGATCAGTTCACCTGGTGGCCAGAGCAGGTAGAAGGGGCGAAGAGAGCCGCTGGTATCCGGGTGGATTATCAACTGCTGACGCCGGGTATTCGCAAGACTATCCAGGATGGCTGGATTGACCCGTCGGCGCGGTTCTCCGACCATGCGCCGGTGGTGATGGACTACGACATCGAAATCGGGTTCTGATTCCCTTCTGCCTTGATGCCTGCCTATCCTTGGGGAAGGCATTTCGCAATAGCTATTTCGTCGCCGTGCAGGCACCAGAGTGTATGGTCTTAAGCGTGGGATAAAGTAGCGGAACCGGGTGGGGAAGCCTGTCCGAGACCGTCTCCGGCCAGGCTTCCCCATCCGGGTTCGCGGGCGTTAACTCCAAACCAGTCAACTCCCAGCTACAGAAATCAGCCCTCCAGAGCTTCCTTCTGCACAGCAAACAGCGTGTCGCTGGCATTACGAGCCAGGGCCAGCATGGCGTCGAGTTCGTCCTGCTGGAACGGCGCGCCTTCGGCTGTGCCCTGGATCTCGATGAAGCCGCCTTCATCGGTCATGATCACGTTCAGGTCGGTGTCGGCCTCGGAGTCTTCCGGGTAGTCCAGGTCGGCCACCGGTGTGCCCTTGTAGATACCGACCGAGATGGCTGAAATCATCCGCTTGAGCGGGGATTTCTTCAGGCGGCCTTCGGCCACCAGGTAATTCAGGGCATCCACCAGCGCCACGCAGCCACCAGTGATAGATGCTGTGCGGGTGCCGCCGTCGGCCTGGATGACATCGCAGTCGATGGTAATGGTGTGCTCTCCCAGGGCTTTCATGTCGACAGCAGCACGCAGGCTGCGGCCGATCAGCCGCTGGATTTCCACGGTGCGCCCACCCTGTTTGCCGCGGGCGGCTTCGCGGCCCATACGGCTGCCGGTGGAGCGGGGCAGCATGCCGTATTCGGCGGTGATCCAGCCTTTGCCTTCGCCGCGCAGGAAAGGCGGTACCTTGTTTTCGACGGAGGCAGTGCAGATCACTTTGGTGTCACCGAATTCGACCAGAACCGAGCCTTCGGCGTGGCGGGTGAAGTTGCGGGTGATGCGAACGTCTCTGGGTTGTTCGGGTGTTCTGCCGCTAGGTCGCATAAAGTGTTTCCTGTCTCTGGGAGTGGGTCGCCGGCTCGTTGGCCGGTCAGTCTGCTGAAAACCGCACAGTGTAACATGGGCCTGGCCCCTCGGGGCCGGTCGGCATCAGCAAGGGTCGCCGAGCTGTTTAAGGCACTGCTAGAATCAGGCTCTACCTCACCAGACATGGAGTATTTATGATCCGCAGCATGACCGCCTTTGCCCGCAAGGAAGCCCGGGGTGACTGGGGAACCCTGACCTGTGAAATCCGTACGGTAAACCACCGGTATCTGGAGCCTTCCTTCCGTTTGCCGGATCCCCTCCGTGAGCTGGAGGCGGGGTTCCGGGATACCCTGCGCAAGCAGATCAAGCGGGGCAAGGTGGATGTGTCACTGCGCCTCCAGTCGTCAGAGTCGGCGGGCCAGGGATTTGAGGTTAACGATGACATCGTCGGTGCCGTCAATGAAGCGGCTAATCACGTCAACAAGATCCTGGATAACCCCGCCCATATCAGTGCCCTGGATATCCTGCGCTGGCCTGGTGTGCTGGCGGCCCCGGAGCAGGATTATACCGAGGCGAAGGCGGCCGCTTCCGGTCTGTTCGAACAGACGGTATCTGAACTGGTTTCGGCCCGTGAACGTGAAGGCGAACGGCTTCGGCCACTGCTTGAAGATCGGCTGTCAGCGATCAATGAACGGGTCGCCGAGGTCCGCGGGCGCATGCCGGAACTTCTGGAGAAGCAGGCGGAGAACCTGCGTGACCGTTTTGCCCGTGCTCAGGTCGATCTGGATGAGGATCGCCTGGCTCAGGAAATGGTGATGCTGGCCCAGAAAAGTGACGTAGCTGAAGAACTGGACCGGCTGGAAGCTCATGTAAAGGAAGTGCTGGAAACACTGAATCAGGAGGAGGCCATCGGTCGCCGACTGGATTTCCTGATGCAGGAACTCAACCGGGAAGCCAACACATTGAGCAGCAAAAGCATTGATGCCGAGGTAACCCGCCAGGCGGTGGACCTGAAAGTCCTGATTGAGCAGATGCGTGAGCAGATCCAGAACGTTGAGTAAGCCCTGGCGACAGGAACAGGGCAGGATGAATTGAGTTCATAGGTCCAATCAGATCTTCTCTTTACTGAGTTGGTAGTGGTCTGCTGAAGTCGTGACTAGACTTGCAATATATGACCCTGCCAAGTGGTCGTGTACCAATAAGAAAGGGGAGAACCATGATAAGTCTGACCGTGAACGGGCAGGAGCACGAACTGGATGTGCCCGACGATATGCCTCTGCTCTGGGTTATCCGGGATGTTCTGGGGCTGACCGGTACCAAGTTTGGTTGTGGTATCGCCCAGTGCGGAACCTGCACTGTACATATGAATGGTGTGGCAACCCGGGCCTGCGTGACACCTGTCTCGGCTGTCACCGGTGAAGTCACCACCATTGAAGCCATGGCAGACGATGCCGTAGGCCAGAAGGTTCAGCAGGCCTGGCTGGACCTGGGCGTTCCCCAGTGCGGCTTCTGCCAGTGTGGCCAGATCATGAGCGCCACCCAGTTGCTGAAGGACAATCCGCAACCCAATCGCCAGGATATCGTGAACGCCCTGACCGGTAACCTGTGCCGCTGCGGTACCTACAACCGTATTGTGGCAGCGGTTGAGCGGGCCTCCGGCCAGGAGGTGACCTCATGAGCCGCCAGGATGACAGCTTGATGCTGGCCAATGTCAGCCGTCGGGGTCTGCTCAAGGGGATGGCGGGGGCCTCCGCCCTGCTTCTGGCCGCCCGCTGGGATTCCGGGCTGGCCAATGAGAAGGCTCAGTTTGGCGCCGGCGCCATGCCCGGTGGCTGGGTCGATAATCCGAATGTCTTCATCCAGATCGCGGCCGATGGTCAGGTCACTTTCATCAATAACCGTGCCGAAATGGGGCAGGGCATCCGGACCAGTCTTGCCATGGTCGCGGCCGACGAACTGGGCGCGGACTGGAAGCGGGTCCGGGCCGAACAGGCCCCGGCGGATCAGGACAAGTACGGTAACCAGAATACCGACGGCTCGCGCAGCATGCGTCACTGGTACGAGCCGATGCGCCGAGCCGGGGCTGCTGCCCGGCTGATGCTGGAGCAGGCGGCCGCCAATCAGTGGGGTGTACCGGTATCGGAAGTGCGCACCGGCGTGCACAAGGTGATGCATCCGGCCACGGGGCGTGAACTCGGGTTTGGCGAGCTGGCTCAGGCCGCGCGCGAGCTGGAAGTGCCGGGGCGGAACGCCTTGATTCTGAAATCCCCCAGCGAACTCCGTTATATCGGGAAGGAATCAGGCCTGATCAACGGTGAGCTGAAATCGGCTTATCCCAAAGCGGTGGATGGCGAAGACATTGTCACCGGCAAAGCCATCTATGGTGCCGATGTTGAGCTTGATGGCACCGTCTATGCGGTCATTGCGCGCCCGCCGGTCTACGGCGCCAGGATACGCAGCGTCGATGACAGCAAGGCCCTCGAGGTGCCCGGGGTTCAGAGAACCATCCGTATTGAAACGGCCAGCCAGCCGGCCGCTTTCAACCCCCTTGGGGGGGTGGCGGTGGTGGCGTCCAATACCTGGGCGGCCCTGGAGGGGCGTAAGGCGTTGAACATCGAGTGGGACCTCGGGCCCGCCGGTGATAATGCCGGTTACGACTCCGAGCAATACCGGCAGTCGCTGGAGGAGGCCGCACAATCTCCGGGCCGGGTCATACGCCAGTCCGGGGATGTGGCGTCGGCTCTTGAAAGTGCCGATTCGCGGGTCGCGGCGACCTATTACATGCCCCATATGGCGCAGGCGCCAATGGAGCCTCCGGTTGCGGTGGTGCGGGTATCCAACGGCAAGGCGGAAGCCTGGGCCCCGGTGCAGAATCCCCGGGCCACCCGCGACGGCATTGCCGGTGTGTTGGGGCTGGACCGGGAAAACGTGACCGTTCACCAGACCCTGTTGGGCGGTGGCTTTGGCCGAAAATCCAAGCCTGACTTTGTCGCGGAAGCCGCCCGGATCGCCCGGGAAATGAACGGCACGCCGGTCAAGCTGCAATGGTCACGGGAAGATGACATCCAGCATGCCTACTTCCATACCGTGTCGGTGGACCATCTCGAGGCCGGGCTGAATGCCGACGGCAAGGCCACCGGCTGGCGCCACCGGACCCTCTCTCCGAGCATTACCTCGCTGTTTGCCCCGGATCCGGAGCACAAGGGCGAGTTTGAGCTGGGTATGGGCTTTAACACCCTGCCGTTCGACATTCCGTCAATACGGCTGGAAAACCCGCCAGCGCCCGCTCATGTCCGGATTGGCTGGTTCCGCTCGGTCTACAACCTGCCTCATGCCTGGGCCATCCAGAGCTTTGCCCACGAGCTGTCGGTGGCGGCCGGCAGGGATCATCGTGACTACCTGCTGGACCTTCTGGGGCCGGACCGGGAAGTGCACAACCTGGAAGTGGGCGACGGCTGGAATTACGGTGAGGATCCGAACCTGTATCCGATTGATACCGGGCGTATGCGCCGGGTGATTGAGCGGGCAACCGAAGAGGCCGGCTGGGGCCGGGAAACCGGTGACCGCCGGGGGCTCGGCCTGGCTTTCCACTACAGCTTCCTGTCCTACACAGCGATTGTGTTCGATGTGGAAGTGAGCGATGACGGTGATCTGACGATCCACCGCGCCGATATCGCTTTTGACTGCGGCCCGCAGGCCAACCCGGAACGCATCCGTTCCCAGTTGGAAGGGGCGTGCGTGATGGGGATTGGCGTTGCCCTTAAAAGCGAGGTGACCTTCCAGGACGGGGTGGCCCAGCAAAGCAACTTCAATAACTACCTGATCCCCCGCATCGCGGATGCACCGGAAGTGGTCCGTGTCCATTTGATCGACAATCCGGACGATGCCATGGGCGGCGTCGGCGAGCCGGGGCTTCCGCCCGTGGCGCCGGCCCTGTGCAACGCGATCTATGCGGCCACCGGCAAGCGGATCCGCAGCCTGCCGGTTGGCGACCAGTTGCGGTCCTCCTGATGCAGAGTCTGGATTACCGGGTGGTTGAACAGGCCGCGCAGTGGCTGGCGGATGGCCAGACGGTCTGGCTCTGTACGGTGCTGGGCACTTTCGGATCATCGCCCCGGGAACCGGGGTCGATGATGGTGGCGCAGGCAGGGGGCGATTACCTGGGCTCGCTGTCCGGCGGCTGTGTGGAAGAGGACTTCCTGGAAAGGCTGGTCGCCGGTGAGTATGAACAGCCAGCGGTTATCGTCCACTATGGCGGCTCGGCGGCGGGCGATGCGGACCCCCGGGTGCGTCTGCCCTGTGGTGGCCGCCTGGAGGTGCTGGTCGAGCGTCTTCGGCCAGGGGGCGACACTCTCGGGCATCTTGAACAGCTGCGCTCGGCGTTGGGGGGCGAGCAGGAATTGCTTCGTCGTGTCCGCCTGGCCGATGGCCTGCATTCGCTGGAGCCGGCAGGACCGGCCGGACCGAGAGTGGTTCTGGACGCCGACGGCGAACGGGTCCATATCCGGGTGGGGCCGGTGGCAAAGCTGATTCTGGCGGGGTACTCCTCGGTTGCCGAAAGCTGTGCCAGTTTTGCCGTCAGCCTCGGGTATCAGGTGGTGCTGTGTGATCCACGCGAAGAAGTCGCGGCTGAGGCCGCCGCACTGCCCGGGGTCGAGTTCGTGCCCCAGCTTCCCTCTCTTTACATCGCCGCGCCCGGGGCCTGCTCGGCCTCGACAGCCGTGGTGGCGGTGACGCATGACCCGCGTATTGATGACCTGGCCATGATGGCCGCGGTCAAGACCGATGCCAGTTACATCGGGGCCATGGGCTCCCGGAAGACCTCCCGGGCCCGCGCGGAACGTCTGGTGCGCACCGGAGGCCTGAGTCAGGCCGAACTGGAGCGGATCCAGATGCCGATCGGACTCGATATCGGCAGCAAGACGCCAGCGGAAATCGCGCTATCCATCATGGCGGACGTGGTCCGGGTCAGGAGGGGGAAAAACCTGCAGTCCCGGCCAGCGGTGTCCGGCGCTGCATGAGGCTGGCTGTCCTGATCTTGGCGGCAGGTGCCAGCACCCGTTTCGGTGGGTGCAAACTGCTCGCGGACGTTGGCGGGCGTCCCCTGCTGCAGAACAGCATTGACCTGGCATCCAGTGTTGCCCCGGATGACGTCCACGTTGTGTCGGGTGCCTGGCACCAGGCGTTGCTTGATGCAACCAGCGCCGGGGAGCTCACTGGCGCACGGCTTGTGTACTCGGAACGCTGGCGGGAGGGGCTGTCAGCCTCCCTGGAGGCCGGCATCCGGCATTTGGAACCGGACTATGAGGCGGTTCTGGTGCTGCTGGCAGATCAGGTGGCGCTGACCCGCGATGACCTGACGGCCCTGCTGGACGCGTTTGATGGGGGCGGTATCTGCTGCGGTTTCTACCGTGGCCGGCGGGGCGTCCCCGCGATTTTCCCCCGTGCTGTGTTCCCGGGCCTCAAAGCGCTTCAAGGGGATCAGGGTGCCAAGCAACTGCTGTACGACAATCTGCTTCCGGTGCGGGAGTGTCCGATGCCCAATGCGGCGATGGACATCGATACCCCGGACCAACTCGCCCGGTGGCTCTCCTGACGCCTATTCGTCAGGCCGAAGCGTCAGCAGGTCCGTTCGAAGATGGCTGAGCACCTTCTCGGCGGTGTTGCCGATGACCTTTGCCGCCAGGCCGGTTTTACCGGTCGTGCCAATCACCACCATGTCCGCTTTGATCCGGTTCGCCACCCTGGGAATGACCTTGTGCGCGGGGCCGGCTGCCAGGTGGACCTGTTCCCGGCTCAGGTGCCAGGTGTTGCACAGGTGATCAACGGCTGGCTGCAGGGCCTGCTCCCGCTGTCGGGTGTGTGCTGGCAGGTCAATGATTTCCAGGTCGGCGAGTACCTCTGAAACGTGCAGTGCGTGTACCAGATGGAGTTCAGTATCCAGAGCTTTGGCCAGGTGCCAGGCTTTGTCGATGATCTTTACGTTCAGGGCTTTCTTGGCCGGTTTGTCCGAGCTCAGGTCCACGGCTGCCAGAATCGGATGGGCCCTGCGCCATTTATGGTCGGAAACCAGCATGACTGGTGCCGGGCATTCCCGGATCAGGTGCCAGTCGGTCGGCGTGTAAAGGAATGTCTCTGACCGGTGTCCGGTCTTGACCACCGTATCGATCCGTTGCTGCTGGCAGTGCTGGTTGATCCAGTGGTGAATCCGCTTTTCCCAGACGGTGTGGGCCTGTATGTCCAGGTCTGTGCAGTCGGCGAGAGCCAGCATCTGCTCGAGCCATTTCTGCCGGTGCTCAATCAGTGTCTGTCGGGCGTTGTCCCGAACCACTTTGTCCCCTGGAAGGCTGTCCAGATACTCGTGGGCGAAGGCCACCACTTCCAGACGGGCGCCGGTGGTTCTTGCCAGTTCGATGCCCCGCATCAGCGCCACCTGTTCCTGGTGTGCGGGGTCCATGATAATGAGGATCCTGTTCATGGTTGCGATCTTGTTTCCCTGGAATGACCGGGCCATGGTAGCAGGTGTTCCGTCGCCGGGATGCGGAGGTAAGTCAAAACCCGTATAATCCAGCGCTCTCAGGGTTGGACGTGCCGGTCCCCCGTTACCTTCAGTTGTCAGGATGAGTCAGCCATGAATCAGGCCACAGAGCAGGGCACCCTGTTTGTGATCTCCGCACCCTCCGGGGCGGGCAAAACCAGCCTGGTTTCGGAAATGCTCCGGAACGATTCCCGCCTGGGCGTCTCGATTTCCCACACCACCCGCGCCATGCGCGAGGGTGAACAGGATGGCGTTAACTATCACTTTGTCAGCCGGGATTCCTTCGAGGCCATGATTGCCCGCGGGGACTTTCTGGAACACGCGGATGTGTTCGGCAATTACTATGGCACTTCCCAGGTCTGGGTGCGGGAAACTCTGGCGAAAGGGCAGGATGTCATCCTGGAGATCGACTGGCAGGGCGCTCAGCAGGTTCGCCGGCTGATGCCTGACTGCGTAGGGATTTTTATTGTTCCGCCTTCGGCAGAGATACTGCGTGAACGCCTGACCGGGCGTGGTACCGATGCCCCGGAAGTGGTCGAGCGCCGACTGCTGGAAGCGCGTGAAGAATGCCGGCACGCGGTGGAATTTGACTATCTTGTGGTCAATGACGTGTTTGAAAACGCGCTGACGGACCTGCTGGCGATTGTCCGCAGTCAGCGCCTGTCCATGAACCGCCAGCGGAACCGGCATGGTGAGTTGCTGTCAGGGCTGATGGCTGCGGACTGATTACGGTTTTCCCTGTATACAAAGTGTACCGGGGGCAGTAAACTACACGGTCTTTCAACTGCATCAGAGATTTTCGGGGAATAGAATGGCACGAGTTACCGTTGAAGATTGTCTGGAAAACGTAGACAACCGCTTCCAGCTGGTGATGCTGGCGACCAAGCGTGCACGCCAGATTTCCACCCGGGGCGCCGATCCCATGGTGGCGGAAGAAAACGACAAGCCGACGGTGATTGCCCTGCGTGAAATTGCCGAGGGCAAAGTGACCCGTGATCTGCTCACCCAGGAAGAAGAGGATTAATCCTGGGTTGGGGCGGTGATCCCGGTCATAGCCAACCGTTGAAATCTGTCCCCGCGGTTATATAGTGTATCTATAGAAATCCGCCGATGGGACAAGGAAGCCCGGATGCTTGCATTCGGGCTTTTTTGTCTCCGGTGTTCAGTCAATATGGGAGGCGCGGTGTCGGCAGAGGCAACGGTAGAAGGTCTGGCCAGCGAACTTGGCTCTTACCTGGATATCAGTCGTATCAATCAGGTACGGAGGGCCTACTATTACGCCGAACAGGCCCATGAAGGGCAGATGCGCAAAAGCGGCGACCGCTACATTACCCACCCACTTGCGGTTGCCCGGATTCTGGCGAACCTGAGGCTGGATCACCAGAGCCTGATGGCGGCCATGCTGCACGATGTTATCGAAGATACCGGTATTCCCAAGGACGCCCTGTCCGAGCAGTTCGGGGAGGACGTGGCGGAACTGGTGGACGGTGTCTCCAAGCTGACCCAGATCGAGTTCCGTTCCCGGGCGGAAGCCCAGGCCGAGAACTTCCAGAAAATGACACTGGCCATGGCCCGGGACATCCGGGTGATTCTGGTCAAGCTGGCGGACCGCCTCCATAACATGCGCACGCTCGGGCCCATGCCCTACGAGAAACGCCAGCGCATTGCCACCGAAACCCTCGATATCTATGCGCCCATCGCCAACCGGCTGGGCATGCACGCCATCAGTACCGAGCTTGAGGATCTGGGTTTTTCATCCCTGCACCCGATGCGGGCCCGTTACATCTCCAAGGCAGTGGACAAGCTGCGAGGCAGTCACCGGGAGATCATCGAGGAAATCCGTGGAAAGTTGCAGCAGAAGCTGGAAGAGCGGGAGCTGCCCGGCAAGATACAGGGCCGGGAAAAACACCTGAATTCCATCTACAACAAGATGAAATTCAAGCACAAGTCCTTCCATGAAATCATGGATGTCTACGCTTTCCGGATTATTACCGAAACCGAGGACGACTGCTATCGCATCCTGGGGGCCGTGCACAGCCTCTACAAACCGCTGCCGGGCCGTTTCAAGGACTACATTGCCATGCCCAAGGCCAATGGCTACCAGTCCCTGCATACAACGCTGTTTGGCATGCACGTCAACATCGAGATCCAGATCCGCACCGAGGAGATGGAGAACATCGCCAACAACGGCATCGCAGCCCACTGGATGTACAAGAATGAGTCGTCTGGCGTGATTGCGGTTAACCAGGCCAGGGTGGATCGCTGGGTTAAGGGGCTGATGGAAATCCAGGAACGTGCCGACGATTCCATGGAGTTCATTGAGCATGTGAAGGTGGACCTGTTCCCCGATGAGGTCTACGTATTCACGCCCAGGGGGCGGATCATGGAGCTGCCCAGTGGTGCGACCCCGGTGGATTTCGCCTACGCCATTCATACCGACATCGGTAATGCCGCGGTGGCCTGCCGGATCAACCGTAATCTGGCCTCCCTGAGCCAGCCCCTGCAGAGTGGCCAGACGGTGGAAATCATCACGGCACCGGGTGCCAAGCCGAATCCGGCATGGTTGAGTTTCGTGGTGACCGGCAAGGCCCGAAGCAGCATCCGCCACGTGCTGAAGACCCGCAAGCGTGCGGAATCACTGGAGTTGGGGCGCACACTTCTCAAACGCTCACTGAAAGGCTTTGGCGCCCAGCTCTCGGATATCAGTGAGGCCCAGAAACAGCTGGTGGTGAACCACAATCAGGTCAACAGTTTCGATGATCTGGTCAGTGACATTGGCCTGGGTAACCGCATGGCATATCTGGTGGCCCGGCAACTGGTCAGTGGCGGTACGGATGACGCCGGGGAGGGCCAGAGCAACATCGGCAATATTGAAGACGGTAAATATGGTGCGGTCACCATCCGTGGCACGGAAGGCCTGCTGGTCAAATTTGCCTCCTGCTGCAAGCCTATTCCCGGCGATCCGGTAGTGGGCATCATGGATGAAGGTAACGGCATGGTGATCCATTCCGATACCTGCGACCGTCTGCCGGAAGACGATGCTGGCCGGGCCCGGCTGACGCACCTGAAGTGGGCCAAGGATATTACCGACGAGTTCTCGGTGGAACTTCGGGTCGAGCTGGAGCGCCAGCGCGGGGTGATCGCCGAGGTGGCCAATGCCGTGGCCATGGCTGACGGAAATATCGAACGTATCAGCGTGGAAGACCAGAATGCCCGGTTCGGTGTGGTCAGCCTGGTGGTGCATGTTCACGGTCGCCGTCACCTGGCCCGTGTGATGCGCCGTGTGCGCAACATTCGGGCGGTAACTCACATCAGCCGGGTGCGGTACTGACGCGCCCTCAGCCGTAGTTGACAGGTGCCTCGTGGAAAGGTGAGGATTGGCGTTTTGCTAAGAGGACACTGCCGATCATGAGCAACAAATCTGTTATCCAGACCGAAAACGCCCCTCAGGCGATTGGTCCCTATTCCCAGGCGGTCAAAGCCGGGGATACCGTGTACCTGTCTGGCCAGATTCCCCTGGATCCGGAAACCATGGACGTGGTGCCGGGTGACTTCTCGGCCAAGACCCGTCAGGTTTTCGAGAACCTGAAGGCGGTGTGTGAAGCAGCCGGTGGTGAGCTCAAGGACATCGTCAAGCTGAACATCTACATGACCGATCTGTCCAACTTCACCACCGTGAACGAAATCATGGCAACCTACTTCCAGGAGCCGTACCCGGCGCGCGCCGCAGTGGGTGTGGCGGCACTGCCGAAAGACGTACCGGTGGAAATGGAAGCTGTGATGGTGCTCAGCTAAGGCTGTCGATCATCTCCCGGTACCCTGTGCGAAAATCGGGGTACCGGAACTGAAACCCGCTATCCAGCAATCGCCGGTTACTGCAACGCTTGCTGCCTGCTCTCCCGCCCTTGCGTGCATCCGGTACCGGCTCGGCACAGGGCACCTGCTCACGCACCCACTCGACGACTTCATCCAGCCGCACCGGTTCACAATCGCTTGCCAGATACAGGTTATCGATGACCTCCCCATCCAGGGCTTTTTCAGCCAGCCAGGCCATGGCGTTGGCGGCGTCCACTTCGTGAATTCGGTTGCTGAAGGGGGCGGGTGTTACCGGGTTCATGCGCCCGGCTATGACTTCCTCAAGAAAGCGCCGGCGGGATGGGCCATAGATTCCGCTATATCGAACCACCGTCGCCGGGTAGCTGCTGTTCAGGGCTGTGGCCTCCCCCTGGAGAATCTGACGGCCGCTGAAGCGCGTTGGCTGGGCGGCGCTGTCTTCATTGACCCAACTGTCATCGTCCTGGGCATAGACGCTGGAGCTGCTGACGAAGAAAAGCCGGGTAAGTGACGACTCGGGAAGGGCTTCCAGAAGATTTTTCAGTCCGGTGACATAGGCCGCGTGATAACCCTGTTCATCATAGCTGGAAGGGGTCAGACAGTAGATCACCACGTCGAGCTTTTCCGGTAACTGGCCTTTGAGTGTTTCCGGACAGCTCAGATCGGCGCCGATGCCGTGCACGCCTTCCGGTACCTGGTCAGGGTTTCGGCGCAGTCCGTACACGGTAGCGGCCCGTGTCAGCCTGGAGGCGATGGCGCCGCCGAGCTTTCCGCAGCCGGCTACCAGAATTTGTGACCTCGGTTTCTGTTTCTGCATTGCCATAGACAATTTCAATCCTTATTCTTTGCCTGATAAAGTATGGAAAACTCTGACGCATAAATTCCGGAACGGAGCTCACCATGACCCTAACCGAGTTACGATACGTGGTCACCCTCGCACGGGAAAGGCATTTTGGCCGCGCAGCGGAACGGTGCCATGTCAGTCAGCCTACCCTGAGTGTGGCGGTCAAGAAGCTCGAAGATGAGCTCGGCATCCCGCTGTTTGAGCGTTCCAAGAGTAATATCCGGGTCACCGAAACTGGTAAACGGATCATCGAACAGGCCCAGCGGGTTCTGGATCAGGTGGGCGTCATCCGGGACATGGCCCAGGATGGCAAGAATCAGTTGAATTCGCCGCTCAAGGTGGGTGCCATCTACACGATCGGACCCTACCTGTTCCCACACCTGTTGCCTGAGCTGCGCAGGGCGGCGCCGGAAATGCCCCTCTACATCGAGGAAAACTATACCGCAAACCTGCGCCAGAAGCTGCGGCACTCTGAACTGGATGCCATCATCGTGGCGCTGCCGTTCGAGGAACCCGAGGTGGTGACACTGCCACTCTACGACGAGCCGTTTGTGGTATTGCTGCCTGCGGGTCACCCGCTGGCGGAGAAGGAAGAAATCACTCCCGAGGAAATGGCCCACGAGCAGTTGCTGCTGCTTGGCCCTGGCCACTGTTTCCGGGACCAGGTGCTGGAGTCCTGCCCACCGCTGGTGGAGGCCATTACCAGCCGGGTTGATCGAGACCAGCCGGATCTGGTGACCGAGGGCAGTTCCCTGGAAACCATCCGGCACATGGTGGCTTCCGGCCTGGGGATCACGGTACTGCCGATGTCGGCGGCAACAGCGATGAATTATCAGGAAGACATACTCGCGGTTCGACCGTTTGCGGCGCCGGTGCCTTATCGCACGGTAGCACTGGCATGGCGGGTGACCTTCCCGAGGCCCAAGGCCATCGACATGCTGTCATTGGCTGCCAGCCAGTGCCGGGTGATCGAAAAAGCCCGCACCGAAACGCCGGCGGTTGCCGATAGCGCCTGAGTCCTGCCATGACCTCCCTGGGCGATATCGAGGTAACCCGGCTCAAGGGCGTGGGTGCGGCCCTTGCCGACAAGCT
The DNA here is from genome assembly GCF_014201735.1 of Marinobacter oulmenensis. Classification (GTDB taxonomy): domain Bacteria; phylum Pseudomonadota; class Gammaproteobacteria; order Pseudomonadales; family Oleiphilaceae; genus Marinobacter; species Marinobacter oulmenensis. The sequence continues at coordinate 48,065 of NZ_JACHFE010000003.1, read as the reverse complement.
GGCCAAACTGGGCATCCAGTCCATACAGGACCTGCTGTTCCATCTGCCCTACCGGTATGAGGACCGCACCCGGATTATCCCCATGGGCAGCCTCAGAGTCGGGGATGTTGCGGTGGTGGAAGGCGAGGTCATGAAGACCGACGTGGTCATGGGCCGGCGCCGGAGCATGCAGGTCACCCTGCGGGATGACTCCGGCTTTCTGGTGATGCGCTTTTTCCATTTCAGTGCGGGCCAGAAAAACCAGTTGACCGAAGGGGCGCGAGTCCGGTGTTTTGGGGAAGTCCGCCCGGGCCGGGCCGGGTATGAGTTCTATCATCCGGAATACCAGGTCAACCCGCCGCCCATGCCTTCGGCCGAACAGGCAACCCTAACGCCGGTCTATCCCCTTACCGAAGGTATCCAGCAGCCCCGGGTGCGCGCTCTTTGCCAGCAGGCTCTGGGCTATCTCGACCGTTTTCCGATCAAGGACTGGCTACCGCCGGAACTGCTGGCAGACTACCAGCTCCCTGGTATTACCGAAGCCGTGCGACTGGTGCATTCTCCTCCTGCTAGCGCCCCGGTACCCCTATTGGTGGAAGGGCGGCACCCGGCCCAGCAGCGGTTGGTGATGGAAGAGCTGCTGGCACACCAGCTCAGTCTGCTGCAGGTGCGCCAGCAGATCCAGGCCAGAGAAGCCTTGCCATTGTTACCGGGTGGGGATCTGATTGAGCGTTTTCTGGACCAGTTGCCTTTCAAGCTCACGGGTGCCCAGCGGCAGGTGGTGGCTGACGTTCGCCAGGATCTGAGTCAGCCGATTCCCATGCTGCGACTGGTTCAGGGTGACGTAGGCTCCGGCAAAACCGTGGTCGCCGCCCTGGCCGCGCTTCAGGCCATCGGAGCTGGCGCTCAGGTGGCCCTGATGGCGCCTACGGAAATCCTTGCCGAACAGCATTACCAGAATTTTCAGGCCTGGCTGGAGCCGCTGGGTATCCGTCTGGCCTGGCTGTCCGGCAAGGTGAAGGGGCGGCAGCGGGAAGAAGCGCTTGCCCAGGTTGCCGACGGCAGTGCGGCGGTGGTGATCGGCACCCACGCCCTGTTCCAGGAGGATGTGCAGTTCCACCGCCTGGCTCTGGTGATTGTTGATGAGCAGCATCGCTTCGGGGTCCACCAGCGTCTGGCGCTCCGGGAGAAAGGCGTAGGCGGCACCCTGGCGCCCCATCAGTTAATCATGACGGCAACGCCTATTCCCCGTACCCTGGCCATGAGTGCCTATGCGGACCTCGACACCTCGGTGATTGATGAGTTGCCACCAGGGCGGAAGGCGATAGAAACCATCGCCCTGCCGGATAGCCGCCGGGATGATGTGGTTGAACGGGTCCGCAGCGCCTGCCGGGAAGGCCGGCAGGCTTACTGGGTTTGTACCCTGGTGGAGGAATCCGAAGCCTTGCAGTGCCAGGCGGCGGAAGTGACCGCTGCGGAACTGGCGGAACGATTGCCGGATCTGAAGGTCGGACTGGTGCATGGGCGCCTGAAGGCCAGTGAAAAAGCCGCGGTCATGGAAGATTTCAAGAGCGGTGACAGTGATCTGTTGGTCGCCACGACCGTAATAGAAGTGGGTGTGGATGTGCCCAACGCCTCGCTGATCATCATTGAAAATCCGGAACGGCTCGGGCTGGCCCAACTCCATCAATTGCGGGGCCGTGTTGGTCGGGGTGAACAAGCCAGTTTCTGTGTGCTGCTGTACCACCCACCTTTGTCGGCCAATGGCAAGTCCAGGCTACAGGCTCTGAGGGACAGTCAGGATGGCTTTTTCATAGCCGAAAAAGATCTGGAAATTCGAGGCCCGGGAGAGGTGCTAGGGACCCGACAAACTGGCATGATGCAGTTTCGTCTGGCAGATTTTGAACGAGACAAAGGCTGGATTGAACCGGTCCGGGAAATGGCTCCGTCACTGATGGAGCACCCGAAACGTGTGGAGGCTCTGATACGCCGATGGCTTGGAGAGCGGGTTCGCTACGGAGAGGTGTAATAGTTTTGATCAAGCGCTCAGTAGTGAGGAGGCACTAATGGAACTTCCAGTCCTGATTCAGCAGTCCCTGGGTGACATGGCGGTGGATGTATCGCTGCGGGAAAGTGACAGGGTCAGTGCTAGTCATGAGCTGCGCATGGTTCTGCTTAGCGACAGTGACGGCACCGTGCAGGCGATATGCCGGCGGGGTGACCTGCTCGACCTGGAAGCCCTGAATAAACAGATGGGCCGAAACCTGACCATCATGCAACGCCGGGAACAGGTGCGGGTGCGCCAGCGCCTGGGGCTCTCCGAGTTGCCGGCACTGCCATCGCTCACTGGCTGGCCTTCGGTTGTTGACACCAGCGTTGATGAACTCAATTTTGTGGCCCTGGCACTGGCGGATGAGAAAATGTCCATCGTGTTGCCGGGCTCGGATTTCCGGCAACTGACGGTCAAGGCGCCAAGACACAGTTTCGCCCGGACGGTGGCGTCTGTACCGGTCAATCTGGACGACCCCGCGTCCGACCGGGAACAGTTGCACTCTGCGATCAACCGGTTTACCAGTCTGCGCATCCAGAAACGCCTGGAAGACACCCTGGAATTGCCTCCGCTGCCGGAAACGGCGCAGCGAATCATTCATCTGCGAGTGAACCCGAACGCTGTCATGGGTGACCTTGTGGATATCGTGGAGAGTGGTCCCAGCCTGGCTGCACAGGTGGTTAGCTGGGCGTCCTCATCTTTCTACGCCGCAGCCGGCCAGGTGCGCTCGGTGCACGACGCCGTCTCCCGGGTCCTGGGTTTCGATCTGGTGATGAACCTGGCCATGGGGCTGTCCCTGGGGCGCTCTCTGCGCCATCCACAGGACCACCCGGATGGGTTTGTGGACTACTGGCAGCAGGCTATCTGGCAGGCCCAGGCGGCGGGTGTGCTGGCAGGTATGATGCCTCCTGGTAAGCGCCCGATTTTCGGGCTGGCCTATCTCACCGGACTGCTGCACAACTTTGGCTACCTGGTGATGGCCCAGGTGTTTCCACCCCATTTCGGGCTGGTATGTCGGTCCCTGGAGGTGAACCCCCATATCGACTCTAGTGTGATCGAACACAACCTGCTGGGTATCACACGGGAGCAGATGGCCTCCCAACTGATGGAAAACTGGGGCATGCCGGAAGAAGTGGTTACAGGCATTCGGTACCAGAAGAATCCCGACTATGATCAGGATAGCAGCGACTATTCCCGGCTCCTTTGGTTGGGCCGTCAGTTACTCACCGCTGAAGGGATCGCCATGGGCGCTGGTGAGCCGGTACCGGACTGGCTGTACGAAGAGCTGGGGTTGAACAGGGAGCGAGTGGAGTCGCGGTTTGCCGAGCTGGCGAGTCAGAAAGACAGCGTGATGGCCATTGCCGGCATGATGCATCATGGCGCCAGCTGACGGCATCAGACAAAATAAAAGGCCGGCCCTCAGGCCGGCCAGTGTCACCCACGGGTCCGCAGAATTATCCTGCTTGTCAGGAGAAAACAACGCGGGAAATGCCTCGTATTAGACGCACTTCCTAGCTTCAATCTAGTCAATGAGAGCGAAAAGAAAAGCGGAAATCCGAAGTCTGCTGCTGGTCTCCGACAAAAGTATGAGTCTTAGTCGATGCGTTGGTGCCGCAAAGCAATAGCCGCCTCGCGGATTTGCTCCGCAAACTCCTTCTCCACCGCAAAACGCTCTTCGTCCATGGCTTCGATGGTCTCGGGATCCGTCACCTTCCGTGCCCGATGGGTTGGCATGTGGCTTATCCGATCGTGCACCGTCTGGAAAACCTGAAATGGCGGCCGTTCCAGCAATTCCGGTGCGACATGCTCCAGTAGCCCTTTGATACGCAGACAGGCTTCGGAGTACTCCACCTGGTCCTCCTCAACCGCCAGGGCAATAATGCGCAGACTTTCGATCATGCCGTCCCGACGCTGGGCCTGGAACTCTTCGGTTTTGCGTTTGCGCTGCCGGTCTTCCGACAGCACACGGGACTGGCGCCAGATGTAAAACAACAGGGCACCGATCACCACCAGTCCGATGGCGATTGCGACCATTTGCAGCCCTCTGGGCATGGAACCTCCCGTCAATGTGGATTTTTCTATAGTGAAGAACTCTGACACCGACCCGGAGTGCTTTCAATATCCGGTGTCGGATAAATCCACCGTTGTGGGTCGACATCACCTGGCTGGCCGCTGTATTTAATCCGTTCCGGCAACGGGCGGATGCATAACAGCAGATACAGGACATGGTTTCCGGGCCCCTGGCGCAGATATGGCAGTGCCTCCTGCAAGGGCTGTATGAGACAGACAGAATCATTCCCTCTCATGGCGGAAGTACCTATTGCATAAGTAAGCGACAGGTGATTAGTCTGCTATTTAGTTAGGCAGGATTAGGGCGCTTCAACTGGGTCGGGTCCTGCAATTCCGGAAGCTATAACAGGAGGGAATCATGGAAAATCTGGAAAACAAGGTGGCGTTGGTTACCGGTGCGGGGCAGGGTATTGGCCGAGCGATTGCGTTGCGACTGGCTCGCGATGGCGCCGACATCGCCATTGTTGATCTTAATGACGAGAAAGTTCAGGCGGTTGCCGATGAGGTGCAGGCATTGGGTCGCAAAGCCACCACCTACAAGGCCGATGTGTCCAGGCGTGATGAGGTTTATGCCGCAATCAATCACGCGCAGAAGGAGCTCGGCGGCTTTGACATCATGGTCAATAATGCCGGTATCGCCAACGTTCAGCCCATCGCTGAGCTTACGCCTGAAGAAGTGGATAAAATTATCAAGGTAAACGTTGAGGGCGTTTTGTGGGGTATTCAGGCCGCAGCCGCCAAGTTCAGGGAGAACGGCACAAAAGGCAAAATCATTAATGCCTCGTCTATTGCCGGTCATGAAGGTTTTCCACTGTTGGGTATCTATTCAGCGACCAAGTTCGCTGTGAGGGCTCTGACCCAGTCATCAGCCAAAGAGTATGCGAGTGATGGCATCACGGTGAACGCCTATTGTCCCGGCGTGGTGGGTACCGACATGTGGGTTGAGATCGATAAGCGGATGGCCGAAATCACCGGCGCCGAAATCGGTGAAAGCTATGACAAATTTGTTGGTGGTATCGCGTTGGGACGGGCTCAGACACCCGAAGACGTGGCCTCGTTCGTCTCCTATCTGGCTGGCCCCGATTCCGACTACATGACAGGACAGGCTCCGTTGATTGATGGTGGCCTGGTTTATCGCTAGGTAACCTGGCACTTTTTATAACCCGCCCCGCAGATGGATGCCCCTTTCGGGCATCCATCTGTCCCGCTATCGGGAGGATGACGACTTCATTTACGGCAGAATCACCAGGTGATTTGGAAGTTCGTTGCGCTCATGGGTGGCGGGCACATGTTCTTTCAGGAGTCTGCCACAGGATGCAATGCAGTCCAGGAACCCCTGTTGCGTCTGGCCCTGGCGAACCTTGGTGGTAAAGTCGGCCACTATGCCTTCCCATACCTCGTTGTCGAGAACGTCGGCAATGCCCTGGTCCACCAGAATTTCCACATAGCGTTCCGCCTCTGAGACGAAAATCAGCATACCGGTACTGCCATTGGTATGGTGCAGTCTCTGCTCCAGGAACTGGCGTCGTGCCAGATTGGAGGCACGCCAGTAACGCACTTGCCGGGGAATCAGCCGGGTGTTGATGCTGGGCACCCGGAACAGGACGCTGAGAAGAATGAACGCTGCCCACTGCACCAGTAGCAGCACATCGGCATTAAACCAACCGCCGAAATAATTGGCGATACCGGGTATCAGCAGCGCCAGAATGCCGGCCCATACCAGAGGAATATAACTGTAATTGTCGGACTGTGCCGCCAATACGGTGACCAGTTCCGCATCGGTTTCCCGTTCCACGGCAGTGATGGCTGCGGTAACGGCTTTCTGATCGCTTTCGCTTAGTAGTGTCATGATTCTGTCGTTCTCTTGATCGGGAAAGGGGCTTCGTCGACTATGTGCCTGCATGGCTTTACCAGCCGCCGGAGGCCCCGCCACCGCCGAAGCCACCACCACCGCCGCTGAATCCGCCACCACCGCCGAAGCCGCCTCCGCCACGGCCGCCCATGGTGGCACCGAGCAGAGCCGCGCCCACCAGGGCAGCGCCACCGCGCGCACCACGGCCACCGCGACTACCAATAAAGAACACCACAGCCAGCATGCCGATCAGGATCAGCACGACGAGCCCGGCGTTGGGTTTTTCCTGGGTAACGCGGGGCGGCTGACTCTGGGGAGCCGCGGTGGGTTTGCCGCCGAGCACCTCGATCATGGCAGCGGCGCCGCTGATAATGCCGCCCTGAAAATCCCCCTGGCGGAACGCCGGGGTGATTACGCGATTGATAATGACCGACGAGTTGGCGTCGGTGAGCCGGCCTTCCAGCCCATAGCCCACTTCTATGCGGACTTTTCGTTCTTCCTTGGCCACGATCAGCAGAGCGCCGTTGTCCTTGCCTTCTTGGCCAATACCCCAGTGCCGGCCGAGCTGATACCCGAATTCCTCAATCGGATAGTCCTGAAGGTCCGGCAAAGTGACGACCACCACCTGTTCGGTGCTGGCCTGTTCATGGGTCTCCAGCATCTGGGTCAGTTGTTCTTCGGCTTCCGGCGAGAGCATCTCGGCCTGGTCAACCACACGGCCGGTCAATTCCGGGAAGTCGGGGGCGGATTGTGCCCAGACGCTCGCCGGCAGCAGTATCAGTAAGGCTAACAGCAGGCTCTTGTAGGTGCGTGCAATCATCAGAACTCCACCGCAGGTGCTTCGTCCGCATTGTCGGTGGTGGCTTCAAAGTTGGCGCGTGGCTCCAGATCGCTATAGAGGATGCTGTGCCATATTTTGCCCGGGAAGGTGCGCAGTTCGGTGTTGTAACGCTCTACGGCCTTGATGAAGTCGCGACGCGCCACCGCTATGCGGTTTTCAGTGCCTTCAAGCTGGGATTGTAGCGCCAGGAAGTTCTGGTTGGACTTAAGGTCCGGGTAACGCTCGGACACCGCCATCAGGCGGCTCAGTGCGCTGCTCAGCTCACCTTGTGCCTGCTGGAACTGCTGGAGCTTTTGGGGATTGTTGAGAATGCTGTCGTCTACCTGGATCGAGGTGGCCCTGGAGCGGGCCTCAATCACGGCGGTCAGGGTTTCCTGTTCCTGGGCGGCGAACCCCTTGACGGTCTCCACCAGATTGGGAATAAGGTCGGCGCGGCGCTGGTACTGATTCTCCACCTGAGCCCAGGCGGAGGTGACCTTCTCATCGTAGGTGGGAAGGTTGTTTATGCCACAGCCACTGAGCAACAGCATCAACGCCACCAGCGAGGTGATCTGCCAGACAGTACGCTGTTGAGAGGGTTTTCGAAGGCTTTCCATAGTGTTCGGTCCCGGAGATGGTTGCACAGATAAAAGAAGACGCCAGGCCCGCAGGCGAATCCCCAAACTGGGGTTTAGATGGGGGCGGAACGGCTGTTTTCAAGGCGGCGAAGATGCTTAATAGATAGTGCGAGCAGCTAAGGGCTGGGACATCGGGCTTTGCTTGCTTGCCTGACATCACCCACCTGGAACGGAGCCAGGGCGTGACTGATACGGACCGGGAAGGGAGTCTGAAGACTTCGATGAATGGTGGGCCCAGCTGGACTCGAACCAGCGACCAAAGGATTATGAGTCCTCTGCTCTAACCAACTGAGCTATAGGCCCAAAACGAAAAGCGGGCGCCATTATACCCATGAGGAATGGCGCCCGCTACTGTTACGGCTGACGTGGGGCTTAGCTGCTGCCCTGGTCGTCGATGAAGCCGCGCAGGTGATCGGAGCGTGAGGGATGACGCAGTTTGCGCAGCGCCTTGGCTTCGATCTGACGGATCCGCTCACGGGTCACGTCGAACTGCTTGCCCACTTCCTCAAGGGTGTGGTCGGTGTTCATCTCGATACCAAAGCGCATGCGCAGTACCTTGGATTCCCGTGCGGTCAGTCCACCCAGCACCGAGCGGGTCGCTTCGCGCAGGCCCTCGGCCGTGGCGGAATCCACTGGGGACAGGGCCTGGATGTCCTCGATAAAGTCGCCCAGGTGGCTGTCTTCATCGTCGCCGATCGGGGTTTCCATGGAGATCGGCTCTTTGGCGATCTTAAGCACCTTGCGGATCTTGTCCTCCGGCATTTCCATGCGCTCGCCCAGCTCTTCCGGGGTAGGCTCACGGCCCATCTCCTGCAGCATCTGACGGGAGATGCGGTTGAGCTTGTTGATCGTTTCGATCATGTGTACCGGAATACGGATGGTCCGGGCCTGGTCCGCGATGGAGCGGGTGATGGCCTGACGGATCCACCAGGTGGCGTAGGTGGAGAACTTGTAGCCACGGCGGTACTCGAACTTGTCCACGGCTTTCATCAGGCCGATGTTGCCTTCCTGAATCAGGTCCAGGAACTGCAGGCCGCGGTTGGTGTACTTCTTGGCGATGGAAATCACCAGGCGCAGGTTGGCCTCAACCATTTCTTTCTTGGCGCGACGGGCCTTGGCCTCACCGATGGAGACGCGACGGTTGATTTCCTTGATGTCGGCAACGTCCAGATCCACTTCGGTCTGCACGTTCTGGATGCGCTTCTGCAGACGCACGATCTCATCAACGCGCTCGCTCAGGGCCGCGGCGTAGGGTTTGTTGCTGTTGGCAACCTGCTGGGCCCAGTCCAGGTCAGTTTCGTTGCCCGGGAACTGCTTGATGAATTCTTTGCGCGGCATTTTGCACTCGCGCACACAGATTTCCATGATGGTCCGTTCGTTCTCGCGCACCAGATCGTTGGTGGAGCGAACCACGTTCACCAGTTCTTCAAACGCTTTGTTGGCCAGCTTGAAGGGGGCGAAGACCTGCCCCAGCTCGTTCAGGGCTTCCTGGGTCTTCTTGTGGCTGCGGCCATGTTTTTCGAGGCTCTTGTCGGCGGCGGCCAGTTTTTCCCGCAGCAGTTCGAAACGCAGGCGGGTTTCTTCCGGATCCGGGCCGTTGTCGTTATCGTCCTCGTTGGAATCGTCGTCATCGTCGCTGCTGTCACTGTCCGCACTGGAGTCTTCCGTCGGAGTGGGGTCTTCGGGCATGAACGGCTCGGCGCCGTCCGGATCCAGGAAACCGGTGACGATATCGCTGATGCGGCCTTCGTTCTCGATGATGCGGTCGTAGGCCTGGATAACGGTGCCGGCGGTACCCGGGAAATGGGCAACCGCGGCCATCACATCGCGGATTCCTTCCTCAATGCGCTTGGCGATGACGATTTCGCCTTCGCGGGTCAGCAGTTCCACGGTGCCCATTTCGCGCATGTACATGCGGACAGGGTCAGTGGTGCGGCCGGCATCGGTCTCTACTGCCGCCAGGGCAGCGGCGGCTTCTGCAGCAGCTGCCTCGTCGGCGGTGGAATCGCCTTCGGTCATCAGCAGGGTATCGGCGTCGGGGGTCTCCTCCGTCACCTGAATACCCATGTCATTGATCATCCGGATGATGTCTTCCACCTGATCGGGATCGGCGATATCCTCCGGTAGGTGATCGTTTACCTCGGCGTAAGTCAGGTAACCTTGTTCCTTGCCTCGTGCAATGAGGTCTTTCAAACGTGATTTCTGCGAATTGCCTGACATAGACACCTTGTGAACTCGCTTTTCAAGATAAAAAGATTAAACAGCCATTATAGCTGTCGCTCGGTTGCTCCGCCACTGAACGGTTAGATGGTGACCAGTGGGGCCGGTTTCAAGAGGCATCCCCGGTTTTGCCCAGGGTGAGTTGCCTTTTCAGTTCCTGGCGCTCTTGTGCCGACAGGCTGGCCAGGTCGATTTCGCCGCTGCGAACCAGGGCCAGCTTGCGCTGGATCCGCTGGGTCTCGTCTTCCGGGGAGAGGATCTCCCGCGCACTGGCCAGGGTTTTTTCCCGGGCCGGAATGTGCTCCATGCCATCAAACAGATGGTAGAAGCGATCCCGGGCCTGTGTGTCCAGAGCCAGCGCCCTGACCAGTCCCCGGCGGCCAGCGATCTCCCGCGCCTGGATCCATTCCGCCAGGCCCCGGGCCTGGTTATACTGCCGTGAGCTGGCCGCCAGATCGGTCACTTCCTTTGCCAGTTCCGGGGCTTCCAGCAGGGCCAGGCAGAGCAGACTGTCCTTGCTCAGCCTGACGCCGATCCGCTCTTCTGCCGGGCGCTCCCGGCGTTCACCGCGCCATCCCCGTGAGTCCCGGCCACGCCACTGATTGCCGGCGTTGCACAGGCGCTGCATCTCTTGCCAGAGCGCATTGCGCAGGGTGGTACGCTGCATCCGGTTGAGCAGTGGCTCGACCCGGGCTCGCAGTTCGCTGCGGTCCTCCGGCAGTTGCAGGTCGAGCCCTTCGCCCTGACGGTCAAACAGAAACCGTGACAGCGGCGTGGCGCCATCAACACGCTTCTGGAAGGCTTCCGGGCCCTCCTTGCGTACCAGGGTGTCCGGGTCCTCACCTTCCGGCAGCATCAGGAACTGCAGGTGCAGGCCGTCTACCATCAGTTCCAGGGCGTTTTCCATGGCTTTTTCGGCGGCACGGAACCCCGCCTGGTCGCCGTCAAAGCAGAAGACAATGTGCCTGACCTGTTTGAGCAGTGATGTCAGGCTGTCCTGGTTGGTCGCGGTGCCCAGTGTGGCGACAGCATAATGAATGCCGTGCTGGGCCAGTGCGATCACGTCCATGTAGCCTTCCACCACCAGCAGCCGGTCCAGTTGCCGGATCGCTTTGCGGGCCTCGTAAAGCCCGTAAATTTCCCGGCTCTTGTGGAAGACGTCGGATTCCGGCGAATTGATGTACTTCGCCTTGTCGTCACCCAGCGTTCGGCCGCCGAAGGCCACAGTGCGCCCCCGGGTGTTGCGGATCGGGAACATGACCCGGTTCCGGAACAGGTCACGGGGCCGCTCGTACTTGTTGGACACCGTGCCCGTCTCGATCAGAGGCTGCTTCAGATCCTGTGGTGCGGCATCGAACAGGGCGGTGCCGGTGCCCGGTGCAAAGCCCAACTGGTACTGCTCAATGATGGAACTGTCCAGGCCTCGTTGCTGCAGGTATTCCCGGGCATGGGTGCCCTGCTGGCTGGCCAGTGTCGAATGATAGAACCGGCCGGCGAAATCCAGGGCATCGCTCAAGGTGCGGGCCTGCTGCATTTCTTCCCGGGCGGCCTGGTCATAAGGCACTTCAACCCCGGCGCGCTTGGCCAGTTCCTCGACGGCTTCGGTGAAGCCCAGCCCTTCGAATTCACGGATGAAGCTGATGGCATCTCCGCTCGCACCACACCCGAAACAGTGGTAAAACCCCTTGTCGGGCCGGACGTTGAATGAGGGAGTCTTCTCGTCGTGGAACGGGCAGCAGGCCTTGTAGTTAGCGCCGGCTTTCTTGAGAGTGATGCGCGAGCCGATAAGTTCCGCAAGATCAATGCGATCAAGCAGATCCTCAATGAATCGTTGGGGGATCATTCCGCTCATGCTGGCTCACTCACCCGGATTGCCCCGGCGTACTGTTTTCGCCATAGCCAAAAATGCCGCCGAAGCCAGGCCCCGGCGGCATTTTCTGATTACCGGCTCTGACGTCAGTCAGTCCCGGCAGTCGGTCTGTGCAGTCGATGTCTGCTGAAACTTAGTACAGACGCTCGAACTTGCGTTGCTCGCGCTGAAGCTTCTTGAGATGACGCTTGACCGCTGCGGCTGCTTTGCGCTTGCGAACGGCAGTCGGCTTCTCGTAGTGCTCACGACGACGCACTTCCGACAGGACACCGGCCTTCTCGCAGGAGCGCTTGAAGCGACGCAGTGCTACGTCAAACGGTTCATTCTCTTTCACTTTAACAGCTGGCATTCGAAAATCACCTACCTGATAGATTCGGTTTCAAATTGTCTCCGACGGACGACTCCGTTCGGCTCGATCCCTGGTCAGATTGGCTAAAACTCGACCAGTGCACATCTAAGGGCGGCAATGATAGCCGCTGACCACGGGGAGGTCAATCATTGTTCAGCGAAACTGATGTAGGCTCTCGGGTTTCTGCTAGAATGGCCGCTTTCCTGAAACCCTCTTCCCGATACGGCGCTGATTATGCTGATTCTTGGTATCGAAACCTCCTGTGACGAAACCGGCGTGGCCCTGTTTGATGATGAGAAGGGCCTGCTGGCCCATGCCCTTTTCAGTCAGACCGACATGCACGCCGATTATGGGGGAGTGGTTCCGGAACTGGCGTCGCGGGATCACGTGCGCAAACTGTTGCCCCTGTGTGACCAGGTGCTGGCAGAAGCCGGCAAGCAGCGCCAGGATATTGAAGGCATTGCCTATACGGCCGGGCCGGGTCTGATCGGTGCCTTGATGGTGGGCGGCTCCGTCGCCCACGCCCTGGGCTTCGCCCTGGGGATTCCGGTACTGGGTGTTCATCACATGGAGGGTCACCTGCTGGCACCAATGCTGGAGGACAACCCGCCGGCCTTTCCGTTTGTGGCGCTACTGGTCTCCGGCGGGCACACCCAGCTGGTCCGGGTGGACGGCATTGGTGAATACCAGATGCTGGGCGAATCGGTGGACGACGCCGCTGGCGAGGCTTTCGACAAGACCGCCAAAATGCTGGGCCTGGATTATCCGGGTGGTCCGCGGGTGGCGGCACTGGCCGAGAAAGGTCGAGAGGGCCGTTACCGGTTCCCCCGGCCGATGACGGACCGGCCGGGGCTGGATTTCAGTTTCAGTGGGCTGAAGACCTTTACTCTCAATACGGTCAACCGGGCCCGCGAGGCGGGTGAGCTGGATGAGCAGGTGCGGGCGGATATCGCCCTGGCGTTTGAAGCCGCCGTGGTGGACACGCTGACAATAAAGTGCCGGCGTGCGCTCCAGGAAACCGGCTGCAAGCGGCTGGTGATTGCCGGGGGCGTAAGTGCCAATAAACGGTTGCGGGCAGGCCTTGAGGCCATGACGGCCAAGCTGTCCGGCTCGGTGTTCTATGCCCGTCCGGAATTCTGTACCGATAACGGCGCCATGATCGCCTACGCCGGTGCCCAACGCCTGAGGGCCGGGCAGCGCGATGGCGAGCGTATCGTCTCGGTGCCGCGCTGGCCGATGAATACACTGCCTCCGGTCAATGAACCGCGGGCGGAGGGTCTGGTCGGTTAGAGACCGGTTTCCCGGCCCTGCGCCAATCGGATCAGGTTGTTGCGGTGGCGCACCACAATCAGCAGTGTCAGCAGCCCGAACAGGGGCAGAGTATCCGGTTCCAGTAAAGCGCTGATCACCGGTCCGCTGACAATGGCGATCACTGAGGCCAGGGCGGATATCCGCCAGCGCCACATCGCCAGCAGCCAGAGCACGGCCATCAGCCCGGTGGTCAGCGGCGCCAGCGCCAGCCCAGCCCCCAGGCCCGTTGCCACGCCTTTGCCCCCCTTGAACCGGTAAAACACCGGAATCATGTGGCCGGTGACCGCGCACAGGGCAACCATCGCCTGCACAATGATGGAAAAGCCCGCCACGTTGGCCAGCCAGACCGGCAGCCAGCCCTTGAACGCATCCAGTAGCAGGGTGACCAGCGCGGGCTTCCAGCCGCCATTGCGGAACACGTTGGTGGCCCCGGGGTTGCCGGAGCCCAGCACCCGCGGGTCCGGCAGTTGCCATGCCCGGCACACGGGCATGGCAAACAGCACCGATCCGGCCAGATAGGCGGCAAAGCAGAGAGAGACAATGAGGATCGGGTTGCTGTTCACATCCATGGTTCCGCTGTCGGTGGCGCAGACGCCACCGGGTGTTCTGTGAGAAAATGCCGGGCTTCGGCGGATCACAGTATCCGCTGCCTGTGCATTATTCAATCAGCCATGAGTGGAACACAGCGGGAGTCGGGCTTGGCAGATATCGTTTTCATCGAAGGACTGGCGGTGGAGACCGTCATCGGTGTGTATGACTGGGAGCGGGACATTACCCAGCGCCTGCTGGTGGACCTGGAAATGGCCTGGGACAACCGTGCGCCCGGCGCCAGCGATGATGTTGCCGATGCTCTGGACTATGCCGCGGTGTCCGAATTCGTGTCGCGCTGTATTCGGCAGCTTGAACCCCAGCTGGTTGAGCGTGCAGCGGAAGTGCTCGCCGCCGGGCTTCAGTCACATTTCGGGATCAGCTGGCTGCGGCTGACTCTGCGCAAGCCCGGGGCGGTACCGGCGGCATCGGCGGTGGGCGTTCGCATTGAACGGGGAGAGCGGTCATGAGTCGCGTGTACATCAGTATCGGCAGCAACATTGACCGTTACCGGCACGTGGCCTCCGCCCTTGATGCCCTGGCGGACTGGTTTGGTGAGCTCTCCGTATCGCCGGTGTATGAGAGCGAATCGGTTGGTTTCGAGGGCTCCGATTTCCTGAACCTGGTGGTGGGGATCGATACCGAGCTGTCGCCAGGGGAGCTGTCCCGGCGTTTCAAACAGCTGGAGGCAGAAAACGGCCGCCGTGCCGGCGCCCCCAAATTCAGTCCGCGGACGCTGGACCTGGATATCCTGACCCACGACGATCGCGTGGGCACGGTGGATGGCATTGAACTGCCGCGGGCGGAAATCCTGAAAAATGCGTTTGTTCTCCGGCCCCTTGCCGACCTTGCCCCAGGCACTCCCCATCCCGCCTGTGGCAAAACCTACGGTGAGTTATGGCAGGACTACCGTCGTGATCAGAAACTGTGGCCGGTAGATTTCCGCTGGCGCGGCCAGCTGATTTCAGAGGCCGTTGGCGCGGCGGAATAGATCAATCATGTGGTCGGTGGCACTGTCGCCGGCCGTCCCTTCCGGGGCCCCCTCCAGCAGTCTGGGTAGGATGTGCTGGCCGATCTGCTTGCCCAGTTCCACACCCCACTGATCAAAACAGTCGATGCCCCAGATCACACTCTGGACGAAGGTTCGGTGTTCATACAGAGCAATCAGGGCCCCCAGAGTGGCCGGAGTGAGCTGATCCATGGTCAGCAGGTTGCACGGCCGGTTGCCGGGAATGGTCTTGTGCGGGGCCAGCCAGCGTGCCTCCTCTGCACTGAGGCCTGACGCCAGCAACTCCTGCTCTGCCTCCGCTTCCGTTTTGCCGGCCATCATGGCCCGGGCCTGGGCCAGACAGTTGGCATACAGGGCCGCGTGGTGGCTCGCTACCGGGTTATGGGAGCGCAGCGGAACGATGAAATCCGCCGGAATCAGTCGGGTGCCCTGATGAATCAACTGGTGGTAGGCGTGCTGCCCGTTGGCACCCACGCCACCCCAGAGTACCGGGCCGGTATCGACCGCCACCGGGCTGCCGTCCTGCTGCACCCGCTTGCCGTTACTTTCCATATCCAGTTGCTGCAGGTGCTCGGGCAGGAAGCGGAGATATTCGTCATAGGGGACTACCACATGGCTTTGGGCCCCCCAGAAATTGTTGTACCAGACACTGAGCATGGCCATCAGCACCGGCAGGTTCCGGTCGGATGGCGCCTCCCTGAAATGCTCATCCATGGCATGGGCTCCGGCCAGCAGTTCGCGGAACCGGGACATGCCGATAACAAACGCAATAGGCAGACCGATGGCAGACCACAGTGAGTAACGGCCGCCCACCCAGTCCCACATGGGAAACTGGTTATCAACCCTGATGCCGAAGTCGGCCGCCCCTTCGGTGTTGGTGGTCACGGCCAGGAAATGGCCTTCGGTGGCGGATTCATCGCCCAGGCCATCCACCAGCCAGTGTCTGGCTACCAGACTGTTTTCCCGGGTTTCCTGGGTCCGGAAGGATTTCGACTGGACCAGGAACAGGGTGGTTTCCGGGTTGAGGTCCGCCAGGGTGCGCTGGATATCCGTGCCGTCAATATTGGCCACGAAGTGGCAGCGAAGGCTGCCCTGATGAAAAGGAACCAGGGCTTCCGTGGCCAGTTTCGGGCCAAGGAAGGAACCGCCAATACCGATGCTCACCAGGTCGGTGAAGGCTTTACCGGTGTGGCCGGTTTTCCGGCCCTGCTGGACATCTTCGACCAGTTGCTCCATCCGGTCGAGCGTGGCGTGAACTTCCGGTAGAACGTCCTCGCCTTCCACTCGGACCGGGTCACTGTCTGTCGGCGCCCGCAGAGCGGTGTGCAGGGCCGGGCGCTGTTCTGTGAGGTTGACCCGAGCCCCGGAGAACAGCGCCTCGCGCTTTGCCTCCAGGCCGCAGGCATCTGCCAGATCGGTCAGGGCGCTGAGAATGTCATCGTTCAAGCGGTTGCGGGAGAAGTCCAGAGTGAGCCCAGCTGCCCGGACCAGATATCGGCTGGCACGTTCCGGGTCGCCGTCGAAAAGCGTCCTCATGGTGATGCCGGACAGCGGTTGTCGCAGTTGTTCCAGTCGTTGCCATTCCGGGCGCTGGGTCAGGGACGGGCTGTTCGGCATAGTGACATCCTTGCGTTGTCAGGCGGATTCCGGTGACTACCGCCTGACCGACAGATTGTCGATGAGCCGGGTCGTCCCGAGAAAGGCGGCGGCCAGAACCGTCAGCTCCGGATCCTCTGCGGTTGCCGGTTTGAGAGTCTGGCTGTTCACTATATTAAAATAGTCGGGTCTGAAGCCGGCGCCAGTCAGTGTCTGCTGAGCTTCGGTCTCCAGCGCCTCAAAATCGGTCCGGCCACTGGCCAGTTCGGCGACCGTTGTCTCCAGGGCTCTGTACAGTGTCGGGGCAATGGCCCGCTCCTCTTCCGACAGATAGCCGTTGCGGGAGCTTTTGGCCAGACCGTCAGCTTCGCGCACGGTGGGGGCGCCAATAACCTCCACCGGAATCAGCAGGTCACGGGCCATTTTCCGGATCACGGCCAGTTGCTGGAAATCCTTCTCGCCAAAAACGGCGAAGTCCGGCTGAACCATGTTGAACAGCATGCTCACTACCGTGGCCACGCCCTCGAAATGACCGGGGCGACTGGCGCCGCAGTGTCCTTCGCTGACCTCCGGCACCACCACGCGGGTCTGGCGGGCCAGCCCTTCCGGGTAGATCTCTTCCGCGGTGGGGGCAAAGACCAGCGTGTTTCCAGCCAGCCGCAGCTTTTCCTGGTCATCTGCCAGGGTGCGCGGGTAAGTGTCCAGGTCTTCGTTGGCGCCAAACTGCATCGGGTTCACGAAGATACTGGTGACCACCACGTCGGCCGCCTCGGTGGCCTTGCGGACCAGTGAGATGTGGCCGTCGTGCAGGTTGCCCATGGTGGGCACCAGGCCGATGGTTTTGCCCTGCTGGCGATAGCCACGCAGGATGGTGCGAAGTTCTTTGAGGGAGTGGACGGTTCTCATGCTTTGAACGTGTGCTCCTCGGCCGGGAATGTGCGTGCTTTGACGGCCTGATGGTAGGCCGCAATCGCTTCGGATATGGAGGCGTTCTCCGCCAGGAAATCCTTGACGAACCGGGGCTTGTGGCCGGTCGTCAGGCCCAGCATGTCGTGCACCACCAGTACCTGGCCATCGGTGCCGGAGCCGGCGCCAATGCCGATGACCGGGGCCTGAACTGCCTGGGTAATGCGGGCAGCCAGCGGTGCCGGTACGCATTCAAGCAGAATGGCATCCGCTCCCGCAGCCTCCAGTTCACAAGCATGCTCGATCATGGCTTCCGCCGCTTTTTCGTTGCGGCCCTGCACCTTGTAACCACCAAGTTTGTTCACAAACTGAGGTGTCAGCCCGAGGTGAGCACACACCGGCACACCCCGTTCGCTCAGGGCGTGGATGGTGTCTTTCATCCAGTCCGTGCCCTCAAGCTTGACCATGTGCGCGCCCGCGCGCATCAGTTCGGCGGCGTTATCCAGTGCATCGGGAATAGTGCCATAGGACATGAACGGCATATCGGCCATGACCAGGGAACCCCGGTTGCCCTTTGCCACACAACGGGTGTGGTAAACCAGTTCGTCCATGGTGACCGGCAGAGTGCTGTCGTTGCCCTGAAGCACCATGCCCAGGGAATCGCCGATCAGGATGACATCCACGCCGGCTTCGCTGACAACCTGAGCGAAGGTGGCATCATAGGAAGTCAGGGCCGAAAAGGCTTCGCCCTTCTGTTTGTATTCCCGCAGAGTATTGATGGTAACTGCCATAGGATCCTTGCCTTGTGGGTGGATGGGCATGTCATCGCCGGTGTCATCCGGCCGTTGGGACAGGTGTCTAGATTACTGTCCGGGTATGCCGTAGACAAGAGCCACGGCCGGCCGGGCAATGCTTCACCGGGGCAGCGGCGGGAGTTTGCGCAACTGGTTGTCCGGGCAGTCGCGGCGCAGGGCGGCGATGCTGCGACCGTCAGGGAGCGTCAGGTCAGCGGCCAGATCCAGCAGAGGCTGAAGCACGAAATCCCGGTTGGGGAGCTCGGGGTGCGGCACTGTCAGCCGGTCATCGTGGATCACTGCCTCGCCGAACAGCAAAAGGTCCAGATCCAGGGTCCGTGGCCCCCAGTGCTGAACGCGCACCCGGCCATGGGCCTGCTCAATCGCCTGCATCTGATCCAGCAGCTGATGAGCGTCCAGGTTGGTCGCCAGTCTGACCGCTCCGTTGATGAAGTCCGGTTGATCGGCCGGGCCCACTGGGCGGCTGGCGTAAAAGGGCGACTGGGCTTCCAGGACCGTGCCGGGCAGACCGGCCAGCTCGGCCACGGCGTGGGCCAGCTGGCTGGCCGGGTCGGCCAGATTGCTGCCCAGTCCGATGTAGGCCGTGGTGGTCATGAGGAGGGCTTGTTGGCCGGTTTGCGACGCTTGCGCCGTTTGCGTGGGCCGGCGGAGCCGAGCTGGGTCAGCATTTTTTCCTGACCCTGCTCATCCGCCTGCTGGAAGTCGGTCCACCATTGCCCGAGACCGGGCTCGATTTCCCCGGCGGCTTCCCGTACCAGCAGGAAATCGTAAGCGGCACGGAACCTGGGGTGAGTCAGGGTGCCGAAGGCCCGCTTGCCCTGGCGGCGGGGCAGACGCATCTGCATTTCCCAGATTTCCTTCATGGGCCCGGAGAAACGTTTGGGGATGGCGGTGGCCTGTACCTGGCGGCCGATGACCTTGCCTATGGCGCCGTGCAGTGCCGGCTGTACCGGATCGCCATTGTCCTGGCGGCGGCGCCACTCGACCTGCAGGGCCGGCCAGAGCATGGCGGCAAACATGAAGTAGGGGCTGACCGACTTGCCCCGGGCAATCCGGGCGTCGGTGTTGCGCAGTGCCTGGCGGATCAGTTCATCGGGTTCACCGGCCTCCAGGGCCCTGGCGGTTTCCGGAAACAGCGGTGACAGCAGCCCGTAGTCCAGCAGCAGGTCATAGGTGGCTTCGCCGTGGCCCGCCGAGAGCAGTTTGAGCACTTCGTCGAACAGACGGGCCGGCGGGATATGGGTCAGCAGCGGCGCCAGTTCCCGGATAGGAGCCTCGGTCTCCGGCTCGATATCAAAGCCGAGCTTGGCGGCAAACCGGATGGCCCGCAGCATTCGTACCGGGTCTTCCCGGTACCGGGTCTCAGGGTCCCCGATCAGACGGATCAGCCGGTTTTCCATATCCTCGACGCCACTGGTGAAATCAATCACCGTGAAATCGCGGATGCAGTAATAGAGGGCGTTGATGGTGAAGTCCCGGCGCAGGGCATCCTCTTCCTGGGTGCCGTAGACATTGTCCCTGAGCAGAAGACCATGCTCGCTGGTCTTGTGCTCATCCTCCGCGAGATCTTCCTCGGTATTGCGGGCGTTGCCGCGGAAGGTGGTCACCTCGATGATTTCGCGCCCGAACACCACGTGCACGATGCGGAATCGCCGGCCGATCAGGCGGGAGTTCCGGAACAGGTCGTGCACCTCTTCGGGGGTCGCGTCGGTGGCAATGTCGAAATCCTTGGGCTGTCCTCCCAGGAGGATATCCCTTACGCCGCCACCCACCAGGTAGGCTTCAAAGCCGGATTTGTTGAGCCGGTGCAGCACCTTCCGGGCCGCTTCACTGATCATGGAGCGGGAGAGGTTGTGCTGGTCCCGGGGAATTTCCTGACGCTGGTACTGTCGGGGCTTCTTTTTCCCGTTACCGGGGATAAAGGCACGGAGCTTGTCTACGAGTCGTTTTGGCATGTAATTCTGTGCTTGCAGTGTGCAAAAACGGCAAGTCTACCGGTTTGCGCAGGATTTGCCCATGTCTGAGGTGGCATGGAGGTGGCACAGGTGAGGCAGGGGCCAGAAAATCAAAAGGCGGACCCGTTTTCACGAATCCGCCCTGAAAGCGTTGACGATCTGCATTGTTTTTATTGTTGCCGGGATTCTTGTTGGTTGTTCTACTCCCACTGCGTCATCCCACGTTCGGGATATCAAGCAACGCAAACGGAAAGCTTTGAATACATAGAGTAGTCAGGGACATGGTGCGTGTTCACAGTAGCCGCGGTGCCGTCTGGAAGACGATTCTTCTCCACGTTTACAACTCGCACATGCCTTGGGACCACTAAAAAGCTCAGTACCCAAAACGCTCAGTTCGCTTGCGCCCTGTTTTTGTTGCCGGGCGCTTCCAGCAGCTTTTTGTTTTTGTTGTGGCGCTGCTTTGTCACTCTTGTTTTTGTTGTTGTGCGCTTAAGGTATTGCAGTGCTCGTGCCAGTTTTGGTTAATCCTTTATTAACAGTGGGTTATGGGGATCGTCTGTATAAGTGTTACCCCGTATTGGGGGTAAGTGTTACCACGGAGGCGGTGCCAGGAAAGGGAGTGTTACCGTGAGGAACAGGAAGGTAACAGGTGCGGCCTGTTACCTGGAGTGTGGTGGGTCAATCAACTGCCGGAGGTTTTCTTGCGGGGAATACCCAGCCGCTGGCGGCGTTCCCACAGGGACTTACGACTGATTCCCAGTTTCTGGGCCAGTTCGGTCTCGCTCATCCGGTCCTGGTTCTCCAGAACAAAGTGCTGGAAATAGTCCTCCAGCGACAGGTCGCTGGCAGAATCCGGTTCTCTCGGCGCCATCTGCTCGTGGTTGCCTTCGACCAGGGTATCGGGGATGTATTCGTCGTCGGTATCGCCGTCCAGGTCCAGTACCGAGGGCGGTATGACATCGCCGTCGGCCAGGATGGACGCCCGTTCGATGGCGTTTTCCAGTTCCCGGACGTTACCGGGCCACCGGTACCGCTGTAGCAACTGCATGGCTTCCGGGCTCAGTCGAAGGTCGCGGCGGCCCAGCTTTTCTGCCTGGCGGGCCAGAAAGCGGCGGGCCAGCCCGAGGATGTCGCCACGGCGTTCCCTAAGGGGGGGAAGGCGGATCTGCATCACGTTGAGGCGGTAGTATAGATCTTCCCGGAATTCGCCGGTCCGGGTCATCGCTTTGAGGTTCCGGTGGGTGGCGGCAATCATGCGCACATCCACCGTGCGGCTCTGGGTGGACCCCACCCGGCGGATCTCGCTTTCCTGCAGTACCCGCAGGAGGCGGGCCTGGGCTTCCGCCGGCAGTTCGCCGATCTCATCAAGGAACAGGCTGCCGCCGTCGGCTGCCTCAATCAGGCCGGTACGGGCGGAGACCGCGCCGGTGAATGCGCCCTTTTCGTGGCCGAACAGCTCTGATTCGATCAGGCTTTCCGGGATCGCGGCGCAGTTCACGGATATCAGCGGCTTGGAGGCCCTTGGGCTGAGCAGGTGCAGGGCCCGGGCGGCGAGCTCCTTGCCGGTACCGGATTCCCCGTGAATGAGCACGGTGGTTTCGGTCGGTGCCACCTTGCGAATCAGGGTGAAGACTTTCTGTATCGACTCGCATTCGCCATACATGATGTCGGAGGGATCGATCTCGTTGCCCGTGCCGCCGGCTTCATCACCCGTGGCGGGACTTTCAGGGGGGCTGCGCCGGGCCAGGATGTTTTCCACAGCCGCCAGCATTTCATCGTGATCAAACGGCTTGGCGATGTAGTCCACGGCACCCATCTTCATGGAGTCCACCGCCGACCGCAGGCTGGCATAGCTGGTCATGATCAGGACCGGGGTATTGGGTGCCCGGTTGATCATTTCCGTGCCCGCAGCTCCGGGGAGGCGAAGGTCCGTGATGATCAGATCGAAGCTGTCCGGGTCCCGCTCCACGGCTTCCTCCACGGAAACTGCATCGGTGACCTCGTAGCCGGCGTGCTGCAGCAGCTTGCGCACGGCTGAACGGATAATGTCTTCGTCTTCAACAATCAGGATTCGCGGCATAGATGTTCAGGACCTTTGGTTCGGGCTGAGATTACGACTGTCAGTGTCGGGCTCATAGGCCGGCAGACGCAACCTCACGCAGGTGCCCCGACCGGTTTCGCGATTCGCGGGGCTTTCCACCTGGACGTTGCCATAGTGCTCTTCGATGATGCTGTAGACCAGCGACAGTCCGAGCCCGGTCCCACTGTTGGGGCCTTTGGTGGTGTAAAAAGGCTCGAAGACATGATCAAGCTGATCGGCCGGAATCCCCGAGCCTTCATCGATGACCTCGATAATAGCGGAGTAGCCGTCGCGGTTTCCACTGATCCGGATGATACCGCCCTCCGGTGAGGCATCCCGGGCATTGGCCAGCAGATTGACGAAGACCTGCACCAGCCGTTGTTCGTCACCCAGAATCGCCAGATCCTCTGGGCAGTCATTGTGATACTCGATGCCCATGCCCTTGTCGCTCAGGGACAGCAAGTTGATGGATTCCTGCACGCACCGGCGCAGGCTGACCAGTTCGTAGCGGTTGGCCTGGGCGTGGTTGCCGGTGCGGGCGAAATTCATCAGGGACTGGAGAATGGCCGATACCCGCCGGGTCTGCTGCTGGATCTGGTCGGCCGTTTCCAGGATATCCTGGTCGTCGGTTTCCAGTTTCAGGTTCTGGGCCAGTGACGAAATTCCGGTGACCGGGTTGCCAATTTCATGGGCGACGCCGGCGGCCAGGCGACCGACCGATGCCAGCCGCTCGCTATGAATCAGCTCGTCTTCCAGCAGGCGGGTTTCGGTCTGATCTTCCACCAGAATGATGGAGCCGCCTTCCGGGTGATCGGGGCCGCTGAGGGCGGCCTTGTGAAGGTTCAGCCAGTGCGGGCGCCCCTGCAGGTCAAGCCGGTGCTTGTAACGGTGGAGGTCATCCCCCCGGTTGAAGTCGTCCAGCAGGGTCTGCCAGTGTCCGGGCAGCGCCAGCAGTTTCGCGCCCACCACTTCGTCGGCCGGAATATCCGTGAGGGTTTCCATGGCGTGGTTCCACATCAGTATCTCGCCGTCCTCACCGACGGAACAGGCCGGGATGGGCAGGTTCTGCAGCGTCTGGCGGTAGTGGCGACGCAGGTTATCCAGTTCACCGGCCAGCCCCGTGAGCTGGCTCTGGTAATCCCCCAGGGCCCGCTCCACGTAGCGGATATCCTGACCGGTGGTGCCCCGGGTCAACGGCTTGAAGCCGAGGTGGCGTTTGACAATGTCCCTCGCCACAGACGGCCCCATCAGACCGGACAGGTTAACCTCAACCTGGTCCCGAAGGCGGCGTAACTGGTAGGGGCGGAACTCCACCGCCGGCAGTTTTAACTGGTTCAGCGCCCGCTCAATCTCGCGTCGGGCGACGCTGACGCCCAGAGGCGCGGCCAACTGCTGGATGAATTCATTGGATGAGCCGGCAAGCAGTTCCCGCCGGCGAGGCCGGGACAGCGCCCCCAGCGAACAGGCCTGGGCCGCGCGGGTTTCCTCGGTGGAGGCCGGGCTGAGTACGGAGACGAGCACAAATACCGCCACATTGGCGCTCAGACTGGCGAAGGTAAACAGGTACCAGTTGTCACGGGAGGGCAGAACCGGCAGGTCCAGCCCATTCAGAAGATCCAGGGTGTAGGAGAAGGGCAGGACCAGGGTCACCAGCCAGATGGCCAGCCCGGTGATCAGTCCGGCGATGACGCCACGCCGGTTGCCTTCCGGCCAGTAGAGCACACCCAGGGCGCCGGGCAGTAGCTGCAGGGTGCCAGTCAGGGAAATGGCGCCAAGGATGGCCAGATCCAGCTGGCGGCCGATCAGCTCGTGGAACAGAAGGGCGAAGAAAAGGATCAGCGCAATCAGAAACCGTTTGACCCACTGCAGCCACCGGTAGATGTCGGTCTGGTCTCGCGGGGTCCGCAGCGGCAGCACCACATGGTTCAGTACCATGCCGGCCAGGGCCAGGGTGCTGACGATCATCAGGCCGCTGGCGGCGGAAAGGCCGGCGGTGTATACCAGCAGTGTCAGGGCCGGCTGGTCCAGCGCCCGGGCGACGCCGATGCTGAAAAATGCAGCGGGAGTGTCTACTGAAAGCGCCTGGCCGCCCCAGACAATCAGAGGTACCGGCAGTCCGATCAGCAGCAGGTACAGGGGCAGGCCCCAACTGGCCTTGGCCAGCGCCCGGGGCGAGGGGTTCTCACTGAACGTCATATGGTACATGTGCGGCAGGACCAGAGCGGCCGCAAACGACATCAGCAACAGTGCCCGCCAGCTGCCATCGTTGACGGCCGTGGCCATGTTGGTCTCATTCGCCGGTTGCTGGGCGAGCCACTGTTCGAGGCCGGCATTGCCTCCGAAAACAGAGAACAGAATGGTTGCTCCGAGGGCGAGCAGGGCGGCCAGTTTTACCAGCGAATCAAAGGCAATCGCCAGCACCAGGCCTTCGTGGTTTTCGGAACTCTGGTTCCGCCGTGAACCGAACAGGATGGTGAACAGCACCACCATCAGTCCGAACATCACCGCGATCACCTTGGGCGAGGTGTCGGGCGCCAACTGGCTGGCGGAGACAGACACAGCCTGGATCTGCATGCTCAGCAGCGACATGATGGCTGCGGCTGAGCACAGGGTGACCAATGTGCCGGCCCACTGACTGCGGTAGCGATAGGCGAACAGATCCGCCAGTGAGGTAAGCTGGTAGGCCCGGCCGATCCGGAGAATGGGGTTGAGTAGCACCGGTGCCAGCAGGAAGGCGCCACTGATGCCAAGATAATAGGCGAGAAAACCATAGCCGGATTCCGCCGCCAGCCCCACGGCCCCGTAGATGGCCCAGATCCCGGCATAAACGCCCAGGCTCAGGGTGTAGACCAGCGGATGCCGGACCCATCGGCGAAGCAGGGTGCTCTGCTCACTACCCCAGGCGATCCCAAAAAGTAACAAGAGGTACAGAAGGCTGGCCCCAAGCAGGCCGGTTGCGCTAAAACTCATTGGGATCCCGTCGCCATTCCAGCCAGAGTCCGATACCGATCAGGGCACTCCAGATAATGTAGGGGCTGTACCAGACGTTATCCGGAGACGTCCACCATTCAAGGATGTTCGGTGAGAAAATGTAGATGGCCAGTACCAGCAGAAAAACCAGGCGGTAGATGTACATCGGTCTAGTGATCCGAAGCCGAATGTGTCCCCGGGTTTATACCATGGGCCTGTCCGGATGTCAGGGGAATCGCGCTCCGGCGCCAGTGCCGCAGCGCCCAGTCAAGCACCGTGCCGGTCGTAGTATCGGCCAGACTTGCGGGGGGTTGCTGGCCGAGTGCGGTCAGGGCCCGGGTCAGGTTTCGCGCCGGCTGGCTGTCATCCAGCGCCGGGGCATGGGTCTGCTTGCTGAGTTTCTGGCCCTGGTCATTGAGGATGACTGGGATGTGTAGCCACCGGGGCGGCGTGGCACCCAGCGCGTGGTAAATCTGTTGCTGCTGTGCCGTGGTGTCCAGCAGATCTGATCCTCGCACCACGTCGGTGATCCCCTGGTCGATGTCGTCCAACACCACGGCCAGCTGGTAGGCATAGAAACCTTCCTTGCGCAGAATGACGGGGTCGTCGAGTTCCGCGCGGACCCGTTGCTCCTGTGGTCCCAGTAACTGATCCAGCCAGTGGCTGTTTTCGTCGGTCAGGGCGAAGCGTACGGCATGGGGCGCACCCTCGGGTACCGTAGGCGTGCTCCGACAGTGATTGGGGTGGTAGCCGCCATTGGCCCGAAGCTGCTTGCGGGAGCAGGCGCACCGATAGGCCCGGCCCTGTTGCAGCAACTGGTTGATCACCCTCTGGTAGGCCTCGTGACGCTCGGACTGGCATCGTACGGGCTCATCCGCCGACAGGCCATGACAGTCCAGGGAATGAAGGATCTGCTGCGCCGCCTCGGGTGGTTCGCGCATGGGGTCCAGGTCTTCAATCCGAACCAGCCAGTCACCACGGGCTGCTCTGGCTTCCAGCCAGCTGGCCAGGGCCGTGACCAGTGAACCGAAGTGCAGTGGGCCGGTGGGAGAGGGGGCAAACCGGCCGCGGTAGTGTTGTGATGCCATGGGGAAGGACAGGCGTCAGGCCGCTCGCCACGGAGCGGCCTGACGGAAATCAGATGCCGGTCTGGCGTTCCCGGATTTCTGCCAGGGTTTTGCAGTCAATGCACAGAGTGGCTGTCGGGCGAGCTTCCAGACGGCGGATGCCGATCTCAACACCACACTGTTCACAGAAACCGTAGTCGTCCTTGTCGATGTTATCGATGGTCTTGTCGATTTTCTTGATCAGCTTGCGCTCACGGTCCCGGGTGCGCAGTTCCAGGCTGAATTCCTCTTCCTGGCTGGCCCGGTCACTGGGATCAGCATAGTTGGCGGCATCTTCCTGCATGTGATGCATGGTACGATCCACTTCTTCCATGAGCGATTGCCGCCACTGCAGCAGCAGATTCTTGAAATGCTGCAGCATTTCCGGGCTCATGTACTCTTCACCCTTTTTCATCTCGTAAGGGGTGAAATTGGAGAAACCTTCGCTTGCGTTCTGTGCAGTATCTGCCATGGATCCTGGCCTCTTGTTTGTACTCTACAGGGACGCCATGTTCCGCCACACCAGCCCGGGCGGGCGGCTCGTCCCGGATAAAGCAATCGTCCTGAAAAAAGGAATCTGCGGAAAATAGCAGATAAGTAACAGGGGTACCAGCCTTGTGGTGCCAACTTTTTGGGGGAGTTTACATGAAGTTTTTACAACCCTTGCAAATGGGCCGTTTGATCCGCCGTTACAAGCGTTTCCTGGCCGATGTCCGCCTGCCGGACGGGGCGGAGGTTACCGCCCATTGCCCGAATACCGGCTCCATGCTCGGGTGTCAGCCAGACGACGCAAGAGTCTGGCTGAGTGCCAGCGACAACCCCAAACGCAAGTTGAAATACACCTGGGAGCTGGTAGAAACCGCGCCCGGCGTGCTTGCCTGTATCAACACCGCTCGGCCCAATCATCAGGCCCGGGAGGCAATCGAAGCCGGGCGTGTGCCGTCCCTGGCCGGTTATGCCGGCTGCCGGTCAGAGGTGCGCTACGGTGCAGAGAAAAGCCGGATTGATCTGCTGCTCTCCGGCCATCCGTCCCGGCCGGATGCCTGGGTGGAGGTGAAAAACGTGACCCTGGCAGAAGCGGGCACCGGTTTTTTCCCGGATGCCGTCACCGAGCGTGGCCAGAAGCACCTGCGCGAGCTGATGGCGCAGGTGGCTCAAGGTGATCGGGCCGTTCTGTTCTTTGTAGTCAATCATACCGGGATTGACGAGGTGAGGCCTGCAGATCACATCGATGCCCGATACGGCCAGTTACTGAGGCAGGCGGTCGAGGCCGGTGTTGAGGTGGTGGCCTGGCGAGCCGACCTGGCCGACGAAGAAGGGAACCCCAGCGGCGGCCTGTCGCTGACAGAGCCAGTGCCGGTGGTACTGGATGAGTGAGTGCTGGCCGGGCACCAGCCGCGCCCGGCCACGGGGTTATTTGGGCAGAATGGTGTAGCGCATGCGGGTGCCGTGGTTCAGGGACATGACGATCTCATCTGCGCACAGACGGTGCGGGAAATAACAGCCGGAGATCTTGGCGCTGGCAATGCTCGCTCCTTCCATCCGGGATTTGGAGAAGTCGATACCCCGTAGGTCCGCACCCCGGAAATAGGCGTGCCGAAAGTCCATGCCGGTGGCATCCAGCCCACGCAGATCCAGACCCCGGAAATCGCCATGGGCGAAGCTTGGCAGGTCATCCTTGAATTTGCCCTTTTCCTCATTGAAGGCCTTGACGTCCTCATCCCGCAGGGTTTCGTACAGCGGATGGTCAATCGGATGCGTTTCGTGCTCGTGATGGTCGTCCATATCTAACCCATGACTGTTTGCGTGATAAACCGGAGTTTAGCTGTTCTGGCCGGCATTGAAACCCACGGCGTTGCTCAGAGTTGCCCCAGGTGTTGCCGGATCCGGTCGGCTACGGCTTCGGCCACGTGGGCCTGTTCGGTGCGCAGGTGGATCGTGTGCTTCTTCTCTTCCGCCGAGAGCGGCTCAAACCAGCTCTGCTGGGCGTCCAGCAGTTCTTCGGTGGCTTCGGAAGCGTCGCCCTTGCGATCTCTTACCCACTGCCGGCGCATGTCCTCCGGGGCTTCACAGTGCACCAGCAGGAAGGGCGTGCCCCGTTCCTCTGCCACATCCGCGAACAGGGCCCGTTCGGTGTGTCGCAGGCAGGCCGCGTCGACAATGACGGACAGGCCGGCATCGAGCAGTTCACCGGCCCTCTGTGCCAGGTGCTGGTAGGTCTGCTCGGTGGCTTGCGGGCTGTACAGGTCGGTGCCGATCCCGGATTTGCTGTCCGCCAGTGGCCCCAGGCCGTGCAGGCGCTTGCGTTCGACATCCGAGCGCAGGCGGATCAGCCCCAGTTCGCCGGACAGCGCTGCGCTGACACAGGTTTTGCCGCTGGCGGACAGCCCGGTGGTCGCCAGCAGGTAGTTGTTGGGAATCTGCCCATAGTCTTCCGCCAGCTGGGCATAGGTGCGGTAGCTGGCCATCAGTTGATCGCGCTCGTCATCGCTCAGGCCGGAATTGCCCAGGGTAAACAGGGCAATCTTGGCTCGCACCATGGCCCGGTAGGCTTTGTACAGCGGCAGCAGGGCCAGTCCCTCGAAATCGCCCCGGTACTCGAGGTAGGTGTTGAGCACATGATTGGCCAGAGCCGGCTCCCGGCGGGATTCCAGATCCATAAGCAGGAAGGCCAGATCATTGATGACATCGATCCAGCGGAAAGGCTCGTTGAATTCGATGCAGTCGAAGACCGTCACCTCACCCTCAAACACCGTGATGTTGGCCAGGTGGAGGTCGCCATGGCATTCCCGGACCAGGCCATTGGCCCGGCGCCGGGCGATCAGGTCCCGGTGGCGCTCAAAGGTGGTGCGGGTCCACTCTTCCAGGTTGTCCAGTTGCTCCAGCAGAGCCTTGTCTTCCAGCAGGGGACGGGCCTGGTCAAAATTCTCCTGCATGGCGGCATGCACCGCTTCCGGCGTGCCCAGGGGCTTGTCGTCATCCACCGGTGGCAGACTGTCATGAAAACCGGCGGCCTGGCGGGCGAGGCTGGTAAGCAGTTCCGCTGGCAGATCACCCCGCTCCTGGCGCTTGTCGAACAGCTGTTGCTGGTCGAACTGGCGCATCCGGATGGCGTATTCGAAGGCGTCTCCTTCTCCGCCGAGTACCGGCTGTTCCGGTGAGCCGGTGATCGGCACGACCTCCAGGTAAAGGCCCGGAGCCAGGCGACGGTTCAGGCGAAGCTCCTCTTCGCAGAAATGTTTGCGCCGCTCAAGCGTGGAGAAGTCCAGGAAGCCAAAATCCATCGGCTTTTTGATTTTGTAGGCGTAATCGCCGGTCAGGATCACCACGGAGATATGGGTTTCAATGGTCTGGAAGCCGTCCACCGGATGGTCATACAGCTCCGGGTTCTGCAGTGCCTGAATCAGGGTATTCTCGGCGTTGGCGCTCACATTGTGCTCCTGGTTTCCTGAACCTGTTGATTTTTGAGCCCTACTATAACGGGGAGATTACAGAAATAACACAAGGCAGGGCTGCCTGTGGGTGCCCCGGCTTCGTTATAATCCGGCCATGAGTAAATCCCGACGCCCCCGTAAGAAAACATCCCGTTCCTCCCGCCTCTGGCGAGTCCTGTTCCGGCTGGCCCTGATTGGTCTGGTTCTGCTCGCTGGCTGGATGGTCTATCTTGATGCCCAGGTCACTTCCCGGTTTGAAGGGCGCCGTTTTGAGGTGCCGTCCCGGGTTTATGCCCGTCCGCTGGAACTCTACGATGGCGCGGCCGTCAGTGTGTCCGGTCTGCAGCGTGAGCTCTCTCTTGCCGGCTACCGCAAGGGCGATGGCGTGGATCCGGGCAGTTACCGCAGGAACGGCAGCCGCTTTGTCATCAGTACCCGTGGCTTTGAGTTTCCCGATGGCGACGAGCCCCGCCGCCGTCTGTCGCTGAGTATCAGTGGTGACCGGATTCGTGGCTTTTCTGTTCTGGCTGGCCCGGACACGGCCATCACCCGGCTGGAGCCCGCCCAGATTGCCGGTATCTATCCCGCCCACCGTGAGGACCGGGTGCTGGTCCAATTGGATGAGGTGCCGCCGGCATTGGTTGCCGGCCTGCTGGCGGTGGAAGACCGTGGCTTCTATGACCATTTCGGGGTGGCGCCCCTGTCGATTGCCCGGGCCATGATCGCCAACATCCGGGCCGGCCGCATCGTGCAGGGCGGCAGTACGCTCACCCAGCAACTGGTGAAGAACTTTTTCCTCACCCGCGACCAGACTCTGGTGCGCAAGGCCAATGAGGCGTTGATGTCTGTGCTGCTGGAGTGGCATTACAGCAAGGACGATATCCTGGAAACCTACCTGAACGAAGTCTATCTCGGCCAGGCCGGCAGGCGTTCGATCCATGGCTTCGGTCTGGCCAGCCAGTTCTTCTTCGGTGAGCCCCTGCGGGATCTGGATGTGCACCAGATGGCGCTGCTGATCGGCATGGTCAAAGGGCCGAGCTACTACAACCCCCGGCGGCACCCGGAGCGGGCGACGGAACGCCGCAATCTGGTGCTTGATGAAATGGCTGAAGCCGGCATCCTGTCAGCACAGGCGGCGCAGCAGGCGTCCCGCCAGCCCCTGGAACTCAGCGCCCGCCCGTCGTTTACCGATAACCGGTACCCCGCCTATATTGACCTGGTGCGTCGACACCTGTCCCGGGATTACCGGCAGGAGGACCTGCAGAGTGAGGGGCTGCGGATTTTCACTACCCTGGACCCGGCCATTCAGGACACCGCGGAAAACGCGGTCCGGGATACGCTGCCGAAGCTGGGCTACGGCAACAATCGGGAAGAGCTGGAATCAGCCCTGGTTGTGACCGCCAAGGACAGCGGCGAGGTCCTGGCCCTGGTCGGCGGCCGGGACCCGGACTTTGCCGGGTTCAACCGGGCGGTCGATGCCCAGCGTCCGATTGGCTCTCTGGTCAAACCGTTCATCTATCTGACGGCACTGGCCGATCCGGACCGGTACACCCTGATCTCACCGGTGATGGACAAATCATTCCGGCTGGAATTCGATGATGGTCGGAGTTGGCAGCCAGCGAATTTCGATCGGGAGGAACGCGGGGAAGTCCCGCTGCACCGGGCGTTGGCCCATTCATACAACCTGCCGGCGGTGCGGGTAGGGCTGGATATTGGTATTCCCACCGTGCAGGAGACGCTCACTTCCTTCGGTGCCGAGCAACCCCTGTCGGATTACCCGGCGATGCTGCTCGGGGCACTGTCCCTGAGCCCGGTGAAGGTGGCGCAGCTCTATCAGGGCCTGGCGACGTCGGGCTTCAACATGCCCCTGCGTACCATCCGGGAAGTGACGGATGCGGCCAACGAACCCCTTTCCCGTTACAGCCTGGAAGTGGAACAGGTGGCGGACCCGGCCGCCGTGCATCTGGTGCAGTATGCCATGCAAGAGATCATGCGCGAGGGCACCGGCAAGTCCGCTTATCGAACGTTGCCCCGGGAACTCAGCCTGGCGGGCAAAACCGGCACCACCGATGACGGTCGGGATGCCTGGTTTGCCGGATTCAGTGGCGACCTGCTTGCAGTGGCCTGGGTTGGGCGGGATGATAACGGCCCGACCCGCCTGACCGGGGCTTCCGGGGCACTGCCGGTATGGACGGCATTCATGGCCAACATGCCCCAGCATGGCTTTTCACCCGTGGTTCCGGACGGTGTTGGCTATCACTGGGTGAATGATCAGGCCCGGGCCCTGACCAGTGAAGGCTGCGACAATGCCCGCCTGATGCCGTTTATTGCGGGCAGTGAGCCTGAACGCCATACCGGCTGTCGCGGCGGCCTGGGCGGGCAGATTCAGAACTGGTTTGAAGGATTGTTTCGATGACAGACGTGGTTAGCAAGCGAGCCCTGTGCATGGCTCTGTTCCTGGGGCTCGCCGGTTGCGCCTCCGGTCCCGGTGGCGATTCCATCTACGTGCCGGCCGGCAGCAGTGACAGGCCTGAAGCACCGGAGCCACCCCGCGCCAGTGATACCGACTCCGGTCAGCAGGATAAGGTCTGGCGCAAGAGTGAACAGCCACCGGCTGAGGAGGCCGACAGCCATCAGCCCAGTTACCGGGAAGCGGGTGACGAACTTTCCGGTGCCGCGCTGGCGCTTATCCGGGAAGCCGAGCAGCGCCTGGACCGCGGTGATACCGCCGGCGCAATCGCCCGGCTGGAACGGGCCCAGCGCATCGCGCCACGCTCACCGGCGGTCTACTTCAAGCTGTCGGAGGCCTATGTGGCAGACGACAACCTGGGTGCTGCCGAACAGTTTACCCTCAAGGGGCTGTCTCTGGCAGGTGACAACAGCCGGATGCAGCGGTCGGGTTGGCTGTTGCTGGCGGATATCCGCCGGGCTCGGGGTAATGTGGCCGGGGCCGAGCAGGCAGAAGACCGGGCGTCAGAGCTTTTCTGAGGGCGTGTCGGCGCCATTCCGGCCGTCGTTGAGGGTCCTGGGAATCACGATATCGAATCGGGTTCCCTCGCCCTGAATGGAGTGGAACCGGATGCTGCCTTTCAGCGCCTGGACCACCCACTGGTGGACCAGGTGCAGGCCCAGCCCGGTGTTGCCCTGCTTGCGACCTGTGGTGAAGAACGGATCAAACAGCTTGTCCTCGGCACCGGGCGCCAGGCCCGCACCATCGTCCTGAACACTGATCAGGATACGGTTGCCCTGTTCCCGGGCAATGACTGAAATGCTCCCGCTCTGGCCTTCCTCGAACGCGTGACTCAGGGCATTCTCAATCAGGTTCTGCATGACCTGGGAGAGGATGCCCGGGAGGCCGAACATCTCCACATCCGGAACCGAAAAGCTCAGCGTCTGGCTGGCATTCTTGAACTGGGGGATCAGGGCCTGGTCCAGATCGTTCATACAGTGTTTGAGGTTGAACCAGCTGGGCTCGCTCTGCTGTCGGTCAATGGCAAGCCGTTTGAAGCTTCGGATCAACTCCGCGGTTCTTCGGGTATTGCGTTTGGCAAGGTCCAGCCCCTCCCGTTCCCGTTGCAGAAACTCCTGCATGTCATCCACGGTCAGGGTGCCGGCCTCGACTTTGCCGGACAGCTTTTCAAGCTGGGCGTCCATGGTGGTCAGTGCAACCTGGGTGCCGCCGGTCGGCGTGTTGAGTTCATGGGCAACACCGGCAACCATCAGACCCAGGGAGGACAGTTTCCGGGTTTCAACCAGTTCATCCTGTAGCGCCTGCTGGCGCTCCAGTGAGGCTTTCAGTTCCCGGTTGGTGGTCCGCAGTTCCTGCTCCTCCCGGCGTAACTCGGCCAACAGGGCTTTACGGGTCTGATCGCCCCGCAGGTACAGGTAAAGCCCGACTGCCAGCAGCAGATAGATCACGACGGCGACAATGACCACTGGCGCCAGTACTTGGCGTTTGACGCCGGCCAGTGTCTGTGCCGGCGTCTGGAGTACCACAAAAATCTCGCCCAGCCCCTGGGCCGCTGTGGTCTGGGCATACCGGGGAAGGAACCGCGCGTAGCTCCATAGGGCCCCATTCAGTTGAAGACCGTAACCGGCTGGCTGTGTTGTCATCTGTTGCCAGAGTTCCGGCAACTGTCCGGCCACGTTAAGGCCGGTGTGGCCGGTCATGAATCCCCACTCAAGGGACGGATCGGGGTGAAGCAGCCAGTAACCCTGCCGGTTAACAAGGCTCACATTGACGGATGTGCTGGCCATATTCCGGACATCGGCAAACAGGCGGCTGAGATCAAAGTTGACCACCAGGAACCCGGCCCTCATCTTGCCCTGGTCGCCGGTGCGAATGACGGTACGCAGGGTGGGGGTGCGAGGTTGCTGGATACGACCGTTCTCCATGTTCAGGTCAATCCGCGAATAGAACACCTCGTCAGGGCCGAGATCCCGGGCTTGCCGGATGTAATAGCGATCCCCTTTGTTCTGAAGCTCTTTGGCAGGGACAGCCACCGGCTGCTGGTCCCGGATATTGATGCGCGCCCGTTCCATGCCCTGGTTATCGAGCCACCGTACCTGGGAGATCAGGCTCGAGCTTTTGCTGAATAACGCGAACCGGTCATGAAGGTGAGAGATGCGGATTGGTCCTTCGGTGGGCAGCGCCCGAACAACTCCCTCCTCGTGGCGCAGGAGAAAGGTCAGCTCGGACAGGTGACTGATGGTCTGGCCCAGTTGCTGGATGAGGTCGGTGACCACGGCTTCCTGCTGCTCATTGACCGGGGTCATCCTGGCCTGATAACGGTCCTCGTAGACCAGCCAGGTGATCCAGGCAATCACCAGGGCGGCCAGGACCAGAGCGGTAATGCCCGCTCTGCCCATCCGGATTGGCGCATCGGTAATCTGGCGTGCCCGTTTCAGCATGTTCATGAAGAATGGTGCAGAGCCCAGTCCACGGCATCGTTTACCGGCAGTGGCGGTGAGAACAGGTAGCCCTGTCCGATACTGCAACCCAGTTCAAGGAGCAACTTGCGCTGGGTGTCCGTTTCAACACCTTCGGCGACAACCTTGAAGCTGAAACGTCGGCTGAGCCGGAGAATCATGTCCACCACATGCACGGCGTCGGTGGATTCCTCCATCCGGAACACGAAGCTGCGATCAATTTTCAAGGTGCTGGCGGCCAGATGCGTGATGTGACCGAGAGAGGAATAGCCGGTACCAAAGTCATCGATACTGACGCCTACGCCCATATCCATAAGCTGCTGCAGGCGTTCGGAAATCATGTCGTATTCCTCCATGGCCCGGCTTTCGGTGACCTCCAGTTCCAGCAGTGTGGGATTGATGCCGGAGTCCGAAATCATACGGAGCATGGTTTCAAAATGGCTCGGTTCAAACAGGTCCAGCGGTGAAGCGTTGAACGCGACGGGGGTATGGATGCCCTGTTCCTGCAGTAACTGGATGGTCTGAAGGGTCTTATCAAGAACCTGGAGGTCGAGTTCACCTATCAGCCCGCCGTGTTCGGCAATGGGGATAAACTGATCCGGTCGGATGTAGCTGCCATCGGCCTGGGGCCAGCGTACCAGGGCTTCAAAGCCGGCCAGCAGGCCGGTTTCCAGTTCCACTTTCGGCTGCAGAAAAATGTCCAGCGAATGGTCATCAAGCGCCTGGCGCAGGCGGGTCAACAGGGCGTAGCGTTCGAGGATGGGCGCCTGGTCGTAGTGGGAGAAAAACAGCGGGTTGCTGCGGTTTTCCCGGGCCTGTTCCATGGCGATCTCGGCCGTGTTCAGCAATGTCGATGTCTGCTCTTCCCCGAATTCCTCAAGGGGCAGGCAGACCGAACAGATGGATACGCGGTAGGAGCCGCCTTCAGTTTCGATCGGCTGGTTCAGGGCTTCGGCCAGCTCATGGCAGGCGGCTGGAGACTCCATCAGGGCGGCAAAGGAGCTGCGGTCAACCCGGGCGCATCCGTCCGGGTTGCTCAGGATATTGCGCAGTGTCTGGGCCACCCCTGACAGGATCTGGGACGCGAAGCGATCACCGAGCTGGAAGGCCATCTCGTTGAATTCGTAGAGCTGCAATACCATCAGGTGTCGTTTCCGGGCCTGGCTGCGCAGGTGCTGGCCGAGATACCTGAGAAACTGGTTCCGGTTGGGGAGGTCCAGTTCCGGGTCGCGGTAGGCCAGTTTGTGCAGCCGGCTGGCGAGCCGCAGGTTGGTCAGCCCGGCGCTGGCGTTTTCACAGAACACTTCCAGCAGATTGCTCTCCTGAATGCTCAGGGGGCGGGTGGTCTTAAGCACGGCCAGGTAATGCTCGCCGGCTTTTTCATTGCGGGAGAAATCAAACACCGACAGATCGCCCTCCGGCGTGGCATCCGGGCGGGCAAGATACTGCTGTATCGTGGATTTGAGTCGGCTGTCCGGTAACTCGTTTATACATCTGTGAGCGCATGCCTCAAAGCTGCCGCTGGCCTCGATGATGCTCGCCGCTTCCAGGTTTTCGCTCGGGTAGCGGACGCAGGCAACACCTTCGTTGGCAGCTCCGACAAGCCTGGCCAGGTGTTCCAGAACGTGACGGGTAAAGGCTCTTATATCCCTTTTCTGGCCCAGTACCCGGGAGGCTTCTGTGATGATCTGCAGCCCCTGGCGGGCGCGCTCGAGTTGCGAGCTGCGGTCCCAGGAACGGATGTTCCCGGTGATGATGGAAGCCAGGTGTTCGTGGGTCAGTTCCGCCTTGTTCCAGTAGTCATCGATGTCATACTCCCGCATGACATCCAGTCGCGGCGCCATGCCGGGCTGCCCGGTCAGCAGGACAATGCGCACCAGGGTATTGCCGATGACCTCTCGAATGGTCCGGACCAGCGACAGCCCGGCGTCGTCTGACTCCATCACCACGTCCAGCAGGATGACACTGATGTCCGGGTGTTCGGGGATCAGCCGCGCCGCCTCGAAGGCCGAGCCTGCCCGGAGTAGTCGTACCGGCCGACCGGCGACTTCCACGAACTCCAGAGCCATCGCCAGGGAGGCCTGGTAATCCGGGTCATCCTCGACGCTGAGTATCAGCCATGGGTCCGGGCTATGGTTTTCTGTAGTGGTGCTTCCACTCGCAAACGCAAAAAGGTTGTTGTTATTGGCCATAGGCGCTCCCCTGCCACCTTTGATACATCGATCATCCGTGAAACCTCATCGGCACGAGTGCTCCGGCACTGGCCGGAAGGTCCCTGTCCGATAACGTTGGCGTAAATTCGGGTACGTCTAGATGGCAATGTAGACCATAATTCTGTGCTCTGCGTCACAGGTTTGGTCTGGTGGGTCGGGGTGGTCGCGGAGGAACAGTGGAATCGCCATGGCCGTGCCGGCCATGGCGATTGTCGCCGGGGTCAGAGGGTGGCCATGACCTTGCGGGCGGAGGCGATGGTGTGCTCGATGTCCTCGTCGGACAGGGCGGCACTGACGAAGCCGGCCTCGAACGCGGAAGGTGCCAGGTAGACACCTTCATTGAGCATGCCCTGGAAGAAATGCTTGAAGCGTTCCGCGTCACAGGCCATGACCTGATCGAAACGGGTAACGGAAGGTTCCTCGGTGAAGAATACGCCGAACATGGCACCGGCGCTCTGCACGGTCAGGGGAATGCCAGCCTCTTTCGCGGCGACCCGGAAGCCTTCACAGATGCGTTCGGTCTTCTCGAACAGCCGGTCATGGAAACCGGGCTCGGAAATGGCATTCAGTGTGGTCAGTCCGGCCGTCATGGCCAGGGGATTGCCGCTCAGAGTGCCGGCCTGGTAAACCGGTCCCAGCGGTGAAATATGTTCCATGATTTCCCGTTTACCGCCAAAGGCGCCCACCGGCAGACCACCACCAATGACCTTGCCCAGCGCGGTCAGGTCCGGGGTAATGCCATAGTGGCCCTGGGCGCCGCCCAGGGAGACACGGAAACCGGTCATGACCTCATCGAAGATCAGCACTGTGCCGTGCTCGTCACAGACCTCGCGCAGACTTTCCAGGAAACCCGGTGCCGGGGGAATGCAGTTCATGTTCCCGGCGACGGGTTCGACGATGATGGCGGCGACCTGGTCGCCGATCTCTTCGAAAGTTTTGCGGACACCGTCGATGTCGTTATAGGTCAGGGTCAGGGTGTGTTCGGCGAGGCTAGCCGGAATCCCTGGCGAATTGGGCACACCCAGTGTCAGCGCGCCTGAGCCGGCTTTGACCAGCAGTGAATCCACATGGCCGTGGTAGCAGCCCTCGAATTTCACAATCTTGTCCCGGCCGGTGTAGCCCCGGGCCAGGCGAATGGCGCTCATGGTGGCCTCGGTGCCGGAATTGACCATGCGGACCATATCGATGGACGGCACCAGTTCACACACTTTCTTGGCCATCTCGGTCTCAATGGCTGTCGGGGCGCCGTAACCCACGCCCATATCCACCTGGGCGTGCAGGGCCTGCTTGATGCGAGGGTCGGAGTGACCCAGGATCATCGGGCCCCAGGAGCCGATGTAGTCGATGTAGCGGCGGTCGTCTTCGTCAAACAGATAGGCGCCTTCGGCGTGTTTGAAGAAAATCGGGGTGCCGCCGACGCCGCGAAACGCCCTGACGGGCGAGTTAACGCCTCCGGGAATGTATTTCTGGGCTTGTTCGAACAGCGTTTCAGAGTGGGTCACGTTCAGCTCCTGTCAAACGGATTGAAAAAAGGTTGGGTGGTGGCGGGCAAACAGCCGGCCAAAGTCCCTGGCCCGGTATTCTACCTGTTCCGGGCCACCGTCAAACAGACCGCCCACCACCGCAAGCAGATCGGCACCGGCCAGGATCAGTGGTTCGGCATTGTCGATGGTGATGCCCCCGATTGCGGTTATCGGCAGTCCCAGCTCCCGGGCTTCGGTGAGTACTGAGGGCTCTGCCGGCGGTGCACCCGGTTTGGTGCCGGAGTGATAAAACCGGCCAAAGGCGAGATAGTCTGCGCCGTTGTCCCTGGCGGTCCAGGCAAGATCCAGGCGATGGTGGCAGGTGATGCCGATGATGGCATCGGGGCCAAGCTGTTCCCGGGCGGCCTGGAGCGATCCATCCTCCTGACCCAGATGGACACCGGCCGCTCCCACCCGGGCTGCCAGTTCCGGGTCATCGTTGATCAGCAGCGGGACACCGGCCTGACGGCACAGGGTGTTCAGTTCAGACGCCTGGCGATGGCGGGTGGCAGAGGATGAGCGTTTGTCCCGGTACTGGACCAGTGTGGCCCCTCCTGCAAGGGCGGCGGCCACGGCCGATACCAGTTCGGCATCCGGTGTCAGCCGCTCGTCGGTAATGGCGTACAGTCCGGGTTTCAGTGCTCCCACAGGATGCCCCGGTCCGGAACGCGCTGACCCTTGCCGACGGTCAGGGCATGCAGAACTGTGTGACGTACATAGTTCTGGGCCTGGGAGATCGCTGCCCGGGCCGAAAGGCCGCAGCCGCGCCCTGCCGCAATGGCTGCCGCCAGGGTACACCCGGTGCCGTGAAACTCATGATCGTTTACCCGCTCAATTTCCCAGCGCATGGGCTCCGGAGCGTGGTTGTACAGGGTGTTGATGATGTGAAAGCCGATGCCATGGCCGCCGGTGGCCAGGACCGAGTCACAGCCCGCCTCCTGGAGATTGCGGGCCGCCGTGTCCGGGTCGTCACTGTTACCGAGCAGGGCCAGTTCCTCGCCGTTCGGGGTGATCATTTCCGCCAGCGGGAACAGCCGCTCCTTCATCGCCCGGATCAGTTCTTCGTCGGCCAGGTTGCCGCCGCCAGCGGCTTTCACCACCGGGTCAACAATCAGGGGAATGTCCGGCATTGTCCTGACGAAATCCACCAGCGTATCGAGGACCTGTGCGTTGCCCAGGGCACCGGTCTTGATGGCGTGGATGGGCACATCATTGGCGAGAGACTCAAGCTGTCGCCGGATAAGATCCGCATCAACGGCTTCAGCACCGTAAACATTACGGGTGTCCTGAACGGTCAGGCATGAAACCAACGGCAGCGGGTGGGCCCCCAATGAAGTGATTGCCTGGATGTCTGCCTGGATGCCAGCGCCTCCGGATGGGTCCAGTCCGGACAGCACCAGAACGTGGGGGCGTTTGTAGTTCTTGATAACGAGCCTCCTCAGAAGGGTTTGACGACGGCCAGGATAACCACGGCCAGAAGGATGAAGACGGGCAATTCGTTGAACCAGCGATAGAACACATGGCTGCGGGTGTTCCGGTCATCCCGGAATACCTTGACCAGATGCCCGCAGTAGAAGTGATAGCCGATCAGTATCGCCACCAGTACCAGCTTTGCATGCAGCCAGCCCTGGGCAAAGTAACCGGATAAGTTAAAGCTCAGCAGCCAGACGCCAAAGATTACCGTGGCGATCATCGACGGTGTGGTGATGCCCCGGTACAGCTTGCGTTCCATGATCTTGAAGCGCTCCTGGCCCTGGGTGTCCTCACAGGCGGCGTGATATACAAACAGCCGGGGCAGGTA
Organism: Marinobacter oulmenensis; assembly: GCF_014201735.1. Lineage (GTDB taxonomy): Bacteria > Pseudomonadota > Gammaproteobacteria > Pseudomonadales > Oleiphilaceae > Marinobacter > Marinobacter oulmenensis. The sequence goes on along the minus strand of NZ_JACHFE010000003.1, from coordinate 7,981 downwards.
GAAGATGCCGGCGAACCAGCACACCAGTGAAATGATATGGAAGGCTTTCACCCAAAGCATGCATCAGCTCCGTCGGTATTGGTAATAACTCTCGATGTCCGATTTCAGCACCACACCATAAACCCGCTGGATCATCGGGGCCACCTGGCGTTGTACGTACAGTGCCTCGGCCCGCCCCTTGTCGAAAGCGTGCAGGGCTTCTTCCAGAGTGGCCTGATACTGGACCGGGGCCAGATCGCGCCGGTTCGCAGGAATGGCCACCAGATCAATGGTCTCGGGCAGTTTACCGCCTTCCTCGGCGGCTTCCTCTTCTGCATCTTCCAGAAAACGCGCCAGGTCGACCGCCGGCAGCAGCGCCGTCGGCCCGTTACTGCCTTCAACCAGCAGCCATTTCGGCTCAGACTTCAGCGCCTTGCGTGCTTCCTCGATGGTCAGTTCCCGCTCTGTGCGCAGAATGCTGCGATCCATGATGGCCCCGACGGACACCCGCCTCAGGGCCTGGATGACCGGTGAATTCTGGTAGCTCAGCCCCTGGCTTTTCAGGATGGTAAGAAACAGGGACTTCTTGCCGAAGGCTTCACTGGTCACCAGGCTGGCAGTGGTGATGATCAGCATGCCCGGAAGAATGATGTTGGGATTGCGGGTCAGTTCCATCAGTGCCATAAGCGCCGCCAGAGGCGCCTGCAATACGGCCCCCATCATCGCCCCCATGCCCAGCATGGCGTAGAAACCGACAGAGGATGACTGTTCAGGCATCACCTGGGCGCCGATAAGGCCCATGGCGCCGCCGATGGTTGCCCCCATGAACACCGTGGGGCCAATAACGCCGCTGGGCATCCCCAGTCCCAGCGAAAGCCCGGTGACGACCAGTTTGGCAAGGCCAACGGACAACAGTATCCAGAACCCGAGATCACCATGAATGGTTTCGCTGACCGTGTCATAGCCGATGCCCATGGTTTCCGGAACCAGCATGGCAAAGGGCACCATCAGCAAGCCGGCCAGGATGATGCGCAGCAGTACCGGCTTGTGGTGGTAGCGGCCCATGGTATCCACCAGTTGAATGAAGCCGGCGGCGGCAATGCCGATGATCACGGCAATGGCCAGCACCCAGGGAATCTCCAGCAGGGAGTTCATGGTCAGCGGAGGTACACTGAACGCGGGCTCGGAACCATAAACCGCCTGGGTAACAATGGCGGCACTGACCGCGGCCAGGATGATCGGAGTAAACCCGGCAATGGTGTATTCCATCATCACCACTTCCATGGCGAAAATGACACCGGAGATCGGCGTGTTGAAGGAGGCCGCAATGGCGGCGGCGCAGCCGCAGGCTACCAGGGTCCGGATGCTGTTGTTGGGCAGTCGCATCCACTGGCCCAGCAGGCTGGAAAACGCGGCACCCAGATGAACCGCGGGCCCCTCCCGGCCAGCAGACTGGCCGGTGACAATGGTAGCCACCGCCGAGACGAACTGCACCGCTGCACTTTTCAGGGACATATACCCCTGGTGGTAGTTCAGGCGTTCCATGATGTGGACAATGCCCACCTTGCGGTCGTGTATTGCCAGGTGGTGCAGCATCAGGCCCAGACCGATGGCGCCAGCCAGTGGCAGAATGCCCCGGGTGACAATGTGGAGCTGCTCGAAGCTTTCAGAGCCGGTGCCCGGCAGGAAGTGTTCGAGAGGCCATTCAATGGCAAAACGAAACACCAGAATGACGCCGCCGGTCAGTATTCCGGACAGAAGGCCGAGAACGGCCAGTTGAGGTAGAGCGTCAACACCCGACAGCCGCCGCCGGAAAAGAGGGATCAGGTTGTCCGTGATCTTTTGCCTGAGCTTGCCCATGGGTGCCTTGTTGCGAAGAGTCGTGGCCGGACGGCCGGATTGCATTGCGACCACCATTGTAGCCGTGGGCCGGGCCGCTGCAATAAGTTGTTGGGTTATCGTGGTAGACTACAGACAAATTGTGATCAGAGCACGTTGGAGCAGAGAGTGATTAAAGTAGGCATTGTTGGGGGTACCGGATACACAGGTGTTGAACTGCTGAGAATTCTTGCCGTCCACCCGGACGTGCAAGTCGAGTGCATCACCTCCCGTTCGGAAGCCGGTATGCCGGTGGCGGACATATACCCGAACCTCCGAGGGCATTTTGACCTGGCGTTCTCCGAGCCGGAGCCGGAACGCCTCAAAGCCTGCGACATGGTGTTCTTTGCCACTCCCCACGGCGTGGCAATGCGCATGGTGCCGGAACTGATGGATGCCGGCGTGCGGGTGGTTGATCTGTCTGCCGACTTCCGGATCAAGGATTTGGATGTCTGGGCCAACTGGTACGGTATGCCCCATGAAAGCCCCGAGTGGGCGCAGAAAGCGGTTTACGGCCTGCCGGAAGTGGCCAGGGACGCCATCAGTGAGGCACAGCTTGTGGCCAACCCGGGCTGTTATCCCACCGCTGTCCAGTTGGGTTTCCTGCCGCTACTCGAACAGGGCCTGGTTAACCCTGACCGGTTGATCGCGGATGCCAAATCCGGCGCCAGCGGTGGCGGCCGGCAGGGCAAGATCGGCATGCTGCACGGCGAGGTCGGTGAAAGTTTCAAGGCCTATGGCGCGTCCGGGCATCGTCATCTTCCGGAAATCCGCCAGGGCCTGGTGCAGGCGGCGGGGCAGGCCTGTGGTGTCACTTTCGTGCCACACCTGGTGCCTATGGTCCGGGGGATCGAGGCCACACTGTATGCGGAGTTGAACAATGCTGGCGACTTTGACCGCCTGCAGGAAGTGTTTGAAAGCCGTTACCGCAGTGAGCCTTTTGTGGACGTGATGCCCTTTGGCAGCCATCCCGAAACCCGCAGTGTGCGGGGGGCGAATCAGTGCCGCATGGCCCTTCACCGCCAGGAACAGAGCAACATGGTTATTGTCTCGTCGGTGATCGATAACCTGGTCAAGGGGGCGGCCGGTCAGGCGGTCCAGAACATGAACATCATGTTCGGTCTGAACGAGGTTGCGGGCCTCGAAGCCCCTGCCTTGCTGCCTTGATAAGGCAGTTGGGGAAGGGTTGCTGAGAACGGTGAGGGAAAGTCCGAATAGTTGACTGTTTTACTGGGGAATACCATAATCCAGTCTGATCTGTATCCCGGAGGCCGACTTTGAGTGTAGTGCAGCAAATGGCGATGCCGCTGTTTTTCAGTGACAGTGCGGTTGCCAAAGTGAAAGAACTGATTGAGGAGGAGGAAAACCCCGGCCTCAAGCTGCGTGTGTTTGTCACCGGTGGTGGCTGCTCGGGGTTCCAGTACGGGTTTTCCTTCGATGAGAATCAGGACGACGAAGACACCGTGATCGAGCGGGATGGCGTCAAGTTGCTGGTGGACGAAATGAGTTACCAGTACCTGGTGGGCGCCACCATCGATTATCAGGAGGGGCTCCAGGGTTCCCAGTTTGTTGTCCAGAATCCCAATGCCACGTCCACCTGCGGCTGTGGTAGTTCCTTTACGATCTAGATCCTGTCCGCCCCGCCTATTGATTCAGGCGGGGTAGATCGCCCCCAGAATCCGCTCACCCGAGGCCCCGGTTACCGCCGGCAGGTTGCCGGGCAACCCTCTGATGGCCTGTTGTGCCAGCCAGCCAAATGCCACCGGTTCCACCCACAGCGGGTCGAGACCAATATCGGCCGTGGTGGTCAGCCGCGCCGGCCCAAGAGCGCTCCGCAACTCGTCCATGAGCAGCGGGTTCTGTGTTCCGCCACCGCAGGCATAGACGCTTAGCCGGTCTGAAATCTCGGGTATCTGGCGGGCCACGGTAAACACCGTCAGTTGCAGCAGGGTCCGCTGGACGTCTTCCGGTGGGATCTCGTCAAACAGTTGCAGGTGGGTGCGGGCCCAGTCCAGGTTGAAGCGTTCCTTGCCCGTGCTTTTCGGTGGTGCTCTGTCGAAATAGGCGTCGGAAAGCATGCTTTCCAGCAATCCCCCGTGAATACGGCCTTCCTGGGCCCATTGCCCGCTGGTGTCGTAATGGCGGCCGGTCTGATCCAGGCACCAGGCATCCATCAGTGCATTGGCTGGGCCGGTATCGAATCCGGTGACGGCCTGTGCCGGGTCAGCCGGCAGCCAGGTGATATTGGCGATACCGCCCAGGTTAAGGATGCAGCGTGTCTCGTGAGTGCTGGCGAACAGCCACCGGTGGAACGCCGGGACCAGAGGTGCGCCCTGTCCTCCGGCGGCCAGGTCCCGGTTTCTGAAATCCGAGACGGTGGTAATACCGGTCGATTCGGCGATGATGGCCGGGCTGCCAATCTGCAGGGAAAAGGGGGCGTTGCCGCCGGGTTGGTGGCGAATGGTCTGGCCATGGCTACCAATGGCCTGGATGCTGCTGCGATCAATACCGGTCTGCTCAATCAGCTGGTTCGCCGCCCGGGCAAAATGCTGCCCGACCAGAGTGCCGAGCTCACCAATTTCGTCGGGAGAGGCGTGATTGCGCGTGGCATTGAGAAGACGTCCCCGGAGTTGATCGGGGTAGGAAAGGGAGAGAGTGCCGTGAATCTGAACGTCCTGTTCGGAGAAGGACACCAGCACGGCGTCCACGGCGTCCATGCTGGTGCCTGACATCAGGCCAAGCCACAAGGGCATGGTCACTCGTCCGGTGAAGCCATGGCCAGTTGCTGCCCGGTGTTCACAAAGGCGTCAAACTGGGAGAGGCGCTGTTGGGTCACCTGCTTGAAGCGGGCCATTTCAGAGGCCGGAATCGGGCTGGCGTCCGGAAGATCGACGGTGCGGGAATTGCGCGGGGATCCGTTGATACGGAATTCGTAGTGCAGGTGTGGCCCAGTGACCATCCCGGAAGACCCGAGATAACCGATAGTGTCGCCCTGTTTCACGCGCTGGCCGTTCTTGATGCCCTTGGCAATGCCTCGCATATGGGCGTACAGCGTTGTGATGTTGTCACCGTGCTGCAGCACTACGGTGCGGCCATAGCCGCCTTTCCAGCCAGCAAACTTGACCCGGCCAGTGCCGGAGGCCTTGATCGGCGTGCCCGGAGGCGCTGCGTAATCGGTGCCTTCATGGGGCCGTACCACGTCCAGCACCGGGTGGCGGCGCTGAAGGTTAAACGGAGAGGAAACTCTGGCGTTGATCGGTACACGCAGAAACGCTTTGCGCATGCTGTCGCCTTCCGGCGTGTAATAGTCGCTCTCACCCTTGCTGTCGGTGTAAAGCAGTGCGACATGGTCGTCGCCGCGGTTGGTGAAGCGGGCCGACAGGATGCGGCCGGTATCGAAGTGCTTGCCGTCGAGATAGAGCTCTTCGTAGACCACTTCGAATCGGTCACCTTTGCGAACGTCGTACACAAAGTCGATATCCCAGCCAAAAATGCCCGAGAGTTCCATGGTCAGGCGATCATTAAGGCCGGCTTCGCGGGCAGAAAGGTAAAGTGAACCGTCGATGGTGCCGCTGGCAAACACCGGACGGGCTTCCGGCTCGCGGATTACTTTTTCGCCGGTGAAGCCATCATCGGTTTTGCTGATCTTCAGGGATTCAAGCAGACTGCGTTTGAGTTCAAGTGCCACCAGATTCTCGTCGGCGTCGGTGCCAAAGCGAATGGTTTCACCGGCGTAGAGCCTCTGGAGCTTTTCCGCTTCGCCTTCGCCGTGAATGACCGACAGCATGATGCCGTCATTGAAACCGGCTTTCTTGAACAGCGACGACAGGGTGTCGCCGGAACGAATGGTGAAGGTCTGCCAGTCAATTTCCGGCTTGGCCGGGGCGGTATCCGCCTTGGCGGTCTGCTTGAGCTCATTGTTGTCAGCCTTGCCGGAAGCCTTTGCCGGGGCATCGCTGTCGGCAGAGGTTGCGTCGGCGTCACTGGCTTCCGGTTGGGCGGAAATCAGGGTGGCGGATGTGGCCGATTCCTTGTCGAGGTCAATGGCGTAGGACATGCGCTTGGCTTCGACGTCGCTGCTGGGGCCCATCAGCGCGGCAGAGGTGATAACGGCGGTAGCAGCCGCAGCCAGCGTAATGTGTGTTTTGGAGAAGGTCTTAAGCACGTGACTCACCCATTTCAATCGCAATTCCAGCGGGTTGTATCTGCTTATTAAAGCGTCAAATCAAGTATTGTCCAACAGATTACCGTATCTGGCGGGCCTGGCATAGTCTCTAACATTACGGTGAGCCCGCGCAGTTGACGGACAACAAGGACTGTCGCTGATATAATGCCGCCCTTTATTTCGGAGCGGTCTGTTCAAAAATTAACCGCTTGGCACTTTACCAGACCGTTACCGGTTGCGCAGGCTTCTTTGTGTAAGGCTCTGCAACAAACCGTTATTGGTGGTCCAGAAAATTGAGGGACGAGGATTTATGGCATCGATAGATGAAGCGTTGGCGATTATCAAGCGTGGTATCGACGAACTGATTCCGGAAGAGGAAATGGTCGAGAAGCTCAAGCAAGGGCGCCCCCTCCGGATCAAGGCGGGTTTCGATCCCACGGCACCGGATCTTCATCTCGGGCACACCGTTCTTATTAACAAGCTGCGCCAGTTTCAGGATCTCGGCCATGAGGTGACGTTCCTGATCGGCGATTTCACTGGCATGATCGGTGATCCCACCGGCAAGAGCGCAACCCGTCCGCCTCTGACCGAAGAGCAGGTGCGGCAGAATGCCATTACCTATAAAGAGCAGGTCTTCAAGATACTCGACCCTGAGAAAACCCGGGTGGTGTTCAACTCGGAATGGATGGGTGAGATGACCGCCGCGGATATGATCCGTCTGGCGGGGCAGAGCACGGTTGCCCGGATGCTGGAGCGTGATGATTTTTCCAAACGGTACGACTCCAATCAGCCTATTGCCATCCACGAGTTTCTTTACCCGCTGGTACAGGGCTACGATTCAGTGGCACTGGAAGCGGACGTGGAGCTGGGTGGTACCGATCAGCGTTTCAACCTTGGTATGGGACGCACCATCCAGAGCCGATATGGCCAGGAGCCCCAGGTGATTCTGACGGTGCCCATCCTGGAGGGGCTGGATGGTGTTCAGAAAATGTCCAAATCCCTGAATAACTATGTAGGCGTGACCGACTCTCCCGGAGAAATGTTCACCAAGCTGCTGTCCATTCCGGACAATCTGATGTGGCGTTATTTCGAACTGCTGAGTTTTCGTCCGATGGCGGAAGTGGAAGAGTTCCGCAAGGCGGTTGACGGCGGTGCCAATCCTCAGGATTACAAGCGCCTGCTGGCCGAGGAGATTATCACCCGCTTCCACGACGAGGAAGCGGCAAAGAATGCTCACAAGTCTGCCGGTAATCAGGTGGCGCTGGGGGAGATTCCCGAGAATGTCCCGGAAGTCACGGTAGCCCTGGGTGATCGTGAAGAGGTTCATATCGTTTCCCTGCTGAAAGAGGCGGGACTGGCCCAAAACGGTAAGGCCGCCAAAGATGTGTTTGGTCGTGGTGCGGTTTATCTTAATGGGGAGCAGTTAAAGGACGAGCGGATGTTCGCGCCGGGTGACGATGTCATTCTCCAGGCGGGTAAAAAGAAGGTCGCCCGCGTGGTCATCGTGAAGTGATTCGGGGCGCGGTTTAATAATTTTGAAAAACGCGTTGACACCTCAGGAAAGGTCTGTAGAATGCGCATCTCTCTTGAGGCAACCGGCCGTAAGGCGGGGTTTTCGGAGGTGTAACCGCTTGAATCGCTTAGTAATTTTTTTGAGGTGATTCGCAAGAAAGTGGTTGACAAGGTGGCGATTCGCTGTAGAATGCGCCCCACTTCTGAAGACGCCGGGACGCACCGGGTTTTCAGGGAAGCAACTGCCTGAGGTTGCGGGAGAAAACGGTAACGGATTCTTTTGAAATCTCAGCAAAAAGCAGTTGACAGGGTCGCGAGGTGATGTAGAATACGCGGCCTTGATTGAGCAGAGGCTCAACGCTCTTTAACAAGTGGACCAAGTAATTCGTGTGGGCGCTGGCCGAGGTATGTCGGATACGAGATATCAAGGCAAGCGACCTGTCAGAG
>NZ_JACHFE010000002.1 GCF_014201735.1 Marinobacter oulmenensis | reverse complement strand
GAACTCTGGGCTATATTTTCTGCGTCTGGACATGAACACTCCTTTGGCACATTGTGCCTCTTTTTAGGAATGTCCGCAGTAACGGGGTAGAACCCATTCTTCCTGATGATCACCTATAGCGGGTTTGTATTTTTCTATACGGCCTATATGCCTGCAGGTATTGTCGCCGTGTATGGCAATGACGACCAGGCGGAAGAGCGCTATTTTGCAGACCTTTATGGGGCCCATACTCATGAGCCGGTTGCCCGACCTGCCGCATCGGTACCTGAGATAATAAGTCATGGTCAGGAAACCTGGGGGCCGGAGTCACAGATACGCTCAGTGTTTATCCAGCATGATGCCGGTGAGGTGCCCCGGGTGGAAATCGGGCGTGTGCGTGGCGAGAGAGTGCGTTGGTTTGCCGGGCATACTCTGGGCTATAACGCGGACTCCGGAGAACCGTTGAAGCCGGCTCCGGATCAGAGCATGACGGTGAAAACGCATCAAGTGCTTCTTGCTCTCCACGAGGGGCGCTTTGCTGAGCCTTGGCTGCGCTGGCTGTACTTTCTTTCCGGGCTGATGGGGGCCGGCATGATTGGCACCGGTCTGGTGTTGTGGACCGTCAAGCGTCGACGGACTCATCGGGTAACGGGCTACCGTTTTGGGCTTCGATTGGTAGAGGCCCTCAATGCCGCTACTATCGCGGGCCTGCCAACTGGCATAGCTGCCTACTTCTGGGCCAATCGCCTGCTGCCAGTGGAAATGGCCGAAAGGGCCAATTGGGAAGCCAATGTCCTGTTTCTGATTTGGGGGGAGGCACTGATCTATGCCTTCTTTCGACACACCCGGAAAGCCTGGGTAGAGCTATTGTGGCTGGCTTCAGCTGCGTATGCCCTGTTGCCTCTGATCAATGCCATGACCACTGACAAACACCTGGGCGTGACTTTGCCTGCAGGTGACTGGGCTCTGGTCGGGTTTGACCTGACTATGCTGGTTCTGGGGCTTGCCTTCGCCTACATGGCTATCAAAGTAAAACGCATATGGTTAGGGAGTGCGGCACAGGAACTTGATGACAACCCCAGAGCCTTGGCCGGGGGATCAGAATGATGGACCGCGACACCGCCCGTTACCGCTGGATGGTTCTCAGCCGGGTCCTGGCCGCCGTGGTGGGAGGGTATACCCTTACGTCCTTTGGCACGGTATTGCTGGCGCTGCTCTGGCCGTTGCCGCAGGCAGAAGCCATTCTGGCGTCAACCATGCTCAGCTTCGCCCTCTATGTTTGTGTCGTGTTGTGGGTCTTTGCCGCCAAGCGGCTACGGACTATCTGGTGTGTGTTGGCTACGGCCTCTGCGCTGTGTGCCGGAGGTTCCTGGCTATTGCTGCCTGGGGGAATTCCCGGAGGTGGGGCATGACAATGCTTCATATGGCCGTATTGGTGCTCAGCCTGGTGGGGTTTATGGCTCTGGCCATGGCGATGCCCAAGCATAATAGGCACCTCCTGCGCAGCGAATTGTCTGTATTCCAGAAGCGCTCGTTGCGTTTACTGGGGTGGTCTTTATTGGTGTTAGCCTTGGGATTGTGTCTGAGGCAATGGGGGGTGGGGATTGGCATGGTGACCTGGCTCGGGTGGCTCACCATTGCCGGTATGGTGTTGGCTTTCTGCCTGCCCAACGGGCCAGACAGAAAGCGGGTCAGTCGGCGAAAAATACGGGACCACGGATAAGGGGAACCCGTTTTGCGCTTGCCTCCCGGTCTGCATCGCTCACTGGCAATCTGGTGATACCCAACGGCCCGTCTGTTTCAACGTTGTGGTCCCGTCGTTTTTGGTGATAGTGGTGGCGGTATAGCGTTCGTCACTTTGAATCTTGATTTGGGCCTCGACTGTCGATGTTCGTCCATGGGATGAACATTCAGCCTGCGCGCTAATGGTATTGCCTTCCCTGGAAATATTAATATCGGGGCAGCCAGCGTTCGTCCAGCCCTCCCGCATGGTTTTAGCCATATCTATTTTCCCTGAGCCGGGGAGGCATTGGGAATCCGTCTTTTCCTTTTTCAGGCGCTCAGGAAGATCTTTGCCCGTCATGGAGCTGGTTACTTCCCATGTGCCGGGTTTTAGGTCCTTTGCTAGTGCTGCTGGTGCGAATAGGCTGAACGACATCGCGGCCAGGAAAACCGAAATGAAAACAGGTTTGCGCATGTGTTGTGCCCCCGAAAAAGTTTGGTCAGGGATATGCTAGACATTCCTGTTATCTCTTTTCCACCCCTATCCAGCCAAATGTGACGTTGGGCTCATATTTGGCTAGCGGCGATGGTGATGCCGGTTTATTCGTTGAGGCCTCTTTGTCCGGTATGGCTGGGTGCTCATGCCTGACGGATCAGTTTCTCCGTTTCCTGGCGAAGAACGTGGCACAGGTCATTGGCTGCGGGCGATGCATTGGATGAACGAAGCATTTTAAGCCTGGTGGCGGGTAGCCCTGGCAGGTCGGGGTTGTTATCAATACACCTGATATCGTCAGGCAGACCATGCTCGGTCCTGACGGCAAGTCCGAGGTGACAACGAAGTGCGCCCCATATGCCAGGCAGGCTGGGTGTTGTCACCGACACCTTCCAGCGCCGGTTCGCCTGCTCAAGAGCGGCCAGTGCCGATTGCCTGAACAGGCAGTGATGGTCAAAAAGCACCAGTGGGATCCAGTCACCCGCCAGCTCAAGTGCCTGACTTTCGTGAGCCAGCCATCGCATCGGTAGTCTGCAGATCAGTTCCCCTTCATGACGTGCGGGCTCGTCAGGGAAAAAGACGATAGCCGCATCCAGTCGGCCGTTCCTGACCTCTTCAACCAGTGCATGATTGGACCCTGCCTGTACTTCCACATGAACCCCCTTATGGCTACGGGAGAACTCGGATAATACGGCGGGCATTACGTCTTCAAAGAAGTCTTGGGGCAGGCCGAGCCTGACCGTCGTTACATTCGCTGTTGCGCCCACTGCGAATGCCGCTTCGTCATTAAGCGTAATGATCTGGCGGGCATAGGCAATAAAGGCTTCGCCAGCTTCCGTTGGAACCAGGTTTCTTCCCCTGCGCACGAAGAGCTGTGTCCCGGCCTGCTGTTCAAGTTTTTTCAACTGCATGCTGATGGCGGACTGGGATCGCCCCAGTTGGGCGGCAGCACGAGCGAAACTGCCCAGGTCGGTGCCCGTTACAATGGCGCGTAGAGCATCGATATCAAAATTCGCCCTCAATTCCGATTCCTTGAAGTATTGATTGAAAAATATTCGATATTCGGGATCGTATTCTGGTGCTAGCATCCTGTCAATTTGGTTACTGCGCTTTCGGTTTGGCGTGTTGTCGCCGGTACTGGGATAGATCGGGAAGATGGGAGGGGGCATGCCAAAAAGCACAATACATAAAGCTTCGAACACCGGGATGATGGCAATCATGATCGCCGGTGGCATTGTCTTGGCATTGGCTTTCGGCGTCCGCGCCATTTTCGGTGGTGTGGTCCAGCCTCTTTCCAGTGAGCTGTTCGGCGGCAGGATCGAGATATTTTCTATCTCTATCGCCATTCAGAACCTGGTGTGGGGGATTGCTCAGCCGGGGTTTGGCGTTATTGCAGACAAGTTGGGTGACCGGCGGGCATTATGGCTGGGCTTCAGTTGTTATGTCCTTGGCATGGTGGTCTGCGCCCTGGGAACAAGCCCTCTGGCACAGCACCTGGGGGCCGGGGTGCTGGTGGGTATGGGGGTGTCCGGGACCGCATTCGGTATCGTATTAGCGGTTGTGGGTAGAGCTGCCCCGGAGGCGAAGCGAAGCCAATATCTGGGGATCATGTCGGCGGCGGGTTCGGCCGGGCAAGTCATTCTGCCTCTTCTGGCCTCATGGTTGACGGAATGGCTGGATTGGCGGCTTATGCTCCTTGTCGTTACAGGTATGCTTTTGTCCATGGGGTTATGTATTCCCTATCTCCGGGTTGGTCATGACACAGATACCGGGGGTGATCAGTCTGAGCCAATCCGGGATATTGCCCGAAAGGCGTTTTGTCATGGCAGCTACCTTTGGCTGAATATCGGGTTTCTGGTTTGCGGCTTTCATCTCGCATTTATCACTGCGCATTTTCCAAATTATGTGGAAAATTTCTGTATTTCTCCGGCTTCTGCCGCTGAGCTGCGTGCGTTGGGACTTCAGGCTCTTGCCCTGGCAGGTTTTGCAAATATCTTTGGAACTCTTTTGGCGTCGCATCTTGGGGTTTTATTTCCCAAGCCCTATGTTCTGGCGATGATTTATGGCCTCAGGGCGCTTGTCATTGTCATTTTTATCAGTATGCCGGTCACACCGGCGTCGGTCATGATTTTTGCCCTGTTGATGGGGAGTCTGTGGCTTTCGACGGTTCCTCTGACCAGCGCCCTTGTTCTGACGATGTTTGGCCCCCGGGCAATGGGCACCTTGTTTGGTTTCGTGTTTTTGAGTCACCAGGTCGGCGGATTTTTGGGGGTCTGGCTTGGTGGCGTCGTTTTCGACCGCTACGGCAGTTACGACCAGGTCTGGTATCTTGCCATCGGGTTGGGCCTGTTTTCCGCAGTAGCTCATCTGTTGGTCCGGGAACGCCCGGCCGTCCCGGACAATTGGGCTTATGGCTGAAAAGCTTTTAGGCTGGTTGAGGTCGCGATGGCGGACTTCCGCCGCGTCGCTAAGACATTTCAGGAAGCTGGCTTTTAGCGAAGGAAGGGCATGATGAAACCCAAAATAAGCATTGTAACCCTTGGTGTGGATGACCTGGACAGGGCTACCCGTTTCTATGGTGAAGGTCTCGGCTTGCCAAGGTACGACTTTGAAGGTGGCAACATTTCCTTTTTCAGCCTGGAAGGCACCTGGTTGGCGCTCTATCCGCGAGAGGATCTGGCTAAGGATATTGGATTGCCGGTTTCCACTCAGCCCGTTTTTTCCGGCATTACTCTGGCCCACAATGTTGCCAGCAAATCCGAAGTTGATGAGGTCCTTGGTCAGGCAGTGGCCGCAGGCGGCAAACTTATCAAGTCCGCACAGGAGGCTTTCTGGGGTGGTTACTCCGGTTACTTCCAGGATCCGGAACGCCATTACTGGGAAGTGGCCTATAATCCCTATCAGGATCTGACGTAATGGGGCTCCCCACGTGCTCTGAGAGAAATTAGGGCCCGGTTGTTCCCTTTCGGCAGTACACAAATCGGTATTGGAGACGCAGGCAGTTGTAAAAGAAAGCCTCCAAGGGAGTGCCAGCGATGAAGGACGCATCACCAACATTCAGCATTATCATGCCGACCTACAATCGTGTGGACCTTCTGGGCGAGGTGGTCCATAACGTACTGGATCAGACTTTTTCGGACTTCGAACTCATCGTCGTTGATGATGGCAGCACGGATAATACCTGGGATGTCTTACGTGGCATCTCCGACCCCCGCTTAAAACCCATACGGCAAGACAACACCCGCCATACCCAGGCGCGTCGCAATGCGATTGCTCATGCCTCCGGTCGGATTCTGGCCTTTTGTGATAGCGATGATGTGTGGCGCCCCGACTATCTGGCGACTCTTGAGCGCATTTTTACTCTGCACCACGCTGACTACGTGTTCACCAATTACCGTGTAGAGGGTGAAAGCGGGAGTCGTATCGATCCCGAAACCCCCACTGTCCAGAATTGGTTGAGAGCCTTTGCCTGGCCGATGGAAGAGGATCTTTACTGGTTTGATGATCTTTATTCAGCCCTGATCGAGTGGCAGCCTGTTTTTACATCCTGCCAGGCGATTACCAAGGCGCACTATGATGCGATTGGCGGTATATCCGAAAAAATCAATAACCGGGATCTGGGTACGGTGATGACATCAGAGGACAGCCACATAATCAGGCGTTCAGCGTTGACCCCAAGAGCCTTTTTTTACAGTGATTCCATGGTGACCCTGGGGCGACCTGGCAACAACATGTCCGCTTCTTTTATTTCCAACCTGAAAGGTGGGCGTTTTATTCTTCAGGACATCCTCAATTCCTCTTCATTGACTGACGCGCAGAAAAGCAGAACGGTAAAGGCTATTAAGGAGCATACGGCTCAAATCGCCTTGCAAAGCTATTACTTTGAACCGCCGGGGCGGTTTCTGAAGTTTTACGTAAAGAACAGGAAATCCAGCATGAGGATGAAGAGTCATCTCCATGTTTTACTGGCCTCTTGCAGGTGTTTGTCCAGATCCCGCTAGGCGGACTTGTAGACCTCCACAGGAGAAGACGTGAAAAAGCTTGGCGCAGATCAGTTTGATGCAAAACAGCGGGCGTAGAATCAGTAATAGGAACTCAGGGAGGAAAGGGTAGTTTGCACATTGACGCCTGGGTTTCATAAATGTCAGTGGGCTTGGTTTCCCGCTCCCGTCGCATCGCTTGATCCAGGAAATAGATCCTTATGAGATATTTCATCATCGCCGTTTCTCTTCTCCTTTCTTCCTGCGCCTCCTATGAGCCCAAGCCCGATCCTATGAAAGAGGGGCTGGTTGCCCCATTTCAGAGTTCTGGCACAGTAAACGTCGTCAACGGTCAGGACCAGAGTAAGCTGCAGATCGAGAGGTATGGTGGTGTTCCGGTGAATCTTAGAGCGACGACAGAGGAAACGATCAAGCTTCTTGAGCAGCAGTTAAGCCAGAACGGCGTGGTGGTCGATCCGGGTGCGTCGAAAGCAATGACCCTGAGCGTTCAGGAGCTGTACCAGTTTCCGATTGCGCCGCCCTATACGGATATCTGTATTGTCAGGGCTGGCCTGACAACCAGCAGCGGGTTGGAAAAGCTATACAGTGTGAAGAATCTGTCGGGCGTTGATATTTTTCACGCCTGCGATTTTGCCCTGACCAAGTTGGTCGCCGAAATTGTCAATGATTCGGCCGTTAGAGACTTCCTCGACGAGTCGCTCCTCAGATATCCGGCCTCGCTGGCCTCGGGGCTTAGTAAACGAACTGCCTTGTGAGGGCAGCCGCAACAATGCCGGCAGTGATGGCGGGCAACGGTTTCTGCGTCAGAAAGATGATCACTGCTGTGGCAAGTAGTGCGATCCTGGCTCCGTGGTCACCCGTTATGGCCATTGGGGCGATAAGGGCGACAAGTACCGAGGCCGACATGGCTTGAATGAACTGGCGAACCCGGTAGTTGATCGGGGTAACGGACATGAAATAGACCCCTCCCCAGCGTGTGGCCAGGGTGATGATCACCATGATGGCCACAATGTAGATCGTTCCGGTACCGGATGTCTCAATCATCGGTCGTTCTCCCGGTAAACATTCCTGCGACCCCGCCGGTAATGGTTCCGATAATCACATGGCTGTTGGCGGGCATGTAACGATAGGCGAGCAGTGAGGAGGCAGCAGCGGTCGTCCATATGATCAGTGCGCTTCGGTCTCTCTGGCCACTCATGACCATAGCCAGAAGGAAGCACCCCATAACCATATCCAGGCCCAGTAGCCTGGGGCTGGCGATGGCATTGCCAAAATGAACCCCCAGCCAGGTGCCCAGGGTCCAGAACACCCAGATGGCGATGCCGCCTCCCAGCAGTATGCCCAGTCCGGGTTGGCCCCGGTTGAATGCATTCAGTGACAGAGCCCAGTTGGCGTCGGAGGCAACCGTCATCACGCCATACTGTTTTGCGGGTGTATGGTGGCGCAGCCAGGGATAGAGAGTGGCGCCCATTAGGAAGTGTCGGGCGTTAATGGCAAGCGCCGTCAGGATCATCGGCAGCAACGGGATTGATGGTCCCCATAAATCGATGAGTGCAAACTGGGCATACCCGGAAAAGACCAGAGCGCTCATGGAGACAACCAGCGTGTCGCTTAATCCCGCCTGCTTGGCTGTCAGGCCAAATGCAATCCCAAAGAACGTGACAAAAAAGGAAATGGGGATCAGCGCCTTGAAGCCTGACCAGATCAGTGATCCGTCGAGTCGATGTAACTGCGTGTTCGCCTCTGCCATGTTAACCCCCTGCCTCGGCTAGTCCGTCAGTTACTATGTGATTGACGATAATTTTTTAAAAGCGAATAATCTTGAACTTATCTATTTGATAATCGAATACTGGTGGCGGTAATGGCCTACCCGGATCTGCAGGTTGATTGGTTGAAGTGTTTTGTTGCGGTGGTGGATACGGGGTCGCTTTCGGCGGCTGCACCGGAAGTCCACCGCTCTCAGTCTGCGGTTAGCATGCAGCTCAAAAAGCTGGAATCTGCGCTGGGGTGTCAGTTGTTACTTCGAGGTCCACGGCAGCACCAACTGACGCTGGAAGGGCAGAAACTGTTGGGGTATGCCCGCAGAATGCTGGAGCTTCATGCCGAAACCCAGTCTGCCTTCCATGGCCAGAAGCTGACCGGCCGCATCCGCGTGGGGGTGCCGGATGACTATGCCGCGAAGTACATGACGCCGGTGCTTAAGCGTTTTGCGCCGCAGCATGGTTCGGTCGAAGTTGAGTTATGCTGCGAGCAGTCCTCCGCTTTGATTCCGCGTGTGGAGAAAGGGGAACTGGATCTGGCATTGGTGTCCCGGGATCGCCCGGGCCAGGGTACCCGGTTGTTTTCGGAGCCACTGGTTTGGGTCGGTTCGCCTCAGTTCGAGATCTGGAGGCGGGACCCTCTGCCGATTGCGGTCTATGAAAGCATCAGCATTGCCAATCGGAATGCTATCAGCTCACTGACGGCGCAGGGGCGTCGCTATCGGGTCGTTTACAATAGTTCCAGCCTGGCAGGGCAAATTGCCGCCGTCGAGAGTGGTCTGGCTGTGGCTGTGTTAACGCAATGCAGCACCCCCGGACACCTGGAAGTGCTTGGCAGTGAGCATTCCCTTGGCCCGCTTGGGCCCATGGATGTGGCGGCCTACCGAAGCCCGGCTTCCCGGGATTCAGAGGCGGTCAGCAGGTTCTTCGAGTTGCTGGTCAAAACCCTGAAAGTGCCTGCAAAATCGTAAACAGGCGAGCGGGAGCAGGGCTTAAAAACCATAATGTGACATTCTTTAAAACGTTGGGTTCTGTGTGTTGTGAATGACTGTGATACTCCTGTAACCAGCAGGGAAGAGGCGTCCTCGCCGGGTGACGAACACTGGATGGCCCGTGCTCTGGAGCTGGCAGCCCAGGCTGCCACCCGGGATGAGGTGCCTGTGGGTGCTGTAGTGGTGCTCGATGGCCGGGAGATCGGCGCCGGTTTCAATGCCCCGATCTCTGGTTGTGACCCCACTGCTCATGCTGAAATCCGGGCACTGCGCGATGCCGCCGCCCGCGTGGGTAACTATCGTCTGGTTGATGCTACTCTGTATGTGACGCTGGAGCCCTGCACCATGTGTGTCGGAGCCATCGTGCACAGCCGTATCAGCCGGCTGGTTTATGGTGCCCGGGAACCCAAGGCGGGCGCGGTGGAATCGGCCCGTAGAACGCTAGAAGAGCCTCATCTGAACTGGCAGGTTGAGCCGGTCGGTGGGGTGCTTGAAGAGCGCTGCAGCCAGGTGATCAGCGAGTTTTTCAGTCGGCGCCGGCGGGAAATCCGGGCGCGCCGGAAACAGCAAGCATTGAAGGGAAGCGACACACCATGAAAGTACTGGTTACCGGTGGTGCCGGCTATATCGGCAGTCACGTTGTCCGGCAGTTGGCTGCCGCTGGTCACGATATTGTGGTCTTCGACAACCTTTCCACGGGCTATCGCTGGGCGGTGACGGCCGGCGAGCTGGTGGTGGGTGATCTGGCAGACGAAGAGGCCATTGAGTTCCTGTTCGAGAACCACCAGTTCGAGGCTGTTCTGCACTTTGCTGCCAATATCGTGGTGCCGGAGTCGGTGGCCAACCCGCTCAAGTACTACAGCAACAACACCCGCAATACCCTCAATCTGCTCAAGGCTGTGGAGCGCCATAACGTGCCCTACATGGTGTTTTCCTCCACGGCAGCCGTTTACGGCATGCCGGAGCAGACGGTGCTGACAGAAGACCTGCCGCTGGCGCCGATCAATCCTTACGGCGCCTCCAAGATGATGAGTGAACGCATGATCATGGATCTGGCCGCAGCCAGCAGCCTCAATTACGTGATTCTGCGCTATTTCAATGTGGCCGGCGCCAATCCCGAGGGGCTGCTGGGCCAGGCCACGCCGGAAGCCACACACCTGATCAAGGTGGCCTGCGAGTGCGCCACCGGCCAGCGCGATGGCATGAGTGTGTTCGGCAATGATTACGACACCCGGGACGGCACCTGCGTGCGCGATTACATTCACGTAGAGGATCTGACCAAGGCTCACGTGATGGCGCTGGACTACATGGCCAGTGGTGGTGAGTCCCGGGTGCTGAACTGCGGTTATGGTCGCGGTTTTACCGTGCGGGAAGTGATTGATGTGGTGAAGTCGGAATCCGGCGTGGATTTCCCGGTGCAGCAGACCGGTCGCCGGGCCGGTGATCCGGGGGCGCTCATGGCCGATAACAGCCGTATCCGGGAGGTGCTCGGCTGGCAGCCGGACCACGACGATCTCACCGTCATCGTGAAGACCGCGCTGGCCTGGGAGAAAATCTGGCAGCAGAAGCGGGCGTCGGCATAAGCGCTGGCCACGGCTTCACTCCATTCGTTTTAGTTGGAAGCATTCAATGTTTGAGCTACACAGCAAACTGGCGGCGGATACCTATAACCTCGGGCGTTCCGGGTTGTGTGAAATCCTGCTGATGAACGACAGCACCTGGCCCTGGATCATCCTGGTGCCGGCGGTGCCGGATATCCGGGAGATTTACCAGCTAACGGCCGACCAGCAGACGCGCCTGATGAAGGAATCGTCGATTCTGAGTGAAGGCATGATGGCGCTGTTCGGTGGCGACAAGATGAATGTTGCGGCCCTGGGGAACATGGTGCCGCAACTGCACCTGCATCACATCGTAAGGTTCGAGGGCGATCCGGCCTGGCCGGGGCCGGTCTGGGGCAAGCAGCCGCCGGTTGCCTATGAAACGGCGCAGCTGGATCAGGTGAAAAGGAAATTGCAGCCGCTGCTGGAGCGGCTGGCGCTCTAGCGGCCTTTGCTGGCCTGCCAGTTGGCCAGGGTCTGGGACCCGACCAGGATCATTCGCAGTTCGGTTTTCAGCTTGACCTTCAACTCGTCGCGCTCGCGAGGGCTGGCATCCAGCGCTTCGGCGCCCTGGTTGAAGACCAGGGTGACCATGGATTCAGCCACCAGCCGGGCGTCCGACAGCGGTTTGTTCTGTTCGTCCGCAAAGCGGTCCAGGTCGTCCGCCAGTTCGGCCACAAAGTGGTCGATTTCTGCTTTGACTGCCGTCCGGAAGGGCTGTGACACGCCCGTTCTTTCCCGCAGCATCAGCCGGAACAGGTTGGCGTTGTTGCCCAGGTATTCCATGAAGGTGTCAACAGACGTCGAGATGGCGCTGCCATCCCGCACGATGCGTTTGCGCGCCTGACGCATCAGCTGGCGCAGGGCCACGCCGCCCTCATCCACCAGCGCCAGGCCCAGTTCGTCCAGTTCGGCGAAATGGCGGTAGAACGAGGTGGGTGCAATGCCGGCTTCCCGGGCCACTTCACGCAGGCTGAGGCTGCCAAAGCCGCGATCAGCACTGAGCTGGTTCAGTGCGGCATCCATCAGCGCCCGCCGGGTCCTCATTTTCTGCTCTGCTCTGGTGGACACTGCCTGACTCCCTTTGCCGCCAAAACCGGCATTCTAGCGGGCAGCCGCGAAATCGTCATCTGTGCATCATATTTGCCGCGTCTCGGGCCTGATTTCCAGCCTTATTGTGTTTATAATGGGCGGCTTTCTTTTAAGGTCGTTCGGACCAGTTAAACGTACACATTGAAACGGAACGGGAACCGGTATGCGCAGTCATTATTGCGGTGGGATCAACGAATCCCACATTGATCAGGAAGTCACGCTCTGCGGTTGGGTACATCGCCGCCGGGATCATGGTGGGGTTATCTTCCTTGATCTGCGGGACAGGGACGGCATGTCCCAGGTTGTGGTGGATCCCGACACCCCCGACAGCTTCGCGCTGGCGGAAAAGGTCCGCAGTGAATTTGTCATCAAGGTTACCGGCCGGGTCCGTCGTCGCCCCGCCGGCACCGAGAACAACAACATGCCGACCGGTCAGGTGGAACTGCTGGGCAAAGAGGTGGAAATCCTGAACGCCGCCGCCACGCCTCCGTTCCCGCTGGACGAGCATGTCGACGTGGGCGAGGACGTGCGCCTGCGTTACCGCTTTGTGGACCTGCGTCGTCCGGAAATGATCAACCGCCTGCGCTTCCGCTCCCGGGTGACCAGCTACATCCGCAACTTCCTGGACAGCCGCGGCTTCATGGATGTGGAAACCCCGATCCTGACCCGTGCCACTCCGGAAGGCGCCCGGGACTACCTGGTGCCCAGCCGGACTCACGAAGGCTCGTTCTTCGCTCTGCCTCAGTCTCCACAGCTGTTCAAGCAGCTGCTGATGGTGTCCGGCGTGGACCGTTACTACCAGATCGCCAAGTGCTTCCGCGACGAAGACCTGCGTGCCGATCGCCAGCCGGAATTCACCCAGGTGGACATCGAGGCCTCTTTCATCGATGAAGAGACCCTGATGGAACTGAACGAAGACATGGTTCGCTCCCTGTTCCGCGACGTGCTGGAAGTGGATCTGCCGGAATTCCCGCGCATGCCGTATTCCGAAGCCATGCAGCGCTACGGTTCGGACAAGCCGGACCTGCGTATCCCGCTGGAACTGGTGGACGTGAACGACCTGGTCGAGAGCGTGGATTTCAAGGTTTTCGCCGGCCCGGCAAAAGACCCGAAAGGCCGTGTCGCGGCTCTGCGTGTGCCCAACGGGGGTGAGCTGACCCGCAAGCAGATCGACGATTACACCAAGTATGTGGGCATCTACGGCGCCAAGGGTCTGGCCTACATCAAGGTCAACGAGCTGGCCAAGGGTGTCGAAGGCCTGCAGTCGCCGATCATCAAGTTCCTGGGCGAAGACGTGGCCATGGCCATCATGGAGCGCGTGGGTGCGGAAGATGGCGACATCGTATTCTTCGGGGCCGACAAGACCATGGTGGTCAACGAAGCCCTGGGTGCCCTGCGCATCAAGATCGGTCACGACCTGGACATGCTCACCACCGAATGGGCTCCGCTGTGGGTGGTGGACTTCCCGATGTTCGAAGAAACCCCGGATGGCAGCCTGACCGCCATTCACCACCCGTTCACCGCGCCTTCGTGCACCCCGGAAGAACTGGCGGCAGACCCGGCCAACGCCCTGTCGCGCGCTTATGACATGGTGCTCAACGGCACGGAATTGGGCGGCGGTTCCATCCGTATCCACAACGAAGACATGCAGGAAGCGGTTTTCCGCATCCTGGGCATTGGCGAGGAAGAAGCCCGGGCGAAGTTCGGCTTCCTGCTGGACGCCCTGAAGTTCGGTTGTCCGCCGCACGGTGGCCTGGCCTTTGGCCTGGACCGCCTGGTGATGCTGATGACCGGCGCTTCGTCCATCCGTGATGTGATCGCCTTCCCGAAAACCCAGAGTGCAACCTGTCTGATGACCCAGGCGCCGGGTGAAGTGGACGACAAACAGCTCAAGGAGCTGCACATCCGCCGGCGTCGTTCGGCCAAACCTGCCGAGGACGGCAAGCCGGAGGACCAGGCGTAAATTCTGTTCACCGGGGGCAGGGCATGCCCCCGGTTAACCGAAAGGAGTTTTGATAATGGCTGGACACAGTAAATGGGCCAATATCAAGCACCGCAAAGCGGCCCAGGACGCCAAGCGCGGCAAGATCTTCACCAAGATCATCCGTGAACTGGTGGTGGCCGCCCGCCTTGGTGGCGGTGATCCCAACGACAATCCCCGGTTGCGGGCGGTGGTCGACAAGGCCCTGACCGCCAACATGAAAAAAGACACCATCGAACGGGCCATAGAACGGGGCGCCGGTGGTGGCGACGACAGCAACTACGAAGAACTGACCTATGAGGGTTACGGCCCTGGTGGTGTGGCGTTCTTTGTGGAAGTCATGACCGACAACAAGAACCGCACCGTGGCGGAGGTTCGCAACGCCTTCAACAAGTCCGGTGGCAACCTGGGCACGGACGGCTCGGTGGCGTATCTGTTCACCAAGCAGGGCATCATCAGCTATGGCCCGGAAGTGGACGGCGACCGGCTGATGGAAGCGGCCCTGGAAGCCGGAGCGGAGGATCTGCAGGAGCAGGAGGATGGTTCCTACGAGATCGTCACCACACCGGAAGAATACCTGGACGTGAAAGAGGCCCTGGTGGAGGCCGGCCTGAAGCCGGACAACTCCGAGGTGACCATGGTGCCGTCGACCCGTGTCGAGCTGGACCGGGATGGAGCGGAGACGATTCTCAAGCTGATCGATACGCTCGAAGACCTGGACGACGTCCAGAACGTCTACCATAACGCGGAGATTTCCGCCGAGATCATGGAATCCCTCTGAGGTGATTCCGCCAATCGGGAGCAGGGCAGTCTGATGGCCATTATTCTGGGAGTGGACCCCGGTTCCCGCATTACCGGTTACGGCATCATCCGGGTGGAAGGGCGCACCACCGAGTATATCGACAGCGGCTGTATCCGGGTGGGCGAGAAGCCCTGGGCCGAGCGGCTGCAGACCATCTTCCACAGCCTGGCACTGCTGATCGGCGAATACCGCCCGGAAGAATTCGCCATTGAGCAGGTGTTCATGGCCCGCAACCCCGATTCCGCTCTGAAACTGGGGCAGGCGAGGGGCGCGGCCATCGTCAGTGCCGCCAACAGTGGCCTGCCGGTGCACGAATATTCCGCCCGCCAGGTGAAGCAGTCAGTGGTGGGCAATGGTGGCGCCGACAAGGCCCAGGTTCAGCATATGGTGCAGGCCCTGCTGAAACTGGCCCGCAAACCCCAGGCGGATGCCGCCGACGCCCTGGCCATTGCCCTCTGCCATGCCCACATGAACCAGAGCCTGGCGCGGGTTGCCGGCAGTGGTGGCCGGGTCCGCAGTGGCCGGATGCGCCATTCCTGACCGGGTCCATTTTCCAGAGGAGAACCTCATTGATTGGTCGAATCCGCGGACAACTGATCGAGAAAAGCCCGGGCCATGCACTGGTTGAGTGCTCCGGCCTTGGTTACGAAATCGATATTCCCTACACCACCTTTTTTAACCTGCCGGATTCCGGGCAGGAAGTGACCCTCCACACTCACTTTGCCGTCCGGGAAGATGCCCAGAGCCTCTATGGCTTTGCCTCGAAACTGGACCGGGACCTGTTCCGCCTGCTGATCAAGGTCAACAGCGTCGGCCCCAAGCTGGCCATTGCCATACTCTCGGGGCTGGATGCCCAGCAGTTTATCCGCTGTGTGGAAGCCCGGGACACCAATGCGCTGGTCAAACTGCCGGGCGTGGGCAAGAAGACGGCAGAGCGGCTGCTGATTGAAATGGCGGACCGCATTACCCAGCTGGAAGGGCAGTTTGTGCCCTCGGCGCCGGATGCGCCCGCTGTGGCCGGCGAGCCGGCTGGCGCACCCTCCGCCGCGGATGTGGTGGAGGAAGCGGAAGCCGCACTGATCGCGCTTGGTTACAAGCCCCAGGAAGCCACCAAGGCGGTCAGCAAGGTTTCCGAGCCGGGAATGAACAGCCAGACCCTGATTCGTCTGGCGCTGAAAAACATGATTCCCGCCAGTTGAGCCGGCACACGTTATGCATTCAAAGCATGACAGCAAAGTGTAGAGAGCGTAACGTGACTCAAACACAAGCCTTTGTACAATTGGGCGAAATCGCAGGGCAGGCTGATCCGGAGCGTCGGCTGTCGGTTGCAGGAACTTGGATAACGCCATGATCGAATCGGATCGATTAATCACAGCACAGGCCGGTGAGTACGAAGAGGTTCAGGACCGGGCGATCCGCCCCACGTTGCTCAGTGAGTACGTGGGCCAGCCGTCAGTCCGTGAACAGATGGAGATTTTTATCTCCGCGGCCCGTGGTCGTAAGGAAGCGCTGGATCATGTGCTGATCTTCGGCCCGCCGGGGCTGGGTAAAACCACGCTGGCCAATATCATCGCCAATGAAATGGGCGTTGCCATCAAGACCACCTCCGGGCCGGTGCTTGAGAAAGCCGGCGATCTGGCGGCCATGCTGACCAACCTCGAGGAAGGCGACGTCCTGTTCATTGATGAAATCCATCGCCTGAGTGCGGCGGTGGAGGAAGTCCTGTACCCGGCGATGGAAGACTATCAGTTGGACATCATGATCGGGGAAGGGCCTGCCGCCCGCTCCATCAAGCTGGACCTGCCGCCGTTTACCCTGGTGGGGGCAACCACCCGCGCGGGCCTGCTGACGTCGCCGCTGAGGGACCGGTTCGGCATTGTCCAGCGCCTGGAGTTCTACAACACCCGGGATCTGACCGACATCATTGTGCGCTCGGCCAACCTGTCGTCCGTGGATATCGACGAGTCGGGGGCGTTTGAGATCGCCCGGCGTTCGCGGGGCACCCCGCGAATTGCCAACCGCCTGTTGCGGCGGGTACGGGATTTCGCGGAAGTGCGCTCCAACGGGCACATCAGTGCGGAGATAGCGGATCAGGCTCTGAATATGCTGAAAGTGGATAATCAGGGCTTTGATCATATGGACCGCCGGTTGCTGCTGGCGATGATCGAAAAGTTCGATGGCGGCCCGGTCGGGGTGGAAAGCCTGGCGGCGGCCATCAGCGAGGAGCGCGGCACCATCGAGGATGTGCTGGAGCCTTTCCTGATCCAGCAGGGGTACATGGTGCGCACGCCCCGGGGCCGGATGGTGACATCCAATGCCTATCTGCACTTTGGTGTACAACCGGCGAAATCGGACCAGGAGGACGACCTGTTTGACTGACGTCGACCAAGCGCCGAATTTTACACTGCCCATACGGGTTTATATTGAAGACACGGATGCCGGTGGCATCGTCTTCCACGCCAAGTACCTGCACTACATGGAACGTGCCCGCACCGAATGGATACGCAGCCAGGGTGTCGGGCTGCGGGATGGCCTGAAGGACAACATCAGCTATGTGGTCCAGCGGATGAACATCAACTACCGTGCGCCGGCCCGTCTGGATGACGAATTGCGGGTGACGGCAGAGCCGCAGTCATTTTCGCGGGTCTGGATGGCGTTTCGCCAGAGGGTTTTCAGGGCTGGCGACCAGCAACTGCTGTGCGAGGCTGACGTTCGGGTCGCCTGCATCGCGCTGGACACCGGCAAGCCCCGGCGGCTGCCGGAGAACATGCAGGAAATTTTGAAGCAATCTGTCTAACTATCTGAAAACTGATTGAAACGGTTTGGGAGTAAACAGTGGAATCGGAACTTTCGGTCTGGCATCTGATTACCAACGCCGGTGTCCTTGTGCAACTGGTCATGTTGCTGCTGATGTCTGCGTCAGTGGTGTCCTGGGCGCTGATTTTCCAGCGGCTGCAGGTCTTCCGGAAAGCCCGGCAGGCTCAGTTGGCCTTTGAGGAGCGCTTCTGGTCCGGTATGGATCTGGGCCAGCTCTATCGGGAGGTGAATGAGTCGCCCACCCCGTACTCCGGGATGGAATCGGTGTTCCGGGCCGGGTTCAAGGAGTTCTCCCGCCTGCGCCAGCAAAGCCGCGACGCCGATGCGGTGATGGAAGGCACCCAGCGGGCCATGCGGGTGGCCTTTTCCCGTGAACAGGAGCGCCTGGAAACCCATCTGCCGTTCCTGGCCACCGTTGGTTCCACCAGCCCTTACGTGGGTCTGTTCGGGACTGTCTGGGGCATCATGAATTCGTTCCGTGGCCTGGCGGAAGTGCAGCAGGCCACGCTGGCTACTGTGGCGCCGGGTATTTCCGAGGCGCTGATTGCAACTGCCATGGGTCTGTTCGCGGCGATTCCGGCTGTGGTGGCCTATAACCGTTTTGCTGCCCGTTCCGATGCCCAGTTGAAGAACTACGAGACCTTTGCCGAAGAGTTCTCCAGCATCCTGCATCGCCGGGTGCACAGCAGCGAAAAGGCCGGCGCGTGATGACTGACGCGGTCCAGGGGAGGTTAGCGCTATGAAAGGCGGCATGGGAATGATGCCCGAGCACCGGCGCAAGCCGATGTCGGAAATCAACGTCGTGCCCTACATTGATGTGATGCTGGTGCTGCTGGTGATCTTCATGGTAACCGCACCCATGCTCACCCAGGGCGTGAAGGTGGATCTGCCGGAGACGACCTCCGATCCGATCCAGCAGGAAAAGAACGTGGAGCCGATTATTGTCTCGGTCGACAGTAACGGCGCCTATTACCTGGAAGTCGGGGACGAGGGCAGTGATCCCATGTCCCTGACGCAACTGAGTGACCAGGTGGGCAAGATTCTCTCCCAGCGCACCAAGTCGGAAATTCTGGTACGCGGTGATGAGTATGTGGACTACGGTGTGGTGGTGCGCCTGATGGCGGAATTGCAGGCTGCAGGCGCCTCCAGTATCGGGCTGATTACCGATACGCCCCGTGAGCAGCAGAAGTAACGGCTGGAGAGGTTGTGGAAGGTCACGAACGGGACAGTATCAATTCTGGCAAGGCGCCCTGGAAATCGCCGGTGGCGTTGTCCGTCGCCCTGCACCTGCTGATTGCGGGTGTGGCGCTGGCCGGATGGTCGTGGTCGAAGCCGGTTCATGAGCCTCAGGTGAACAGCATCTCCGCGCGCCTGATCAGCCCGGAGCCCGAGCCCAGCCCGGTGATGGAAGAGCCGGATCAGCCGGACCGGGAAGCGCAGGAGCGCAAGGCGGAACAGCAGCGCCAGCAGCAGCTTCAGGAGGAAAAGGAACGCCAGGAGCAGGCCCGGAAAGCAGCGGAACAGAAAGCGCAGGAGCAGGCGCGTCAGCGCGAGGAGGAACGCAAACGCCAGGAGGCGGAAGCGGCCCGCAAACGCGCAGAGCAGAAAGCCCGGGAAGAGGAAGCAGCAAAACGCAAGGCCGAGGCCGAAGCCAAAGAACGTGAGCGCAAGCGCCTGGAAGAAAAGCGCCAGCAGGAAGAGGAAGCCCGGCGCAAGGCCGAAGAGGAAAAACGGCGTCAGGAAGAACAGCGGCGCAAGGAAGAGGCTGAGCGCAAACGGCAGGAGGAAGAAGCCCGCCGTGAAGCTGAGCGCAAACGCCAGGAAGCAGAGCGCAAGCTGCGCGAGCAGCAGTTGCAGGCGCTGGCCGAAGAGGCGCGCCAGGAGCGGGAGGCCGAAGCACAGCGCCAGCAGGAAGCAGCGGCCGCGCGAGCCCGGGAAGCGAGGATGCAGTCGGAACGGGACAAGTACAAAGGGTTGATCGCGGCACGACTGAAGCAGGCCTGGTACCTGCCGTCATCCGCTAATGAGGACATGACGGCCCGGCTGCAGATACGACTGCTGCCAACCGGTGAACTGGTCAGCGTGAAAGTGGTCAGTAGCAGTGGCAACACGGCGTTTGATAACTCGGCCCTGAGCGCTGCTCGGGCATTGGACCGGTACCCGGTGCCCCAGGACAGTGGTACGTTTGAAAGTTATTTCCGGCAATTTACGATCGAATTCAATCCGCAACAGATGCGGTGAGGCCTATGACGCAGATGACACACCGACACGCTTTCAGGACAACATTTGCCCGGTTCAGACTGCTGGTCTGGCTGGCGGTTTTTCTGGTCAGCGCTGGCAGTGCCAGAGCCGAATTGCTGATCCGGATAACCGAAGGGGCGGACTCCGCGGTTCCCATTGCGGTAGTGCCGTTTGCTGAGAGTGGCAACATGCCAGCGGGCGACAGCGTTAGCAGCATTGTACAGTCGGATCTGGCGATGAGTGGGGAGTTCCGCCCGTTGCAGCCGTCGAAGATGCTCAGTCTTCCGTCCAAGCGTTCTGAAGTGTATTTCCGGGACTGGCGCATGTTGGGTCAGCGTTATCTGCTGGTGGGATCGCTCAACCGCAGCGGTGACCAGATAGAAGCCCGTTTTGAACTGTTCGATGTCAATCGGGAAGAGCGGATTCTGGGTGAGACCGCCTCGGCGCCGGCCAGTAACGTCCGCTCCCTGGGACATCACATCAGCGATCGCGTTTACGAGGCGATTACCGGCAATGCCGGTGTGTTCTCAACCAAGCTGGCTTACGTCACCGTGACCGGCGCCGGGGATAACATCCGCTATCACCTTCAGGTGAGCGATGTGGATGGCAAGCGGACCAGGGTCCGGCTGGAATCCGATGAGCCCATTCTCTCGCCAGCCTGGTCACCGGACGGCAAGCGGTTGGCCTATGTGTCGTTTGAAACCGGCAAGCCCGTGGTGTTTGTGCATGAGTTGACCACCGGCCAGCGCCGGAAGGTTGCCGATTTCCCGGGCCTTAATTCCGCACCGGCCTGGTCTCCGGACGGGAAGTCACTGCTGATGACCCTGTCACGGGACGGCAATGCCGAAGTCTATGAGATGGACATGGCCTCGGATCAGATTACCCGCCTTACCGACCATTGGGCGATTGATACCGAGGGTGCCTGGGACCATACCGGCCGGGGTATTTTCTTTACCTCGGACCGTTCCGGCGGGCCCCAGATCTATCACATGGACCGGCCCGGTGCCGAGCCGCGCCGGATTACCTTCGGTAGCCGGTATAACGCCCGGGCGCGCCCGGGCCCGGAAGGCGACTACGTCTACTATGTGCACCAGCGTGACAGTTCGTTCCACATTGCCCGGACCAACCTGAGCAATGGCCAGGAGAGCGTGATCACGCGGACCGAATCCGATGATTCCCCCAGTCTGTCGCCGAATGGCAGATTGCTGATCTATGCCACCCGAGAGGGCGGCAACAGCGTTCTGACTGTGGTGTCAGCGGATGGCGGTGCAGCCTATAGCCTGCCCGCCGCAGAAGGCGAAGTACGAGACCCGGCCTGGGGGCCGATTACCCGGTAACGGTGTCGTTGCCGGTATTTTCCTGATTAAACTGACAAACAGGTAACCAGAGGAGACTCAAAATGAAACTGTCCTTGTCGAGCAAGGTTTTCGCAATGCTGCTGTCTGCCGGGCTGGTAGCCGGTTGTAGTTCCACCGGTGAGCCCATGGAAGAAGGTCAGGCCGCTGGCTCTGACGTTGAAGCCATCAACCAGGAAGGTGGTGCCACCGTTTACGACGGAGCAGATGGTGACGGCGGCGTGTCTTCCACCGCGATGACTGACGAAGAGCGTCAGGCGGCACAGGAAGAAGCCGAACAGAGCCGTCAGGCTGCACTGCGGGACGTAACCACCTTCTACTTTGATTTCGATACCTCCGAAATCAAGCCGGAGGCCCGTGACGTGCTGATCGCTCATGCCCGTTACCTGGCTGACAATCCCCGTGAGGATGTTCGCCTGGAAGGCCACGCCGATGAACGCGGCACCAAGGAATACAACCTGGCCCTGGGTGAGCGTCGTGCCAAGGCGGTTCAGCGCTTCCTGATTGTCAACGGGGCTTCCCGTGGCCAGATCGAAACCGTAAGCTATGGTGAGGAAAAGCCGGCTGTCCGTGGTTCCAGCGAAAGCGCCTGGGCCCAGAACCGCCGTGTTGAGCTTGTTTTCGAATAATCATCAGTTGCAACGGATGTTCCCATGAGCAGAAAACTCATGGCGGCAGTGCTGATCCCGCTGAGCCTTGGCCTGGCGGGATTGGGCCATGCACAGTCGTCTACCCCCGCATTCCAGAACAATGCCTCGGAAGCCCAGCGCAAGGCGGCCGATAACCAGGCGACTGCCGAGCTTTTCTACATGATCCAGCAGTTGCAGCGCACCGTGCGCGAGTTGCAGGGCCGGGTGGAAGAGCAGCAGAACCAGATAGAGCGTCTCCAGCAGCAGGGCAGGGACCGATACGTGGATCTGGATCAGCGCATTCTGGATCTGTCCAGCGCCATGGAAAAGCAGGCCACTCAGCCATCTGCCGGGACGGGTGATGCCGCCTCTGGCTCTGGCGACAAACCTGAGCGCAAAGCCTATCGGGCACCCGGTACTGAGGAAAAAGAAACCTATGACGCCATCATCAAGCTGATCCGCGAGGAGAAGGACTTTGATACGGCGATCAACCAGCTCTACGAGTTCATCGATACCTATCCGGAAGGCGATCTGACGGTCAATGCCTACTACTGGCTGGGTGAGGTGTATCTGGCCAAGCCCCAGTTGGAACAGGCCAAGCAGGCTTTCACCATTGTGGCGACCCGTTACGCCGATCATCGCAAGGCGCCGGATGCCATCTACAAGCTGGGGGTGACTCTTGACCGGCTTGGTGAGAAAGACGAAGCCGAACGCCGGATGAGCGAAGTGGTGGAAAACTACCCGGATTCCGGATCCGCAGAACTTGCCCGGAAATACCTGGACAAGGCCTCTGGTTGAGCGTTTTCTGAGCGCATTGGTGGCGTGCTGACCAGCGACTGAAAAATTTGGGGCAATCCCGGAAAAAGGGGTTGATCAAGCAAAAAAATTCAGTACTATATGCGCCTCGTTCGGGGTCGTTAGCTCAGTTGGTAGAGCAGTTGGCTTTTAACCAATTGGTCGAAGGTTCGAATCCTTCACGACCCACCATTATTCAGGGGCCTGCCCGTGCAGGGCTCGCCGGATGGAAAGCCGGCAAACCAGTTGAGGGTCGTTAGCTCAGTTGGTAGAGCAGTTGGCTTTTAACCAATTGGTCGAAGGTTCGAATCCTTCACGACCCACCAACATGCAAGACCGGACTTATAACCGGATTGCGAAAAAAGAGCCTTCGGGCTCTTTTTTTTTGGCTGCACGAACCCATATTCCGGGACAGTGGGCATTGGCATTCGATAGACTGCCACCGCTGTATGACAGGTCCGTGAAGCCGGGCCTTGAAGTGATATACTCCTCCGGTAAATGTTATTCAGAGATCCAGCCATGACTCGAACGCAAGACCGTATTCTCGTTCAGGAACACCTGGCCCACCAGGCCGAGCCCAAACCTCTGACCGAGTCAGAGAAGGCCGAACTGGAAGCGCGCATCAAGGAGACCCTGAAGGAGAAGGATGCGGTTCTGGTCGCCCATTACTACACCGACCCCGATATCCAGCGGCTGGCTGAAGAAACCGGCGGCTGCGTGGCCGATTCGCTCGAAATGGCCCGTTTCGGTAACCAGCATCCGGCATCCACCGTGGTCGTTGCCGGTGTACGCTTCATGGGGGAAACCGCCAAGATCCTGAATCCGGAGAAACGCGTGCTCATGCCGACCCTGGAGGCAACCTGCTCCCTGGACGTGGGCTGCCCGGCGGACGAGTTTGCCGAGTTCTGCGATCAGCATCCGGACCGGACCGTGGTGGTTTATGCCAACACGTCTGCGGCGGTCAAGGCCCGCGCGGACTGGGTGGTCACCTCCAGTTGCGCCCAGGCCATCGTTGAGAATCTGGATGCCAGGGGTGAAAAAATCCTCTGGGCACCGGACAAGCACCTGGGCCACTACGTGCAGAAGACCACCGGTGCTGACGTCCTGCTCTGGGATGGTTCCTGCATTGTTCATGAGGAGTTCAAGTTCCGCGGGCTTGAGGATCTCAAGGCCCTCTACCCGGATGCGGCAGTGCTGGTTCATCCGGAGTCCCCGGATGCGGTGGTTGAGGCGGCCGATGTGGTGGGCTCCACGTCACAGCTGATTCATGCGGTGCAGACGCTGCCGAATGAAGAGTTTATCGTGGCCACCGATAACGGCATCTTCTACAAGATGCAGCAACTGGCGCCCAACAAGACCCTGATTGAGGCGCCTACAGCAGGCAATGGTGCAACCTGCCGCAGCTGTGCCCACTGCCCGTGGATGGCGATGAACGGTCTGGAAAACCTGTTGCGGGTGCTGCAGGAAGGGGATCAGGAAGTGCATGTGGACCCGGAGCTTCGGGAAGATGCACTGCGCCCGCTTCGCCGCATGCTCGACTTTACTGCCGATATGAATCTCAAGGCCGCCGGTAACGCCTGATTACCGGTTTCTGGCCTGCATCCGCTCGCTGATTTCGCCCAGGCGCTCGCTGATCACCTGACGTTCCGTGGAACTGGCCGGCAGGATGTCCTGGGCCTGGCGTAGTTGGCGCTGGGCGGATGTCAGGTCTCCCATCAGCAGGTAGTATTCCGCCCGCGCCCGGTGCACACCGACAATATTGCGGGCCATGCCTTCCGCTTCGGCCAGTTTCAGCCAGAGCAGCTCCTGCTCCGGGTGCTGGCGTGCGAGTTCCTCAAGCAGGTCGGCTGCTGTCGCGCCATTGCCGTCCCCCAGTTCGGCCATGGCCAGGGTGTAACTGATTGGATAATTCTCGGGGTTACGGGCCAGGGCCTGTTTGAGCAGTTCCCGGGCGCTATCGTAATTCTCATGGTCTATCAGTACTTCTGCCAGGGTCACCTGGAAAGTGATCCGGCCTGGATTGCCGTCAAGAAGCTCCCTCAGTACCTGTTCAGCCCGGTCATACTCCCGGTTCTCCTGATAGGCTACTGCCAGTCCGTAACGCAGGGCTTCGAGGTGATCAGGATCGTCTTTCTCGAGTTCGGATTCGAAGGTCCTGATCGCCAGCTCCGGTGATTTGGCGTAATGCACCTGCAGGCGGTGACGCATCAGGTGGTATTCCTGACTGTCGGCCACCCGTTGGCCCGAATACTGACTGGCCCGGTTCCAGGTGTCGGCCACCCGGCTCTGGGTCAGTGGGTGCGTGGAGAGGTATTCGGGCAGCCGGTTGCCCTGCAGGCGGTTGCGCCGCATCATGATTTCGAACATTTCCGGCATACCCCGGGGGTCCAACCCGGCACTGGCAAGGATTTCCATGCCCACCCGGTCGGCTTCCTTTTCGTGGGCCCGGCTATAGGCCAGCATGTTCTGCATGGTCATCGCCTGGGTACCGGCGATTGCGGCAAGCCCGATGTCGGACTGGGTGACGGCAGAGAGAATAATACCGGCGATCATGCCGGCCACGGTCAGGGGTGTTGTGGTCTCCTGCTGCTCCATGCGCCGCGCGAAGTGGTGCTGGCTAAGGTGAGCCAGTTCGTGGGCCAGCACAGAGGCAAACTGCTGTTCGGTGGCGGCATTCAGGAACAGCCCACCGTTGACGCCAACAATGCCGCCGGGCACGGCAAAGGCGTTGATCGCCGAGTTATCAATAATGACCAGCTGCAGATCCCGGTTTTCCAGCGGCGCCGAGGGTACCAGGCGATAGGTGATGTTGCCGAGATAGTCGTAGACCAATGGGTCCTGGATGGTGCGGGTCGAGCGCCGGATGGAGGACATGACCTGTTGGCCGATTTCATTTTCTAACTGATCGGAGAGCAGTCCGCCGTTACCTCCAATGTCCGGAAGGTTCTGGCTCTGGGCCAGTGCCGGGATGATGGCTGTGCTTAACAGAGCGGTCAGCAGTACCAGGATGTGTATGGCCCGGCAGTTAGCCAGACGGCTGATCGTGTGTTTCATGAAATCCTGCGTCACCCCTGATGCATTGGTTGCCGGTTCGTTACAGTGTCTCTTAGACACTGTTTCTCGGGCAAAAGTTCTCTGATTATTAGCAAGTCTTGAGATGCAATAGGGTAACACCCCCGGCATAATGCCCGCTTGTCTGTTATCTGAATGTTAATGGTAGAACGAATTATGGCTGAGCGAGTCTTGGATGCCAGTGGTCTTCGGTGCCCGATGCCGCTGCTGAAAACCAAACTGGAACTCAATGGTATGTCTGCCGGTGAACGGTTGCAGGTGATTGCCACCGATGCCGGCTCATCCCGGGACATTCCCGCCTGGGTGGATATGAGCGCCCACGCCCTGATCAGCCAATCGGAGGATCATGGCGAGTACCGTTTCGTGATAGAGTGCGGCGGTTAATTCCCGGAGTCTTACATGGTCAGAATCTTACGCGGACTTGCGCATAAATACTTTTCCGACGAGGAAGCGGTCATCCTGTTCCTGCTTCTGGTGGCGGGGACTGTCTTCATTATCTGGTTCGGCGCCATGCTGGCCCCGGCCATCGCGTCGTTGATTATTGCTTTTATCCTGCAGGGGCTGGTTGCCAAGCTTAACCGGCTGGGGATCCCCGAACTCCTGGCCATCATTGGTGTGTTTGTGGTCTTTCTGGGCGGGCTGATCGGTTTCCTGTTCGGTCTGCTGCCATTGATCTGGACCCAGGTCAGCAACCTGGCGGCTGAGGCTCCCCGCATTATCGGTGAGTTGCAGACCTATCTCGAACTGCTTCCCCAGCGTTACCCGCAACTGGTGTCGGTGGAGGCCGTTAACTCGGTGTATCAGGAAATATCCACCGAGGCCGGGCGTCTGACCCAGTGGCTGGTGTCTTTCTCCCTGTCCAGTATTCCGGATGTGGTGGCACTGCTGATTTACATTGTGCTGGTGCCGATTCTGGTGTTCTTTTTCCTGAAAGACCGGCGGGTACTGGTCAATTCCATCGCCCGGCTGCTGCCGCCCCAGCGGCCGATGATGGTGCGCATCTGGCACGAAGTGAATCTGCAGTGCGCGAACTACGTTCGTGGCAAGGCGCTGGAAATCGTCATTGTCGGCGGCGTTACCTACCTGGCCTTCAAGGTGCTGGGCATGCCCTACGCGGCGCTGTTGTCTCTGCTGGTGGGGCTGAGCGTGGTGATTCCCTATATCGGTGCGGCCGTGGTCACCATCCCGGTGGCCATGATTGGCCTGTTTGCCTTCGGCTGGGGCAGCCAGTTTATCTGGGTAATGGTGGCCTATGGCGTGATTCAGGCGCTGGATGGTAACGTTCTGGTGCCCATTCTGTTTTCCGAGGTGAACAATCTGCACCCGGTGGCGATTATCGTGGCGGTGCTCTTTTTCGGCGGCATTTGGGGTCTGTGGGGTGTGTTTTTCGCCATTCCGCTGGCCACCATGCTCAAGGCGGTGTTTGCCGCCTGGCCGGTGAAGGAAACAGTGCCACCACCGACCATTGAAGAATGAGGGGGTGCCCGGAGCGTTATAGGGTTTAGAGGCGGAGTTCCAGGGACAGGCTTGATGGATGTAAAAGGATGAGTTCGCCGGATATCTTGTATTACCACCATGATCGTGTCGATCTGCGTGGCGTGGCTTGGCTGGTCGCTATGGTCGGTCTGGCCGTGTTGGCGATCGCTCTACCGATTATCCACAAACACACCTCAGAGCCGGCCACGTTGACCATCGGCGTGATCGCCGTGGCCATCTGGCTCACGGTACTGGCGGTATTCGGCTGGCATATCCGTCGTGCACGGGGGCGTGCAGACACGATAACAATCGATGGTTCGGGGTTTGTTTCCCATCTGTTCGGGCGTGTCGATTTTGCCGATATTGAAAGCCATGCCGTTGACTGGGATGTCGGGCTCTTGCGCTGGGAGCGCAGTGCGCCGTCGTTACGGTTGACGCTGGCCGACCAGCGGCGTCTCTGTTTCCATCTGGATGCACGCCACTATTGCGAGGACCTTCTGGATTACGTGGCGTTTGTCGATACGGTGCGCGCACGAATTCAGGCGTTGTCGGACGAGGCTTCTCCAGCCCCTTCGGTGCTTGGCTGTGCAGGTGTGTTCGCCGATTCGCCGGCGGCTCGTCAGCAAGTTGCCAAGGCCGCAACCAGCACAGGTGATACGGCAACACGCGCCGATGTGAGCCAGGAGCCGGCGCCGCAGGCCACGTCCAACGACACTGTTTCGCACCGCCCTGACAGGGCCAGCGATGATCAAACGACGGCGCGCGATGATGCCCGGGGCGCGACGGCCGGTCTTATGAGTCGGGCCAACCAGCAGGCTGAACGCCAGTTCAGGCACCAGATGACGCGCCATAGCAAATGGGCTGCGTTGGCCATGATGCTGCTGCCGCTGACATACGCGATCCGCTCTTGCGACATGAACGGGCTCAGGTCCGGCCCGTTGGACGATGTCGCCGAGCGCGCTCCCGCGGCCCTCGAACAAAGCCGAAGTCTTCTTCAGAGTGCGGTCGCTGAAAAGGGCCCTGTCTATTTATGGAGTAACACCCAGGACGGGGCGGTCAAGCCCGTTCTGGTGCCGAATATCAAGATTCATGGTATTGGCATTGATTCGCTGGATACCATGAACACGGCCGGCAAAGTCCTGGACTTCATCATCAATGATGAGGCCGAAGGTTATCGGATGGGCATCCAGCATGATGCGGCCCTGTCGGTATCCCGCTATTCGAAGATTTCCCTGCGCCCGGTGCAAGGCGAGCAGACCTTGTTCTTTTTCCTGTTGCCGCCCAGGGGCGTGGATGCCGAAAGCCGCACCGGTCGGGCCCTGCCGGATATCAGTTGGCGTGTAAGCTATCGCAACGTCGACGACATCCCGGAACAGATCGACCTGGCCAATCAGCGTCTCCCAATGACGCTGATTGCACGTTGGAGTCAGATGACGCCCGCGCCCCGGCTAATGGTTATGGCCTCCCGTTATCACGGCATGACCGACGCCGCCTTCGATGCGGCGGTGACGCAGGTAAAAGCCGACTTCGAGCGTCGCGGCATTGATACCTCGAACTTTGAAACACGTCGGTTCGATACGGGCACGGTGCGACAGCCCGATGACGATTCCACACTTCGCTCAACAGAGGGTCCGTAATGGCAACCTGTGATTCCACACAGCCGGTTCCTCAGCGTACAGGGGCGATCTTCTTTGTACGCGTGGCCTGTCAGGATCTCAAGCGCATGGCGATCAATGACGGCATGACGGTTTACCGGCTCATCACCGACGGCGGGGTGTTTTTCTTCGATGCGAAACAGTTCGACGTGGAAAGCCTGCAACGCCAGCTACATCACGGCGATACGGTGCTCATCGGCGCGCATCGCCTGCGCGATGGCAGCGCCTGGCTGCACTGGATCAGCGATGCTGATAACAGGGTCTGGGCCGCTGAGCCGGTACGGCGGCGCTGGCTGCCCTCGTTTGCGCTCGCACTATGCTGGGTGCCGATCGCCATCGCGCTGATGTTACCCGGCACTGTTAATCTG
The DNA here is from genome assembly GCF_014201735.1 of Marinobacter oulmenensis. GTDB lineage: Bacteria > Pseudomonadota > Gammaproteobacteria > Pseudomonadales > Oleiphilaceae > Marinobacter > Marinobacter oulmenensis. The sequence goes on along the minus strand of NZ_JACHFE010000002.1, from coordinate 622,460 downwards.
GGCTGGAGCTTACTGAGGATCCTGCTGTTCGCGAGTGCCGCGGGCACATTGGGGTGGTCTTTGTATCGGCTGCTGCTGGAATGCCACCCCGGGCGACGCCGGCTGTGGGCCGCGCTGGATGGGCTTCGTAATGGCCGGCAGCCAGCCTTGTCTGCACCCCCGTCCTATGCGAGCGCCCCCGATCTGGCCCTGGCCGACGGTGTATACGATGGCATGGGACTGCTCCAGGGGCCGTTGAGCTATGTTGGCGTGGTGTCGCGCACCTACGGCAGTGGGCGCCACAGCTTTACCATGGACGAATACCAGTTGCGCTGTTCGGGCGAAACCTTCCACTTGCGCGCCGGGGCCTGGGACTGGCTCCGGATGATCGACCCGGTTCTGATCCGCCGGCAGCCGGTGTTCCTGGCTGAAGGTGACCGTGTCGTCCTGCTCACCTCTATGTGCGATGGCGAGGTGCGCGGCCTGCTTAATCATAGTGACGGCAATGCCCATATTGTGTACAAGGGGACACCGCATACGCCGATGGGGCGCCGTATTGTGCTGGGGCTTGCGGCCTTCATCCCGGTGTTCTTCTCGGTCCTGATGCTCAGTTTTGAGGTGTATGGCTGGTATGACCGCGGTGTTGGCCCCGACTACTGGGACTGGATCGGGTTGCTCCAGTTCGGCGGCACGGTGCTACTGATGCTGATGCTGCTCATTGGGGGTGTGGCCCTGATCGGCGAACGTTTCCATCATGGCTATTATCGAAAACGCGCCCACCCACCCATCGAAAGGATTCTGGGTATCGCGTTTCAGTGGCGGTTACGTCAGCGCCGAAGTCCAACGGTTAATGAGATGTTCTGACCATGGTCCCTGTATGGATACGGCCGTGGGTGCTCACGGCATTGCTCTGTTACGCGGTATTTGGCTTCTACTGGTACCTGTTTGTTGGCTATGCCGATGGCTGGCACAACCAGCCGAAACAGCATCTGGCCACGAAGCTGGCCGAGCCGGTGGACTGGAGCGAGCTGAAGACCGCGGCGGCGGGCGAAGATGTGTTGCTGAGCGTCGCCTCGACCGGCCGGGACGGAGAGGTCGAAGCCTGTACGCGTGAGGGTCGCTGTCCCGATGCCTGCCAGGCCGGTGGGCGCGTGGCGACAGGCGATGCGCGCCCGGTGCTCAACTGCCTGTTATCCACTCCTGAAGCCGATCCGAGCGATCCCGAGCAACAGGTTGAGCGCATGTTACGGCAGCGGGACCCGCTTGGCCTGAGCTATCTGTTGCGCAGCACTGATGGCCGGTTGGCCGTCGTCGCTCGCCTGCAGGGCGACGTCAAGAACCTGCAGTGCGGGCCGAATGGCGTGTGCTACCTCATTGCCGAACTGCCGGGTATCGCGAACCGGACGGTTTTCGTTTCAAACGATTTCGGCCATCACTGGCGTGTCGCCGCCCGGAACGTACTTGAAAAAGCCTATGTACCGAAAATCATCGGTATTGACGATCAGCGAGTCTGGGTCGATGGCTTCCAGACTATCTACCTGTCGGAAGACAGAGGCCAGCACTGGCGCATACTCGCGACCGACGACCGGCTGCGCGAATACGATGCCAGCGTGGTCGGCAAGGAGTCACACAGCGACCGCACGAGTGATCGCTTTCGGTGGCATCTGGATGATGCCGGCCAGCTTTATGCCTTCACCGGTGACCGTTACAGCACAGTTTCGGGGGTGGGTATCTACCGGCTCAATGCCCGCACTGGCGAGATCCTCTCCGCCGCCCGCCGCGACGGCAGCCTGACCAGGATCGAAAACGGCCCCGGCGGCCAGCTCTTTGGCCTCTACCGGAGTCCCGAACCCACTCGCCATACCCTGTATCGCCTGCATCAGGGGCAGTGGTCGCCGGTGCTTACGGCCGGTAATGCCCGACTGGGTAGCCTGTACGCCAGCGAGAACGCGCTCATCGTCGAAAAAGGCCGTGGCGATGGTCGCCATATGCTGCTCAGCCGCGATGGCGGCGAACACTGGCAAGCGATGGACGATATCTATATCGAAGGGCGTATGAGCATTGACCCGGCGGGCGTTGGCTGGCTACGCATGGGCTACCGCAATAGCGAGGGGTATTACGGTTATCGCTGGGTGCGGCCGTAGGCAGCAGGCGAGGCCTCATACCAGACCACTATCGTGATTTCCGGCACGGGTGCGCATCGCCTGTTTCTGCTTGCAGCTTTGCTGGTATGAGAGCGGGCCTAGAGCCCCCGCACGGCCTCCAGCACTTCGTCGGCATGGCCCTTGACCTTGACGCCGCGCCATTCCTGACGGAGAACGCCCCCGGCATCAAACAGGAAGGTGCTGCGCTCGATGCCCATGTGTTCCTTGCCATAAAGCTTCTTGGGCTTGATGACGTCGAACAGTTTGCACAGGGCTTCGTCCCGGTCAGAAATCAGGTGGAACGGAAAGTTCTGCTTGGCCCGGAAGTTTTCATGGGCTTTCAGGCCATCGCGGGACACGCCGAGGATGACAGTGTCCAGTTCCTCGAACTGTTCCATGCGGTCGCGGAAGTCCTGTCCTTCAGTTGTGCAGCCCGGAGTATTGTCTTTCGGGTAGAAATAGATGACGATGTTTTTCCCCCGCAGGTCCGCTGGCCGGATGGTCTGATCACCGGTTGCCGGAGCCTCGAAATCGGGAATGGGCTGGTTCAATGCTACGGATGACATGACATCTCCTTCAGTACTCTTGTGTCAGTTCAGGCCCAACATTACCATATCGGTTTTATTCGGACGGAGCTTTTATGATTACGGGTAGCCTTGTCGCACTGGTCACGCCCATGCACCCCAATGGTGACATTCACTGGGAGCATCTGGATAAACTGGTCGATTTCCATATTGAGAACGGCACCAATGGTATCGTGGCGGTTGGCACCACCGGTGAATCCGCGACGCTGGACCCGGATGAGCATATCCGGACCATTGGTCATATTATCGATCGCGTTGCCGGCCGGATTCCCGTAATCGCCGGCACTGGCGGTAACAGTACCCGGGAGGCCATCGAGCTGACCAGCCGTGCCGAAAAGCTGGGTGCCGATGCCTGTCTGCTGGTGGTCCCGTACTACAACAAGCCGACCCAGGAAGGCCTGTACCAGCACTTCAAAGCGATCGCCGAAGCCGTTCCGGGTATGAAACAGATGCTTTATAACGTGCCGGGCCGGACCGCCTGCGACATGCTCAATGAGACCGTTCTGCGCCTGGCAGACATCCCCAATATCGTGGGTATCAAGGATGCCACCGGTAATATCCCCCGGGGGGCGGAACTGATTGAGGCGCTGGATGGTCGGCTGGCCGTGTATTCCGGTGACGATGCTACGGCCGCAGACCTGATGCTGGCAGGCGGCAAAGGTAACGTCTCGGTCACCGCCAATGTAGCCCCCCGTGGCATGGCCGATCTGTGCGCCGCAGCGATCGCCGGTAATGAGGAAGAGACCCAGCGACTGAACGAGCTCCTGATGCCTCTCAACCGCAAGCTTTTCCTTGAAGCCAACCCAATCCCTGTGAAGTGGGCTCTGCAACGGATGGGCATGATCGGTGAGGGCATCCGTCTGCCGCTGACCCAGCTCAGTGAAAAGTTCCACGGTGAGGTGGAAGAAGCACTCAAGGCCTCAGGTGTTCTCTGAGGCCGCAGTAACCACCCCTTAACCGGAGTAACTCGATGCAGGTTCTTTCAGGAGCCCGTTCCAAGACATTGTCCGTTTCCCGGCCGCTGGCCGGGATTCTGTTTTTCTCCGCCCTGGCTGGCTGCAGCCTGGTGGAAGACCGTTCCGAACGTTATGTCAGTGCCCCTGAAGGGGAAATGATTGAGGTGCCGGAGGGCGCCGATGCGTCCCGCATCGGGCAGGCCATGCCGATCCGCAATATCAGTACCAGCGACACCCGCCGATACTATCCGTCCGAATTACCAACACCACCGGATATGACCTCGGAGATCCTCGATGAAAACTATGTGATTGAGGAACTGGATGGCCGTGCCTGGCTGCTGGTCAACGAGGTTCCCGGGCAACTCTGGCCCGCAGTCAGTGCCTGGATGAACGAGACCGGACTGGGAGTGGCGGAACAGAGCCCACAGGCCGGTGTTCTGCAAAGTGAACTGGCCAACTTCAGCAAGCGCAGCCGTGATCTTCTGGGGCTTCCGGGGGAACCGAGTGCCGACGAAGACCGTGTTGTGGTCCAGGCCCGTCTGACACCGGGGGTTCGCCGCAAGACGACGGAGATCCGTGTTCGCAAGCTGACGCTGGAAAGTTCTCCCGAGGGGCTTCTGCCCTGGGACGAGCGGGCATCGGTTTCAGATCAGGCGCTGGCGCAGCAGAAAGAGCTGCTGTCGGGCCTGAGTACCTTCCTGCAGGGAAGGGAGAACAGCAAGTCCGTTTCCCGGGCCGCTTCAGACATGATTTCCCGGCCCCAGGTTAGCCTCATGAAGCACAACGACGTACCGCTGGCGATGCGTGTCGAGCTTGGCTACGACCGTGCCTGGGCCGAGTTGAGCCGCTCTCTGGAAGCCTCCGATGTGGCGGTGGTGGACATGAACCGGGAAGAGGGCTGGTTCCGTGTCGATTTCCGCACGGCGGACGAGCGTGGTGGCGGCTGGCTCTCAAGCCTGGGTAGCTCTCCGGAGCTGGTTCATACCCACACCGTTGATGTGAAGGGTGGAGCCGACGCGGTTCTGGTCACCGTGGACCGGAGTGATGACTATACTGGTGATCACAGCTCCGGTGACCTGCTGACCCTGTTGTTTGACGACCTGAACTGATTCTGGGGGCGGCACAGGCCGCCTTCTTCTGGAGACAAGAATGGAAAAGCGCGAAGAATTGTATGCCGGCAAAGCCAAGTCGGTTTACCGGACCGATGATCCCGAGCGGTTTGTTCTGGCGTTCCGGGATGATACCTCCGCCTTCGACGGCGAGAAAGTGGAGCAGCTCGACCGTAAAGGCATGGTGAACAACAAGTTCAATGCCTTCATCATGGAAAAGCTGGAAGCGGCTGGCGTTCCCACCCACTTTGAACAGCTGCTTTCGAACACCGAGTCACTGGTGCGCAAGCTGGACATGATTCCGGTCGAATGCGTGGTCCGTAATGTGTCCGCTGGCAGTCTTTGTCGCCGGCTTGGTGTTGAGGAAGGCCAGGACCTGAACCCGCCGACCTATGAGCTGTTCCTGAAAAACGACCAGCTCCACGATCCGATGGTCAATGAGTCCCTGGCCGTCACCTTCGGCTGGGCCACGGCGGACGAGCTCAATCAGATGAAAACGCTGACCTATAAGGTCAACGATGTACTCAAGGCCCTGTTCGCCGACGCCGGCATGCTGCTGGTGGATTACAAGCTGGAGTTCGGTCGCAGTGGTGGCACCATCGTTCTGGGCGATGAGTTCAGCCCGGATGGTTGCCGGATCTGGGACCGGGATACCCGCAAGAAGATGGACAAGGACCGCTTCCGCCAGGGTCTTGGCAGCGTCATCGAAACCTACGAGGAAGTGGGGCGGCGCCTGGGCATCGACTTCGACTGATGCCGGGCAGGCGTCACCTGACCTGAAGGGAGAGTAACGGGTGAAAGTTCTGGTAACCGGAACCGCGGGCTTTATCGGCGCGCATCTGGCGCACAGGCTGCTGGATCGTGGCGATCAGGTCATTGGGGTGGATAACGTCAATGACTATTACGATGTGAACCTGAAAGAAGCCCGTCTCGATGGCTTGCGGGGAAAGCCGGGGTTTACCGAAATCCGCCAGGATGTAGCTGACCGTGAGGCCATGGCGGAACTCTTCAGGGCTGAACAGCCGGAGCGGGTGGTGCACCTGGCCGCCCAGGCCGGCGTTCGCTATTCCATCGAAAATCCGAACGCCTACGTGGACGCCAATCTGGTCGGTTTCATGAACATTCTGGAGGGCTGTCGCCACAACGATGTGCAGCATCTGGTGTATGCCTCCAGCAGTTCGGTCTACGGTGCCAACGAGACCATGCCGTTCTCGGTCCACGACAATGTGGACCATCCCCTGAGCCTTTATGCCGCCTCGAAAAAGGCCAATGAGCTGATGGCCCATACCTATAGCCATCTCTACAACCTGCCGACTACCGGCCTGCGCTTTTTTACGGTGTACGGCCCCTGGGGCCGGCCCGACATGGCGCCTTTTATCTTTACCCGCAAGATTCTGGCTGGCGAAACCATTGATGTGTTCAATCATGGCCATCACCAGCGTGACTTCACCTACATTGACGATATTGTTGAAGGGGTTGTTCTCAGTCTTGATCAGGTGGCCACGCCCAATCCGGACTGGCAGGGGCTTGAGCCGGACCCGGGCAGCAGTCGGGCCCCGTATCGGCTTTACAATATTGGCAGCAACAACCCGGTGGAATTGTCTCGATTCATCGAAATCATCGAATCCTGCGTGGGTAAAAAAGCCGACAGGAATCTTTTGCCCATGCAACCTGGCGATGTCCTGGCGACCTACGCCGACGTGAAGGATCTGACCAGAGATGTCGGTTATAGGTCGCAGACCTCCATTGAGGAGGGGATGGCCCGGTTTATCGACTGGTATCGCGGGTTCTACAACGTCTAGCGTTGCCCACCCGGCTCAGGTTGCTGCCGGCTCTTCTCCGAACGCTTGTTGCCGGTTCGTCAAAGGGCAGTGAAACGCCAGGTAAACCGCCTCCAGCCTCAGCCCGTCCGGGTGTGACTCGCCGTAAAGGCGGTCCCCCACAATGGGATGACCGATGCCGGCCAGATGCCGCCGGATCTGGTGCTTGCGCCCGGTCTCGATGATGACTTGCACCCTGCTGGTTCCGCCGTCGGGATCCGTTTTGAGGGTGGATACCCGCGATACCGCGGTTTTGCCATCCAGGGGTGTTTCAATCAGCCGGTCCTGGCAAATCAGTTCTCCTTCCACGCTTGCCTGATACACCTTGGTGACCGTTCGCCCTGAAAACAGTTGCGAAAGAGCTGCTGCCGCCTTGCCGTCATGGGCAATCAGCATCAGTCCCGCAGCGTCCGCATCCAGCCGGTGCACCAGAAAGCTGGGCGTCGCCAGGATGGTTTCCACCAGTCGTAACAGGCTGCAGTGATCGCCCCATTGTGAGCCCTGGGACAGCAGGCCGTGAGGTTTGTGCCAGACGCTGTAACGGCCGGTATTCTCCACCAGGCGAGGCTGCTCGGGATGCCTTGCCAGCACCTGGTCATCATAGAACAGCTGGATATGTGTGCCTGGTTTCAGAAGACGCTTGGCTTTGCGAAGACGGACCGTTTTGCCTTTCACCTGCCACCAGCAGGCACCCTTGGCCATCGCATCCTTTATTTTCTGCTTTGACAGACCGGAGATGTCCGCAAGGGCATCGACGGCTGTGGTGGGAGAGTCGACGGTGGTTTCAAACGTAGCGCGCATAGCCTGGGCTGCTCTGGTTTCCGGGATCAGTCGGGGGCATGTAAACTCATCATTATATATCAAACGGAGTGTGCTCATGCCCCTGATCGGATGGCTGATTCTACTGGCCGCTTTTGCGCTTGTCCTTGGAAGCCTGCTGTTTCTGAAAGACAGCGCCAATATGAAGATTCCCGAGCATCGTCTGGAAAAAATTCGGAAGCGCAAAGCGGAACTGGATGAGCAGGAAAAGCAGAACGGAGATGACTGGTAGTTTTATGGATACGTTCAGCAAAACCAATGAGTCGGGCTTTGCGGATGCCCTGACCTGCGAGGCTCGGGGCCTGGATCTTCTCCGGGAGGCAGTGCAGGCCAGTGGTACCGCCGGTGTTGCCATACCGGAGGTCCTGTCTGTGGATGAAAAGACTCTGGTGATTCCACGCATCTTTGGCAGGCCGGCCACCGCGGACCTGATGGCGGGTCTCGGGGAAGGGCTGGCCGGGATTCATCAGCAACAGGCAACGCGTTACGGTCTGGATCATGACAACTACATCGGGCTTGCGCGCCAGAAGAACACCTGGTCCGACGACTGGGGGCAGTTCTTTCTGGATTACCGGTTGGGCTACCAGGTGGGGCTTATCCGTAACAGTCAGGTGAGGGCAGAGTTTGAACAGGTGTTGTCACGCAATGCGGTGGCGCTGGTTGCCTTTCTCAACCGTCATTGCGACAGGCCGAGCCTGATTCATGGAGATCTCTGGTCGGGGAATGCTCTGTTTGACCGTGAACGGGCCTGGCTCATCGACCCGGCTGTTTACTATGGGGACCGGGAGGCCGATCTGGCGATGACCGAGTTTTTCGGTGGCTTCGAGCCCGCATTCTATCAGGCCTATGACCGGGTCTGGCCCCGGACGATGGCGTACCCCGCTAAACGTAGCATCTACAACCTGTATCATGCCCTGAATCACTACAATCTTTTTGGCAGTGGATATCTTGGCGCCTGCCGGCAACTGCTGCTAGATTTCGAAACTTGCCTGACTTCATCCGAGCGCTGATATTGGCCCTTCCTTATGTGGAATAACTCGATCAAGGGCCTGACCTGATTCGTGAGAAGGGTGGATATGAGGCGGCTGGAGGGGCTGCTCGCCGTATCTCATGAGGGTTTTCCACTGCCTGCGGGGCAGTCTTGGGAGTAGTAAACAATTTCGTGGCCAGGTTTCTTGTACTGATTATGCTGTTGTGCCTCCCGGCTGCGACGTTTGCCTCGGGGAGCGTCACTATTGGGGCCGGGGCGGTTGATCTTGATGTCTTCCCGATGGCCTATTTCGTCGATGAGTCTGGCAATCTCGATTACGAACAGGTCCGAACCCGGGACTTCATTCCGTCAGACAATGAGTTGGCGCTGGGCACCAGAGCGAAGACAACCTGGTCACGCATTCATCTGGTCAACGAGTCGGGACGCTCCCGGCAGCTTTTTCTCCATCATCCCTATGCCTACCACAATCGAGTCGCCGGGTTCTATCTGGAGCGGGCGGGCGAGTTGATTGATCGTCAGGTGCTGGATCTGGACAGGGATCCGGACAGCAGCCTGATGTATCGTGGGACCGCCATCTATGAATTCGAGTTGCCCGCGGGTGCTTCCCGGACGCTCTATGTAGAAAGTGTGTCCTATTCCCATCAATGGTTCTCGCTGCTGTTGCTGGACAAAGAACATTCGCGGCTTGCCCTGGTGGGCCAGTACAACGACATTGCGCTGCTGGTTGGGGTGTTGCTGGCCCTGATTTTCTACAACGTTCTGTTGTTCTTCGCCGCCAGGCGCAAGGAGAACGTGTTCTACTCGCTCTACCTGGTCTCGGGGCTGCTCTGGATTGCGCTTTCCTACGGTTTTATTGCCAACGTGTTCGAGGCCTACGGGGAGGCTGTGTTTCACCTGCACCTGACCCTGATCACCATGCCCATTTTCCTGATCCTGTTCATGACCTCGATTTTCGAGACCCGCCACCAGTATCCGACCGAACACCGGATACTGACGGTTCTGCTGGCGGTGCTGGTGGCCGACTTTATCTACGGTATTTTCGACATCCAGGGGGCGCTGGAGCCTGCAAGTTCACTGGCCGCGGTGATTATGTTTTTCACCATGTCGGTGGCGATCTCCCTGTTTCGCAAGGGCAATCCGTTTGCTGGCTACTTCATTGTCGGCCATTCGTTTTTCCTGTTGTTCAATGCCATTGCGGTGCTTTACTACAAAGGACTGATCGGATTCAGTTACGTTGCCAGCCACGGGGTGGGTATCGGTATCACGCTGGAAGCACTGATGCTGGCGTTCATTATTGCTCACAGAATCCGGATTCTGGAGCGGATCAAGGCTTCCCAGGCTGAGTTGAGGCGACAGGCCACAACAGACCCGCTGACGCGTCTGTATAACCGGCGGTACTTCATGGATGAAGCGGAACATCTTCGCTCACTGGCGCTGCAGGACCGCGTGCGGCTGTGCGTGCTTGCGATCGATGCGGACCGCTTCAAGACGATCAATGACAGCCATGGCCACCAGGTTGGTGACCGGGTTCTGGTAAAACTGGCGGACCTTTTACGCGCCCAGAGCCGGACGACGGACCTGTTGGCGCGCCTGGGCGGTGAGGAGTTTGTCATCCTGCTCCCCGGCTGTGAGGAAGGCGAGGCTGTTGTTGTTGCAGAAAAGCTCCGCAAAGCCGTCGAGGCGACGGATATTGAAGCAGACAGTGACGTTTCCCTGCGTTTTACGATCAGTGTGGGGGTTGCCAGCCTGACTCACGGTGTCGCTCTGGATGTTCTTCTGCACCGGGCGGATCAGGCGCTGTACCAGGCCAAACGCAGTGGGCGTAATCGGGTGAGTGTCTATTCCATAGAGGCGAGCGATGACGGCGAGCTGGTAAGAGCCGGGCAGGGCATGGTGGCCCGGGAGGAGGGCAACTGAGCCGGGGCGGTGTTCTGTGTTCCAGACAAGGGGCCCAGAAACAAAAAAAGCCAGCATTTACGGAACCCGTAACTTGCTGACTTTCCTGGCAGGATTGGTAGGACCACCCAGATTCGAACTGGGGACCTCTACCATGTCAAGGTAGCGCTCTAACCAACTGAGCTATGGTCCTGTGCCCTGCAACGGAGACGAAATATACGGATTTCGCGGGGGTGGGTCAACCTCTTTGGATGGAAAATTTTGCCCGGCCTGGGCGATTGTTTTCAGAGCTGTTTGTACGCTACATTCCCGGAGTGCATCCACCTTCTCCATTACCTGTTCAGGGATATCCGAGCATGCGCTATCTGCAGTCATTTAACCGCCGGTTGCGTCGTATCCGGGAAGCCGGCCACTGGTCCCTGACGGATATTGCTGACATGTGTGATGTGAATGAGGCAGAGGTGCGTTGTTGGGAAGCGATGGATGCCCGAAAGCGGCGTTATCCAGGGGTCGGTGAATTGCTGGACCTTTGCCTGAAAACAGAAACGCCGCTGGAAGATTTGCTCGACATGGACGAAGGGGCTGACAGTGGCCAGTTGGAGTTGCCGGGGCTGGCGTTCAGTAATGGCGATGACCTGTCGGCGGCCCTCAGACAGCTGGAGCAGGAAATCAGCCGAGTTCAGCTGTCTGAAGACGAAATGGAACTGCTGCGCCGGTTTCGTAAAAGCGATAACGATAACCGGCGCATGGTGATGCAGTTGCTGTCCCGCTAATCACGCCTTGCCTTTCTTGTAGACGTTCTCGTAGACATGGTTGGTGGCTTCGACAAAGCCGTCAATGCTGCCGCAGTCAAAACGCCGGCCCTTGAACTGGTAGGCCAGTACACAACCATTCTGGGCCTGTTCGAGCAGGGCGTCGGTGATCTGTACCTCGCCATTCTTGCCGGGCTTGGTTCGTTCAATGATGTCGAAAATATCCGGCGTCAGAATGTAGCGGCCGATGATAGCCAGGTTGCTCGGAGCATCCTCCGGGGCGGGCTTTTCCACCATGTCAGTAATCCGATAGAGGCCATCCTTCATAGCCTCGCCAGCGATTACGCCGTATTTGTGGGTCTCATCCGCCGGCACCTCCTCGATGGCGACGATGGAACAGCGGAACTGGTTGTACAGCCTGACCATCTGCGCCAGAACGCCGTCCCCGTCTTCCGGGCCCAGACAGAAGTCATCGGCAAGTACAACGGCAAACGGATTGTCGCCCACCAGGTTGCGCCCGGTCAGGATGGCATGCCCGAGGCCTTTCATTTCGTTCTGGCGGGTAAAGGCAAAGCTGTTGTTGTTGATCAGGTCCCGGATGGACGCGAGCAGATCTTCCTTACCGGTGCCGGCGATCTGATGTTCCAGCTCAAAGCTGATATCGAAATGATCCTCAATGGCACGTTTGCCACGACCAGTCACAAAACCGAATTCATGGACGCCAGCCTCGGCAGCTTCTTCTACGCCGTACTGCACGAGTGGCTTGTTGACAATCGGCAGGATCTCTTTGGGCATGGCTTTGGTGGCTGGAAGGAAGCGGGTGCCGTAGCCAGCAACGGGGAACAGGCATTTCTTGATCATGTCTTTCATCCTTAACGGTCAGGGTCCTAAGCGTAGCCGCTGCCTGCTTTTGATCAGCGGCATACTCAATGCCATTAGGCAGCACTCACAAATTGTGCCGAGTTTACCCAAGTTGTATTGATTAATGCACGGAGGTGCAATGATTGTAAGAAATGACAGGCCTGAAAGTTACATAATCTTAGGAAAGTAACCGGAAACAATTGATGTTATTTCTTGATATGTAGGTTTAACCGTCAGATTTTACGTAACATTAAAATTGTAAGTGTTGGCAAAAGGCTATGGCTTGTGGAGCCTGTATTTTTTAAAGTTCGTTAACTTATCGATTTTTCCAAGGGTTCCGGCTTGAAATTCTTTATTTTCATTGCCCTGTTCTGGTGCGTGCCAGTTGGCTCCGGGTACGCAATGGGGCAGGTTTCTCCCACAATAAATGAGCTTACCCGGTATTCACAGGATCTTGTGAAATATGCCGCCCGGTATCTTTCAAGTCACCTGGAGTTTTCGGACCATTCTACGGAGGCGAGGGATGAAACGGCTGTTCGCTTCACGATGTCTGAAGCTCACGACGTTGCCGTAAACTATCAGGACTCTGCCTCCCGTCGCCAGGAAGATGAGTCCAAGAGCCTGGAGCTGGATTACTCGTTAGCTATGGCAGGGGGGCGGTTTCACCTTTCCCTGGGTGGCAGTGAATACTCCACCGTTGTTCTGGGAGATGAGGATCGCTTTGACACAGAGAGCGATAACCGGACGCTGTCCTTTTCGGGAGCCCGACCGATGGGGGCCTGGCGAGGGATTGATGTGGAGACGGCCTTCCAGTACTCGACCTTTACCAGTCGCAACTACCGTGAGTCTGCGTGGGTCTCCGATACGTCTCATGAGCTGGCAAACTTCGGGGTTTATTGTTCCAGCGAACAGGCGTTGAAGGGCGGCTTTGTCTGGCAGGGCGATCTGGGGGTTCTGGGAGGCATTGAAAATCGCGAGTTCTCGGGCCCTGATGAGGAATCTTTAACGGACACTGAATATTACAAGATCAATCTGGCCGCTTCTTTGCGGCGCTCGGTTTTTGACTGGAATGTCGGGCTGGACGGGCGTTACCAGATTGCTCCGGATGACCTCGCTTCCTCGGAGTATGTGGTGCTAGCCGGGCCGTCGATGATGCAGGGGTTTAACGGCCAGTCGATGTCAGCCAACGAAGGTGGCTGGATACGGATGAAAGCGCGAAGCCCGGCGTACGCGTCACTATTTGGCAATGCCGTTAACTCCTATCTGGTGGTGTCCTTCCTGAAAGGATGGGCTGCATCCGAGGCAACCAGGGATGGCCCGCGGTTTGAAGCGAGCGCCGGAGAAGTTGCACTCCGCTTCCGGGGCAGGCGGTTTTACGCAGATCTGAGTGTCGGGCGTGTCTTGACGGTGTCGGGGGCGGCCCTGCAACGCCCATCCAATCCTGACATCTCACTATCAATGTCGCTTGGCATCTGAGACCGCCGTCAGCCTCATTCGAGGCTGCTTTAGCCGTTTTATTCACGGCACTTCCTTGCCTTGCTGTTACCAAGATGTCACTTGAGGCCTCGCGTACCCCTGATGCTACATTCTTGGAGTGTCCAGCGAGGGGAGTTCACATGAAAAAGTCTGTCCGTTTTGCCGCCACAACGATCCTGCCGGCAGTTTATCTTATAGCGTTGGCTGGCCATGCTCAGGCGTTTGGGTTTGAAAACGTTGTTGAGCGGGCGCAGGCGCTTTCCGATAAAGAGTACGAAGCTCCCCCTCAGGCGCCGGAATTTCTGCAATCGCTTGAATACCCGGAATTTCAGGCGATTCGATTCAAGCCTCAGGCCAGTCTTTGGCGGCAGGGTAAGTCACGGTATCAGGTGATGATGATGCCGCAGGGGCGCTATTACACCCACCGGGTTAATCTGAATGTCCTCGACCAGGAAGGTGTTCACTCTGTTCCATTCGATAAATCGGATTTCGAATACCCCAGCCCCGAAATTGCAAAGCGGATACCGGCTGATCTGGGGTATGCCGGATTCAAGCTCACTTATCCATTGGAGGGTGAGGGTGTTCAGAACCAGTTTCTGGTGTTCGGGGGAGCGAGTTATTTCCGCGGGGTTGGGGCCGGAGAGGGCTTTGGCCTTTCTGCACGAGGTATTGCCGTGGATACCGGGCTTGCGTCAGGCGAAGAGTTTCCCGCTTTCACCGAGTTCTGGTTGGAGCGTCCGGCTGCTGACAGCGAATCAATGGTGCTGTATGGGCTGCTCGATGGCCCAAGTGTCTCCGGCGCCTACAAGTTTGTGATTCATCCGGGCGAGCAAACCCGCATGGATATTACGGCCCGCCTGTTCTTTCGCCAGGATATTGAGCAGGTGGGGTTGGCACCTCTTACCTCAATGTTTTATTACGGCGAGAACACAGCCAGGCCCAGGGGCGAATGGCGTCCACAAGTCCATGATTCCGATGGCCTGTTGATTCATGAAGGCCGTAGCGGCGAGTGGTTGTGGCGCCCGCTGGTGAACCCATCGGCACTTAGCTTGAGCTTTCACGAGGTGGAACAGTTGAACGGCTTCGGGTTGATCCAAAGGGATCGCGAGTTTGGCCAGTTCGAAGATCTGGAAGCGCGTTACGAGCGGCGTCCCAGTGCCTGGGTTGAACCGAAAGCGGATTGGGGCAAAGGCAGTGTCGTTTTAGTGGAGATTCCGTCCGGCTCTGAAACAAATGACAATGTTGTCGCGTTTTGGACACCGGATGAGGCGGTATCGGCGGGTGAAGAGGTTCATTTTGAGTATTCATTGACGTTTGGCGACCCTTCCATCACTTCCCATCCATCCGGGCGTGCTGTCAAAACCTTTGTCGGTCATGGCAACCGGACAGGAGGGGGAACGGAGGAAGGAGCCCTGAGGTTTGTGGTCGATTTCGCGGGCAAGACGCTTGAGGATCTTGATTCCGAAGCCGCGATTGTCAGTCATGTGGATGGCTCCGATGGCCTGGAAGTTATCGAACATTTTGTGGAATACGTTGAACCAGAGAATGTCTGGAGACTCTCGATACTGGCCAAGCCCGCGCCGGATACCGCACCGGTGATAAGAGGGTACCTCGCCCTTGATGGGACTCCGCTCACCGAAACCTGGACGTATCTTGTGGAGGGCTCCACAAAAAGTCTGGTTGATCCCGAGTGATGGTGCAGGGGGAGGGCGTGGAGTATTCGGTATTTGAGCAGTCTGTTTTAAGAGTCTTCAGATACCTGAATGAAGGGGAGGGGGAGCTTTCCCCCTCCCATTATCGGGAGGTGCTGGCACTTGTTGATACCGTTTTGATTGAGTTTGAGGACGGCGGGTTGAATGACAACGATGCGTTTCTTTCGTTACTGATGGACCGGGTCCTGGCCCAACACTCCTGTGGCCGCATTGACATTCCGGAATGCACTCCACCCCTGAGGCGCGGAAGTATCGGGTATGAATAGGGTAAAGGAACCGGGCTCGTTGGAAGCCCGCCCTCCGAAATGGCGTCGAGTCGCGATTTTCAGGCGTCTGCTACTGGCGATGTTTGTCCTCTCCCAGACGGTTGTTGCCGTGTACTACCTGCTCTGGATTCTGCCCTACCACGGGGGAACCCTGCTTGAGGTGGGTATCGCGGGACTTTTCGGCATTCTTTATGCCTGGATTGCGGTGGGATTCTGGACTGCAGTATTTGGCTTCATGATCAGGTTGTTCGGTGGGGACCGATACAGCCTGTTACGCCGCCACCAAGACGATGAGCTGGAGGCTACGCCACTGGCCAGGACCGCGGTCATTCTACCGATATACCATGAGCCGGTCGGCTGGACGCTCAGTGGGTTGAAAGCGGTTTATCGGGATATTGAGCAGACGGGCAACATCGAGCACTTCGAGTTTTATATCCTGTCAGACAGTCGCGACCCGGATGTCTGGCTGGAAGAACAGGCCTGCTGGCATCGGCTTGTCGAAGAGCTTGGTGCCCAGGGGCGCCTTTTCTATCGCCGGCGAACGGTCAACCTGAATTACAAAAGCGGCAATGTGGCTGATTATCTGCGCCGGTGGGGGCGGCGGAGTAAGTACATGGTGGTATTGGATGCGGATAGCCTGCTTAGTGGCCAGACCATCGTCCGCATGGTGCGCCTGATGGAGCGCGAGCCAAACGTCGGTATTCTGCAAACCAACCCTACCATCATAAATGGCCAGTCGCTTTTTGCCCGCATCCAGCAATTTGCCAATCGCTTCTATTCAACCCTGTTCGCCACAGGCCTGGCGGCAGTACAAATGGGGGAAGCCGCCTTTTGGGGGCATAATGCGATTCTTCGTGTTGCTCCGTTCATGAAACACTGTGGTTTGCCAAAGCTGCGGGGTGTGGGCCTGTTCGGTGGCTCCATTATGAGCCACGACTTTGTTGAAGCGGCTTTTATGGGGCGGGCTGGCTACGAGGTATGGCTCGAACCGGAGCTGGGCCAGAGCTTTGAAGAGTCACCTCCCACGCTGGCAGATGAATTGGCTCGGGATAACCGATGGTCCAAGGGCAATCTTCAGCATCTCTGGATAATGCTCTTTATGCCCGGGCTGAAGTTTGCTCACAGGATGGCCTTCATGAACGGCATTATGGCTTATCTTGCCTCTGTCCTCTGGCTGTGTTTCCTGATTCTCACAACCATTGCTGCGGCGAAGCTGACCCTGGCGCCGATCGAGTATTTTCCCGAGGGGCATCAAAGCCTGTTTCCGCTTTGGCCGGAATGGCGACCGGGCTGGGCGTTGGGGCTGACATTGAGCACATTGGTATTGCTGTTCTTCCCCAAGTTCCTGGCCGTCGCTGATGCCGCCATTCACCGCAACACACGCCAATATGGAGGTGTTGCCAAGCTGCTCGCCAGCGTATTGATTGAAATCGTGATTTCAGTCCTGCTTGCGCCCGTCCGGATGTGGGCACACAGCCGTTACGTGGTGGGTGCCCTGCTGAACTTTTCGCTGAGCTGGGCCGGCCAAAACCGAACGGATGATATTTCCTGGCGTGGTGCCTTTGCGACTCACCTTCCGGGGATGGTGGTCGGTAGCCTGTGGTCCTCGTTCGCCTGGAGTCTTGATCCGGTGTTCTTCCTCTGGTCTTTACCTGTCTCGATTCCTCTGGTTCTTGCTGCGCCTACCGATGTCTGTCTGAGCAGAGTGGGGCCGGGTCGTGGTTTGATGTCTCTTGGGCTTCTTGCGATACCCGAAGAAACAGCGACACCGCTACCTGTTTTGTGGAATGCGCAGAATTTCCGGAAACAGAAAAACCAGGAATCCGGTTTGGCGAGGGGAAGCCGGGCTTTTGAGCAGGCAGTGCTTGATCCCCGTCTTAATCGCATACATCAGGGGCTCGCCCGGGACCTTAGAAGGGGGCGGCGGCGCCATTCACTGGAATCGACTGTTGCCCAATGTCTGGCAGATGGCCCTGGAGCTCTCAGTAGAGGGCAGCTTAGCCTTCTGATGCGGGATCGCCTGTCGCTGGAAGAGCTGCATGTCGGGGCATGGAAGAGTCCGATAAACAGTTATTGGGGACAGCAAATTGACGGTTGTAAACAAACCGAAGCGCAGTCCACCTGATTCCCGCCTTCTGTTAACAAGAAACAGGCCTAGCCTTAAGTATTGTTGACAATATCGAGCTGCAGACGTAGATTTGCCAGAAATCACCCTGATTTTGGTAACAAAACATGTCTGCTACCCAACCTTTAAGCCACACTCGCGCCGATGAAGCGTTTGATTGTCTGCAGACGGCCATCATTACCGGTGAGCTGGCGCCTGGCGAAAAAATTGGTGAGCTGGAACTCTGCTCCCGCTTCAACCTGACCCGGGGGCCGCTGCGTGAAGCCCTTGGGCGTCTGGAATCCCGAGGTCTTCTGGTGCGTCGGCCTCACGCCGGCGTCAAGGTGGTGTCGGTCAGTGCCGAAGAGTTGATGGAGCTCTACCGCATCCGGGAGGTCATGGAAGGACTGGCAGCCCGGCAGGCGGCAGAGCGCATGACTGACCAGGAAATCCGGGATCTGCAGGCCACCCTCGACAGTCACGAGAAGATGATTGATGAAGCCCAGGGTCAGGCCTACTACCAGGCTGAAGGGGATTACGATTTCCATCACCGGATCGCTACGGGCAGTCGCAATGCCAAGCTTGCCCAGATGCTGCTGGGCGATCTGTATTACATGGTGCGGATGTATCGGTATCGATTAAGCACCTCTGCCGGGCGCCCCCACCGGGCACTCGGTGAACATCGTCATATTGTAGAGGCCATCGCCCAGCGGGATGGGGAGTTGGCCGAGTTTCTGATGAAAAGACACATCAACGCCGCTCGACAGAACATCGAGGAAAAGATTCAGGAAGGCGTTCTAACCATTTGAACCGGGAGGTAATTTCCATGGCTAACAAACTGACTCCGGGGGCTCGCTTTCGCCGGGCTCTGAAAGAGAATCAACCCCTGCAGATCGTGGGCACCATCAATGCCTATGCGGCCATGATGGCTGAAAAGGTCGGGCACCAGGCCATTTACCTGTCCGGTGGTGGCGTTGCCAATGCGTCCTACGGTCTGCCGGATCTGGGTATGACCACCATGAACGACGTAGTCGAGGATGTGCGTCGTATTACCGCAGCAACTGATGTACCGCTGCTGGTGGACATCGACACCGGCTGGGGCGGGGCGTTCAACATTGCCCGTACCATCCGTGAGATGGAACGTGCCGGGGCGGCGGCCGTGCACATTGAGGATCAGGTGGCCCAGAAGCGTTGTGGTCATCGCCCGAACAAGGAGATCGTGTCCAAGGAGGAAATGGTTGATCGCATCAAGGCGGCTGCGGATGCCCGTGAAGACGACGATTTCTTCATCATGGCCCGCACAGATGCCTTCCAGAAGGAAGGGCTGGAAGCGGCTATTGACCGTGCCAGGGCCTGCATTGACGCCGGCGCCGACGGTATTTTTGCCGAAGCGGTCCACGAGCTGTCCGATTACAAGGCGTTTGCCGACGCGATTGATGCGCCACTGCTGGCCAACATTACCGAGTTTGGTGCGACGCCACTGTACAACAAGAAGGAACTGGCTGAAGCCGGTGCTTCCATGGTGCTGTACCCGCTGAGTGCCTTCCGCGCCATGAACAGGGCGGCCCTGACGGTTTATGAGAGCATTCTGGAGAAAGGCGACCAGAAGGACGTGGTGGACATGATGCAGACCCGTATGGAACTGTACGATTTCCTGAACTACCACGACTTTGAGCAGAAGCTGGACGAGCTCTTCGCCCAGAAAAAAGACTGATCACAATAGCAAGAATTGATAACGAGGGAGATCATCATGGCTGAAGGTAAGAAACTCGGTGGTGCCGGCCTGCGCGGCCAGGTTGCTGGTGAAACCGCGCTGTGTACTGTTGGCAAGTCCGGTGCCGGCCTGACCTACCGCGGTTACGACATCAAGGATCTGGCGGAAAACGCCCAGTTCGAAGAGATCGCCTATCTGCTGCTGCGGGGCAAACTGCCCAACCGCAAGGAGCTGGATGACTACAAGGCCAAACTGGTCAGTCTGCGTGCATTGCCGGATGCCCTGAAACTGGTGCTGGAACAGATTCCCGCCAACGCTCACCCGATGGACGTGATGCGTACCGGTTGTTCCATGCTGGGCAACCTGGAGACCGAGGAAGATTTCAGCCAGCAGGACGACAAGATCGACCGCATGCTGGCGGTATTCCCGGCCATCATCACCTACTGGTACCGCTTTGCCCATGACGGTGTCCGTGTGGATACCACGACCACTGAAAGTGATTCCATCGGTGGCGTGTTCCTGGAGCTGCTGCACGGCAAGAAGCCGAGTGAACTGCATGAGCGGGTGATGAACGTCTCCCTCATTCTGTACGCCGAACACGAGTTCAATGCCTCCACGTTTACTGCCCGGGTCTGTGCGTCAACCCTGTCCGATATCCACAGTTGTGTGACCGGCGCCATTGGCTCTCTGCGCGGCCCGCTGCATGGTGGTGCCAACGAGGCCGCCATGGAGCTGATCCAGAAGTTCAAGACGCCGGATGAAGCCGAAGAAGGGCTGATGGGCATGCTGGAGCGCAAGGACAAGATCATGGGCTTCGGCCATGCTATCTACAGCGATTCCGATCCGCGCAATGCCATCATCAAGAAATGGTCTGAGAAGCTGGCCCAGGAAGTGGGCGATACCGTGCTTTACCCGGTATCCGTGCGCTGCGAGGAAGTCATGTGGCGCGAGAAAAAGCTGTTCTGCAACGCGGACTTCTTCCACGCCTCGGCCTATCACTTCATGGGCATTCCCACAGAGCTGTTCACGCCCATCTTCGTGATGTCCCGCGTCTCCGGCTGGACCGCCCACGTCAAAGAACAGCGGGCCAATAACCGCATCATCCGTCCGAGTGCCGACTACACCGGCCCGGCGGATGCCAAGTGGGTTCCGATCGACGAGCGCCCCTAAGCCTTTTCCGGCCACGGAATTGTCACCTGCCGGCTGGCCATGCCCTGAACGAGGGGCGTGGCCCGGCTTCCGTGGTCCCAGCTTTCCGAGAGAGTCCAGACCATGAACACCGAGTACAGAAAGCTCCTGCCGGGCACCAGCCTGGAATACTACGATACCCGCCAGGCGGTGGAAGAGATCCAGCCCGGGTCCTACGACAAACTGCCTTACACCTCCAAGATCCTGGCCGAGCAACTGGTTCGCCGCTGTGATGCGGCATCCCTGACGGAATCGCTCCGGCAGCTTATCGAGCGCAAGCGCGAGAAGGATTTTCCCTGGTATCCCGCCCGCGTTGTCTGCCACGACATTCTGGGGCAGACCGCACTGGTCGATCTGGCCGGCCTGCGGGACGCCATCTATGAGAAAGGCGGCGACCCGGCCAAGGTCAACCCGGTGGTGCCCACCCAGTTGATTGTCGACCACTCGCTGGCGGTGGAGCATGCCGGTTTTGAAGAAGACGCGTTCGACCAGAACCGTGCCATCGAGGACCGTCGTAACGAAGACCGGTTCCACTTTATTGACTGGACCCGGACCGCGTTTAAAAACGTGGATGTGATCCCGGCCGGCAACGGCATCATGCACCAGATCAACCTGGAAAAGATGTCCCCGGTCATCCAGCATCGTGCGGATGATGACGGTCACCAGATCGCCTTTCCGGACACCTGTGTGGGTACTGACAGCCACACCCCGCACATTGATGCCCTGGGTGTGATCGCCGTGGGCGTGGGTGGCCTGGAAGCGGAAACCGTCATGCTGGGCCAGCCGTCCATGATGCGCCTGCCGGACATCGTCGGTGTAAAGCTGACCGGTGAACGCCAGCCGGGTATTACTGCCACCGATATCGTTCTGGCCATCACCGAATTCCTGCGTAAAGAGCGCGTGGTGGGTGCCTATCTGGAGTTCTTTGGTGAGGGTGCTTCCAGTCTGACTATCGGTGACCGTGCCACCATCTCCAACATGACGCCGGAGTATGGTGCCACCGCCGCGATGTTCTACATCGACGAACAGACCACCGACTACCTGAAGCTCACCGGTCGTGAGCCGGAACAGGTGGATCTGGTTGAGAAATACGCCAAAGAAACCGGCCTGTGGGCCGACGAGATGACCGGTGCCGAGTACGAGCGTGTGCTGGAATTTGACCTGTCCACCGTGGTTCGTAACGTGGCTGGCCCGTCCAACCCGCATCGCCGTGTGGCGACGTCCGCACTGCATGACCAGGGCATTGCCGTGAACCTGGACAAGGCGCTGGAAGAAGAGAAGAAAGGTCTGATGCCGGACGGCGCGGTGATCATCGCCGCCATCACCTCCTGCACCAACACCTCCAACCCTCGCAACGTAGTGGCCGCCGGCCTGCTGGCCAAGAAAGCCAACGAGTTGGGCCTGATCCGCAAGCCGTGGGTGAAATCTTCCTTTGCTCCGGGGTCCAAGGTCGCCCGTCTTTACCTGGAAGAAGCCGGCCTGCTGCCGGAACTGGAAAAACTGGGCTTCGGTATCGTGGCGTACGCCTGCACCACCTGTAATGGTATGTCCGGCGCGCTGGACCCGAAAATCCAGCAGGAAATCATCGACCGTGACCTGTACTCCACGGCCGTGCTTTCCGGTAACCGTAACTTCGATGGCCGGATTCACCCGTACGCCAAGCAGGCGTTCCTGGCCTCGCCGCCGCTGGTCGTGGCCTACGCCATTGCCGGCACCATCCGCTTCGATATCGAGCAGGATGCCCTGGCGTATGACAAGGACGGTAACCCGGTGACCCTGAAGGACATCTGGCCGTCCGATGAGGAAATCGACCGCATCGTCGGTGAGTACGTGAAGCCGGACCAGTTCAAGTCCGTCTACATCCCGATGTTCAACCTGGACGAAGTGGAGCAGGCCAAGAGCCCGCTGTACGACTGGCGCCCGATGTCCACCTACATCCGTCGCCCGCCTTACTGGGAAGGTGCCTTGGCAGCCGAGCGCACCATGACCGGCATGCGTCCGCTGGCGGTACTGGGTGACAACATCACCACCGACCACCTGTCGCCGTCCAACGCCATCATGATGGACTCTGCTGCCGGTGAATACCTGCACAAGATGGGCCTGCCGGAGGAAGACTTTAACTCCTACGCAACCCACCGTGGCGATCACCTGACCGCCCAGCGTGCGACTCTGGCCAACCCGAAACTACTGAACGAAATGGTTCGGGATGAGAACGGCGAGATCATCCAGGGCTCCCTGGCGCGCCTGGAGCCGGAAGGCGAAGTGAAGCGCATGTGGGACGTGATCGAGGCCTACATGGAGCGCAAGCAGCCGCTGATCATTGTCGCCGGCGCCGATTACGGCCAGGGCTCGTCCCGGGACTGGGCCGCCAAGGGCGTTCGCCTGGCGGGTGTGGAAGTGATCGTGGCCGAAGGCTTTGAGCGCATTCACCGCACCAACCTGGTGGGCATGGGCGTATTGCCGCTGCAGTTCAAGGAAGGCGAGACTCGCAAAACCTACAACATCGACGGCACCGAAACCTTCGATGTGAAGGGTGAGATTGCCCCGGGTGACGAGCTGACCCTGGTAGTTCATCGCCAGAACGGCGAGAGCGTGGAAGTGCCGGTGATCTGTCGCCTGGACACCGAAGCGGAACTGAACATCTATTCCGCCGGCGGTGTGCTGCAGCGTTTCGCCCAGGACTTCCTTGAAGCCGAAGGCGCCGCGTAAGAATGTATCTGGCCATGGATGGCCGGAAACGCTTTAACAAGAGGCTTTCACATGAGCTTTCCCAAACAGATCAAGATACCCGCTACCTATATGCGTGGTGGCACCAGCAAGGGCGTTTTTTTTCGCCTGAAAGACCTGCCGGAAGCCTGTCAGGTTCCCGGTGAGGCTCGTGACAAGCTGTTGCTGCGGGTGATTGGCAGCCCGGACCCTTACCAGAAGCAGATTGACGGTCTGGGCAACGCCACCTCCAGCACCAGCAAGTCGGTCATCCTGGCCGAGCCCACCCAGCCGGACCACGATGTGGATTACCTGTTTGGCCAGGTGTCCATCGACAAGCCGTTTGTGGACTGGAGCGGTAATTGCGGCAACCTGACCGCGGCCGTGGGCGCATTTGCCATTCATGGCGGCTTTGTCCCGAAAGAACGGATTCCGGAGAATGGCATCTGCACCGTGCGTATCTGGCAGGCCAATATCCGGAAAACCATTGTGGCCCATGTGCCCATGACCGATGGCGAAGTCCAGGAAACCGGCGATTTCGAACTGGATGGGGTCACCTTTCCGGCAGCGGAAATCCAGGTGGAATTCATGGACCCGGCCGACGGCGACGGGGCCATGTTCCCGACGGGTAATGTCGTGGACGATCTGGACGTACCCGGCCTTGGCACCCTCCAGGCAACCATGATCAATGCCGGCATTCCCACGATCTTCCTGAACGCAGAAGACATTGGCTACCGCGGCACCGAGTTGCAGGACGACATCAACAGTGACCCGAAAGCGTTGGAGATGTTTGAAACCATCCGGGCGCACGGTGCGCTGAAAATGGGGCTGATTGCCGATCTCGCCGAGGCCGCCAGCCGTCAGCACACGCCGAAAGTCGCATTTGTGGCAGAGCCTAAGGACTATCAGGCTTCCAGCGGCAAACAGATCCGGGGTGATGACGTGAATCTACTGGTTCGGGCGCTGTCCATGGGCAAACTGCACCACGCCATGATGGGCACCGCCGCCGTGGCGATTGCGACGGCCAGCGCCATTCCCGGCACGCTGGTGAACCTGGCTGCGGGTGGGGGTGACCGCAAGCATGTCACCTTCGGTCATCCGTCCGGGACGCTTCGGGTTGGTGCCGAAGCTCAGGAAATCAATGGCCAGTGGAGCGCCACCAAGGCGATCATGAGCCGCAGTGCCCGCATCATCATGGAAGGTCAGGTGAGGGTGCCCGGCGATACCTTCTAGCCCGCTGCCGGCCAAAGGTACTCTGGAACCTGGCGCCCCCGCTCCACGGATCCTCTATCCTTTCGGATAAAGGTCGGTGGCCGGGGGCGTTGCGTTCCGGCATTCACGAAAACGAGCAGGAGAGCAAAAGATGTCAGCAACTTTCGATGTCAACGAGCGTCCCGATTACGATGACGTTCTGCAGACAATTGCAGATTACGTGCTCAGCTACCGGATCGACAGTGATGAGGCCTGGGATACCGCCCGGAACTGCCTGATCGACACCCTGGGCTGTGGCCTTCTGGCCCTGCGTTTTCCTGAGTGCACCAAGCACCTTGGCCCACTGGTGCCGGGAACCGTGGTTCCGTCTGGTGCCAGGGTTCCCGGAACCCAGTTCAGCCTGGATCCGGTCAAAGCCGCCTGGGACATCGGCTGTATTGTGCGCTGGCTGGATTACAACGATACCTGGCTGGCGGCTGAGTGGGGCCACCCCTCGGACAACCTGGGGGCAATACTGGCGGTGGCCGACCATCTGTCCCAGCAGCGGCTGGCGAAAGGGCAGGCGTCGCTGACCATGCGGGACGTGCTCGAGGCGATGATCATGGCCCATGAAATCCAGGGTGTGCTGGCGCTGGAAAACTCGTTTAACCGGGTGGGGCTGGATCACGTCGTACTCGTCAAAGTGGCATCTACCGCCGTGGCCGCCAGACTGATGGGGGCGGACCGGGAACAGATGCTGTCGGCGCTTTCCCACGCCTGGGTAGATGGCCAGGCGCTGCGCACCTATCGTCATGCCCCTAACGCCGGTTCCCGGAAATCCTGGGCTGCCGGCGATGCCAGTAGCCGCGGGGTTCGCCTGGCGGATATGGCGATGCGCGGCGAAATGGGCATTCCGGGGGTTCTGAGCGCGCCCCAGTGGGGCTTTTACGACGTGCTGTTCAGCAAGACCAACAAGGATCAACAGCTCAAGCCGGAAGACAAACGCCAGTTTTCCCTGCCACAGCCATTCGGCAGCTATGTCATGGAAAACATCCTGTTCAAGATTTCCTTCCCGGCGGAATTCCATGCCCAGACTGCAGCGGAAGCGGCAGTGACCCTGCATCCGCAGGTGAAGGACCGGCTGGATGATATCGACAGAATCGTGATCACCACCCACGAATCCGCCATCCGGATCATTTCCAAGGTAGGCAAGCTGGCCAACCCGGCAGACCGGGACCACTGCCTGCAATACATGACAGCGGTGCCGCTGATTTTCGGCAATCTGACGGCGGAACACTACGAAGACAGTTTCCACGAGGCCCATCCGGAAATCGACCGCCTCCGGGACTGCATGGAAATCGTGGAGGATGAGCGCTATACCCGCGAATACCTGGAGGAGGACAAGCGCTCCATCGCCAACGCGGTACAGGTATTTTTCAAGGATGGCTCCAGCACGGATCAGGTGGCGGTGGAATACCCCATCGGTCATCGTCGTCGCCGGGAAGAGGGCATTCCGTTGCTGGAAGATAAGTTCCGGGCCAATCTGGCCACACGATTCCCGGCCGGGCAAGGTGACCGAATATTCGACCTTTGCCGGGATCAGAAAGCCCTGGAGGCAACGCCGGTTCCTGACTTCATGGAACTGTTTGTCATCTAGGTGCTGGCCGGCTTATGGCCGGCCAGCTTTCGGACACTAGGGCACCGAGTAACTGATGACATCGGAAGGCTCGCTGACCAGCCCTTCGGTATCGATCACCCGGATGGCAAAGTACCAGGTGCCGGATTCCAGTCCGGTGATTTCGGCACTGGTTTCTGCCCCGGCAATGCTGACGGTCTGATTCAGAGCATCCGGTGAAGTGCCGTAGAGGATGTCGTAGCTGTCAATCTCGCTCAGGGCAATCGCACTGCCGTCCTCACGGGTTGACGGGGCCGTCCAGGTGAGTGTGGCCGAGCCGCTGGCGGGAGGTGGGCTTGTGTTGGCTCCGCCACCGGTGGACGAGTTCGGGGGCGATCCCACGGTTTCCAGTGTCCAGGGACTGATGGCACTCTGGTAAGCTTCCAGGTTGGTTACATCAGACGTGTTATTGACCGCCGAGGCGTCATCGGCGTAGGGATTCAGGCCATAGCGCAATTCCCAGGTATCCGGGATGCCATCACTGTCAGAGTCGATTGTGCTGCTGGAGGCCTGGTCCGGTGAAGTAATGGTCTCCGCCTGTGGAACATCCGTCCCGTTGCTGTCTGTAATAAACAGCTGGGCCACAGCCGCGCCGCCTTTCTCGTAGTACTCCATGACCAGATCCACTGTCTGCCCCGGTTCAAGTGCAGTGGTTGCGGTGTACCGGGTCGCCCCCTGGTCAATCCAGGCCGATATCACTCTCTGGCCATCGATATAGAGGCGGGTGCCGTCATCTGTCCGGGTAGTGAAGTTGTAGTCACGGGTGCCACTGGAATGGGGCGCGGTAAAGCGGCCAACCCAGCGGACACTGAAGTTGTCGACCGGTAATTCCTCGACCATTGCACCGGTTCCGGCATCGAATAGTACTGCGGAGTCCCTTCGCGCCAGCACGAAGTCATCAAATCGAATGCCATTGAAGTACTGGCCAACAAAGCCCGCGGTGAGAGGCAATTCGCTGTCCGGCGCCTGATCCGGGGCCGGTGTGGATGTCTCGTCTGACAGGTCGGTACCGGCAATGTACTCATCGAGGTTGGTGGCGCCGTCTCCATCAAGATCCCCTGAGGCATCGGATGCAGTCAGTGGGTCCAGCCCCACGGCAAATTCGGTCCCGTCGGGAATGCCGTCGCTGTCGCTGTCCGGGTTGTTTTCGGCGGTACCCAGCAGGAATTCCTCGGCTGCGGAAAGCAGGTCGCCATCGGGATCGGATACCGCGTCGGAAGAGTCATTCGGGTTCAGGCCGTGAACAACTTCCCAATTGTCATAAAGGCCATCGCCGTCACTGTCGGTAGGAGGATAGCCGGGGACAAAGGCGAGGTTTTCCGAGCCATCCAGATAACCCACTGAATAGCCCAGACGATAAGCTTCTTCGGCTGAGCGGTCGTCGCTGGCGGAACCGGCGGCATAACTGGCAAGTGCGGATCCGGGGATGACCTGGCGGCCAAAGCCCGGCCCCTCCCAGGCTGCAGTAAAATGATCGTCCCCGCCGGCTTCCTTGAACAGGAGCTCAAAGTAGTACCGATTACCGGCTTCCAGATCGATGCTTACTGATCGCTGGGCACTGTATTTGTTGAATTCGGAAGATCCTGTCCAGCCCGGTACCGAGGCAATCAGACGCTTGTCCGAGGGCTGATTTGAGGTGCTGAGCCAGAGTTCGGTCTCATCATCGCCGGCCACATAGAAGGTGTACTGGCCGGTTGCTGGCGGTATCAGGTAACCCGGGATCAGAACCCCATAACTGTCACCCCGGTTGGACAATTGGCTGAGCTGGTTAATGGTGTTGAGATCGTCGGGCGAATCCGGAAATCCGGAAGCGGAGCGCAGGTCGTCTACTGCCACGCCATCAATGCCGTCCCAGTAGTAAATCCAGACCTCTCCGTCGACGCTGGTTTCAGGCAACAGTTCAGAAGGGGGCAGGGTGTTGGAGTTCTCCTGTGCCCAGGCCTGACCAACGGCCAGTGTGAGCACAAGGCAACCAAGCGTTAGCGAGACAGGCCGTAGCATGACGACTCTCCCTGGTCAGATGAATCCATGTAAGCAAGTATTGTGGGGGGAGCCTGGGGCTGCCACCCACCTGATGGAACGTTTTTCTATGATCCCCGGCCCTGTTAGATCATTTCCGGGAGGGTGACAATGGTTTGACGTTGTTCGGTGTTTTGTCGGGCTGGTTTTCTGTCTCCCTGTCGTGGCCAGCTATCTGGGCCAATCGCGAGTCGATGCTCTCGAGTGCCAGGGCGATCCGCGTCAGTGCATCCTGACCCCCGTGCTGGCCGTCGCCATCGCTTGGCTTCCGGAACGGACTGATGCCGGCGGTTTCGGGCCGACCGCCACCGGTGTCCGCTTCATGTCCGGCCAGTGCCGGGTCTTCCACCAGCAGATCGTGCTGAATGGTTTTGAGATCGTCCGGATCGATAAAGGGGCGGTCTTCGGAATAAGCGCACATCATCATGCCGTCGCAGAGCTTGTTGATCAGGCGTGGTATACCTTTGCTCAGACGATGGATCTCACGGACGGTTTCGTCATCAAACAGCTTGTTGCCGCCCTGACCAGCGAGCAGTAGACGATAATCGATGTATTCGGCGGTCTCTGCGGCACTAAGCCCCTCGAGATGAAAGAACAGTTTGACCCGTTGGGCCAGTTGGGGAATCGCCGAGACTGCCTTCTTGAGTTCCGGCTGGCCAAGCAAAATCACGCGCATTGAAGGCCCCCCCATGCTCTCCATGCCGGTCAGCATTCGGATATCCTCCAGGTTTTCCCGGCTGAGATTCTGGGCTTCATCGATGGCCAGTACCACCGGTGTTCCGGCCGCTGCCATATGCTCCAGATACTCGGTCACCTGAAACAGCATGGACACCTTGCTTTCGTTGGTGACCTCCAGACCGGCCTTGCGCAGGATCAGCCCAAACAGGTCCCGGGATTCGAGGTTGGTGTAGGAGATGTTCAGCAGCTTGAGGTTGCCCTCAAGGCTCTTGATGGTTTTTTTCAGCAGAGTGGTTTTGCCCGACCCGATCTCCCCGCTGATGACGACGAAGCCCTCCGAGCTCCAGATCGCGGAGGACATGTAGACATAAGCCCGGGAGTGCTGCTGGCTCATGTAAATAAAATCATCCTCAGGGGTGATCCGGAACGGGTGCCTGTGCAGGCCGAAGAACTCAAGATACATCGTGGCTCCTTTAACGCTCGGTTCAGGCCAGCCGGACCGCCGGGTCCGTGGGCGCCGGAGGCGCTTCCGCTTTATAGGCATTATAGCTTTCGGTGACGGAACCAAACCGGAAATCTTTCAGTAGTCGTTCCAGGCGAGCCTGGCAGAGATCAAGGTTGGTGTAGTGGCGGAATCGCGATAGCCAACTGGCGTTCCGATACCGGGGCTGATCCGGGTCAATTTCCCATGGGTGCAGGTAGAAGACCACCGGCCGGTTGCCCCGGCAGGATGCGTTGCGAAACAGGTAACGGAAAACCGGGTAGGGAAACTGTCGGAAGTAACCGCCGCCTGCCGCAGGAACGGACAGGCCCAGAACACGCGCAGTGGTCAAAGGAAATTCCCGGATGGTATGGCCGCCCGGTGTACTGAGGGTGTAGGGCGCCTTTGGTGAGTCCGGAATACCGTACCGATCATGGCGAATGGGGAATATGCTTGAATCCCATGTGAAGCCGGCTTCGCACAGAATATCGAGTGCCCACAGTGAATCACGGGTTATGGAATAGCTGGCCGCCCGGTAGCCATGAACGCTATGCCCCGTGATGTCTTCGAGCAGGGCTTTGGCTTTCAGCGTTTCCTGCCGGAATGTCTCCGGCGACTGGTTGTAAATCAACTGGTGACTGTAACCGTGGGAGGCGATTTCATGTCCGTGATCAGAGAGCTTGCGCACCAGGGCTGGATAACGTTCGGCAACCCAGCCAAGGACGAAGAAGGTCGCGGTGACCCCATGCCCGTTAAAAAGTTCGAGAAGACGTTCGGTATTGCGTTCCACCCGGCTAGGTAGTGACTCCCAATGCTCGGGTCGTATCACGTTGGAGAGGGCGGCAACATGGAAATAGTCTTCCACATCAATGGTCATGGCGTGCAGGGATGAACTGGTTTTCGCGCCTGGCATCTCCGGTACTCCTTTCCGGTGTTTCAGCAATCCGATGAAATTTTTGTGGCTGCTGGACAAATCCGATGACTACCTGCTACAAAATAGACACTGACTGTAAAATATAGAAAAGTAAAGTTACAAAAAGATACAATAATATCGGTTATTGAGTGCTTGGTGCGTAGCGGTCCTGTCATTGAAGCTCTGGATTCCTTTTGAGGAACTTCTTCGGGGCGGGGCTGCGTATCGCTGATTGTCAATGAGTCGACAAGGAAGTTCAGCGTGTCTTACATACGGTTCAGAAAGCATTACCTCCATCTTCCGTACGTGGTGCTAGGGCTGGTTGAGTTTGGCGTGTTGTTTGCCATTTTCTCGCTGTTGGCCCTGTTGCTGGCGCCACTGGGGCTGGCACAACTGCCCACGCCTCCGGATCTGGCCTCTGCGCTTATGTTCGCGGTGGTGATGAGTGCAGGAACGCTGGCTATGGGCGGATACCTGGCCATGGTTCAGGAAACCGCGTTGTCACTGTTCCTGCGCACCCTGGTTGCCTACTGCTTTATCGGCGGGCTGGGTCTGACCATTCTGTATTTTCTTTTTCCATCGGCGGATCCGGGCAGCACCGGTCTGTTCTGGGCCGTGGTGCTGGCATCCTTGTCTGTCCTTCTGATCCGGCTCGTGTTCCAGAGAGTGGTGGATTCCGAGCAGGTGGTCCGGCGCGTTGTGATTTTTGGCGCCGGTGATCTGGCGGCCTCGCTGCTTGAGGAATACCAGACCAACATGCGGGCTCTGGGCATCCGGATCATTGGCTGCATTGCCGACAGTCCGAATCGAACGGTCGGTGACGAACAGCTGATTCCGCCGCCCGGCGACTTTTACCGCTTCTGCCTTCGCAATGAGGTTTCGGAAATCGTGATTGCCCAACAGGAGCGGCGCAGCGCTTCTGGCGGGTGGCTGCCGGTGCCGGACCTCATGGAATGCAAGCTTCGCGGGATTGCAGTGACAAACGGCATCGATTTCTACGAGCGCGAGCTCAAGAAAGTGAAGCTCGATATGGTGCATCCGTCCTGGATCGTGTTCTCCGATGGTTTCAAGGCGTCGCGTACCCGTGCTTTTGCCAAGCGGTTGCTGGATCTGACACTGAGCCTGTTCATCCTGTTGGTGGCATGTCCTTTCATGATTCTCACGGCGCTTGCTGTGTGGGCGGAAACCGGCCGTCCGGTGCTGTATAGCCAGAACCGGGTGGGCATGCTGGGCCGGGAGTTCCGGATCTATAAAATCCGGAGCATGAGACTGGATGCTGAAAAGGATGGCAAGGCCCGGTGGGCGAGCAGTAAGGATGATCGCATTACCCGCGTTGGCGCATTCATACGCAATACCCGCCTCGATGAATTGCCGCAGATCTATAATGTTATCAGGGGCGAAATGAGCATCGTGGGGCCACGCCCGGAGCGGCCGGAATTTGTCTCAGAACTCACCGAAAAGATTCCGTTCTATGACACCCGCCATTATGTCAAACCAGGCCTGATGGGGTGGGCGCAACTGAAATACCCCTACGGCGCGTCGGTAGAGGATGCCAGACACAAACTCGAGTATGACCTTTACTACTCGAAAAACCATAGCCTGATGATGGATCTGCTGATCATGATCCAGACCGTGGAGGTCATCCTCCTGGGCAAGGGCGTACGTTGATGATCATAAAAGGGATTCTGGAGGGATGGTCATGATGACAGCAAAACACGTGTTCGGAACGCTACTGGCCGCTTTGGTGGTGATGTTAACGGGATGCTCCGGGCTTCCCTCATCCGGGGATATGCCACCGGTATCGACTCTGGAGCCGGAGCCTTATGAAATCGGGGTGGGCGACACGATCTCGATTCATGTCTGGCGGGACCCGGAGCTCAGCCAGTCGATTGTTGTCCGTCCGGACGGTTTCATTTCCATGCCCCTGATGGGGGATGTGAAAGCCGAAGGCAAGGAGCCGGAAGCCCTGGCTTCCGAGATCGGTACGGCACTGAGTGAATACATCCGGACACCGGAAGTCACCGTGATGGTGACCAGTCCCGCCAGCAAGGAATTCCGTAACCGTATCCGGATTACCGGACAGGTTGCCCAGCCGCAGTCGGTGGCCTACCAGCCGGGCATGACCGTGCTGGATGTCGTACTGATTGCTGGTGGTGTTACCGATTTCGCCGCAGAGGACAGGGCGGTACTGCATCGCCAGATTGATGGCAAGTACCAGAGCTTCTCTCTCGACCTGGAGGCGGTACTGGAAGATGGCGACATGCAGACCAATCACCCGCTTCAGCCGGGGGATGTCATCAGTGTGCCGCGCAAGGCGCTGTTTCGGGGTGAGCTCTGATGGATCTTCAGTACCTGCTGGATACCCTGAAGGCGATCCGGCTTGAGCTGTACAGCAAGAAAACGGTGGCCCTGCTTGTGTTCATGCTGGTCACCGCCGGCGTGCTGGCCTTCGGCTATGTCATGCCCAAACAGTATACCTCCGAGGCGGTTCTGTATGCCGATCAGTCGAGCATACTCCAGCCACTGCTGGCGGGGCAGGCTGAGGTGACCCAGATCGAGCGGCTTAATGAAGCCCGGGAGATGTTGCAGAGTCGCTCCTTTCTCGAACAGATCGGAGTGGACACCGGTTTGATGTCCGGTGTCGACAGCGATGCCGTCAAATCGGCAACCATTGCCCGGCTGCGACAGCAGATCCGGATGCGTGTCACCAGTGGCAGCTTCCTGGAACTCCGCTATACCAGCCCGGATGCAGAGGAATCCTTCCGGGTACTCAGTGCCGTACTGAACCGCTTTATTGAGCGGACCGTCCGCAAGAAACGCTCCGAGAGCCAGGGTGCCTTTGAATTCATTGATTCCCAGGTTCAGGCCTATCAGCGCCAACTGGAGGATGCCGAGCAGCGCCTGAAAGAATTCAAGTCCGGCAATCAGGAAGGCACCGAACGCAGCGCTCTGACACGCATTGAAACGCTGCGCCAGGAAATCGAAAACCTGAAGCTCGAGATCCAGCAGAGTGAGGCGGAAATCCAGTTGCGCCGCAACCAGTTGGCGCAAGAGGAACCGGTGCGCCGGGTCACCGTCGACCCTGGTAAATCATCTGCAGAGCGTCGTCTGGCGTCACTGCGACAGGAACTGGACAGTCTGCTTCTGCGTTTCCACGAAAAACACCCGGATGTGGTCAGTGTGAAGTCGCAGATTGCCGATCTCGAAGCGCAGGCAGACAGTCCGGATGAGGGCAGTCGGGAAGGGGCGGTGACCGAGGTCATGGAAAACCCCGTCTACGAGAATCTGAAAATTGAACTTTCCGAGAGCACAACCCGTCTTGCTGTGCAGAAAAAACGCCTGGCGTCTCTGGAAAACCTGCTTCAGGACGCCTTCCAGCGATCCGAAAAAGTGGCCGAGAATCAGGCCGAACTGGCCGAACTGACCCGGGACTACGACGTTACCCGTGGTGTCTATGAAGACATGCTGCAGCGCCGGGAAAAAGCCCGTCTGTCCATGACCCTGGATGTGCAGGGAGAGGGCATCAGTTACCGGATCCAGGAACCGGCGACCTATCCCACCAGTTGGGACGGCCTGCAGCTCTACCAGTTTGGTATTGCCGGCCCGTTCCTGGGGAGCGCGTCTGTATTGGGCCTGTTGGGTATGCTGGTCATGTTCGATCAGCGCATTCGGTCACCGCGGGCATTGCAACTGGCGTTACCGGAAAACGTCCCGGTACTGACTTCGATTCCCAGGTATCGCAGCACCTGGCGTGACCGGCTACTGCGCAGGGAGGTGCTTGTGCCATTGTTGGTGCTGGCGGTCTTTATGGCGGGCTATCTGGCGGTGCTTGTCTTCAACATTCTGGGCATTGATCCCCGACAGTTGGTGATCCAGGCCACGGAACTGCTTGCCGGCGGGGGCAATTGATGGACGATAACAAGCTATATAACGCCTTGCTGAAAAGCGAGGAAGAACGTCGCCGCAAAGGTCAGCATGAGGGTGAAGCCCGGCCGGAGGACAACTTCCGGAAGGAGCGGCCCTTCGCCGGTTCCGGCAGGAAAGAGCCGAACTGGGTCAGGCTGGATGTTGATGCTGGGGAGCACCCGCCTACGGTATACGATTCCTCACTGTCGCTCGCTCTGATCAGTAATCCCGCTCCATGGAGCCGGGAGCAACTGCGTGAGCGGAAAATCATTTACCCGGGTATGCCCGACAAGGCTGTAATGGATGCCTACCGGGAGCTTCGGATCCAGTTACGAAACCGGGCGGGGGAGGCAAATTTTACCATCATGCTTAGTAGCCTGGGCCGGAACGGCGGTTCAGTACTGACGGCATTCAATCTGGCAGCGGCGTTTGCCATGGACTCCCACACCTCCGCCTTGTTGGTGGATTGCGACCCATACTCCGGAGCTCTGGGCTATTTGGTGTCCACTCCGATCGCCAGCGGGGTCACGGATTTTGTGGCGGATCCTGCCATACCCATCAAGGACATCCTCTACCCAAGTGGCGTGGCCAGACTGACGGTGATTCCGGCGGGAACCCAGGTCTCCTCGGCGGTGGAACTGTTCTCATCGGTACGGATGCGCCAGTTGATGGTGGAGCTCAAGGAAAAGTACCCCGATCGATGCATCGTCATCAACGCGCCGCCCTTCCGGGACAGCACCGAGGCCCGGATTCTGGAGCGTTTTTCCGATCAGATTGTGTTTGGCATTCCTTTTGGGCAGGTGACCGGGGACGAAGTTGCGGATTCGATTGAAGCTCTGGATTCAGACAAGTTTGCGGGTCTGATTTTTGAGGAATAATCCTATGAATGTGCACACAGGGAAGTTCGTCTGGAGTCGGCTGGCAGGCCTGGGCATGGTTGGGCTGATCAGCGCAGGAGCATCCGCCCAGAGCCTTGATGACAGTATTCAGGCCATATCCGGTTCTGCCTCCGTGTTTGCCGGCGTTGCCCACAGTCGGGCGGACGGAGCAAACGGTGCGAATTCCACCACAGAACCCAGCATCGGTGTTTCTGGCAGTGTGGGCGGCGGCATGCGCAGCGGTGCCAACGCGCTCGATCTTCGGTACAGCGGCACCCTGGAGATGGAGCGGGATCTGGCCAATGGTGGTCAGTCTGACAGCAGCTCCCTGGTTGGTGCCACCCGATTCAACCACTGGGATCCGGCCAGCCCTTTTGATTTCAACCTCGGTCATACAGTGAATTCCGTTCGTAATGACACTGGGTTTGTGGCCAACCCCTCCGAATATGATACCCGCCACAGCCTCAGTGGTGGAGCGGGGTTGCGGGTTTATCGGGGCGAGCTGACCGAGCTTCGGATTTCCGGGCAGGCCGGGCGCAGTTACGGTGAAGGGGATGTGGGCGGAGATAGCTCCTACACGGGCTCCGCCACACTATCGAGGCGACTGAGTGAGCGTTCTTCGGCGAGTCTGGTCGGTTCCCGGAGTATCTCGGACGAGTCGGATACCGACACTACGATTGATTCCCTGCAGCTGTCCTACAATCGCGTTCTGGAAACGGGCAGTTTCGGTATAGGCGTTGGTGTCAGTCAGGCGGAAACGGAGTACAACGACGGAACCGCCTCCGACTACGAGGCTGGCACCGGGTTTATCACCCGTTCCTGGATGACTCCGGACTCCCAGACCATCGTGGAGTACAACCGCCGCCTGACCGACAGCACGATTGATCTTTCCCTGGATGTTCCGGAATTCCTGTCCTTTTTGCCCGATAGCGTGCGTCTGACCGAGTTGGTGCTGACTGATTCCCTTTCTGTCGCCCACAACACCACCCGGCTGTGTGATGTCTGTACGCTCGGTTTCGTTATCGAGGGATCCGTACTGGAGTCCCAGTTGTCGGAGACCAGGCGCCATGAATACCGGACCAGTGCCAATCTGGGAGTGGAGCTTACCTCACTGCAGACGCTGACCATAGGCTACACCTGGCAGGGCGATGCTGGTGAGGATGCCGGCACAATCGAGGAACAGGTACACCGGATCAATACCCGCTGGACCCGGGAACTGGCTGAGAATACATCTTTCAGCGTTGATTTCACCCAGTCGTATCTTCGCAGCCGTGTTCCCGGAGATGATGAGGAAGAGTTTTTGCTGCGACTGATGTTTAGCCACGGCTTTTCACTGACGAATGTGGGCGGTTGATTTGTCGCAGCCCGGTTTAAGGATAGAGAGGAGTCTTCAACCCATGGATTGGCTAGGGCGGGGAGTTGGCCAGCAAATGCATGAGACCGAGCTCTTGGACGTACAAAGTAACTGGGTGACGGATAACTTCCACACGCTGGCGGGTGACTGGATTGGGCTGGAAGAAAAGGCTCAGCCAGAAGTGTTTCTGTCATGGCACTGGATTGGCAACTGGCTAAGGGTCTACCGGCCGGAGGTTCTGGTGCTGAGGGTATGGGACCGGGGCAGCCTGGTGGGTATGGGCCTGCTGTGCTCGGATGCCGAGCGACGGCATGGGGTATTGGTATCCCGGTGCCTGAAGCTGCATCAGACGGGTTTGCGCCATCAGGATCAGATCTG
This sequence comes from Marinobacter oulmenensis, assembly GCF_014201735.1. Taxonomy (GTDB): domain Bacteria; phylum Pseudomonadota; class Gammaproteobacteria; order Pseudomonadales; family Oleiphilaceae; genus Marinobacter; species Marinobacter oulmenensis. Next base: position 585,910 of record NZ_JACHFE010000002.1, on the reverse strand, counting down.
GATTGAGTACAACGGCTTTTTGGCGGAACGCGGATATGAACCGCTGGTCGCGCGGGCCTGCGTCGATCACCTTCTTCAACATCACCGGGGCTGGGACGAACTGGTCCTAGGCGCCAGCGACCGGGAATACATTGATGAACTGTCCCGTCTTACCGGTCTGACGTCACATATCAGGTGGCAGGCCCATTGCTATGGCATCGATCTTCAGGCCCTGCGGAAAGAAGGGAGCAGCTATCTTGCCAGCCTGTCAGGTAACACCCGACATCAGATCCGCCGTGCATGGAGACTGTATGAGGAGACAGGGGCTCTGCATCTGGAGCGGCCGAATACGGTGGCTGAAGCCCTGGCGCTGTTTGACGCCATTGGCCCCTGGCACCTTCGTCGCTGGGGAGACGGTGGCGCTGGCAGCGGCTATGCCAATGCCCAGTTCACCAACTTTCATCGGCAACTGATTGAAACTCAATGGGAGAAATCCGGAGTGGACCTGATCGTGGTAAAAGCCGGCGAGAGAACGATCGCACTGTTCTACAACCTGCTGTACCGCCGTCGGGTCTACTTCTATCTGGCCGGATTCCCGGCAGAAAACGATAACCGACTCAAGCCCGGTCTGCTGGGCCATGCCCTTTGTGTCGCCGACTACCTGGAGCGTGGCTTCAATTACTACGATTTCATGGGGGGGGACGAGCGCTACAAGGCCCAGTTGGGGCAGCAGAAAGGAGAGCTGGTCCAGGCCGGACTGCAGCGCCAACGCCTGAAACTCCGTGCGGAGCAGACCGCCCGCCGTCTGAAACACTGCTGGTTAGCGCCGTGAACATACTTCTGCTGTCACACCGGATTCCGTTTCCGGCCAACAAAGGTGAAAAGATCCGCACCTACCATCAGCTCCGGTTTCTGGTGGAACGGGGCCATCGCATATCTGTTCTGTCGCCTATTGAAACGCACGAGGATCATGATTATGGCGACCAGTTGATTCAGCAACTGGGTATTGATGTCCGGCTGTTCCCCCTTGGGCCGAAGTGGCCCCGGATGGCCTGGGGATTGCTCTCGGGCCAGCCGCTGTCGGTGACCCACTTCTACAGTCGGTCTTTGCAACGGGCTTTCGACGAGGCCCTGGCTTCGCAACAGTTTGACGCCGTAATCTGCACCAGTTCGGCCATGGCGTTTTATGTCCTGCACAGTGACTCCCTCAATGCTAAGCACCGATCCGATAGGCCGCGATTGATCCTGGATTTCATGGATCTGGACTCTGATAAGTGGCGCCAGTACCAGGCCCGTTCCAGTCAGCCCATGGCCTGGGTATATGGCCGGGAAGCGCGGCTTTTGAGCCGGCTGGAGTTGCGTTGCTATGACGTTTTCGATGAGTGTTTCTTTATCTCGGACAATGAGGTCGCGCTTTTCTCGACGCTTCTGGCTGACACCGGCAAAGTCTCGGTGCTGGGCAATGGCCTGGATACCCAGGTGTTTTATCCCGGGCCAGAACGGGAGGATCCGGGCCACCCGGTGTTCCTGTTCACCGGCGTGATGGACTACAAGCCCAACGTTGATGCGGTGTGCTGGTTTGCGGAAGCCCTTTGGGAATCGATTCGCTCGCGCTGGCCTGATGCAGAATTCGTGATTGCGGGTATGGCGCCAGCGCCGGAGGTGAGACAACTGGAACGGAAACCCGGTGTCACTGTCACCGGCTTTGTTGACGACATCCTGCCCTGGTATCACCGGGCGGACATCTTCGTGGCGCCTTTCCGGCTTGCCCGGGGTGTCCAGAACAAAATACTGCAGGCGTTGGCCTGCGGGTTGCCGGTGGTCACCACCTCGCTGGGTCTTGAGGGCATCAGCGCAACGCCTGGCAGGGACATTGTGGTGGCGGACGACGAACACGGCCTCCTGGCCGGTATTGCCCAGATCCTCGACAGCCCGGAGACCCGGCGGCGCATGGCTGATCGGGGCCCCGAAATTATCCGGCTGGACTACAGTTGGGAGTCCAGACTGCAAGGCCTTGCCCGGGCTCTCGAAACGGCAGACCTGAGGAGCGGGGTATGAACTCGTTCCTGAAGTCTCTGTTCCGTCTGTTTATGACCCTGCTGGCGGCACCGCTGATTGTGATCTACTGGCTGTTGAGGCCGGTCAGCCGAGCAGATCAGCTGTTTGCCGGCTTTTCACAATTGCTGTCTCTGGTGCCGGGCCTGAGCGGCAGCTATCTGCGGGTTGCCTTTTACCGTTTCACCATGGGGGCCTGCTCACGGGATCTGTATATCGGTTTTGGCACCCTGTTTTCACAGCAGCCCACAGAACTGGGCAGTGGCTGTTACATCGGTCCCCAGTGCAATATCGGTCTGTGCACCATCGAGAAAAACTGTCTGTTGGGTAGCGGGGTTCACATACTCAGTGGTCGCAACCAGCATCGTTTTGACGGTTCCGATACGCCCATTCGCCTGCAGGGTGGTGTCTTTACCCGGGTGACGGTGGGGGAGAACAGCTGGATTGGCAATGGCGCGATTGTTATGGCCAACATCGGTAGCCGCTGTGTTGTCGGCGCCGGAGCGGTGGTTACCCGGGATGTGCCCCCGGGGTCGGTTGTGGTGGGTAATCCTGCCAGAGTCGTCGATGCCGGAGGGGAGCCGCGATGACGGGACACCCTGGAATGCTGGTCGGTCGAGTCGATAACCCCGGCGGAACAAAGCAATGGCTGCGCTTCGCGTTGCCATTGCCGGCAGGGCAGTTTCCCGCCCATGCCTTGCCGTCGGTTTATTCGCCGGATGGCGGGCTGCTCCATATTGATATGAAGCCCCTGAGAAACTGGCCTGACCACTCTGCCCAGTGGCTGTTGGTTGATGCCGTGACCGATCGGATCTGCAGGCTGTTCCTCAGGGATCAGACTGGCCAGGCGGGTGTTCAGGCCAGCGCAACCTCTGCGCTTGATGGAGCCGTTTTTGTCGATGACGAAAACCCTTCCCGGGTTCATGTCGGGGAGGCGCTGGCGATTGAACCACGGTTGATGATCGGCAGCCGTTGGCGGCCCCTGGCGCTCGCCTCGCAGAGCGTTGAGTCGGGCAGTCTCGCCAGCCGTTACCGTTTGCTGTTTGAGGTGGATGGCCAGGCCGATCTGGTGATCAGTCTGGAGCTGATGCAGGTGCCACTGGCGAACCAGAGTCGTTGTACGCTGACCGTCCATAACCAGGCCGCCAGCCGACACCCGGGTGGCTGCTGGGATCTGGGGGATCCAAACAGCATCGACATCGATCGCCTGGCGCTTTGCATCCAGTGCACCCAGGCGAAGGGGACCCGGCTCACCGTTGTCGAAGACGCCGAGGAAGGGCTAGCACGGCCGGTCACACTGGAAACCGGTGAGCTGCATCAATTTGGCAGTGGTGGCCCGAACTGGCAGTCCCCCGTTCATGTTGATCGTGAGGGTGGAGTCGCGGTTCATGAACGTGGTTTCCGCTTGGACGGAGGGCCGGAAACAGAGACGGTTCAGGGCCTGCGCGCGCGCCCCGGGGTGTCGTTCCAGACCGGAGAAAGCGACACTCTGACCCTGACGCCCCATCGGTTCTGGCAAAATTTCCCCGCGTCTCTGGTTGTTGAGCCCGGGCAAGCGGAGTGGGTGCTGTTTTCTGCTCGCACGGAATTGCAGCCGGGGGAATCAAAAACCTGGTGTTGTGACCTCGGGCCCGCGCAACCCGAGGCCTGTTTTGTTCATGAGCCAGGCTGGGTTGATGGCACCCGGGTATTGCCCGGTTACCAGGTGTCTGTGGATAACGAACTGTCCCGCCTGCTGGGCAGTGGAGTGGATGGCCCGGATTCCTTTTTCGATAAGCGCGAAGCCTGTGATGAATACGGCTGGCGTCATTTCGGCGAGCTCTATGCGGACCATGAGGCGCTGAACCAGCCCGGCGACGGCATTTTCGTGTCCCACTACAACAATCAGTACGACCCGATCTGGGGGTTCTCCCATCGCCATCTTGCCACCGGCGATCCGCGCTGGAGTGAACTGGCGACTGACCTGGCCAGGCACGTGGTTGATATCGATATTTACCGGACGGACCGGGACAAGGCCGAATACAACAACGGTCTGTTCTGGCATACCGACCATTACCTGCCGGCGCTGACCGCCACTCACCGGACCTATTCGAGACACCACATTTACGCTTATGAGGGACACCAGGGCGGCGGCGGCCCGGGTGGACAGCACTGTTACACCAGTGGCCTGGCCCTGCGCTATCTGTTGACGGGCGAGCCTGTCTACCGCCAGACCGTACTGGGCCTGCTGGACTGGATACGCTGTTTCTACAACGGTGCGCCCGGTGTCCTCGCCCGACTGCACCGATTGGCGAGCGTGGACCTCAAGAACGGCCAACTGACCAACATCGGCTTTATCGAGAAGGGATTCAAGTATCCCCTGGACCGGGGGACGGGCAATTATCTGAATGCCCTGATTGATGCCTGCCTGGTGTCCGGAGATGCCAGCCTGACCGGGGAAATGCACGCGGTGGTCCAGCAGACGGTGTCTCCACAGGATGACCCCGGCGCCCGGCAACTGGCCGACGCGGAGAATCACTGGTTCTATATCGTTTTTCTGCAGGCGCTCGCCCGTTATCTGGTGCTCAAGGAACAGCTGCAGCAGGACGATGCACGGTATGCCTATGCCCGGCACTGCTATAACCATTACGCCGACTGGGTCCTGAAAAACGAACAGCCGTATCTGGATCATCCGGAAGCACTGGAATTTCCGACCGACACCTGGGCTGCTCAGGATATCCGAAAGGCAAACGTTCTTTACTATGCCGCCTATTTTGCGCCGGACAGGGCCGAGGAGTTTCTGGAGCGGGCGGAAGCCTTCTGGCAGTACTGTGTGTCCGTCCTGACCCGCTCGCCAGAGCGGCATACCACCCGGATTCGAGCCATTGTGGCCCAGAACCTCGGGGTACGGGAATGGGTGCTTGAGAACCATATATCCCCTTATCCGCTCACTGACCTGGAGCCGGGAACTCTCCGGCGGCCGGGTACCGCAGGTCTTTTCCTGAGAGACCTCGGGCGGGCTTTGCCCGGCTTTTCCCTGACTCAGGAAGTGCGCTGGATGAAAAGCCGGCTAACCGGGCGGGGGCAATGACCATGGATCGAGTGGACTTTGTTATCCCCCACATGGGGCGGCCGGAGATGCTGCGGGAAACGGTGGATTCTATCCTCGGGCAAACGGTTCCGGAACGGATTGCGAGCATCACGGTGGTGACCCGCAATACCGGCGATCTGACCTTGCCGGCTGACCCACTACTGCGGGTAATCCATGCCCCGGGCGCATCGTCCATTTCGGAACAGCGAAACCTGGGAACGGCGGCTGGCTCGGCCGCACTGATTGCCTACCTGGACGCCGACATTGAGCTGGACCCGGACTGGCTGGAAACCTGTGTCCCGCTGCTGTCATTGAATCCGGACCGGGTTCTGGTGAGTGCCATGCAGAAGCCATCGGGGCACGCCGGAAAAGTGGAGCAACTGCGGACCGCCCTGAGTAACCTGGCGCTGGATCAGTCGGTCCAGTTCCTTCCGGGCCGCAACCTGCTTGTGTACCGATGGGCCAATGAACGGGTCGGGGGCTTCCCGGAGTATCTGCAGACCTGTGAGGACTATTACTACACAGACCAGTTATCCGGCGTTGGCGAACTCTTTTACACCTCTGCCTGCGGCTATGTGCACCTGGGCGAGGACCGGTCGCTGGCCCAGACCTTCCATAAAGAGATCTGGCGGTCTGAAAGCAACCTGATGTCGATGGCTGGCCGGCCCATCCCGCTGCGGGAATGGCCCAGTATCCTGCTGCCGTTCTGGATGCTGTGTGCCTACCTCTTCCTGGTCCTGGGACTACTGGCACCGGTGTGGCTGATGACCGGTGCCATCATGCTGGTGATGCCTCCGGTTCTCTATGCTCTGAGACTCTACCGCCATCCACGGAACCAGCAGCCGCTATACTTTCTGTTGTTGTTCTATCTGGTTTATTTCACAGCCCGTTCCATTGGCACCCTGAAGGGTGCAAGGCATCTGTTCAGAAGGAAGCTCACGGAATGAGTGTCAAAGTTCTTCATCTTATCTGTCCTACTGGATATTACGGTGCCGAGCGCTGGGTCAACGCGCTGGTGGGTGCCAATGACGACCCGAACATTGAGTATCATCTGGCGATCACTGACGAGCCGGGTGCCTCGGATGAGGTGCTGGAGAGGACCAGCCTGGCGGCCCGTTATCATCATCGGGTTCCGATGGGGTCGAAATTCGACCTGAGAGTAATTGCACGGCTAGTGACTCTGTTGAAAGAACACCGGATTGATGTTCTTCATAGCCATGGATACAAGTCGGACATTCTCGGCGTGGCCGCTGCCCGCCTTGCCGGCGTGGTTTCCGTATGTACGCCCCATGGTTTTGAAAATGCCAATGACTGGCGTCTGAAAACCTACATGTGGCTGGGTGGCAAGAGTTTTCACTGGTTTGATCGAGTCTGCCCGCTCTCCGGTGATATTGCCCGCGAACTGATCCAACGGTATCAGGTTGACGCCCGCCGGATACGCCAGATTGACAACGGGGTCGATCTGGGAGAAGTGGAGCGTGCCCTGGTGAAGCCCGAGCCACGCCGGGATAGCCTCTTTACCATTGGCTACATTGGCCAACTGATCAGTCGCAAGAACCTGACAGCAACCCTGGAAGCTTTTGCTCATTTTTATGGCCGCCATCCCCGTTCCCGCCTGGTGCTGATTGGTGATGGTGAAGAACGGTCGGGCCTGGAACATCGCTCCAGCGAACTCGGCATCAGCGGCGCGGTTGAGTTCCTGGGATTCCGGGACGACCGCCTTGGCTTCCTTCCGACCTTCGATGTCTTTGCCCTGACGTCCTCACTGGAAGGTATTCCCCGTTGCCTGATGGAAGCCATGGCGGCCGATGTCTGTGTGACCGCTTTTGACATCCCGGGGGTGGATCAGTTGGTGGATAACGGGCGTACCGGCGTACTGGTCAGCAATGGCGATACCCTGGCACTGTCCCGGGCCTGGTCTGAATTGGCGGCAGCCCCGGCCAAGCGGAGCGAATTGGCCGGGGCAGGCCGCAACTGGGTATACCAGCGGTTTTCCGCATCCGCGATGGCCGCCAGTTACGCCAGCCTGTACCACGATCTGATGTCCCGGCAGGTGGCCAGCCATGCGTAATGTCCGTTTTGTGCTGAGTGTGGATACCGAGGAGGAATGGGACTGGGACGGTCCATTCCCCAACAAGGTGATCTCAGTGGACAATGTGGGCCACTTGCCCGAGTTTCACGATCGGATTAATGAACAGGGCCTCAGGGGCAGTTATTTTCTGGACTATGCCGTTCTGGAGAATGACGAGTCCCGGCAGATTCTCGAGAACCTGTATAACCGCTATCAGGATGTGGAGTTTGGCGCCCATCTTCACCCCTGGGTGACGCCACCGGTGGTCCCGGTCAATGCTGAAGCGGACTCCCACATCGTCAACCTGCCGATTGAGGTGGTCTCAGCACAACTGGAATCATTGACGGCCCGGTTGAGGGATCTGACCGGCCAGCAGCCAACGGCTTTCAGGTCCGGTCGCTGGGGGATCAACGACGCGATCCTCAAGGTGCTGGCAGACCAGGGATACAGTGTCGATTCAAGCATCTATCCTTTCTATGAGAATGACTGGTTCAGTTGTACCCGGTACGACAGCTGGCCCATGGCCATGTCGTACCTGAAGACGGAACCGGAATTGATCGAGTTGCCGGTAACGGCCGGTTTCAATCATCGCCCCTTTGACCAGGCCCAGCGACTGCACAAGCGTCTGGAACGCCCTGCCTGGGCCCACTTTCATGTGATCGGCATCCTGTGGAAGCTGGGTCTGCACCGGAAAATCTATCTCAGTCCGGAATTGTCATCTGCCCGGGATATGATCGCCCTGTGCCAGCAGGTGCTGGATCAGGGGTGTCCGGTCATCCATATGTATCTGCACAGTTCCAGCCTGCTGCCTGGATCCACCCGTTACGTTCGCTCAGACACGGACAAGCACAGGCTGATGGAGCGGATTGACCAGGTGGTGGCGTTTCTGCGGTCCGAATGTGATCTAAAGCCGGTCACGATTTCCGAAGCCGCCTGGCAACTCAGAGATGAAGGAGTGCTGAAGGAGCATGACTGAGGTTGTCATTATACCACCGGAGCGGAAGGCGGAGTGGAACCGATGCGTCGAGAGCCTCGATCATTCCACTCCCTATCATCGCTACGACTGGCTCGAAGCCGTCAGTGAGAGCTATGGGCACGACGTCCTGGCGTTGGCGGTAGAGGACCGTGGCGCCCTGTGCGCGCTGCTGCCGCTGGTGCATATGGCCAGGCCTCTGTTGCCGGGCGCTCTGATCAGCCTGCCTTTCTGTGACCTGGGAGGTCCGATTGGTGATTCACGGTATTTCTGGCTGCTTGAAGAACAGGCGCTGGCAATGTCGAGGGCACTGGGGTGCCGATCTCTGGAAATCCGGTCACGTGATCCTGTGGCGAGGGTTGCCGACGACTCCCAAACGGCAGCATTGCATGGACAGAAAGTCAGCATGTTGCTGGCCCTGGAGGAGGGGGGAGAGCGTCAGATGGCGGCGTTTCGTCCAAAGCTTCGCAGCCAGATCCGGAAGGCTGAAAAAAACGGCTGCCGAGTAATGCTTGGTAATAACGAGGTGCTGATCAATGACTTCTATCAGGTGTTCTGCTGCAACATGCACGCCCTGGGATCACCCGTTCATAGCCGTGCCTTCTTTCAGGCGGTGGGGCGGGCTTTTGGCGCCAAGGCCCTGGTGGCCGTTACCTATCTGAATGAGCAGCCTGTGGCGGGTGGGATTGTCCTGCGCAACGGCCCACGGGCGGCCATTCCCTGGGCGTCCTCGTTATCGGAATACAACCGGCTGGCGCCCAACATGCTGTTGTACTGGGCATTCCTGGAAGCCTGTGCCAATGACGGAGTCAGGGTCTTTGATTTTGGCCGGTCGACCTGGGGCGAGGGCACGTTTCGGTTCAAACGCCAGTGGGGCGCTCAGCCGTACAGGCTCGAATGGACGGACCTGCTGGCTGCTCCGGAAGCCTCCGGTCAGGCAGGCTCCGGCAGGGTGAGAGAGTTGGTGGCCGGGGCCTGGCGACGGATGCCTCTGGGCATGGCGAATGCCATCGGGCCGGTATTGCGCAAACACATTTCCCTATAGGTGCAACGGACATGTGCGGAATAGCAGGATTTACGACTTCACAGGCCGGTGATAGCCAGCTCGCGACGGCTCAGGCCATGGTCGAGGCGATCCGCCATCGCGGCCCGGATGCCCAGGGGGCGGAGTTGCTCCGCGGCGCGGTTTTTGGTCACGCCAGGCTGAGTATCATTGACCCGGGGCCGGCCGGCAATCAGCCGTTTATCTCGGAGGATGGTCGCTACGCCCTGGTTTTCAATGGCGAAATCTATAACTACCAGGGCCTGCGTCAGGAACTGGTTGAGGCCGGAGTCCGCTTTCGCACCGGCACCGACACCGAAGTCGTACTGCATCTGATGGCCCGTGAAGGTCCGACGGCAATCGACAGGCTCAATGGCATGTTTGCTCTGGCCTTCTGGGATAACCAGTCGGGTACGCTGGACCTGGTGCGTGATCGCATCGGTAAAAAACCGCTGTACTACGCCGAGAAGGATGGAGAACTGGTGTTCGCATCAGAGCTGAAGGCCCTGCTGGAATACCCGGATATGCCCAGACGGATACGCGCCGATGCCGTTCATGATTTCTTTGCCTACCAGTATATCCCGGAGCCTAAAACCATCTTCGAGGGTATCCACAAGCTGGAGCCCGGCAGCCATCTGCGTCGGACACCCGAAGGACAGATTCATACCCGGCGGTACTGGACGCCCGACATGGGGGAGCCGGCCAGTATTGGTGCAGAGCAGGCGCGCGACCGTTTGCTCGATCTGCTTCAGGAGGCCACCGATCAACGCATGGTCAGCGACGTGCCGTTGGGGGCTTTTCTGAGTGGCGGGGTAGACTCCAGTGGGATTGTGGCGCTGATGGCCCGTAACGGGAAGACCGTCACTACCTGTTCCATCGGTTTTTCCGACGAGGCATTCGACGAAAGCCAGTACGCCGATGCCGTGGCCCGGCAATATCAGACGGATCACAGAGTGCATACGGTCCGTGATGGCGTCGAGGACCGTCTGCTTGATATCTGCCGTTTTCTCGATGAACCCTTCGCCGATCCAAGCCTGGTGCCGACCTTCCTGGTTTCCGAGTTGGCCCGACAGGATGTCACCGTCGCCCTGACCGGTGACGGCGGCGATGAAGTGTTTGCCGGCTACCAGAAATACGTGAAGGATTGGCAGGAGCAGAGACTCAGGCGGCGGTTTCCGTCGGCTGCACGGCGTGTCATGGGAGAGTTGGCCCCGATGCTGAGGAAAGTGCCTTCACGTTGGCTGAGGCGGGCGGGGTCACTGATGCAGAGTCTGAGTCTTGACCCGGCCAAGGCGTTTTATGTCACCAACAGTTTTCTGGATGAACACCTCTGGCAGGCTCTGATAACCGATGACTTTCGCCGGCAGTTGGGGGATTACCACCCGTCGGAGCTGACCGAAGCGGCCTATCACCGTTGTGACGGGCCGGATCATCTGTCACGGATTCTCTACACCGACATGACCACCTTCCTGCCCGGGGACATTCTGTTCAAGGCCGACCGCATGAGTATGGCCAACTCTCTGGAACTGCGTTCCCCGTTGCTGGACTACCGCATTATCGAGTTTGCCAACCAGTTGCCGTCCAGCCTGAAATTCAACGGCGGTGAAAAGAAAGTGGTTCTGCGCCAGGCCCTGGAACCGCTGTTGCCCCGGGAGATCCTGAATCGGCCAAAAATGGGGTTCTCCACACCCTTGGCCGGCTGGTTCCGTGGGCCGCTCAAATCCCTGGCGGAGGGCGTCATGCTGGAGAGGGGCGAAGGGCTTGGTGAACTGTTTCGGCCGGAAAGCATCCGGACGATCTGGAACCAGCATCAGAGCGGTGGCTTTGATCACTCGTCACTGCTCTGGAGCCTGCTGATGTACGAGTTGTGGTGGCAGAACACTTTCAATACAGCAACGGCAGAAGCGCCAGCGATGGCGGATGAACGCGTTGCCCTGATGGATACGTGACAGGAACAGACGTCGGATATGTCGATTCTCCTTATCAGTGAGATTTTCCCGCCCAGGCACGGCGGCAGCGGTCGCTGGTTTCACGAACTGTACCGGCGGTTGCCGGAGCAGTCGGTGACGATCATTACCGGTATCAACGATACCGGGCGGGATAATGAGCTGGATGCGGGGTTTCCTCAGGTTATCCGACGCATCAACCTGTCCTCCCGGCACTGGGGCCTGCTGAATCTGGCCGGTCTTTTGTTTTATCTGCGTACGCTCTGGCGTGTTTTCAGGCTTCGGCCAAAGGATCTCGCCCAGATCCATTGCGGCAGGGCCATCCCGGAGGGCTTTATCGGGCTTATTCTGGCCCGGCTGCTTGGCAAACCGCTGGTGTGTTATGTCCATGGCGAGGATATTGAGGTTGCCCGTACCAGCCGTGAACTGACCTGGATTGTCCGGAGAGTGCTGGGCGGTGCCGAGCGTCTGGTCTGTAACAGCCTCAATACCCAGTCTTTGCTGACGGATTACTGGCAGGTGCCCCGGGAGAGAATAAGGGTGCTCAATCCGGGAGTGGATGAGCAGACCTTTATCCCGGTCGCGGCTGATACCGGATTCCGGCAACGCTCGGGATGGCAGGGGCGCTTTGTCTGTCTGACGGTGGGGCGTCTTCAGCGACGCAAAGGCCACGACCGAATGATCGAGGCGATCCCGGAGCTGATCCGGGAGGTGCCGGATTTCCTCTACGCCATTGTGGGCCAGGGCGACACTTACCCTGAACTTCAGGCCACGGTCGAGCGCCTGAGTCTGCAGGAGCATGTCCAGTTCCTTCAGGATATAGACGACAGCGACCTGGTGAAATGTTACCAGCAATGCGATCTGTTCATTTTGCCGAACCGAACCGACGGCAATGATATCGAGGGGTTTGGCATGGTTCTGGTGGAAGCCCAGGCTTGCGGCAAACCTGTGATTGCCGGGGATTCCGGAGGCACCTCCGAAACCATGGTACAGGGGCAGACCGGGCTGATTGCCGACTGCACCGATCCTCTCACCATCGCCCGGGCCGTGAGCACAATGCAGCGGGACATGGAACGGGGCGCATTTCAGCCCGATGCCTGCCGTTTGCACGTTCTCGATAACTTCACCTGGTCATCGCACACGCGCAAGGCGCAGGAGCTGTTTCGTGAACTCGGGGGTGTCAGCTAATGGCAGGTTATTCCGTCGTCACCTTTGCCTTTAACGAGGAAGCCAACCTCGGCCAAACCCTGGCCAGCATCCGGGCTGCAACCGACGACGCTTTGGTTAAGGTGACCGTTGTGGCGAACGGCTGTACCGACAAAACCGCCGATGTAGCCCGGCAGGCGATGCAGGCCTGGGAAGTGCCCCACCAGGTGATCGAACTGGCTCTCGGCGACAAGTGCAACGCGTGGAATACCTATGTGTATGATCACTTGCCGGAAGCCGATGTCCACTTCTTCGTGGACAGTGATGTGACTTTTTCCGACCGGGCGTTTCCACAGCTTTATGGCCAGTTGACACAGTCCCCGGGCATGAATGCGGTAACGGGCCTGCCGTGCTCCGGTAGGAATGCGCCGCAATATCTGGAGCTGGCAACCCAATACTCATGCCTCTTCGGTAACCTCTATGGCCTGACCCATGAGTTCCTGCAGCGCCTGAAAGGGCAGGGGATCCGGCTGCCGGTGGGGCTGAGCTGGATCGATGCCCAGATCACCAAGCTGGTGAACGATAATCTGGAATACGCCAAAGACGATTATCGGGGACGAGTGACGTTTGTGGCCGGTGTAGGCTACCGGTTTGAAAGCCTGAAACCGTGGAAACCGGACCATATAAGGCTCTATATCAACCGGATCTGCCGCTACAAGGCAGGGCAGTTGCAGGAACCTTACCTGGATGCCCTGCCGTTTGTGGACTGGCCCGAAACGATGGAGCCGATCAATCGGACGATTCTGGAAAAAGGGCTGAGCCTGCGTTCGCTCGGGAAACTCGCGCCTTTGCGCGCCAGGATTGTCCGGCGGCTTGGCAAAAAGCTGGCATCGCCATCCGGAGCGCCTTCATGAGAGTGCTGTATGTTCATAATGTTGGCAAGATCGGTGGTGCCGAACGGGTCACCCTCGATATCATTGCCGGGCTGGATCCTGCAACTGACCAGCCCCTGCTGGTTACGCCGGAGGACGGAACCTTCCCGGAACAGGCCCGGGCACTGGGGGCCAGTACCCACGTACTGGACATCCGGCAGCCCGACCTGCGACACCCTCTGGCGAGTTTTGCCGGTCATCGGCAATGGCTCCGCTTTCTGGCAGAGCAGCAGATCGACCTGATCCACACCGGGGACCTGTTTGTGACCCGCACGTTGATCCGTGCGGCCAACCGTTACCGGATTCCGTTGGTGTGTCACGTTCATTTTCCGGTGCAGGAGAGTGCGCTGGCCTGGATTTTCCGTACCCAGCCGGTGACCTGCCACTTTGTCTATTGCAGCAAAGACCTCCACGACCATGTCCGTCCCCGGACACGGGCCATACTGCCCCGGGCCGAGCACCACATTATCCATAACGGTGTGGATACCCAACGCTTTGTGCCCTTTGAAGCTGCCAGCCGCTTGCTATCAGACGCCACTTTCAACATTGGCATCATTGCCAACCTCCAGGAACGCAAAGGCCACCAGGATCTGATCGAGGCGATCAGCCTACTTAGACCGGATCACCCGGACATCCGGCTTCATGTTCTGGGTGGCGATCTTTTTGGTGAATCGCGGGAGCCTGCCCTGAGGGAACTGGTGAGCAACCTGGGGCTTGAGGATGTTGTTGTGTTTCACGGCCAGGTCGATAACGTCCGGAACTACCTGAACGAGCTTGATCTGGTGGTCTGCGCCTCCCATGAAGAAGCTTTCCCGATATCCATCCTCGAAGCCATGGCCTGTGGAAAAGCGATTGTATCCACGGATGTTAACGGCATACCTGAGGCGATTGTCGACGGCGAGTCGGGGGTTCTCGTTTCGCCCCGAATGCCTTCCGAGCTCGCTCGTGGCATCGCGCAATTGCTCGGAGATACCGCTCTGACGGAGCATCTGGGGATGGCTGCCCGGAAGCGGGTTGAGCAGAATTTCGCCCTTGATGTTTTTCGGGAAAAGATCGGGGCGCTTTACGGTTGTATGGCCGATCAGGCCCTTCCGGGAAAGGGGAACTGACATGGGCCGGCTTTTACTGCTCCTGCTGATCGTACTCACAGGTCTGTCTCTGTTTTTTGCCCCCTGGCTATCGGGGCTGGCCTATGTATTCAACAGCTTGCTTCAGCCCCAGTACCTGTGGCCATGGATTTTTGATGGTATTCCTATCTACAAGATTACTGCGGGGCTAGCCATTCTCGGTCTGGTATTCGCCAGGCTGCAGGGCAAGGTCAGTCTGGACATCTACAAAAGCCCCCAGAACTACATGTTGATCGGTATCTGGATCTGGATGCACCTTTCCCATCTCCTGTCATCCTTCCCGGATGCGGCGGTGTCAGTTTCACCGCGCGTGGTACTCGATACCATGAATTCAATCTTCATCATGTACTTTGTTCTGCTTCCGTTCTTCAGGGCTGAAAAGCCGCTGAAGTATGTCTGCTACGTCTTCGTCCTGGTTGGCCTCTACTACATCTACTGGTCCAACTCCGCCTACTTCACCCAGCAGTGGCACCTGTTCTCCAATAACCGTCTGAACGGCCCAAGGTTGAGCCCCTATGCTGACGGAAATGCCCTGTCTGTTCTGGTGCTGATGACATTGCCTTTCCTGATTCTGATCTTCCCCAGAATCAAAAGCTGGATGATGAAGGCCATTTTTGCCCTGGTGGTGATTTTTGCTTGGCACTCCCTGATCCTGTTCAGTTCCAGAGCGGCACTGCTTGCCTCCGTCGTCATGATTGTGCTGATTTCGTACATCGTGAGGTCCAGGAAGGTCAATCTGGTCCTCGGCATATCCTTTGCGCTGTTCATTTCCTATCAGGGGGCTCTGGTGCTTAACCGGGCAACAGATACGGTTGAGCACGCCAGCATTGAACCGGAACAACCGATTAACCCGCGCATTGTGTCCTGGACCGTGGGTCTGAAACTGATTCCGGAATATCCGGTGTTCGGAGCAGGGGTGCAGAAATTCGAGGCAGCGTCGCAGGCGCACTTTCCGGGGGAAACTCCACACGTTGCCCATAATACGTTTCTGAATTTCTCGGTTAATTCCGGTGTTATCACCGGCGGACTTTTCCTGGCACTGATCTTCACCGTCTTCCGGCGGTTTCGCAGAATGCGAGCCACCGCGTATGAGGCACTGGATTTTTCAAGCTATGTGCTTTTGTCATCCTCGATTTCCGTGCTGACTTTTTTCGTATGCTCGATATTTCTAGACCTCGTCATTTTTGAGCCGTTCTATCTCATGCTGATGATCAATCTCGTGGCTTGGGAGCGATGGGTTGATTCCAAACAGGAGAACTAAAAAGGGCGTTCCTTCTGAGACTGTATAACTCAGGTGCTGTCATTCGATAAAAATATACACAAGAGTGTCGGTCCCGACTGAAAACACAGGCATTACACGAGGCATTGACTATACTTTTTCTGCTATCTGGACATGGGAGAGTCACCATGAAAAAGAGCATCTTTATTGGCCTGCTGCTGGTTTGGGGGGCTCCATTGACCTCGGTTGCTGAGGGGCTTTTTTCGATCAGTGACCTGTCCTACGAGGGCGCGACACGGATTTCTCTGGGAACCTATGGCGACAGTCGCATTGCCTACACGGAGGGCACCTTTACCGTTTCCGAGGCCCGAAATTCGATTTACGTGGTAGGGCATTCGCAGCACCAGGCAATCGCCGAGTTCACTTTGCCGAAGCTGTCGGGTAGCCGTCAGCTTGCGGATCTCCCCATCGCGCAGAATCGGCAGCCTTTTGTGACCTTTCTGGACAGGATGCCCACGGGGAATCCCGATAACATTAATCGTATAACCGGACTTCGGTACAGCGATCAGAAGCTCATTGTTAATGGTATCCAGTATTACGATGGTGAAGGCAATAACACCGACACCACATTTGTTATTGAAGATGCGTCGGCATTGTCGAAAAGCCCTGTAACTGGCTTCCTGAAGCTTGAGGCAAGAGCCCACGCCGCTGGATGGATGACAGACCTGCCGCCAACCTATCGGGACCTGTTTGAAGGCGACATGATTTTTGGGTATGCCAGCAACTACGCCATTAATTCGAGAAGCTCAATGGGCCCCAGCGCCTTCGGTGTCAGCTTGAAGCGGGTTCTGGATAGTCAGCCGGGAGATACGATTCCGGCTTTCCCACTGATTGACTATTCCATTGATAATCCTATTGCTGAGGATCTTTACAATAAATCCGGTCAGAACGATCTCTGGACAGAGGTTTCCGCCGCCTATATCGGGTTTGTTGTCCCTGAAACAGATACGTACGCCGTATTCGGGACCTCCGGAGGCCATAATTCCGGCATCGGCTATAAGATCACCCAGGACAACGGCCACCTCTGTGGTGGCCCTTGTCCGTATGAGGCAGCCGATGTCTATAATTACTACTGGTTCTTTGATATCAACGAGATGGCTGCCGTAGCCCGGGGCGAAAGGCGCCCATACGAGGTCAGACCCTACGAATACGGTGAAATAAAGCTTCCGTTCCAGGAGCAGTCGTCGGTTCCAAAGACTATCGTTGGAGCCAGCTTCAGCTCGGAGTCCAACCGGCTTTACCTGATGCTTAATCGCGCTGATCAGATTCAGAGCCGCTATGAAAGTGCACCCGTTATTCTGGCGTATTCCCTGGGGTTGGGAAGCCGGCCCAAACCTCCGTCTTTAATCCAGACTCAATAAAACAATGGCCTTTGGGTACAGGGGGCTGCCGGCTACAACCGACTTGCCGTGCCTAAGGGACGCAAAGAACAGATGAGTGGACGTTTAACCTCTTTAGATGTTTTGCGCAGCCTGGCCATCATTCTGGTCATGACAGCGCACATCATCCTGGGTTTCGGCGCTCCGGCCTCATTGGCACCACTTCAACTCGGAGGGATCGGTGTCGATTTGTTTTTTGTTTTGTCCGGTTGGTTGCTTGGCGGTCAACTGTTCAGGGAGGTGGCCAATACCAACTCGATTGATATCCGACGGTTCTGGTACCGACGTTGGATCCGAACACTGCCTGCCTACTATGCTGTGCTGGGGTTTGTCAGTTTTCAGCAACTGATAACGAAGGAAAACTGGCATCTGCCGCTTGATTACCTTGTTTTTGTCCAGAACTACAACCAGCCCTTTGAAATCTTCCACGTTAGCTGGTCCCTGGCGGTCGAGGAGCAGTTTTATCTGCTTGTCGCTCCGGTTGTCTTCCTGATCTGGCGTTTCAGACCCTCTGTCAGACTGGCAATTTTGCTGGCATTTCTGGCCACCCCGGGGATTTTTCGTTTATTGGGCTGGTATGACAACGAATACCAGACCCATATTCGTATTGATGGTTGTATCGCAGGAGTACTGCTCGCTTACCTGAAAAATCAGCATGTGGATGTATGGCGGTTTCTCGAAAAACACTCGGCGGCCCTGTTTGGCCTTTCAACCGTTATGTTTGCGCTCTATTTTTTCCAGCGTTATGTCCCGCTGCCGTTGATATCGGATCCCGATATCATTGAGAGGGCGCTGGTGTTCTCGGGTTGGCTCGTGTTTGCCGTCACAACCTCCGGTAAGGCGTACTGGCATATTCCCGGTGCCCACTATATTGCGACAAGATCCTACGCTTTGTACCTGCTGCATCCGGAAGCCATTGCCCTGATTAACCGGCTGGACCTGCCTGTACCGTTTCTTATCTATTATGGCCTGGTTTTCGGACTGTCCCTGATGATCGCTGAGGTGCTCTACCGTACAGTGGAATTGCCCTTCCTCAGCCTCCGCGACAGGATTGTGCCGGCAAAGACGGTCAGGGTCAGCAGTTGACCCCAGACTATTTTCGTAGCAGCGACCGACTGATTTTGCCGAACAGCTTGCGCTCCCGACTGCCGAAAACAAACAGATAGGAACCACCACAAGCCACAATGAGAAAAAGGCCGGCGTACAGGCCATTCAGGATGATGCTTGGAAGGGTGCCGCTGCTGGTGATCAGATGATCGGCCGTCCACCCGGTGATGGTTACACCGAGAACGCACAGACCGGAGAAATACAGGGTATTACCCAGAGGGGTAGCTGCCATGGTCCTGCGGTAGGCATAGACATACAGTGCAATGGATAGAACGATCTCCATCAACACCTTGATGAGAATGAAGTTTTCAATGGAAAGGTCGGCGGCCAGAATCAGGACCAGGCCAATGATTGTGGTGCTGATCAGTTCGTAGATGAAAATATAGTTTGTCCGGTTGGCCACCATCAGTATCCGGAAGGACTGGTTGATAAAAACAAAAGGAATGGTCAGCAGGGCAAAGTAACTGAAGAGTGTGCTGAACGGTGTCCATTGGTCGCCCAGTACAAGCTGGACGATGGGCTCGGCTGTCACATAGAGAAAACCGACCACAGTGGCCGCGAGAATCGCAATCAGGCGGAAGGTGAGATCCGACTGGTAACGGAACTCGCGAACGTCGTCTCCTACCTTGCCCAGTTCCACGTGCAGAGGTTCCATCAATGGCGACAGAAACTGCAACATGGGGATGGAGGCAAAATATTTCATGTTGTTGTATGCGCCCAGTTCGGACTGCCCGTAATGCGCGCTGACCAGCAAGGTGTCCAGATGATTGCGGAAATATCCGAGCATGGACCGGGGGATCAACCACTTTGAAAAATGCCACTGCTCCGGGATTTTCCGGAAACACAGGCTTGGTCGGTAACCGGAAACTCGGTAGGACATGACCGTCAGGAAGAGTTCGGCGAAGACCTGCGCGAGAATGATGCTCCAGTAGCTTTCATAGATGTAGGCGATCGGTATCGAGATGAACAGCGCAGCCACCTTGGCTGCAACAAAGAGTTTGACCACTACTTCGTATCGTTGTCGCCGCTTGAAGATCATGAACACCGGGTTTTTGAGTGCCTCAAGGACAATGGTGCTGCCGGTCACAGCGATGATCAGCGTCAGCTCCGGTTGGTTCTGGAAATTTGCGATCAGAGGGGCTGCCAGACACATGAAGAGAAACGCCCCGGATTTCAGAATCAGGTCCAGCGTCCAGGATGAATTGAGGTCAGCCCGCCTGATTCGTTTCTGCTGGAGAATGTAAGCCTCGGTGCTGGCGTCACAGAGGGTCTGTGCGAACCAGAGCACCAGCATGGCTTTGGCGACGATACCGAAATCCTCGGGGGTGAGAAGGCGTGCCAGAATGATCGTGCTGACAATGCCGATAAGTCGTTGCGCCAGGCGTTGCAATACCAGTAGCGAGGAACTCTTGAGAACACGGATCATAGGCCGCCAAGCCCGGCACCGGAGAACGGCATAGCCATTCCTTCTGGATAATGCATGTCAGGCCTCTCCCCGGTCACGACGATTGATGCTGGTATTGCGCAACAATGCGATATGCATCGCTGTCCGTAATAGTGTCATGGCGCCGCTTTTTCCCATCCTGCCGGTAGGTTCTACCGGCATCTTTCAGTGCCCGGATGACGGCGCCGGTCCAATAAGCTTTCGTCAACAGCAGTTGCCTCCCCGGCAGGCAGTACTTCATTAAGACGTAGAAGTGTCGTGGAAAATGGATCAGTTTCTGCGGATACCGGCGATGCAGCGCCCACAGGATATGGTTGTGGTAAGAGCCGTAGTACCAGTCAATGCCCCTGGCTGCCTGGTTTTCACAACCACCTTCGGCAGGGGCCCGGTGGAAGACCCTTGCGTCTGCGCCAACCGCCAGCCTTCCGAAATGGTCGGAGACATGTTCGGCGATTTCCCAGTCGATCGGGGCAAAGGGTTTGATAAAACTGGATACGCTGCCGGCGTCTAGGAAAACCTGCCGTCGGAAAGAGCAGTTAACGCCGGCCAGAGTAACAGCCCTGCCATTGCGTTCTGACGGGATCCAGGGACGGTTTTCTGAGCCGGCATAGTAGGCGCCGGCAACGCCCACAATGTCGGGCTTTTCTTCATAGTGTTGCCGGTGGATATCAATCAGGTTGTCATGGATATCGATGTCATCATCGAGAAAAAGCACGATCTCCCCGGTGGCGAGTTTTGCCGCTGTATTCCAGGCCAATGGCAGTGATGGGATCCGGCAATGCACGTAACGGGCATTTACTCTACCAAGAATACCGTCAAGCTGTTGCTGGTATTCTTCGGGCGCATAGCTGTTCGACTGGTCGAAGACGATCAGCTCACAGTTTTCGTCCATGATTGCCACCACCTGGGGCAGGGTGAGGAGCAGGTCCTGGAGCCTGTTATAGGTGGGTATAATGATGGTCACGGTGCGCATCTACGGTTCCCTGGTGTTGGTGAGTCCGTGCTTTGCTCAAAAAAAGGTTTGGCGGAGTAGTACTCGGGCTGTTGATACTTTGCCTCGTAGTTCTCGATTCTTAGCGGCCGTTTCAGGAGCCTCTGCAACTGCCTGCGCAACACTGACATTCGCCTGAATGGCGGTGGGCCTGGCCTGTTTCGACTATCTTTGTTCCTGCTATTGAAGGCTACCGTGATGTCCCCGGTGGCTTTTTCGCCGATAACGGTGGCATTGATGCTTCCAACCGAGATCCGGTAATCCGCCTTTTCAACGGGTAACGAGCCTGGTTCCCCGCACCAGAATTCGTGGTCTGGTGGCAGAAGGAATGCCAGAGCCAGGGACCGCAGAGACCAGAACGGACTGGCTCTGCCGCTGTAGTTTTCCAGAAGATCCTCGTCGTCACCATGGTAGCCTTGGCTGATCCCTCCACTGCGCAGGGCGCCGTGCTTTATAAAATACAGCCATGTAGTTTCCAGCGCCCGTCGGGCGATGGAGCTCCAGGACGCAGGTGATCGATGGGCCATGATGATTAACGGGGTGGCCGCTGCCAGGCGATAGCAACAACTCCGCCCAAAGATGGGAATTCCCTCAGTTCCGATAAAGTACTGATAATTTGAGGCAAACTCTGAGAACACGCCATTCAGAAAGTCAGGATCCGTGGATGGGGCGATCCGGTCCAGCCAGAACAGCATGTACTGCATCTGCCAGACATTGTAGTAATCAATGGCGCCACCCATGCCATCGGTAAACCAGCCCTCCCCAACATAGAAGGACTTGAACTCACGGTAGTCATCTGCGATATCGCGCTCCAGACCTTCCCAGCCGAAATCCCGAAGAACAGCGTTAACGATTATCCGGAACAGCAACCAGTTGCCGCCGTAGATCTGTTTTCCGTTGATCTGGCTGATCCATGAAAGAGCCTGATCAAGTTGCCTTCCAGTGAGCTCCGTGTGGAGCTGGTCCTTCAGTAGCCAAAGGACGAGGCCTATATCTGCAGCTTCGACGATCCGCTGGTCCAGGTCTGTGATATCTCCCCAGTATTCCGGGGATTCTGGCTGGGTCCCGGCCTTCAGACCATGCAGCAGATGCTTTTTCAGATTGAACGGGTTTCCGTTGGGCAGGGACACTGTTTCCGGTCGCCCGGACGCCACCCACGTTGCCAGCAATGGGGCCGTCCTGGCGTAGCCCTCCAGGCCTTCGATTACGCTGCCTCTGGAACCGGAGACTCCGGGGTAGATAATGCGGGCATGGTGCGGGCTACGGTAGGCATCTATCCCCATGAGCAGATATTCAAGGATTGCCTGGTAGTCCGATTCCCTCAGGTGTTCTTTTGAGGTGGAGGCCAGCAGTTCTTTGTCGTACTGGCCAAAGGATTCGGGTATCTGGACGTCAAGGGACCATTGATCAACAGGCTTTACCCGCGTTCTGATCAGGTGACGCACCGCTACGATAGCAACCGTACTGGCCGTGAACAGTATCAGCACATGGATCATCGCCCCACCAGATAGAGAGATTGATACTGATCAGCCATCTGACGGGCTGAGAATCTTTGCTGGAAGCGTTTCCAGGCCGATGTCGTCATCTGACGTTTCGCTTCCGGATCATCGAGCAGAGTTTTCACTGCCTTGAGCAACCCGTCCTCGTCCCCGCTGTCGAACAGAAAGCCGGTTTTTTCGTGCTCGACGATTTCCGGCGTTCCGCCAACGCGACTGGCAATAACAGGAACGCCCAGGCTCATCGCTTCCAGTAGCGTCATCGAAGTCCCTTCGGTAAAGGAGGGCAGGAGAAAAACGTCCATCAAGCCCAGATAGTCAGCGGGATTCTCCTGGAAGCCGGTGAATACAACCGACTTCTCCAGGGACAGTTCCCGCGCCTGTGTCTCCAGTTTCTCCCGTTCCGGGCCGTCACCCACAAGGAGCAGGCGGACAGGATAGCCCTCATCCCGAAGTCTTCGTGTGGCTGTAAGCAAGAGGGCCTGGTTTTTTACCGGGTCTAGTCGGGCAACGGTGCCGAGCACGATATCATCCGGAGTAAGCTGCAATTCGGCCCGAATCTGCCTCTCCCTGTCGGGATTCCGTGATGGTGGTTCTATACCGTTGTAGATAACCTGAATTTTCGAGGGTGGCATGTATTCGTACTCAGCAAGAGCCTCTCTGGTGGCTTCCGATATGGCCACCAGGGCATGGCTGCTCCTGGCAATAAACGGATTGATGAAGCGCGCTTTTTTGCGATGGCGGTCAGGGTGAAAACGACCGTGTTCGGTGAACACCATGCGGGTGCCGGTCATCCAGTGTGCCAGCCATGCATAAAGAAACGGCGAATACTGATGGCCGTGAACAACATCAAACTTGCCCTTCCTGATGATTCCGTGGAGCCACCGCACCAGAGCCTTATCAAAACCGGGCTTTCGTTGTTTGGCATGGATTACGATGCCCCTGTCCCGGGCAAGCTGTTGGCCGATTTCACCCGGCCCACCGTCAATACAGGCGATCTCACATTCGAAACAGTCGGGTGCCAGGTTGCCGATGAGCTGGCGGATTACCTGCTCCGTGCCGCCAAATCCCATGTTGAAGGTGACGTGAAGTATCCGGATTCGGCGTTCCATGGTTGATGTGGTTCCTTGTTCCCTGAACAGACTGCATCCCAGAAGTGTAGGCTATGATCCGTTTTCTGCGGCTATCTGACGCTGGATTTTATCGGTGGTGGTGACGAGGGCTTTTTCTGCCTTGTCGCAGTCCAGCCGTTCACAGGGCACCTGGATCGTGACCAGGGCAAACCGTGATTCACGCTTCAGTGCCGCGGGGATTTGCAGAAGCTTTGCTTTGCGATAATCCCAGCTTTGGACGTTTCCGACCTGATACCACTGGGCCAGGGCGACCTGCTCTCTGGAGACAATGTTGCGATAGATAAAATGTCCCGGCTGAATCTCGCGCTCTACGTGCCAGATGGACCGGTCAAACATGGGTGGCAGGTAGGGAACGAGTTTCTCGTCCGGCCGGCTTTTCTGGTGCTGGGCCATAACTACCCAAAGTTCGTCTGACTGCCAGGCCGTCCGTTCCAGGCTGGCGGGAAGGGACATGGGGATTGGCGAAGTGTCAGCGGCGGCGGGCTTAAAATCCGCTAGAGCGAGGGTCCATTTATTGTTATTGGAACTGCCGGTCTGAATCACTGTGAGTGCGAGTGGGCCGATTAACACGGCAATGACGATGGCTGCAATTCCGGAGCGCAGGGGGGAAATGGAAATATGCTCTGATCCCTCTTTAGCGCTCCTTCGGCGTGCCGGAGAGAAATACAGTGCGGGTAACATGAAGGCTGCGAATACCACCCAGCCCATGGTTTCATGGTCGGTCATGATGCCGCTTTGCATGTCCGTCTGGTAGGCAATCACTACCAGTATGGTAATTCGTACCCAGTTGGCAATGAGTCCCAGGGTCGCGGCGATCGCGATCGTGGCAAGCCAGCCTCTCCAACGATAGTCGTTGAGGATGGATATCATCATTCCCAGAAGGATGGAAATCGCAAAATACCGGATACCGGAGCAGCCATCGGCAATCAGCAGGCGGCCATAGGGCAGGGTGATGCTGTTCCCTTCAATCAGTGCCGTCATCCCGAACCAGTGTACCCAGGTGCCCACCACGCTGCTGGCCAGCGACACCAGCAATGGCACCAGGTCGGCCCAGATGGGCAGCGACAATGACAAAAGCAGAACATAAGGGAGAAAAACGAGCGTGCGGGCGAATCCCATTAACGCCCAACTGGTAAACAGAAGGCCGGGAGGAAGCAGAAGGTAGGCCAGTGTGTCGATGCGCACCAGCTCGAGTATAGCCCAGGCCAGTGTTGTCAGAATCAGAAACAGGGCGCCAGCCCATGAAACGAATGAGCGCGGCTGAATGTGATTCGAGGGTGGCTGTGGCGGGTGAATGACCAGCAGGCCCAGGTAGATAATAAAAGTGGCCAGTCCATGGGCCAGCACCTGTTCGAACTGAAGCCATTGAACGGCGAGACGATACCAACCGGGGAAAAACAGTCCGATGGCCACAACTGTAACGACCAGATAGGGCCGGGAAAGCGGGAGTCTGTCCAGTGTTGTCCTTAACATGGTCTCTTGCCGGGCTGCCATTGTGAACCAATAGCATTATTGTTATTAAGGCCCCGAAAACACAAGAAAAAAGCCAGCCGAAGCTGGCTTTTCTGTCGGGGCGGCTGGGAGCTTATGCCCGCTGACGGCGGCGTGCGGCGCCCAGACCAGCCAGACCCAGACCCAGCAGGGCCAGAGTGCCGGGCTCGGGGACCGGAACCACGCTCTCAACCATCACTACGAAGTCGCTGAAATCACCATCGTAGTTCGGGTTGCTGGTTTTCATGTCTTCCCAGGCGAGAATGAACTCGTTTTCGGAGAAGGTGTCGTAGTCATTGCCACCGAAAATATCCATTTCAGTGACGCCGTCGCCCCGATAAGTGACCATCTGGTCGTCGCCACCATTCTTGTCGCGTTCGGAGTAGAGGGTGCCGTCGCCGGAATCCAGATAGTAACCGAAAGTGTCGCTGCTGAAGGTTGCAGATTCGGAGTACCAGATGCCACCGAGATACCATTGTTTGAGAACGCTGAACTCGCCAACAGAGTCATTCTGGAGGAAGCTGAGGTTCATTTTCGGCGAGCAGGTAGTGTCTGCAGTGCCGCAGCTACCACCAACCGTTCCCAACCAGGTGTCCCAGTCTTCGCCGAATATTTCCAGTTTGTTGGAGGCGTTGTTGACGTCGTAGATACCGAAGCTGGCATCACCTTCCCAATCAGCAATCTCAAAAATGAGACGACTGGCTGAGGCTCCAGTAGCGGTAATTTCCCACTTTTCATCCGGTGAGTACTGGCCTGTGTTGACATCATAGAAGCTGCCACCCTGGGTCAGGTCGTCAAGTCCGTCCTGCAGGGATGAGCCACTAACCGTTGTGGCGCCGGCGGACATCGCGAATGTGCCCAGACCCAGCGCTGCAATTGCGTATCTCAGTTTCATGTTGAGATTCTCCTGTTTATAAGGTTTTTCCGCGCAACCAGGCCGTCTCATTTCCGTGAGATCCTTGGCTTTCCGTCCCATCCTCACGAATGGTTTGGCATCAGGACGGGATTGTTCCCATTCCTTACCAATAGTTAAGCGATAACCGTGCCAGTTTTTAAGTTGTTGATTCTTTTGGTTTTAAATAAGGTTGGTGTCTGTCTATGTAAAGAATATCGACAACCGGGAAAGCAGGCGGCCAGAACCCGGGAGTTCTGGCCGTTCATAAATCGGGTGAGTGGGGGAGAGATGTCAGCTTTGTTTACATGGCCCGGCGGGCGGTTTCCAGGTGTCCGAGAATTTCCTGACTTTCCGGTGCCAGGCGGGAGGCATTCTCCAGTACGCTTACCGCTTCGGAGTGCTGGCCAGCCAGATGCAGTATCCAGCCATGGGTATCCAGAACTGCCGGACTGTTGGGGGCGTTCTCCATGGCGCGACGCGACAGGGTGAGAGCCCTGTCAGTGTCAGACTCCCGCAGCAGCCAGGCCAGGTTGTTCAGGGCAGCGGTATTGGCAGGCCTGAATTTCAGTACCGACTCATAATGAACAGCGGCCAGCTCTTCCTGGCCATTCCCCAGGAGCCAGTCGGCACGAGCCATATGGGCGGCCGGGCTATCCGGTTGCCGGTCCAGCCATTCACGTGTGAGGGCTTCCCGTTTCGGATCACTTTGTCCGGATGTCAGTTGCAGTAGCGTGGGGGCCAGGGCTCCGTCGTTTCGCTGTTGCCATTGCCGGGCCAGGTAGTCATAGGCGGCAGTTGCGCCTTCACGACTTTCCAGAATCGAGGCTCTTGCCAGTATCGTCCGGGGTGTCTCACCAAAGGTCTGCTCCACCGCATCGATTTCGGTGAGTGCCTGGTCGTAGTTTTCGCCTGCCTGGGAGATGCCAGCAGGGAGAAGCGCCAGTTGCAGATTGTCGGGGGCGAGGCTGATGGCCTCTGCTGCCTTCGCCCTGGCATCCGGATACCGGTTTTCGGACAAAGCGGCCCGGGTTTCAGTCACCAGCAGCTCCAGGCGGGTTCTACGCACGTCCGGTGCGTCACTGTCTATCCAGGGAGCCAGTTGCTCATGGGCGTCACTGAAATTCCCCAGGCCTACGTGCACCAGAGTACTTAGCAGATCAGCGTTTCTGGCCAACTGGTCGTTATCGCTGGCAATGTCATCGAGCCATTGCAACACTTCCTGCGGAGAATGGTTCTGTGCATAGAGTCGGCCGGCTTCCTGCAGAGGCTGAATGTTGTTGGGAGCCAGCCGCGCCGCTTCCAGCAACTGGTCGATGGCACTGCCTGTATTGCCTGCTTGCGCGTGGAGCCTGGCCAACAGCAGCCGTGGGCGCTGGAAATCCGGTTGCTTTTCGACCAGAGCTTCGAGCCTTTGTCTGGCTGATTCGAGGTTGCCCAGGCGGGCGTCAACCACACTGGCAAGGTAAAGTGCGGTGGGGGCGTCGGCATAACCGTTGATCAGGGCATCACGTGTTTCCGCCGCTTCCTTCTGTTCACCGTGGTCCAGGAGGAGTTCAAGGTAGGCGGCGGTTGTTTCCCAGTCGTCCGGCCGGGAAGCGAATGCGCGTCTGAGCTGTGCCAGCGCCTGTTCCGGCTGGTTCTGGCCAATATAGTGCTGAGCCAGTGCCAGGCGCAGGCGGGTCCGGTCCGGCTGGCGGTCCAGAACTTTGCTCAGGCTGATGATGCCGGCTTCCTGCTGATCCTCAAGGGTAAGTGCCAGCACGCCATGCATGGCGGCAATGTCGTTGTCATTGGGGCGGGCTTCCATGGCCCGCTCAAGGGTCTCGAGCGCCTGTACACGGTCACCGGTGTCGATCTGTGCCATCGCCGCCGCCCGCAGGAAGGGTGTGGGCGTGGTTTCGGGGTCAAGATTCTCGGTAAGCAGGCGGGCGCCTTCCTCGACTTCCCCGGTGTCGGTGGTCAGAGCGCCGAGCATCAGGGCTGCTTCCCGGCTGTCCGGGTTGACCTTGAGCATATCCCTGAGTACTGATTTGGCTTCTTCCACCTTGCCTTCGCGTAAGGCGGCGATGGCTGCTTCGCTCTGTTCGCGGACTTCGGTGTTCTGGTTTTCTGCCAGGATCTTGTTGTAGACCTGAGCGTCGGTCGTTTTTCCCTGCTCCGTCAACACTCGGGATAGCAGTGTCAGAACATCCCGTCTGACTGGCAGGAAGACGTCAGCGGTGGGCAGATTGCTGGCAGCCTCAGTCAGGGTCTGGGCCGACAGCTCGAGTTCATTCTGTCGGTACTGGGCCATGCCTTTCCAGTAACCGACTTCAGGCAGCGGCCGGTTGCGCGCCATCCAGTCATCGGCGACAGCAATAGCTTCTCTTGTGCGGCCAAGGTCTACGTAGGTCTGGACAAGTCCGGCAATGGCGTCCGGGTTGGAGGGATGGCTGTCGACCAGACCGCTGAACAGGGACAGGGCTTCTCCCCGGTTACCTGCAATCCGGGCAGCCTCGGCCCTTATCAGGGATGCCGAGAGCTGGTCGCCGGCGGTCTCCGGTGTGAAGCGATCCAGTGTTTCCCGGGCAGAGAGATGTTTGCGCTGATCAACATAGGCCTGCGCCAGGGGTAGTGCAACGGTTTGGGTATGTTCTTCCAGCCATGGTTCAAGAAGCTCCGAAGCCTGGCGTGGTGTGCCAATGGTCAAATAGAGGTTTGCCAGTTTGACAACATGCTGTGCGTTGCCAGGGTCGGTCTGCAAGGCGTTACGCAGCTCGAGCATGGCAGACCGGTATTGTTTCTGCTCAATGTAGGTGTCAGCACGCGTGATGTGGCTAGCCGCTTCATCGGATGTGTTCTTATCGTTGCTGCAGCCGGTGAGCACGGGTATGGGCAGTAACAGTGTCCCGATTAGCAGTGCGGAGGTGATGAATGGCTTACGGCTGGTGTTTCCGGTTTTCACGTTTTTCGCTCCTTGATCACCCTTCCATCTGACAATGCACCTGAATGCAATGATCAGGTTGCGGGTACGACTGCGGTGGTCTCAATCCGGTATTTGTCCGTCAGGTTGTAGAGGGTCGGCCTGGTTACACCGAGCAGCCGCGATGCCTGTGACATGTTGAACCCGGTGTCATGCAGGGCCTGGGTAATGGCCCTGCGTTCTGCGTTCTCCCGAACCTGACGGAGGTTAAGCTGGGCTTCGATCGCGGCTTCACAGGATTCAAGCTGCAGGTCTTCCGCGGTCACCCGTTTGCCATCCGCCATGATAATCGCGCGTTTGACCTTGTTGATCAT
The DNA here is from genome assembly GCF_014201735.1 of Marinobacter oulmenensis. Lineage (GTDB taxonomy): Bacteria > Pseudomonadota > Gammaproteobacteria > Pseudomonadales > Oleiphilaceae > Marinobacter > Marinobacter oulmenensis. The sequence goes on along the minus strand of NZ_JACHFE010000002.1, from coordinate 557,078 downwards.
TTCCCGGACATTGCCCGGCCAGGGGTGGCCATTGATGGCCTGCACCGCATCTTCCGAAAAGGTGAGGTTGGGTCGGTCCAACTGAGTTCCGAGGGATTTGAGCAATGATCGGGCAATGATCAGCGGATCTCCCTGGCGTTCACGCAAGGGCGGAATGTCCAGCACGATTTCGCTGATGCGGTAATACAGGTCTTCCCGGAAATCACCACGATCAATCAGTTCCTGGACATTGCGGTGAGTTGCGCAGACCACGCGGACATCGACGGGGATCGGGCGTACAGAGCCAACACGGTCAACAACCCGCTCTTGCAGGAAACGGAGAAGCTTGGCCTGAAGGGCCATGGGCATGTCTCCGATTTCATCAAGAAACAGGGTGCCTCCGTTGGCACTTTCAATCTTGCCCTGTTTTGTCTGGGTCGCGCCGGTGAACGAACCTTTCTCAAACCCGAAGAGTTCGCTTTCCAGCAGATTTTCGGGGATAGCTGCACAGTTTATGGCTGCGAAAGGCTTGTCGGAACGCTGGCTGAGATCGTGCAGTGCCCTGGCCAGCAATTCCTTGCCGGTGCCGGTTTCGCCCATGATCAGCGTGGTTACATCGGTTGGCGCCACTTTCTCAACGGTTCGACAGATGGTCAGCATTTCTGGTGAGGCCGCGACGATGCCTTTGACCGAAGTGTCTATCGGATGGGCTGAAAGCTCCCGGTTTTCCCGTTCCAGCTCGGCAAGCCGGAAGGCCCGGTGAACGACGAAGGATAGAATATCGGCATCAAGCGGCTTCTGGTAGAAGTCACAGGCTCCCATCCCGATGGCTTTGACGGCGTTTTCCTTGTCCTCTCGGCCAGTCACGACAATGACTTTTGTTGTCGGCGCCAGGCGCAGAATGTCATCAAGAAGGGCAAAACCTTCACTGGCCCCACCCGGATCCGGCGGAAGCCCGAGATCCAGAGTGACCACTTCGGGCTCAAAACGGCGGATGGCAGCAAGGGCCGAGTTGCGGTCGGTGGCTAGCGAGACGTCGATATCCTCGGTGAAGCACCATCGCATCTGGCTTTGCAGGCCGGGGTCATCCTCAACGATAAGCAGCTGCTTCACAGTAACAGTCAGTCCTTTGGTCCATGTAATGATAGGTCGCCCAAAGCAGTTGTACCTCATCGGAAACTCGGTGAGGGCACCTTTCCTGACTTGATTTTTAGCTGATTATTGACGTTTTGCAACGTTGTGTTTCTGGTTAATTGGAGTTCGACGGATAATTGACGCCTTCCGCCGGTATGTCTGCGTCAAAAACAGATTCTGGAAGGGTGGCGTTGGCATGTTTCCGGGCCAGGGGAATCTGGACGGAAAAGCAGGTGCCAAGGTCGGGGGTGCTGGACACGTCGATATCTCCCCCCAATTCGCGAATATATTCCCGGGCCTGATAGGCTCCTATGCCCATCCCGGTCAGTCCCTTGGTGCTCTCAAAAGGCTTGAACAGCCGGTTGCGCAGGAACTCTTCTGTCATCCCGGCTCCGGTGTCCTGAATGAAGAGGACCACGTTGTCGCTGGCGGACTTGAGGTTGAGCGTGATTTCACCATCGGGGGGTGTTGCGTCCTGGGCATTCTGGATCAGGTGTCCGAGTATACTGGCCAGTTGCTCGGTATCGGCCTGAACAAAGACGGGGCCTGGATCTCCCTCCACAACGGGAATGGGCTGGCGCTTGCTCCAGGTTTCCAGTTGACGTTTGATCAGGTCGGTCATATCCACGCAGGTTTCGGACCGGCCCTGCCCATCTGCAGGTTTTCGAATATGTTCGACGAGGTTGGTCATTTTACGGACGGCGTGGTCCGTAGTGCTGATCATGTCGTCGAAGAAGGCCGGATTGTTCCTGTGTTTCGGGGCATTTCTGACCATTAGCGAAAGCTGGGCGATCAGGGTCTTCAGGTCATGAGCCATGAATGCCGAGGCTTTGCTTACCGCCTCGAACTGCATGGCACGTGACAGTCTTTGCTGGGCGTCAGCCTGGGCGAGAAGGTTACAGGCCTGCCTTGCCACTACCTTGATCAGGTCAAAGTTCTCCCAGTTCAGTTCCACTTTGGCGTAGGGTTCGCCGATCACGGCGATACCGTAAAGGTCATTGCCCTGATACAGGGGGATTATGAGCCAGGCCCCCTGCGTGCTGGTGATGGCGTCAGGCAGGCACTGAAGGTTGTAGCAGTCGGGATCGGAGCGGTATTCGCGGAGGCTTATAACCCATTCCTGGTCCTGAAAATACCGGGGTAGGGCAGAATCCTGATCGATAATCGTGTACTTCGGCGTGGCAAGGCCCAGGCTTGCTTTTAGCATATAGTTGCCCTGCTCATTCCTGAGCCAGATAGCCCCGGTATTGCTCTCGACCAGGCCTGCGAGGATCCTGATGACGCGCTCTGCCAGCGGCGGCTCGTTGCTCAGGTCGGCAAGCTCCCGGGTCATCCTGAGCCATTCTTCCCGGTAATCGTATTTGTAGTCGAAAAAATTCTGGCCAATAAATACCATCAGCCTGGCTCGGATTCGGCGCGACATGAGCAGGGTAATGAGAAAGGCGATTGATACGGCAACCAGCACAATCTGCAGTACCTCGCCCCAGGCGCCGCCCATTGCCTTGACATAGTAGCCACCGGCGGCAAGAAACAGCAGGTAGCCGCCTGCAAACAGCAGTGTCCCGGCATGGAAGACTGCCGAGCGTGAAAGCTGGAAGTCCACCGGCTGCTTGCGGGTGTTCATGGCATTAATGGCGAACATGGGCACCAGGGCGGCATTGACGAACCCCCGGGCATCCCAGAACGAACCATCAATCTTGGAAAGCAGCAAAGCGTCCGCGTACATCACAAAGTCGTAGCCGAAAACGATGGCAACACCGATACACAGATATTTGAGGCTGGAGCGTCCGAATGCAGGCGCGTTACGCCATATCTGCTCGACCAGGGACAGACCCAGCAGTGACAGGGCGAGCTGTCCGATCAGGCGGGTCTTGCCGTCCACCAGATCGATTTCCAGGGCATACTCGATCGTTCCCAGGGCCAGTAGTGCCATCACCAGTATAATGGCGGCAATGCCCAGCATTTTCTTCAGTTGGCCGCCCAGCTTGCCCTGTTTAAAGGTGGTTCGAAGAATGGCAAACAGCAGGAGTATCCAGGCGGTATCCCTGAGCAGTTCCAGCAGGTAGCGGACCAGAAAGCCTGGTTCCCTGAACAGACCCTGGGCAACAATGGCGGCGGACCAGAGTGCTGTGATGAAAGAGGCAAGAACCAGCGCCCTGTCGATGTCCCGACGGAAGTAGCGGCTTGCGATCAGTATCGCCAGGATGGTGTACAGCGCTGCAGATACGCCATAGCTGATCAGGGCTGGGTCCTTGAGCATCCGGTCTTTCCTTAAGTGTATCTGCGTACCCGGAGGGTGAATAAAAAACGCCCAGCGGACGTGTTTGATCTTACAATAGCGCAAAATTCGGGAGGCTGAACAATGCAGAAGAAAAATGCCCCATCGGTCGTGGTTCCGCTGCCAGAACCCAGGCTGGAGCATGCCTCCGGTCAATTGGGCCGGGTGGCAGGTGATGACACCGTTCAGGTCGGCGACGACCGCCCTCTGGCGTCTCAGGTTGACGAGTGCTGGCTCGACTCTCTGGCTGATGGTCTGGCCCGTGATTCCTGGCTTGAGCTGGATCTGGCCCGGCATCTGCCGGAAGGTCTGGTCGGTGCCTTGGCCAATGAAGCTGATATTCTCAACAAGGGCGAGGCCATGGCCCACGCCGGTATTGGCCGTGGAAGGGAGCAAACCAATGACCGAAGCGTCCGGCGGGATCGTATTGCCTGGCTGGAAGGTGTCACTGAGCCCCAGGCACTGCTGTTCCGGTTTCTCGACCAGTTGCGCGAAGGGCTGAACCGGCGACTGTTTCTGAACCTGAAGCGCTATGAAAGTCACTATGCCACCTACCGTCCGGGGGACTTTTATAAGTGCCATCTGGACAGCTTTCGTGGCCGAGCTTCCCGGGTGGTGAGTCTGGTGCTATACCTCAATGATGACTGGCATATGGCGGATGGTGGGCAACTCCGGGTTTTTCATCCGGGAAATGAGTCAGAGGTCGCCGCTGAGGTATTGCCTCAAGCCGGGCGGGCGGTACTTTTCATGAGCGAGGAAGTGCCTCATGAGGTGTTACCTGCCAACCGGACCCGCTTCAGCATTGCCTGCTGGTTCCGGCAGGATGAAGTACCATTGCCATTGTAGTCCCCCAGGCCTTCTGATACTATGCGCGCCGCTTTCGGGGAAAAGCCCCGGACGCGTTGTTATGGTGGCCCCATTGGTGCCTCCGCAACATGAAACCGTGAACCCGGTCAGGCCCGGAAGGGAGCAGCCGCAGCGGTGGAATTGTGTGCCGGAGGATCGCTGATGGGGTCACCCCCAGATTTCCTTCCCCGAATCCCGTTTCTCCGGTTTTTCCACTTGTCCGCCTGAATGAATAGCCGCGTCCCGGCTTTGCTTCTTATCAACCCCGGTCCATGCTAGAGTTAGGCGCATTTCAAGGCAGTTGAAAGAACATGAGCTATCAGGTTTTAGCCCGAAAATGGCGTCCGCGTACCTTCGAGGATATGGTTGGCCAGGAGCATGTGCTCCAGGCCCTTGTGCACGCCCTTGAACATCAGCGATTGCACCATGCCTACCTGTTCACCGGCACCCGCGGTGTGGGTAAGACTACGATTGGTCGTCTGCTGGCGCGCTGCCTGAACTGCGAAACCGGGATCACCGCCCACCCCTGTGGCGAGTGCGACAGTTGCCGTGAGATTGTTGAAGGCCGGTTTGTTGACCTGATCGAGATTGACGCAGCCTCCCGCACCGGTGTAGATGACATGCGTGAGCTGACGGATAACGTTCAGTACGCGCCCACCCGCGGTCGTTACAAGGTGTACCTGATTGACGAGGTACACATGCTCACCAATCAGTCCTTCAACGCCTTTCTCAAGACTCTGGAAGAGCCGCCCGACCATGTGAAGTTCCTGCTGGCGACGACGGATCCCCAGAAGCTGCCGGTGACCGTTCTCTCCCGGTGCCTTCAGTTCAATCTCAAGCGAATGACCCCGGAGCACATCGTAGGTCATTTGCGGCACGTGCTGACCGAAGAGCAGGTGCCCTTTGAGGATCCCGCGCTTTGGCTGCTGGCCCGTGCCGCCGATGGCAGTATGCGGGACGCCCTGAGTCTGACTGACCAGGCCATCGCCTTTGGGGATGAGAATCTGTCGGCCAGTGATGTCAGCAATATGCTCGGGACCATCGACCAGCGGGATATCCAGCGCCTGGTGAATTCTCTGGTTGAAAGAAACGGTCCGGGCCTGCTGTCCGAGGTGAATCGCATCTCCGATTTTGCACCTGATTACGGTGTCATTCTGGCCGACATGCTGTCCCTGTTTCATCGGGTCACCATGGAACAGGTGGTGCCGGGCAGTGCGGATAATGCGCTCGGGGATGCTGCTCAGGTACAGGAGCTGGCGCGGCGCCTGAGTGCCGAGGACGCCCAGTTGTTCTACCAGACAGCGCTGATGGGCCGCAAAGACCTGGCGGTGACGCCGGATGCCCGCATGGGTTTTGAGATGACGCTGCTGCGCATGCTTGCGTTCCGCCCGGGCACAGATCGCCGGGAACCTCCGGCCATCAGCGATGGCTCTGGCCACGCTGCGACAGATCCCGAACCTGACCCTGGCCCACCGCCGACACCTGAACCGGTTTCAGAACCGGCAGAGCCACCACTGCCTGAGCCACAGCCTGTTCCCGATACCCAACCGCCAACGGACGAAGAACCTCCAGCCGTGGATTACGAGTCGTCGGTGTCTGCGGGCGCGGGACCGGACTTGCCGGAACCACCCCCCTGGGATCCCGATGAGCCGGCGCCCGAGCCTCCGGAGGTGCAGACCCGTGGTGTGTCATCATCCTTGCCAGAGCCAGAGCCAGAGCCAGAGCCAGAGCCAGAGCCAGAGCCAGAGCCAGAGCCAGAGCCAGAGCCAGAGCCAGAGCCAGAGCCAGAGCCAGAGCCGAAACCGCAGGTCCCGGCGGAGGATGCTGGGGTAGAAGACAGCGGCGAATTCAACTGGGAGCGGGATTTTCGTCAGCTTGGCATCAATGGTATGTCCGGCAATCTGGCCAGCAACAGTGCGATGGCCTGGAACGGCGATACCGTTGTGCTGACCCTGCCGGACGGTCATGCGCGACTGCTTACTGCCCGCCACGAAGAGAAAATCCTGGCTGCCTTGAGATCCCGGTTCGGCGACACCACACAATTGCAGATAGAGTCCGGCGATCCGGGGGAACATACCCCGGCGGCCTATGAGGAGCGCCAGCGTGAAGCCCGGCAGCAGGCAGCGGAAGCTGCTATCCGCCAGGATCCGGTGGTCCAGAGGATTGTTGAACGCTTTGAGGGGCGGGTGGTCGAAGAGAGTATCCGTCCCCTGAAAACAGGCAGGAGTTAACTGAATGATGAATGATATGGGCGACCTGATGAAAAAGGCCCAGCAGATGCAGGAGCAGATGCAGAAGGCCCAGGAAGAAATCGCCAAAGCCGAGGTGACCGGCGAAGCCGGCGCCGGACTGGTGAAGGTAACCATGAATGGCCGTCATGATGTCCGGAAGGTGGATATCGATCCCTCGCTGATGACCGAAGAGAAAGAGGTTCTGGAGGATCTTCTGGCGGCAGCGGTGAACGACGCGGTGCGCCGGGTTGAGGCCAACCAGAAAGACAAGATGTCGGGAATGATGTCTGGCATGGGCATGCCTCCCGGCTTCAAGATGCCATTCTGACGAAGCCACGGTTGAGGAGTAGTCATGGCATTCAGCCCTCTGGTTGATGAGTTGGTGGAGTCGCTACGGTGCCTTCCCGGTGTTGGGCAGAAAACGGCCCAGAGGATGGCCTTTCACCTTCTTGAGCGCGCCCGTTCCGGGGGCACCCGCCTGGCGGATGCGCTGAATCAGGCGATGGACGGCGTCCGGCGTTGCGACAGCTGTCAGAATTTTGCAGATACCGAACTGTGTCCGATCTGCGAAACCCCGGAGCGGAAAAACGGAACGCTCTGTGTGGTTGAAAGCCCCTCCGATCTGCTGGCCATCGAACAGGCCGGGGATTATCGGGGTGGTTACTTTGTGCTGATGGGGCATCTTTCTCCGATTGACGGCGTCGGCCCCGAAGAGATCGGCATTGAACGCCTGCTCGGCCGTATCCGGGAGGAAGGCGTCAGCGAGCTGATCCTGGCGACCAATCCGACCGTAGAAGGTGAGGCGACAGCCCATTACATCGCTGATCGGCTCGATGGCCAGAACGTACTGATTACCCGGCTGGCCCATGGTATTCCGGTGGGCGGTGAGTTGGGCTATGTCGATGGCTTCACCCTGACCCACGCATTCAGAGGGCGAAAGCCCCTTTCTGACTAACAACCGGATGATCTATGACCCATTCTGAACCGGCTGTCCGGATTCCTCCCGCCCCGGAAGGTGTCTACTGGTTGCATACGCCGGAGCAGCTTGACCAGTGGCTGGAACAGTTGCCGGACTCAGTGCCTCTGGCACTGGACACGGAATTCGAGCGCGTATCGACCTTCTATCCGATTCCGGGTCTTGTCCAACTGGGGGGAGATGGTGAGTTCTGGCTGGTTGATCCCGGAGTGGCGGAACAATCGGCTCGTTTTCGCGCAGTGCTTGCCGACCCGGCCCGTCCAAAACTGCTGTACGCCATGAGTGAAGACCTGGAGCTGTTCCGGCACTGGCTGGGTGTTGATCCCGCCGGGCTGCTGGATCTGCAGATCGGGGCTGCACTGGCAGGCGCCGGTTTCTCTGTGGGCTATGCGCGACTGGTTGAAACCCTGTTCGGGGAAACTCTCGACAAATCCGCAACCCGTTCGGACTGGCTGGCGCGCCCGCTGACGCCGGAGCAGGAGCGATACGCACTGGATGATATACGGTTTCTGTTGCCGCTGTATCAGTGGGTTCTCGCCAGGCTCAGGGACCGGGACCTGGAGCAGGCCATGGCCGACGAATCCCAACGTTTTGCCGAGGAAGCCGGCCGCCACGATGACCCGGAGGAACACTACCTGAAGCTTCGGGGTGGCTGGACGCTGTCCCGAAAGCAGCAGTCTGTCCTAAAGGCGCTGGTGGCCTGGCGGGAAAGGGAATGCCGCCGCCTGGACAGGCCCAGAGGGCGCGTTCTTAATGATGGGTTGCTGATTGCCGTGGCCGAGCGCCTGCCTTCGACCACGGCTGTTCTGAAAGATGTCCAGGGGGTGCCCGGCGGCTTCGTCAAGCGCTACGGCAAGGACCTGGTCGCGCTTGTCCAGCAGGCGGCCGAAGCAGACGACCCGCAACTGGAGTTGATTCCGGGGCCATTGTCCCGTGAGCAGCAGACGACCTGCAAGAAAGTGAAAAAGCACTTCAGGAAAGTCGCTGAAGATAATGATATTCCAATAGAATTAATTGCCCCAAGAAAGCGGGTTGAGCGACTGGTCAAAGACGGAACCTTTGCTGGAAATGATTTTTTCACCGGGTGGCGACAACGCCTCATCGCTCCGGTGGTCTCCGATATTGAGGAACTTCTTACACCATGATCAACGACCGTGAATTTGTGTCGGTATTCCGGAGCAGCAAGAAAGGGGATACTTACATCTATGTCCGGAGAAGCCAGGACTGGAACGAGTTGCCCGAGGCACTGCGGTCCATCTTTGGCACGCCTGTTCATGCCATGGATCTTCTGCTGGACCGGAACAAGGTGCTGGCCAGAACCTCTGGCGCTGAGGTTCTGGATGCGCTCGCGGAGAAAGACTTCTACCTGCAATTGCCCGAAGAGCAGGACACCTATATTGTGGACTTCAAGCGGAAAATCGAGCAGCACGGCCAATGACCGCCTGGATTCCCTTCTGGCAGCGTAAACGACTGCATGAGATGTCCCAGGCCGAGTGGGAATCCCTGTGTGATGGCTGTGGTCAGTGCTGCCTGCAGAAGCTTGAAGACGAAGAAACCGGAGAGGTATACCACACAGAGCTGAGCTGCTCGTACATGGATACCGATAACTGCCGGTGCACGGTTTATTCTGAGCGACTGGAGAAAGTCCCCGGCTGCACGGTGATTACACCGGAGACCGTCGCGGACTATCACTGGTTACCGCAAACCTGTGCCTACCGGACTCTGGCCGAAGGGAGGCCGCTTCCGGCCTGGCACCCGCTGATAAGCGGGGATCCGGAAACTGTTCACCGGGCGGGTGTATCTGTCCGGGGGCGGGTTCTGTCTGAGGATCGGGTGCCGGAAGAGGACTGGGAGGAACACATTATTCACTGGGTTCTGTCATGATCAACGCTGATGCTTCACTGGCCTATGCCATTTTCTGGGTCGCCTACGCGGTTGCTTTTGTCATTTTCTTCTACATGATGAAGGCGCTGTTCCGTTACCTGCCACTCTATGGACTGCGTACGCTTCTTCTCTCCGCACTGGTGGTCGCGCTGCTGACCCCCGTTGAGTCGCTGGATGTGGCGGGCTGGTGGATGCCGGCCTGGCTGTTTTCCGGTTACGAGCTGGTTCTGGGTGATGCCAATGACGCGGCCCGTGGGTTGTTCAATTTTGGTATTGCCGCCCTGGTGATGGTGCTGGTCTGGATTCTTGATCTTGTGAGATACCGGCTGGTCCGGAAATAACGATAACACCCGACATAATACGGTGAGCGACGAAGGATGAAAGGAATTCACGGACTCTTGTTGACGATGGCTGCGATCGCACTTCTGGCCTGGCGGCCGGCGCTCGCTCAGGATCCTTCACTGACCCTGCCTGAAGAGGCGGATGTCCGGGTGGTGGTGGATATTTCCGGTTCAATGAAGGACACCGATCCGGATAATCTGCGCCGGCCGGCAGTACGACTGATCGCACGCATGCTGCCTGAAGGCGCGTCAGCGGGACTTTGGACGTTTGGGCAGTACGTCAACATGCTGGTGCCCCATGACACGGTCAGCCAGCAATGGCGTGACACCATGGTGTCGAAATCCGACCAGATCAATTCAGTGGCGCTCTACACCAATCTCGGGCTGGCCATTGAAAAAGCCAGCGACGACTGGCTCTCAGACGGAACCCTGGAAAACACCCATCTGATCCTGCTTAGTGACGGCAAAGTGGATATTCCCGACAGTGACGAAGACAGTCGGGCTGAAGAACAGCGGATCCTGAACGAGTTGGTTCCGGCTCTGGCTGACCAGGGGCTCACCATCCATACCGTTGGTCTGTCAGAACAGGCCGACATTGAGTTCCTGCGTGAACTGGCCCGGCAGACGGGGGGCAGCTTCCGCCTTGCCCAGTCAGCCGAAGCTTTGAACCTGGCCTTTGCCAATGCCCTGAACACTGCCGTGCCCCAGGAACAGGTGCCGATTGAAGGCAATGCTTTTACCGTCGATGAAGGCGTCAGTGAATTCACGGCGCTGATCTTTTCCGGAAAAGAGGCGGATCAGGCAACCGCGCTGGAACTTGCCGTGCCGGACGGCGAGCTGTTCGCGGCGGAAGGAGCACCGGAGAATGTTCGCTGGGCCAGCGAGCCGGGCTATGACCTGATCACCGTAACCGATCCCGAAGCCGGTGAATGGCGGCTTATCGGTGAACTGGGACAGGGCAGCCGCGTCACTGTGGTCAGCGACCTGCGCATGGCGGTCAAGGATATCCCTTCCGAGTTTTCCGAAGACAATCCCTTTGCCGTGGAAGTCGCGTTCTATGAGGATTCCGAGAAACTGGTGAACCCGGATTTCCTGGGCGTGATGGATGTGAGATTGTCGATCACCGCTGCCGATGGTCGGCGGGGGGCCAAGGAACTGGCGCCGGACGCTCCGCCGGAAGACGGCGTGTACCGGGATACGGTCAGCCGTTTGCCCCAGCCTGGCCGATATGACATTGAGATCGTGGCCGATGGCGCAACCTTTTCCCGGAAATTCAGCGCGGTGACCAGTTTTGTTGTGCCAGGCGAAGAAGCGCCGGTACCGATGGTGTCAGAGCCCCTGGTGCCCGATTTGAGCCAGCAGGTAGAGGACCCCGGACTGGTCGGTGAGCCGCCTGCAGAGGAATCCGCCCAGCCGGAGCCGGAGCCCGCTGTGACTGAAGAGGCGGAGCCGGAAGTGAACGAGCCAGCCCCCGCTGAACCTGAGCCCATCGTTACCGAACAGCCGGCCGAGCCGGTGACTCCGGAGGAAGAATCGACGCTGCCCCTATGGATGCTGGCAGCTGGCGGTGGCGCTGTGGTGGTGTTGCTGGCAGGAGGGCTGTTTGCCTGGCGCCGGAAGAAGAAGCGAGAGGCACAGGCCGAGGCTGAAGCTGCTGACCGTGAGACGGTTGATGACCTGCCGGATGACGAGGTGCCGGTGGTTGAGCCGGAGGCCGTGGAGGAGGAGACTCCTGAAGAGCCAGAGCCAGAGCCAGAGCCAGAGCCAGAGCCAGAACCAGAGCCAGAAGAGGATCCGGTGGAGGAGCTTCTGGCCCAGGAAATGGAAGCGGATCAGGACGAGGCCATTCCGGAAGTTAACGAGGAAGTGCCCGGGGAGGCAGGGGATGTTGATGCCGACCCGGAGATTCCCACGGCGGACGACGCTGTAACGGAGCCCGAAACCGAAATCGAAGATGCCGAAGAAGGTGGTAACGAAGAGGCCTCGGAGGACGTTCCGGAAGCCGAACCGGAACCCGCTGAGGGGGAAGAGGACGATGAGGACGAATTCGGTCTCGAGGACTTTGACCTGTCAGAATTCGACGATCTTCCGGACTACGAAAGCGAATTCGATGAGTCGGATGACGACAAATCCGATCAATCCGACACCGACGACGATAAAGCCGATAAGAAACCGTAACCAACAGGAAACAGACCATGAAGTTCACCGGTACTGACAGTTATGTGGCAACAGACGATCTGCAGATGGCCGTGAATGCCGCCATCTCGTTGCAGCGGCCACTGCTGATCAAAGGCGAGCCCGGTACGGGAAAAACCCTGTTGGCCGAGGAAATGGCCTCGGCACTGGGCCTCAAGCTGATTCCGTGGCACATCAAGTCCACGACCAAGGCCCAACAGGGGTTGTATGAATACGACGCCGTTTCCAGACTGCGTGATTCCCAGTTGGGGGATGAGAAGGTCAATGACATCCGCAACTACATTGTCAAAGGCAAGCTCTGGGAGGCTTTTGAGGCTGATGAGCAGGTGGTGTTGCTGATTGACGAGATCGACAAGGCAGACATCGAGTTTCCAAACGACCTGCTTCTGGAGCTCGATCGCATGGAGTTCTTCGTCTATGAAACCCAGCAGTTTGTCAGGGCCAAACAGCGACCGATTGTGGTGATTACCAGCAACAACGAAAAAGAGCTGCCAGACGCCTTCCTGCGCCGCTGCTTTTTCCACTACATCAGCTTCCCGGACCATGACACCATGAAGAACATCGTGGATGTCCATTTCCCGGGTATCCAGCAGCAGGTGGTGAGAGATGCTCTGGAGGTTTTCTTCGATGTCCGCAAGGTGCCGGGCCTCAAGAAAAAGCCGTCCACCTCGGAGTTGATTGACTGGCTGAAACTGCTGATGGCCGATGATCTGTCCGCCGAAGCGCTTCAGCAGAAAGACAGCAGTTCCGCATTGCCGCCGCTCTACGGCGCCCTGGTGAAGAACGAGCAGGATGTGCATCTGTTGCAGCGGCTGGCGTTCATGGCGCGCCGTCGAAACTGATCTTCGGGCCGAGCCTGTCTTATGCTGATTGACTTTTTTCTTGAAGTACGCCGGGCCAGAGTGCCCGCCAGTCTCAGGGAATTTCTGGATCTCCTGGAGGCGGTTCAGAACCGCCTGGCGTTCGCGGATGTGGAGGAATTTTACTATCTGGCGAGGGTTTGCCTGGTCAAGGATGAGCGCCATTTCGACAAATTTGACCGTGCCTTCAAGGCGTATTTCGAAGGCATAGAAAACCTCGATGAGCTGCTCGAAGCGCTGATTCCCGATGAATGGCTCAGGAAGGAATTCGAGAAGCACCTGAGCGACGAGGAAAAGGCGCAGATTGAATCGCTCGGTGGCCTGGAAGAGCTGATCGAGACCTTCAAAAAGCGGATGGAAGAGCAGAAGGAGCGCCATGCCGGTGGCAATAAATGGATCGGCACGGGCGGCACCTCTCCCTTTGGTGCTTACGGTTATAACCCCGAGGGCGTCCGTATGGGGCAGGACAAAGGCCGTCATGGTCGCGCGGTGAAAGTCTGGGACAAGCGCGAGTTCAAGGATCTGGACGACAGCGTGACCCTGGGCATCCGTAACATCAAGGTTGCCCTGCGCCGGTTGCGTAAATTCGCCCGTGAGGGCGCTGCAGACCAACTGGATATGGATGACACCATCCGATCAACCGCCCGCAACGCCGGCTATCTGGATCTGAAAATGGTGCCGGAGAAGCATAATGCGGTGAAGGTGTTGCTGTTTTTTGATGTCGGCGGCTCCATGGACCCTCATATCCGGGTCTGCGAGGAGCTGTTCTCCGCGGCGAGGCTTGAGTTCAAGCACATGGAGTATTTCTACTTCCACAATTTCGTCTATGAGAGCGTCTGGCAGAACAACATTCGCCGGATGAACGATACCACCAGCACCTGGGACATCCTCCGTACCTATTCCCCGGACTACAAGGTTATTTTCGTGGGTGACGCCACCATGGCGCCCTATGAAATCACCCATCCGGGGGGCTCGATTGAGCACTGGAATGAGGAGGCTGGCGCCACCTGGTTCCAGCGGATTACCGAGCATTTCGACAAGGTGGTCTGGCTGAATCCGTTACCTGAGGACTACTGGGGCACCGCCGGATCGCTGCAGATCACCCGTCAACTGGTGAACGACCATATGTATCCGCTCACCATTGAAGGTATGGAAGCGGCCATGAGGGAACTGAGCCGATAAAAAAAGCCGATGCGGTTGAGGGCATCGGCAAAGCTCGGCGTTTTGGCGGACAGGCCATGACCGATCCGCCGCGTTCCAGGCAGCAACTTCGGGGCCATTGCTCAATACCCACTGTCGGATCAGTGAGATACCGGATAATGGCCCGGGCATCGCCTGCCGGCTTTGTTAATTAAGTCGACACCATAGGCTGAGTGGTGATCCCAGCGCCATTACCCGTTATCGATGGTGATTTTCGGCAGGCTCGGTTTCTGCAGGGAAATCTTCTCGGTGGGAGCGATCACGGTCGCTTCGCCGCTGACCACCTGACTGCCGCTCTGGTTGCGAACATCGCATTTCATGACCACGCGGTTCTTGGGCAACTTGCTGGCCACGGTGAGGGTGACCGTCAGAGTGTCGTCCAGCTTGACCGGCCGTTTGAAGGCAAGGCTCTGTTCAAGATAGATGGTGCCCGGCCCCGGCATCACCGTGGCCAGTGCGGCAGAGATCAGCGAACCGCTCCACATGCCGTGAGCAATCCGTTCCTTGAACATGGACTCGGCGGCGAACTCGGAATCCAGGTGTACGGGGTTTACATCACCGGAAACGGCGGCGAACAGGACCAGTTCGTCTTCGGTCAGGGTGCGTGTGAAGGTTGCCGTATCACCTTCGTTCAGCTCGTCGTAGGTGATGTTTTCCAGGGTGTCGAGAGTGTCGCTCATGGCCGCTCCGTGTGTGATGTTTCTCGCTTGGTTTGATTCCAGTTGCGTCGAAAGCTACCTCATCGGTAACAAAACTGCTATTCTCTCTCCACTTTTTTGAGGCTGATACTTTGGTCGGGTTGATTTTTTGATCAATTCGACCTTCGAACAATAAGAGAACGAGGGAGTATCCGCGCCCGTCCGGTAGCTCCCCAAGCGCCAACCAGACAGGAGATGGTGATGGATTTTGAGCAGTTCTATCAAGATAAGTACCCCGCCGGCATTCCCCGTGATGTGGACCTGAACAAGTACAGGCACATGGTGGATGTCTTCGAGCAGGCGGTGGCCCGGTATGGGGATCGGCCGGCTTTCTCCGCGGTTGGCGTCACCCTGACTTACCGGGATCTTGATGCTCAGAGTCGCAATTTTGCCGCCTGGCTGCAGAACAAAACCGATCTGAAACCGGGTGATCGCATCGCGGTCCAGATGCCCAACGTGACCCAGTACCCCGTGGTTGTCTACGGTGCCATGCGGGCGGGTCTGATTGTGGTCAACACCAATCCGCTATACACCACCCGCGAGATGGAGCACCAGTTCAATGATTCCGGTGCCCGTGCCCTGGTGGTTCTGGCCAACATGGCCGATAACGCAGAGAAGGTGCTGCCGCATACCGGTGTCGAGCATGTCATCGTTACTGAAGTGGCGGACATGCATTCGCCCGTCAAGCGTACGCTGATGAATGCGGTCGTCCGTCACGTCAAGAAGATGGTGCCCTCGTTCAACATTCCCGGTGCCCATCGTCTCCCGGCCGTGCTCAGCGCCGGTGCCCGGGAAAACTTTGAGCCAGTTGAGCTCAAACCGGATGATCTGGCCGTACTTCAGTACACCGGTGGCACAACGGGTGTGGCCAAAGGCGCCATGCTCACGCACGCCAATCTGGTTGCCAATGTGCTGCAGATTCGCCCGATGATGGAAAATCAGGTGAAAGAAGGGCAGGAGGTCGTTGTCGCCCCGCTGCCGCTCTATCACATCTACTCGTTCACCCTGAACTGCGGCATCATGGTCGAGGCTGGCGCCCACAACGTGCTGATTCCTAACCCGCGCGACATTCCGGGCTTTGTCAAAGAGCTGCAGAAGCACAAGTTCACCGCATTCCTGGGGCTCAATACCCTGTTTGTGGCCCTTTGCAACAACGAGGATTTCCAGGAACTGGACTTCTCCGCCCTGAAGCTCACGGCCTCCGGCGGCATGGCTCTGACCACCGATACAGCCAAGATGTGGGAACGGGTGACCGGCTGCGAAATCACCGAGGGTTATGGTATGACCGAAACCTCCCCGGTGGTGACCTTCAATCCTCACAGTGCAATCCAGATTGGTACTATCGGCCTTCCGATTCCGGCGACCCGCGTCAAGACCATTGATGAAGAAGGCCAGGAAACGCCGATTGGCGAGCCCGGTGAGCTTTGCGTGCAGGGCCCGCAGGTCATGCGCGGCTACTGGCAGCGCCCGGAAGACACCCGCCAGTCCTTCACCGAGGATGGCTACCTGAAAACCGGTGATGTGGCGGTGATTCAGGAAGATGGCTACATCCGTATTGTTGACCGCAAGAAGGACATGATCATTGTGTCCGGCTTCAACGTCTTCCCGAACGAGGTCGAAGACGTGGTTTCCAGCCATCCGAAGGTTGTCGAATGCGCCGCTGTCGGTGTGCCCGATGCCAAGAGTGGCGAGGCAGTCAAGGTCTACGTCGTGGCTGGCAAGGAAGGGGTGACTGGCAACGAGATCAAGGAATTCTGTCGTGAGCGGCTGACAGCTTACAAAGTGCCACGGCATTTCGAATTCCGGGATGAGCTGCCCAAGAGTAACGTGGGCAAGATCCTGCGCCGGGAACTTCGGGACGAAGCGAACGAAGACTGACGTTACGACTGTAACCGCTATTCCCCTGCAAGACCCCGCCTGTGCGGGGTCTTCGTGTTTCTAACGCCGGTCTTTCCCGCTAGACTGTGGCGTCCTGAAGACATCACGAGCATAAGTGAGTTAGCCGTTCCTCCATGACTGACCCGACATCCAGCCAATCCCCGGAAACAGACGTGGCCGATCCCCGGGCTCAGGTCCGAGCCATCA
This sequence comes from Marinobacter oulmenensis, assembly GCF_014201735.1. Classification (GTDB taxonomy): domain Bacteria; phylum Pseudomonadota; class Gammaproteobacteria; order Pseudomonadales; family Oleiphilaceae; genus Marinobacter; species Marinobacter oulmenensis. Next base: position 540,370 of record NZ_JACHFE010000002.1, on the reverse strand, counting down.
TGGATCAGCTCGATCACTGCAATCAGCAGGAGGCCGCCCGCATTATTCGCACGGCCGCCCGCAACAAAGGCAAGCCCGGCCAGAAGGACATCGAGCGTATGTCGCGCTGGCTGGAGCGTGGGCAGGAGCGGGTGCGGCAGCGCCAGGCACTGGCCGGCCCTGTCAGTTTCCCCGAAGAGTTGCCGGTCAGTGACCGTGTGCAGGACATCGCCGATGCCATCGCCAGTCACCAGGTGGTGATCATCGCCGGGGAAACCGGTTCCGGCAAAACCACCCAGATTCCCAAGATCTGTCTGAATCAGGGCCGGGGCCTGCAGGGTATGATTGGTCATACCCAGCCCAGACGAATCGCGGCCCGGAGCGTTTCCGGCCGGATTGCCGAAGAACTCGGCGAGCCCGTTGGGCAGCAGGTGGGCTACCAGGTCCGCTTCACCGACAATACCTCCGAGGCCTCCCGGGTCAAGGTGATGACCGATGGCATCCTGCTGGCCGAGATACAGAACGACCGTTTTCTGGATCGCTACGACACGCTGATTATTGATGAGGCGCACGAGCGCAGTCTCAATATCGACTTTCTTCTGGGCTACCTGAAGCAACTGTTGCCCAAGCGGCCGGACCTGAAGGTCATTATCACTTCGGCGACCATCGAGGTGGAGCGGTTCAGCGAGTTCTTCAACGAAGCGCCGGTGATTGAAGTCAGTGGCCGGACATACCCGGTGGACATCCGGTACCGGCCGCTGGCCGGGGATGAGGATGATCGCGACCAGAGCTGGACAGACGGTGTTCTCAGCGCCATGGAGGAAATCGAGCAGCACGAACGCCGCGAAAAGAAGCCACCCGGGGACGTGCTGGTGTTTCTGCCGGGTGAGCGGGAGATCCGCTCCCTGAGCAAGGTGCTGCGCCATGCCGATCTACGCCACACCGAGGTGCTGCCGCTGTATTCCCGGCTGAGTAACCAGGAGCAGAACCGGGTGTTCCAGTCTCACCGGGGGCGGCGGATCGTGCTGTCGACCAACGTGGCGGAAACCTCGCTGACGGTGCCAGGCATTCGCTATGTCATTGATACCGGCGTTGCCCGTATCAGCCGCTACAGCGTGCGCTCCAAGATTCAGCGCCTGCCCATTGAACCTGTTTCCCAGGCCAGCGCCAACCAGCGGGCCGGGCGCTGTGGCCGTGTAGCACCGGGTATCTGTTTCCGTCTTTACGACGAGACGGATTTTCTGAACCGGCCGGAATACACCGATCCGGAAATCCTTCGGACCAATCTGGCGTCTGTGATTCTGCAGATGGCCACATCCGGCCTGGGCGAAATCCGCAATTTCCCGTTCCTGGAGGCGCCGGACCGCAAACAGGTCAATGATGGCTACAAACTGCTTGAGGAGCTGGGGGCCGTCGATGCCCGGCGCAAGGTCACCCGGCTCGGGCGTACCATGGCCCGTTTGCCACTGGACCCTCGTCTGGCGCGGATGCTGGTAACGGCAGCAGAGCAGGGCAGTCTTGCGGAACTGCTGGTGGTGATTGCCGGCCTGAGTATCCAGGATCCCCGGGAGAGGCCTCAGGAGAAACAGCAGGCTGCCGATCAGGCCCATGCGCCGTTCAACGACAAGGAATCGGACTTTGTCACGCTGCTCAATATCTGGAACTGGTTTGAGGAACAGCGCCAGGAGATTTCCCAGAACCAGCTGAAAAAACTCTGCCAGAAAAACTTCCTCAGTTGGATGCGGATGCGCGAATGGCGGGACATCCATCGTCAACTGACGCTCATCTGTCGTGACCAGAAACTGTCGATCAACACCCAGGCTGCGGATTACGAGCGGATTCACAAGGCGGTTCTGGCTGGCCTGCTGGGCCAGGTGGCGGTCAAGGTGGAAAAGCGTGAGTACCTGGCCACGCGCAACCGCAAAGTGTTCATTTTCCCCGGCTCCAAAGTCGCGAAAGCCTCTCCCAAGTGGATCGTCGCCGCGGAAATCGTCGAAACCAGTAAAGTGTTCGCCCGCATGGTGGCGTCAATCCAGCCCGAGTGGGTGGAGCCGCTGGCATCGCACGTGGTCAAACATCATTACTTTGAGCCTCACTGGGAACGCAAGCGCGCTCAGGTGATGGGCTATGAAAAGGTTACCCTGTACGGACTGGATGTGGTGGCCCGGCGACGTATTCCCTACGCCAAGGTGGACCCGGAGGAGTGTCGCAACCTGTTCATACGTCGGGCCCTGGTTGAGGGGGACTTTGAGTCAAAAGCGCCGTTTATTGCCCGCAACCGGGACATGCTGGAGACGGTTGAAAACCTCGAAAAGAAAACCCGACGCCGGGACCTGCTGGTGGATGATGAAGTGCTGGTGGCCTTCTACGACCAGCGGCTGCCGGAAGATATCGTCAGTGGCCGGCATTTTGAAAGCTGGTGGAAGAGCCTATCGGCCGAGCAATTGCGCAAGCTGGAGCTGACCGAGTCCGACATCCTCCAGCGGCCGGTGGATGAATCCTCGGCCAGCCAGTATCCGGATTATCTCGAGTGGCAGGGTGTCAAATACCCTCTGAGCTACGAATTCGAGCCCACCAGTGAGCGTGACGGCGTTACGCTCAATGTGCCGTTGATGGCACTAAAACAGATCCCGGGAAGGCGTCTGGAGTGGCTGGTGCCGGGGTTGCTGCGGGAAAAATGCATTGCTCTGGTCAAGGGGTTGCCCAAATCCCTCCGGCGCAATTTTGTGCCGGTGCCGGATTTTGTCGATGCTGCATTGGCCAATATGCAGCCCGACAACGAGCCGCTGGCCCACAAACTGGGCGAACAGTTGCGGCGGATGACGGGCGTCAGCATTGACCCGGAGGCCTGGCCGGAAGACGAGTTGCCCCGCCATCTGCGCATGAATCTGAGAGTCACCGGTGATAAAGGCAAGGTGCTGGCAGAAGGCCGTGACACCGGGCAGGTGCAGGCCAAACTCGAGGGAAGGGCGGAAGAAGCCCTGGCATCAGCTGCCAAAACTGAAGAATCTCCCCGGGCCCGGCAGGACTATGCCAGCTGGCAGTTTGGTGAGCTGCCGGCACAGGAGTTGACCGAGAAGGGCGGCATGGAGATTACCGTCTATCCCGCGCTGGAGGACCTTGGCGGTAAGGTCCGCGTGATTCGGTGTCTGGACCCGCTGACGGCAGAGGAAACCAGTCGGCGCGGGATTGCCCGGCTGATGATCAACCAGTTCGGCAATACCCTGACGGATCTGGAGCGTAAGCTGCCCAGGTTCAAGCAGTCGGCATTGATGTTTGCTCCGGTTGGCCAGGCCCGGGGGCTGATGGATGATCTGTTGCTTTCTACGGTAATCCAGCACTTTCTGGCCGAAGAGTTGCCTCGGGACGAGTCGTCCTTCAACCGGCTGTTTGACCGCCATCGAGGTGATTTTATTCCGGCCCTGGAAGCGGCAGACGAGCGCCTCCATCAGGCCATGACCGGTTACCAGAAAATCGCAAAACAGTTGAAAGGCAAAATCAGCCTTGCGCTGGCCAACAGCATGGCGGACCTGAAGTTCCAGCTCGAAAACCTGGTGTATCCCGGGTTCCTGGTGGCGACGCCGCCGGAGTGGCTTGCCCGCTTTGGTGTCTATTTTGAGGCCGCCAACATCCGTCTGGACAAGATGCCCCGGGAAATGGGCCGGGAGCGTGAGTTCCTTCACACCATTGAGCCGCTCTGGGAACGTTACGCCACCAGGCGGGACCAGCAAAAACGCCAGGGCGTGCGGGACCCGGAACTGGAGCTCTATCGCTGGATGCTCGAAGAATTCCGGGTGTCCTTCTTTGCACAACAGTTGGGCACAGCCATGACGGTATCGGTCAAACGACTGGATCGCCAGTGGCAGAACACACGGTTATAGTGCAGGTTGGTAAAAGCCGAAAGGGCAATTCCTTCCGACTGTGTTAGTATTTTTAAAAATAATCTGTCACATACCGTTTTTGTAAACATGACGTGGGGTTACCGTGATCAAAGCCGTCATCAGCGGAACCGGCCTGTATACGCCGCCCGCCTATATTGATAATCACGAACTGGTTGAGGCCTTTAACCAGTATGTGGAGCAGTTCAACAGCGAGCATGCTGATGAGATCGCCCGTGGAGAGTTGGCCGCGCTGCAGCCGTCCGCGTCCGAATTCATCGAGAAAGCCTCGGGTATCAAGCGGCGCCATGTCATTGATCGCGAAGGTATTCTGGACCCCGCCCGAATGAAGCCCTACATCCCGGAACGGAGCAACGATGAGCCGTCGGTGCAATGTGAGATGGCCGTCTCCGCAAGCCGTGAGGCCCTGGAACAGGCCGGTCGGCAGGCTTCAGATGTGGATGCCGTGATTGTGGCCTGCTCCAATATGCAGCGCGCCTATCCGGCGATCGCCATTGAGGTGCAGGAAGCCCTGGGGATTGAGGGCTTTGCCTACGACATGAACGTGGCCTGCAGTTCCGCCACGTTTGGCCTCCAGGCGGCCGTCAACTCGGTGGAGAATGGTACGGCCCGCGCGGTGCTGGTGGTCAGCCCGGAAATCTGTTCCGGCCACCTGAACTTCTGTGACCGGGATAGCCACTTCATTTTTGGTGACGCCTGTACCGCCATACTGGTGGAAAGAGAGCAGGATGCCGCCCCGGGGCAGGGCTTCGAAATCCTGGGTACCCGCCTGAAGACGAAGTTCTCCAGCAATATCCGCAACAACTTCGGTTTTCTGAACCGGGCGGACGATGCCGGCGTTGGCAAAACCGACAAGCTGTTTATCCAGCAGGGCCGGAAAGTCTTCAAGGAAGTCTCACCCATGGTGGCTGATACCATTCTCAACCACCTGAAGTCGCTGGAACTGGCACCGTCAGACCTGCGCCGGATGTGGCTGCACCAGGCCAACCTGAATATGAATCAGCTGATTGCCAGGAAAGTTCTGGGCCGGGATGCCTCTGCCGATGAGGCCCCGGTGATTCTGGATGAGTACGCCAATACCAGCTCGGCGGGCTCCATTATCGCGTTCCACAAACATCGGGCAGACATGGCGTCCGGAGACCTGGGAGTCATCTGCTCCTTCGGTGCCGGTTACTCCATTGGCTCAGTGGTGGTCCGTCACCGCTGAGGCCCGGATCACTGGGCTGCCAGCGACCGGAGGGTGTCTGGCAGCGCAGTGGAGCGCCGGGTGTTGCGATCCATCCAGACAATTTTGGCGTAACCTTCCGCGTAGATCTCTCCGTTATCCGCGTCTTTGACCAGATGGTAGGTGTCCAGGCTGCTGTTGCCGGCTTTGTCGGCATAGGTTTCAATCAGCACGCTGGCCGGGTGGGTGAGCTCTTTCAGAAATGTGGCGCTGGTCTTTATAATGACCGGGCCGCTGTCTGCCATGGCATCGCCGAGCTCCAGCGATGATAGCCAGTCGATACGCGCTTCTTCGAAAAAACGGAAATAGACAGTGTTGTTGGCGTGGCCAAACGCGTCCATGTCGCCCCAGCGCAGGGCCATGGTCAGTTTTCTGACCAGATTTCCCGGTACTGACATCTGATTTCCTCCGGAAACGAAATACGGGATGGATGAAGCGACGTATTGTCTGCCAACAGAAACAGAAGAAACAACCCGAGAGGGAAAAATGACCGGATTAACCCGACCGTGCCGCAGTTTTTTTGGGGTCAGCCTGCTGATTCTCGCCCTGTTCCATGCAGCAGGTGCTGCTGCCCAGAATGTTCAACAGCCGGCGCCGGGAAGCGCGGGCAGGATCAGCGCCGAAGACCCGTATGAAGGCTGGAACCGCAAGGTCTTTGCCTTCAATGATGGTGTTGATCGCTGGGCTTTGCGTCCCGCCGCCAAAGCCTACCGGACAGTGACCCCGGATCTGGTGGACCGGGGGGTGACCAACTTCTTCAGCAACCTTGGTGAAGTGAGCAATTTTGCCAACAGCCTGCTGCAGGGCAAAGGCGAGTCCGCTGTCGTTGCCTTTGGCCGCTTCACCTATAATACCGTGTTCGGGCTGGGCGGCCTGTTTGATGTGGCAACAGCCTTCGACCTGCCCGAGCGTCCCGAGGATTTTGGCCAGACGCTGGCGGTCTGGGGCCTGGATTCGGGGCCATACCTGGTCCTGCCACTGCTGGGGCCATCGACGCCGCGTCATACCACGGGCCTTGTCACCGACGGCTTCGTGCTGCCCTCTGGGTGGGAGGCCGTTGACGAGCCTGAAACCTATTACCTTCGGGTGCTGCAGATTGTGGACACGCGGGCCGATCTGATCCCGGCGGAAAACCTGGCGTCCGGCGACCGCTACATTTTCATGCGCAACGCTTTTCTCCAGCGCCGGGAGTTCCTGGTCAATGATGGCAAGGTTACGGAAGATCCCTTTGCCGATGGTAACGACGAAGATCTGATGCTCGAGGATTTCTGACTTCCGGCCCGTCCCATAACGCTTCTGGCCTTCTACAGCGACTGGATGCATAAACGCGGTGATGTGTCACAATTCCGCTATAGTTGTGGAGAGTTGAGGATCAGGCGGCCGTAGTGGAATCCCTGCCGGTTATTCCTGATCCCGACAGGGCGTGAGGGAACATGTATAACGATTTTTTCGGGTTTCGGGAGCCTCCTTTCTCGATTGCGCCGGACCCACGGTATCTCTATCTGAGTGACCGCCACCGCGAGGCGCTGGCTCACATGATGTACGGTGTGCAGGGGCAGGGCGGTTTCATTGTTATCACCGGCGAGGTCGGTACCGGCAAGACCACGGTTTGCCGGTGCTTTATCGACAATGTCCCGGATCATGTCGACATCGCCCTGATTCTTAACCCTCGCCTGTCCTCGCGGGAGTTGCTTTCGGCCATCTGCGACGAGCTCGGCATTGACCATGCGGCCGATGCCACCATCAAATCGATGGTCGATGCCATTAACCGGGATCTGCTGGATGCCCACGCCCGTGGTCGCCATAAACTACTGATTATCGATGAAGCGCAGAACCTGGCACCGGGGGTGCTGGAACAGCTGCGTCTGCTGACCAACCTGGAAACCTCCGAGAAAAAGCTGTTGCAGATTGTGCTGGTTGGTCAGCCGGAGCTCAGGTCGATACTGGCCCTTCCGCAACTGCGCCAGCTCAACCAGCGGGTGACCGCACGCTACCATCTGGACGCCATTGACCGGGCTGAATTGCCGGCCTATCTGCAACACCGGCTGGGTGTGGCGGGCAGGCACCAGCAGATTTTCACCCGTCCGGCGATCGCCCGTATTTACAGGTTCAGCGGTGGTATCCCCCGGCTGATCAACCTTGTCAGTGACCGGGCGCTGCTCGGAGCCTATGCCGGTGACGAGCTCGGTGTCAGGGCGAAACACGTGCGACAGGCTATCCGGGAAATCCGGGGTGATGGCAAGGAAGGGGCCGGCAGTCGGCCGGCCTCAGCCAGCCGGTTTCGCGGGACGGGCCTGGTCCTGGCTTCGGTGCTGTTGGCGGTCATCGCGACCCTGTGGTGGTTTGATCGATATCCAGACTGGTCGATACGGGCGGATACCTCTGGCGTGACCCGGCAGGGAGCGATTGAGCGTTCTGCTCCGGAGTCGGAACCGAAAACCGCTTCCTCCTTAACTTCGGCACGCCCGCCTCTGAATATTGGTGCCGAGGGTCTGGAGCTGGGGGCTGCCTTTGTGTCCCTGTTCGGGCTCTGGGATGAAAGCTACAACCCGGTGACAGCACCGGTCGCCTGTGATCACGCCGCCGCGCTGGGCCTTGCCTGTCTGGAGCAGAGAGGTAGCCGGGGCACGCTGGAGCAGATAAACCGGCCAGCCATACTGACCCTGCGGGATACCCGCGGCGCGACCCGTTACCTGGTCCTCACTGCACTGACTGGGGACCGGGCCAGGATCGTGACCTCTGACGGGCCGAAGGTTGTCTCCTTTGAGGATCTGCAGTCGCGTTGGTTTGGCCATTTCTACGTGATCTGGCGTACGCCGGAATCTCTGGCTGCCGATGGTGGCGCGGGCGAGCCGCCGGCCGAAGCGGTCTGGCTGGGCGCGCGCATGATGGCGCTGGCCGACCGCCTTGCAGGTTCGGACGCTGAAAACGACCGGATCAAACGCATGGATCTTGAGCAGCAGGTCCGCTGGTACCAGAAACAGCGGGGCCTGACGGTGGACGGAATACCGGGGGTTATGACTCTGATCCACATGAATTCCGACCTTGGGATTCCCGGCCCGCGGTTGGTGGCCGCGGCCGGAGAGGCGCGCTGAGATGTCATATATTCTTGATGCACTCCGCAAGTCCGAGGCCGAGCGTCACAGGGGCCAGGCGCCCACGCTGGCAGGGCAATGGCAGCCGGTGGGTGGTGCCCGCCGGCCCGTGCGTCCCATTGGTCTCTGGGTAACGGTGGCTCTGCTTATTAATGCGGCGATTGTGGCGTATGTGTTCTGGCCAGCCCCGGAAAACGTACAGATCGCACCCGCCACGGCCACCGAGGCCCCCGTTCAGTCAGAACAGGAACCGGAACCGGCGGTATCCAGACCTGGTGTACCGGAATCGCAGCAGGCCACCGTGGAGCCGGAGTCCGGCGGGCCGGTGCAGCCACCGGCGTCGGGTGCCTCGAGCAGTGCCGAGGTCGGGTTCAGCGAGCCGGTGATCATCACCCCCGGCCGCAGTCGTTCATCGGCACAGTTGACACCACCGCCACCTGAGGGCAGGGTACCGCATCTGGTGGAACTGCCCCTTTCGTTTCAGAAGAGTGTCCCGGATTTGACCTTCAGCAGCCATATCTTTTCCTCAAACCCGTCCGCAAGCCGGGTTATCGTGAATCATCAGCCCCTTCAGACCGGCGACCGTCTGGGCAACCTGCGGCTGGAGCAAATCACCGAAGAAGGTGTGGTCTTCAGTCGTGAAGGTCAGGCCTTCCGTCTGGGCGTTGCCCGTCAATGGGTGAGCCCACGCTGATGGCACTGACCGAAGAAACCAAGCAGGAAATCCAGCAGGCCTATCGTGACGTTCTCGCGGGCAAGGATATCCGGGCCCGTTATGGCCAGCGCCTGATGATTGCGGAAATCGCCCGTTATATGGGGGACATCACCGAGGACGATGGCAAGCGCACGTCTGCACCGGCGACCTGCGTGGTGGAAGCCGGCACCGGTACCGGCAAGACGCTGGCCTACCTGATCGCTGCGATTCCTGTGGCCCGGGCGCTCGGCAAGACCCTGGTGATTTCCACGGCAACGGTCGCCCTGCAGGACCAGATCGTGCTCAAGGATTTGCCCGACCTCAAGAAACACAGCCGTCTCAACTTCAACTGGACGCTGGCCAAAGGGCGTGGACGGTATCTGTGCGTATCCCGTCTGGAAGCAAGACTCCACGATGAAGGGCACGGTGACAGCGATACCATGCCGCTGTTTCTTCTGGACAAGCCGATGGACGATGAGGCGGCCAGCCAAGCCATCTTTGAGCGAATGCTGTCCAGTTACGGTTCACGGGAATGGGACGGTGACCGGGACCACTGGCCGGAGCAGATCCCGGATGATATCTGGCGTCAGGTCACCACCGACCATCGCCAGTGCACCAACCGGCATTGTGCCTATTTTGATAGCTGCGCGTTTTTCGATGCCCGCAAGGACCTGGACGAAGCCGATGTTGTGGTCGCCAACCACGACCTGGTACTGGCGGATCTGGCGCTGGGAGGTGGTGCCATCCTGCCGGAGCCGGAAAATGCCCTGTATATCTTTGATGAAGCCCACCATCTTCCGGACAAGGCGCTGAACCATTTCGCCGCCTCGGTGCCGATCAATGCCACCCGACAATGGCTCAAACAGTTGGCCCAGGCGCTGACCAAGATCCAGCCCTGGCTGCCGGCCGGTTCCCAGCCTGCCCGGACCGTGGAAAAAATCAGTACTGCCGGCCGGGATCTGGATCTGGCCCTGGGGCGGGTCTACGAAGACGTTGAGCAGAACACGGACTGGGACTTCAACGAAGAACGGCGCAGCGCCCAGTGGCGTTATCCGGAGGGTGAGCTGCCCGAGGCGCTGGCGGAACTGGCCGGTGATACCCGGGTGATGACCGCCGGACTGGTTCGCCAACTGGGGGCACTGGTGGATGATCTTCAGACGGCCTTTGATGAGCGCAAGGAATCCGATCTGGACCGTGAAACCGCGGAATCCTGGTATCCGGTGATCGGTGCTTTCCACAGCCGGGCGGAAGAGCAGCTTCGGCTGTGGACTGCCTGGTGTGAAGGGGTGAATGAGCCGGAAAAGACGGCCGATGACGCTCCGGCCAAGCCGACCCGAAAGGGGCCCGCACCGGCCCGTTGGGCGGTGCGCCAGCGCTGGGAGCACAGCGAGGACATCACGCTCTACAGTTCTCCCGTGCTCGCGGATAACCTGCTGTACGCCCGGCTCTGGTCGCGGGCCCACGGGGCCGTTCTGACCAGTGCCACACTCACGGCCCTGGGGCGGTTCGACCGCCTGAAATCCAGGGCGGGACTGCCTGAGGCGAGTCGTTACATGGTGGTGCCGAGTTCTTTCCGGTACGGCGACATGGCCACCGTCGAAGTACCCAATATGCCGGTCATGCCTACCGACGACGGCTTTGGTGATGCACTGATCCAGCGTCTGCCGGACCTCTGGGCCGAGGGCAAGGCCACGCTGGTGCTGTTCACGTCCCGTCGGCAGATGCAGCAGGTTCGGGATGCCCTGTCACCGAAATACCCGGAACTCATCCGGACCCAGGATGACATGGCCAAGAACGAAGTGCTGCGCCAGCACTGCGATCGCATAGACCAGGGCAAGCCCAGTGTTCTTTTCGGTGTCGCCAGTTTTGCTGAAGGCATCGATCTTCCCGGCAAATACCTGCACCACGTCATCATCACCCGGCTGCCGTTTTCGGTACCGGACGATCCCATTGAGGCCAGCCTGGCGGAGTGGGTGACCCAGCGGGGCGGCAACCCGTTCATGGAGATCACCGTGCCGGACGCCTCGGTGAAGCTGGTACAGGCAGTGGGCCGACTGTTGCGTACGGAACAGGATACCGGCCGGGTCACCATTCTGGATCGTCGCATCATTACCCGTCGCTACGGCCAACTGTTGCTGGACGCGCTGCCACCGTTCCGCCGGCTTATTGAACCCTGACCGTGCCGGGTGCGTAGTCAGTGAATGGTCTACACTGATTACAGCAGATTACCGTATGTCAAAAAAGAATGAAAAACTGCGTTCTTATGCGTATTATTGGGCAGTAGACTGATCCAGGGAGCGACGAATTCCATGAAACTACAACAACTTCGATACATCTGGGAAGTTGCCCACCACGATCTGAATGTTTCCGCCACGGCTCAGAGCCTGTTCACTTCCCAGCCCGGCATCTCCAAGCAGATTCGCCTGCTGGAGGACGAGCTGGGTCTGGAAGTGTTTGCCCGCAGCGGCAAGCACCTGACCCGGATTACGCCCGGTGGGGAAATCATCATCCGTGAGGCCGGAGAAATCCTGCGCCGGGTGGAGGGCATCAAAAAAATCGCCCAGGAGTTCAGCAACCAGCGCAAGGGTGACCTGAGCATTGCCACCACTCATACCCAGGCCCGCTACGCATTGCCGCCGATCATCGGGGGCTTTATCGAGGCCTATCCGGACGTGTCGCTGCACATGCATCAGGGCACGCCTATGCAGATTTCCGAAATGGCCGCCAACGGTGCCGTGGACTTCGCCATTGCCACCGAAGGCATGGACCTGTTCAACGACCTGATCATGATGCCCTGTTACAAGTGGAATCGCTGCGTGATTGTTCCCCGGGACCATCCACTGGCCCAGGGCCAGGAACTGACTCTGGAAGAGCTGGCCGAGCATTCGCTGGTGACTTACGTGTTCGGCTTTACCGGCCGGTCGAAACTCGATGAGGCCTTCCAGTCCAAAGGACTGACTCCGAAAGTCGTGTTCACCGCCGCCGACGCAGACGTCATCAAGACGTACGTCCGCCTGGGACTGGGGGTCGGCATCATCGCCAGCATGGCCTACGACCCGAAAGTGGACACCGATCTGGTGGCACTGGATGCCAGCAAGCTGTTCCGGCCCTCGGTTACCCGCATCGGTTTCCGTAAAGGCACCTTCCTGCGGGGCTACATGTACGACTTCATGCTGCGGTTCGCGCCACACCTCACCCGTGAACGGGTGGATCAGGCGGTCGCCCATCAGGGCAGTCGAACCGAGATCCAGGAGTTATTCAAGGATATTGACCTGCCCACTTACTAATTGTGAGGCATAAAAAAAGCCCGCCCGGAGTCGCCTCTCGGCGGGCTTTTTTTGGCGGGTGTCCGGTTTAGCCGGAACGCCCGATCAGGTTGCCGGCGTGCAGGCCGCATTCCTTGTGGGTGGCTTCTTCCCACCACCAGCGGCCTTCGCGCTCATGCTGTCCCGGCAGTACCGGACGGGTGCAGGGCTGGCAGCCAATGCTGATGTAGCCCTGTTCGTGGAGCGGGTTGTAGGGCGCCTCCGCCATGCGGATGTAATCCCAGACTTCCTTGGAAGACCAGTTCGCCAGCGGATTGAATTTGATGAGCGTGCGTTCGGCCGAGGAAAACGTGCCGTCTTCCTGTACTACCGGCACCTCGTTGCGGGTTCCCGGGCTCTGGTCTTTACGCTGGCCCGTGATCCAGGCATCCACCGTGGCCAGCTTCCGGCGCAGGGGATTCACTTTACGGATGCCGCAACATTCGGTGTGGCCATCCTCATAAAAACTGAACAGGCCTTTGCGGTTCACCAGATCCTGCACCTCTTGGGCATCCGGGAACAGGAATTCGATATTGATGCCGTAGTGTTTCCGAACGGTTTCCATGAACGCATAGGTTTCCGGATGCAGCCGACCCGTATCAAGACTGAAGACCTGCAGGTTATCCGTCAGTTTGTGCGCCATCTCGATCAGTATCACGTCTTCAGCGCCACTGAAGGAAATGGCGATATTGTCGTAACGGGCGAACGCTTCCTTCAGGATGGCTCGCGGGCTCTGGTCCTGGAGTTGTTCGTTCAGGGATTCGGTATCGGTCATGGGTATTCCGTTGTCGATGGCTATTCATGGTCAAGGCTAACACCAAAGCATTCATAGCCTGAAGGAATGAGGATCTATATCTTTATGCCCGAGCAGCCTTCAAAAGCGGGCGTCAACGATGCATTCCGCACCGGATTTTCATATCATACGCTTCACGGGTGACCCACGCGCCACCCGGCATTATTCAATCTGTTATCAGGAGAGTGTTGTGGAACTTGCATGTCTTGACCTTGAGGGAGTGCTGATCCCGGAAATCTGGATCGCCTTTGCCGAAAAAACCGGGATTGAGGAGCTCAAGGCCACCACCCGTGACATTCCTGATTACGATGTACTGATGACCCAGCGCCTGCGGCTTCTGGACCAGCATGGCTACGGCCTGAACGAAATCCAGGAAGTGATCGGAACCCTGGACCCTCTGCCAGGCGCCGCCGAGTTTCTGGACTGGCTGCGTGAGCGCTTCCAGGTCGTGATCCTGTCAGACACCTTCTATGAATTCGCCATGCCGCTGATGAAGAAGCTCGGCTTCCCCACGCTGCTGTGCCATAAGCTCGAGGTCGCCGAGAATGGCCAGATCACCCATTACCTGCTGCGCCAGCGTGATCCCAAGCGCCAGTCCGTGCGGGCGTTCCAGTTGCTGAATTACCGGGTTATCGCTGCCGGCGACTCCTACAACGACACCACCATGCTGGGCCAGGCGGAAGCAGGTATTCTCTTCCACGCGCCGCAGAACGTCATCGACGAATTCCCGCAGTTCCCGGCCGTTCACAACTTTGAGGATCTGAAGCAGGAATTCCTCAAGGCCAGCGTGGTACACCAGGCCTGAGCGTTCAGATGACCAGGGTTTCCAGGAAGCGCATCAGCGGCTGAACTTTGGCCAGCGTTTCCTGGTACTCGGCTTCGGGGTCTGAATCGGCCACGATGCCGCCTCCGCCCCAGCAGCGGATGCTGCCGTCCTTACCACAGAGCAGCGTCCTGATGGCGATGCTGCTGTCCAGACGCCCGTCCACTCCATAATAAAAGACCGAGCCGCAGTAGGGCCCACGCCAGTGGGGTTCCAGTTCGCGGATGATCTCCATGGCGCGAATCTTGGGTGCGCCGGTGATGGAACCGCCGGGGAAGGCATCAAACAGGGCCTTGAGCGGGCTGACTCCGGCCTTCAGCCTGGCTCTGATGTGACTGACCAGATGATGGACGTTCCGGTAGGACTCCAGAGCGAAGAGCTGGTCCACCGTTACGGAGCCGGTCTGCGCGTTCAGGCTCAGGTCGTTGCGCAGCAGGTCGACGATCATCAGGTTCTCAGCCCGGTCTTTCTGGGCGTTTTCCAGCTCCATTGCCAGAGCCCGGTCCTGTTCCGGAGTGTCGCCCCGGGGACGGGTACCCTTGATCGGGCTGGTGAACAGTTCGCCGTTGCGTATCTCCAGGAATCGCTCCGGCGATACGCTGATTATCTCCTGATCGCCGATTCTCAAAAACGCGCTGTAGGGTGTGGGGTTGGCCTCGGAGAGGGCCTGGAATGCCCGCCAGGGTGACCCCTGGAAATGGCCTTGGAATTCCTGTGACAGATTCGCCTGATAACAGTCGCCAGCCTGAATATAATCCCGCACAGCCTGAACGCTGGCTTTGAAGGCATCGGGTTGCTGGCGTGGATGGAAAACCTCCGGCATCCGCCATTGCCGTATGGCGACCGGTGCGGGGCAGCGGCGCCAGTCAGCAAGCGTCGGTGTCTGGGATGCCGGTGCATGGGGGTGTTGCCAGAGCCAGTAACGGTCTGACTGGCGGTCGTGGCTGGCTGTCCAGGTATAAAAGCCGGCACTGAGCAGGGGAAACCCGGTCTTTGGGCACTGGCTGGCCAGGCGCTTTTCCCGGACATAACCCAGTTCATAGCCGAGGATGCCAATCCACCCTCCGGGCAGGTGGCCGTCATCGCTGGATAAGGGAATGGCGTAGGTCTGTCGGAGAGCTTCCATTTTCTCGGATACGTGCCCGGTATCGATTGCGGCCCGGCCGTTGCCGGAGTCACGGTCAATCCGGTAATGCTCCACTGCCATGGCCGAGAATCCGGTCAGAGCGCCCCGGTTGCCGTCCGGGCCGGCACTCCCCAGAAACACGAAATCGGGGGCCTGGGCGGCATGGTCAAGCAGTCTCAGATACTCTGTTTGGCTCAGTTCAGTCAGGCAGGAATGCACGTGGCGGCCTATGTCTCGATGCGAAAGATTGTGGCGCGCCATTATAACGAATACCGTGGTGAACTTTTCAGGAATTCACAGGCCTCATGGGCATGACTCGAAAATTGTTCGGTTCCCGGATCAATCGCTGGATCAACCGGCGGATTCCCCGCTCTGACAGCCAGACGCTGACCCAGAAAAACCTGTTCATACTGCCAACGGGCGCGGGCATGGTGTTCGGGATACTTCTCGTGGTCATGCTCCTGACCGGAATCAACTACCAGAACAGCCTGATCTATCTGCTGGTTTTCATGCTGGGGGCGCTTTTTGTTGGCGCCATGCACCAGACCCACCGGAACCTGTCCGGACTTGAGCTTTCATTGCTCGACGCCGGGGAAGGGGAAGCCGGTTCCGAGATCCCGTTCCGTTTCCGGCTGACCCGTGCCGGCAATGACAGCCTGGCGGTGTCCCTGTCGGCGGGATCGGCCGTCATTTCCGGTATTCATGTGCCGGCCGGTGAGAGTAGGGACATTCACCTGCCTGTTCCCAGTTCAAAGCGGGGTTACGTACGCCCGGACCGGGTGCGCATTGAAACCCGGTTCCCGTTCGGGTTACTGAAAGCCTGGTCCTGGCTGCGACCGGCCAGCGCAGGGATTGCGTTGCCCCGGCCCCTCCCGGCACCAGACGTACCCGGCGGTGGCGAAGGCGCCCGGGAGGACAGTAACGCTCGTCCTATCGTCGGCCAGGACCAGGCAGACCTCCGACCATGGCGTGAAGGGGATCTGACCACGCGGGTGATGTGGAAACGTTTTGCCCGCTCCGGACAGATGGTGGTGGCCGACTGGGAAAGCCTTCAGAGCAGTCCGGACTGGCTGGATTTCGAGGCGTTTCCCGGCGTAGACGTGGAGCTTCGCCTGAGCTACCTGGCCTGGCAGGTCCGGGAGCGCCTGGCCCGGGGCGAACGGTTTGGTCTGAATCTGCCGGGGGAAACCATTGAGCCGGATGCCGGCGATCTTCACGCCCAGCGATGCCTGCGCGCGCTCGCTGTCTGGGGACTGGAAAAACCGAGGGATACCGGAGCCATGCGTTATGGAACCCGCTCGGGAGTGGATGCGGCTCCAGGGGTGGGGGCGGTTTGATGCGGGCAGCCAGGTCCGGAAACCGGGCACAGACCGACCGGCCCCCCGAGGTGCTGCCGATGCGCGCACTGGTATGGCTGTTGGCCGGGTTTGCGCTCTTGCTGATCCCTCAGTGGGATCGCCTTCCTCCCTGGCTGCTGGCCGCCTGCGGCGTGCTGGCCGGATGGCGGTGGCTGGCCCGCACCGGGCGGGTAAGGCTGCCCGGGCGGTGGCTGCGTATGGCGATCATGCTGGTGTTGATGGCGGTCTACATTGCCACGGTCCAGGGGCATTTTTCGGTGGATACCGCCGCTTCGTTTTTCGTTCTGGCGGTCGGGTTGAAGTGGCTGGAAACCCGCAGTGCCCGGGATTTCTATGTGGTTTTCTTTATCCTTACCTATCTCGCGGCGGTCAATTTCCTGTTTCGGCAGGGCATCCTCTGGGCATTCATCAACTTCGCGGCTCTGGCGCTTCTGCTGGTGGGGTTACAGACCCTGAATGCACCGGATCTACCCGCCGGTGCCCGGCGTGGCTGGAAACGCCTGGGTGGGATGATGCTCAAGACGCTGCCGGTGGTGGTCCTGCTGTTTGTGTTTTTCCCCCGTATGGCGCCGCTCTGGAGCGTGCCGATGGTGTCCGGCCAGGCACGGACGGGCCTGTCAGACACCATGCGGCCAGGGGATATTTCCAGTCTGGCCCAGAACAGTGAGCGGGCGTTTCGGGTCAGCTTTGGCGGTGATATGCCGCCTTACCCGGCCCGGTACTGGCGCGGCCTGGTACTGGACTATCTCGATGGCGAGACCTGGCGCCAGTTTGAGGAAAGCGCCATTGAACCGCCGTCGCGGGTTGCCCGGGATGGCGGCGTGGGAGAGCTCGAGCCCGGCCAGTATGACGTGCTGCTGGAGCCCACCGACCGCCAGTGGGCGTTTGCTCTGGATGGTTCCGTGGCAGTTTCGGATAACGTAATCCCGGCCGGACAGAATCTGTTCCGGTTCCGTCGTCCGGCCGATACGTCGGTGCGTTACCGAATGGCACTTGGGAATTCGGAAGGGCAGCCCTCTCTGGGTACGGGGGAGCGGAGGCGGTATCTGCAACTGCCCCGTGACGGCAATCCCCGGGCAAGAGCGCTGGCTCGGGAACTTGTGCGCAGAGGTTCCCCTGAACAGGTGGTTTCCGGCTTTATCGAGCGTTTACGCCAGCAGCCCTATTTTTATACCTTGCGACCGCCCTCGATGCCGGACGATGGCATTGATGCCCTGCTGTTTGATGAAATGCGCGGGTTCTGCGCCCATTATGCGGGTGCAGCGACGTTTGTATTCCGCGCGGCTGGTATACCGGCACGGGTTGTTCTGGGCTATCAGGGCGGAGAGCCGGGAGCCGGTGGCGATTATCTGATCGTAAGGCAGTATGACGCTCATGCCTGGGTGGAGGTCTGGCTGACCGGCCGGGGCTGGGTGCAGGTGGATCCGACCGCGGCCATTGCCCCCAGCCGTGTTGAGTCCGGTCTGCGGGATGCGGTGGCGGACGAAGGCTCGTTTCTGGAAGACGAGATGATCTCCCCCCAGCGTTATAATGACTTGCCCCTGGTTCAGTGGGCCTCGTTGCAGCTCGACCGTATCAATTACAACTGGCAGCGCTGGGTGGTCGGTTACCAGGGCCAGAGCCAGATGGACCTGATGTCGCGGCTTCCCGGCGGTCTGGGGCTCAAGGAGCTCGGTTACCTGTCGGCGGGGATCGTGGGTGCCGCGCTGCTGCTGGCAGGGCTGGTCTCCGGATTGCGCCTGCGAGTCCGCCATCGCGGGGACCGGTTCGGTAGGCTGGTTCTGTCCTGGCACAGATTCTGTGAACAGTGCGGGGTACCGGTACGTACCGGTGAAACACCCGGACAGTTGGCGCAGCGGCTCGCGCAGTCGGCGCCGGGGCTGGAGAAACCGGCGTACCGTTTTGCCCGGGTGGTCAACAGACATTACTATAGCCCGCCGACAGCTGCGAAACCGGAACAGGAAATCCGGCAACTGAAACAGCTACTCAAAGCCATGAAACGCCAGGGCCGCCGCAGACCTCCGGCCCCCTCAGTGGATGGAAACCAATGACAGACATCGCCCGGGATATGCCCTGGTTGCACAAAGCCTGGTCTACGGTACAGCACCAGCTGGCTTCTGATCGCCTGCCTCATGCCCTGCTGGTCACCGGCGAGTGTGGTGTCGGCAAACGTCTCTGGGCCGAGGCCGTCGCCGGACTGCTGCTCTGTGAAAAGCCGGTCAATCGGGACCAGGGGGCTCCGGTCGCCTGTGGCGCCTGCAAGCAGTGCAGTCTGATTGAAGCCGGCAGTCATCCGGACCTGCGCATCTATGCGCCGGAAAAGTCCAGGATGGTCCGTATCGATCAGATCCGGGCGCTGTCGACATTTGCTGTAGCCTCACCCCAGGTCGCCCATCACAAGGTGGCCATCGTGGATCGGGCGGACCAGCTTAATATCAATGCCGCCAATGCGTTGCTCAAGACGCTGGAAGAGCCTCTGGCTGACGTGACGCTTCTGTTGCTGCAGGAGAGTGGCCGTCCGGTGCTGCCCACCATCCGTTCCCGCTGCCAGATACTGAATATCCCTGTGCCCGGTGAAGAGCCGGCGCATCAGTGGTTGGCAAACCAGGTGGCGAAGATGGAGGAGGGCAAGCAGCCTGCTGCCGACATCCTCGCCAAGAGCCTGATGCTGGCGGGCAATGCGCCAAGGCTGGCACTGGAATACGCCACCGGTGAGTTCCCGGGCTTGCGGGATGACGCCTTTGAGGCGTTCCGGCAGTTCATGAAAGGCCGGGCGACCGTGGGGGAGGCGGCCAGGGCATTCAAGGCCCTGGGGCTGGATGATACCCTCTGGCTGTTTGAATGCTGGGCGGCGGATCTTGCGCGATGCAGCGCCGGTGGCCAGCCGGCCGATCCGGAAGCCGCTGACATGCTTGGCTTTCTGGCTCAGAAAAATCCACCCTGGCGGATCCATCAGCTTTTGGATATGGTGCGTGAGGCGCGAGAGGCATCGGTATATAACGCCAGTGTCGAACTGGAAGCCTCCCGGCTTCTGATGGCGTGGCGTGATCTGATGCCCCGCCGTGATGCCCGGGGCCGGGCGGGCGTTGGTCAGTAGCACCTGCTATCATTCTGTAATGTCGATAAATCAAGGGGTTTGATATGGGGCCCGGATTCGGAGCACGCAGCGGTATACTTACGCTGACCATCAAGGACAAGGCGGTGCTTTATGCGGCCTATATGCCGTTCATCCGCCAGGGCGGTTTGTTTATTCCGACCCAGAAGCAATATCAGATTGGCGACGAAGTCTTCCTGTTGCTGAATCTCATGGATGAGCCGGAAAAAATCCCCGTTGCTGGCAAAGTGATCTGGATCACCCCCAAGGGTGCCCAGGGCAACCGGGCGGCGGGAATCGGCGTCCAGTTCAATGGCGACGATGAAACCGCCCGGACTAAAATTGAATCCTACCTTGCAGGCTCCCTGAACTCTGATCGCCCCACCCACACGATGTAGGACGACCATGCATGACTGATGCGACGCTGGCGGCCGGGCAGGCCGATACCCTGGCGGGCGGTCGCGATGCCGTCTGGCCGTTGGCGGTAGCCTCTCTGGCCGGGATTCACTGGCCCTCCCGCGATGGTGCGAAAAGTGACACGCCTCTCCTTATGCTCCATGGCTGGCTGGACAATGCCATGAGCTTTGCCCGGCTGGGGCCTGAGCTCTCGGCCCACCGGGATGTCCACGCAATTGACATGGCCGGCCATGGCTTTTCCGGGCATCGGCCGCCGGGCTATGGTTACTGGCTGACTGATTATGTGGCGGACCTGGCCGAACTGGTTGACCGGCATTTTCACGCCGGGCCGGTGGATCTGGTCGGCCATTCGCTGGGCGGGATCGTCAGCGCCCTGTTTGCCGCTGCCTTTCCGGATCGGGTGAGGAAACTGGTCATGATTGACAGCCTTGGCGCGTTGAGCCGTCCCGCCAGCGAGACGGTACCGCAACTGCGCAAGTCCATCCGCAAACGACTGGCGGGCTCCGGTGCGGCCGTTGAATACCCGGACCTGGCGACCGCCGCGCGTTTAAGGGAACGGGGTTTCAGTCCGCTGAGCCCCGAGGCGGCGATGATTCTGGTGCCGAGGAATATGCGCAAACAGGGCGATGGCCTGGCCTGGCGGACCGACCCCAGACTGCGCCACCCGTCGGCCCTGATGATGACCGAAGAACAGGTTCAGGCATCCCTGTCATCCATCTCTGTGCCAACTCTGTTCGTAAAGGGAAAGGATGGGCTGTTATCCACCCGTGATGATCTGGCGCAGCGTGAACATCTGATTCCCGGCCTGCAGACGGTGGAGGTGCCCGGGGGGCATCACTGCCACCTGGATGGGGATGTCCGGCCTATACTGACTGCTGTAGAGAGGTTCCTGCTTGATGACTGAACGCAGAGTGATGCCGACGCTGACGTTTCTGCTTTTGGCTCTGACCACCGTCCAGCCAGCAATGGCCGCGCCCCTTGAGGAACCCCCGGAGCCTTTTGCGCAATCAACGCTGCAATCCACCAAGCGCATCGAGTCCAGTGGGCATCTGGTGCTGTTCAGTCCCATCCGTGAAATTCGTGATGAAATCCGGTCTGATGTCATGGCTCGTCTTCCTGTGCAGGGTGTGGGCCAGCTGTATGAACTCAACCGTGACGCGACCCGTGCCCAGGCCCGGGATCATTACCGGCAGTCTCTGCAGGGGAGAGAAGCCAGGATTCTCTTCGAATGCGTCGGTATTGATTGCGGGCGCAGTAACGTCTGGGCCAACCAGGTATTCGAGCAGTCCCGCCTGCTGGGCCGTGACCGGGAGCAGGATTACCTGGTGGCCGCCACCATGGACAGCGCCGGCCAGCGTTGGCTGACCCTGGTCTACACAGTGACCCGCGGTAATCTCCGTGAGTATGTCTGGGTTGAACACCTGCAGGTGGAGCCCGGTGCGCCGATTCCCGGTTTCGCGGCAACGCCGGAACGGGTGCGTGGGCCGATTGTGGTTCCCTGGCAGGGTGGCGTAACCTATCGGTTCGAGTTTTCCGCGGCGGACCGGCGGCAGGTCACGGACTGGGCCAGTGGTGAAGGTTCGGTGGTGGTCCTGGCCGGGTTCAGTGAACTGCGGGACAATGAAACGTTCGACGAAGGGCTCGTACGGGCTGGTGAGGCGGTGGATTCACTGGCGGACCTCCTGGCCAAGGTGGGCGTTGGGCGGGACCAGATCCGAAAATTGCCCGTGGGTTCCGGTGTCGCTGTTCCCGGGCCAAACCGGCAGGGCAACCGGGTCGAAGTGCTGGTAATCGAAGAGTAGGGGAAGATGTCCAGGGATCAGCAAAAGGGTGACGAAAAACAGCCGCCGAAGTCCGGAGGGCCGGACTCCGCCATTAAATCTGTGGTGGAGGGCGCGGGGATTTCGCCAGCAGAGGCGCCGGCCAGCGCTGGTAAGCGTATGCGGGAAACCGGCCAGGGCAAGACCGTTGCGCTGACACTGGGTAGTGGCGGTGCCAGAGGCTATGCCCACATTGGCGCCATCGAGGTGCTGGTTGAACGTGGCTATACCATCAAGGCGATTTCCGGGTGCTCCATGGGTGCCCTGATTGGTGGCATGTATGGCGCCGGCAAGCTGAAGGATTACAAGGACTGGGTCACCGGCCTGGGGCAATTCGATGTCCTGAAACTGCTTGATGTCACGTTCACCTCTGTTGGCGCCATTCGCGGTGAAAAGGTGTTCTCGGTGGTGCGTGAAATCCTGGGCGACACCCTGATCGAGGATCTGCCAATTGCCTACACGGCGGTGGCCACCGACCTGCTTGGCCACAAGGAAATCTGGTTCCAGGAGGGGCGTCTGGATCAGGCGATCCGGGCATCCGTGGCCATCCCGAGTGTGGTGACGCCCCTGGTGCTTAATGGTCGCGTACTGGTCGATGGTGCACTGCTTAACCCCCTGCCTATTATTCCTACCATCTCCTCCCATGCGGACATGATTGTCGCCGTTAACCTCAGTGGCGAGGACGATCAGTGTGATCGTATCCCTGATGCTGCATTCGAGGAGGAAGAACTGAGTGGCGAAATGGAGGAGTGGCTCGATACCGTCCGCGAGAAGGCATCGCGCTGGTTTGACTGGGATGCGCTCAAGGCCTTTGCCGCACGTAAGGCCGGGCCCGAAACCGATGACTCACCGGAGGAGAAAATCAGCCGGGAGATCGAGCGCAAATCGAAAAATCCCAAACTCTTCGCTGGCAAGAAAGATCTGGCGAACGCGCCCACCACCCGCGAAGAGGATAACGAGGTTATCGACTGGGACAAGCTGGGTATTGGCAAGTTTGATGTCATGAACCTGACCATCGAGACCATGCAGAGCGCGCTGGTGCAGTACAAGATTGCCGGTTATCCACCGGATCTTCTGGTCAATGTGCCCAAGAATGCCTGCCGAAGCTATGACTATCACAAGGCGCCGGAACTGATTCAGCTTGGCCGCGAGCGCATGGCCGCGGCGCTGGACCGGTATGAGTCCCGTCGCTGCAGCTCCGGGCCGCTGGCGCTTTAATCAATGGCTGCAGGTGAGCGGGGAAACAGCGTATAATCCGCCGCTACATTCACATCCTCAGGAACCATTGTTTTGACCAGCCCCGCCGATGATCTGCACAGCATCCGTGATCTCATCCGTTACGCGTGCTCCCGGTTTGCCAGTTCCGACCTCTACTACGGCCATGGCACCGACAATGTCTGGGATGAGGCGGTACAATTGGTTTTGCGCAGCGTCCACCTGCCACAGGAAAACAACAATGTCTTCCTGGATGCCCGGCTGACCCGTGAGGAGAGAACCCTGATCCTGGATCGGGTTGAGCGTCGTATCGCTGAGCGGATTCCGGTGGCCTACCTGCTTGGCGAAGCCTGGTTCATGGGCATGCCGTTCCAGGTGGACGAGCGGGTGCTGATCCCCCGCTCGCCGATTGGCGAACTGCTCGAAAACGGTCTGCAACCCTGGCTCGGGGAGGTTGATGTCGAGCGCGTGCTGGATCTGTGTACGGGCAGCGGCTGCATTGGTATTGGCGCCGCGATGGTTTTCGAGGACGCCGAGGTTGTGCTCTCGGATGTATCGGCAGAGGCCCTGTCGGTGGCTGACGCAAACATACGTCTGCACGGGCTTGAGAACCGGGTACAGACCGTGAGATCCGATGTGTTTGACCAGGTGACCGGTCGGTTCGATGTGATTGTCAGCAACCCGCCCTATGTCGATGCGCAGGATCTGGCGGGCATGCCCAGCGAGTATCATCACGAGCCCGAGCTGGGCCTGGCCGCCGGTGACGATGGGCTGGACATCGCCCACCGCATCATCGCGAAGGCCTCCGAGCACCTGACCGAAGACGGGCTGCTGATTGTCGAAGTGGGTAATTCCTGGCTGGCCATGGATGAAGCCTATCCGGATCTGCCGTTGACCTGGCTGGAGTTCGAAAACGGGGGCGACGGTGTATTCCTGTTGTTCGCCCGGGACCTGCGTGAATGGCAGGAGCGCCGAGGCGGCTGAACAGTCCATCCTGGGGAAGCACTTTTAATTACACTGATAAGATATTGAATTATGTCGGGAAATACATTCGGTAAACTGTTTACGGTCACGACCTTTGGCGAGAGTCACGGCGCTGCCCTGGGGTGCATCATTGATGGTTGCCCGCCGGGGCTGGAACTGTCGGAAGCGGATATGCAGCGGGACCTGGATCGCCGAAAGCCCGGCACCTCGCGCCATACCACGCAGCGCCGGGAAGCCGATGAGGTCCGTATCCTTTCCGGTGTCTTTGAAGGCCGCACCACAGGGACGCCCATTGGATTGCTGATTGAAAACACCGATCAACGTTCCAAGGATTACTCCAAGATTGCCCAGCAGTTCCGCCCGGCACATGCGGACTACACCTACACCCACAAGTATGGCATCCGGGATTATCGCGGTGGCGGCCGTTCCTCGGCTCGCGAGACCGCCATGCGCGTGGCAGCCGGTGCGGTGGCCCGCAAATTCCTTGAGCAGCGTCTGGGAATCCGTATCCGTGGTTATCTGTCCCAGTTGGGACCGATCAGCATAGAGAAACTGGACTGGGATCAGGTACACCAGAACCCGTTCTTCTGCCCGGATGCCGACAAGGTGCCGGAAATGGAAGCCTACATGGATGCGCTGCGCAAGGAGGGGGATTCCATTGGTGCCCGGATCAATGTGGTCGCCGATGGCGTGCCGCCGGGCCTTGGTGAGCCCATATTCGACCGCCTGGACGCAGATCTGGCCCACGCGCTGATGAGCATCAACGCCGTGAAGGGCGTGGAAATCGGTGCCGGTTTTGAATCCGTTACCCAGAAGGGCACTGAACACCGGGATGAGATGACCCCGGACGGTTTTCTGTCCAATAACGCGGGCGGTGTGCTCGGCGGGATTTCCTCTGGCCAGCCGATTGTCGCCAGCATGGCACTTAAGCCCACGTCCAGCCTCCGTCTGCCGGGGCAGGGCATTGATGTCGATGGTAACCCCGTAGAGGTGGTGACCACCGGGCGCCACGATCCCTGTGTCGGCATCCGTGCCACACCGATTGCCGAGGCCATGATGGCCATCGTGCTGATGGATCATTATCTGCGTCATCGCGGCCAGAATGGCGATGTCAGTGTAGACACGCCCGTTCTCAAACAACTCTGATCGAGAGGAGGCGCTACCATCTACTGGCGGCTGTCGAATCTCTACTTCTGGTTTTTCGCCCTCCTCGGGGGGCTGTTGCCCTACTGGTCCCTCTATCTGGAGGGGCAGGGCTTTTCCTACCTCCAGATCGCCACCCTGATGGCGACGATCCAGTTGACCAAAGTTGTGGCCCCCAATGTGTGGGGCTGGCTCGGTGACCGGAGCGGTCAGCGGGTAAGGCTGGTGCGCTTCGGGGCTCTGTCCGGATCACTGTTTTTCGCCGGGGTCTTCCTGGAACCGGGGTTTTACGGGCTTCTGCTGGTCATGCTGGTTTTTACCTTCTTCTGGAATGCGGTCCTGCCCCTCTATGAAGTGATTACCCTCCGGGAGCTGGGGGCCCAGAGGGATCGTTATGGTCGCGTCCGACTGTGGGGGTCGGTCGGTTTTATCGGCTCAGTGGCGATGATCGGCGGGCTGCTCGAGATCATCGAGATCAGTCAGTTACCGTGGCTGCTGTTGCCGGTGTTTGCCGGTATTGCCGTCTCCACCTTTCTGGTGCCCTCGGAGCGGGGTGAGAGAAAACCTCCGGCGCCCAAAGGCAGCCTCAAGGCCATTGTCACCCACCCGGCGGTGATTGCCTTCTTTGCGATGAACTTTCTGCTTCAGGTTTCCCACGGGGCTTACTACACCTTCTTCAGCATACATCTTGAGCAGAATGGCTATGGCAAGCTGGCGATCGGGCTGCTCTGGTCGCTGGGGGTGTTGGCCGAGATTGGTCTGTTCCTGGTGATGCACCGGTTATCCCGGCGCTTTACGGTCCGCCAGATTGTCCTGGGGGCGCTGGCCCTGACCATGCTGCGCTGGTCACTGATCGCCGAGCTGACCTGGCTGCTGCCGGTTCTGATCTTCGCCCAGCTGTTACACGCGGCGTCTTATGGGGCGCTGCACGCGGTTTCAGTGCAGTACATCCAGGGCTTTTTCGGCCACCACCATCATGGTCAGGGCCAGGCCCTATATAGCGGCCTGACGTTCGGTGCAGGTGGCGCCGTGGGGGCCTGGATGTCGGGGTTCCTTGTCGACGGGGTGAGTACGTCGGCAGCTTTCTGGGGCGGGGCGGCGGCCATGGCGATTGCCCTGGTTATCTGCTGGAAAGCCCTGGAACCACCGCCGGCGCCGGATACTCAGGCCTGATCCCGCCCCCTGTTGATACCTTCCTGCTGTTCGACAATGTCGAGCAGCGCCTGTGCCGCCTTGCCGAGCTCTCGCCCGGACAGGGCGATCGCGCCAAGAACCCGGCTTACCCGGTGCGGGACCGGGACAACCCGCAGGCTGTCATCAAGCATGCTTACCGGCAGCACGCTCCATCCCAGACCGACGCTGGTCATCATTTTGATGGTTTCCAGGTAGTTGGTGGGCATCAGCGGCTTGAGCGTCAGGTTCTCTTCCAGAAACAGGCGGCTGACCACGCGATAGGTGGCTGAGCTTGTATCCGGCACGAGGGCGGGGTGTGGAACCAGATCCCTGAGTGTGGGGCTTGGGACGTCCGCCAGTGGATGGTCTGCGCCCACCACGAAGGCCATCGGGTCGGGCCACTGGGCCAGAATGCTGAATTCCGGGTTCATGCTGTCACTGAGGGTGACGAAGGCCAGCTCGGCGTTGCGCTTGTCCATCTGGGTATAGGCAGCGTCGGATTCCATGAACTGGAGGTTCAGATCGACCTGGGGATACTCCCGCCGGAATCGTCGTAACCAGTCGGGCAGGTGGTGCAGGCCGATGTGGTGGCTGGCAATCGCATGCAATTCCCCGCCGACGGTTTCGTTATTGGCGGTAATGGAATGACGGGCGTTGTGTATTTCATCGAGGATCTTCCGGGCATGGGGCAGCAGTCTGGCGCCCGCGTCGGTCAGGCGGATTTCCCGGTGGCTGCGATCCACCAACCGGGTGTCTAGCTGGTTTTCCAGGGTCGCCAGACGCTTGCTGATGGCCGGCTGGGTCAGGTGCAGGATTTCGGCCGCTTCCGAGAATGAGCCCTGGTCCACAATGCATAGAAACGCTTTTAGCGAGTTGGAGTCCATGTTTTCTTTACCTGTGAGTTGCCCTGATGCTCGTTAGCCTGCCAGCTTGGCGATAGTCGCGGTCTCAGGGGCCTTCTCCCAAAAACCGCTACGAGCACGTCCATGTGCGCTTCTCTCAGGCCATCCATGGCCTTCGAAATTTTTGGGAGAAGGCCCCTGAAACCGCTTGTCGCGCTTGGGTAATAGCGCACCGTTGCCGGGATAGTATTGAAGTCATGTAAGTCAGGCCTTCTGATACCAATCTCACCTCCAGTGAAGGATTAGAAAGTTTGGAGACGAGAGCGTTTTGCGCAATCGCCCAAGAGCGAGTTGGTGGGGATGCCTTGCCAAAAGTTTTGAGGGCCAGGGATGGCCCGAAACAAGCGCCCATGGACGGCTCGAGCGTCTTTTGGCAAGGCATCCCGCCGACTCGCGTCCGGCACGGAGCTGCAGTTAACCTGGCTTTGAGTCTCAAAAGAACAATGAAGAATTCCGGAATGGAATGCAATGAATAAAAAACATGAATTGAGGTTATCAAGCATGGGCGGGTAAACTTCAGGAAGTGCCATAAAACAGAACCCCCAAAAGAGTGAGAGAGCATCATGGCGGGCAAGACCTTATACGACAAATTGTGGGATGACCATCTGGTCAAACAGCGGGACGACGGTTCCGCGCTGATTTACATCGACCGGCAGTTGCTGCACGAAGTCACCTCGCCGCAGGCGTTTGAAGGCCTGCGTCTGGCCGGTCGTAAACCCTGGCGCATTGACGCCAATATCGCCACCCCGGACCACAACGTGCCGACCACCGACCGTGAGCGCGGTATCGACGGCATTGTTGACCCGGTGTCCCGGACGCAGGTGGAGACTCTCGATAAAAACTGCGACGAGTTCGGCATCCTGGAATTCAAGATCAAGGACATGCGTCAGGGCATCGTGCATGTGATCGGGCCGGAGCAGGGCGCGACTCTGCCGGGTATGAGTATCGTCTGTGGTGACTCCCACACCTCTACCCATGGCGCCTTTGGCTGTCTGGCCCACGGTATCGGCACTTCCGAAGTCGAGCACGTTCTGGCCACCCAGTGCCTGGTCCAGAAAAAGATGAAAAACATGCTGGTCAGGGTCGATGGCAAGCTGGCGCCGGGCGTGACCGGCAAGGACGTGGTCCTGGCCATTATTGGCAAAATCGGTACCGCCGGCGGCACCGGCTATGCCATTGAGTTTGGTGGCGAGGCGATCCGCGGCCTGAGCATGGAAGCCCGCATGAGTATCTGCAACATGTCCATCGAAGCCGGTGCCCGTGTCGGGATGGTGGCCGTGGATGACACCACCATTGACTATGTCAAAGGCCGTCCGTTTGCGCCCAAGGGCGAAACCTGGGACAAGGCCGTGGCTTACTGGAACACGCTGCACAGTGACGTTGATGCCGAATTCGACAAAGTCGTCGAGCTGGACGGTTCCGCCATTCAGCCGCAAGTAAGCTGGGGAACCTCTCCGGAAATGGTCACCGGTGTTGAAGGCAAGGTACCGGATCCGGAGCAGGAAGCCGATCCGATCAAGCGCGAAGGCATTGTCCGCGCCCTGAGATACATGGGGTTGAAGCCGAACCAGAATATCACCGACATCCAGCTGGATCGGGTGTTCATCGGTTCCTGCACCAACAGCCGCATTGAGGATCTGCGTGAAGCCGCCGCCGTGGTCAAGGGCCGCAAGGTATCCCCGAGCCTCAAGCAGGCCATGGTGGTGCCGGGTTCGGGTCTGGTGAAGGCCCAGGCGGAGCAGGAAGGTCTGGATAAGGTTTTCATCGAAGCCGGTCTGGAATGGCGTGATCCGGGTTGCTCCATGTGTCTGGCGATGAACGCCGATAAACTGGGGCAGGGCGAGCATTGTGCCTCTACGTCCAACCGGAACTTCGAGGGTCGTCAGGGCTTCGGTGGCCGTACCCATCTGGTAAGCCCGGCCATGGCAGCGGCAGCGGCCGTTACCGGCCATTTTATTGATGTCCGCGAATTGATGAACTGATCCACAGGAGAGACACCATGCGCGCATTTACGCAACATCAGGGCGTTGTCGCCCCCATGGACCGGTCCAATGTGGATACGGACATGATCATTCCCAAGCAGTTTCTGAAGTCGATCAAGCGCACCGGCTTCGGCCCGAATCTGTTTGACGAACTGCGTTATCTGGACGAAGGCAAGCCGGATCAGGATTGCTCCCAGCGCCCGATCAACCCGGATTTCGTGCTTAATCAGGATCGCTACAGGAACGCCAGCGTGCTTCTGGCCCGCTCCAACTTCGGTTGCGGCTCCAGCCGTGAGCACGCGCCCTGGGCGCTGGATGATTTCGGCTTCCGGGTGATTATCGCTCCGAGCTTTGCCGACATATTCTACAACAACTGCTTTAAGAATGGCCTGTTACCTATTGTTCTTAAAGAAGATGTGGTCGATAAACTGTTTCTTGAGACCGAGGAGAATGACGGCTATCAGCTCTCGATCGACCTGGAGGCAAAGACGGTGACCACGCCATCTGGCGAGTCTTTCAGCTTCGAGGTGGACGACTTCCGCCGTCATTGCCTGCTCAATGGTCTGGACGACATCGGTGTCACCCTGGAAGATGCCGGCCTGATCCGCGACTATGAAGAAAAACGCAGGCAGACCGCTCCCTGGCTGTTCAATTCCGGAAACTGAGAACAAGGAAATGATGATGTCCCGTACTGTATTGATGCTGCCAGGTGATGGCATTGGCCCGGAAATCGTTGCCGAAGCCGAAAAGGTGCTGAACCGTGTGAATGAAAAATTCTCGCTCGATCTGCACTTTGAGTCCGCCCTGGTTGGCGGTGCCGCCATCGACGAAACCGATTCGCCTCTGCCTGACGAGACCCTGTCCAAGGCGGAAAAAGCGGACGCTATCGTGCTGGGCGCGGTGGGTGGTCCGAAATGGGACAGTCTGCCGATGGCCAAACGGCCGGAGAAGGGGCTGCTCGGGCTGCGTTCAAACCTGGAACTGTTCGCCAACCTGCGTCCGGCCATTCTGTATCCGCAACTGGCCTCGGCATCGTCTCTGAAACCGGAAGTGGTGTCCGGCCTGGATATCATGATCGTGCGTGAACTGACTGGCGGTATCTACTTCGGCCAGCCCCGGGGTGTGCGTAATCTGGAGCACGGTGAGCGCCAGGGTTACAACACCTATGCCTATACCGAATCGGAAATTCGTCGTATCGGTCGGGTCGCCTTTGAAACCGCCCAGCAGCGCGGCAAGAAACTGTGCTCCGTGGACAAGGCCAATGTGCTGGAAGTCACTGTTATGTGGCGCGAAATCATGGAAGACCTGAAGCGGGAATATCCGGATGTGGAGCTGTCACACATGTACGTGGACAACGCGGCCATGCAACTGGTCCGGGCGCCCAAGCAGTTTGACGTGATTGTGACTGGCAACATGTTTGGTGATATTCTTTCTGACGAAGCGGCAATGTTGACCGGTTCTATCGGTATGCTGCCATCCGCGTCGCTGAACTCGCAGAAACAGGGTATGTACGAGCCCTGTCACGGTTCGGCACCGGATATTGCCGGTAAAGGCATTGCCAACCCGCTGGCCACCATTCTGAGCGCCGCGATGATGCTGCGTTACAGTCTGGAAGAGGAAGAGGCTGCCCTGGCAATTGAGGCAGCGGTCAGCGAAGTGCTGGATCAGGGCCTGAGAACAGCCGACATCATGTCGGAGGGCGCCACCCGTGTCAGTACCCGGGAAATGGGCGATGCTGTTCTCAATGCGCTTTAAAGACGGTTCCTGACCGGCAAACAAGACCCGACAGCGGCGGGACGCAGCCGCTGCGGGATCACCCATCCTGTCCCTGCCAGCGATAACGGTAGCGGGCGGGCATAAAACAACGAGGTTCAAAGGTCGCCCATGAAGCGAGTTGGACTTGTAGGCTGGCGTGGCATGGTTGGTTCCGTGCTCATGCAGCGCATGCGTGAAGAAAACGATTTTGCCGACATCGATCCGGTGTTCTTTTCCACTTCCCAGACCGGGAAGCCGGCTCCGGACGTAGGCAAGGACGGCGTTCCGCCACTGCAGGACGCGTTCGATATCGACACCCTGAAAAGCATGGATGTGATCGTTACCTGCCAGGGTGGCGATTACACCGGTGAGGTGTATCAGAAACTGCGTGACGCAGGCTGGGAAGGCTACTGGATTGATGCCGCCTCAACGCTGCGGATGGTTGATCACTCTGTGATCGTACTGGATCCGGTCAACCGTAACGTCATCGATGACGCTCTGAACCGGGGCGTGAAAGACTATATCGGCGGTAACTGCACTGTAAGCCTGATGATGCTGGCGCTGGGCGGACTGCTGGAGCAGGATCTGGTGGAGTGGGTCACGCCCATGACCTATCAGGCGGCGTCCGGTTCCGGTGCCAAGCATATGCGTGAACTGCTGAACCAGATGGGCGCGCTCAATGGCGCCGTGAAAGCGGAACTCGATGATCCGTCTTCCGCGATTCTGGATATTGATCGCAAGGTGACTGACACCATGCGTTCAGGTGATTTTCCGACTGACAACTTCGGCGTTCCGCTGGCAGGCAGCCTGATTCCGTTTATCGACAAGCCGCTCGATAACGGCATGAGCAAGGAAGAGTGGAAGGCGGGCGTTGAGACCAACAAGATCCTGGGTCGAAGCGACAACCCGATTCCCATCGACGGTCTGTGTGTCCGGATCGGGGCCATGCGCTCCCATAGTCAGGCGCTGACCATCAAACTCAAGAAAGATCTTCCGGTTTCCGAAATCGAAAGCATCCTGGCCAAGGCCAATGACTGGGTGAAAGTGATTCCCAACGAAAAGGATGCCACCATGGAGGAGCTCACGCCGGCGAAGGTAACCGGTACGCTGGGTATTCCCATTGGCCGGATCCGTAAGCTGACCATGGGGCCGGAGTATATTTCGGCGTTCACCGTGGGTGACCAGCTGCTGTGGGGTGCCGCCGAGCCCCTGCGTCGTATGCTGCGGATCCTTCAGGAGCGCTAAGGCCGGGGTTCAGGGGGCAGATTAATGCCAACTGTGTCCGGTTTTTGGAAGGCCAACAGGGGCGGATGCTGATTTCAGGGTCCGCCCCTGTTATTTTTCATAGAGTTAATAAAACTGCCATGAGTTTCGTAGGTTACTTAGGAAGTTCCGGCTAATTATTGAAAAGGCAGTGAAAGGATTGCAGCTGTGTGATTGATAAAAGGGATGTTATCAACAATACTTGCCAGATCTAACAGTATCTTTGCGACACAGGCGCAGGAAGAACAAGACGGTAGATAGCCAACCTCGTCCGATTCTGTCGACACACGGCAGTCAGGAATAACGGAGACTGGAAAGGAAGAAGCATGAAGGTACGCAAGCTTGCGGTTGCCCTGGCGCTGGCAGGAGGGCTCGGTTCCGGAATGGCGCATGCCCTCGGACTCGGGGAAATGGAGCTGCAATCGTGGCTGAACGAGCCTCTGGATGCCGAAATAACGCTGCGCCAGAGTCGGGGAATGACGCCGGATGACGTCATCGTCAACGTGGCGCCGGAAGCGGCCTATCGGCGGGTTGGCCTTGAACGGAACCAGTTTCTCAGTAATCTGAAATTTGAAGTGGTAACCGGTGCCGACGGCAGCCTGGTTATCGATGTCTCCTCCCGTGAACCTGTCCGCGAACCCTATCTCAATTTCCTGCTGGAACTGACCTGGCCCAATGGCCGTCTGCTGCGTGAATACGCAGTGCTGGTTGATCCGCCCGTTTACGCGGAGGAATCCGGCGTTGAGGAGCCGGTCCAGGCACCGGCGACGTCTTCCCAGCAGGCTGCGGCCCCGGAACGCTCCGCCGAATCCCGTCGTCGTCAGGCGCAAGCCGAGGGCTCGCTGTCCCGCAGCACCGGGCCGCGTACACTCGGGCCGACCGGCCCATCCGACACGCTCTGGGGCATTGCCGAGCAGGTGCGTCCGGATAGTTCCGTTTCCATTCCCCAGGTTATGCTGGCGATTCAGGATGAAAATCCCGACGCGTTTATGGGGGGCAATATCAATCGCCTGAAACGCGGCGAGGTGTTGCGTGTTCCCACGATGGAGCAGATGCGCAGCCGCAGCCGTGCCGAGGCCAGCAGACTGTTTGCCCGCCAGAATGAAGAATTCCAGTCCCGTCAGACTGTCGACGCGACGGCTACGGCCCAGTCCGGTGCGCCTGCCGGAGAGGCCGCCGGGGACGATAGCGAACTGAAGCTACTGGTTGCTGATAACGAAAGCGAGACGTCACGTTCTGCCGAGGAGGGCGGCTCCGCCGGTGGTGATGGTCAACAGCCTGGTGGTGCTGACGCCGGTTCGGCTGTGGCAGCCGAAGAGCTGGATGCGATCCGCCGTGAGAATGAAGAGCTCAGTAGCCGGATGGAAGATCTGCAGGACCAGGTGGAAACACTGCAGCGCCTGCTTGAGCTTAAAAACACGCAACTTGCTGACATGCAGAACCAGGCCGCCCAGGACGATGCGGTTGCCACCGACGCGCCTGCGGCCGAAGGCTCTGGCGGCCAGGATGCAAGCAGCACTGATTCAGAATCCCTGCCGTCAGAAGAGTCGGCCACGACTGAGGCCATGGATTCCGACGACGCCAGTGCCTCCGAAACCGTGGAGTCGACAACGCCCGAAGCGGGAGCTGCCCAGGCAACGGGTTCTGAACAGGACAGCGCTTCCGGCGAGTCTGAGACTGGTGACGCAGCTCAGGGTGAAGGCGATACCCAGTCCCAGGACGACGCTGAACCGGTTGCCGCCGAAGAGCCGGCGGCAACCGATGCCGTGGCTGAAGCTGAGCAGCCCGCGGCCATCGAGCCAGAACCAGAGCCGGAAGCCGAAGCGCCTGCTCCGGTACAGCAGGATCAGGAGCCGCCCCGTGAGAGATCTTTCCCGGGCAATATCATTGGCATGATCCTCGATAATCCGATGTATCAGATTGCCCTGGGTGGCGGGCTGGTACTGCTGCTTCTTGTGCTGATGCTGGTGATGCGTCGCCGGGCCCAGCAGGAAAAGGCGTTTTACGAGCAATTCACCAATGATGAGGACTCCGAGGTTGAGTCCGGTACGGGCGGCTTTGATCTCAGTCTCGATGGCGAGACCGACGAAGAAAAACCGGACGGTGGCGATCCCATCGCTGAAGCGGACAACTACCTGGCGTATGGCCGCAACGAACAGGCGGCCCAAGTGCTCGAAGAGGCCATTTCCCGGGAGCCGAGCCGCTCCGACCTGCGTCTGAAGCTGCTTGGCGTGTACGCCGACAGCCAGGATCGTGAGGCCTTTGAGCGGCAATACGGTGAGCTGGCAGCTTTTGAGGATGATGACGTGACAGCACAGGCGGATGAGCTGAAGCGCCGCCTGGACGAAGCCGAGGCCACGCCCAGCATCGATGACCTGGAGTCCCAGTTGCGCTCCGAATCCCTGGCAGGCTCAGGCTCCGATGAAGCTGAAGACGACTTGTCCTTCGACGATCTGCCGTCTTCCAGTGATGACCTTGAATCCGATGAATTTGAATCGGCGTCTGAAGAGTCTCTGGCACATGAGTTCGGAGAGCCAGCTTCAGAGGGCTCCGGGACGACCGATGCCCGCGATGAGGCCATCGAGTTCGATCTGTCCATGGATGATCTGGATGAGTCGACGGATGATGCGGGCGGTGAAAATGCGTCACCGGATGAAGGGTTCGATTACGACACTCTGGATTTCGACCTCGAAGATGGCAACGGCGATCAGGCTTCGACATCCGGAGGTGAAATAGAGAAGGATGACCTGGATCTGGGCGATACGCTGGATCTCGATATTGACGATAGCGAAACGCCGGAAGAACCTGTCGAAGGAGAGGATAAATCGGAATCTGATGACGAGCTGTCTCTCTCCGGCGAGGGCCTGGATGA
This sequence comes from Marinobacter oulmenensis, assembly GCF_014201735.1. Classification (GTDB taxonomy): domain Bacteria; phylum Pseudomonadota; class Gammaproteobacteria; order Pseudomonadales; family Oleiphilaceae; genus Marinobacter; species Marinobacter oulmenensis. The sequence continues at coordinate 505,453 of NZ_JACHFE010000002.1, read as the reverse complement.
CTCCTTCCTTGATGACCTGGACTCGGAGCTGGACAAGGTCACGGGTGATGAAGGGTCGGTATCGGATGACGACGAGTCCGTCGTTGATGAGCTGGATGTCGATCTGTCCGAGGAAGACCTCGCGTTAATGAATGAATTCTCAGAAGGTAACGGCGGTGTTGATTCCGAGCCCGATGCAGAAGCGGAGCCGGATGATACCGAGATACCTTCTCTGGACGAGGAAGTGACGTCTCCGGATCTGCCAACCGAAGAGGCTGCAGAAACCGGCGACTCCACCGAAGCTCCACCCGAGGCGGCGGAAACCGGAGATCCTGCGCCTCTGGATCTGGACGAGGCGGATCTTGGGGATGACGACGACTTCGATTTCCTGGCAGGCACCGACGAGGCGGCCACCAAACTGGATCTCGCCCGGGCCTACATCGAAATGGGCGACAGTGACGGCGCCCGGGATATTCTCGAGGAAGTCTCACTGGAGGGTGACGACCAGCAGAAAGCGGAAGCCGAGGAGCTTCTTAAAAATCTGTCCTGATCCGTTATAATCCCACCAACCCAGAAAGAGCGCCGGCCACGTGGGCCGGCGCTTGTTTTTCAGGACACCATCAATAACGGATCGCAACTTGTTTCTCGAACCCCAGCCTCTGACGACGGACAACGCTATCGGCAATGGTCGCGTCGTTATTGTTTTTGAATACGATGGTCGCGGTTTTCATGGTTGGCAGTTCCAGAAGAGCGGGGTGCGTTCGGTCCAGGAGCAACTGGCCAAGGCCGTAGCCCGTGTGGCGAATCACCCGGTGGATCTGGTGTGTGCCGGCCGGACCGACGCGGGCGTTCACGCCAGTTTCCAGGTTGCGCATTTCGAGACGCCGTCAGTCAGGAATCTCCGGTCCTGGGTGATGGGCATCAACACAGCGTTGCCGGATGATATTGCGGTCCACTGGGCCGGCAATGGCGTTGGTGATTTCCACGCCCGTTTTTCTGCTGTCTACCGGCGTTACCGCTATGTGATTTTCAACCACCCGGTGCGTCCGGGCATTCAGCGCGGGCAGGTCAGTTGGACGTTCCGGCCGCTGGATGCTGAAAAGATGCATGAGGCGGCTCAGGCCCTGGTGGGTGAGCATGACTTTTCATCGTTCCGGGCGGCCGGTTGCCAGTCAAACACGCCGGTGCGTTTCATGGAGCGCATCAAGGTAACCCGGTCCGGTGATTTTGTCGTAATAGACGTCCAGGCCAATGCCTTTGTTCATCACATGGTCCGGAATATAGCCGGTGCCCTGATGGCTGTCGGGGCAGGGCAGGTGCCGGTTCAATGGGTGGCTGACGTACTGGCGGCGAGGGACAGGAGACAGGCCGGTGTGACCGCGCCGCCCCATGGGCTCTATCTGGTGGATGTTGGATTCCCGGGCCATTTCGGTATCCCCCGCGCCCTGTGCGGGCCAGCGTTCGTTGCTCCCTGGTTCAGCCGGGAGGATAATACGCCCATTGAACCCAGCCATATTCACCAGAAATCCAGGACAGCGACGTCGTGATTACCCGAGTCAAAATCTGTGGTCTGACCCGCCCCGAAGATATCAATGCGGCAGTCTCGCTGGGTGCGGATGCCGTCGGTCTGGTGTTTTATCAGCCGAGCCAGAGGTCGGTCACACTGGAAAGAGCTCATGCATTGGCCCGGCGGGTTCCAGCCTTCGTGTCCCTGACCGGTCTGTTTGTGAACCCGGAGCCCGAAGAGGTGGAGCGGGTTCTGCAGACGGTGCCGCTGGATCTTTTGCAGTTTCATGGTGATGAAACCCCGGAATTCTGCGCCTCTTTTGGTCGTCGCTGGATCAAGGCGATACGTGTGAAAGAAGCCGGGCAGGTCGAGCAGGCGTTCATGGACTACTCGGATGCCTCCGGACTGCTGGTCGATGCCTGGGATCCCGACCGCTATGGCGGCACCGGACGCTCGTTCAACTGGTCACTGATCCCCGCTGAGCGGCCCATGCCGCTCATATTGGCCGGGGGTCTGTCATCTGCTAATGTTGCTGGCGCTATCGAGCAGGTCCGTCCATGGGCCGTGGATGTCAGCGGTGGTGTGGAATCCGGCAAAGGCGTGAAAGACGCCAGCAAACTATCTGAATTTTTCAAAGAGGTACGCCGTGTCTGTAAAACTGACTGAAGATATGTTGAAGGCGTTTCCGGATGCCCGTGGGCATTTTGGTGACTTCGGGGGACGGTTTGTGTCAGAGACCCTGATGGATTCTCTGATGACCCTGGAGAAAGAGTATCTGCGCCTGAAGGAAGACCCGGAATTCCAGGCGGCCTTCGACAAGGATCTGGCCGATTATGTGGGCCGCCCCAGCCCCCTGTACTTCGCGGAACGCCTGACCGAGGAAACCGGTGGCGCCCAGATCTGGCTCAAGCGGGAAGACCTCAATCACACCGGCGCCCACAAGGTGAACAACACCATTGGTCAGGCCCTTCTGGCCAGTTTCCTGGGCAAGAAACGCATCATTGCCGAAACCGGAGCCGGTCAGCACGGTGTTGCCACTGCTACCGTGTGCGCGCGCCTCGGGCTCGAATGTCATGTCTTTATGGGCGCCGAGGACGTCCAGCGCCAATCCCTCAATGTATTCCGCATGAAGCTTCTTGGAGCCACCGTCCATGCCGTGGAGAGCGGCACGCGGACCCTCAAGGATGCGATGAACGATGCCATGCGGGACTGGGTAGCCAATGTGGACGACACTTTCTACATCATCGGCACCGTGGCCGGTCCTCACCCGTACCCGCTGCTGGTCCGGGATTTCCAGTCGGTAATCGGTCGCGAGACCCGTCGCCAGGCACTTGAGAAAACCGGTCGCCTGCCGGACGCACTGGTCGCCTGTGTCGGCGGTGGATCCAACGCCATCGGCATGTTCTATCCGTTCCTGTCTGACGAAACCGTGCAGCTGTACGGGGTGGAAGCCGGTGGCCTGGGCATCGATACCGGCCAGCATGCCGCGCCACTTTGTGCCGGCCGTCCTGGCGTACTTCACGGCAACCGTACTTACCTGATGGAAGATGAGAATGGCCAGATTGCCGGAACCCATTCGGTCAGCGCCGGTCTGGATTATCCGGGCGTAGGGCCTGAACACGCCTGGCTCAAAGATATCGGGCGTGCCAACTACGTGTCGGTGACCGATGATGAAGCCCTGGACGGGTTCCGTAAGCTGACCCATGTGGAAGGCATCATGCCTGCGCTGGAAACGGCTCATGCCGTTGCTTATGCCATCAAGCTCGCGGCTACCATGGACAAGGACCAGATGGTTGTTATCAACGTCTCCGGACGGGGTGACAAGGACATTCACACCATTGCCCAGTTGGATGGCATCGGGATCTGAAAAGGGCAGGAGCAGGCATGAGCCGAATTGAAGCCGTACTGAAAAATCTGAAATCCGAGAGTCGCAAGGCGCTGATTCCTTACATCACCGCCGGCGATCCGGCACCGGACCAGACTGTTGCTCTTATGCATACCCTGGTCAGGGCCGGTGCTGACATCATTGAGCTTGGTGTGCCGTTTTCCGACCCGATGGCGGATGGGCCCGTGATTCAACTGGCCTGCGAACGGGCGCTCAAGCATGGCACCTCGCTGAGGCAGGTGATCGCCATGGTTCGCGAGTTCCGTGAGACGGATACGGATACGCCGGTGGTGTTGATGGGGTACCTCAATCCCATGGAGGCCATGGGCTATGAGGCGTTTGCAGACGCTGCCGCCGATGCCGGTGTGGACGGTGTCCTGACTGTTGATCTGCCGCCCGAGGAAGCGGATCAGGTAGCCCCGCTGTTTGCGGAGCGGCAACTGGATCCGATATTCCTGCTGGCGCCGACCACCACCGACGAACGCATTCGTGCCATCAGTGAGCATTCCTCCGGTTACGTGTACTATGTTTCCATCAAGGGGGTGACCGGCTCTGCGTCCATCAATGTGGAGGAAGTGGCCTCCAAGGTGGCACACGTCCACGAGTTGACGGCGCTGCCCGTCGGTGTCGGTTTCGGTATTCGTGACGCGAAGACTGCCGCTGCAGTTGGCAGAGTATCCGATGGTGTAATTGTTGGCAGTGTGCTGGTCGATACAATAGCCCGAAATCAGGCAGATCCCGAGGCACTGAACCAGGCACTGACGGATCTGCTTCATCCGATGCGCGAGGCCCTGGATAGCCTGGCTCAATGAGCGTGGAAAACATCCGGACGTCAAAGAACAGGACGAAAGCATGAGTAACTGGCTGGATAAAATCATGCCGAGCAAAATTCGCTCGGAGTCAAAGCAGCGTACCGGCGTGCCGGAAGGGCTCTGGAAGAAGTGCCCGAAATGCGGCGCCTTTTTGTATAAGCCGGAGCTGGAGAAGAATCTGGATGTCTGCCCCAAGTGTAACCACCACCTGCGCGTAGGTGCGCGTCGGCGGCTCGATATTTTCCTGGACAAGGATGGCCGTGAGGAAATCGCCGCGGAACTCGAGCCCTATGACCGCCTCAAGTTCAAGGACAGCAAACGCTACAAGGACCGCCTGTCAGCCGCCCAGAAGACCACGGGTGAAAAAGATGCCCTGGTTGCCATGCAGGGCACCACCATGGGTGTTCCGCTGGTTGCCTGTGCCTTCGAGTTCAATTTCCTGGGTGGTTCCATGGGCCAGGTGGTCGGCGAGAAATTCGTCCAGGCCGCCAACGTGGCCCTGGAACAGCGGATTCCGCTGGTCTGTTTCTCCGCCAGTGGCGGTGCCCGGATGCAGGAAGCGATTCTGTCCCTGATGCAGATGGCCAAGACCTCGGCGGTGCTTGAGCGGTTGAAGCAGGAAGGCGTTCCCTACATTTCGGTGATGACAGACCCCGTGTTCGGCGGTGTATCTGCCAGTCTCGCAATGCTCGGTGACCTCAATATTGCCGAGCCCTATGCGCTGGTTGGTTTTGCCGGCCCCCGGGTTATCGAGCAGACCGTTCGTGAGAAACTGCCGGAAGGCTTCCAGCGCAGTGAGTTTCTGCTTGAGCACGGTGCCATCGATATGATTCTGCATCGTCACCAGATGCGTGAAAGGGTCGCTCATCTGCTGGCCAAGTTCAGTGGCCAGGAAAAACCGGGGATCGAGGAACCCATTGAGTTTGAAATCACTGAAAAACCGGATGCCGATGAATCCGAAGAGCAGTGATGCCACTCCCGCGCCGGCGAAAGCTCCTCTCGCCGGCGCGCCGGTCAACGACTGGCTGAATTATCTCGAAGCGATCCATCCCACCGAAATCGATCTCGGTCTTGACCGCGTGCTGGTGGTCCTGCGCAGGCTGTTTCCCACCCGCCCGCGCAGCCGCATCATCACGGTGGCCGGCACGAATGGCAAAGGCTCCACGGTTGCAGCCCTGGAGCGGTTGCTACAGGCTTCCGGACGCACCACTGGCGCTTACACGTCGCCGCACCTGGACCGGTATAACGAGCGGGTCAGGATCAATGGTGCCGATATCCCGGATGATTCGCTGGTTCGTGCGTTTGAGGCGGTGGAATCCGCCAGGGGCAGTGTTTCGCTGACCTACTTCGAGTTTGGCACCCTGGCGGCCTTCGTCGCCCTGGCGGAAGCCGGGGTGGAGGACTGGATCCTGGAAGTTGGCCTGGGTGGCCGACTGGATGCGGTTAACGTGCTGGATGCCGATTTCGCGATTATCACATCAATCGATATCGATCATGTCGGGTTTCTCGGGGACAACCGAGAGGTGATTGGCTACGAAAAAGCGGGCATCCTTCGCCCTGGCATTGATGCCGTCTGTGCCGACCCGCAACCGCCAGCTTCTGTAATGCAGCAGGCAGGGGCACAAGCGGTCCGGCTCCGGTTGACCGGCAGGGATTATCAGCTTACCCGGCAGGGCGCCGGCACGATGTCGCTGTCGCTGGGTGATGAAACCATTGAGTTACCCGATGGCCCGCTGCCGCTTGAGAGTCTCGCGGCAGCGGTGGTGGCCTGTCGGCACCTGGCGCCGGCGTTGTCGCCGTCACAGATCACCGGGGTTGTCGAGATGCTGGAACTGGCAGGGCGCTTTGAAACCCTCAGGAAACAGCCGCTGACGCTGGTTGACGTCGGGCACAACCCTCACGCCGCCCGCTGGCTGGCTGATCGTCTTGCCCGGAAACGTCAGCCAGGCGGACGGGTGTACGGTATATACGGCGCCCTGGCCGATAAGGATGTCGAAGGGGTGGTGGCTGCCATGGCTCCGGTCGTTGATCACTGGTATCTGGCCGGTCTCGCGGTACCCCGCGGGTTGTCTGCGTCCGGGCTTGGTGAGCGGGTTGCCGGGGCAGGTGTTGATGGTTTCGAGACCTCGACCACAGTTGCCGAAGCCCTTGAAGGGGCGCTGGCAGCGGCCAGCCCCGACGATATCATCATTGCTTTCGGCTCATTCTTTACCGTTTCCCAGGCCCGGGCGGCAAGCCTAACAGCCTGTTAACCCGCCGGCCTTTGTGTTCTTGAAGTGACACCGCTAGTATCATGCTGAATGCGACTTTGAACGGGGGCCTGTTCAGGTGGATGGATTGAAACAGAGAATTATCGGGGCACTGGTTCTGGTGTCGCTTGCGGTGATCTTCGTGCCGATGATTTTTGACGAGCCTCACTCGGAACGCCAGTCCACACCGATCAATATTCCCGAAGAACCGCCGTTCCCGGAAGTGGAAATGTCAGCCGACGAGCCATCAACTGCCACGGCTCCGGAGCCGCAGGGTGCCGATGATGTCGCGCCTGTGGCGGACAACCAAAGCTCCGAAGGGGAAGGCTACCGTATTGTCGAGGAGCCGGCCGAGGCTGAAGCCGCGGCAGCGCAGCCGGAATCCGAACCCGAACCCGAATCGACGGTGACAGACACCGGCCAGGGCAGCACAGACGCCGGTGACGAGACCGCCTCAGCGCCCGGGCAGACTTCGGAAGATGCCACCACTCCGGACGCCGGTCAGAAAGCGGATTTCTCGGATTCGCTGGCTGGAGCCTGGGTTGTCCAGCTGGGCAGCTTCGGTAAGGAAGATAACGCCCGTCGCCTGCGTGATAAAGTGGTCGAGATGGGCTATGGCGGTCACCTGCAGCAGGTGGGCGATGGCGAGTCCCGGCTGACCCGGGTGTTCAGTGGTCCCTTTGTCGACAAGTCCGACGCCCAGAAAGCCAAGGCACGCCTGGACGAGGCATTCGGCCTCAATAGCCTGGTAACCAGCGGGGACCGGGTTGCCGGTCAGTAAGCTGCGTGTCCGTCACAGGTATAATGCCCGGGCGGTTTGGCGGCGCCCGGTTTCCTGTTAGAATCCGCGTTTCCTTTTTGCTGCCGGGATATTCATGGAAACGCTGATCTGGATTGACTGGGTCATCATTGCCCTCATTACAGTTTCCACACTGATCAGTCTCAAGCGGGGTTTCGTCAAGGAAGCCCTGTCGCTGGTTACGTGGATCGGCGCGTTCATCATTGCCCGCACCTTCCATCCGCAGATGCAGGGACTCCTCGAATCAACGGTGGAAACGCCTCTGGTTCGGCTGGTTGCAGCCTTCGCCATTCTGTTTTTCGGAACTCTGATCGTCGGCGCCATCATCAACAACATGATCGGTCACCTGGTACGGGCCACTGGCCTGTCGGCAACGGACCGGGTCCTGGGAATGGGGTTCGGGCTGCTGCGGGGGGTGGTGGTTGTGATTGTGGCAATTGCTTTTACCCGCTATACGCCGCTGGCTCAGGACACCTGGTGGCAAACCTCAGTGATGATTGACCGCCTGGCGGTGGTCGAGGATTGGTCACGGCGAACGTTTGGGGACGAGTTTGGCCGTTGGCTTGGTCCGGCGCAGGAGACCGCCGAAGGATAACGGCAGGAGCGCGGATTACGGAGTGGCGTGGAACCCGCGCCCTGAGCCCGTTAACATTCAGTTTTACACTCGGAGAACTATCCACTCATGTGTGGCATTGTCGGTATTGTCAGCAGTTCAAACGTCAACCAGCTTCTCTACGATGCCCTGACGGTGCTACAGCACCGGGGGCAGGATGCGGCCGGTATCGTGACCTACCAGGATAACCGGTTCTTCCTGCGCAAGGACAACGGCCTGGTTCGAGACGTGTTCCATACCCGCCATATGCGCCGCCTGGTTGGCAATGTTGGGATTGGCCATGTCCGTTATCCCACGGCCGGCAGCTCCAGTTCGGCGGAAGCCCAGCCGTTTTATGTCAACAGCCCGTACGGCATTACACTGGCTCACAACGGTAACCTGACCAACGCCGATGAGCTCAGCAGCCATCTGTTCCGTACCGATCTGCGGCATATCAATACCAATTCTGACTCCGAGGTCCTGCTGAACGTCTTTGCCCACGAACTGCAGAAGCAGGGCAAACTCAACCCCACCAAGGATGAGATCTTTGAGGCCGTGCGGGCGGTCCATAAACGCTGCCGTGGGGCCTATGCCGCCATCGCGATGGTGACCGGTTATGGCATCGTCGGCTTCCGTGATCCCCATGGTATCCGCCCGGCCTGTTACGGTGTACGGGAAGGGGAGAAAGGCGAGAAGGAATACATGATCGCCTCCGAGAGTGTGGCCCTGAATGCCGCCGGTTTCACCGTGGTCCGGGATATCGCCCCGGGCGAAGCGGTGTACATCGAGACCGATGGCACACTCTACACCGAACAATGCGCGGAAGATCCCAAGCTTTATCCCTGCATCTTCGAACACGTTTACTTTGCCCGCCCGGATTCCATTATGGACAAGGTGTCCGTCTACAAGGCGCGACTGCGCATGGGTGAGGTCCTGGCGGACAAGATTCTCAGAGAGCGCCCGAATCATGACATTGATGTGGTGATCCCGATTCCGGACACCAGTCGGACATCGGCCATGCAGCTGGCCTATCACCTTGGCGTGAAGTACCGGGAAGGCTTTATCAAGAACCGCTACATTGGCCGGACCTTCATCATGCCCGGTCAGAAAATGCGCAAGAAATCGGTTCGCCAGAAGCTCAACCCGATCGATCTGGAGTTCCGTGACAAGAACGTGATGCTGATCGATGATTCCATTGTTCGCGGTACCACCTGCGAGGAAATCGTCGAGATGGCACGGGATGCCGGCGCCCGCAACGTGTATTTTGCGTCCGCGGCGCCGCCTGTCCGTTATCCCAATGTGTATGGCATCGACATGCCGTCGGCGAACGAGCTCATTGCCCATAACCGGTCGGTGGAGGAGGTTCAGAACCTCATCGGCGCCGACTGGCTGGTCTATCAGGATCTGGAAGACCTGATCAGCTGCGTGAACGATGTGAATGACGAGATCAACGACTGGGAATGCTCCGTGTTTACCGGCAACTACATTACCGGCGACGTTGACGAGGCCTATCTGACGCATCTCGAAGAACTGCGAAACGACGGTAAGCGCACAGAGGCGGCTATCCAGAGTGGCACCGACAATGCGATTATCGATCTGCACAATGACGAAGACTGACCGCTGGAGAGCCTGATGACATTCGGCCGTGACGAGCAAACCTGGATTCCCGAATCGGACCTTGAAGGCATGTCCCTGGAGACCCTGGCGGTCAGGGCGGGGCAGATCCGCACCGGACAGCTTGAACACAGTGACGCCATATTCCCGACCTCGAGTTTTGTCTACGGCAGCGCCGCCCAGGCGGCGGCACGGTTCGGCGGCGATGAGCCGGGCAATATATACTCCCGGTTCACCAATCCCACCGTGCAGGCATTCGAGTCCCGGATGGCAGCGATGGAGGGGGGTGAGCGAGCCGTTGCCACGGCCTCCGGCATGGCGGCGATTCTGAGCACCTGCATGTCGCTGCTCCAGGCCGGTGATCATGTGGTCTGCTCCCGGGGCGTGTTTGGCACCACCAATGTGCTGTTCCAGAAATACATGGCGCGCTTTGGCGTGGAAACCAGCTTTGTCAGCCTGACCCGGATGGACGAATGGCAGCAGGCCGTTCGCCCGGAAACCCGGATGCTGTTTATCGAGACACCGTCCAACCCACTGTGTGATGTGGCGGACATGGCGGCGCTGTCAGCACTGGCAAAAGCCAATGACGCGCTGTTTGTGGTGGATAACTGCTTCTGTACGCCGGTTCTGCAACGCCCGCTTGAGCACGGGGCGGATCTGGTGGTGCACTCGGCGACCAAATATCTGGATGGCCAGGGCCGTTGTGTCGGAGGTGTTGTTGTCGGTCCATCCCGTTACCTGGATGAAATCTACGGATTCATCCGTTCGGCGGGCCCAACCTTGAGTCCGTTCAATGCCTGGGTATTCCAGAAAGGCCTGGAAACCTTACCGATCCGTATGCGTGCTCACTGCGACAATGCGTTACAGTTGGCCCGCTGGCTGGATGCGCAGCCGACCGTGGCGCGGGTTTTTTACGCCGGTTTGGAGAGCCATCCCCAGCATGAACTGGCCAAGAAACAGCAGGACGGATTTGGTGGCGTTGTCTCATTTGAACTCGTTGGCGGTCGTGAACAGGCCTGGCGTTTCATTGATGCAACCCGGATGATTTCCATCACCGCCAACCTTGGTGACGTCAAGACCACCATTACCCATCCGGCGACCACAACCCATGGTCGTCTGTCCCCGGAAGTCAAAGAAAGGGCCGGCATCACCGAAGGCCTGATCCGTCTTTCTGTGGGCATTGAGGCCATTGAGGACCTTAAAACCGACCTCGGTCGGGGATTTGAGGCGATCGGCAACGAAACTCACTGACGGTTTTTGCATTCATGGCGGAATCAGGCAAAGCGACCAACACCACTGCTGAGATGACAGAGCAACAGCAACGCTTTCGCCGTCTGATGGCCCAGGGCGCCCGGGAGGGCGCGGTGCTGGCGCTGATTGTGTTATGCATCTATCTCGCCATGGCCCTGTTTACTTTCAGCACCTCCGATCCTGGCTGGGCCAGTATTGGCCATGATACCCAGGTCAACAACTACGCCGGGCGAACCGGCGCCTGGATCGCCAGCCTGCTGATGGATCTTTTTGGTCAGGTGGCCTGGCTGTTCCCAGCCATGGTGGCGGGTTATGCGCTATTGCTTGTGCGCCGCCGCAACCAGTCGTCGGATCTCCACTGGCCGTTGCTGCTGGTGCGTCTGGGCGGGTTTGTGCTGATTCTGCTGTCGGCCACCAGCCTGCTGTCGCTGTATTCCGTGTTCGGTCTTGGCGCGTCCTCCGGGGGGGTGCTGGGCACCGCGGTCTCCGAGGCGATGGTGCGTTTTTTCAACCTGCCGGCAACCACGCTGCTGCTGATCGCCATTTTCCTGTTCGCGTTGACGGTGACCACCGGCCTGTCCTGGTTCTGGCTCATGGACCAGGTAGGTGGTGTGGCCATGCAGGTGGCCCGGAAGGCCCAGGGCCTGTTTGCCCCCGGGAAGGCGAAGCCCGAGACAGCGAGCAAGGCAGCGCCCGGGCCGACGCCGCCGGTGGTCAAGGACCGGGTGGCAGAGTCCGAAGACAGCAAACCTGGCCTGCTCAAGCGCCTGTTCGGCCGGCGGAATAAGCCGGAGACTCATGACGATAAAGCGGACCGCAAACCCCGCCGGGAACCGGCCCTTGAGGCGCCGGCGAAGAAAATTCCGGAATCTGAGCTCGAGCCGATGGAAAGTTTCGGTGCCACCGATGACGATACCGTGGTGCCTGCCAAAACGGAGAAAAGTCAGGCTCGCTCGGTAAAGATCTCGCCGTTCCAGCGTAACGAAGAGAAATCCTCACCGAAAAAGTCGAAAGAAAAGCAGGGGTCGTTGCTGGAGGATATCGAAAGCGCGATTCCGCCGCTGTCACTGCTGGATCCCCCCGAGCAGAACAAGCAGATGGGCTATTCGGAGGAATCCCTTGAGCACATGTCGCGCCTGCTTGAGGAAAAACTGGCGGACTTCGGGGTCTCGATTGAGGTCGTCGAGGTTAACCCGGGCCCGGTAATCACCCGCTTCGAGATCAAGCCTGCCCCCGGTGTGAAAGTCAGCAAGATCTCCAACCTGGCGAAGGATCTGGCCCGCTCCCTGGCGGTACTGAGTGTCCGGGTGGTGGAAGTAATCCCCGGTAAATCCGTGGTGGGTATCGAGATTCCCAACGAGAGCCGGGACATTGTCCGCCTCAGTGAAGTGCTCGGTGCCCGTGTCTTTACCGATTCCTCGTCACCACTGACCCTGGCGCTGGGCAACGACATCGGTGGCAACCCCATGGTCGCCAATCTGGCCAAGATGCCGCACCTGCTGGTCGCCGGTACCACCGGCTCCGGTAAATCGGTGGGTGTGAATGCCATGCTGCTGAGCATGCTGCTGAAAACCACGCCCGAGGAAGTCCGCTTCATCATGGTGGATCCGAAGATGCTGGAGCTGAGCATCTATGAAGGCATCCCCCATTTGTTGGCACCGGTGGTGACTGACATGAAAGAGGCGGCCAATGCCCTGCGCTGGTGTGTCGCCGAAATGGAGCGCCGCTATCGCCTGATGGCCGCACTGGGTGTACGGAACATCGCCGGTTACAACAAGAAGGTCCGAGACGCCCGCGCCGAGGGTGAGCCCTTGCTGGACCCGCTATGGAAACCGGATGACCATCTGGCCAACGATGAGCAGGAGCGCCCGGAACTCGAGACGCTGCCGTTCATCGTGGTGGTGATAGATGAGTTTGCCGACATGATGATGATCGTCGGCAAGAAAGTGGAAGAACTGATTGCCCGGATTGCCCAGAAGGCGAGGGCAGCGGGTATCCATCTGATCCTCGCGACCCAGCGGCCATCGGTTGATGTGATTACCGGCCTGATCAAGGCCAACATCCCGACCCGGATTTCCTTCCAGGTTTCCTCCAAGGTGGATTCCCGGACGGTTCTGGATCAGGGTGGGGCGGAGCAGCTGCTTGGGCATGGTGACATGCTGTATCTGCCACCGGGCTCAGGGCTGCCGGTCCGGGTTCACGGGGCGTTTGTGGATGACGATGAGGTCCATCGTGTGGTGGAGGCCTGGAAAGCCCGGGGCGAACCCGAGTACGTCGATGATGTCCTCAACGGGGCAGAAGGGGAAAACCTGCCTGGCGTGCCGACCCTGTCCGATGGTGGCGGCGGTGGTGACGAGGGCGACGCCCTGTTCGACGAAGCGGTGGCCTTTGTCACCGAGAACCGCCGGGTGTCCATCTCCTCGGTCCAGCGTAAATTCAAGATCGGTTATAACCGCGCCGCCAATCTCGTGGACGCCATGGAAGCCGCCGGGGTGGTTAGCCCGGCCGGCCATAACGGTGCCCGGGAAGTCCTGGCGCCACCGCCTCCAAAAGACTAGGAGACGTTTTATGATCAGGCATGCCGCCTTCACCCTGTTTGCCGTGCTCTTGTCGATGGCTGTCATCGCCGGGCCGGCCAGTGCCCAGTCAGCATCCGAAAATGCGGCGCAGGAACTGACAGGGATTCTGCAGGACTACGAAACCTATCAGGCCGATTTCATCCAGATTCTGGTCAACGACAGGGGGCACCAGGTACAGGAGACCACAGGCCTTCTGAAAGCCAAGCGTCCCGGCTGGTTCTACTGGGAAACCGGTAACCCGCTGCCCCAGTATATTGTTAGCGATGGCGACAAGGTCGAGGTCTATGATCCGGACCTCGAACAGGTCACCATCCAGAGCCTTGATGAGCGGGTACAGAGTACGCCAGCCCTGCTGCTGACCGGTGAAGTGGACAACCTGAACGAAATGTACGAGGTCACCGAGAAGGATACATCGGTGGACGGGTACCGCGAGTTCACCCTGGTACCCAGGGCGCCGGATTCGCTGTTCACCTCGCTGCGTCTGAGCTTTCGGGAAGGGCAGTTGTCTGAAATGCGGATGGAGGACTCGCTGTCACAGCTCAGCATTCTCAGCTTTGACAATGTCCGGCTGAATGAACCCGTATCCGATGACGCCTTCCGCCTGGATTACCCGGAGGGCGTGGATATCATCCGGGACGGTCTCTGATGCAGGACAGCCTGTTTGAGTCGGAGGCCGGTTTTCAGCCGCTGGCCGCGCGCATGCGCCCGGAAACCCTGGACCAATACGTTGGCCAGGCACACCTGGTGGGGCCGGGAAAACCTCTTCGGCGGGCGGTGGAGCAGGGGCAACTGCACTCCATGATTCTCTGGGGGCCGCCGGGCGTTGGCAAAACCACCTTTGCCCGGTTGCTTGCCAATGTGGGGGACCTGTCTTTTGAAACCATCTCCGCCGTGCTCAGTGGCGTCAAGGAAATCCGGGAGGTGGTGGAACGGGCCCGCAACCGCAAGCACAGCCAGGGCCGCGACACCCTGCTGTTTGTGGATGAGGTGCACCGTTTCAACAAAAGCCAGCAGGATGCCTTCCTGCCTCACATTGAAGACGGCACCTTCATTTTCGTGGGCGCGACCACCGAAAACCCCTCGTTTGAGCTCAACAGCGCATTGCTGTCACGTACCCGCGTCTATGTCCTGAAAAACCTGGACACCGCCGATATCCTCGATCTGCTACGGCGGGCGCTGTCCAGTGAACAGGGCTTTGCCGGCCGCCTTGGGGTGGATGAGGATGTGCTCGAAACCATTGCCACTGCGTCTTCCGGCGATGCCCGGCGTGCCCTCAATATTCTGGAGGTGGCGGCGGATCTTGCCGAGCCGGATGCCGACGGTCAGGACAGGGTCGACGCCAGCACCCTTGAGCAGGTATTGCAGACAAGCCTGCGGCGCTTCGATAAGGGCGGCGATGTCTTCTACGACCAGATTTCCGCACTGCACAAATCGATCCGCGGCTCGAGTTCCGACGGGGCGTTGTACTGGCTGTGCCGGATGCTGGATGGTGGCTGCGATCCGCTTTACGTGGCCCGGCGTCTGGTGCGTATTGCCAGTGAGGACATTGGCAATGCCGACCCCCGTGCGCTTCAGATAACCCTGCAGGCCTGGGATGCCCAGGAGCGACTGGGCTCCCCGGAGGGCGAACTGGCCCTGGCCCAGGCGGTGACTTACCTGGCGCTGGCACCGAAGAGCAACGCCGTCTACAAGGCCTATAACCAGTGCATGGCGGATATTCGTCAGGACCCGGACCACGAGGTCCCGGTGCATCTGCGAAACGCGCCCACCAAACTGCTCAAAAGTATGGGCCATGGCGAGGAATACCGGTACGCCCACGACGAGCAGGACGCCTACGCCGCCGGGGAAGTGTACCTGCCCGAAGCCATCGCCGACCGGCGTTATTACCAGCCGGCGCCGAGGGGCCTGGAAATCAAACTGGGCGAAAAGCGCCAGCGGCTGGAAGCCCTGGATGCAGCAAGCGACCGCAAACGCTACACCTAGTGCCGCGCCGGGTGGCTTGCGCCGTCATGGCAGGTATAATGCCCCGATACACTCACTTGCTACCGTAGATTCAGGAAGAACATGCTCGACCCCAAACGTGTCCGTACAGAAACCGATGACGTCGCCCGCCGACTGGCGGTCAAAAACTTCGACTTTGATGTTGCCACTTTTGAATCCCTGGAACAGCGCCGCCGGGAAATCCAGGTGCGTACGGAATCACTGCAGAGCGAGCAGAACAAACGGTCCAAATCCATCGGCAAGGCCAAGGCTGCCGGGGAAGATATCAAACCGTTGCTGGATGAGGTCGAGAGCCTGAAGCAGCAGCGTGCCGACGCGGAAGAGGAACTGCGCTCGGTGCAGGAGTCCCTGAACGCCTTTTTTGCCGGCATTCCCAATATCCCGGACGAGGACGTGCCCGCTGGTGAGAGTGAGGACGACAACGTCGAGACCCGGGTCTGGGGTGACCGTCCTGAATTCACCTTTGAAGCCCGGGACCATGTGTCCCTGGGTGAGCAGCTGGGTGGACTGGACTTCGAGAAGGCCACCCATCTGGCTCACTCCCGGTTTGCGGTGATGCAGGGCCAACTGGCGCGCCTGCACCGTGCGCTGGCCCAGTTCATGCTCAACCTGCACACCGGGGAGCATGGTTATACCGAGGCCTATGTGCCGTACCTGGTCAATGCCAACACCCTGTTTGGCACCGGCCAGTTGCCCAAGTTCGAGGAAGACCTGTTCCGTACCGTGGGCGACAATCCGCTTTATCTCATTCCGACCGCGGAAGTGCCGGCCACCAACCTGGTGGCAGACACCATTCTTGACGACCGTGAACTGCCGCTGCGCATGGTCTGCCATACTCCGTGTTTCCGCAGCGAAGCGGGCTCCTATGGCCGGGATGTCCGGGGCATGATTCGCCAGCACCAGTTTGACAAGGTCGAACTGATCCACGTGGTGCGCCCGGAAGAGTCCGATCAGGCACTCGAGGAACTGACCGGCCATGCCGAGAAGGTCCTGCAGATGCTTGAGTTGCCGTACCGGGTGGTGACGCTCTGTGGTGGCGACCTCGGCTTTGCTGCGGCAAAAACCTATGACCTGGAAGTCTGGCTGCCGGGGCAGGGTAAATACCGGGAGATTTCCTCCTGCTCCAACACCCGGGATTTCCAGGCTCGCCGCATGCAGGCCCGCTGGCGCAATCCACAGACGGGCAAGCCCGAGCCGGTTCATACCCTCAACGGTTCCGGCCTTGCCGTGGGCCGTGCGATGATTGCGGTGATGGAAAACTATCAGCAGGAAGACGGCAGCATCCTGGTTCCGGACGTACTCAAACCCTACATGGGCGGCATTGAGCGCATTCAATGAGCGATGAGGAACGGGCGTTAGCGGGGCCGGATTCCACTGGCCCTGACGCGCCACCGAAGGACAGCCCCAACCCCGTAACCGGCAATCGCAATGATTCTGCCGGGGAGGTCGCCCTTGTGGGTGCCGGCCCGGGGGATCCGGAGCTGTTGACACTGAAAGCCCTGCGCCTGATCCAGTCCGCGGAGGTGGTGTTTTACGACCGCCTGGTGTCGCCGGAGATTCTTGCACTGATTCCTGACAGTGCCGAACGGGTTCACGTGGGCAAGGCTCGTTCCAACCACTCGGTTCCCCAGCCGGAAATCAACCAGATGCTGGTTGATCGGGCCCGAAAGGGGCATCGCGTGGTACGCCTGAAAGGCGGTGACCCGTTCATTTTCGGCCGTGGTGGCGAGGAGCTTGAAACCCTGAGCGCCGCTGGCGTCCGGTTTCAGGTGGTGCCGGGCATCACCGCTGCATCCGGCTGCGCCGCCTATGCCGGCATTCCACTGACCCATCGGGATTATGCCCAGTCAGTCCGTTTTGTGACCGGGCATCTGAAGAACGATACCTGCGATCTGCCCTGGCAGGACTTCGTCCAGAACAACCAGACGCTGGTGTTCTATATGGGGTTGGTGGGTCTGCCAATCATCTGTCGGGAGTTGATGGCCCATGGCATGTCTGTGGGCATGCCCGTGGCGCTGGTCTCGAAAGGAACGACACCGGAGCAGCAGGTCGTCACCGGCACGCTGGAGAGCATTACGGCAAAGGTTGAGAGCAGTGGCGTGAAGGCGCCAACGCTGGTGATTATCGGGCAGGTAGTGTCCCTTCGTGGCCAGTTGGACTGGCTGGGGGGCGATGCCGCCAGACCTTAGAGTCTGACGGCCGGCAGTCGGGACCCGAACCGGGACTGGTCGGGCCCTTTCCGTGTTATTTCACTCGCTTGGGCAGTACGTCCTTGAGCTTTTCGCGCATATCCCGCACGGCCTTTTCCGTGGTTTCCCAGTCAATGCATGCATCGGTGATCGAGACACCGTACTGCAGATCTTCCAGGTTGTCCGGAATGGACTGATTGCCCCAGTTAATATGGCTCTCCACCATCAGGCTCTGAATGGAGGTATTGCCTTCGAGGATCTGGTGGGTCACATCCTGCATGACCAGCGGCTGGATGGCCGGATCCTTGTTGGAGTTGGCATGGCTGCAGTCAATCATGATGGACTTGCGCAGTTTGGCCTTTTCCAGGGCCTGCTCGCACAGTGCCACGCTGACGGAATCGTAGTTGGGCTTGCCGCCACCGCCGCGCAGAACTGCATGGCCGTAGTCGTTGCCTTTGGTGCGGATGATCGCAACTTTGCCCTGCTGATCGATGCCCAGGAAGCTGTGAGGGTGCGAGGCGGATTTCATGGCGTTGACAGTCACATCCAGGCTGCCATCGGTGCCATTCTTGAAGCCAATGGCCATCGACAGACCACTGCTCATTTCCCGGTGAGTCTGGGATTCTGTGGTCCGGGCGCCGATGGCGGACCAGGCGATGGTGTCCTGCAGGTACTGGGGCGAGATCGGGTCGAGAGCTTCTGTCGCGGTTGGCAGGCCCAGTTCGTTGATGTCCAGCAGCAGGCGACGGCCGATGTGCAGGCCTTCCTCGATATTGAAGGTATCGTTCAGGTAGGGGTCGTTGATCAGCCCCTTCCAGCCAACCGTGGTTCTCGGTTTTTCGAAGTACACGCGCATGACCAGCAGGATGGTGTCACTGACTTCGTCCGCCAGTGCTTTCAGTCGATGGGCATAATCCATGGCGGCATCAACGTCGTGAATGGAGCAGGGGCCAATCACCACAAACAGCCGGTGATCCTTGCCGTCCATGACGTCGTAGATGGCCTGCCGGCCGTCGGCGACTGTTGCTGCGGCCTTGTCGGACAGCGGCATTTTCTCCTTCAGAGCTTCAGGCGTGATCAGTGCTTCCTGACTGGCGACGTTCAGGTTTTCCAGTTTGTTGCCGGACATTTCGTTGTGCTTCCCCGAAATCATGTTTCTATGCCTTCGGAACGGAAAGGATGATCCGTACCGAGGGGTGCGTGTAGACTCTCTCGAATGGCGCCGGTGCCCCGTTGCGGCAAACCCCGGCGAGTTGGTTATACTGCGTTATTTGCAGGCCCTTTTCAACGCTTCAGACCAGTGGGTACCGGATGACTCCAGCCGATGGGAAACCCGAGAAAAAGACAACAAAAATGGTGGTTTCAGAACCCGTCGACCGGATCATTTCCGGCATTCGCGTCCCCGAGCTTCCCTATCCGGCCACAAAGCTATCCGAAGAGTCCATTCCGGACTGGCAACCGCTGCTTTCCGGTTGCTGGGATCGGCAGCTGGACCAGCGGGTAACCCATATCCTGAACCAGCAGGATGAGACATGGTCAGTCCGTCAGGTCAACGCTGCCTATCTCTCTGACCGCATCATGGATGTGTTTCTGAAAACCAGTGGTCTGCATCCATCCCTGATCAGCCGGGTGGCGCGTCTGCGCTTCTGGCTGGCCTGGCGGTTGAACCTGGCCGGGGCCGGCGCATTCAGCCAGATACTGCTGAAATGGCTGGACAGTCTCCAGGAATGGCGAGGATGGAGCGATACCGGCGGCCGTTCCACACGAGCCATGCAGCAGCAGTTCGATGCTCTGGTACAGGCCGTGGCCCAGAGCTTCGCCCGGCAATCAGCGGAGTCGGTGGAGGCCTTCTGCCAGGAATGGCTGAAGGACGCAGAGAAACGGACGGGTCAGGTTCGCAAACTCAGTGAACGACTGCTGGAAACGGAAATGGGCGCCTCACGCCAGAGAAAGGCCGACCAGGTGGCCCGGGCTCTGATTGGCCGTGCGCTCTCCGGGCGTCAGCTGCCGTCGGCGATGGCCCGGTTCATACTGGAGCACTGGTACCGGGTGCTGAAACAGAGCGTCTGGGCTGACGGGGTGGACAGCGAGCTGTACCGTCATGCCAACAAACTGCTGGAATGGCTGGTGTGGGCAGGCGATCCCCAGCTGTCCGGCCAGGATAAAGGGCGGCTCTACCACGTCGGGGAACAGATAGAAGACCGGATCTGCCACGTATGGCAGCGCGCGTTTGATGAGGAGCCTCCGGAGGCGGCTTTGCACCAGGTGCAGGCCGAGATTGTTGCCCGGGTACGCGGGGATGAGCCCCGCCTGGTTAATGCGCTTCCTGAAGGCGGACGTTTCTCCTGGGATAGCGAATGGCTGTCGCTGGTGCCGATCGACCCTGAAGCCGCTACAGACTATCAGCATCGCTGGTACGTCCAAGGTGTAGGGGAAGGGGAACAGCGACGTTATTTTTTCGCGTTGCTTGAAGCCAGCCAGGAAGTGCTGTGGACCAATGGGGTTGGTGCCCGGTTGGGGCTCGAACCCTGGTCTGCCTTCCTGGCCGGTGTCGAGTCAGGGCGGTTACGGCCGTTGCCGGCACCAACACCGTTTGGAGAAGTTCTCGACGAAACGGTGACGGTCCTCGTGGGGGTCTGTGAGAAACAGCGCCGCAAGAGGGAACAGGCTGCCCAGGAAGCGAGGGAACGCGCTGAGGCTCTGCGCCGGAAGAAGGCAGAGGCCGAGCAACGGCGCAGGGAGGAAGAAACCCTGCGTGAGGCCGAGGTGGAACGCCAACGGCTGGCTGCGGAACAGCAGCGGCAGGCGGATGAGCAGGCCCGTCGGGAGCAGGAGCGCCAACAACTGGAATTTGCCGCCGCCCGGGCAGTGGACGGGCTGGGCCTGGGTGGCTGGATTGCGGTCGCGCCGGAGGAAGGACAGGAACCCCAACGCCTCAAGCTGGCGGTGAAGATCGCAGCCTCGTCCAAGTTTGTGTTTGTGGACCGGCTTGGCCTGAATCGACGGGAATACCGCCGGGAAGAGCTGGTGGCCGGCGTCGTGGATGGCCGTATCCGTCTGCTGGGCAGTGCTGCCGAGTTCGATGACACCCTAAGTCGGGTGGTTGGCCGTATCCGCGTTGGTCGAAACTGAGGAGCACAGATGTCAGATCAGGATTACGCCTTTGGCACAGGACAGGAACCGGACGAGGAGCATCGGACCGAATACCGTCTGACTGCAAAGGCCAGCGCCAGAATCAGGCTGGCGTCGGCAGATCCGGACACGGTCGCCAGCGATGAAGAGTTCACCTGTGGTATCCGGGATATCTCGGCCCAGGGTTTCCGGATTATGGCTGACACGGCGGTTACCCCGGGTTCACTGCATGAAACGGTCGTTACCCTGGATGGATTGGCACAGATGCAACTTATCGTAGAGGTTATCTGGTGCCGGCCAGCAGAGGATGGCGGTTACCTGATGGGAGTGAAAGTACTGGAGTCGGATGACACCGACTATCTGGACTGGCTGGAAGCCGTGGCGGACGCTCTGTCTGCGGATTAGCGAAACAGGGAGAGGAAGCAGGGCCGGCACACAGACCGGCCCCTCACTCGGCAGTACCGTGCTTCAGTCTTCGAGTTCACCCATGCCGGTGATATTGAAGCCGCCATCCACGTACATGATCTCGCCGGTAATACCGGAGGCCAGATCAGAGGCCAGGAACGCCGCTGCGTTACCCACCTCGTCGGTGGTTACGTTCCGGCGCAACGGGGCACGGCGGGCGTTTTCCGCCAGCATGCGACGGAAGCTGGCAATGCCTGAAGCGGCCAGGGTCTTGATCGGGCCGGCAGAAATGCCGTTTACCCGGATGCCGTCTTTGCCCAGGCTGGCAGCCATGTAGCGAACGTTGGCTTCCAGAGAGGCTTTAGCCAGTCCCATCACGTTATAGTTCTGCAGCACCTTCTCGGCACCCAGGTAGCTCAGGGTCACCAGGCTGCTGCCTTCGTGCATCATCTCCCGGGCGCCTTTGGCCAGGGCGACAAAGCTGTAGGAGCTGATATCGTGGGCGATCTTGAAGCCTTCACGGGTGGTGACGTCCACGTAGTTACCGTTAAGCTCATTGGCTGGCGCGTAACCAACCGCGTGGATGATGATGTCGATGTTGTCCCAGTGCTTTTTCAGTTCCGTGAAAACGTTGTCGATTTCCTCGTCACTGGCAACGTCGCAGGGGAAGGTGAGCTGGCTACCCCACTGGTCCGCGAATTTTTCCACGCGCGACTGGAGTTTTTCGTTCTGGTAGGTGAAGGCCAACTCGGCGCCTTCACGGGCAAAGGCCTCGGCGATTCCGTAGGCAATGGAGTGTTTGCTGGCGACACCGACAATCAGTGCTTTTTTGCCACTGAGCATACCCATGGGTTCTGGCTCCCTGTGTGTTTTCTTTGGTTTCAATAAATTATCCCCGACCGGCGGCGGTCCGGGTAACGGTCAATTGGTCGTAGTCTGGTAGAACAGAGCGGCCTGCAGCAGCTCCCGGGTGTAGGTATTTTCCGGGGTGTTGAAGATCCCCGACGCTTCCCCGTATTCCACCACCTGGCCATCCTGCAACACCAGCAA
Source organism: Marinobacter oulmenensis (assembly GCF_014201735.1). Lineage (GTDB taxonomy): Bacteria > Pseudomonadota > Gammaproteobacteria > Pseudomonadales > Oleiphilaceae > Marinobacter > Marinobacter oulmenensis. The sequence goes on along the minus strand of NZ_JACHFE010000002.1, from coordinate 483,409 downwards.
CTGATGGCTGAGGGCGCGCACGACCGCCAGATCATGGCTGATGAACACGTAGCTTAGCCGATATTGCTGCTGAAGGCTGCGTAACAGTTCAATCACCTGCTTCTGGACGGTCCGGTCCAGGGCCGACGTGGGCTCGTCCAGTATGATCAGTTCCGGTTGCAGCACCAGAGCACGGGCAATGGCGATGCGTTGGCGCTGGCCGCCGGAGAACTCGTGAGGGTAACGGTGCCGGGCTTGTGGGTCCAGACCAACATCCGTCAGCGCCTGAATCACCCTGTCCCGATGCTGCGCCCGATGTTCCGGATCATGGATTTCCAGCCCCTCACGTACGATTTCCTCAATTGACATGCGCGGACTCAGGCTGCCGAACGGATCCTGGAACACGATCTGCACCCGCCGGCGCCAGGGGCGGAAGTCCTTCTGGCTCATCGGGCCGAGATCGGTCCCGGCAAAGCGGATGTGTCCGGTGGCCGGCGCCAGTTTCAGCAGGGCATGGCCGATGGTCGTTTTACCACTGCCGCTTTCTCCGACGATGCCAAGGGTTTCCCCGGGCCGTACCTGGAAACTGACCTGTCGTACCGCGTGGAACTGTTCCCGTGGCCGGCCGAAAAGCGAGCGGCGCAATACGAAATTGACGGACAGGTCCCGGACTTCAAGAAGCGGTTCACTATTCTCCGACAGACCGGGGGGCTGCTCGGGAGGCTCGGCATCAATGAGCTTGCGGGTGTAGGGATGGCTCGGCGCGCTGAACAGATCTCCGGTTACGCCTTCCTCAACCTTTCTGCCGTGCTCCATGACCACGACCCGGTCTGCATAGCGGCGCACCAGCCCCAGATCATGGGTAATCAGAAGCATGGCCATGCCCAGTTTCTTCTGCAGCGAGCGCAGCAGTTCCAGTACCTGTTTCTGTACCGTCACATCAAGAGCCGTGGTGGGCTCGTCGGCAATCAACAGCTCCGGGTCGTTGGCCAGGGCCATGGCGATCATGACCCGTTGTTTCTGGCCTCCCGACAGTTGATGGGGATAACTCTTCAGCCGGCGTTCGGGCTCGGGAATGCCCACCAGATTCAGCAGCTCGATACAGCGCTGGCGGGCTTTCGGGCCTCGCAACCCCTTGTGTAACTCCAGGGTTTCGCTGATCTGCTTTTCAACCGTATGCAGCGGGTTGAGCGATGTCATCGGTTCCTGGAAGATCATGCTGATCTTCCAGCCCCGGATCTGGCGCAGGCGTTTTTCTCCGGCCTGCAGCAGGTTTTCACCCTGATAATGAATGCTGCCAGAGGGGTAGCGGGCGTGTCGCTCATCCAGCAGCCTCAGCACCGACAGGGCAGAGACCGACTTGCCGGAACCGCTCTCACCAACCAGCGCCACGGTTTCGCCGGCCCCGACGGAGAAGGACAACTGCTCGACGACAGCCGGTTTGTCATCAAACCCGATGGTCAGGTCACGGACGGTCAGCAGATCGGTCATATCAGTTCTTCCTGGGGTCAAAGGCATCGCGAACCGATTCACCCACAAACACCAGCAGTGTCAGCATCAGGGCCAGGGAGACAAACGCCGAGATGCCCAGCCAGGGCGCATGCAGATTGGCCTTGCCCTGGGCGATGAGTTCGCCCAGCGACGGCGACCCCGAGGGTAGGCCAAAGCCCAGGAAATCCAGCGAGGTCAGGCCGGTAATGGCGCCGGTGAGAATGAACGGCAGGAAGGTGAGGGTGGCTACCATGGCATTGGGCAGGATATGCCGGAACATGATCCGACGGTTGTCCAGGCCCAGGGCCCTGGCGGCTTTGACATACTCGAAGTTTCGGGCGCGCAGGAACTCCGCCCTGACCACATCCACCAGCCCCATCCAGCTGAACAGCAGCATAATCCCAAGCAGCCACCAGAAGTTCGGCTGGACGATGGAAGAGAGAATGATCAGCAGGTAGAGCATGGGCAGGCCGGACCAGACCTCGATGAAGCGCTGGCCGAGCAGATCGACCTTGCCGCCGTAATAGCCCTGGACCGCGCCCACGATGATGCCGACCACACAACTGGCCAGCGTGAGGGTGAGGCCGAAGAGCACAGAAATGCGGAACCCGTAGATTACCCGGGCCATGACGTCCCGGCCCTGGTCATCGGTGCCCAGCCAGTTAACCGCACTGGGCGGGGCTGGTGAGGGCACGTTGAGGTCGTAGTTTATGGTGTCGTAGCTGAAGCGAATCGGCGGCCATACCATCCAGCCGTTGGCCCGGATTTCATCGGCAATGAATTCATCCCGGTAGTCGGCCTCGGTGGGCAGAAAGCCGCCAAAGGTTTCCTCCGGAACCGTCTGGACCACGGGAAAGTACCAGTTGCCCTGGTACGACACCACGAGCGGGCGGTCATTGGCGATCAACTCGGCACCCAGTGACAGCCCGAACAGTAGCAGAAACAGCCACAGTGACCAGAACCCTCGCCGGTTACTACGGAAGTTCGCCAGGCGTCGCTGCTGGATCGGGGTAAGCTGGGCCCGGATCATGCGCCCTCCCGGCTTTCAAAGTCGATGCGCGGGTCCACCAGGACATAGGTGATGTCGCTGATCAGCTTCAGTATCAGCCCCATCAGCGTGAAGATGTAGAGCGTGCCGAAAATGACCGGGTAGTCCCGGTTGAGTGCAGCTTCAAACCCCAGCAAACCAAGGCCGTCCAGTGAGAAGATCACTTCAATTAGCAGGGATCCGGTGAAGAACAGAGACACCAGAACCCCCGGCAGGCTGGCAATAACGATCAGCATCGCATTGCGGAAGACATGGCCGTAAAGCACCTGTTTTTCCTCCAGCCCTTTGGCCCTGGCCGTGACCACATACTGTTTGCTGATCTCGTCCAGGAAGGAGTTCTTGGTCAGCAGGGTCAGGGTGGCGAAGCCGCCGATGACGTTGGCGGTGACGGGCAGCGCCAGATGCCAGAAATAATCCCCGGCCTTCTGGTACCAGGTCATCTGTTCGAAGTCGGGGGAGGTGAGGCCCCGGAGCGGGAACCAGTCAAAATAGCTGCCGCCGGCGAACAGAACGATCAGCAGGATGGCGAACAGAAACCCGGGGATCGCATAACCCACGACAATGGCTGAACTGGTCCAGACATCGAAGCGGGAGCCGTCGGTCACCGCCTTCCGGACGCCCAGCGGAATGGAAATCAGGTAGATGATCAGGGTGGACCAGAGCCCCAGAGAGATGGAGACCGGCATCTTGTCGATGATCAGCTCCACCACGCTTCGGTCACGGAAGAAGGAGTCGCCGAAATCGAAAGTGGCGTAGTCGCCCAGCATCTTCAGGAAACGTTCGTGGGCGGGCATGTCAAAGCCGTACATCTCTTCGATGTCTTCGAGCATTTCCGGAGGTAGCCCGCGGGAGCCCCGGCTGTCGCCGGAACCGCTGGCCACCTCCCCGCCGGTGTCGCCACCGCTGGCCCGGGCAAGGGCGCTGCCGCCATGCCCCTCCATCTCGGCGATCAACTGTTCAACCGGCCCACCGGGCGCTGCCTGCACAATGATGAAGTTCAGCAGCATGATTCCCACCAGCGTGGGGATGATCAATGCCAGGCGTCGGAGTATGTAGATGCCCATCCAGGCGGAATCCTTCCTTTACGGTCGTCTTGCCGGGATCAGGGGTTGATCCACCAGTTGTCGATATCAACGCCATTCTTGGGTGTGGTTTCCGGGCGCTGCAGCTTGTTCCAGTACGCCACTCTGTCTTTGGCCAGATACCAGTGGGGGATCACATAATGGCCGTGGAGCAGGACGCGGTCCAGGGCTCGCGTGCGCTCTACAAGTGCTTTGCGGTCCGGCGCCTGGATGACCATCTCCACCAGTTCATCCACGACCGGATCACTGACACCCATGTAGTTCCGGGAGCCGGTTACATCGACGTTGTCCGAATGCCAGAAGCTGCGCTGTTCGTTGCCGGGCGAGTCCGACTGGGGGATGCGCTGGGTGATCATGTCGTAGTCGAAGTTGCGTACACGCTGGACATACTGGTTGCTGTCCACCAGACGCACTGTGACATCAATGCCGAGCTTGGCCAGGTTCTGTTTGAAGGGCAGAACAACCCGTTCAAAACTTTTCTGGAACAGCAGGATTTCGAACGCCAGCGGCGCTCCGGTGTCGGTGTTGACCATGCGCCCGTCCTGAATACGGTAACCGGCCTTGCGCAAAAGGGTCAGCGCGGTGCGCAGGTTGTCGCGCATACTGGTGTCTTTGCTGGTATCCGGTGGCGTGTATTCGCTGTTGAATACGGCGTCGGGCAGTTGATCACGGAACGGTTCGAGGAGCTCAAGTTCCCGTCCTTCGGGCAATCCCGAGGAGGCCAGTTCGCTGTTCTCGAAATAACTGGTGGTACGGGAGTATTGACCGTAGAACAGGTTGGTGTTGGCCCAGCGGAAGTCAAAACCATAGGCCAGAGCCTGGCGCACCAGCGGCTCCTGAAATACTTTCCGGCGAGTATTGAAGGCAAATCCCTGCATGCCCATCGGGCGGTGATGCTCGATGGCGGCCTTGGTGATCCGGCCTTCATCGAAGGCGTTACCGGTATAGGCGGTGGCCCAGTTCTTGGCGGAGAATTCGCGGCGGTAATCGAAATTACCGGCTTTGAACGCCTCCAGGGCGACGGTGTCGTCGTTATAGTACTCGTATTCAATACGCTGGAAGTTGAATCGGCCTTTACGCACCGGCAGATCTTCGGCCCAGTAGTCGTCGACCCGCTCGTAAGTGACTGAGCGGCCGGCCTCAAAGTTGGCAATACGATAGGGGCCGCTGCCCACGGGCACCGCCAGACCGCTGGACTCAAAATCACGGTCCTGCCAGTCGTGTTCCGGCAGTACCGGCAACTGGCCAAGAATCAGCGGAAGTTCACGGTTGCCGGACACGTCGAAATCGAAACGGATCCGGTGTGGCCCCTCAACGGTGACTTCGTCCACGTTTGCGTAATAGTTGCGGTAGAACGGATGCCCCTCGGTGGTCAGTATCCGGAACGAGAATTCCACATCCGACGCGGTGATCGGCTCGCCGTCCTGGAACCGGGCCTCCGGGCGGAGATTGAAGACGATATAACTGCGGTCATCCGGGACCTCGACGCTTTCGGCGATCAGACCGTATTCGGAGAAAGGCTCGTCGTCGGAGGGGACCATGAGCGTGTCGTAGACATAGTTGCCGATCCCGCTGGCTGATACACCCCGGACCACGAACGGGTTGAAGCTGTCGAAGCCGTTTGAGACCTCTGAAACCCGAAGGGTGCCGTTCTTGGGGGCGTCCGGATTGACGTAATCGAAGTGCCGGAAGTCCCGGGGATACTTGAGTTCGCCGTGCATGGCGATGCCATGGGAGGCTGCGGGAGCGTCACCACCCTGACTGTCGGCCTGGGTTACCGTTGAAGCGGTAACCAGGCAGGCAGCGCCGAGCAGGGTGGTCAGAAAAGACGGTGCTTTCCGGATTTTTGTCATGGTTCTCAAACGTTAGGGGCTGTTTCTGATGTCCACGTAGAGTACCAGACTTTGTCCGGGTTGCAGATAACGGTCGGTATTAAGATCGTTCCATGAAGCGATGTCGCCAACATTGACCGAAAAACGGCTGGCGATGGCGGACAGGGAATCGCCGCTGCGGACCCGATAGCCCACCTTGCGAACCATGCCGTCACTGCTGCGGGCTGCTGTCGACGAGGTGGCCTGCTGGGTTTTCGACCAGATCACCAGTTCCTTGCCCGGGATCAGTGGGTCCCCTGGCGCCATGCCATTCCAGGCAGCCACCTGACGAACGGTGACCCGGTGCTCACGGGCAATGTCCCAGAAGGTATCGCCACGGCGAACCCGGTAATGCACCTTGCTGCCCTGGCGTTTGCGGTCCTGGATGCGTTCAACCCGCTGGGACTGGCTGAGGGCATAGGCATCCGAGCCCTTGCTGGCAGATGGAATCAGCAGTTGCTGGCCGATCCGGATCAGGTCCGAATCCAGTTTGTTGACCTGCTGAATCACCCTGGGGGTGGTGGAGAACTTGCGGGCAATCGTGATCAGGCTGTCACCACTCTGCACGGAATAGTTGCGCCAGGACACACGCTCACCCTCCGGGAATTCAGCCAGGGCGGCGCGGAAGGTATCTGCGTTTTCCCGGGGCACCAGCAAACGGTGTGGACCGTCCGGGTTGGTTGCCCAGCGGTTGTAGGAGGGGTTCAGCAGATAGATTTCATCCACGTCAACGCCCGCCAGATCGGCTGCCTGGGCGAGATCCAGCTGAGAGCCGGTCTCAACGACTTCGAAATAGGGCTCGTTCTTGAGGGACGGCAGATCGATGTCGTAGGCCTCAGGGTTATCGATGATCTTGGCCAGTGCGATCAGTTTGGGGCCGTAGTGCCGGGTTTCCCGGGGCAGTGACAGAGACCAGAAATCCGTCGGCTTGCCGGCGTTACGGTTGCGGCGCATGGCGCTTGAAACCGTGCCGCCACCGGAATTGTAGGCCGCCAGAGCCAGCATGTAGTCGCCATCGAAACGGTTTGCCAGCCTTTCAAGGTAGGTGAGTGCCGCGTCGGTTGCGGCCAGCACGTCGCGGCGGTCATCGTGCCACCAGCTCTGGGTGAGCCCGAAGTATTTGCCGGTGGAGGGAATGAACTGCCACAGGCCGGCGGCACGACCATGGGAATAGGCAAACGGATCAAACGCACTTTCCACAATGGGCAGCAGGGCGTACTCGCCTGGCAGGCCACGTTCTTCGGTGGTCTCGATGATGTGATAGAGGTACCGGCTGCCCCGTTCCACCACCCGGTCGATGTAGCCGGGGTGTCTTACATACCAGTTCAACTGGGCCTGAACCCGCGGATTGTCGACGCTATGGTCCATGGCAAAACCGGAGCGCAGGCGATCCCAGAGATCGGCGTCTTCGGCTTTGGCTTCCGCCTGCTTCGGGGACTTTTCAAGGCGACGTCGGGAGTCTTCCGCCTGGGCCTGAAGTTCCGGGGAAATGGCGTCGTCCAGGCGGGTATTTTCCCCTTCAGGATTGTCATCGCCGGATTCCACGGAGGCTTTGAGTTCATCATCGCCGGTGGCGATCACCAGTTTGTCTGAGTCGACCGGGTCAGCATCGGCGGTGTCGTTGTCCCGGGGCAGAAGGCTGCAGGCTGACACCAGCATGGAGAACAGCAGCAGCCAGCAAAGTCGTTTAACCGTCATGGTAGTGATTCCGGAATAGCGTGATTGAACGGGGGTTTAGAAATTGTCCTTGCCATGGCGCACGGCGGCAAATACCAGTGCTGGGGTCCCGGTTTCCAGGTTGTGATCCGCGCTGTAAGTCTCGGCTGCGCGAATCACCTCGGGGTCGTCCCAGCGCAGGAACGGGTTGAGGGTCCGTTCCTGCTCCACGGTGGTGGGCAGGGTTGGCTGATTTTTCTCCCTCAGGCCCAGACAGTGGTCCTCGAAAGCGGCCAGCTCCTTGTCATCCGGCAGCCAGTGGCGGGAGAAACGGAGGTTGGCCAGGGTATATTCATGGGCGCAGTAGACCGCGGTTTCCCCGGGCAGCTCGCGCAGCGATGCCAGCGAATTGTACATCTGTTCGGGTGTGCCCTCGAACAGCCGGCCACAGCCGCAGGCAAACAGGGTATCCCCGCAGAAAAGCACCGGGCGCCCTTCAACCCGGGCCGCGGCAAAGTAGGCAATATGGTCCAGAGTGTGCCCCGGTACCGCCATCACGTCAAAGGTCAGTCCCTGCCAGACCACCTGGTCGCCGGGATGCACGGTGCGGTCGACCGCTTTGAAAGGGGAGTCTGCCGGCCCGACAACCCGGGTATCCGGATGGGCTTCCACCAGGTGGCGGATACCGCCGGTGTGATCCGGATGATGGTGAGTGACCAGAATGGTGTCCAGCGTCAGGCCCCGGGCCTCGAGAAACCGCTCAACGGGTTCGGCCTGGCCCGGATCCACCACCAGTACGGTACCGGACTCGGAATCGCAAAGGCACCATATGTAGTTGTCGGAGAAGGCGGAAACGGGATGAATACTGAACATGCAGACCCCATGTGCTCGTTGATTGTGCCTGTTATGATAATGCAACAGACGCGCTGTCCCAAGAACGGGGATCAAGTTCAGCTGGTCAGTCGGTATCCAATTGAGGGCTAACGGCTTGAAAAAAAAACCAACGGTGGACTATTCCGCCCGTCATGACAGTTTCGAAAGATGGTTCCAGACCCCGCTGGGCCGGTCGTTGCTGGCCAGCCAGCGGGCAGTGCTGGATCACGAACTGGGCGCGATGGCGGGTGCGCGGCAGCTGCAGGTGGGGGTCAGTCACCGTTTGCCGCTGGCAACCTCGACGGATTTTGCCCAGAAAATCATCACCACGCCGGCATGGCACCCGAACATGCCGGACGGTGCCGCCGTCTGCGACGCGGACGAACTGCCCTTCCCGGGTGACTCCATGGATCTGGTGGTTCTGCATCACACCGCCGATTTCTCGCCCTATCCGCATCAGGTACTGCGGGAGGCGGCACGTGTGCTCCGGGGAGAAGGGGTTATTGCCCTGATTGGCTTCAATCCTTTCAGCCTCTGGGGTGTCAGGCATCTGCTGTCTCGCCAGCGTCAGGGGCCCTGGGGCGGCCGTTTCCTGATGCGTTCGCGGATGGAGGACTGGCTGACGTTGCTTGGTTGTGAAATGGAAAGTTCATTCACCCATTTCTGCAGCCTTCCGCTACAGCGCCGGCACCGCCGTTCCGGTCCCGGCAGGGCGAAAAGGAAATGTAACGCCAACCTCCTGCCAGTGGGCGCCTATTACTGTATCCTTGCCCGCAAACGCGTGCCTGCCCGTATCGGGAAACGCAGATCCTGGCGACGGGCCAATGTATTGCCGATACCGGGTACCATTGGCGCTCCCACAGGATGTGCCGGACCATCCGGGCACGCAATAGGACAGAAACGCACAGGCCGGGAGAACGAATGGCAGGCAAAGTAGTGTTGTATACGGACGGGGCCTGCAAAGGCAATCCGGGGCCGGGTGGCTGGGGCGTCGTGCTGCGTTACGGCGGCGCCTGCAAAACCCTTCATGGCGGTGAGAAGCAGACCACCAATAACCGCATGGAACTGATGGCCGCGATCCAGGGGCTGAGAACGCTCAACCGGGCCTGTGAGGTTGAGCTCTACACTGATTCACAGTACGTGCGCAAAGGTATCACCGAGTGGATGGCAGGCTGGAAGCGCAATGGCTGGAAAACAGCGGCCAGAAAGCCGGTCAAGAATGCCGATCTCTGGCAGGAACTGGACCAGGAAGTGGCCCGTCACAGCATCAACTGGCACTGGGTCAAAGGCCACTCCGGCAACCCCGATAACGAACTGGCCGATGAGCTGGCCAATCGGGGTGTGGACGAACTTTCCGGCTGAATGCCAGTCAGCCGGGACAGAGACTGAACGGAACGAGTGCAATGAGACAGATCGTACTGGATACCGAGACGACCGGTATTGACCCCAATGATGGCCATCGCATCATCGAAATTGGCTGTGTCGAGGTCATGGAGCGTGAACTGACCGGGCGCAACTATCACGTTTATATCAATCCGGAACGTGAGGTGGACGCCGAGGCGATCACGGTCCACGGCATAACCAACGAGTTCCTTGCCGATAAGCCCAAGTTCGCCGAGATCGCTGACGAGTTTTTCGAATTCATTAACGGCGCTGAACTGGTCATCCACAACGCGGCGTTCGACGTCGGGTTCATGGATTCGGAGTTTGCCCGCCTCAAGTCCAAGCGGCGCACGGCCGATCATTGCGGCATTGTGGATTCCCTGGCCATCGCCCGAGCCAAGCATCCGGGCCAGAAAAACAGCCTGGATGCCCTGTGTAAACGTTACGGTGTCGACAACAGCAACCGTGAGTTGCACGGGGCCCTGCTGGATGCCGAAATCCTTGCTGATGTCTACCTGCTGCTGACCGGTGGGCAGACTGCACTGTCACTGGATGGCAACAGTTCCGAGGGTGGCGGCGCTTCTGGTATTCGTCGGGTGAGCGAACAGCGCGAACCACTGGCTGTGATCCGGGCGACCGAAGAGGAAGCCAGCGAGCACGACGCTTTCCTTTCAATGATGGCGGAGCAGGCCGGTGACACCGTATGGGCGAAGCTTGACGGAAAGGAATGAGAACCAGGTCAGGGTCTCCGGCATTTCCGGCCAGAGGTTCTTGAGGCGGTTGAATTTTATGTTATAAGTTAGAAGGATTATCAACAGGACGCGGTAGTTTCCGCAAAGTAACAGGAAGCGTTTATGGTTCAACCGTCTCTGGCAACAAGATCACACTCGTTTGATCTGGTCAGGAGTGAAATCGAGCAGACCATCAAGCAGGCTGAGTCCAGCCTCGAACGCTTCCAGGAAAACCGCACCAGCAGTGACGATCTTCAGAACTGTGTGGATTACCTCAATCAGCTGCGGGGTATCTTCATACTGGTCGAGCTCAAGGGCGCCAGTCGCCTTAGTCAGGAAGCGGTGGATGTTGCCACCGATTTTCCGGACAGCCCTGATGATCGAAAGAACACGCTGCTCACCGCGCTGAACAGTGCGCTCTTCATCCTCCGCCGGTACATCGAGTACTACCATCAGGAGCGCCAGGACCATCCGGAACTGCTGCTGCCAGCCCTGAACGAACTGCGTGAGGCGCATGGCAAACCGCCGTACCCGGAATCCTGGTTTTTTGATATAGAGCCTGCGCAGAACGTCAATTACTGCGCCAATGTTTCCCTCAAGCCTCTGGAAGGCAGTGAGTCCGAGCAGGAGATACTGGCAGGCAGAATGCGCCTGACGTTCCAGGTTGCCCTGCTTGCCATTCTGCGTGACCGCAACGAGGTGGTGAGTAAAAAGCTGATCGCCCGGGCCGCCCGGGGCTTCGCCCGACTGTGCCAGGGTACCGAGATGGGCCAGTTGTGGTGCCTGCTGAACATCGTGGCGAACACCATGGAAGACCGTGCCATGGGGTTTACCCGGGCCCGCAAGCGCCTGCTGATGGACATCCAAAAATACACCCGGGACCTGGTCTACATCGGTCGACGCTCTGAGTCCCGTGAGGTGCCACAATCGTTATTCCGTGACCTGGTTTACCTGCTGTACCGCAGCGGCTCCGCCAATCCGGAGGTTATTGACGTGCTGTCCAGCTACCAGCTGGCGCCGTCGAAATTCCCGGATTCGATGATGGAAGCCCATGCCCGCCGACTGTATGGACCGGGTTCCGATGTGCTGAAATCCCTGTCTGAAGCCCTTCAGGAGGAGCTCAACCTGCTCAAGGACAAGCTGGATATCATCGAGCGGGGCATTGAGCCCGATCTTGCCGAAATGACGCCTATTGCCGACGGCCTGGGCCGGATTGCCAACACACTGGTGATGCTGGATCTGGGCAAGCTGGCAGCGATCGCCCGGGAGGAGGCCGCCCGGCTGCGTTCCTGGGAGAAGGACAACCGTTTGCCCGATGAGGATGAGCTTTACCGGCTGGCGTCTTCAGTGCTGAGTGTTGAAGATGCCGTGATGCAACTGGTTAACCGGGGCATTACCTCTGAAACAGATGCCTTGGCCCAGCCTGATAGCAAGCGCGACAGCTCTCTGTATTTGCAGGAGGCCGTCTGGGTGGTGGCGGATGAGGCGCGCAGCGCACTGACACTGGCCAAACGGGCCATTACCGCCTTTATCGAGTCTGACTACGACAAGCTGCATCTGGCAAATCTGCCGGCGACATTACACAGTATCTGGGGTGGCCTGTATCTGACCGGGGATGATCAGGCAGCCGGGGTTATCGCACGGATTGCCAGCTCGATTCAGGAACAGCTTCTGGATGCCCGGGAGGCTCCGTCAGAGCAGGTTCTGGAGGCACTGGCGGATGCACTGACCTCGCTGGAGTACTACATAGAGAGCATGGGCAAGAGGGAAGACCGGAATACCGACCTCCTGCAACTTGCCGAAACTTCCCTGGATGGCGTCGGGCTTTAACCGGGGCGGACGTGACTTTCTTCCAGGCATAAAAAAACCTGCGACGAATCGCAGGTTTTTTTATGGGGCAGGGGTCAGCCCATATTGAACAGTTCACCAAGCTTGGTGGCCAGCATCATATCGCCTTCTGCGCGAAGCTGTCCGGCCATGAATGCCTGCATGCCGTCGGTTTCGCCGGAGACGATGCCCTGGAGCGTTTCGGAATTCATGATCAGGGTGACCGAAGGGTCATCGTGAGGGCCTTCCTCAAGCTTGCAGGTGCCGTCCTTGATGACGAGGTGGTAGGTCTTGTCGTCTTCAATGTCAAACTGGAAAACCAGGTCAAGGCCTTGTGCCGCGTCCGGGTTGAAATTCTGCTCGAGTTTTTCGAATACCTGGGCTACAGACATTGTCTATCCTTACTTGATGGTTGTCTTCGCATGTTGACGGCGCCGCGCTGTGCCGACATCTGGTTTGACTTTATGGGGAGCATCAGGCGCTGTCAAGAAAAATCAAACAAGTGTTTTAATTAACTTTGAGCGTCGCTTTATCAGGGCTCTGCTCAGAAGGTACACTCGTTGCTTTCCGACAATATCCGGTGGAGATGACATCTTGGAATTTCTCGCAGAATACGGCCTGTTCCTGGCCAAGGTAGCGACCTTTGTAGTGGCGGCGGTTGTCGTCATATCCATCATCGTATCGGCAACCCAGAAGGACCGTGATGAACACGCCCCGGACGGTGAGCTGAAAATCCGCAAGCTCAATGAGCAGTACCGCAAGCTGAAGGAATCCATCCAGGGGCGTCTGATGTCCCAGGACGAGCGCAAGGCCTGGCAGAAGCGCAAGAAAAAGGAAGAAAAAGCGGAGAAAAAGGCCAGAAAGCAGGGTGACTCTGCGGAGGATGACAAGCACTCAAGAATCTACGTGATTGATTTCGACGGCGACATCAAGGCGAGCGAAACAGACAGTCTGCGCCGTTCCATTTCGGCCGTGCTGAGCGTGGCCAACCCGGAAACCGATGAAGTTGTTGTTCGCCTGGAAAGCGGGGGCGGGCTGGTGCATGCATATGGTCTGGCGGCAGCCCAGCTGGATCGTATCCGCAACAAGGGCATTCCGCTGACCGCCTGCGTCGACAAGGTGGCCGCCAGTGGTGGCTACATGATGGCCTGTGTGGCGGACCGCATCATTGCCTCACCCTTTGCGGTTCTCGGCTCAATCGGTGTGGTTGCCCAGCTTCCCAACTTTCACCGTTTCCTGAAGAAAAACGAGGTGGATTTCGAAGTGCTGACGGCGGGTGAGCACAAGCGCACGCTGACCATGTTTGGAGAGAATACCGAGAAAGGGCGCCAGAAATTTCTGGAGGACCTGGAAGACACTCACGGCCTGTTCAAGGAGTATGTCAGTGAGCGTCGTCCGGACGTGGATATCCAGGCGGTGTCGAACGGGGATATCTGGTTTGGCCGGCGCGCGCTGGATGTCAAACTGGTGGACGAGATCAAAACCTCCGACGAATATCTTATCGATGCCTGTGACCGTGGCGACGTAGTCTCGGTGTCCTATCAGCGCAAACGGACCCTGCCTGAAAAACTCGGCCTGGCCACCAGCGCCGCTTTCGAACATTCGGTCTGGAAGGTGTTGAGTGCCTTCCGGAATCAGAAAATCCAGTAGCAAGTGAAAACGGGGGACAATCATGACAAGTAATACCGAATTCCAAGCCTGGCGTGTTGAAGATCATGACGGTGACTTTCAGGGCGCCGAGCAGACCCTGAACACGGCGGATCTGCCCGAAGGCGACGTCCTGATCCGGGTCAGCCATTCCTCCCTGAATTACAAGGATGCGCTGTCGGCCTCCGGAAGCAAGGCAGTGACCCGGAAATTCCCCCATACGCCCGGCATTGATGCGGCCGGTGAAGTCGTTGAATCCGCCACCGGTACGCCAGCGGTTGGCAGCCAGGTGATTGTCACCGGCTACGATCTGGGCATGAATACCGACGGTGGATTTGGCGAATACATCCGGGTGCCGGCGGACTGGTGCGTCACCATGCCCGACGGCTGGGATGCCCGAACGGCCATGATTTACGGGACCGCCGGTCTGACCGCCGGGCTCTGTGTCCAGAAGTTGCTGACCATGGGTGCCAAGCCGGAGCAGGGCAGGGTTGCGGTGTCCGGTGCCAGTGGTGCCGTGGGTACCGTGGCGGTGGAGATTCTGTCGAATCTCGGGTTTGAAGTGGTCGCCATCAGTGGCAAGGCCGACAAGGCGGCGGACCTGAAAGAACTGGGGGCAGCTGAGGTCCTCGGCCGGGATGCGCTGGCGGAAGAGAAGAAGCCGCTGCTCAAGCCGGTGTTCGCCAATGCTATCGATACCGTGGGCGGCACGCCCCTGGCGGAACTGCTCAAGCAGATCCTGCCCGGTGGCTCGGTATCCATCTGTGGCCTGGTAGCGGGAGCGCAGTTGAACACGACGGTGATGCCGTTCATCCTGCGGGGCATTAACCTGCTGGGCGTGGATTCGGTGGAAATACCGCTGGCGGACAAGGCCGCGGTCTGGCACAAGCTGTCCGGCGACTGGAAATGCGCGAAAACGGAAGCATCCGCCCGGGACATCGCACGCAAGGAGCTGGACTCGGCGCTCAAGGCCTTTCTGAAAGGAGAGTCGGCCGGCAAGATCGTCCTGGATCACGCCAAAGCCTGAGCCAATACAAAACAGCCCGGGCGAAATGCCCGGGCTGTCTCAGTCTGTTTGTGCGCTTAAAACCGGTGCTCAGGAGGCCCGGCGACGGAACAGAGGAAGGTCGTTATCCGTGGCGGCCTGGTAGCTGTTGCTGAAGACGTTCAGGCATTGCAGCGCCTTTCCGGAATCCTTGTCCGCCCGCAGTGTAAAGGCATCAAAGCCACAACGCTTCATGTAGTGCAACTGGTCCAGCAGCACATCGCCAATCGCCCGCAGTTCACCCCGGTAGCCCAGCCGTTCGCGCAGAATGCGGGCTATGCTGTAGCCGCGTCCATCCACGAATTTCGGAAAATTCACCGCAATCACCGGCAACTCGTTGACGCGTCCGGCCAGAATTTCCGGCTCTTCGTGGCTGTCGAACCAGGCGCCAATCCGGTCGTTGCCGGCATAGTCGCCGGCAAGCCACAGGTCAGCGGGAATCAACACCGGCTGATCGTCCGGCAGGGTCAGCACCTCGCCTTCAACCGGCCGCTCAATAACCTGCCACTGATCCTGGCGAATCTCGCCGTGGGTATTGATAACGTCAGGCATAGACCCGCTCCTTGAAAGGCTTGATACCAATGCGACGGTAGGTGTCGAGGAAGTTTTCCTCAGCCGTGCGCTGTTCCACGTACACATCGACGATGTTGGAGACCACATCCGGCACCTGTTCCCGGGCGAAAGAGGGCCCGAGGATCTTGCCGATTTCGGCATCATGGTGGGAGGAGCCGCCCAGACTGATCTGGTAGAACTCGTCTCCCTTCTTGTCCACGCCCAGAACCCCGATGTTGCCCACATGGTGGTGGCCACAGGCGTTCATGCAGCCGGAGATGTTCAGGTCGATGTCGCCCAGGTCATAGAGGTAATCCATGTCATCGAAACGGCGTTGGATTGCCTCGGCCACCGGAATGGACTTGGCATTGGCGAGGTTGCAGTAGTCTCCGCCGGGGCAGCAGATGATGTCGTTCAGTGTGTGAAGGTTGGCGGTGGCGAAACCCAGAGGGGTGATCGCCTGCCACAGATCAAACAACTGATCCTGGCGTACATCGGCCAGCACCACGTTCTGCTGATGGGTAACCCGGACTTCGCCAAAGCTGTACTGATCCGCCAGATCGGCAATTGTTTCCATCTGGTCGGCGGTGACATCACCCGGAGGGATGCCGGTCTTTTTCAGCGTGAGCGAGGCGATGGCGTAACCTGGTTTTTTGTGGATGTCCACGTTGTGGCTCAGCCACTGATCGAATTCCCGGTTTTCGAAACGCTGTTTCGCCAGCAGGTCCGTCGCGTTGTCGAGCGACTGGTAGTCCGGTTCTGTGAAGAAGCCTCGGATATGCTCGACCGCTTCATGGGTCAGCCGGGTAGGCGAGTCCTTGATGTGCTCCCATTCGGCTTCCACCTTTTCGGCAAAGCCTTCCGGTGTCAGTGCCTTGACCAGAATCTTGATCCGGGCCTTGAACTTGTTGTCGCGCCGGCCATAGCGGTTATAGACCCGCAGCACCGCTTCCATATAGGTCAGCAGGTCGAATTCGGGAAGGAAGTCCCGGATCACCGGCCCGACCATGGGCGTACGACCCAGGCCGCCACCCACGTGAACCCGGAAGCCCAGTTCGCCGGCCTCGTTGCGCACCATCTGCAGCCCGATGTCGTGCACCTGGATGGCTGCTCTGTCGGTGTGTTCGGAGGCGTTGACGGCCACCTTGAATTTCCGGGGCAGGAAGGCGAATTCCGGATGGAAGGTAGACCACTGCCGGATCAGTTCGCAATACGGACGCGGATCGGCAATTTCGTCGGCCTGGACGCCGGCAAACTGGTCAGTTGTGGTGTTCCGGATGCAGTTGCCGCTGGTCTGGTTGGCGTGCATTTCCACTTCGGCCAGATCGGCCAGGATGTCGGGCACGTTCTCCAGTGCCGGCCAGTTCAGCTGGACGTTCTGGCGGGTGGTGAAGTGGGCGTAGCCCTTGTCGTAGTCACGGGTGACCTTGGCGAGCCGGCGCAACTGCGCCGAGCGCAGCATGCCATAGGGAATGCAGATCCGGAGCATGGGGGCATGCCGCTGGATATACAGGCCGTTCTGCAGTCGTAACGGCAGGAATTCCTCTTCAGCCAGCTCCCCGGACAGGGCCCGGTCGGTCTGGTCCCGGAACTGGGCAACACGCTCTGCGGCCATTTGCCGGTCGTGCTCATCGTAAACGTACATAGACTAGTGTCCCGCCTTGCATCAGAAACGCTCATTCATTGACGGCGATGGTTACATGGACCACCCCTTATTCCTGGGCGAAAGGATATCACCAGGTTTTTATTCTCAAAATGATTATTTCAAAATATGATTATCGACTCAGGTGATAAGCGGCCAACAACTGGACGTGTGCGTATTCACTGCTTAACTGTAGTAAGAATCATGCAACAACAAAAAGCGACAGAACGGGAGGATTCTTATGAGCAAGTCAACGCGTCCAGACAGCCAGGTTGATGCCGTTGCCGCGGTGGTGCTGATTCTTATGGCCGTGGGTGCTGCGGTGCTCTGGGTGTCGGGCCAGTAGAGCTACTGGCTAGCCAGAACCAGCTTGACCACCAGAATCAGGCCGCCGACAAAGGCGGCTGTGAACAGCAGTCCGGCAGCGATGTAGGGCCAGGGGCTCTGGCTTGAGAAGTCTTCCTGCCGGCGACGATCGGACTGAACGCCGAACGCGCCGGCAGCAATGCCCTGGAGGATTTTCAGTACACCGGGGCGGCGGCTTTTATTGTTGTTACCGGCATCACTCATGGCTCTCGCCTTCTGTTACTCCGCTGGGTCGTAGGACAGGCTGGGCATCAGCCAGCGTTCCGCTTGCGCTTTTGTCCAGCCTTTGCGTTCAGCATAGTCCTCAACCTGATCCACGCCAATCTTGCCGACGGCAAAGTACTTCGAATCCGGATGGGCGAAGTACCAGCCGGATACCGCCGCAGTCGGGAACATGGCGAAGTGCTCGGTCAGTTCCAGGCTGGTATTGGCGGTTGCATCCAGCAACTCGAACAGTGTGGCCTTCTCGGTATGATCCGGGCACGCCGGGTAACCGGGTGCCGGGCGGATGCCCCGGTAGCGTTCCTTGATCAGGTCTTCGTTGGTGAACTGCTCGTCGCTGTCGTAGCCCCAGTACTCCTTGCGCACCCGTTCGTGCATCAGCTCGGCAAAGGCTTCGGCCAGGCGGTCGGCCAGGGCCTGGACCATGATCGCGCTGTAATCGTCATGGGCATCTTTGAATTCCCGGGTGAGCTCGTCCACACCAATGCCGGTGGTTACCGCAAAGCCGCCTACGTAATCCACTTTGCCGGAGTCTTCCGGCGCGACAAAGTCCGACAAGGCCATCATCGGTTTGCCCGGTGCCTTGTCATCCTGTTGGCGTAGGTGGTGCAGGGTGGTCAGCTCCTCGGTACGGCTGTCGTCGGTGTAGACCACGATGTCATCGCCCCGTCGATTGGCCGGCCAGAAACCGATCACGCCCCTGGCGGTGATGCGCTTTTCCTCGATCATTCGCGCCAGAAGTTTCTGGGCGTCGTCGAACAGGGTCCGGGCGGCTTCGCCCCGTTTGGGGTCGTCGAAAATGGCCGGGTATTTGCCGGCAATGTCCCAGGAAATGAAGAACGGCGTCCAGTCGATGTAGTCCAGCAGCTCATTCAAGTCATAGTCGTCGAATACCCGCACGCCGGTGAAGCTGGGGGCGGGCGGCTGATAGCCGTCGAAATCGATTTCCGGTCTCCGGTTTCGGGCCTCATCCAGTGACACCAGCTTGGTACGGTCACCCCGGTTTTTCCGGCGCTCGCGGATTTCGTCGTATTCCTGGTGCGCGGCTTCCACGAAGGCCGGTTTGGCCGTTTTGCTGAGCAGTTGGGAGGCCACGTTCACGCAGCGGGAGGCGTCCGACACGTACAGGGCGATGTCGTTCTTGTACTGCGGCTCGATCTTCACCGCGGTATGGGCCTTGGACGTGGTGGCGCCACCGATCATCAGCGGAATGTGGAAGTCCAGGCGCTGCATCTCGCGGGCCACGTGGACCATCTCGTCCAGTGACGGCGTGATCAGGCCACTCAGCCCGATAATATCGACGTTTTCTTCCTTTGCTTTCTCGAGGATCTTGTCGCAGGGCACCATCACGCCCATGTCGATCACTTCGTAATTGTTACACTGCAGCACCACGCCCACGATGTTCTTGCCGATGTCGTGCACATCGCCTTTCACCGTGGCCATCAGAATTTTGCCCTTGGCCTGCTGGCCCTCGGTTTTCTCCGCCTCGATGTAGGGGATCAGGTGCGCTACGGCCTGCTTCATGACCCGGGCACTTTTCACCACCTGGGGCAGGAACATCTTGCCCTCACCGAACAGATCGCCGACCACGTTCATGCCGTCCATCAACGGCCCCTCGATGACTTCGATCGGATGGGTCGCATTCTGGCGGCAGGCTTCGGTGTCTTCGGTAATATAGGTGGTGATGCCTTTGACCAGTGCGTGTTCAAGGCGTTTCTCCACCGGCCATTCGCGCCATGCCAGGTCTTCCTCTTTAGCCTGGCCACCTTTGCCCTTGAACTTTTCGGCAGCCTCCAGCAGCCGGTCAGTGGAATCCTCGCGGCGGTTGAGCACCACGTCTTCCACCAGTTCTTTCAGGTCCGGCTCAATTTCATCGTAGATCACCAACTGGCCGGGATTCACGATGCCCATGTTCATGCCGGCTTTGATGGCATGGTAGAGGAACACGGAGTGGATGGCCTCGCGCACCGCGTCATTGCCGCGGAAGGAGAAGGATACATTACTGACACCGCCGGAAATGGAGGCGTGCGGGCAGTGCTCGCGAATCCAGCGGGTGGCGTTGATGAAGTCCACCGCGTAGTTATTGTGCTCTTCGATGCCGGTGGCAATGGCGAAGATGTTCGGGTCGAAGATAATGTCCGCCGGGTTGAAGCCGATGCCCATCAGCACGTCGTAGGAGCGCTTGCAGATCTCGGTCTTGCGTTCGAAGGTGTCGGCCTGGCCGTCTTCGTCAAAGGCCATAACCACCACGGCGGCGCCGTAGCGCATGCAGTCTTTCGCGCGCTTGATGAATTCGTCTTCGCCTTCTTTCAGACTGATGGAGTTCACCACCGCCTTGCCCTGGATGCAGCGCAGGCCGGCCTCGATCACGTCCCACTTGGACGAGTCGATCATGATCGGCACCCTGGAGATATCCGGCTCCGAAGCCACCAGGTTCAGGAAGGTGACCATCACGTCTTTCGACTCCAACATGCCTTCGTCCATGTTGATGTCGATGATCTGGGCGCCGTTTTCAACCTGGTCCCGGGCTACGCTCAGGGCCTCTTCATACTGTTCTTCCTTGATCAGGCGCAGGAAACGCTTGGAACCGGTGACGTTGGTGCGCTCGCCCACGTTGATGAACAGCGTGTTCTCATCACCGGTGAACGGCTCCAGACCGGAGAGGCGCAGGGCCTTCGGGCGCTCGGGAATGGCACGGGGCGGGTACTTGGCGACCGCTTTGGCGACGGCTTCAATGTGGTCCGGACGCGAGCCACAGCAGCCGCCGATGATGTTCAAAAAGCCATCCCGGGCGAAGCCTTCGATGATGTCGGCCATTTCCTCCGGCGTCTGGTCGTATTCACCAAACTCGTTGGGCAGGCCCGCGTTGGGGTGGGCCGAAACGTAGGTTTCCGCTTTCGCCGACAGCTCTTCCACATAGGGGCGCAGGGCGTCTGCGCCCAGGGCACAGTTCAGGCCAATGGAAATGGGCTTGGCGTGGGCCACGGAGTTGTAGAAGGCCTCGGTGGTCTGGCCGGACAGGGTTCGGCCCGAGGCGTCGGTAATGGTGCCGGAAATCATGATCGGCAGTTCAATGCCTGAATCCTCGAAATACTGCTGAATGGCGTAGATGGCCGCTTTCGCATTCAGCGTGTCGAAGATGGTTTCAACCAGGATCAGGTCAACGCCGCCTTCCACCAGGCCGGAGACTGCCTCGTAGTAGTTGTCCACCAGGGTCTGGAAATCCACATTGCGGTAGCCAGGGTTGTTGACGTCCGGCGAGATAGAGGCTGTCCGGGAGGTGGGTCCGACCGCACCGGCGACAAAACGGGGCTTTTCCGGGTTCCTGGCGGTAAATTCATCGGCAATGTCCCGGGCCAGTTTTGCCGCGGCGACGTTCAGTTCACGGGCCAGTTCCTCCATGCCGTAGTCGGCCTGGGACAGACGGGTGGAGTTGAACGTGTTGGTTTCAATGATGTCAGCGCCGGCGTCCAGGTAATCGGCGTGGATGTTCTTCAAAAGCGCCGGCTGGGTCAGGTTCAGCAGGTCGTTGTTGCCCTGGACCTCTCGCTCATAATCCCGGAACCGATCGCCGCGGAAGGCCGCTTCATCCAGTTTCTGGTTCTGGATCATAGTGCCCATACCGCCGTCCAGAATGACTATGCGCTCTTTGAGGGCTTTCTGAAGCTGGTCCAGGCGGATGTTTCGGTCGGTCATAGGGTATTCTTCCGGCTATCGTGAAACGGGCGGTGTTGTTCAAAGTGGCGCGGGATCATAGCAAAAATGCCCGGGCACGTCCCGGCTGGTGCGACAATTGTCGGGTGATCGGGGTGCAGGTTACAACGGGAATTATAGGTAGAAATGACTAGCGCCATAAAGCCCGACCATTTTACTTGGTCTTTCAAGTTATGGCGAAGTCACATAAAATGGTGATAACACTTGATAACAGGTAGGAAGCATGGCTCAGGTAACTGTTACAGATTCAGCAAGAGACTATCTTGCCCAGCTTATTGAAAAGCAGGACGTTGAAGGCATGGGGGTCCGCATTTTCGTGACCCAGCCGGGTACTCGTAATGCCGAGACCTGCCTGGCCTACTGTCCGCCCAACGAAGTCGTGCCGACCGATGAGCAACTGGATCTCGAGAAGTTCACCCTCTACCTGGATCATAATTCCATACCCTTCCTGGAAGACGCGTATGTGGATTATTCCAAGGACCAGATGGGTGGCCAGTTGACCATCAAGGCGCCGAACTCCAAGGTGCCGCAGGTGTCCGACGATGCGCCGCTGCCGGACCGGGTCAACTATGTGCTGGCTTCGGAAATCAACCCGAACCTCGCTGCCCATGGTGGTGATGTGTCCCTGGTGGACATCGTCGATGAATCCGTGGCAGTGCTGCGTTTCGGTGGTGGTTGTCAGGGCTGCTCTGCGGTCAGTCTGACCCTGAAGCAGGGTGTGGAAAAGACCCTGAAGGAAACTGTGCCGGAGATCACCGAAGTCCGGGATGTGACGGACCACACCTACACCGAAAACGCCTATTACCAGTAACTGGTCCTGATCCTTGCCGATCGACTGCCCGGATTCAGAGGCAGTTGGTTGGCCGGGGCAGGCCGGCAATCCGGCACGCGGTTTTCGCCGGCGTGCCCGGAAACAGCTGCATCAGGTAAATGCTGTTTCCTTTTTCTTCCCCCAGTTTCTGACGGACAGCCTTCACGAACAGCCGGTTCGACGGCGGCGCCATTCCATGTTCCTGATAAAATCCTCGCAGGAACTCAATGATTTCCCAGTGATTTTCTGAAAGCTCAATGTTGTCTTCCGCGGCAATTGCCGTTGCCACTTCGGGTGCCCAGGCCTGTGGGTTCTCCAGGAAGCCTTCGTTATTGCGTTCCGGCAGGGAAGCGTCGTTCATGGTTATTACCAGCAAATGATTCGCGAATGTTGGACCGTCAGCTCGACCAGGGCCGCATGATCAATGAGCCTGGCATCAGGCGTCTTCTCTGAAAGCCCGCGGGCGCGGACGTCGTCTGCCAGGGCGAGGCAGTGCTCTGGTAGCGTCTGACCTTCGTCCGACAGGGCGATCACGCCATCTTCAATCAACACCAGTGTATCGGACGACGAAACCGACTGCAGGCAGGCCCGGAAACGGGGCTGGTCCGGCACTTTGTTGAGTATGTGAAGAACCGGCAGTGTCTGTTCGGGAGACTGGCTCATCGTTTACCCCGCAAAAAGAACGTGATCATGGTCGGCAATGGCTTCTGCGGCGGTGTCCACCAGGGTGACGCCGGGTAATCTGTCGGTCTCGGTCAGACTGTAGCGCTCGCAGTCCTTCCTGGTGGCAAGGAGGGTTTCAATACCAAACAGCGGTGCCGCTGACAGGTTTTTCTCAACAGATTTCTGCCCGATGGCGTCGGACGCCTGCCCGCGGCGCAGCCAGTTGACGCCACTGCCGGTAAAGAGCAACGCGACGGATTGATCAAAGGCGGACAGGGACAGTGCCATATCCAACGCTTCCCGGCCGCTCCACGAGCCATAGGGTGCCTGATCAATAATCATCAGGGTGGTCATGACTGGCCTCCATGGAAATACAGGACCCGGTCGGACTGCAACCGTGATTCCACCCACTCGCCAAGGCCTGCGATTTCGAAGGGCGCGCGCAGGTTGCTGGCCTCCAGGTGATAACGGGTCTGCTCTGTCCCGTTGACAATACCCCGGCGCAGGGCGGAGGCAATGCAGACAATGCCGGCAATGTCATGTTCAGCGAGAAACCGGCTCCATTCGACGGGCCAGTGTGTCTCATCGGAGGGCGGAGTTGCCAGTGAGGAAGCCAGGTGGACCCCATCGCCATAGAGAAAGACCCGGTCAATGCGGTGGCCGCCCTGAATGATCGCCTGCGCCAGGGCCAGGGCGGACTGGGGGGCCTGGGAAGCCCAGGGCGCAGCGGTGATTACCAGGGAATAGGACAGAGAAGCAGACATAACGTTCCGATGTGCCTTTTGAACCTGTTTCAGGGGGCTTCAACGCATGAACCCCGGCAGGTGCCGGGGTTCATGGTCAGGCGATGGGCAACCGGAATCAGTTGTCGCCGCTGAATGCCGCCAGCAGGTGCAGCAGGCTGACAAACAGGTTGTAGATGGAAACATAGAGACCAACGGTCGCGATGACATAGTTGCGCTCGCCGCCTTTGATGATCTGGCTGGTTTCAAACAGGATCATGATGGAGGCGAACACGGTAAAGCCTGCGGATACGGCCAGATGCAGTGCAGAGCTTTCCATGAAGAAGGCCAGCAGCATGGCGCCGATCAGAACGAAGGCACCGGCTGTCAGGAAGCTGGACAGGAAGCTGAAGTCCTTCTTGGTGATGATCGCGGTAGCCGACAGGCCAACAAATGCTACGGCTGTGAGGGTCAGTGCCTGGGCCACGATCTGGGACGCACCGGCAGCCACGAAGGCGCCGATGATCGGGCCGAGGGTGTAACCCATGAAGCCGGTGAGGGCAAAGGTGGTCACAATGCCCCAGGGGCTGTTCTTAAGCCGATAGGTGGCAAACAGCAGACCAATGTAGCCCACAATGGTGATCAGGAACCCCGGGTGGGAACCGTTCATGTTCAGGAAGGCTGTCAGGGCGGAAAACGCCAGGGTCATGCCCAGCAGCATGTACGTGTTGCGCAGGACCTTCATGGCGTCATCGCTGATGCCCGCCGTTGCCCGACCACTCTCGGTGGCCGGCGACTGATAGGCCGTCTGGTTGTTCTGAACGCCAAAACGTCTGTTGTCCATCATACTCTCCGTTCAATAAAGCTGGATGCTGTACTTCATGATAATGTTGAATACGCAACTTTCAATCATTTACGACAGCAAATACCGCCGTGGATTCCATTACGGGCACGTAATTTTCTGCTGCAGTCTCCGAAGCCATGGAATTTGCATCGTTTTTTCGGCTGGGCGTTGACAGTGGGGGCAAATCCGGTATCATTCCCACCGCTGTCGCAACGGCAGCCGGAGGCGGCGAAAATCGCTTTCGTGACAAGACGGTGGGCTGGCAGAGTGGCTGAATGCAGCGGTCTTGAAAACCGCCGACGGTTAGTAGCCGTCCCGGGGTTCGAATCCCTGGCCCACCGCCATTTTCTTCTTCTCCCTTTTCTGTGATCTCCTTCCCTGCACCTGTCAGCAAGCGCAAAGCACTTGTATTCTGCGCGCCGATCTCCATTATATTTCCAAGCTCATTCCCGAAGCATCTATCAGCAGGTGATGATCATGGCCGACAAAACCGATTCTGCGACTGTTTCCGACAGGTCTGACCGCCGCTTTGCGGTCTCCGCCAATCGCGGTCGTGCCAGCCATCGTATCCGGTATGTGGAAACGGGCGGGGCCGGTGTTGATACCGAAGACTGCACGTTGTGCCAGTCGGTTCCGGCCCCGGAAGACGAAGAAAGGAAAGAGGACGACGGCTAGACGTCGTCCCGGCCCGGATAGGTGGCCTGCTTGCGTTCTTCCGCCCGGCGAGCCCGGGCTTCAAGCTCTTCAGGATTGTTCTCTGGCGTTACCCAGCCCTTAAGGTTCTCCTCAACCAGCTGCACCAGTGCGTCGATGTGCCCCGGCGTTGCGTTCAGGCAGGGGATGTAGCCAAAGCCCTCTCCGCCTGCTTCCAGGAAGTAGCCCCGGTTTTCCTCGTTAATCTCTTCTATGGTTTCGAGACAGTCTGAGGAGAATCCCGGGCAGAACACATCCACCGATTTCACGCCTTTGCCGGGCAGCGCCTTGAGCGTTTCATCGGTATAGGGCTGCAGCCATTCCTCATTGCCGAAACGGGACTGGAATGTGGTCAGGTAGTTGTCCTGGCTCAGTCCCAGCCGTTCCGCCAGAAGGCGTGAGGTTTTGTGACACTCGCAGTGGTAAGGGTCGCCTTTCTTCAGGTATTTCAGGGGAACCCCGTGATACGACAGGATCAGTTTGTCGCTACGCCCGTGATTGGACCAGTGCGATTCGATGTGTCGCGCCATGGCCTCAATGTACGGCGGGTAGTCGTGATAATGGGAGACAAACCGGAAGTCCGGCAGCCAGCGCCGGCGGGTGAAGTCGGCGGCGACCGCGTCAAAGGTGGAGGCGGTGGTGGATGCCGAGTATTGCGGGTACAGGGGCAGAATCAGCAGCTTGTGCACACCCTGATCCTGCATCTCGTCCAGCACCTTGCTGATGGACGGGTTGCCATAGCGCATGGCAAAGCCGACCACCACGTTGCTGCCGTATTTCTGCTTGAGCGCCTCCCGTATGCCTTCAGCCTGCTTGGCGGTGTGAATCAGCAGGGGCGAGCCCTCCGGTTTCCAGACGCTGGCGTAGCCCTGCGCGCTTTTCTTCGGGCGGATTCGCAGAATGATGCCATGCAGGATCATCCACCAGATCGGCCGGGGCACCTCCACCACGCGGGGATCCCAGAGAAACTCTGCCAGATAGCGGCGCAGGGCCGGTGTGGTAGGGGCGTCGGGCGTTCCCAGATTGGTCACCAGAACGCCCAGGCGCTCGGGCTTGTTGTGGCTGAAGTTATCGGTGCCTTTGTAGGACATGGAATCCGGTTCCGGTCAGAAGGTGTTATTGCTTGCGGGCCTGCTGCAGCAGTCTTGGCACGAGCCCGGTGATGTCGTAACCGGCGTTGCGGGCCTGGGACAGAATGTCCTCGGGCTTCTGCTGGCCGGCATTGCTCAGGGCCCAGAGCACGGTGCAGCGGGTCCCGGAGCGGCAGAAAGCCAATACGGGTTTGTCGGCTTCCCGGATCATGGGGCCAAAGCGATTCACGTCGTCATCGGTGATGTTGCCGGATTCCACCGGCAGATAGACCCATTGCAGTCCATGCTCGCGGGCTGCAGCCTCGATCGCAGCCATGAGTGGCTGGCCGGGTTCTTCACCGTCCGGGCGGTTGGCTACGAGGGTGCGAAAACCAAGCCTGGCGATCTCGGCAACATCCTCGATGGCGATCTGCGGGGCTACGGAAATATTGTCGTCGATCTTTCTGATATCCACCGGCGTTCTCCAGTTCTGGGCCTGCCATGACTGAGTGCGGGGCAGGCTGGATGTACGCTGGCGATGATAACAAAAAAACCCGGCATGGGATGCCGGGTAGAGGCGTGCGAGTAGTATCCATGAAAGACTTCCAGACAACCCGGCACCACTGATGGATGCCGGTAACGGGAAGTATTGCCCAGATTCTGATCAGTTCAAGCGCGGCGCCGCTTCTGTTGAAAACGATTTTTCATATCTCACTGGCCCTTATACTCAGGCCAGTCATGGCGCGGCTTCAGGCGGTACCGAGTATGCCTGGCAATGGCCGGTCAGAGATCAAAACGGGCCCAGATCGGGCAGTGATCCGACGGTCTTTCCATGGCGCGGATGTCATAGGACACGCCGGATTCCCTGGCTTTGGGCAGCAGACTGTCGTTCGCCATGATCAGGTCGATACGCAGGCCACGGCGCGGGTCCCGTTCAAAACCCCGGCTGCGATAGTCAAACCAGCTGAAAGTGTTGTCCTCGTCGGGATGCAGGTGGCGGAACACATCGGTAAAGCCCCGTTGTTCGACCTGGCTCAACCATTCGCGCTCTTCCGGCAGGAAGCTGCACTTGCCGGAGCGCAGCCAGCGCTTGGCGTTATCCGCACCGATACCGATGTCCTTGTCGGTGGGGGAGATGTTCATGTCGCCCATGACAACGATATGTCCGTCCTCCCGGGACAGATCGTCCAGAAAAGCCATGAGGTCGGCGTAGAATTTTTCCTTGGCAGGGAACTTCACCGGATGGTCCCGGCTCTCGCCCTGGGGGAAATAGCCGTTGATGACGGTGAGCCGTTCGCCGTTAACGGTAAACCGCCCGGTGATCAGGCGCCGCTGGGATTCTTCGCCATCGGTGGGGTAGCCCTTGATGATGTCTTCCGGCTCGGCGCGGGACAGCAGGGCCACGCCGTAATGGGTCTTCTGCCCGTGAAAGTGCACGTGATAGCCCATCTCGCGGATTTCCTCGACCGGAAACTGGTCGTCGGCCACCTTGGTTTCCTGCAGCCCGATGAAGTCCGGGTGGAACTCATCGACCACGGCTTTGAGCTGGTGCAATCGGGTACGGATGCTGTTGACGTTGAATGAGACGAACATCATGTCTGTCGGGTCCTCCGGATCGGTTTGCGGGCGAGTTTACCACAGGCGTTCCGGCGTTCGATGGCTGGGACCGGTTACTCGGTGAGGGCGCAATCCGGCATGCGCTCAACCTGGTAACGGATATGCGCGGTATGGTTTTCTTCCTGATTGCGGCGGATATTGGTCAGTCCCACGTAGTCGGTCAGCGCGCCCTGGCGGGTATAGCCCAGCAGGATGGGGTCGACCACCAGCCGCAGGATAACGTTGGTGGGGCGCAGACGGACGACCACATCCGAATCAATGGACGTATCGCTGGCGGGCTCCACCACGAACTCGAAGTGTTCACCCCGTGTAGGAGCCAGAAACCGGAAGGTCACTGGTTCGCCGGCCCGGATCTCCTGCCAGTGCTGCCGGACAAACTGATCAAAGCCGGAGTCCACCACCAGATCCTCGCCATGGGGCACCTCGAACCGCTTGACCACACCCTTCGGACTGCGCCATTTGACCGACGCGAGCCCGGATTCCGGGTACCGGATTTCAAGGGATTCGGCAAAATCCGGCTGCTCAAAGTCCACAACCGGGCGCAGGGGCGATGACCGGTAATCCAGTTGCTTGGTCGCGAAGGGCTTTTGGGCATCCGGCTTAACGTACCGGGCGCTGTGGGCGTCGGGGTGGAACCGGCCGGCTTCGCAATGCCCGTCGATACGGTGGGATTCGCTATAAAGCAGTTTGCCGCCGTCGGCGACGGCGCTGCCGGAAAACTCGAATACCGCTCCCTGGCTGGCGCCAGTGGCCAGCAGGAGGGTTAGCGCGAAGGCATGCCGCACACTCATGTTTCAAGCTCCGGGTACAGGCTGCGTCGAATAAACAGCAGCAGGGGGAAAAGCACCAGCCAGCCAACGGCCAGGGCTGCAATCGACAGCAGCCCCTCTGGCAGTGTGACCGCACCCAGTTCGCTGGCTGCCCAGTAGGCAAATGGCCCGGCCACGGGCGCCAGCGTGAAGGGCAGCCAGCGAACCCGGCCCACCCAGTCCAGAGAATGGCAAAGGGTAGACAGGAACACGGCCCATATTGCCACCAGCCAGGGCGGCGCCAGTTGGACAATATCCTGCCCGGGTATCGCCAGAAGGCCGGTACGGAACCAGAGGGTATCCAGAAGGCCTCCGAGTACCACGCCAAAACCGATGAACTGCAGTTCCGGATAGCGCCGCTGGCTGACGAGGACGAAATGCGCTGCCAGCAATAGTGCCACCACGCCGGCCGAGGTCAGGCCGGGTTGCAGTACACAGATAAACCACCCGACCTGAAAAATGATGAAATTCAGGATGTTGCGAGCAGTTCTTGAAGTAGTCATAAGCTGAGAATATTGGCGCGTTTGTTGGCAGGTTTCGCCATAACCAGGTGCGACACACCGATAGCACGTTCGCTGAATCCGGCTTCGCAGTAACAGAAATAGAACTGCCAGAGTCGCTGGAATGCCTCGTCGTAACCCTGCTGGCTCAGTTGCCCGCTGTTTTCCAGAAAACGTTCACACCAGTCCCGGAGCGTGCGGGCGTAATGGAACCCGAAATCTTCCGCGTGGGTCAGAACCAGGTCGCTGCCACGACCCATGGCATCCAGGATGGCGCCATAGGACGGAATGAAGCTGCCCGGGAAAATGTATCGCTGAATGAAGTCCACGTTTTTCAGCGCGCGCCGGTAACGTTGCTCCGGCATGTTGATGGCCTGTACCAGGGCCAGACCATCCGGCTTGAGCAGGGCACCGATCTGGGACAGGTAACTGGGCAGAAATTGCGGCCCGACCGCCTCAATCATCTCAATGGACACCAGCTTGTCGAATTGCCCGGTCAGGTCCCGGTAGTCGTCGAACAGCAGGGTGATGCGATCCTCCAGCCCGGCTTGCCGGACGCGCTCGCGGGCGAGCTCCAGTTGTTCCCGGGAGATGGTTGTGGTGGTCACATGGCAGCCGTAGTGGCGGGCGGCATGAATCGCAAATCCGCCCCAGCCGGTGCCGATTTCCACCACCCGGTCGCCGGGTTGCAGGTCCAGCTTCCTGCAGATGACGTCCAGCTTGTTGATTGCAGCCTCATCAAGCGTTGACTCCTCGCTCGGGTAGATAGCCGACGAATACATCATCGTCGGATCAAGAAAGAGGCTGAACAGGTCGTTGCCCAGGTCATAATGGGCGCTGATGTTTTTCCGGGAGCCTTGCGGAGTGTTCCGGTTGAGCCAGTGCAGCGCTTTCAGTGCCGGTTTGCTCAGCCAGCTGAACTTGTCCTCAAACGCGTTCATGGTGTCCAGGTTGCGGGTAAAGAACCGGAGCAGGGCGGTCAGATCCGGCGCCGACCAGTCGCCGGCCACAAACGCTTCCGCAGCGCCTATGCTGCCGCCGGTGACCATATCCCGCCAGGTGCCATGGTTGTGAACGTCCAGCCGGGCTTCCGGGTAGCGGCGGTCGCCATCCCCAAACACCCGGTCCTCGAATCCGGTTTCCCGGATCACCAGTCTGCCGTGGCCGAGCCGGGTGAATTGCTGGAACACAAGCTGGCGCGCGATGCGGCTGATCAGTGGCAGGGATTGCGTGACACTGCGATGGCTGGAATCGGATGTCTTCAGGTTCTCCATGAACTTACCCTTGCTGTCTGTCGGTCGCTTTGCGACGGGTTCTCCGGTGGCTCGCTGACGTCCTCTCCCCGGTCACCGGTGCCTTTTCTGAAGCCTGGGGACTCTGGCTGGCGTTTATCCGGATGATCGTAGAAAGGCGCTCCCTTGAGCTTGAGTCGCAGGGCGTTCCAGTAGATGCCCGCGGTGCCCTTGAGAGTTTCCAGGGGAAACCGTCTCAGGCTCTCATGAATGCTTTTACGGTCCAGGGGCTGTCTGCGGACCACCAGTGTGGCATCAAAATGTTTCCGGTCCGACTCGTTCACATTCATGTGAATGCGCAGGTCGGGGCCGCGAAAACTGAATAGCCACTGGTAGTGCTGCTCCATGTCATTGAAGGGGGAAACATGAAAACGTTTGCTGAAGTGGAACTGCGCTGTGTGCCACTGGTCTGCACTGCCCGCCTGTGGTTGCTGGCATTCAAGGCAGTAGACATGACGCTGTTTCCAGGGTGTGTTGGTGATCTGGGCCAGGATCGCCCGTGGTGTGTCCCCCCGGGCGGGGGACTGGCCGGGTGAATAACAGAGGTAAAAGCTGACCGGATTGAACACGTAGCCCAGGTAGCGTGGATGGGTAATGAGCTGGATCTGGCCGTCAGGTCGCCAGCCGGTAGCGGCCTGCACCCGGTTTTCAACCGCAGTCCGCAGATCGGGGATGTGCGGGTCCAGGTAATCCTCCCGGTAAAGGCTCAGCCAGTTGAACCGGCCATTGGAGAAAAACGGACTGTGCGGGCTGATCTCTGTCCATTCATCGAGATCCAGGCACAGCATGCCGATCCGATATTTAAACTCATGGGATACCGGCAACTTACGCCGATGTCTTATAGTGCCTTCTAGCCACTCGCTGGCCATGTCACAACTCCACGCCGAAAGCCTGAGTCACCCTCAGGGCGCTGACCACGCCATCCTCATGAAAGCCATTGAACCAGTAAGCACCACAGAAATGGGTCCGGTTCCGGTTGCCAATCTCATGGTAGCGGCCCTGAGCCGATACCGCGTCCAGGGTAAATACTGGGTGGGCATAGCGGAAGCGTTTGATCACCTTTGCCGGATCAATATCGCGGCTGCGGTTGAGGGTGACGCAGAAGGTTTCCGGCGCCTCGTGGAAGTTCTGCAGTATGTTCATGTTGTAGGTGACTGACACCGGCTGGCTGCTGGTCTCGGGAATGGTGTAATTCCAGGCCGCCCAGGCCCGCCGGTTGGAGGGCAAGACACTGTCATCGGTATGCAGCACGACGTCGTTGTCCTGATAGCCGATGGCCCCCAGGATCTCCTGTTCCTCGACTGTGGGCGTGGCCAGCATGGCCAGAGCCTGGTCGCTGTGACAGGCCAGTATCACCTGGTCAAAACGCTGCCTCTGGCCGTTGACCACCACCGTCACCCCGTCGTCATCACGCTCAATGGTGGTGACCGGGCTGTTCAGATGCGTGTGTTGACCCAGACGCTCCATCATGCGCGAGACATAGCTGGCCGAGCCACCGGAAATCACCCGCCAGGTGGGCCGGTCATCCACGGAAAGCATGCCGTGGTTGTTGAAAAACTGCAGAAAGAACCGGACCGGGAAGCGCTCAAGGACCAGTTCCGGCGCTGACCAGATCGCCGCACCCATGGGCACAATGTAGTATTTCCGGAAATAGCGACTGAACCGGTGCTGGTCGAGGTATTCGCCCAGGGTTTGCCCATCCGGTATGCGTTGTTCGGCCAGGTCGGCCCGGGTCTGTTGATTGAAACGCAGGATTTCCCGGATCATTCTGAGAAAGGGTGGGTTGAACAGATTCCGGCGCTGGGCGAACAGCGTGTTCAGGCTCGTGCCGTTGTATTGGAGCCCGTTGTCATGGCTGTCGACACTGAAACTCATGTCGCTGACCTCCGAGGGCACACCCAGGCGGTCCATGAGCCGGATGAAATTGGGGTAGGTCCAGTCATTGAATACGATAAACCCGGTATTCACCGGCCACCGACGGCCCCCGGCCTCGACGATTTCAGTATTGGTGTGGCCGCCGGCGTAATCGCCCGCCTCAAACAGTTCCACATCGTGTTTTTCACTCAGTAGCCAGGCCGTGGTCAGGCCGGACACTCCGGCACCAATCACAGCAATACGCTGACGTTCCTGATTCATGTTCTGTCTTCCATTGGCGAGGTTTCAGTTGTCGGACTTGCGGGCCATGCCAGCGGCGATGCGATCGACCAGGGGGCCGGGCATCGCTGCGAAGGCACGAAGAAGCCAGGTAAATCGACGCGGAAAGGCTATTTCACGCCGACCCTTTTTCAGTCCCTTGACGATGCGACGGGCGGCGTCGTCAGCACTGACCAGAAAGGGCATCGGGAAATCGTTGCGGTCGGTCAGCGGGGTTTTGACAAACCCGGGTGACACCACCACAACCTCAATGCCCTCGGCGGCCAGATCCGCCCGCAGGGCGTGGGCAAAATAGCTCAGGGCAGCCTTGTAGGCACCATAGCCTTCGGCCCGGCCAAAGGGAAACCACCAGGCAGAGGAACTGACAATCACCAGCGTAGCCGGCCGTCCCCGGGCACGGGTTGCTCTGAGCGCCGGCAAGGCAATATCAAGGCTGCGGGCGGTGCCCATGACGTTGGTTTCAATGTTGGCTTCAAGCACCGAGCTGTCGTAGTCGGCGATATCCAGGTATTCGCAGGTGCCGGCATTGAGGATCGCCATATCCAGATTGCCGAAGGTTTCCAGGTCGTCGCGAATACCCTCGAGCGACTGTCGGTCCGTGGTGTCGGCAACAGCCGGCTGAACACGGCCGGGGTGTTGTTGTGCCAGCGTTTCCAGTGCCTCCCGGCGACGACCGGTGACCACCAGGCGGTGCCCCTGGTTTGCCAGCTCGTGCACCAGAGCCTCGCCGATGCCGGAGGAGGCGCCGGTCAGCCAGATGTTGGCGGCAGATGAAAGGGTACCGGTCATCCCGCCTTCTCCTTGATCCGGCGGATGACACCGCCCAGCAGGGGCAGGTTCTCGTAGATCAACTGGCCGGCGTCAAAGTAATCCCGGTGATACCGTACCCGGCCGTCACGGATTTCCAGCACGCTGATGCCGTCCACGTTCACCTGCCGGCCACCGTTCAGCCGCTTGTGCTGGAGTTCCATGACCCAGGGGATGGTGCAGTGGCATCCATCGATCACCGGATCACTGAAGCGGAAGCGGCACCGGATAACATTGCCGTAGGCGCCGGCGAAGTACTCGGTCAACTGATCCAGCCCGGAAACCTGACTGAACGGGTCCTGAAACCGGACATCTTCGCCGTAGACTTCCTGGAGCTTGTGCAGGTTACCGCTGTCGAGTTCATTGAACAGCCGGCAGAACCTGTCCAGCACCACTGACAGTCCCGTCTCGGGGGAACCGATCTGAACAGTCGAAACGGTTGTCATGAGCGTGTTCTCCTCAGTCTGTCGAGTTTCCGGGTTTCTTCCTGAATGTGCTCGGGGATGGGGTTCAGGTCCCATACAATGCCAAGGCGGGACAGCAGCCAGAGGCCGTACCAGGTGATGTCGATTTCATACCAGCGAAAGCCCTGGCGTACGGACCGGGGCCAGCGGTGATGGTTGTTGTGCCAGCCTTCGCCCAGAGTCAGCAGGGCCAGCCAGGGATTGTTCCGGCTGTCGTCGTCGGTATCAAAACGCCGGCGGCCCCAGACATGGGACAGGGAATTGATGGATACGGTGGCATGGAACAGGACAACCGTGGAGATGAAAAAGCCCCAGACCAGAAGTTGCAGGCCATTCGTGTTCAGGCCCGGTGCCCAGACCGCCAATGCCTCGCCCAGCAGGTAGATAATCACGGCCGCCGCTGCGGGGACCAGGGCATCGAACCGGTTGATCCAGCGCAGTTCCGGAAACTTCAGCCAGTCCCGCACCCGTTTCTCGTTCATGGCGAACCCGGCATCGCAGGTAAACCAGCCCATGTGGGACCACCAGAAACCGCCCTGATGGGGCGAGTGCAGGTCTTCTGCCTTGTCCGAATGCTGGTGGTGATGCCGGTGATGGGCCGCCCACCAGAGCGGACCACGCTGGGCGGCGCTGGCCCCCAGGACCGCAAAGGCGAACTGGGCCGGCCGGCTGGTTTTGAACGTCTTGTGGGAGAAATAGCGG
The DNA here is from genome assembly GCF_014201735.1 of Marinobacter oulmenensis. Taxonomy (GTDB): domain Bacteria; phylum Pseudomonadota; class Gammaproteobacteria; order Pseudomonadales; family Oleiphilaceae; genus Marinobacter; species Marinobacter oulmenensis. Next base: position 449,132 of record NZ_JACHFE010000002.1, on the reverse strand, counting down.
TGGTAAAAGCCGGTGATGGCGAACATCCTCAGCACGAAGAAGGTCAAGGCGAACCCGACCGCGAAGGCGCTGGTGCCGGTCACGAAGACCAGCAGACACGCCAGGTGCAGAGCAATAAAAGGCAACACACGCAGGGTGTTAAAGGCTCTGGAGCCGGTATCGAGGTGATCCGAACCCGCTTCGGAATCGAACCACCTCAGAATGTTAATCAGCCAACTGGATTCTCGGATCATTGTCTACCATGCCTAAACTCGGATCGAACACTTCACACCTACGCAGCATCGCGGTAATTGGTTCAGGGCTGGCGGGCCTGGTTTCGGCCATTCTGCTTCAGGACCAGGGCCACCGGGTAACCGTTTTCGAAAAGAGTCGCGGCCCGGGTGGGCGCCTTTCGGCCAAGCGCGTGGGTGAGGGCGAGTCGGCAGACATCGGAGCACAGTACTTCACCATCCGGGACCCCGGGTTCCGGTATTTCCTGAACCGCTGGGCCGGAGAAACGGCGTTTGATGTCTGGAACGGTGAGTTCGGTTTCCAGCAACCGGACAAGCGCTGGGAGGCCTTCCCCGATGAACAGCGGTATGTCGGTGTGCCCCGGATGACGGCGATTTCCCGGGCGTTGTCGGGCCACGTGACTGTGCATGCCAATACCCGTATCGGGCTGCTGGCCAGTGCCGGAGAGCGTTGGCAACTGCGCTGCACCGAAGGCCGGGACCAGGGTGAATATGACCAGGTTATTATCACCGCGCCGCCGGCGCAGGCACATCATTTGCTGGCCGACAGCGGCCTGACGGGGCTCGGGGATCAGGTAGTGGATGCAGCTGGGGACATGCTGCCGTGCTGGGCTGCCGCTGTGCAGCTCACAGACCCGGTGCCTTGCCGGTATCAGGGCATGCGCCCGGACAGCGAAATCCTGTTCTGGGTCGCCAATAACACCTCCAAACCGGGTCGGACAGGCCATCAGGGCGAGTGGTGGGTCTTGCACGCCACGCCGGAGTGGACCAACCGGCACCTGCAGACTCCCGCCGGGGAAATTCCGGCATTACTGTTCGAAGCCTTCCGGGATCTGACCGGCTATCGGGGAAAGTCTTCCGACAGTCAGGCTCACCGCTGGCTATACGCCCGGTCAGTTCAGGGGCATAACCCCGGATACCTGCTGGCGGCGGAACAGGGCGTCGGGCTGGCCGGGGACTGGCTGGCCGGCGGGCGTGTCGAGGGCGCCTGGAGCAGTGCCCGGTCGCTGGTGGAGGCCATGACCGGGGCGGGCTGACGGTTATTCCGTCAGGCCCGGTGCCCGGCCATTGCTGACGTCCGGCCGGCGATAGAAGTGGGTGATGGTGCCGTCACCGAATTTGGAGAAAAACGCACTGATATCGGTAATCCGGTGTAGCGACCGGGCGCGGGTGATCGGTTCTTTCACCAGTACCTTGATGCCGTTGAAGTTGTCCTGGATGTTGGAGAAGCGGGCCCGCATGGAGCAGGTGACCACCTCGGAAGGCTTGATTGCCAGCTGCCCGGCGAGCCACTGGCTGTGGGCGTCGATCTCGCTGGCAGACAGGTTTTCCCGGGTGTCGAGTTGGTCCAGCCGCACCCGGTTGACGATGCAGAAGGAGTAACTGCGTGGCTGGCGCCGGGCAACTTTCCGGAAGGCCTCCCAGAAGAAGTTGTCGGTCAACTCCGCGAAATAGCTCATGTCACTCAGACAGGTGTCGATCCATTCGAAGTTTTCCGGGTCTTCGAGAACTTCATTGATCGCTTCACGCAGCAGCCAGTCAAAGCCAAGCGCCGTCTTGTGGGCGTAGACCTTGCGGTACATCTGGTAGCGGCTGTAAACGAAATCCTCGAGTGCTCCCAGGCCCTTCTGGGTAATCGCCAGCCCCATCCAGGGCTCCTGGACATCCCAGCCAAAACGCAGGTTGCTCAGCAGGTGGTCAATATTGAAACCACCGATGGTCACCGAGCTGTGAAAGCCATCCCGCAGCATGTAATCGGCTCGGTCCGCGTCAATCTCACCGGAGACAATGGAGGCGAGCAGATCCATAACCAGGCCCGGCACCTGGTCCTCGGTGATCGAACCGGCGCTGGCATCGTCACCGGCAATGAAGTTCCAGAAGGTGTGGGCGTGGCGTTTGAAGGCCTCGCTGGGCTCCACATCGGTGGTTTCCATGATGCCGATGACATCCACGGCCTGCAGGCCGGCTTCCTCCAGATCGATGGCATTGAGCACATCATGGGCCACGCGCACGGAGTAGTGCTCGTGTTCCAGTTCGTCCGGTTCCTCCCGGAAATAACGGAAGTAATCCACTCCCTGCCAGAGATCGCGGAACCGTTCCGTCCGGGACATCAGGTCCCGGATGCGCCGGGCCTGAGTGAACTGGTGCGAGAAGCTGGAATGCCCGCTGTCGTGCAACAGGCAGCCCAGGCGAATGGTCTTGGCCAGGTAATCAATGGCGTCGAGCTGGTCCAGCCCCAGGTCGGTCTGTTCGCTTAACTGACGCTCGCGCAGGTAGGCATTGATCATCGAGCGGAACATGCGCGTGCCCACGTGCATCACACCGATGCTGTGCAGAAACCGGGAGTGGGTGGCGCCCGGGAATACCAGGCTCAGGATGTCGTTCTGGCAGATATTGCGCAGCCGCTGGAACAGCGGGTGATCGATAACCTGGATCTCATGGCGGTAAAGTGGGATACCTCCGTGAACCGGATCCATGATCAGCTTGTCATAAGCTCCAAGCAGGTCGTTAACCGCACGACGCATGATTCTGTGACTCCCAAATTGGTTCTGGCACCTTGTTATATCACAGCGGCGTGCCAGAATAGGCCTAAGAAAGGCAATTTTTCGTTTATCGCTGGCAGCTTAAGGCAATTAACATGGCATCGCGCACCGAGCGCATTCTGATTATCGACGCCGACAACCAGGCCCGTGCCGATCTGTCACGCTACCTTGAGGCGCGAGGGTTCTACGTAACCGGTCAGGCGGCCCTGGGCCCGACGGATCAACTGGGCGACGATAACAGTCCGGATGTCATCTTTGCAGACCTTCCCCCGGAAACCATCGAAGAGCTGTCCCGTCAGCTGGCGGAGTCCGAGCGGTTCATTCCCATCGTCGCCTGCACCAGCAGCGAGTCCAGTACCGATGTCATCCGCGCCCTGCGTGCCGGCGCCTCGGATGTGGTACTCAAGCCCTCCAACGACGACAAGGGGGCCCTGGACGATGTCATCGACAAACTGTTCGACCGGGTACGGGTCAATCGCCTGAACCAGCTGTACCGGCAGGAGCTGGAAGACACCAACCGGGAGTTGCGCAGCGGCATCACCGAATTGCGGGCCGATCAGAATGCCGGCCGCAAGGTACAGATGAAAATGCTGCCGGATAACGACTTCCAGATCTCAGGGCTTCAGATCGATCATATGATCAAACCCTCGCTTTATCTCAGCGGGGATTTTCTGGACTATTTCCCGATCGGCGAAGACAAGGTGCTGGTCTATATCGCGGATGTATCCGGCCATGGTGCCAGTTCTGCCTTTGTCACCGTGCTACTGAAGAACCTCACCAACCGGCTGCAGCGCAACCTGCGCCGCCAGTCCAGTGACGATATCCTGCATCCGGATCGCTTTCTAGAGCGTATCAATGCAGAGCTTCTCGATACGGGGCTGGGTAAGCATGTCACGGTGTTTGTGGGAATTATCTCGATTAAAGAACGAACCCTCAGTTACGGGGTGGGAGCGCATTTTCCCATGCCGATCCTGTCGTTCGAGGATGGCGAGACCCAGTTTCTGGAAGGCAGCGGGCTGCCGGTCGGCCTGTTTGAATCGCCGGAATGGGACATTTACACCGTGAGCCTGGATCGGCCTTTCCGTCTTCTGCTGTTTTCAGACGGCATACTGGAAGTGATCCCGGCCAAATCGCTGGATGAAAAAGAGAAGACACTACTTGAACTCGTATCAGGAGGTAGTCACACTATCGCCTCGCTGAGCGATGCTCTGGGTCTGGACCGGACCGCAGAGCTCCCGGACGATATCGCGATCGTATCAGTAACCGATAGCGTGCAAGGTTCAACGAACACGTCCTCGACATAGTGGCAGTGTGAAAATGGCTGGTTACAAGATCCTGCAGGCAGACAAGCAGGGCATATATGTCCTGAAGTTTATTGGTGAGATCCGGCTGAATCTCTGTTCTACGCTGGACAATCTGGTTGAGTCCATTACCCACGATCCCGAATTCAAGACCGTGGTCATCGACCTCACCGAAACCGAGATTATCGACAGCACCACCCTGGGGCTGCTGGCGAAAATTGCCCTGGCTGCCCAGAAAAAGAGCCAGTTCCTGCCGACCCTGATATCCACTAATCCCGACATCACCCGTATTGTCACCTCCATGGGGTTCGACAAGATTTTCATCATTGTGCGCGAGCCGGCCTCACGTATTGAAGAACTGGAGGAAATTCCGGTTCTGAAGGCCAGTGAACAGCAGGTGCGGGACAAGGTGCTGGACGCCCACAAGGTGCTGATGGGCATGAACAGCAAGAACCGGGAAGAATTCAAGAATCTGGTGCGGGCCCTCGAGTGCGAGGAAGCCAGTTGATACAAAGGTTGTCGAACGCCGCCGGGCACGACAACAGCCAACGGAATTGATATGCCTGACAATACCGAGTCCCGTACAGACGGGGCGACTGCCTATGATGTGGCCGTCGTTGGTGGCGGCAGTTTTGGGACCGCCATGGCCAAGGTGCTTGGCGAAAACGGCCATCGCGTTCATTTCTGGATGCGCGACCCGGCCCAGGCCGAAGAAATACGCTCCACCCGGATCAATAAACGCTACATGCCGGACGTGCGGCTTGAGGGTGACATCCGCCCGGGCACCGATCTGGCAGATATTCTCAGCAAGTCAGACATCGTCCTGCTTGCCGTTCCCTCCCGCGCCTTCCGCTCCATCGTCCGGGATCACAAGGATGACTTCCGCGAAGACCAGATTGTGGTCAGCCTGACCAAGGGCATCGAAGCGGACGGCTTCAAACTGATGAGCGAAATCCTCCAGGAAGAAATTCCCCGCTGCTGCTCCGGTGTGCTCAGTGGTCCCAACCTGGCGGCGGAAATTGTTAACCGTGAGCTCACCGCCACCGTGATTGCCGCTAAAGACCCGGATGTACGACACAAGGTCCAGGCGCTGCTGGGCTGCGAATACTTCCGGGTTTACGCCAATGTGGATGTGTACGGGGTGGAACTGGCCGGGGCTCTCAAGAACATCTACGCCATTGTCGCCGGCCTTGGCGCAGCCCTGAACATGGGCGAAAACGCCCGGGCCATGCTGATTACCCGTGGGCTGGCGGAGATGAGCCGCTTTGCCGTCAGCCTGGGCGCCAACCCGATGACCTTCATGGGCCTGGCCGGCGTGGGTGATCTGATCGCCACCTGCACTTCCAGCAAAAGCCGGAACTACCGGATCGGCTTTGCCATCGGCAAGGGCCAGCAACTGGAAGAAGCCGTCAAGGAACTGGGCCAGGTGGCCGAAGGGATCTACACGCTCAAGCTGGTGCGGGAAAAGTCCGAAGCCATTGGCATCTACATGCCCCTGGTTCGCGGCCTTTACGAGATTCTTTACGAAGGCGCGTCCATCAATGCTGTCATCAACAGCCTGATGATGGCCGTGCAGAACTCCGATGTGGAGTTCATTCTGCCGCGAACCATTAGTCAGTAATCTTGAGACCAGGCCGGGAGGATTCCGCGTGCATCTGATCATCATGCGACATGGTGAGGCTGGCTGGCACACCCTCGACCAGCAGCGGGAACTGACCGAGCACGGGCGCCATGAAGTGGCCACCGTGGCTGCTGATATCGCCCGGTCTTCCTGGCGGCCGTCCCGGCTCTGGGTGAGCCCCTATATCCGGGCCCGCCAGACGGCGGCGATTGTGGCCGAGGTGATGAACTGCCCGGTCACGGAAAAACCTTTCCTGACGCCGGACGATGACCCCGGCCAGTGCCTGGACGCGCTGCTGGAAACCGATACCTCACCATTGATGATCGTATCCCATATGCCATTGGTGGGAGCGCTGTCCACGCTGCTGGTGGACGGCCACCGACAGGGCATTCCGTTCATGACCGCCCAGGCGGTGGTGCTCGACATGCCCGTGGTCGGCCCCGGTTGCGCTGACCTGAAAACCCAGTTTCTACCCTGAGCGAACGCCATGAACCCAGATGCCATATTCGATTCCGTCAAAGAGGCTTCCCCGGAGACCAATCTGCCACCCATAGAGGATTGGCACCCGGAGCTGTCCGGTGACATGGACCTGGTCATCAGCCGCAACGGCCAGTGGCTGTTCGAGGGCAGGGCGATTCCACGCCAGGCCACCATCCGTCTGTTTTCCACCATACTCCGGCGGGAGGATGACGGTGAGTATTACCTGGTGACCCCGGTGGAGAAATGGCGGATCCAGGTCGAGGACACGCCATTACTAGCCCATTCCGTGGAAGTGCGCGGGCTGGCGGACGACCAGGTGATCACGGTGACCACCAACATGGGCGAAACCCTGGAGATCGGCGAGCGTTATCCGCTGACAGTGGAGAACTATCCGGACAGCGAGGAGCCGCGGCCGGTGGTGGGCGTGCGCCGGGGTCTGGAAGCCCGCCTGGTTACCAACGCCTTTTACGATCTGGCAGACCTGGTGGACGAGCATGTGGTGGACGGTGAAACCCAGCTCGGAGTCATGAGCAACGGAAAATTCTGGAAAATCGGCGAGAACGGTTGAAAAGCCGGTTTGCAGCGCTATATATAAGGTAGAAAACGCAGTCTTTCACTTGTTAAACTGGGTTTTCACACTTGTTATCGAGCCTGGCTCTCTAACGAGGCCGGTGGTCGTTAGTCCCTCTGTTCAGTCCGGCTGTTCACGATCACTTTCGATTGCCCTCATTTAAAATACACAGTCATTGCGACACGCAAGGAGATCACATGGCCCAACCTCGTGTTGTCACCATCCATTACACGCTCACAAACAATGAGGGAGAGCAACTCGATTCCTCCCGTGTAGAAGGTCGTGAGCCTCTGTCTTATGTGGAAGGTGCACAAAACATTATCGGTGGACTGGAAAGTGCGCTGACCGAGAAAGACGCTGGTGACCAGGTTAAAGTATCCGTTGAGCCTTCTGAAGGCTACGGCGAAGTTAATGAAGAGCTGGTCCAGCCGGTTCCGCGTTCCGCCTTTGAAGGCGTAGACACCATCGAGCCGGGCATGCAGTTCCAGGCCCAGACTCCGGGCGGTCCCCAGATCGTTCGCGTAGTGGAAGTTGGCGACGACACCGTTACTATCGATGCCAACCATCCGCTGGCCGGTGAGACTCTGCACTTCGACGTGGAAGTGGTAGAAACCCGCGAAGCGACTGACGAAGAGCAGGAGCACGGACACGTGCACTGATCACGTCTTAAGACGCTGTTCGGAAAACGGCTCCTTTGGGAGCCGTTTTTTTATGGACGAAAGACACTCAATTTCGCCTCATCCAACCTGGATGAGATGGAGTGGGGCGGGGTAGAGGCGGAAGCTGCTCGACCAATCAGAACGCGTTGTCTCTGGCCCGGAAGCTGCGGGTAATGGCGTCCCAAAGTCCTGCAGCTTCGGCGTCGGTGAGGGAGGCTTGATTCAACGGCGGGTGGTCGTCTTCCACCAGGCTGTATTCTCCATTCATGAAGGTGACTGAAATCCTAGGCTCTCGAGCGGAGCCGCGTTGACTGTTCGCTTCAATAATAAAGTGATTTCCCCGAACATCTTCATCGGTGGTAACAGTGCCCAACCACTCTTCTGCCTGCTCGATCCCCTGTAATTCCAGCTTGCCTTTTCGGAGCACCGCAAAGTGGTCGTCTCCCTTCGCCTGCATAATAGACTCCGCCCGCCCCATACGGTCCAGCAGGGTATCTTCCGTCTTGATGGTGGAGTTGGCGTTAAAGTGAACGTATACATCCCGATAGTGGCGATCAACAAATGTCATGGCGACGGTTTCCTCCCGAAAGGACAAAGCTGCGCCAGGTATAGGCTCTTCGGCGCCGCCGGCCAGGAAACCGCCGTCAAAGCATAAGCCTGGGGTGTCCGGGATTTCATGGGGTTTGCGGGGGCTGAGATTCCTGAGCAAGTGCTCGACTTGTTTCAGTCGGTCTGCCTTGTTGGTTTTCCTGAACTTACGCTGATCCTGATAACGATCATCGTCAATATCGATGGCCTTTAACTTCACCTTGAACATCGTAGTGTTCACGAGGCGGTAGCCTTCCAGAATCCTGGATGAGTCGGGGGTAAAGTCGTCTTCATTATGATCAAATACGACGGTATCCGAATCAACATGATAGAGATTCTTTAGGTACGGCCGATCCTTTTGGCGGTATGTTTCTGTGCTTGCGAGTTCCTCCCGACGCTCACGAATGAATCGCAGAAACATCTGCTGGGTGGTGTGCTTTGCGCTAATTTGAGCATCATTAACGGTGAGGGTGCTGTAACGACGTTTGAACTGTTGTGGCATGGCCACCTGGAAACGGCCGATGCAAACTGGTTCCTGGGTTTTGATGTAGGCTTCCACCGTTTGGCGTTCCTGCTCATTCATCTCGGGTACTCCATGTTCCCATTGTCCACAGCCCTGAATCATCAATGATGTCATAGCGATAAGCCCCCAGCCTTTTTGGGGGTGAATAATGCGGTTCAGTGCTTTCATCAGGACCATGTGCTGGCAATCTCCAGTATCGAGCCTAGCGTGAACCCGCGCGCATAGGCATCGTTGTAGGCGGACTCGTGTGCCGTGGCGACTATCAGACTATCTTTTGCCCCTTCGGTTCCGATAGATCCTGAGCGAGCGGGTACGGTGCCATCACCCGGTTCATCCGGTTCGCTGACAGTGTAGCGTTGGTATACCTGCCGGCTGTTATGGGCATCGAACTCTTGGGTTGTGCGTTTCGTTCCTATTTGGTTGTTTTTCAGCACTGCCCGATGGCGTAAATGCCGATCAGATATGTCCTCCCCTCGCCAGTAAATAGTCCCATAGCTTTTGTGGTCCTCACTATCAGAGTAAAACAAATACGTATCAGCATTGAATTTGTTGGTTAACTCTTGGTGGAAGGGCTTAACCTTATCGACAATGATGCTTTGATAAGACTTCCATTTAGTCTCCAACTTTTGTTGCCTGTCAGGTGACTCAGTCTCTAATTCTGGCATCGCCAACTCCGGCTCCATCATGCCCCACCATTTTTCGCGCTCAAGATAGATTTCGGTGTACGGGTCGTCTCCGGTGGGCAGGGCAAAGTTAGGCTGACCTTCCGGTTCTATCCTTAGCCAGCCGCTGCCATATTGGGGGGTGGGCACCAATTGAAGAGGGCCTGGCGCCTGAGCCAGGACTGCCGTCATCTCCTCACCGTCCTCTCCTAGGACCTGGCTAGCTTTCCAGTCCCCCTCTGTGCCACATTTCATTCGCCGGTAAAAGACGCCTGCCCCGACCGTGGGCATTACGCCATGAACGATACCCAGCAGGCTGTCTTTTCCGCCATCCACTTCCGAATAGTAGCGGGCCACCAGGCCGCCCATGGAGTGAGTGACAAGAATCGCGTTGTGACAATCCATTCGGGCGGCCTGATAGCCGGCAATTATATCCCCCACGCGCTGGGACAAAGTGGCGGCAGAATCCTTGTTGGATTGAAGCCAGTTGTAGCCGCATGCATGAACCGGGAAGTTGAATCGCCCTAGTGTTTGGATATTGGCGTTGGCACGAGACTCTGCCTCAGCCTCCGGCAGTTGGCGCACGATTTTGTAGTAAGCCGCAAGGTCCTTCTGCATTACCTCAAATTCCGCGTCATCGTCGATATTGAGTTGGTTTTCCAGCCACACCAGAAAATCGCCATAGGACATCTTGCCGACCTCCCCCCAACCGCGGGCTTTGGCCAGAGATTCTTCGGGAATGAATCGACGGGTTTGGTAGTCGATGTAGCGACGCTTGATTCCCGTGGGGGCGTTGCCTTCTGGGTCTACTTCGGTCTGATGAGGGTTCAGGATTTCTTTCCGGTCTTGGGCAGATTTTGTCATCCACCCCCTAACGGACCAAATATCATCAACACGCCACTTGCCACCTTGTTCGGTGTTTTTCAGGTTGCTACCCATTACTCCGGGCACGAAAATGACCGGAATGACGGCCTCATGAAGCACCACCTCGGTAACGTGTTGTTCCTCACTGGGTCGCATGTGGCTGGAAGCCATATCAAAGATATTGTAGATGTCGTACTGACTCATCCCTATCGTCCTCTGAAAAGGATTTCCATTCCTTCTACGAATTCGCTTTTTTGAATCTGAGTATCGCCGTTGGCATCGGTAACACCGGTGTGGATCACTTTGCCATCTCGCTGCAATTCAAATGGGCGGTTGGCCAGCGGGCGTCCATCACGGGTCTTCGCTTTATAAGTTTCTTGGAAAGCGGTTTTGGGAAATGCATTGAAGGTGTGAGACAGACTCGTGGGCCCGCCAAAACTCTTCATCGCCCCTTTTACGTTCACCTTGCCCGGGGCATGAAGCTGGATGTCGCCATCCTTGATCCGCACGTAGGCGCCGCCGCTGACCAGCAGGATTTCCTTGGCGGCGGCCAGGTCGATTTTGTCCTCGCTGGAGTTGATGTTCAGGTCTTTGCGGGCGGTGGTTTCCAGGTTGTCGGATTGGGCCTGCACCTGCACTTTGCCCCGGGCGGCAAACAGCTTGATGCCGGCCTTCTGCACGAACAGCGACAGGGCTTCGGAGATGGAGGCCACCAGGCTTTTGCCGGTGGCAACGTTGACGTCCTCGCCCGTGGCCACGCTCAGGGATTTGCCCTGGGCCAGGTGAGTGGATTCCGGGGTGCTCATCGTGATGCCGGCTGGCGAGGCCAGGTGCAGCCAGGGGGCTTTCATTCTGGCCGCTTCGCCTCGTCCGCCACTGTCACTGGCGCCGGCGGCGCTGCTTTGGTCACTGTCGTTGAGCTGTTCGCTGGTGCCGTAGCTGTCGTCGGCGTCGTCTCCGGCCTGTTTGAGGTAGGCGGTGGCGTTTAGGGCCTCGGCGTTGTGGTCTGCAGCACTCTGGCTGAGGCTGTCACTCAGTTGCCAGGCGCTCTGGATCTGCTGTCGGGCTGGAGTAAGATCAAGTTGGTCGCCGCTGGCGCCGATCTGGCCCCAACTGGTGAGGTACAGGCCTTCGTTGGCCCGGATGGCGCCGTAGGCGTCGGTGCGCAGTTCAAAGCCGGTGCCCCGGAAGCCACCCCGGTGGTTGCCGTTCTGGTGGATCAGGTAGCCCAGGTTGAGCTGGCTCTTTTCGTTTTCGGAGTTCAGCCGCACCCGTTCCTGGTCGGTGGCGTCGTCAAAGACCAGTTCGTTGTACTGGCTGCCCTTGTAGGTTTTGCTCTTGAAACCGGAGAGCAGGCCGTGGCTGTGCCAGTCGGGTTGCTGTTCGCCGTTGTAGACCCGGCCGGTGATCAGGGGGCGATCGGCGTCGCCTTCGAGGAAGTCGACGATGACTTCCTGGCCGATGCGGGGGACGAATACGCCGCCCCAGCCGGGGCCGGCGTTGGGCTGGGCCACCCGTAGCCAGACGCCGGCCTGTTCGTTGTGCTGGCCCTGGCGGTCCCAGTGGAACTGGACACGGACCCGGTTGAGGGCGTCGGTGTGGATTTCTTCGCCTTCGGGGCCAACCACGGTGGCAGTCTGGGGGCCGCCGATCACCGGGCGTTTATGGATGAGTCGGGTACGGTAGGGCTGGGTGCGGCGTTGGGCTTGAAGTTCCACCAGGAAGTGGCCGCTGCCGGCGTTGTTGATGTCGTCCGGGCTGTCGTCGGCCAGGCCCTGGGCCTGCTTGGCGGCGTCGATCTGGGGTTTGAGGCTGCCGGGTAAGGCGTTCAGGTGGGCGGAGACCGGCAGGGCGTTCTCGGCGTGGACGGTGACGCCGAGGATCAGGAACTGGCGTTCGGCTTCGCCGCCGGTGTCGTGGCGGGGGTGCTGGCTGAGTTCGAACCAGCGCCCGGCTTCGAGTTGTCGGACACCGCCGGCACCCCGGAAACGTTTGGCCTGGGATTCATGGGCTTCGAGACGGTTGGCACTCAGGCGTTCGCCGCGGTCGTGGCCGTAGTAATAGTATTCGCCGGCGTAGTCGTAGACTTCGGCGTCCGGCAGGTTGCCCTGGTCATGCAGGGTGCTCAGGCCGGTGCGTTTGGTCAGGGACGGTTGTTTGTAGTCGAAGGTGCCGATACTGACGCGGGTGGGCTGCTGCTGGCGCACGCCGCCCCACTGGGTCAGGGCGTCTTCGGCTTCGGTCGCGGCCTGGCGGTGGAAGCGGATGATCCGGGGCTGGACCGGGGCGGTGGTGTCGACGTCGTCGGTGATGACCAGGCGGTGGCCGTCGAAGTGGTTGTCGTCGCTACTCTCACTGCCTTCGCCGTCTTCCCCATTTCCGTTACCCGAATGCTCGAAGTAGTACCACAGGCCTTCTTCTTCCATCAGGCGGCTGACGAACTGGAAGTCGCTCTCCCGGTACTGCACGCAGTAGCTGCGGGCCGGGTACTCCCGGCGCAGGTCGAAGCGGTAGCCGCCCCGGGCCAGGTCGTGGCCGTCAAAGACCTGGCTGAGGATGTCCACCACCGAGCGGTTCTGGAAGATGCGGCTGTTGCGCCCGAGTTTGAGCATCTCGAGCCAGGGCACCAGGGTGAGCTGGTAGTAGGTCACGCCGCCGTCTTCGCCCAGTAGGGCGGCTTCGGAGACCAGGCCGTGCAGGTGGCGGTAGCCGCCATCGGCCTGTAATACCGACAGGCGGGCCGGCTGGGCCATCAGAGTTTTGAGTTCAATATCGCCCTGCTGGGAGAAGCAGTCCAGGGTGTAGCGAAAGGGTTCGCTGACGCGCTGTTCACCTACGAGGCGGTGGGGCAGCAGCGGCGCACCCACCGACAGGCGCAGAAGGCGCTGAGACTGGGAGAGTTCGGTGTTGAAGAGTTCAGAAAGCGAACGAGGAAGTGCAACTGACTCGTCCATGAGCCGTCTCCATCCGTGGGTTGGTTGTCTCGGGCAGCCTGCCTTGGCCGCGTGTCCTGTTCAGAGCAAGCAGATTATCCCACCTGTTTGCTGACATCAACAACACAAAAAAGGCCGGGATGAACCCGGCCTTTCTGCGTAACCCGATTTACATGTTCGGGTAGTTCGGACCACCGCCGCCTTCGGGCGTGACCCAGGTGATGTTCTGGGCCGGATCCTTGATGTCGCAGGTTTTGCAGTGGACGCAGTTCTGCGCGTTGATCTGGAACTTCTTGCCACTGCCATCGTCGGCTTCCACCACCTCGTAGACGCCGGCCGGGCAATAGCGCTGTGCCGGCTCGTCGTACTTCGGCAGGTTGTCCTGGATGGGAATGTCCGGGTCAGTCAGCTTCAGGTGGATCGGCTGGTCTTCCTCGTGGTTGGTGTTGGAAATGAACACCGAGGACAGGCGATCAAACGTCAGCTTGTTGTCCGGTTTGGGGTAGTCGATCTTCTTGCACTCGGACGCCGGCTTCAGGGTGGCGTAGTCCGGTGTCGTGTCGTGGAAGGTGAACGGCAGGCTGCCACCCAGGATGTTCTGCTCGAAGAACGCGATGGCGCCACCAACCATGTTGCCAAACTTGTGCATGGCCGGGCCGAAGTTACGCTCGGAGTAGAGCTCCTTGTACAGCCAGCTGTCTTCAAACTTCTTCTGGAAGCTGGTGATCTCGTCACCTTCCTGGCCGGCCTGAATGGCCTCGAAGACCGCCTCAGCGCCCAGCATGCCGGACTTCATGGCGGTGTGGGAGCCTTTGATCTTGGAGCTGTTCAGGGTGCCGGCGTCACAGCCCAGTAGCAGCCCGCCCGGGAAGCTCATCTTCGGCAGGGCATTGTAACCACCCTTGGCAATGGCACGGGCGCCGTAGGAGACGCGCTTGCCGCCTTCCAGATATTTCTTGATTTCCGGATGGTACTTCAGGCGCTGGAATTCCTCGAACGGGCTGACGTGCGGATTGCTGTAGGACAGGTCGGTAATCAGGCCGACGTATACCTGGCCGTTTTCCAGGTGATACAGGAAGGAGCCGCCGGTGGAGCCGGATTCGGTCAGCGGCCAGCCCGTGGTGTGCACCACCAGGCCCGGCTCGTGTTTGTCCGGATCGATGTCCCACAGTTCTTTGATGCCGATGCCGTAATGCTGCGGGTCCTTGCCTTCGTCGAGCTTGTATTCCTCGATCAGGCGCTTGCCCAGGTGGCCACGACAGCCTTCGGTGAACAGGGTGTACTTGGCACGCAGTTCCATACCCGGCATGTAGCCGTCTTTTTCGGAACCGTCACGGGCCACGCCCATGTCGCCGGTGATGATGCCCTTGACCTGACCGTCTTCGATGATGGTCTCAGCCGCCGGGAAGCCGGGGTAGACTTCCACGCCCAGTTCCTCTGCCTGCTCGGCCAGCCAGCGGCACAGGTTGCCCAGGCTGATGATGTAGTTGCCGTGGTTGTGCATGTTCTTCGGAACCAGGGCGTTGGGCAGCTTGGTTGCGCTTTGTTGGCCCTTGAACAGGAAGATGTCATCACGGGTGACCGGGGTATTCAGCGGAGCGCCTTTTTCTTTCCAGTCCGGGAACAGTTCGTTCAACGCGGTCGGTTCGAACACGGTACCGGCGAGGATGTGAGCGCCGATTTCAGACCCTTTTTCCACGACACATACGGTCAGTTCCTGTTCGGCTTCCTGCGCCATCTGCATGATGCGACAGGCTGCTGACAGCCCGGCGGGGCCGCCGCCGACGATCAGAACATCAAACTCCATCGATTCGCGTTCCACGTTGGTCTCCTCAACAGCTTTTTTTAATGAATAGGGGGCTATGCACGAAGGATAAACACATTTCCCGAATCAAACAAACGTTTGTTTGAATTCTCCGTCTACCTCTGGCAATGTACATGTACACCAAAAACTAGTGTGTTTTGAGTCGATTTTTAGTATCGTCTCATTGCTGAGCCGGGTCAACCTGGCAGATCTATTCAACCCATCGTAGAAGAACGAGGAATCTATGAAGGTTCTGGTCGCTGTAAAACGAGTTATCGACTACAACGTGAAGGTTCGCGTCAAGCCGGACAACACCGGTGTGGACCTCGCCAACGTGAAGATGGCAATGAACCCGTTCTGCGAAATCGCTGTTGAAGAGGCGGTTCGTCTGAAAGAGAAGGGAGATGCCAGCGAGATCGTTGTTGTATCCATTGGCCCGAAGGCCGCACAGGAGCAGATTCGCACCGCACTGGCCCTGGGCGCTGACCGTGGCATCCACATTGAGACGGACGAAGACGTCCAGTCACTCGAAGCGGCCAAGCTGCTGAAGGCCGTTGTCGAGAAAGAAGAGCCGAAAATGGTGATTCTGGGCAAACAGTCCATCGATTCCGACAACAACCAGACCGGCCAGATGCTGGCAGCACTGACCGGCATGGGGCAGGGTACCTTTGCCTCTGAAGTGGTTGTTGAGGGTGACAAAGTCAACGTGACCCGTGAGGTTGACGGCGGCCTGATGACCGTTGCCCTGAACCTGCCGGCGGTTGTCACCACCGACCTGCGTCTGAACGAGCCGCGTTATGCTTCCCTGCCGAACATCATGAAGGCGAAGAAAAAGCCGCTCGATTCCATGAGCCCGGCCGACCTGGGTGTTGAGGTTGCGCCGCGTCTGTCCACCCTGAAAGTTGAAGCCCCGGCTGCCCGTCAGCCTGGCGTCAAGGTGGCCGACGTAGCTGAGCTGGTGGACAAACTGAAGAACGAAGCGAAGGTGATCTAAATGAGCATCCTGGTAATTGCTGAACACGACAACAGCAGCCTGAAGCAGGCTACCCTGAATGTTGTAGCGGCTGCCAAGGCCATCGGTGGCGACATCGACGTGCTGGTTGCCGGCGAAAACGTAGGCGCCGTCGCTGAATCCGCCGCCAAGGCAGACGGCGTGAACAAGGTCCTGGTTGCCGATAACGCCGCTTATGGCCACTTCCTGGCCGAGAACCTGGGCGAGCTGGTTGCCGAGGTTGGTAAAGGCTACAGCCACATCCTGTCTGCTGCCGGCACCACTGGCAAAGACTTCATGCCGCGCGTTGCTGCGCTGCTGGACGTTGCCCAGGTCTCCGATATCGTCCGTGTGGAATCTGACGACACCTTTGTTCGTCCGATCTACGCCGGTAACGCCATCGCGACCGTCAAGGCCAGCGACAGCATCAAGGTTGTGACCGTTCGTCCGACCGCGTTCGATCCGGTAGCTGCTGAAGGTGGCTCCGCATCGGTCGAGCAACTGGACGTGGTTAAAGATGCCGGCCTGTCTGCCTTCGTCAGCGAGCAGAAAGCCGAGTCTGACCGTCCGGACCTGTCCTCCGCTGGTGTGGTTATCTCCGGTGGCCGTGGCATGCAGAACGGTGAAAACTTCAAGATGCTGGAGCAGGTTGCTGACCTGCTGGGCGCCGCTGTTGGTGCTTCCCGTGCTGCTGTTGATGCCGGCTTCGTGCCGAACGACATGCAGGTGGGTCAGACCGGTAAGATCGTGGCTCCGCAGCTGTACGTGGCCGTTGGTATTTCCGGCGCCATCCAGCACCTGGCCGGTATGTCTGACTCCAAGGTGATCGTTGCGATCAACAAGGACGAAGAAGCGCCGATCTTCCAGGTGGCGGATTACGGCCTGGTCGCGGACCTGTTCGAAGCGGTTCCGCAGTTTGAGGAAGAACTGAAGAAGGTTCTGTAATCTTCTGATCTTCCGATAAAAAGGCACCTCCGGGTGCCTTTTTTTATGGGCCATTGCCGGGCATGGCTGATATGCTCGGAACCAGAGATAAACACCTCAGTAACCGATAATGACAACGAGAGGCTCCCATGGAAACGGCAAACGATACCCCTTATCACCTCGTGGTGTTTGGTGCCACCAGCTTCGTCGGCCAGATACTGGCGCGCTACCTGTTTGAAAGCTATGGCGTGGGGCAGTCGCTGAACTGGGCCATTGCCGGGCGCTCACAGCAAAAGCTGGACGGGCTTAAATCCCGTCTGGGTGACGGCGCGGACGCATTGCCTGTACTGACGGCCGACGTGGGCGACGAGGCCTCCATCGATAACCTCTGCGCGGCTACCCGGGTCGTGATTTCCACCGTGGGGCCCTATGCGCTGTTTGGTGAACCCATGGTGCGGGCCTGTGCCAGATCCGGCACCGATTACTGCGACCTGACCGGGGAAGTGCAGTGGATTCGCCGGATGATCGAACGTTATGAGGACGACGCCAAAGCCTCCGGCGCGCGCATCGTGCACTGTTGCGGTTTTGATTCCATTCCCTCCGACATGGGGGTGTGGTTCCTGCAGCAGCAGGCCGAGGAAACCTTCGGCGCGCGCTGTCGGGACGTTCGCATGCGGGTGAAAGTGGCCAAGGGCGGCCTCTCTGGCGGCACCGTGGCCTCGATGATCAACATTGCCAAGGAAGTGGCGGCAGACCCGAAACTGCGCAAGGAAATGGCCAACCCGTTCTCCATCTGCCCGCCGGAGCACCGGTCATCCAAGCGCCAGCCGAGCCTCAAGGGCGCCGAGTTTGACCGCACACTGAACGCCTGGCTGGCTCCGTTCGTGATGGGCGCCATCAACACCCGCGTGGTGCATCGCTCAAACGCCCTGCAATCCGCCCGTTACGGCAAGGAATTCACCTACGACGAGGCGATGATGACTGGCCGCGGCATGAAAGGCCGGGCCCGCGCTTACGCAATGACGGCAGCGCTGGGTGGCTTCTTCACCGCATCTGCCATCAAGCCCACCCGCTGGGTGGTGGAAAAACTGGTGCCGAAGCCCGGTGAAGGGCCCAGTGAAGAACAACAGCGGACCGGATTCTTTGATCTGCGCTTTGTCGGGCGGACCGAGGATGGCAAAACCCTGATCACCAAGGTTACCGGCGACCGGGACCCCGGCTATGGTTCCACGGGCAAGATGCTGGGTGAAGCCGGGCTGTGTCTGGCTTTTGATATCGCCAGCGACCAGCCAGGCGGTTTCTGGACGCCGGCCTCCCTGCTGGATGGCGCCCTGCACAAACGCCTGACGGAAAAGGCCGGCCTGGCGTTTGAGGTGGTGGAAACCCGCTAACCCAGAGGAATCACGCGGTCGGTTGCCGGCAGGGCATCCGGCCCGTGGGCCAGGGCGACCAGTGTCTTTCCGTCCAGCCAGCGTTCCAGCCGTTTGCTGATGCGGGCGCGGGTGTCAGCATCCACGCCGGTGAACGGCTCATCCAGGATCAGAAGCGGCGCCGGGCTCAGCAGAACACGCGCCAGTGCCACCCTGCGGGCTTCGCCGCCAGAAAGCCGGCTGCCGGTATTGCCCAGCCAGCTATCCAGCTGATCCGGTTCGCGGGCAAAGCGTTCCGCCAGTTCCACCATTTCCAGAACCCGCCAGAGGTCGCCGTCCGTGGCGGTTGAGCACCCCATCCTCAGGTTCGCCCGCAGGCTATCGTCAAACAGAACGGTCTGTTGGGTCAGGTAGGCGCAGGGCAGCCGGGCCAGTGTGCCCCGGGCCGGTTGTAGCAGCCCGGCCAGGGTGTCCGCCACCGACGACTTGCCGCTGCCGGAGCGCCCGGTAATGCCCACCCGTTCGCCCGGTGCCAGCGCCATATCCAGATGTGTGACCACCGGCGCATAACCGGGGTACTGAACCGCCAGATCACTGGCCTGCAGGGCCAGCCCCTCCGGCGGTGCCGGAATCTCAATCGGCGGATGGTCAGAGGCCGTGTCCCGGTTAAGCCGCCGGGCAGAGGCGATGGTGCTCCCCAGTTTTCCAAAGGCATCCGGTAGTACCGTCATCACTTCGGTGAGACCCAGAATCGCGATCGGCAGCAGCACCAGAACCGGCCCGGAGATCACATCCGCCCGGAACAGTTCATACCCGGCCCAGAGTGCCAGAATGGCGGCAAGATTCACCAGTAGCTGGCTGACGGCCTGATGCCAGCCAACGCGGGACTCCACCCGGGCCTGCTCGGCGTTCATGCCGTGGGCCTGTCGCAGCAGCCAGGCGCCGTGCCGGCCGGTGCGACCGGCGGCGCGGAGTTCGCCAAAGCCTTCAATATGTTCCACCACCGCCGTGCGCAGCGCCTCCTGCCGGTCACTCTGGCGGGATGAGGCCCGGCGGGTAACCAGATACACCGCCAGGGTGGCGATCACCAGTGCCAGCAGCGTCACCATCAGTACGCCGGCAGCAACCGCGCAGTCGAACAGCAGCCAGGCCATCAGCGCCAGCAGCAGAATCACCACCAGTGCCAGGGCCGTAGGGGCGATCAGGCGCAGGTACAGGGTGTCCAGGGCGTCCACATCGCTGGTCAGCCGGGACAGCCACTGGGGACCGGACAGGTGCTCCCGGCCAGCGCGATTGGCCGCGGCCAGTTCGCGGAACAGGGTGACCCGAATGTCGGTCAGCAGCCGCAGCACGGTGTCGTGGTTGTAAACCCGCTCCATATAGCGGGCCACAGTGCGGGAAACCGCAAAGAAACGGATACCGCCACCGGGCACATACAGGTTAACGCTGGCCTGCACGCCGGCGGCCAGAAGGATGCCCACCAGGGCGGTTTCGGTAATGAACCAGCCGGAGAGGGCCAGAAGCCCGATGCCGGACAGCAGCGTGGCCAGGATCAGCAGACCACCGAGCACCAGCCGGCCCGGCCGGCGGAAAATCAGGGCAAGCCAGGGGCGCAGTTCAAACATCAAGCACCTCCCCTTCGTGGACGGACAGGGTCCGGTCAGCCAGGGCCAGCAGGGCATGGTGATGGGTGGAGAAGATAAGCGTTTTGCCGGCTTCCGAGAGTTTGTGCAGGCTTTCGAGCACGAAAATCTCGCTGTCTGCATCCAGCCCGGCCGTGGGCTCGTCCAGCAGGATCAGGTCGTAATCCGCCAGGAAAATACGGGCCAGGCTCAGCCTCCGCGCCTGGCCACCGGAGAGGCCGCGCCCCTGTTCGGAGACCGGGCTGTAGATGCCGTCTTTCCGGCTGGCAAGCAGGTCGCCCAGGCCAACCCGTTGCAGGGCCGATTCAATGGCGACGTCCGACGCGCCGGGTGAGGTCAAACGCAGATTGTCCGCCCAGGTGCCGTGGACCAGGAAACCCCGCTGGCCGAGCCAGCCAAAACTGTACTGCCCCGGTGCCTTGCCAAAGACCCGGATAGAACCGGTATCCGGCGCCAGAAACCCGGCCAGCAGATGCAGCAGGGTGGATTTGCCGCCACCGGAGGGGCCGGTCAGCGCCACGGCCTGACCGCGTTCAATGCTCAGGGACAGATTCCGGAACCAGGGAGCGTCATCCCCCGGATGGGTGAAATCAATGGCTTCCAGCATGATGTGATGGGGATCGCCGGAGGAGGCGTGTTCATCCGGCCGGTTGCTGTCCTGGTTACCGTTGCCGAAGGCCCGCAGCCGGCCCAGGATTTCGGCGCCTGCGCCCAGGGCGGCGGCCCGGTCATGATAATGCTGGGACAGGGTACGCAGGGGCTGGAAGAATTCCGGCGCCAGCAGGAGAATCAGCAGGCCGGTAAACAGAGTGAGTTCATCGGAAGGACCATAGCTGATGTAGCCCAGGAGGCCGAAACCGATGTAAATGGCGATGACCGCAATGGCCACCGAGGCAAAGAATTCCAGTACCGCCGAAGACAGAAAGGCAACCCGGAGGGTTTTCATGGTAACCAGCCGGTAGCGGTCGGAGCGTTGCTCCAGCAATTGGGCGGCCGGTTCGGTCTGGCCGAACAGTTGCAGCGTGGTCAGCCCCCGGACCTTGTCCAGAAACTGGCCCGACAGCCGGCTGATGGCCTCAAAATGCTGCTGGTTCAGTTTCTCTGCGCCCATGCCCACCAGGGCCATGAACAGGGGAATCAGCGGTGCGGACAGCAGCAGGAAGATACCGGCCAGCCAGTCCAGAGAAAACACAAGCACTAGAATAGCCAGGGGCACAATCACCGACAGGCTCATCTGGGGC
This sequence comes from Marinobacter oulmenensis, assembly GCF_014201735.1. Lineage (GTDB taxonomy): Bacteria > Pseudomonadota > Gammaproteobacteria > Pseudomonadales > Oleiphilaceae > Marinobacter > Marinobacter oulmenensis. The sequence goes on along the minus strand of NZ_JACHFE010000002.1, from coordinate 428,184 downwards.
AGAAAACGGGCGAAGTAACCGTGCAGGGCTTCGACGTGATCAATCCATTCCCGCGCGAGGGTGCCGGCGGATTCCTGGCCGATGGCGACCGGGCCGGCAGCTTGCCAGTGGCGATGCAGTTCACGGCGGGCGGCGCGGCGGACCATCTGGCTGCATTGCGCCGCGAGGCGGGTTTGCAGGCCCTGGAACAGGGCCCGCACAATAACGGCGGCAACCAGGCCAAGAAACAGCCCGGTCAGCGCTTTGGGGGCAACCTCGTCAATCACCCCGAGATGAACAATCCGGGCCAGCAGCACCATCTGCACGATGGTGGCCAGCCCGGCCAGGGAACCGGCAATCACGGTTCCCTGAATCCACCGCCGGTTGCCGGCGGCCAGCTCCGAGAGCCAGGCTTTTATCTCCCGTTGCTCAGGTGCGTTCACTTAGTGGTAGCCCTCCCCGGCACGGACCTTGCCCCGGAATACCCAATAGGTCCAGGCAGTATAGGTCAGCACGATGGGGATCACGAACAGCAGCCCGAGCAGCAGGAAAAGCTGGGACTCATACGCGGAGGCGGCTTCCCACAGGGTGTATTCCGGCGGTACCACATAAGGCCAGCGACTGACCACCAGGCCCAGATAGGTGGTGATGAACAGCCCCATGGTGGCCACAAACGGCATGCCCTCGGAACGGTTACGCACGGAACGCCAGATCTGCAGGGCGCACAGCAGGGTAAGCACCGGCAGCACCCAGATGATGCTCAGGTTGGAGAACCAGCGCTCGCGCACCATGTCGTCCACAAACGGGGTCCATACACTGATGATGCCGAAGATCACCAGTACCGCGATCAGCAGTGGCGTGGTGATGCGATAGGCCCATTCCTGCAGATCGCCTTCGGTTTTCATGATCAGCCAGGTGGAACCCAGCAGCGCGTAGCCGGCCAGCATGCCCAGGCCTGTGACCACCACGAAGGGGGTCAGCCAGTCGAGCGGGCCGCCGACGTAAACACCACCGGAAGTCTCAAAGCCCTGGATGTAGGCACCGACAACGGCGCCCTGGGCAAATGCCGCAACGGTGGAGCCACCGGCAAACGCCCAGTTCCAGAGGTACCGGGAGCTGCGCGCCTTGAAGCGGAACTCGAAGGCCACGCCCCGGAAGATCAGACCGGCCAGCAGCAGGAATACGCCGATATACAGCGCAGGCAGGAAGATGGAGTAGACCATCGGGAAGGCGGCCAGCAGGCCGGCACCGCCGAGGATCAGCCAGGTTTCATTGCCATCCCATACCGGGGCCACGGAGTTCATCATCACGTCGCGCTCCTCTTCGGACCGCGCGAACGGGAACAGGATGCCGACGCCAAGGTCGAAGCCATCCATCAGAACGTACATGATGATGCCGAAACCGATAATGAATGCCCAGATGAGGGCGAGGTCAAACAGTTCCATAATCAGTGCCCCCCTTCGTTAGCCGGCTTGCCGGACTGGTTGTACTCGAACGAAACATGCGCGGCAGAGAACGGACGGGCAGGGCGCTCGACACCTTCATCCTCGCCTTCATGGCCTTCTTCCATGCCTTCAAACAGCACGCGCATCAGGTAGTAGACCCCGGAGGCGAACACAAAGGCGTAAACCACGATGTAGCCAATCAGGGTGAACAGCGCCATGCCACCGGTCAGTGACGGTGTCAGAGCCTCGGCCTGATCCATGATGCCGTACACCAGCCAGGGCGCACGACCCACTTCGGTGACGAACCAGCCAGTCCAGACCGCGATAAACGGCGCAAAGCTCATGAAGCGCAGGCCCTGCAGGTACCAGCGGTTCTGGTAGTAGCGGCCACCGGCCCGGAGGAACAGCCCCGCGACGGCAAACAGAATCATCAGCACACCCATGGCCACCATGATCCGGAAGCACCAGAACACAATCGCTACCGGTGGCTGTTCTGCCACAGGCGCATCCTTGATGCCCGGTACTTCGCCGTCCCACTCGTGGGTGAGGATCAGGCTGGCAAGGCCCGGAATGCCGATTTCCACCAGGTTGGACTGGCTGTCCTGGTCCGGAATGGCGAACAGCAGCAGAGGAACGTTTTCAGAGGTTTCCCAGTTGCCTTCCATCGCGGCCACCTTGGTGGGCTGGTGCTCCAGGGTGTTCAGTCCGTGGAAATCACCCACCACCAATTGCGCCGGCGCGATGAACAGCAGCAGCCAAAGGCACATGGACAGCGCCTTGCGGTTGGCTTCCACCTCGCGGCCGCGCAGCAGATACCAGGCACTGACGCCTGCCACCACAAAACCGCCGGTCAGGAAGGAGGCCAGCGCCATGTGCATGAAGCGGTAGATGAAGGAAGGATTGAACAGGGCGTCACTCCAGGACACCACATGGAACACGCCGTCCCGCAGTTCCGTCCCGGCGGGGGTCTGCATCCAGCTATTGGCGGCCAGAATCCAGAACGACGAGATGAAGGTTCCAGCAGCCACCATCAACGCGGAGAACAGGTGAAGCCCGGCCGGCACCTTGTCGCGCCCGAACAGCAGCACGCCAAGGAACGCCGCTTCCAGGAAGAACGCGGTTATCACCTCGTAACTCAGCACCGGCCCGAGGAAGTTCGCGGAGGCCTGGGCGAAGTTACTCCAGTTCGTACCGAACTGGAACGACATGACGATCCCGGAGACGACCCCCATGCCGAATACCACCGCGAACACCTTGGTCCAGAATCCGGACAGCTTGGTCCACACGGGGTTACCGGTCTTGAAGCTCAGTGCCTCCAGCACCGCAATGTAGGAGGCGAGACCGATGGTGAACACCGGAAAGATAGCGTGGAAGGACACCACGAACGCGAACTGTATTCGCGATAGAATGAGAGGATCGAGTTCCATTGGGAACCTCCGGTAATCCATACAATCACAATACACACAGGCCAGCAAAGTTCAGCGCTGGCCCGCCCAGCCGCTGCCTTAGGTCATATTGTTATGTAGTTATTACCGGCAGTTGGTTACGATGCTACCGAAAGCTTACATCATTTGCCTAGGGCAGTTTGTCGCACCCCTTGATATAAAACAATGACAGGTTTCAGATGCCGTTTTACGAAGAGAGAATTCTGCCCCATCTAATTGATAAAGCCTGCTCCCTGGGCCAGGTGATGAAACTGCGCAGCCAGCTCATACCGCAGGCTCACGGCCGGGTGCTGGAAGTGGGTATGGGATCCGGCACCAACCTGGAATTTTACAACCCGAGAACCGTGGAGCACCTGTACGGGCTGGAGCCATCCGAAGGCATGCGGCGCAAAGCCACCGCCAACCTGGAGCGCTCACCGGTGACCGTGGAATGGCTGGGTCTGCCGGGCGAGCAGATTCCCCTGCCGGACGAAAGCGTGGACACCGTGGTGCTGACCTTTACCCTGTGCACCATACCGGACTGGTGCAAGGCGCTGCAGCAGATGAAGCGCGTGCTAAAACCCGGCGGGCAACTGCTGTTCCTCGAACACGGCGAAGCACCCCACGACACCACCCGCAAATGGCAGCACCGCATCACACCGGGCTGGAAGAAAATCGCCGGCGGCTGCCACCTGAACCGCCAGATAGCCGACCTGATCCGCAGCGCCGGTTTTGAGATTGTGGAACTGGAAAACCTCTACATGCCCAGAGCCCCACGCATCGCCGGCTACCTGTACAAGGGCAGGGCGATCTGCCCGGAAAGCCCCGAGGAATAACCGGCGCCGGCCCCCAATTGCGTTAGAGCACAGAGCCTTATACAATCTCGCCCTCCAACGATCCCCGCTATGCCCGGATGGTGAAATTGGTAGACACAAGAGACTTAAAATCTCTCGGCCTTATTGGCCGTGCCGGTTCGATTCCGGCTCCGGGCACCATATCCTTCCTGTAAACCTTCTCTAAACCTGGGCCGTCAGGCGCATACTGTATTTTATCCAGTACTATTGGGTGAGCGAATTAACGACGTCAAATAATTCCGTGGCGGGATGCTGAATGCTAGGCTATGCTTTTGTTTTATATGGCGATAGATGGCGTTTCCGGAAGGGCAGATCCTGTAATAATGACGCAGTCAACTTTCTGCAGTTATCAAGAGCGCTATCTAATCACTGTTATGTGTGCGTCACCCGCAGGCCATGGATGGGAGTTCTATGACTAAGCACATTGGTTCTTGCCTGTGTGGCACAGTGAGATTTGAGGTCCATGGTGACTTCGACAGTTTTTACCTGTGCCATTGTGAGTATTGCCAAAAAGATACAGGATCTGCTCATGCAGCAAATTTATTTTCGCAGTCAGCTAAACTGACCTGGCTGGCGGGTGTAGATGCCGTGACTTCCTTTACGCTTCCAGGTACTCGCCACAACAAAAGCTTCTGTAGATCGTGTGGATCAGCATTACCAATCACCCAACTTACAGACCTGCTCGTTGTTCCCGCAGGGTGTTTGGATACTGAAGTCTCTGTGCTGCCAACTGCGCACATCTTCACATCGAGCAGAGCGGTTTGGAACGCGGCGATTGGTGACGTGCCAGAGTTCGAGGGCCTGCCAGAGTAGTCTAAGATCACATAACCAGTGGCTGTTGGGGGACGCACCTTCGCTGGCGCTCCGGCACGCCGCAAAGCCAGGGCGTTAGGCAAGGAAAAATATGGAACTCGCAGTAAAGGTAGTTGGGATACTAGTCAGCCTATTTGCCTTATACAAAATCATCATCGAGGTGGTCGTTTCTCGTTCCAGCAAAAGGCGAGATGAGTACGAATTTTCTAAACAGTTCATCAGTGACTTGGACAACGAGAGCATACACAGGCTCACCCTTGAAAAGGGATTCTTGGCGCTTACGGGAAAGATTTACCCGGTCGAAGAGATAAAGTTACTTCTGAGCAGCAAAGACCCAAGCTCATCAATAAACGAAAGATCTGATGCCGCGGGATTTGTGGAGTTCAGGCCAGATGAAAACCACTACAGATGGAAAGGTCGGTTCAAGAGCAAGTTTGCCCAAAAGCACGGAGTGAAATGGTATTACTTTTGGTATTTTGTCACCGCGTTTTTGGGGCTCATCCCTGTTTACATCAAGGGCATTTCGGCTTTGGGTGAATTGCCTATGGTTGCTTTCTCCGGCTCTCTGCTCTTGATTGCCATCATGTGCCTGATTGCAGTTGAAAATTTTAAAGCGGCAACGAAGCTTATGGGCAAGTTTGGAGCCGATGCCTAACTAAAAGTTGCAGTTCGTTCCGGGCCTTGCGGCCCTCCACCGAATGCCCTTTCTCCGCTTCGCTGCAAAAGGTCACCGCTGAACAAAAGCGTTAAAGCGAAATACCGAGTCGTGGAACCCGGCACCCATCCGTGTCAAAATTGAGTGATATCCGAACGCGCGAGCGAGAGGTTTCTGCCGTGAATCTTCAGAAAATTGAAGACGAGGCGCTCCACCTTCCTAAAGAGGAGCGAGCCCAATTGATCCAGCGACTGGTATTGAGTCTGGAGTCTCCGTCAGAAGAAGAGCTCAGGTCAGATTGGTTGCTCGAGGCTCGGCGTAGAGGCGAAGAGCTGGATAATGGCACTGATCAGGCTGTGTCTGGTGAGGCTGTCATGAGGAAGGCTAGAGCACTGATCAAATGAACTATTCTTTTCACCCGGCAGCCTGGAGATATTGATCTTTTCCTTATTCCATTTAATGATTGCCAATATCATTTTGATCGGTCGATAGCTATTGAAGTAAAAGTTCTGCGTCCAACCATTGCAAAGCCATCGAGAAACGTAAATTCAATGGGCTTTAAGCAGGCATCAGGTTTGCTGAGGGATGGATTTCCGTTCGTAGGGTTGCTCCATATTGCTGTGCCAGAGGTAATCCCGACAGAGTTTTGTTGGGATGTTCCTGTGATAGGCAACGCTTTAGGGCCCAATGGTGCGTTGGTGGAGACGGGTGAGCGTGTGGCGGTAGACCCTTTCCCGATAATTACTGCCCAGAGGCAAGAAGGGCGAATTAATGCATTGGGTTTACCAATGGAGGCCGGATTTAATTCCATTGGCCTCAATTTGTCACCTGACGGCGAAGGTTTTTCTGGTGGTACGGTGGGTTTCGATAAAACTGGAAAGTTGAACCCCCCAGGTTTCTAACGAGCTTCTGGAAGCTATTAAAGCGTATTTGATTAATAACAGAGCAAGTTTTAGCGAAGTTCGGTGGTTTGATAAGAGTCGTCGTTAACAAATGACTGTGGGGTAACTCCCAAACCTCTATCAGTGCCATTGCTCCTTGTGCCGGAAAACCACCGGCGCGGACACGATTCCCGCCAACCCTGCCGTTCCGGATCATGCCAAGAAACTGCGTATGCAACTGACTGCTCTGGGAAGGAATTCATCCCCTGGATTTTGAAGCAGCTAAACCTACCCCGGCGCTGATTACCGGGGTAGGTTGCAAGCGTTGATCCGCCATTGCCGGGCCGCTATTAGCTCTGCGGTTTGATCAGGTACTTCTCTCCGGTCGCCATTTTTCCGTAGGCCGAGATGGTATCCAGTTGTAATGCACCGGCCAGGGATACTTCATGGGTGTAGTGACTGGCGAACGTGGTTTTGATCTCGGCGGCGACGCGTTTGCGCATGGCGACGTTGGTTTCCTTACCCAGTTTCCCCAGCGCATTGAACAATAGAAAGCCGTTCACACCCCAGGCAAAACCAAAGTTGCGGTTCAGCGTGATGGGGCCGCGATCGAGAGCGCCATAGATATAAACCTGTTTGTAGACGTCAGATCCATACACGCGGTATTCCGTGATGTCGCGAGAGACGGCGGCTTCCATGCAGGTGAGAATATCACTGGCCATGCGTCCGCCACCGATGGGGTCGAAAGCGATGGTAGCGCCGGTGTCGACCAGTGCCTGGGTCAGGTCGGCCATAAAGCTGTCTTTGCTGGAGTTGACCACGTATTTGGCGCCCTGGTTCCGCAGCAGGTCTTCCTGTTCCTGCTTGCGGACGATATTGACCAGGTCGATGCCGTCGGCGAGGCAGATGCGGTTGAGCATTTGCCCGAGGTTGGAGGCGGCCGCCGCGTGAACGATTGCCTTGTGCCCCTCAGCACGCATGGTTTCCACCATGGATAATGCCGTTAGCGGATTCACAAAGCTTGAAGCGCCTTCTTCTGCGGTCGTACCCGGTTCCAGTTCCAGACAGCTTTGCACATTGGCACAGAGGTATTTGCGGTAGCTACCGCCGCCAAAAAACGCCACGGTTTTGCCCATCAGGCTCTGTGCAGCGTCGGATGAGCCTGCCGCGACCACGGTGCCGGCGCCTTCATTACCCACGGGTATCGCCTTGCCCACACGGTTTTTAACAGCACCCATGAATTTGGCCGGAACATCGGCGCTGATAACCGGGCGATCGGCGCTACCGGACTGCTCGGCCGTGGTCATATCGGCCGCGCTGAACATCACGCCCTGGTCAGACGGGTTGATGGGCGCGGCCTCGACGCGGATGACCACCTGGTTTTCGCCCGGCTGAGGGATCTCAATCTCCCGCAGAGCCAGTTCCAGCTTGTTGTCTTCGCTAATGGTGGACGTAAGTTCGACGTTGTTGTCTGACACATTTTTCTCCTGCAAGGGTGAGGGGAGACGGTAGCATTCTACCGAATGCTATCCGATAGAAAGCGGGGAAGCTGCTTCAGCAACTCGATGAGGAACGCTGTTAGTCCATCGTCCGGCCAATCTTACCGATCCGGATCATCCTGCTCCGGCAGTGGCTGTATCTCATTGATATCACCGGTGGGTGCGGCCGGTTCGTCGTTCATGATGACGAGGATGCCGCCGCCGATCACGGCGATGGCCAGGATGATGCGCAGCAGGTTGGAAGGGGACATGGTTTCCTCCTATGTTTCCGGTGCTTACTGTGTAAGCCTGAGGGCGTAAACGGGGATTGCAACCGTTGCCCGGTGTCTGCGCCCAAGGTCGGTTCGACACAGCCGCCCGGTTTGGCAATACTTCGGTCTACAACAATAAGCCTGGGAGATTTCCATGACGGTTCAGAGCGACAGCCTTGTGCATGTGTACACGGAAAACGGCATTACCACGGTAACGCTGAATCAGCCGGAGAAGCGCAACAGCCTGTCGATGGCGATGCTGGAGCGGCTATCGGAGGTGTTTACGGCCCTGGAGGCTGATGAAGAGTGTCGGGTGGTGGTTCTGGCGGCCAGCGGCAAGGTGTTCTGTGCCGGCCACGATCTTCGAGAAATGCGCGAGCAGTTCAACCGTCACGAGTTCCAGCAGGCATTGTTCCGCCAGTGTGCGAAGGTGATGCAGCAGGTGGTGAACCTGCCCAGGCCGGTGATTGCCCGTGTCGCGGGTGTGGCCACGGCGGCGGGCTGCCAGCTTGTGGCCAGTTGCGATCTGGCGGTGGCGGAATCCGGCGCGCGCTTTGCCACGCCCGGCGTGAACATCGGGCTGTTCTGCTCCACGCCGATGGTGGCGCTGTCCCGTAATGTCTCCCGCAAACACGCCATGGAAATGTTGCTGACCGGCGAGATGATCGGCGCCGAACGGGCCGAGCAGATCGGGCTGCTCAACCGGGTGGTGGATGCCGAAACCCTGGATGAGACGGTGTACAGCCTGGCGCGGACCATTGCCGACAAGTCCGCCTACACAGTGAAAACCGGCAAAACCGCATTCTACCGGCAGCTGGAAATGCCCCTGGAACAGGCCTACGAATACACCGCCGAGATTATGGCCAGCAATATGGCCGCCTGCGATGCCCAGGAGGGGATTGCCGCCTTCCTCGATAAGCGGGAGCCGGACTGGCAGGACCGCTAGTTGCCGCTATCGCAGCTTTCGCCCGAGGACGGCAGCACCAGCCGGTCGCCCGGGTGGATGTTGCGGTCGGCAAAGTAGCCGGCGTTCATTTCCACCGCATACCAGTAGCTTTTGCCCGCCGCGTAGGACGGGCAGTTGGTGCCGTCGACGGCCGGGCAGGGGTGCATGTTGCGAATGCTGACAATCTGCCCCTGCTGGTCCAGGTAGGCGATGTCCAGCGGGATCAGGGTTTTGTACATCCAGAAGCCGCTGCGGGGGCCGCGCTCGTAGTCGAAAGTGAACAGCATGCCTTCCTGCTGGCCCAGTTCCTTGCGGCCCATCAGACCTTTTTTCCGTTCCTGATGGCTGTTCGCCACTTCCAGTTGCACCTGGTAGGGCACGTCATTGCCGATAAAGCAGGTGGCGGCTTTCGGTTCCGGGGCCGGCTGGCCTGCGCCCACCATGTCGCAGCCAGACAGGAACAGTAAACCGCCAATCAATAACAAGAGTCGTTTCATGAGCGCAGCCGATAGCCGGTTTTGAAAATCCACCAGATGGTGGTCATGCAGAGGGCCAGGAACACCAGGGTCATGCCCACGCTGATGGCCACGTGCACATCAGACACGCCATAGAAAGCCCAGCGGAAACCGCTGATCAGATAGACCACGGGGTTGAACAGGCTGATGGTCTGCCAGGCTTCGGGCAGCATGTCGATGGAATAGAAGGTGCCGCCGAGGAACACCAGCGGGGTGACGATCATCATCGGCACAATCTGCAGTTTCTCGAAGCCGTCCGCCCAGATGCCGATGATGAACCCGAACAGGCTGAAGGTAATGGAGGTGAGTATCAGGAACGACACCATCCAGAACGGGTGCAGCACCGAGTAGTCCACGAACATGCGGGCGGTGGCCAGTATGATCAGCCCCAGTATGGTGGATTTGGTGGCGGCCGCCCCCACGTAGCCCAGTACGATTTCCACGTAGGAGACCGGCGCAGACAGCACCTCATAGATGGTGCCGGAGAACTTGGGCATGTAGATGCCGAAGGAGGCGTTGGAAATGCTCTGCATCAGCAGTGAGAGCATGACCAGGCCGGGAATGATGTAGGCACCGTAGCTGACATTGTCGATGTCGCCCATGCGTGAGCCGATGGCCGAGCCGAACACCACGAAGTACAGGGAGGTGGAGATCACCGGCGCCAGCACGCTCTGCATGACGGTGCGCCGCATGCGCGCCATCTCGAACTTGTAGATTGATTTTACACCGTAAAGGTTCATTGCTTTCTCCGCTCGTGCCCTTGGCTACTCGTGTACCAGTCCGACAAAGATTTCTTCCAGCGAACTCTCGCGGGTTTGCAGGTCCCGGTATTCGATCCCCAGGTCGCCCAGGGTTCTTAGCAGCCCGGCCACGCCGGCCTGTTGCTGTTGCGAATCGAAGGTGTAGACCAGCTCGTAGCCATCGTCTGACAGCTCCACCGGCTCCAGGGTGAGTTCGCCCGGGATTTTGTCCAGTTTGTGCATCAGTTGCAGGCGCAGTTCCTTGCGGCCGAGTTTGGACATCAGGCTGTTCTTGTCTTCCACCAGAATGATTTCACCCTGCCGGATCACCCCGATGCGGTCGGCCATTTCCTCGGCCTCCTCGATGTAGTGGGTGGTCAGGATGATGGTGGTGCCGTTCTCCCGCAGTTTGCGGACCATTTCCCACATGTCGCGGCGCAGTTCCACGTCCACACCGGCGGTGGGTTCGTCCAGGAACAGGATGCGCGGCTCGTGGGACAGGGCCTTGGCAATCATCACCCGGCGTTTCATGCCGCCGGACAGGGACATGATGCGGTTGTCCCGCTTGTCCCAGAGCGACAGGTCCTTGAGCACCTTTTCAATGTGGCTGGGCTTGGGTGCCTTGCCGAACAGACCCCGGCTGAATGACACCGCGTCCCACACGGTTTCGAAGGAATCGGTGTTCAGTTCCTGGGGCACCAGGCCGATGGCTTCGCGGGCCTGGCGGTACTGGCGCACGATGTCGTAACCGGCGGCTTTCACTTCGCCGTTACCGGGATTGACGATGCCGCAAATGATGGAGATCAGGGTGGTTTTGCCCGCGCCGTTGGGGCCGAGCAGGGCGAAAATCTCGCCGTTATGGATCTCAAGGCTGACATCTTTCAGGGCCTGGAAGCCGTCCTCGTAGATCTTGTTCAGATGCTGTACGGAGATGTCCGGTTGCACGGGCGTGTCCTGTGTGGTCGATCGCTAAAACTGATAAGCGTGCTATTTTCTCATGGCCGCAGCTATTTCGAAACCTTTGCCTTGTCGGCAATTATCCCCATAATGCCGGGTTCTTACCGGTAATGAGGCAGACGATGTTACGTGCAATTGTGGTGGTTGGTTTGATGGTCGGTGCGGTGGCGCTGATGGTGTTTGGCCCGCGTTACCTGCGCGACAGTGGCGACGAGGCCGCCCGAGCGGAATGCAATCTGCTGGAACAGCCGTGTACCTGGAGTGCTGAAAGTGGCGACTGGTCCATGAGCCTGGAGCCGGGCGAAGCCGGCAGCCAGGGCGTGGAATACCACCTCACTGTGAACGCACCGGAGGCGCCCAGCCGCTTTCTGGCGGTATTGAGGGGCGAATCCATGTACATGGGCGAGTACCCGGTGCCCCTGAAACAGCGCGGCGACAACCGTTATGAGGCCACTTTCACCGCACCTTTCTGCACTACCGGCACCGACATGATCTGGCGCATTGACCTTCAGGCAGGCCAGGACCCGATCAGCGGCGCCCCGGAAAAGCTGGTGTTCCGCGCCGTGAAATAACCACCCGTCAGCAGGTGGGCATGGTCTGAAGGGCCAGCCGGCGGCGGATGTAACGCCCCAGGGCGTCCACGCCGATGTTCAGCAGGGCGGTGATCAGGATCAGCATCATGGCCCGGTCAAAGCGGATGTTCTGGATGGCGCTGTCCACGTAGAACCCCAGGGTGTAGATACCCAGAATCCCCAGGATGGCGGTCTCCCGCATGATGATTTCCCATCGGTAGAACAGGAAGGCCAGGAATGGCCGGTAGATGCGCGGCAGCAACTCCCAGCTATACCGGGCAAACCCCACCGGCGCATCCGGCCGTAGTTGGACCTTGTTGGTCTGCTGGCCGATCAGGTGCCCGATAATGCCGCCGTTATGCAGCGCCAGCGCCACCACCGCCGGCAGCATGGACGGCCCCCACAACTGCAGCAGTATGTAGGCCAGAATGTATTCCGGCGTGGACCGGGCGATCACCAGCAGCACGTGCCCGGAGGTACGCCGCACCGGCCCGCCAAAATGCCGGGAGATCAGCGGGAATGCCAGCAATGACAGAATCCCCGTCGCCACCAGGGCAATCTGGGTGAGCACCACCGTATTCCATATGCCGGGCAGGGCCTCGTTGACCATCAGGTCCCCGAACCAGGCAGACAGCTCTGTCATGCCTTCGCCGTTTCTCAGGGGCGCCGGAACGATGTCTTCGGTAAAGAACCGAGCCACATTGCCCCAGACAATGGGCAGGCCATCCCCGAGGAAAAACGGCGAAGCGGCCACGTACAGCGGCACCAGCTTCGGGCGTACCCACAGCGGAAGGGTGGCGATCAGCACATAGAACAGGATGAGCATGGCGCCGGCGTCAGAATAGAGGCCCTGGGAGAAAGATGCTTCCAGATAAAAACCCAGGGTTGGCATGCCCACAAAGCCCAGAATGGCAGAGGAGCGCAGGCCGCATTCCAGGCGGTAGGCAGTGTAGGTTCGGATCTGCGCCCAGCTGTCCGGGATGCGGGCAAACAGGAACCGGCTCAGGGTGCCGGTGCCGGGCGGCAGCAGCCGTGCGGGTTCCGGGTCGGCTTCTTCCAGGATTTCCGAGTAGACCTTGGCGAATATGCCGGCGTAGGGAATGGCGATGGCCAGCACACCAGTCAGCGGATGAAAGCCAAAGAACTGAAGGAAAATCAGCGCCCAGAACAGTTCATGAATGGCGCGGATAAAGGCGCAGAAAACCCGCACCGGCAGCGAGTGGTAGACCAGCGACAGCAGGAACCCGAAGAAGCTGCCCAGGGCCACGCCGACAAAGGCAAAGGATACGGTGCGCAGTAACGCGGTGGCCAGGCCTTCAGTGCTGAAGAAATTGGGGGTGGCCACGCCCAGGAAGAATCGGCCCAGGTCCTGCCAGGGGTCGGAGGTGGTAATGGCGATATCCGCCACCAGTAGCCCGGCCAGGGCAATAGCGAGGAACAGGAAACTGGTTCGGACCACCGGGTAGGAAAACATCGCGCCGCGGCCCCTCAGTACAGCGCCATGATGGCTCTGGGGTCCACCTGGCTGGCCGGTTCGTCCAGCGCGACCTGGCCGTCCTGCAGGCCGATGATGCGGTCGCAGTAGGTTCGGGCCATGTCCACATCGTGTAGGGCAATCACGCTGGTGTCGTAGCGATTGACCAGCATCGACATCACCTGGTGGGCCATGGGGCCATCCAGGGCGGAGACGGGCTCGTCTGCCAGCAGAATCGATGCCTGCCGGTAAATCGCCCGGGCAATCGCCACACGCTGGCGCTGGCCGCCGGAGAGACTGGCTGCCGGGGTCCACTGCTTCCGGGGCATGTCAAGTTCGTCCAGAAGGGCGGCGACGGCTTCGCGGTCTTTGGCGAAGGGGCGCACCAGGCTCCAGGCGTTGTACCAGGCTGAATGCCGGTCAAGCCGACCCATGAACACGTTATGGAACACCGGCAGCGCGTTCACCAGCCCCAGCGCCTGGGGCACCAGCGCGGCTTGGCGCTGCATCTGCTCGTACATGAGGGTGATCAGGGTGGATTTACCGGCACCGCTTTTGCCCACCAGGGCGACGTGTTCGCCTTCCTGGATATGGAGAGAGAGCGGGCCAATGACCCGCTCTCCGTTGAAACTGGCCGTCAGGCCATGGAATTCGAATCCGGGCATTAATCCAGGATTCCGATGTTTTCAGCCGTTTCGCGGATGGGCTCATAGTCGTCATTGGATGCCGGTATAAAGCCGGAGCGGGGGAAGCTGTTGAGCAGTTCCGGGTCGTCCAGGTTCAGCAGCGCCTCGCGCACTCGGCCCTTGAAGCCGTCACCAAAGCGGTCATTCACATCAGCGTGGATGGTCCACTGGTAGTCCGGGTAAGGCGGGGTTTTCCAGATAACCTGAACGGCGTCGGTGTCGATGTTGCCGTTGTCCAGTTCTTTCTCCCAGACCTGAAAGTTCAGTGCGCCGACCTGATAGGTGCCGGCTTCCACCAGCCGCAGGGTGCGGGTGTGGTTGCCGCTGAAGCCAACGCGGGAGAAGAATTCATCCGGCGCCTGGTCAAAGGTCTTGCGGATGTAGAATTCCGGCATCAGGCGACCGGAGGTGGAGCCCTTGGAGCCGAAAGTGAAGGTTTTGTCTTCAAGCTGTGCGGTCAGGTCGCTCAGCTCATCCGCCGGCTCAATGCCGGTGGCCGTGTTGGCAATGAAGTAGGTGCGGAAGGCTTCGTCTTCAACGCCCTGGGCGATGGCCTCGGAGCCGGGCACCAGGCGGCGGGCCTGAACGCCGGAAAGGCCGCCAAACCAGGCCAGTTGCACCTGATTGTTACGGAACGCGGAGACCGCCGCGGCGTAGGACTTGACCGGAATGTAGCGGACATCCACGTCCAGTTGTTCCGACAGGTAATCAGCCACACCCTGGAAACGTTCCATCAGTTTGGTTTCGTCCTCATCCGGAATGGCGGTGAAGACGAAGGTTTCGGCATGGGCCAGGGGAATCACGGCAGCCGACAGCAGTGCAGAGGCCAGCCAGTTTCTAAGTGTGCGGAGCTTCATGCGGAATCAGTCCTTTTGGTTGTCAGTATCTGGTATCAGGTTAGTCGAAAGGCAGGGGAAGGATACCTTTAACCGGGGCCTGTATGAACCGATGTCTCAGCCCTGAGGGCTCAGTTTTTAAGGGTGATGGGTTCGATGGCGCCTTCCGGGGCCTGGGCGGCCGTCACCCGGCCGATGATCATGGTGTGCGGGTAACCCAGTTTGCGCAGTTTTGCCACGCAGGCATCGGCCTGATCGGCCGGGAGGCTGGCGAGCAGGCCGCCGGCGGTCTGGGGGTCGAAAATCAGGGGGTAGCGCGGGTGTTTCACCCACTGTTCCTGATCCCGGATGGCCCGGCGAAGCCGCACGTTGGCCGGCTGAAGCGAACTCAGAATGCCCTCGGCGGCCGTGACTTCCACGCCGGGTAGTACCGGAATGGCAGACAGGTTGAGTTCGGCATCCACGCCCGAGGGCCGGGTCATTTCCACCAGATGGCCGAGCAGGCCGAAACCGGTTACGTCCGTGCAGGCCCGGGCGCCGCAGTCCAGCAGGCATTCGGCCGCTTTCCGGTTGGACTGCATCATCGAATCCAGCGCGGCATCAACCCAGCGGCCTTTGGCGGCCAGCCGGGCATGGGCGGCGAAGAGCGTGCCGGTACCAATGGGTTTGGTGAGAATCAGGGCATCGCCATCGCGCAGGCCGCCCTTGCTCATGATGCGTTCAGGGTCGATCAGCCCGTTGACGGCAAAGCCCAGAGCCAGTTCCCGGCCTTCGCCGGTATGGCCGCCTACCAGCGCGCAGCCGGCTTCGTTAAGCACTTCCACGGCGCCAGCCATCATCTGGTACACGGTGTCTTCCACTTTCGATTCGATACCGTAGGGCACCGTCGCCACGGCGGTGGCGCTCTGGGCTTCGGCACCCATGGCGAACAGATCACCCAGACTGTGATTGGCGGCTACCCGGCCAAACACGTAAGGGTCGTCGATAAAGGCCCGGAAGAAATCGACGGTATGCACCACCGCCTTGCCGGGCGGCACGGTCATAACGGCCGCATCGTCCGGGGCGTGCAGGCCCACCAGAATGTCGCCCCGCTCAATGGGCTGGAGGCGGGCCAACGCCCGGGACAAAACGGTGCTGCCCACTTTGGCGCCGCAGCCACCACAGCGCATGGCGACGGCGGAAATCGCCTGGGAGGCTTCCTCCGAACTCTGGGCGGCGGAGGTGTCGGGCAGGACGATATTGTCATCCATGGCCGGCAGGTCGCTGAACTTGCGCATGAATCGACGATCAATCCAGTCCTTCCAGCGCCAGACCCAGCGCCCGGCAAAGCCGCGGTCGCCCCTTGAAGCCACGGCGTATTTGTCACCGGTGCTGATCAGCGACAGCCAGTCTTTTTGCGGATAGAAGGGTTTGGGGGCCTTGCCACGGACCATGCGCTTGAGGTTGTCCGCCAGCGGCGGACCCTGGCGAACCGCAAAGACCCCGGCCTTTTCACGGGGGTGGTTGACCACGTTGGCGATGTCGCCAGCGGCGAAGATGTTGTCATCGGTTTCGGTCTGCAGGGTATCGCGAACCCTGAGAAACTGGCCGTCGTCCAGCGCCAGCCCGGTATCTTTGAGCCACTGCGGGCCGCCCGCGCGGGTCACCCAGAGCACTTCATCAACCTCCAGCCGTTCGCCGGCGGCGGTGGTCAGCAGTCGGCTTTCAACCTGATCGACTGGCGAACCCAGGTGAAGGTGCACTGATCGTTCCTTCAGTTTGCGCTGGAACATCCCCCGCACCCGGTCGTTGTGGGTCGGCAGCAGAATGTCCCGGGAATCGAACAGGTGGAAATGCAGCAGGTCCGGGTCTTTGCCCCTTTGGCGCAGTTCCTTGCGCAGCCGGTATTGCATGGCCAGGGTCAGTTCCACGCCGCCGGCCCCGGCACCCACCACCGCAATGGTCAGCGGGCCGTTGTCGTGGTTCTCCACGCGCGACAGCAACGCCAGCCAGAAACGGTTAAAGCCGGTGATCGGTTTAACTGGCACCGCGTGGTCTGCAGCGCCTTCGACATCGGCAACACGCGGCGAAGAACCGATATTGATGGACGCCAGATCATAGGGGACGTCGGGGCGGCCCCGGCAGATCACTCGCTGGTTGTCGCGATCAATGCCGTCCACTTGGGCCCGGTAAAAACGGGCACCGGCGTATTCCGCCAGCCGGCTCAGGTCGATGTGAACGTCGTCGTAGCTGTAATGTCCGGCCACGTAGCCGGGCAACATGCCGGAATAGGGGGTATGGGTGTCACGACAGATCAGGGTCAGGCGCACGCCGGGTACCGGGTTCATGGCGAACCGTTTCAATACACCGACGTGGCTGTGCCCGCCACCTACCAGGACAATGTCCCGTAAAACAGGTTGGTCGGGTGATTGCATCAGAGCAGTTTCTTGGCTTCTGCCTGGAACTGGTTATAACCCTTCACGTTTTTGAAAGCTTTGAGCTTCTCTTTGTCACCCTGGGAAGGTTTGGCGATCTGCTCGATGGAGGTGATGCCGGCATCCTGCATCTTTTTCGCGGTGACCGGCCCGATGCCCTTGATGCGGGTCAGGTCGGATTTGTCTGCAGGTTTGGCCTTGGCTTTTGGTGTGGCTTTGGCCTTCGCCTTGGCCGGTTTGCTGGCCTTTTTCTTGCCGCCGGAGGCCTTTTTCGGGGCGGCTGGTTTGGCCTGGACATCCTCAGCGGGAGCAGGTGGAGCCTGTTTGTCCGCCTCATCGGTCTGCTCGGGCTCAATACCCAGGCGATTCAGCAGGGACGACTGCAACTCCTGGAATTCCCCCATCCGGCGGTCAAACTCGTCATGGAAGCGGCGCATTTCGCGCTCACGGAGTGAATCCATGTCCTTCAGCAGTTTGCGAACCGGTTCCTGAAGCTGGTCGTGCAGATGGTCAAACTGCTTGAGGGCATCATCGATCAGCCCTTCTATCTGGGTGGACGTTCGTTCGAACTCTTTGTTGACCTTTTTGACGACTTTATCAACGCTGGGTTTGGACTTCTTGGCCATGGAAACCACTCCTTAGGAAAGGGATGCCGGATAGCTGCTATCGATGCGGGCCACCTGTTTCAGGTCGGGGGCAGGGCTGGCGTTTCTCCGGGACCGGAGACTCTGTTTCTTCAGCGTGACTTCCACGATGCGCCGCAGCTTTTCCGCGAGTTCGGAATCGCGGGCTCCAGACAACGTGAAATCAATGGAATAGAAGAAGTTGCTGCAGTGTTTTATCTTGTCTGTCACCAGACCGGGCAGTCCTTCGGCACGGATTTCCTCGAACGGCATATCCATGACCAGGTCCAGCGTGAGGTGGTCGCCGGGTTCAAAGATCTTGTCGGTTTTCAGAACACAGGAATACGGGTCAAGGCCGAACAGGCGGGCCTCGACGGTTTCCCTGCGGAACAGCCCGCTACGAATCCGGAAACGGGCGACAAGATCGGGTAACGCTTCGTTCATGGGTTGCCTTTCCCTGCCTTGGAATCAGCTAATGTATGTTGAACCGTTAGTCCAACAATAGCTCTGTGGCACCTTTTTGGCAACGCACACAGGCACCTATATGGGACTGTGTGCATCGGTATTACTGGCCAAGGTCGTTATTGCCGGTTTTTACCTCGTACAGATCAACACGCCGGTCTTTCAGGTTGGTGACAGAGCCTTCGTTGCGTACCAGCGTGAGTTTCTCCAGATCCATGTCCGAGAACATGATCATCTCGGTGTTCGGCGTGGTTTCTGCCATCACCGCATCGTGGGGGAAGGCGAAATCCGACGGCGAGAACACGGACGACTGGGCGTACTGGACGTCCAGGTTTTCCACCTTCGGCAGGTTGCCGACACTGCCGGTAATCACCACGTAGCATTCGTTTTCGATGGCCCGGGCCTGGGCGCAGTGGCGCACCCGCAGGTAGCCGTTCTTGGTGTCGGTCCAGAAGGGCACGCAGATGATGTCGACGTCTTCGGCAGCCGCTATCCGGCCCAGTTCCGGGAATTCGATGTCATAGCAGATCATGATGGCAACCCGGCCGGCGTCGGACTCGAACACCTGGAAACGGTCGCCGCCTTCGATGACCCAGTCTCGCCGTTCGTGGGGGGTGATGTGGATCTTGCGCTGTTCGTCCACCCGGCCGTCCCGGTGGCACAGGTAGGAGACGTTGTAGACCCGGTCATCCTCAATCAGCGGCATGGAGCCGGTGATGATGTTGATGTTGTAACTCACCGCCATTTCCGACATCTGGTCCCGGAACTGTTCGGTGAACCCGGCCAGGAAGCGGATCGCCCGGGTCTGGTCGAGCTGATCGGTCAGCCCCATCAGGGGGGCGTTGAAGAATTCCGGAAACAGGGCGAAGTCGCTCTTGTAGTCGGAAAGCGCGTCCACGAAGTACTCCACCTGCTCCAGCACTTCCTCAACCGAGGTGAATTCCCGCATCTGCCACTGCACAGCGCCCATGCGTACCTGGGTCTTGCGCACGCTCAGCACGGGTGAGGGCGGGGTGTAGAGAATGTTCCGCCATTCCAGCAGCGTGGCGTAGCCCTGGGATTTCTCATCCTCGGGCAGATACTTATGCATCAGGCGGGTGACCTGGAATTCGTTGGACAGCTGGAAACTGAGGATCGGGTCGTAGATTTCCTTGCGGTCGACCCGGGTAATGTATTCTTCCGGTGTGTACTGATCGGAGTACTTGAAGTAGTTGGGAATGCGCCCACCGGCGAGGATCGCCCGCAGGTTCATGGAACGGCAGAGTTCCTTGCGGGCCTCGTACAGGCGCCGCCCCAGGCGGTAACCCCGGTAGTCCGGATGGATGAATACATCCAGTCCGTACAGCGAGTCGCCATTGGCGTTATGCCAGATCTTCTCGTTGCGCAGGATCAGGTCGTCGTAGGTGTGCGGGTTGCTGAAACGTTCATACTTGACGCAGACAGTCAGCGCCACCGCGACCAGGTGACCGTTATCCTCGATACAGATCTGCCCGTCGGGAAACTGCTCCACCAGGGCTTTGATGGTGTCCTTTGGCCATGCACCGCCGATGTCGTCATAAACGTCGTCCATCAGTTCCTGAAGCTGGTCGTAGTCCTCCAGGGTGAGGTTTCGCAGGTTCAGGTGCAGCTCATCATGGGCCATTCAGGGAGTCTCCTTCGGATTGTCATGAGAATGCGGTATGGTAGCGCGCTTCAAGTCTAGCAGATAGAGCCCGGCTCCCTGGATCACTCGCCGGTCGGCGAATCAGGGGGAGATCTCCGGGTAATTCCTTGACCTCTAAAGTCTACGCCGGAGTGGCCGACTAACACCGGTATCGGCCCCGATTCGGCGGCTCACGTACCTGTCAACCACAGAGGAACAGCACTGTGCAATTGTCTTTCGGACAGAAACTGCTGATCGCCGTGGGTGTGCTCATCCTGGTGATCACCGCAGCCCTTACATTTACGTCGAATTACCGACTGCAGACCACCACCGATACTTACGTGGAATCGATGCTCGACGACGCCGTTGAGCAGAGCACTGCGACCATCGCCGACTGGCTCAATACCCGCCTGAGAATTACCGAGGCCGCAGCCCAGGCTCTGGCTCCCATCGACGATGATGCGACTGCCCGCAACCTGCTGGGTGCCATGACCGACGGCAGTGGCGCGTTGAATGTCTATGTCGGCACCACCGACGGTGACATGTTCATGCGGGACCGTCAGGTAGAGAACACGCTACCTGCGGATTTCGACCCCCGGGAACGCCCCTGGTATCAGCAATCGGTATCCGATCAGGAAGCGTCATTCACCGGCACTTACCAGGATGCCTCCACCGGCGGCATGATCATTTCCGCGACGGCACCGGTGAAGAGCGGCACCTATGAAGGGGCGGTGGGCATGGATATTGGCCTGGGTGATATCCAGGAACTGCTTTCGAGCATTACCCTGGGGAACGCGGGCTATGCGGTGCTGCTGGACAACGACGGCACGGTGTTGTTTCACCCGGACAAGAGTCTGGTGGGCACCAGCGCCAGCGACGCCCTGGGATTTGAGCCCGAGATGAACGGTGAGGCCCGGGAATTCGAGAAGAACGGCAACACCTGGAGCGTGGCGTTTTTCCCGATCTCAGACGCCCGCAGTGTGAAATGGCATCTGGGGACCGTGGTCAATTCCGACCAGATTCACCAGCCGGTGGTGAGCGCCCGGACCACAGGGCTGACCATTGCAGCCCTTGGCCTGATCATCGCGCTGATTGTCCTGCATTTCGGTATCCGTACCCTGATGGCGCCGGTTCGCCGCCTGAATACGGCCATGTCTGACATCGCCACCGGTGATGCCGACCTTACCCAACGCCTGGATGACACCTCGGGTGATGAGTTCGGTGAACTGGCCGGCAGTTTCAACCGGTTTGTGGAGAACATCCAGCAGGTGATCAAGGAAGTGGAAGCCGGCAGCAAAGAACTCTCCGAGAATGTGTCCTCCCTGCGGGAAACCTCCCGTAATAGCCGGGCCAGCGTCGAAGGCCAGCAGAACGAGATTGATATGATCGCCACGGCGATTAACGAGATGTCGGCGGCCGCGGGTGAGATCGCCCAGAATGCCCAGCAGACCGCCGAAGCGGCCGGAACTGCCGACACCGAGAGCCAGGAGTCGCTGACCACCGTCACTGCCTCCCGGGATGCCGTCCGTCAGCTCTCCCATGAGGTCAACTCTGCCGCAGAAGTGATTGATACCCTTGGTAAAGACGTTGCGTCGATCACTACGGTGCTGGAGGTGATTCAGGGTGTGGCCGAGCAGACCAACCTGTTGGCCCTGAACGCAGCCATCGAGGCCGCCCGTGCCGGTGAGGCGGGTCGTGGCTTTGCCGTGGTGGCGGACGAAGTCCGTAACCTGGCCCAGCGCACCCAGGCCTCCACGGAAGAAATCAACGACATGATTGAGCGCCTGCAGAAGGGGGCGGACAATGCCGTTGACGTGATGAAGGAATCCACGGCTGTGTCCAACGTCAGTATGGAAAAGGCCCAGGATGCCATGGATTCGCTCAACCGGATTGTGGAAGGCATCAATCAGATCAGCCAGATGACGTCGCAGATCGCCACGGCTTCCGAGGAGCAGACATCGGTGACCGATGAACTCAATTCGTCCATCACCCGGATTGCCGATCAGGGGCAGGATGCGGCGAAAGCGGCCAGCGAGAACGATGTCTACAGCGGCCACATTGAAACCATCGGTCATAACCTGCATGAGAAAGTACGCAGGTTTAAGGTTTAATTATTCACTCGGCCTGATTGAGAAGCTCGATGCGGCGCGCGAGGCCATACAGGGCCTCGCGTGCTATGTGTCGGGAATCCTCGGAAAGATAGGGATTTTCCAGGGCAATGACGGTTCGCTCCTCCAGGTTCAGCTCTTCAATGGCCCGCCCAAACCATTTATCGAGATACTCACCAAAACTCCCGTCCTCAATCGCTCTTTCCAGTCCCAGCTGCAGGCGTTGTGCCGTTTCGTGGTCATTTTTGCCGACAAACAGATAGGAGGGCATGGGGTAGGCCAGGAGCAGATCCGGCTCAATAATCAGATCGTCGGCCCGCTCGCGGCGAAGGTCGTACAACACTTCACTGATGCCTCGTGCGAAACAGTCGAAACGATCATTCCTGAGCATGCCGAACAGGATTTCGTAGCGGGCGTGGGTGACGACATCGATGCCATTGGCATGTAGCACAGGCGTATCCGGCCAGTGAGAGCCCTGGCCAATCCGGATGTCACCGCGTCGGAGATCTTCCAGAGATTGGATATTGGCAAACAGGTCCAGTTTTTCCGGCAGAATCAGACACACCCGGAAACCCAGCAGGCCACCATCGACCGGCACCGGGATAGGGGTCAGAGTCTCTTCACGGTACACGCTGGTGGCCACGTTGGCGATTTCCACGAGCCCGTTCGAGCTCCCGCTGGCAAGTTCGTGAAGGGCCCGACCCTGACTGATTTCCTGGCTTCTTACCAGAGTAAAGGGGCCGTACTCTGGCGTTTTTGTCAGTGCCAGGCGAACCAGGTTGTAGATGGCCGGGCTGTCATAGTTACGGTACCAGAGCCGGTAGTCGTGGCGATCGCTGGCTGTCTGCGACCAACCTGCGACAGGCACTGACAGCGTCATGATCAGGCTGATCAGGGTGCGGCGGGTAAAAGCCGGTAAGCGGATGGCTGCTGGCACAGAGACAATCCTTCCATGAATATGATGCACCCTGGAACTCGACCGGGTGTCTCTTACCCGTTAACTCTAGCAGCTGGAATCAAGCTCATTGATAGTTTGCAGAAAAAATTCGCCGTACTTGTCCAGCTTGGCCGCACCAACGCCGCTGACTTCACCGAGTTCCTCCAGGGTTCGCGGCCTTTTCTCCAGCATATCGAAGAGCGTTGTGTCGTGGAAAATGACGTAGGGAGGTACTCCCTGCCTGTCTGCCAGTTCCTTACGGCAGGCACGCAAGGCTTCCCAGCCGGCCTGGTCGGTAATCTGGTCCCGGATGCTCTGGCCACTGCGCCGGCTGGATGCCTTGCCGCCGGCGGATTTAGGAGGAGCCGGATCCTTGCGCAGCTCAATGACTTTTTCGCCTTTGAGCAGCGGGCGGCAGTGCTCGGTGAGCTGCAGCGAGCCGTAGCCCTCCGGATCGGCGCGCAGGTAGCCCTTGGCGACTAACTGTCGGAAAACCGATTTCCAGGCATTGGCAGACAGGTCGGTGCCGATGCCGTAGGTGGAAAGCTGGTTGTGCCCCGACTGGATGACGCGCTCATTTTCGGACCCGCGCAGCACATCGATGATGTAATTCACCCCGAACCGTTGCCCGGTGCGGTAGACACAGGAGAGGGCCTTTTGCACAGCCACGGTGCCGTCCCAGGTCTCGGGTGGATTGAGGCAGGTATCGCAGTTGCCACACGGTTGCTCCAGATGGTCCCCGAAGTAACTCAACAGCACCTGGCGCCGGCAGCCGGTCACTTCGCACAATCCCAGCATGGCATCCAGCTTCTGGCGCTCAAGGCGTTTGAAATGGTCGCTGCCGGCGGAGCCTTCCAGCATCTGGCGCAGTTTGATTACATCCTGCAGGCCGTAGACCAGCCAAGCGGTGGAGGCTTTGCCGTCACGGCCGGCACGACCGGTTTCCTGGTAGTAGGCCTCCAGGCTTTTGGGCAGGTCCAGGTGGGCAACAAAGCGCACGTCGGGTTTGTCGATGCCCATGCCAAAGGCGATGGTGGCCACAATAATGACCCCGTCTTCGCGCAGAAACCGCTCCTGGTTTTCGGCCCGCTGTTCGGCGCTTAGCCCGGCGTGATAGGGCAGTGCGGTGTAGCCCCGGTCGGCCAGGAGCCGGGCGGTACTCTCCACCTTGTTGCGGGACATGCAGTAGACAATCCCGCAATCGTCCTGATGCTCGGCTTTAATAAAGTCCAGTAACTGTTTGTTTGCGTTTATCTTTGGTGTGATCCGGTATTGAATGTTGGGGCGATCAAAACCGCTAATGAAATGCCGGGCATCGGTCAGCGAAAGCCGTTCTGCGATTTCCTTGCGGGTGCGTTCGTCGGCGGTTGCGGTCAGGGCGATGCGCGGTACACCGGGAAAAGCCTCGGCCAGCATGCCCAGAGACAGGTAGTCGGAGCGGAAGTCGTGGCCCCACTGGGACACACAGTGCGCCTCATCAATGGCGAACAGTGCCAGCGGAGCCTGATGCATCAAATCCAGAGTGCGCGGCTGGATCAGGCGTTCCGGTGCACAGTAGAGCAGATCAATGTCGCCGTTGAGCAACGCGTATTCGGTGTCACGGGCCTGCTCGTAATCCATGGTGGAATTAAGGAAAGCCGCCCGCACGCCGAGTTCGCGCAGCGCAGCCACCTGGTCCTGCATCAGGGCAATCAGCGGCGAGATGACGATGGCGGTGCCCGGCCGGGCGAGGGCTGGAACCTGGTAACACAAGGACTTGCCGCCACCGGTCGGCATCAGGACCAGGGCATCGCCCCCATTGACCACCTCATGAACAATGTCACCCTGTAGCGGGCGAAACTGCTCGTAACCAAACACTTCGTGCAGGATCTGCTCCGGAGTTCGAGGCGCACTGGCGGTGGTTTCAGGCGGGAAAGGCTGGGAATCCAGGTCCGGATACATGAAGGCTCTTCAGTCTTTAAAAGGAATGCGGGCAGACGCGGAATAGTAACAGATACCGGCGTAGGATTTCAGGGTGCCATGTAGTGAGGAAAAACCGGGAAAGAACGGCTACAATATCGCCCCTTTCAACGACCGTGATTAACCGTTTTATACAATAACAGGGAATGCATGCAGGATTTTGACGCAATCCGTCCCTATTCGGATGAAGAGACGGCCCCAACCATTCAGCGCTTGGCGAACGACCGGGAATTTCTGGACATGGTCGGTCGCTTTCGCTCGCCAACGGTGGCCCGTTGGGCGCCAGGCCTGTTGCGGATGTTTGTCCGCCGCTGGCTGATTCGCAATTTTTCCCACTATCACCGCATTGATGACCTTCAGGGTGGTCTGTCGAAATACATTGGCGATCTGGTTGAAAGCACAACGTCAAATGTGACCCAGAGTGGGCTGGAGAACCTGAGCAAAACCGGCGCCCACCTGTTTATCTGCAATCACCGGGACATCGTCTTTGACCCGATGGTGGTCAACTACCTGATGTTCCAGCACGGGTTCAGTACCACCCGTATTGCTATCGGCGACAACCTGCTGGCCAACCGCGTGTTTGCCGAGATCATGCGCCTGAACAAGAGTTTTGTGGTGCGCCGGAACATGACCAGCCCCCGGGAAATGCGCGATGCCTACCTGACCCTGTCCGGGTTCATCAATCACAGTATCGACAGCAACCACAGCATCTGGATTGCCCAGCGCGAGGGGCGCGCAAAAGACGGCATTGATGTGACCGACCCGGCCATCATCAAGATGTTCTACATGAGCCGGAAGAAATCCGGGCTGGCGTTTGATGAGGCCATGAACCGACTGCATATCGTGCCGGTGTCCATCGCCTATGAATACGACCCCTGTGACTGCGACAAGGCGCGGGAGCTGGAAATCCGCGCCCGTACCGGCGAGTACATAAAAACCGAGGGCGAGGACAGCGACCAGATTATCAAGGGCATGACCGGTTACAAGGGCCATGTGCATGTGCACTTCGGCCAGCCGATCAGCGATTCTCCGGATAACCCCAAGGCCATGGCCGCCCGGGTGGATCACGAGATCCAGGCCAATTACCACCTGCATGCCTCGAATCTGGCGGCTTACCAGCTGCGCAATGAGGCCAATGCCGGCGATGTCCCGAAAGCCGTGACAGACCACGTAGCCATCGCCGAGAAGCTGGAAACCGCAGACCTTGAAGCGGCCCGGTCGGAAATCCAGCGGCGCCTGGATGCCTGTGATGTACAGGGCCGCTCCTATCTGCTCGATATGTATGCCAATCCGGTCAGCACGGCGCTGAAAGCCAATCAGGAACCGGTGCCCGGAAAGGATTGACCGTCAGGCCCATAGCATCGAGCCCATCTCCAGCGGGTGGGTGAGAGCCTGATGGTAGGGATACATGCGCAGGCGTAGGGTCTGCAGGCCGGGATAGGGCGGTTTGATACTGGCCCTGAACAGCGTCCGGCCGTTTTCCTCCCCGGCCGGCTCCAACAGGAAGGTGTCGGGACCCGGCTGCTCGAAGGTCCCGCTGCATTCCCGGTTAACCACACACTCCACGCGAACGTCGTTCGGGCTCAGGCCATTGAGCACGGCCTCCACCGCAACGTCCACCGGCGTGTTCCACTGGCAGCAGGCCTGGACGCAGTCATGGACATTCAGTGACACGCCATCCCAACTGGCCCGAACCCGCTGTTTCCAGTCTGCCAGCTCCCCGGCCAGGTGGCCGCCGTTGTCTTTCAGGCGTTGGCCCTGTTTGCTGGCCGGCTGGTAATAGCTTTCGACATAATCCATCACCATGCGCTGGGCGTTGAACCGGGGAGTGATGCTCTTCATTGAGGCCTTGGAGCGGTTTACCCAGCCCTCGGAATAGCCCTGGGAAGCCCGCTGGTAATACAGGGGGATGACTTCCAGTTCCAGCAGGTCGAGGAGGTCCCGGGCTTCTTCCTGGTTGCGGAACTCCTGGTCCATCCGGGTATCGCGCGGAGTAATGGCCCAGCCGTTGCTGCGATCGTAACCTTCGCCCCACCAGCCATCCAGTACGCTCAGGTTCAGTGCGCCATTAAGTGCGGCTTTTTCCCCGGAGGTTCCACTGGCTTCCTTGGGGTATTCCGGCGTATTGAGCCAGACATCGACTCCGCTGAGCAGGCGCCGGGCCATGGCCTGATCGTAATCCTCCAGCAGCAGGATGTGGCCGATCAGGTTGGGCTGCATGGACAGATCGTGGATTACCTTGATCAACTGTTGGCCGGGGTTGTCCTGAGGGTGGGCCTTACCGGCGAAGACCAGAATCACCGGCCGTTCCGGATCGGTGAGCATGGCTTCCAGGCGTGGCAGGTCGGAAAAGATCAGCGTGGCCCGCTTGTAGGTGGCGAACCGGCGGGCGAAGCCGATCACCAGGGCATCTTTTCCCGAGGAGACCAGGGGGCGGACCATGCGCTCGGTAACGGAATGTCCGGTGCCGTTGCGCTGGTGCTGGCTCTGGAGCCGCCGGACAATGAATTCTGCCATCTGCTGTTTCAGTGCCTTGTGGACGCTCCAGTAGTGGTAATCGGGTATCTGGTCGATGAAATGCCAGAAGGGCGGGTTGCGTAGCTCGCTTTTCCAGCTCGGGGCCTGGATATCAAACAGGCTGCCCCATTCCGGCGCCAGGAAGGTGGGCACATGGACACCATTGGTGATGTAGCCAATAGGATTCTCGGCCGCCGGGACCTGGGGCCAGATGTTGCCTTCCATTTCCGATGCCACCTGGCCGTGGATCCGGCTGACGCCATTATGGAACCGGGAACCCCGAAGGCCCAGGCAGGTCATGTTGAAGCTTTGATCGCCATTCTTGGAACCCAGGGCCAGTACCTTGTCGAGTGCCAGTCCGGACTGTTCCAGGTAGGGGCCGAGCCGCTCCGACAGCAGATCCCGGGGAAAGATGTCGTGCCCCGCCGGGACCGGTGTGTGGGTGGTGAACAGGGTGGAGGCTGCCACGGCTTCAAGGGCGGTTTCGAAGGCCATCTTATCGGCCATGGCCATACGGCAGCGCTCCAGTACCAGGAAGGCCGCATGGCCTTCGTTGATGTGCCAGACAGTGGGCTGGATACCCAGAGCCAACAGCGCGCGGGTGCCACCGATGCCCAGCAGCATCTCCTGGCTGATCCGTGTACCGGAATCGCCACCGTAGAGTTGCAGGGTCAGTTCCCGGTCTTCCGGGCTGTTTTCCGGTGTATTGGAGTCGAGCAGATAAAGCGTGATGTGCCCGACCCGGGCCTGCCATAGCCGGGCAACCACGTCACGGCCGGGAAACGGAACCGAGATGGTCATTTGCCGGCCCTTGTCCAGGACCGGGGTAATGGGCAGTTCGTCGCTTGAATGATGGCGATAACGGGCGACCTGATGGCCACGGGCATCAATCGTCTGTATGAAATAACCCTGGCGGTAGAGCAGGCCAACGGCGACGAACGGCAGCCCCAGATCACTGGCGGCTTTGCAGTGGTCTCCGGCGAGAATCCCCAGGCCTCCGGAATAGATGGGGAAACTTTCGTGAAACCCGAATTCCGCGCAGAAATAGGCCACCAGATCCTGACCGGGTTCCAGCGCCTCCAGAACCTCTGGCACCGGTTCGGCCTCCAGGTAGGCGTCGTAACTGGACAGGATTCGCCGGTACTCGCCCATGAAGGCACGGTCTTCCGAGGCGTCGTCCAGCCGGGACTGGGCCACCCGGCGCAGGAACAGTTTCGGATTGTGCTCCACCTTCTGCCAGAGCACCGGGTCAATCCGGAAAAACAGGCTCCGGACCCCGTGGTCCCAGCTGTAGAAGAGGTCGTTGGCCAGGTGTTCCAGGCGTTCAATGGCTTCCGGCAGGGTCGGCCGGGCTTCCAGGCGGAACTTCGTGGGTTCATGCATGACGGTGACCTCCGTGCGGTCTTTGTCAGTCGTCAATCATCATTGGCCGGGCAGTCACTGGCCATCAGGTGGTGATACAAACGGGCGTATTCGCCCGCCCGGAGCTTCCAGGAATAATCGCCGGTCATCCCGTTATGCTGGAGTTGCCGCCAGGTCCGGATGCTGGAGCGGGTTGCCAGGGCTCGTTCGATAGCGGTCATCAATCCCTGGGTCGAGTCATTCCGGAAGACAAACCCATTGGCTCGGTCCGGCGCCGTCTCGGTCGGATCAAACACGGTATCGGCCAGCCCGCCTACGCCATGGACCACCGGCAGGGTGCCGTAACGCAGGCTGTACATCTGATTAAGGCCGCACGGCTCGAATCGGGAAGGCATGAGGAACAGGTCGGCACCAGCGGTGATCCGGTGAGCCAGGCCCTCGTTGTAGCCGAGTGTAAGTGACAGTTGCTCCGGCCACTGTCTGGCCATCTGCCGCAGTGCTTCCTGATAGCGGGGTTCGCCGGAACCGAGAATGGCAAACTGGCAGCCCTGGTTCACCAACGGGGGAATTACCTCCAGCAGCCAGTCGAGGCCCTTTTGCTCGACCAGCCGGCCGACGAACCCGAAAAGCGGCCGTGCCGAGGCTTCCAGTGCAAGCTCCCGTTGCAGCAGGACCCGGCACTGTTCCTTGTCCCCGGGCCTGGCCGGGCCGAAATGAAAATCCAGCCAGGGATCGGTTTGGGGATCCCAGAGCTGATCATCAATGCCATTGAGAATACCGTGGAGTTGCCCGGAGCGGTACCTCAGCAGTCCATCCAGACCGTAGCCGAACGGTAGGGTCTGGATCTCCCTTGCATAGCCCGGGCTGACGGTTGTTATGGCATCGCTGTAGACCAGGCCGCCTTTGATGAAAGAGAGTTGGCCGTGGAATTCCAGGCTGTGCAGGCTCCACAGATGGTCCGGCAATCCCAGTGCCCGGAAAGTTTCGTGGGAGAACAACCCCTGATAGGCAAGATTGTGAATCGTGAAGACGCTTGCCGGCCGATGGGGGGACTCGGCCAGCAATACCGGAATCAGGCCGGTCTGCCAATCATTGCAGTGAACCACGTCCGGTTGCCAGGGCAGCCCGAGTTGGCCCAGGGCGAACATTGCACCAACACGACCAAAGAGGTGGAACCGATGGGCGTTGTCCCACCAGTCACGGCCCTGGTCATCCTGATAGGGGCTGTCGCCGTCCCGGTCAAAGAGCGCCGGACAATCCACCAGCCAAAGCGTGACAGTGGCGTCAGGCAGGCGGGTGCGCCAAAGTGCAACATCATACTGGCCAAGCCGGAACCGCACACGGCGCCGTGCACCGGCCTCCCGGGCGGCGCGTATGGCCTGCGGATATCCCGGCAGCAGGACCTGGCAGTCCACGCCGCTGCGGCAAAGGGCTTTGGGCAGGCTCGCGGAAACATCTCCCAGCCCACCGGTCTTGACCAGCGGGAAGACTTCACTGGTCGCAAACAGTACCCGGATCATGGTATATGCCTGAGAATGATCACCCCCAGCGGTGGCAGGGTGAGTTCCAGGGCAAAGGGACGGGCCATCCAGGGCTCATCAATGGTATTCAGGGGCAGGGGATTACCCAGATTGCTGCCGCCGTAATAGGTGGAGTCGGAGTTGAAGATTTCCTGCCAGTTTCCGGCCAGTGGTACGCCCACGCGGTACCCATGGCGTGGAATAGGTGTGAAGTTGACCACGACCGCCAGGACTTCGCCTCGATCCCGGTTTCCCAGGCGCAGATAGCTGATTACCGACTGGGTGAGGTCATGGCAGTCAATCCATTCAAAGCCGTCGCTGGAATAGCCATTCCGGTGAAGGGCGGCCTCGCGCCGGTATAGGCCGTTGAGGTCGGCAACAAGCCGGAGCAGTCCGGCGTGCTCCGGATACTGCAGCAGCGACCAGTCCAGTTCCCGCTTTTCGCTCCATTCCCGCCGCTGGCCGAATTCACCTCCCATAAACAACAGTTTGGCGCCGGGGTAAGTGTACATGTAGCTGAACAGCAGTCTCAGCGACGCGCGTTGCTGCCAGTCATCCCCGGGCATTTTCTGGATCAGGCTAGACTTGCCGTGGACAACCTCGTCGTGGGACAGGGGGAGCAGGAAATTCTCGGAAAAGGCGTACATCATCCCGAATGTCAGTCGGTCGTGATGATATTTACGGTAGATAGGATCCTGACTGAGATAGTCGAGGGTGTCGTGCATCCAGCCCATATTCCACTTCAGGTTGAAGCCCAGTCCTCCGCTTTCGGGAGGCCGGGTTACCCGGGGCCAGGAGGTGGATTCCTCTGCCATCATGAGAACGCCCGGAAAACGGCTCTGGCAGACGCGGTTCAGGTCCTGCAGGAACCGGATGGCTTCCAGGTTTTCCCGGCCGCCCTGTTCGTTGGGCAGCCAGTCCCCGTCCTTGCGGGAATAATCGAGGTAAAGCATGGAGGCCACGGCATCCACCCGCAGGCCATCCACGTGGAAGGCATCCAGCCAGAACAGGGCGCTGCCAATCAGGAAATTGCGAACTTCATGACGGCCGTAGTTGTAAATCAGCGTACCCCAGTCCTGATGCCGGCCCCGCCTGGGGTCCTCATGTTCGTAAAGGCAACTGCCGTCAAAACGCGCCAGCACCGGGTCATCCTCGGGGAAATGGCCCGGCACCCAGTCCAGAATGACGCCGATATCGTGCCGATGACATTCATCAATGAGGTAACGCAGGTCATCCGGTGAGCCATACCGGCTGGTGGGTGCGAAGTAGCCGGTGGTCTGGTAACCCCAGGATTCATCCAGCAGGTGCTCGGTGACCGGCAGCAGCTCGATATGGGTGAAACCACATTCACGGACATAGGGAATCAGTTGCTCCGCCAGTTCCCGGTAATTGAGCCAGCGGCCGGCCCCATGGTGTCGCCAGGATCCGGCGTGGACTTCATAGATGGCAATAGGGCTGTGCTGCCAGTCGAAGTGGTTCCTGCTGGCCAGCCAATCACCATCACCCCAGGCGTAGCGGCCACGCTGGGTGACCACGGCGGCACTGCCCGGACGCATTTCGAACGCCTGGGCATAGGGGTCTGCCTTGGTGACGGTCTCCCCGGTTCGGGTGGTGATGGCAAACCGATAGAGCGCGCCCTCGCTGGCACCGGCTACAAAGCCTGACCAGACGCCGTAACTGCCATTTGCTACTAGCGGATTGGCCTTCGTGTCCCAGTCGTTGAAATCACCAATCACACTGACGGCCCGGGCGTTGGGCGCCCAGACGGCAAAGCGCACCCCCTCCGCTCCCTGGTGTTTGGTCAGGTGGGCGCCGAGCACGTTGTAGATGTGCCAGTGCCGGCCCTCTGCGAACAGGTGAAGATCAAAATCACTCACGGTAGGGCTTTCCATAGTCCTCGGGTTCCCGCTTGGAAGACTCCAATTAGAGAGATTAGATCATGACGGAGATGTCGCTTTGGTTAAATTCTGATCTCAGACAAAAAAACGTCATAATCTGGTGGCAGTGTTCTAAAATGTAGTCAATCGTCAATTTGGTGTCGACATCCATGAAGGCCTTCCAGAGGGTTGGGAGGGCCGACGATACTCAGGGAAAGCAATGTCATGCATACCGCCAAACGTTTCGTCAGCCGCCTGACGCGACAGACCCTGGCTCTGGTTCTGGCAGGAGGCCGGGGGTCACGTCTGCACGATCTCACCCGATGGCGGGCCAAGCCCGCTGTTCCCTTTGGCGGCAAGTTCCGCATCATTGATTTTCCGCTGTCCAATTGCATCAATTCCGGCATTGGCCAGGTCGGGGTGGTTACCCAGTACAAATCCCATTCACTGATTCGCCATATCCAGCGGGGGTGGGGGTTTCTTCGTGGTGAGCTCGGCGAGTTTGTTGAGTTGTTGCCAGCCCAGCAGCGTATTGAAACCTCCTGGTATGCGGGCACTGCTGATGCCATCATGCAGAATCTCGACATCATCCGCAGTCACCAGCCGGAATATGTGCTGATCCTGGCTGGTGACCATGTCTACAAGATGGACTACGGCACCATGCTGGCGGCCCATGTGGAGCGTGAGGCGGATGTGACCGTCGGCTGTATCGAGGTGCCCCGCCAGGAAGCCTCCGCATTCGGGGTGATGTCGGTGGACAGTGAGCTGCGCATCACCGAGTTTGAGGAAAAGCCGGAAAACCCCATGGCCATGCCGGGGCGTGACGACAGGGCGCTCGCATCCATGGGCATCTATGTATTCAGTACCCGGGTTCTTTTTGATGAACTGCTTCGGGATCATGAGCTTGGGGACGTCTCTTCACACGATTTCGGCAAGGATGTGATTCCCGCAGTGATCCGGCGCCGGCGGGTATTTGCCTTTCCCTTCCGGGATCCGGTCAACAATAAACCGGCCTACTGGCGGGATGTCGGCACCATTGATTCACTCTGGCGCGCCAATCTCGAGCTGATCGGGGTGAGCCCGGAGCTCAACCTCTACGATGCCCATTGGCCCATCTGGACCTATCAGGAACAGCTCCCCCCCGCCAAATTCATTTTTGATGACGATAACCGCCGGGGTATGGCGGTGGATTCGATGGTGGCCGGCGGCTGCATTGTTTCCGGGGCGTCTGTGCGCCACTCCCTGCTGTTCTCACAGGTTCGCGTGCATTCGTTTGCCAGTGTTGAGGATACCGTCGTGTTCCCGGACGTTGAGATTGGCCGGGACTGCCATATTCGGCGAGCGGTGATTGACCGGGGCTGCCGGATCCCGCCGGGCACCCGCATCGGTTTCGATCCGGATGCAGACCGGCACCGCTTTCACGTTTCTCCAGGCGGAATCAGCCTGATTACCCCCGAAATGTTAGGGCAGGACTACCCCCATGGCCTCTGATACTCGCATCCCGGTTGTACTTTGCTGGCACATGCATCAACCGGATTACCGGAATCAGCGTACGGGCGAGTTCGTATTTCCCTGGGTGTATCTGCACTGCCTCAAGGATTACGTGGATATGGCCGCGCATCTTGAGGCTCACCCCATGGCGAGGGCGGTTGTCAATTTTGCCCCCATCCTGCTCGAGCAGATTGAAGATTATCTGGTCCAGATCGAACGCTGGCGTAACGGCGGGGCCACTATTGGTGATCCGGTCCTGGCCGCACTGGTGAGCGAAACCTTGCCCGAAGCGGGCTCTCCGGCGTTTCTCGAATTGATGGACAAGTGCCTGCGGGCCAATGCTGACCGGATCATCAATCGGTTTGCGCCTTATGCCCGGCTGTCGGACATCGCCGAACTGTACCGTTCACGCCCGGATGTGCAGCGCTATGTGTCCACCCAGTTTCTGGCCGACCTGCTTGTGTGGTACCACCTGGGGTGGATGGCAGAAACTGTAAGACGTAGCCACCCGGTGATTCAGAGCCTTCAGGAGAAGGGCCAGGGTTATACACAGGATGACCGCCAGGCACTGCTGAACGTCATTGCTGACCTGATGGCCAGCATTGGCCCTCGCTACCGGCAACTGGGGGCCGAGGGGCGGATTGAGCTGGCGATGAGCCCCTGGGCACACCCGATTATTCCGCTACTTCTGGACCTGGGCTCAGCCCGGGAGAGTCTGCCAGACGTTACTCTTCCGGCGCATGCTCAGTACCCGGGCGGGGAAGCGCGAGCCGGTTGGCATCTGGAGGAAGGCCGACGGGTTTTCCGCCGATTTTTCCATTGCGATCCGGTGGGCTGCTGGGCTTCGGAAGGCGGGGTCAGCCAGGACACTCTGACATTGCTGCACGAGCAGGGCTTCCGGTGGTCCGCCAGCGGCGACTCCGTCATCAACAACAGTTTTGACGCCGCTGGCACCAGCGGCAAAAAGGGCGATGAACGGGACATCCATCAAGCTTTTGTTTTCGGCGAGGCAAGCCCCACGGTTTTCTTCCGGGATGACGGGCTGTCGGATCTGATCGGCTTTACCTACGCCGACTGGCATGCCCGGGATGCGGTGGCCGATCTGGTCAGTCATATGGAAACCATTGCCGGCAATGCCCACAACGGAATGCCGGTGATACCGGTGATCCTGGACGGCGAAAACGCCTGGGAGTACTACCCGGAGAATGGTTATCATTTTCTGGAGGAGCTCTATCGGGTGCTGGAAAACCACGAGCAACTGCGGCTAACCACATTCCGGGACCTTGTTGACAGCCCGGTCAGGGAACCCCGGAATCTGCCCCACCTGGTGGCCGGTAGCTGGATCTATGGAACCTTCTCAACCTGGATTGGCGACCCGGACAAAAACCGCGCCTGGGATCTTCTATGTGCAGCGAAAGAACGGTATGACCAGGCCGTGTCTGAAGGCACGCTGACAGGTGAGCAGGCCCGCTTTGCTGAACGGCAGCTCGGGCTTTGCGAAGGTTCGGACTGGTTCTGGTGGTTTGGCGATTACAACCCGGCTGCCATTGTCAGGGATTTTGAACACCTGTACCGGCTACACCTGATCACACTGTATGAGACGATTGGCTGTACGGCGCCGGCCGAACTGTTCCAGCCCCTCAGTCAGGGCGGAGGGACGCCCGCCAAAGGCGGCGCCATGAGACCCGGGCACGCCGATGGGGAGGGTAAATGACCCGGGAGCGCCCGCTACCTGAGGCATTTTCCAGACGAAGGGCGGGTGTATTGCTGCATCCGACGGCTCTGCCGGGCGGGCGTGGCAAACTGGGCCGGCCGGCCCGGCAGTTTGTCGATTTCCTTGGCGAGTCCGGCATGACTGTGTGGCAGACGCTGCCCATTGGTCCGCCTCATGGTGATCATTCGCCCTACCAGTCGTTATCGGCTCATGCGGGCAACCCCGCGCTGATTGATCTTGATGAGCTGTGCTCCGATGGTCTGCTTGTTGCCGAGGAAGTCGGCCAGCTAACGGATGCGGAGCTGCTGCAACTGGCCGGGGACCGGCTGGCGTCCGGCTGCCACAGCGGCACCAGTGGGCTAAGCATTGACGGCTGGGGGCAATTCGAGCGCACCCACGCCTACTGGCTGGATGACTTCTGTCTGTTTGAGGCCATCCGTCATTCCCTGCCGGATTGCCCCTGGACCCTGTGGCCCGAACCACTGCGCCAGCGAAACCCGGTAGCTCTGGCGCAGGTTCGTGAACGACACCCCGGCCTGATAAGGCGGGTAAGTTTTGAGCAGTACCTGTTCCATCACCAGTGGCAGACGCTGAAGGCCCATGCAAGACAAAGGGGGGTATTGCTGTTCGGCGACGTTCCGATCTTCATAGCTCATGACAGCGCCGATGTCTGGGCGAATCCCGGTCTGTTCCGGCTGGATGAGCAGGGCCAGCCCACCGTTGTTGCCGGCGTTCCACCGGACTATTTCTCCGCCGACGGCCAGCACTGGGGCAACCCCATCTATGACTGGACCGCCATGGAGAGGGATGGCTATGACTGGTGGCTGGACCGGCTGGCCAGCCTGCGTGAGCATTTCGACCTGATCCGGCTTGATCATTTTCGGGGCCTGCTGGCCTATTGGGAGATTCCCGCCTCGGATCCCCGGCCGGTTAATGGCCACTGGGCGCCCGGTCCGGGCGAGCCATTTCTTGCAGCCTGTTTCCGACGTTTTCCGGACCTGCCTCTGGTGGCAGAGAATCTTGGTGTCATCGGCGAAGATGTTGAAGCACTGCGGTTGCGTTTCAATATGCCGGGTATGACCGTCCTGCAATTCGGCTTTGACGGCAACGCCGACAATCCGCACCTGCTTCATAATCATCGGGAAGGGGACATCGTTTATACCGGTACCCATGACAATGACACGACGCTGGGGTGGTACCGGGCTCTGGAGGAGCACACCCGTCACTATGTGAATCATTACCTGCGCCTGTCGCCCGAAACCGTGCCCTGGTCATTCATCCAGTCGGCGATGGGATCGGTGTCCCGCCTGGTAATCATTCCGATGCAGGATCTGCTCTGCCTGGATTCCTCAGCCAGATTCAATACGCCCGGAACCATCACTGGCAACTGGGTATGGCAGATGCCGGAGGATTATCGCCGGCGTATCGGGGCGGCCAGTCTTCAGACTATGGTGAAGCTTTATGGCCGCTGATTGTTTTTTGATCAGGGTCAAGCGGGCAAGTCAGCAGCCGGGACTACACTAAAAGTGATCAATAAATAATCAGATTGTGGTTCGGGAAAGATTCAGGAGGGACGCACCATGGAACACCGACTCAGTCAGCGCTTTAATGGTGGTTTGCCAATTTTGCTCTACAAACGCGGCATTCCGGTTGCCACGGGGGAGGTTCGTAATGCCTCCCGTTGCGGTCTGTTCATCGCAACCGAATACGACGATGTCCGTCTGAATCAGGCGGTTAAGCTTGGGTTCCGCCTGGCCGGTGATTATTCGGGCCGCCTGTACAGCCTGAACGCCCACGTTGTGCGGGTTGACGGCGAGGGCGTTGGCGTTGATCTGGATGCCACTGGCAACGATGCACGTACGATATCGGAACTGGTTATCTGGTTTCAGGATCACGCCATGGCGCCGGTAAAAGCAGTCAGAACCGTCCAGTATGCGCACTAATTGAGAGTTTTCTGAAAGGTGAAAGGAGAGGCATCATGGCAAGGTTGCAGGGCAAAGTGGCCGCGGTTACGGGTGGTTCGCTGGGTATTGGCAAGGCTACGGTCACACGGATGGCCGAAGAGGGGGCCTGTGTGGGGATTCTGGACTGCCTCGCTGACGAGGGCGAAGCCCTCGCCCGGGAAATGACGGACGCTGGCCACCAGGTGGGTTACTGGCATTGCGACGTAACCAACGAAGACCAGGTGAAGGCGGCCATTGATGGTGTTGCCGCTCACTTTGGCAAGCTGGATGTAATGGTGAACAACGCCGGCATTGCCGGCCCCAACAAGCCCACCCATGAGTTGTCGGAAGAAGAATGGGACAAGGTCCAGGCGATCAACGTCAAGGGCGTGTTTTTCTGCACCAAACATGCCATTCCCCATATGAAAAAAGCCGGTGGCGGCAGCCTGATCAATCTGTCTTCCATCTACGGTCTGGTCAGTGCTGCGGACCTTCCCCCCTACCATGCATCCAAAGGGGCAGTGCGGCTGATGACCAAAACCGATGCGATGTTCTATGCCCCGGACCGAATCCGGGTTAACTCGGTGCACCCCGGTTTCATCTGGACACCGCTGGTGGAGCACCACCTGCAAGGCACCGGGCAGGAACTGGATAAGGCCAAGCAGGCAACGGCCATGCTCCATCCCCTTGGCCACATGGGGGAACCAGATGACATCGCATGGGGAATCGTGTTCCTTGCCTCTGACGAGTCAAAATTCATGACCGGCAGTGAACTGGTGATCGACGGCGGTTATACGGCTCACTGAGGGCGCCCGTGTGACACTGGCTGGCTATATCAATCGAACGCTGCCAGACGATCTGGCCGGCCTTGCCACTCTGGCGCTGGATTTGCGCTGGAGCTGGCATCACGGCTCAGACCAGCTCTGGCGGGCTATCGAACCGGACCTCTGGGACGCCACCCACAATGCCTGGCTGGTGCTCAACAGTGTTTCGGTACAGCATCTGCAGTCACTGGCCGGAAACCGGGAATTCCTGGCAATCTATCGCCGCCAGATCCGGCAACACCGGGAATTCACTGAAGCCGCCACCTGGTATTCCGACACTCATGCCGGCGAACTGGATAGTGGCATTGCCTGGTTCAGCATGGAATTCGGGGTGTCCGAGTGCCTGCCGTTATACAGTGGCGGGCTGGGGGTACTGGCCGGGGATTTCCTGAAAGCCGCCAGTGACCTTGGCGTTCCGGTTATTGCCATTGGCCTGCTGTATCAACAGGGTTACTTCCGACAGGCGCTGGATGCCAACGGCGAGCAGTTGGAATTCTACCCCTACAATGACCCGACAATGCTGCCCGTCGTGCCCCTCAGGGACCATGAGGGACTGTGGTTACGTATTCCTGTGCCGTTTCCTGGACGAACTCTCCGGTTGCGGGTCTGGAAAGGGCAGGTGGGGCGCTGCGAGTTGCTGTTATTGGACGCCAATGACCCGATGAATGAGCCGGGGGATCGGGGCGTCACCAGCGAGCTGTACAGTGGAGACCGGGAAAAGCGACTGCAACAGGAAATGGTGCTCGGTATCGGCGGCTGGCGATTGCTGGAGAGGTTGGGACGTCACCCTTCGGTCTGCCATATTAATGAAGGACACCCGGCTTTCGCCCTGGTGGAACGAGCCCAGGCCTGGCAACGGCTTAATGGTGGCGATTTTGAGACAGCCCGGATCGCCACCCGGGCCAGCAATCTCTTTACCACCCACACGTCGGTTGCTGCCGGCTTTGATCATTTCCCCAATACCCTCACGCGCCTTTACCTGCAGCCGTGGCTGGAAAGTGCCGGGAACAGTCTGGAAGCCTTGCTGTCCATTGCCAATGGCGGCCAGGAGGACCTCAATATGGCGGGGCTGGCCCTTGGCATGAGCGGCCGCTTCAACGCGGTCAGCGAGATCCACCAGCGAGTCACTCAGACCATCTTCCAGCCCTGGTTTGGCCGTTGGCCAGCCCGGGACATCCCGGCCGAATACGTCACCAATGGGGTGCATACCCCCAGTTGGGATTCCCCGGAAGCTGACCAGCTCTGGACCGCCGCCTGCGGCAAGGATCGCTGGCGGCGGCCCATGCCTCAGAGCTGCCCACTTGCCGACACGACAGACGAGGCGTTGTGGCAGATGCGGCGGGCCCAGCGTCGCCGGTTGGTGGATTACCTTCGCAAACGCCTGCTTGCCCAGCACTGCGAGCAGGATTTTTACCACAACCGGGACGCCGCCTGTGGGCTCATGCTTGACCCGGAAACCCTGACACTCGGGTTCGCCAGGCGTTTTACCGCCTACAAACGCCTGGACCTGCTGCTTCGGGAGCCAGAGCGACTGGTGGCGATGCTCAATAACCGGGACCGCCCCCTGCAGATCGTCCTGGCCGGCAAGGCCCACCCAAAGGATGAAGAAGGCAAGGCCATCCTGCATCGATGGAAAACCTTTTCGATGCGAGCCGACGTGGAAGGCAAGGTGATTTTTATCGAGGACTACGACCTGTTCGTGGCCAGCCAACTGGTTCAGGGCGTGGATGTCTGGCTAAACAACCCGCGCCACCCCTGGGAGGCCTGCGGCACCAGTGGCATGAAAGTGCTGGTGAATGGCGGTTTGAACCTGTCCCAGTATGACGGCTGGTGGGCCGAAGCGTGGAACGAACAGGTGGGGTGGGCCATACGCCCGGGCGCGAGTTTCGAGCAGTTGAGCCAGGACCCTGGCCACGACGCCAGTGACGCTGACAGCCTTTACCGGTTGCTGGAGGAACAGGTCATTCCGGATTTCTATGAACTGGATGAGCGTGGCCTGCCGGACCGTTGGCTGCACCGGGTGCGCAGCAGCATGGATCAGCTGACGGCCCGATATTCCGCCAACCGGATGGTCCGTGAGTATGTTGAGCAGTTTTATATCCCCATGGCCCGGGCTGGTGCGGAGCGCACACCAGAACAGGCGGCCATGCTGTTACAGCGCCAGGAAAACCTGTACCGACACTGGCCGCGACTGCGCTTTGGCCGGCTGGTGCAGGTCGAGGAGGAGGGCCAGCAGTTGTTTACCCTGGATGTGTATCTGGACGGATTGGGGCTGGACCAGGTCGAGGTCGATATGGTTGCTGAGGCCTCTGATGCCGGCGGCCGGGTGGTCGAACCGATGCAAATGATCCAGGCTCTGGCCGGGTCTACCGATAGCTACCAGTTTCAGTGCCGGGTTGCACCAAGGCCGGAGGGGCATTACACCCCGAGAATCCGGGCCCGGGACGAACAACTGAACCTGCCCCTGGAAGCCCCACTCATTCTCTGGTTTCGATGAGCCTAGCCGCGCCAGAATGCTGGTGACAGCACGATAATCACACTCAGGATTTCCAGGCGGCCCATCAACATGCCCACCGAGAGAATCCACTTGGCCGCATCCGGCAAGGGGCCGAAATTGCCGGCCGGTCCGATGATGTCGCCCAGCCCCGGTCCAACATTGGTCAGCGAGGTGAGGGCGCCGGACAGGGCGGTAACAAAGTCCAACTGGAGGGCGGCCAGCAGCACCGTGATCAGCAACAGGCACAGCAGGAAGATGAAGGTATAGGCGATCATCGAGGAGATGATCTCGTCGCTCACCGCCCGGCCGTTGTAGTTCCGGGTAAAAATGGCGTGAGGATGAAGCAGGCGCATCAACTGCTCCCGAAGGATGATCAGCGACAGCTGGAACCGGAAAATCTTCATGCCGCCGGCGGTGGAGCCGGAACACCCGCCCACAAACATCAGGAAGAAAAATGCCACGAATGGCAGCGAGCCCCAGGCGGAATAATCCTCGGAGGCATAGCCGGTGGTGGTGACCACGGACGTCACGTTAAACAGGGTGGCCACGTAGTTGTGGAAAGGATCGTAATGAATGGGTGACACCCACCACCGATACAGGGTGAGCAGCAGCGGCACCGTCAGCAGGATGGTCAGAAACAGCCGCACCTGCTGATCCTTGAAAAGCACAAAGTGCTGGCCGTGCATTTCCCGTACAAACAGGAAGAAAGGCAGGCTTCCCAGAATCATGAAGAAGGTGGCTTCCATCAGGATCAGGTCGCTGAAACGCCCCATCGACTGGTCCGAGGTCGCGAAGCCACCGGTGGCGATGCTGGTGAGGCCGTGGTTGAAGGCGTCAAACAGATCCATGCCGGACAGCCAGTAGGTCACCACCGCGACGACTGAGAACAGTACATAGACGAACAACAGCCCCCGGCTGAGGGTTTTCATCCGGGGTAGCGCCTTGTCGGTCCATTCCGAGGATTCGGTGGCGAACAGGCGCATACCGCCAACCCGCAGGAATGGCAGTACGGCAACGAACATGCCGATGATCCCGATACCGCCCAGCCATTGCAGGATGGAACGCCAGAGCAACAGATCCCGATCCATGCTATCCAGGCCACTGAAAACAGTCGCGCCGGTGGTGGTGATGCCGGAGGTGCCTTCGAAGAAGGCGTCAGCGGCGGAAATGCCGTGGTCGCTCAGGTAGAACGGCAGAGAGGAGAACAGGGCAATGATCAGCCAGCTGGAGACGGTGAGCACGAACATATACCGGGGCTTGAGTTCGCGTGGCTGGCGATAGGTGGAGAGGATCCCCAGGACACCGAGCGCGCACACAATCGCGGCCGACTCCCCGAATGCCACAGCATTGGGCGCGCCGGAGGCGGTTCCAGCCAAAAACAGTGCCGGCAACGTCATGAAAATGCTCAGAAGCACGAACATGACGCTGACGATGAAGACGACAGGGTAGAGGTTTCTCAAAGTGCGCTCAAAGCCAGCTTGGATCGAAACCGCGTCAGCATAACCGCGGCGCCCCTGAACCGCAAGGTAACAGGCGCGCAACGGCGGGGCCTGGCGCCGGGATCAGATCACCAGTCCGAGCAGATAGACGCCAGCGTATCCCAGGGTATAGGCAACAAGTAGATGCAGCGAATACTTCAGGTAGGCGCCGAAGGTGAGGCCGGAGATCTTGCTCATGGCGACAATACCGGCGGCGGAGCCAATCACCAGCAAGGAACCACCCACGCCCACGGCGTAGGTCAGGCCCATCCACTCGCCCCGGGTCATGGTAATGCCGGCTTTGAGCAGCGCGGCCGTCAGGGGGACGTTGTCGATCGCCGCCGAGAAAATGCCCATCAGGTAGTTGGCATAAAGCGGGGGCATGACGTCATAGATCGCCACCAGCGAGTTCAGCGCATGGATCTCCTTGAGCATACCAACCAGCAGCAGAATCCCGAGGAAGAACAGCAGGGTTTCAAACTCGATCACCCGGATGTATTCGAGGATCGGGTCCAGATCAGAGTCCTCGCTCATGAACCGGGACACCAGGAACATGATGGACAGGCCGAACAGGAAGGTCAGCACCGGTGGAATCTTGAACAGGGCATTGCCGACGATGGTACAGAGAATGGTCATCAGGAAGAGTGCTGAAATCACCACATCCACGCGGCGGACGTCGTTGGTCTTTTTCTCCAGAACCACCTGCCCGTCCAGGCCCCGGCTGAGCAGTACCGCCAGGATGAATACCGTGATGGAGGCCGGAATGGCCAGGGTCAGCAGGGTCAGGATCTGGACCTTGTCTTCCAGGAAGATCATCAGGGTAGTGACATCACCGGTGATCAGGGAAACCCCGCCGGAGTTAACCGCAAATACAACCAGAACAGCAAATTGCAGCTTTTTCTTAACGTCCAGGTTCAGGGAAAGAATCAGCGAACAGGACACCAGCGTGGCGGTAATGTTGTCGGCAAGTGAGGAAAAGACAAAGCAGAACAGGCCGGTCAGAAACAGGAGGCGTCGTTCAGTGACCTGGCGCGGCATGATCAGGTAGATCATGTTCTCAATCATGCCTTTCTTGTTCAGATAGGCGACAAACGTCATCGCAGCTACCAGAAACAGCCAGAGCCCCGCTATCTCGGCAATACTTTCGGTCAGTCCCTCGGAAATGGCGCCGGTTTCGCTGGCTCCGTCACTGGAGAGAAACAGCAGAATCCAGCTAAGGGTGCCGAAAAACAGTGTGGTCTTGGCTTTGTTGACGTGGATAACATCCTCGAAAATCACGCCCAACAATGCCAGAACGGCAAGGACAACAAGAAATACATCCATAGTCGGCACCCTGGAAACCTGAAACAACGACAATAAGTGCTGGGGAAGCACCGGAAACGGGCCTGAATTGTATGCCTTTCCGGGCGCAACAACAAAGGTAGTTTACTAAACGGTGAGGGGAGAATGGTCAACCCGCTTGACCCTGTAGCAGCTTCAGGGTTTTAACTGTGTCCAAAGCTGCTAACGCGAGGCCCCGAATGCACAGTCACAATGATCATGGTCACGACCATTCCCATCACTTTGATACCCATAACCGGGCGTTTCTGATCGCGATCGTTCTGAACGTCGGGTTTGTGGCCATCGAAGCGGTATACGGTGTGCTGGCCGGCTCCCTGGCGCTGCTGGCCGACGCCGGGCACAACCTGAGTGATGTGCTCGGCCTCGTCATGGCCTGGGTGGCCAGTTGGCTCGCAACCCAGAAGCCGACCAATACCAACACCTATGGCCTGAAGAAAACCACCATACTGGCGGCGCTGTTCAATGCGCTTTTCCTGATCGCGGCGGTTGGCGGCATTGCCTGGGAGGCCATTCAGCGCTTCAGTGATCCGGCGGAAGTCGCCGGTATGACCGTCATTACCGTCGCGGGTATTGGCGTTCTGATCAATGGCATCACGATGATGCTGTTCATGAAGGGGCAGGAGGGGGATCTCAACATCCGGGGCGCCTTCCTGCACATGGCTGCAGACACGGCGGTATCCCTCGGCGTGGTGGTGGCCGGGCTGATCATTATGTTTACCGGTGCCACCTGGGTCGATCCCGTAGTCAGCCTGATCATTGCGGCGGTGATCTTCATTGGAACCTGGCGACTGCTTAAAGACTCCGTGCGCCTGGCCGTTGATGCCGTGCCCAGGGACATCGATCCGGAGGCGGTGTCAGAAAAACTCAGGGAACTGCCGGGCGTTGAGTCCGTCCATCACCTGCACATCTGGAGCCTGAGTACGACGGAAAACGCCCTGACGGTTCACCTGGTGAAGCCGGACCCAACCGATGACGACGCCCTCATCGAACAGGCGGGGCACCTGTTGGATCACCAGTTCAATATCCAGCATGTGACCATACAGTGGGAACGTCATCCCAGAACGTGTCCCACTGCCGGCCACTGCTGAAACGAATGCAGGCTCAACCCAGACGGCCAAGCGCCGGGAAGAGCGACAGCATCCAGGAAGCGAAACGCGTCATCTGGCCGGTAACCACCAGCAGTCCCATCATCACAAGCACACCACCGGCGAACAGGCGTAGGTACCGGCTCCAACGGCCGAGTGCGCGCATGCGGTCGCGGTAATGCTCAATGAAGAAGGAAGCGCCAAGAAACGGCATGGCCAGGCCCAGCGAATAAAAGCTCAGATAAAGCATGCCCGTCGATGCGTTGGCCTGGGTCGAACTCAAGGCGAGTATGGCTCCCA
The DNA here is from genome assembly GCF_014201735.1 of Marinobacter oulmenensis. Classification (GTDB taxonomy): domain Bacteria; phylum Pseudomonadota; class Gammaproteobacteria; order Pseudomonadales; family Oleiphilaceae; genus Marinobacter; species Marinobacter oulmenensis. The sequence goes on along the minus strand of NZ_JACHFE010000002.1, from coordinate 383,563 downwards.
GAATGGGGCCAATACAGGGCGTCCAGCCCACCGCAAAAGCCAGTCCCAGAAGGAACGACGCGGTAGGGCGACCGCCTTCCAGCGTCTGCCCGAGCCGCCAATCCCTCTGTAGCACAGGCAGACTCCACCAGCCCAGCATGAACAGGCCCATCGCGATGATCAGGATGCCCGCAACCAGGTTGGCTTCCCGGCGGTAGGCCAGAAGCCACTGTCCCAGCAGACTGGCGCTGGCTCCCAGGGCGATAAAAACCAGGCTGAATCCCATAATGAAGCACAGGCTCAGCCACATGGCTTTCAGCTTGTTTCCGGCCTCATTGACCGCGCCACCGGTCACAACAGACAGGTAGCCCGGGACCAGCGGCAGGGTGCAGGGTGAGAAGAAGGACACCAGGCCGCCCAGAAAGGCGGCCATGATTCCCCAGGATGCGAGATCTGGCATGATCAGTACCGGTTAACGGCTTGTGAGCGCCCGTTTTCTGAGAACGCCACCACCTCATAGGCATCCTGCCGGCCGGTTTCCATGCCGGGCGCACCGTGCGGCATGCCAGGTACTGCAATGCCGTGGGTTTGCTGGCCAAAGGCGTGGTATTCGCCACCGATGAAGCGACGGATATCCGAGGCGGGCACATGCCCTTCAAAAACCTGCCCGTCCATGACACCGGTATGGCAGGAGGCCATTGCACCAGGTACGTTAAATTTGGCTTTTACTGCATTGAGATTATTGGTGTTTCTAACCTCAACATCAAAACCGTTCTGCTTCAGGTGCTCCACCCAGCCAGCGCAGCAACCACAGCTGGCGCTTTTGTAAACGGTCATAGTGGCGCTGGCTGTGGCAGCCGCTTCATCGGGGGATTGGGATTCGCCAGCCTGAAGCTGGTAGCCGGTAACCAAAGCAACAGTAAACAGAGTGGCGCAACCGAAAAGGTTCAGTTTTTTGATGTTTTTCATGGTTCTATCCTTTATCTGGAACACGGCGACACGTATGCGCCGGGATCCGGTCAACATTAATGGCTGTAGTAAGGAAATGGGCTGATAACAGCCCGGAAGAACTATGAAAAAACGTCAGGTGGCGGTGTGGCCACGTCATAGACGGGAGGCTGGTATCGGGAACCAGCCGGGATAGGATAATCGCCTTTATCGCCGTTTACGGACTCAGGAGTGGCGTAAGCAGAACCGGCAAAGAAAACCACAGTGCAATGGCTGGACTGAATGGCACAGGCCATCGCAGCGTCGCTGGCTCCACAATCGGTGTGGGCGGATGCAACCTGGTGCGACGTGCGGTCGTTCTGTGGCGCAGCTACCAGAAATGGCATGCCCACCAACAGAAAAACACTCAGGATGGCGATCAGGAACTGTCTGTTCATTACGCTGCGAAAACCTGTACCCATTTGACACAAATTGTACGTCTATCCTACAAGCTGTGATCTGGTGTCAGGTCAAATTCAGGGGCGATCTGGCTTCCGTATCCGAGGATTTGTTGTTTACTGACAAGTGAGCGCGGATGAAACCGCCATTAGGAGGAGACAATGAAGACGCTTTATCAGGTAATTATGCTATCTGCCTGCATGGCCGCATCAGGGGCAGTTCTTTCAGCCCAGGGCCAACAGGGCCAAGGCCAGGGTCATATGGGCATGGGAATGAACAATGGCATGATGAATCAGCAACGCATGAATGAGCACATGCAGCAGATGAACCAGACCATGCACCAGATGCGGGACACAACATCGAGAACCGAGCGCCGGCAACTGATGGACAGACACATGGAGTCCATGCAGCAACACATGCAGATGATGAGGGGCTCAAACGCGGGCAATCAGAACATGAACGCCGGCCAGGGAATGACGCAGCAGGAACGTCTGGAGATGATGGAACAGCGCATGCAACACATGCAGTTGATGATGGAGCAGATGCTTGAACACCAGAGAATGATTGACCAGCAACGCTAGGGGGCAATCAATGGTGACAAGGGAGGTATCCAGGTCAGGGCCGCTCAGGGATGGGCGGCCTTTGTATTTGGTGGAGTGCGATATCGGCTCCATATGATATTTAACATAATATACATTATGCGAACCTTAGAAGATAAAGATCGCTGGCTAACAATCATTCAATGGACATCCACGCAAAGTGCTATCAACTTGTGCTTGTCTTCGGCCGGTCTAGGTGCGTTTTTCGGTGAATACTAAGTCCCTATGAAACTATTTAAACCAATCGATCCCCAAACCGTTCTAATAACAACCTTACCGTTTGCGCGCTCGTATAAGCGGCGAAGACTTGATTATTGTCAGATTTGTCAGGGTCGGCAAAATCGCAAACTGATTTAAGTGCAAACATTTTTGGTTTCGGTAATGAAGATCCGTCGACTGCTGCAAAGAGCCCATAGATCTCCATCTCAACACCTATGAGGTTACGATGCTGCTTTTTAATTTCTTCGACGACTTCGCCATCAGCCAGTACCGCTGATCCAGACGCTACTGGGCCGATGTGGAGGTCTGGAATTCGTGGTGCATCTTTGAACCCATCGGCCATATTAACAAACTCACTGCGGTGGGCCCTCAATTGTTCGACATGACTTCTGATTCCGCTATCGGCCTGCAACTGATGAGGAGCGATTGAGAATGAGGTGTTTTCCGAGTCCCCTACACGTTTACCGCTTTGAAAATCCCACGCTGGATCCGCGAATAATATGTCCCCCATTTGAGTCTTACCTCTCACACCGGCGCAAATACCGCACATTCCCACGATTTTCGGCCTGAGAAGGTTTATGATTGAGGCAGTTTTTAAAGCGGTAGATACCATACCCATCCGGCTGGTGTAGGTAGCGCAGACAGTGATCTTTTTCCCATTGGAGAAAAAATGTCCTTCTTGCACAAAGGTAATATCGTCAAGAGGCCTTGGTGCCGTCCAGTTCCAGTCTAAAGCAACTACCTGATCGTACTCAGGCGAGTGGAGTGCACAAACAATTGCAACGTCAATTTGGTGTGCAGGTATGGAAGGTTCGCCGATGTTATTCCTTGAGAGCAGATAATCGATACAGTGATTTATTTGGTTTACCCAGTCATCGTTGGATTCTGAGTACTCAACTACCCGCCAGGTATAGTCATCGAAGTTTTTAATGGCTTCACTTGAAAACTCCATGTCGCCAGTAATTCCAATTATATGCCCCGGTTTTTTTAGAAAATCGCCCTCGGTTATCTGAAACAATAGATCGATGGAGTGCTGGAGATCCGGGTCTTGTTCAGGCCACAATGATACTAATAAATCAAGAACCAATAAGTCGTAGTGGACCGCTTCAAGCTCATGCCTGGCATCGTGGACGCAAGGCACAATTTTTATATCTTCACGCCCTACTCCTCGGTCCCCCAAGGATTCAGTTAATTTGGCGTATCTACGAACGTCGTCATCCACAATCAAAATTTTCAAACTAAGATCCTATTTTTATATCAGTGTTGAGAAAATCGATTTAAGTTTTGTCTTCCACTCATCATTGGTCGAGTTGTAATGAAGAACGTCTTTAAGCGTTTCAGGAAATTCATCGTTGAGGTTCTTGGTTAATTGATTCAAGTCAACAGGTTCGCCAGATTCGCCGGGGAATGCCTCATAGCCAGTTACCACGACTGTAGGACATTCGAGATCGAGCATCGCCATCTGACGAAGAACCTCGAGCCCCCCATAGCCTTGTGGTCTGCCGCCAGCTTCCAGCTCCCCTACGTCAAAAGTGGGTAGGGACATATCTAACAAGAGAAGATCGGGGGAAACTTCCTGAATTTTTTGCAATGCAGAAGTGACAGAACGTGCAGATACTACCTGAAAATTCGAATCAATCGTCGATATAAAACTCAACAGGTGTTGAAGTTTTGGATCTTCGTCTTCAACAACAAGAATTCTAGATGGTGGTTTCTGCTTCATTACTTTGCCCTGATTTTTGAAAAATAAGCGAGTAAAAAACGGTCAAATTAAACCTCCCATCTTTCTCAAAACCAAACTGAATACTTCCTCGGTCTGATTGTTTGACGACCGCTGCTAGCTTGATAAAGCCGCTTCCCCCTTCTTTTCGAGAACGTCGATGAAAGTTTCCATCTGCAATGAGCTGCTCGATCTCTCGCAATCTGCTCAAATTTGCATCTTTGTTTGATGGCCTGGAGTCCGTGACTACTTTCACCATAAGCCTCTTGCTTTCTGGGAACGGAACAACATCAATGTCTATTTTGGGCCTCTTTAGCCCAGCATGCTTTTCTGAATTGCTGATGCCTGCTGAAATAGCGTCATTGATAAATACCAGGACGCTCGCTGCCATTTGCATGTCGCCTTGCTCAACATTTGCTCGAATATCAGGATCAAATGACCTATGACACTTCAATGAGGAATCAATGGCAATGTTGACTATATGATCAAGTTTGAAGGAACGCTTGTACTGCTCAATATCCCTGTGTGAAAACCACTTTTTTGTTTCATCCAGTTTGCGTTGAACCTCGTTCGATTTTTGTCCAATTTGCATATCAGCTTCAAGCGCTCGGTCCGAACCTCCCGCCTTTCTCTTGATTGATGTACGAAGTTCGTCGAATGTCTGCGCAACATCGGATTTGAGAGTGGACGAAATATAACTTCGCGCTCTCGATAGCGAAACTTCCAATTGGGCCCAGCACACAGCGATCGCTGTTGAGATAAATTCCTCTACGGAAAGGTCTAATCTAAAGATGATCTGAGCAAGCCTGATAGTATGCGCTGAGATATCCAGGCTTATAAGGCCCTCTGGTTTCTCTTGAGAATTAATCTGAAATTTGTTGTTTTTTGCATTTTGAAGAATACCGTCAAATCGCTCAGAGAACTTGGAAAATGAATTGAGAAGAGCGTTACGAGATTCGGGGGTGGAAGGTGCTAGTCTATTAACCCATTCATCATTATGGCTATATTTTCCATACTTTGTATCTTTATTGGTAATTAATTTGGAAAACTCCAGCGGGCCTCTAATAAAGCCTATAAAACTCTGATGTCTAACTCGTTTGCTGAGAAAAAAATCGAGACCGAAACTTGGGTTGTTCAGAAATTCTTCTCTCATTCGATCAAAAATCTTCAGAAGCAACAGCTCTGACTCTGTTTCTGGTTTGAAGCTCTCGTCTAGTTTCTGAGAGGCGTGGGACAAATCATCGAAAAGATCATCAAAGTTAACTTGGTCATCAAAATCTACGAGCGCAAGATCTCTGCACCTTTCGATGTCCTCTGAGAGCTCTCTCAAAGCCCAGCGTGTAAGTGCGTCTGTGTCCACATAAATACGGGTGCTATCCACTATATGTTGGACATCATGGTGCGCTAATTGGTTACTGATAATAGCAATTTCCTCCTCATAGTCGGAGGATCTTAATGGGTCCAATTCTCGCAGCACAGCGCAGATTGCTTGGCGTTCCTCCATTACTTCTCGGGAGCTCTTAAAAAGTTGAGTGCCGTCTAAAATACTCGGAATGCAGATATATTTGAGCAAATAAATCAGTTCATTAAACGGGAGTTCGTTCCGGTATTCGACTAGGTCTGATGGTAATTTCACTCCGAGCGCTCTAACCAAATTTCCCGTCACGAATCTTAATCGAGTCGCATCACTTGCTCGTTCATACAACGCCCAAGAGACGTGCAGCCCGATTGCTTTCCTAATCGATACGTCGTCTAATTTTTTAAAATCGTCCCAGGTAATCTGCTCAACTATTTCGATTTTTCTCAATATCGTATGCACTTGAGGGTACTTAGCCACAAAGCTTGCGACCAAATCTATTATTTCGGAGTATTCGCCAAGTTCAGTATAGGACGTGAGTAGCGAGTCGAATATTAAGAGGTCGAAGATTTCTGACTCATCTAGTTTGGCTGCTTTTTTTAGAAGTCTGATCGCAGTCGGAAAGCTGCGTGATCTCATATGCGAAATGCTTCGGAAGAAGCAGTCTTGTGGCGTTGAGAGCTCTTCGGTTCCAGCTGCACCGCTGCACAAAGTGCTCCAAAGGCTTTGAGTAGGACCCTGAGTATTTTTCAAAGAAAGCTCTTGTTCGGTTACACTGAGTTCTCGTAATAAATGGTCTTCGGGGCCGGTGAACTGGCTGTCAAGGCTGATTGCAGCCAATGTGCTGTAAACACTAAAGGAGCTTCCAAAGAGGGTTTCCAGATATTTTGATAAGCCGTTTAGTGATGGGAGTGTTGAAAAGTTCGCGCAAAGCTTTTGGCAGCTTCCTAACCATTCAACAATATCTTCTCCTGCTAAAACCCGAGATACAGAGTTAATAATTGATCCCGCTATACTGTTGAATAAACGGGGAGATACCCTTGTTTTAAAGCAATGCGCATAGCAGCAGTAAATTAAGAGCCAAGAATCTAAAGGCGCTCGATCTCTGAGTAACTGCAACGTCTCCGTGAACGAGTCGTAAACCTTTCCGGAAACTAAGTAATTGAGTACGCCTTGCTGTCTTAGGTTTAGCCCGTCAAAGCGCTCAATCTGGCCGGCTGAAAGTTTAAGCTTCACTATTCGATGATCGTTTATTCCTTTTAGCCGAGTAAGCGCATGGGCTACAACCGAGTATTCGCCCGCCTGCCCTTGAGAGAAAACTTTGTCTTCAGTTATTTTTTGAGAAAAGTGAATGAAGGTCTCGTAAGCATCTATGAGTGAGTGGCTTTCAGAAACTTGGAGTGCCCCAACCTTTCTTTCGAGCTGATCTGGCCACTGTTGAGTTAGCAGTAAATTTAAGAAGTCTTTGACCGCGGTAGAATATTTTTTGTGATTGCTTAGACGAAAGCTAACCTCTGAAACAAATTTCGGATAAGTTGTTTTCTCTTCATTTCGTACACTTGTATAAAATGCAACAAAGTTGAGAAGTCCCTGCCGATAGATTTTTCTTACTTGCGCTGTAAATCGTTTCTGTTCTTCAAGACCCTCGCATTGCTGAAGAAGCGCGATCCGAAGTTGAATTGACCAGAGCGATTTACCATTTTCCAGGTCAATTTCGTCTAGAGCTTCGAGCGCTCCACCATATTCTCCGTGCAAAGCTAGCTGCTCAACCTTACTTTTCAAGTTAAGAAAATAATTAAGAGTGGATCTTTGTCTATTGAACCTGGCAGCCAACCAAAGGAGTTGGTTTTTGGTTGACGTAAGCGGCACAGTGTTGCCCACGCCATTAAGTTCTTCGTAACCGACCGGGGAACGCTTAAAATCCTTGAGGCTGGTATTGATCTGTACTTCGAGCCAACTTAGGAAAGTTTCGTATTGAGAGGGTTGGAGGATTGCTTGTGCTTCCAGGTACAGTTCTTTCAGGCCGTTTCTGAAAATGAGGGTCTTTGGAAACCGCCGGTTCATTTCGAATCTGTGTGAGCGATAATCTGAGACAAGTCCACGAAACCGGTTCTGACATTTTTTGAAAGCTTGCTTCTTAGAGTTTTTGCTTTTCAACGTTTCCTTCCCTTTCACCCTTTTGTTGCACTTTCTGAGTGTTCAATGGGCTACGCTAAATAGATCCAACAAAACAATATACTAGTCTTCAAAAAAAATTCAATATAAATCAATGCTTTCTTTAAGTTGGCTTCGCCTAAAGTTAGCACTTGCGCGCGTGCCCACGCTGACTCTGATCTGCACTCAACTTTCTACTCTATCCTGATCTTAGTAATGTTCATCACGGCCCCTGACCCCGTTTCAGTACCACACATTATCAGAAAACTCCGGCTTGGGAGCGTTATCGGCTGCGTTTACTTGACCGCCCTACCCTTGCTTATTGAACGCTTTAAGCATGACACCAAAGTCCTAACCGTCATCGATGGAGCTGGTCGGGGTGATCGCCAGCACCTCGCATTCAGGCGACTAACCCATGCCAGGGAAGTTATCGGTAACTGGCGACGAGACTATAACGAAAACCGGCCCCATTCAGCGTTGGGCTACCAGACACCACTGGAGTTCGCCGTTGGCTATCGGGCGATCGGCAAAGGGTCGAAATTAACCGACATTACTAAGCAGTGAGTGGTTTAGTGATTGGGGGCAGGTCAAACAGGCACATTGGATCGTTTATTTTTTGACCAATTAACGCGGCTGGACTAAATAAACTCTAGAAGTCACCTATATAGTCAGTGGTACAGGAGGTTCCATGCTGATCATTATCCACGGATGGAGTGACGGTTCCGCATCCTTCAGGTCTCTCGCCCGACAGCTCCTGTCAACCGAATCAGATCCATCCTCTTCAAGGGACATCCGGCACCTGCGGCTCGCTGACTATATCTCTCTGGACGACGAGATTGGTTATGAGGATCTGGTGCAAGCCATGCAGAAAGCCTGGACCAAAGAGGAACTGCCAACTGCCCCTCGCAGTGTTGATGTGGTGATACACAGCACCGGAGGCCTGGTGGTTCGTCATTGGCTTACCACCTATTTCAAACCCGAGGCCTCGCCAATTAAACGACTGTTGATGTTGGCGCCGGCCAATTTTGGTTCTCCGCTCGCTCACACCGGCAGGAGCATGATTGGGCGTGCCGTCAAAGGCTGGAGAGGCACCCGTCTGTTCGAAACCGGAACCCGGATTCTCAAAGGGCTTGAGATAGCAAGCCCGTACACTTGGGAGCTTGCGGAAAGGGACATTTTCAGTGACCAACAATACTATGGACCGGGTCGTATTCTCTGTACCGTTCTGGTCGGCAATACCGGATACAACGGCATATCCGCGCTCGCCAACCGTCCCGGAACCGACGGCACAGTGCGGGTTTCCACCGCCAATTTAAATGCAACGAAACTCGAGCTTGATTTCACAAGGCCTGAAACCCCAGTCGCCATCACCGGCCGTTGGGACCAGGGAGCCATCGCGTTCGGGATTGCGGATCAAGAGGATCACAGCTCCATTGCGGCAAAAGACGGTGGGCCTCATCGAAAGTCTACGTGGCTGTTAATCCACCAGGCTTTACAGGTTGAAGACAGTGATTTTCTCGAGTGGCAAGAAAGGCTTACAGAGCACAACAAAGAAGTCACTCAAAAGGCGGAAAGACGGCGGGGGGCTCACCATGATAGTTACCAGAACACAGTCATCAGAGTGATGGATGACCAAGGTAACCCTGTTGAGGACTATGTCATCGAGTTTTATGTCAATGATGACCGTGGCCGGCGGAGCCGACACAGGACACGCCTACTCCAGGAAAACGTCGTTGCCAATGTGCATGCATGGTGTGATAACGCGGCGTACCGAAGTTTTCTCGTGAATTCCACGGAGCTTTTGAAGCTTCTGGACAGACCCACAGACAAACTGAACATCAGTATTACGGCCTCACCGGATATCAGGAACAGGCCGGTTGGTTATAAAACCTACACCGATGACGATATCTCATCGCTGTCGCTGGACAGAGACCATATCAAGGATTTGTTCAAGCCTCACAGGACCACGTTAATTACCATCAAAATCGAACGCCACCAGCAGGAAAAGGTATTCTTGTTTAAAAAGCTAAACTGACCCCTCACCGGCTCGTTAGCTGAAAGACACCACCACCAGAATGAAAGACGTTGGCACCAGTAGCCCGAGGAACATACTGATCGTATTCGTCAATCCGGACAGGCCTTCCGTGTTGGAACCGCCAATGAGCCAGCGCCTCAGTGCCTTCACGAAACGCTTTGGCGTGTAGATGTTTTTGCGATAATGGCGCTGATAGTAATGCTCAAGAAACAGGGGCATGGAGTCGCTATCGAAACGATGCCAGAGTTTCAGAACGCCAATGACATCCTTGCGGCGGGCCCAGGCCCGAACGGGTGATGGCAGCCAACTCAGGGGGACCGCCGAGCCAAAATCGATGATTGCGGGTTGTCCGCACCCTGAGACGATTATGTTCCCGGAGTTGCCGAGATCCAGATGGGCCACCCCCTGCTGGTGCAGGATTTTTACATTACTGAATAGCTGAAGGAAAAAGTTATCCGGCACACCCTTGGCCGCCGCAACGTTCTTTACCGATGCGCCCTCGATCAAACGATAATGGATCGTAGGCGAAGCGTCTGATGGGCGCCTGACCTGATCGGGGGTGAAATCCAGATGCTCGACTTTTTTCAGCATCCTGAATTCGTGTGACGCGAGAAACCGGAAGTACTTCCCGAGCAGGCCCCGGGAGAACCTGAAAGCCTTATAGACGTGCCGGTTGCCACCATCGTCAGTGTGTAAAGAGATGATGGGCTTGTACCATTGCTGGTCAGCGGGACCGGTGTTTGCAGCAGGCTTTGAACTGGAAACCACCGATGGGCCGTTCGTTTTGCCGTTCATTCCCCCCTCCCTACTCCAGGATATGCGGATTATTGAGCAAGCGAGTCGGGTCAATTGTGGTTTAGCGAAGCCCTTGCTGTTGCCGCAACCTGCGACATCCAGTGAGGATTATTGGAAATTTTGGCGAGGCTGAATAATTCTTTTTCGGTATCTTTGTTATCACTGAAAATGATGGGGAGCCACACGCCCCCATTCCCCGGAGGTGTGTGGCGACCTGCTTTGGTGCTATTTGAAGAGCGCTTCAGCGCGGTTTCTCAACGCCTCTTCCATGTCGGCCAACTGCTGGTTCATTTCCTCCAGCATCCGGTAGGACTTCAGCTCAAGTGTGGTTTTGCTGCGTAGCACCCTGACCAGCGGTGTAATTGACTCACTGTAAACATCCGCCAGAGACAGCAAGGCTTCTTTCATGCCGTCCGGCCCTGTGTAGGTAATCTCCGGTGCAACCGTCATTGATCCGATCGCCTGCTGAAGGCCGGCAATCAATGGCTCCCAGTCGTTTTGCGAGTGATCTTTGCTGGATGCCGTGGCAACGGCTGCACTCAACACCTTGAGGTGATCGCCGATCCCGACGAGTTGCTGAACCACCTTCTCGCCCGAATCGCCATCGCCGCCGGCCATGACCTTGGCCCGATAGCTGGCTTTGATGGAATCCCAGCGCTCACGTTCGGTGTCCGTCAGAACGCCCCGAAGCTCCCTGAGTTTGAGGAGGTTTTCTTCAGCGCCCTGTGTCAGAAGCTGGGCCTCGCCCTGGTAGTGATCATCAATCAACTGCTCGAGTTCAGCCTCAGACATGACCGGTGAGACTTTCTCCGCCAGTTTGTTCATGTTCCGATAACTGCCCTGGAGCTTGAACGGCGGCTCTGTCCGGTAGGCGTCGTCCTGGCCGCTGGAGGCGATGTAGGTCTGATTCACCGAGAGCACCACGTCCCTTACCCGCAGCAGCCGCTTGAGGACCGCCACAATTTCCTCACGCTCAGCCGCGCTGTAGTCATGATCAAAATCCGCTGCGTTCACCTCGTTGCCGGCGGCCATTTCGGCAAACCGGTAGAAGTCGTCCATCCCGCGGGACGCCAGGGGAGCCGTGACCGCGTTGGAGCTCATGGCGTTTTCCAGGTAGGACAGCGCAAAGACATCGTCCATGCCGCTGAGCTGGTCGCCCAGATTCCGGACATCGGCCCGGTTGGCCAGCATATCCGGGATCTGGAAGGTTTCACCCGATTCCGTGTACGGGTTGCCGCCCATGCAGATGGCAAACCGTTTGCCGCGCATGTCGTAGGTCTTGGTCTTGCCGTTCCAGACCCCTTCGATACGCCGGGTTCCGTCACACAGCGAGATGAACTTCTGCAGGAATTCCGGATGGGTGTGCTGGATATCATCAAGATACAGCATGACGTTGTTGCCCATCTCGAACGCCAGGTTGAGCTTGGTCAGCTCAGTTCTGGCCGCGGAATTGGGCGCCCGCTCGGGGTCCAGGGATTTAACCTCATGGCCCAGGGACGGGCAATTGATCTTCATGAAAATGAGGCCCAACCGGCTCGCAACGTATTCCATCAGGGTGGTTTTGCCGTAACCCGGTGGCGAGATCATGATCAGAAGCCCCATCAGGTCGGTGCGGCGATCATCGCCCACTGTCCCCATCTGCTTGGCCAGGTTGTCGCCCACCAGAGGCAGATAAACCTCGGAGATCAGCTTGTTGCGCACAAAGGATGTCAGCGGTTTGGCGGTGAATTCCTCGACGCGCAGCCGGTCCTGTTGCTCGCTCAGCACCTGGTGACGGATTTTTTGCAGGGTTTCCCAGCGAGGCAGTCGCTCATTGATATGACGGCGCAACCGGGTTTCGAACTCATCCAGGGCCAGAGCCAGGCTCTGGTTTTCCAGCCGTTCGTGGCGGCCCAGCAGACCGTCGATTTCAAACGTGAGCTGGGCCTGGCGAGGCACAAACCGGCCGATGGATGGCCGCTGTTCAGCGATCAGCAGGATCGCGGCCTCAGGACAGAAATGCTCGCTCAGGGGATGGTCGTCCTGCCGCGCAAGCGCCGTCACCCAGTGCAGCACCGTTTGCCAGAACCGTTTGGGATCGTCCGTGGCCTCCGCGACAACCTCATCAAACACCTTGGTCTGCTGTTCGATGCGCAGGTATTCGGTGAAACGGGCTTTCAGATCGTTGCCGACCGCCGATACCTCGAAGGTGTTGGGGGCTTCGGCAAGCGCACGACACAGATAATCGGCCGCCTGTTCCTGAATCCAGTCCTCAAAGCCCAGCTCATAGCGCTCGCAGAAAGCCTTGATGTCGCCTTTAACCGCCTGCTGAATCTGGTGCAACAGATCGCCGGAGCGCATGAGTTTCTGCAGCACCCCGGCACTGGTGCTTTCGGCCTGCAGGCGCTGGTGGTAACCGGACGACTGAAAACTCCAGAACAGTATGGCCACGGAGCGGACCAGGGGCGCAAAACGCAGTAGCCCGGCTTCGGCTTTTGCCGGTGCGAGCTTGTGCAGAATTCTGGCGGCATCGTGGTCGTGAATCCCCTTCTCGTAGCCGTCCCGGTAGCGGGGCCCCGCAAACTGTTTGACGGCCTTTTCCACGGCCTTCGGGTCGCTCCACTCGGGAACCTGGGCATCGCCCTTCTCTACCGCGTCCATGAATCGATGCGCGAGGTATTCCGCCTTGTACACATCGGGGGCTTCGGCCGGCGTATGCAGGCCCCAGCAGTCGTCCAGACCGGCCAGCCGGTCATCCCTGACGGTTTCATAGAACTGGGTGCCGGAGATATGCAGTTTCAGTCCTTCGGTGTCCGGGATCAATGTGACGGCGGGTTCCTGCCGGTTCACCGAGAACCGGTGTTTGGGGCCCAACCTGATGATCGCCCCGCCCTCTTCATAGATGTCTGCGCGGTCACGAACAGCTCGCTGTGCGTTGTCCTGGGCGGCTTTGAGTTGTGACGCCAGATCGTCCGCGTCAAGCGGCGCATCCAGCTCCTTGAGCCGGGCAGCGAGATCCCGGACCTTGGCAACCATGGCATCGCTGGCGAAGAAGGCATGGACTTCCGCCACGTCGTCGAACTGGTCCGAACGCTTGGTCAGGTTGTTGAGGATCCTCTGCCCCGCTTCTTTCAGTGAAGCGGCCTTGCGCTGGCGCTCCTGGGCCAACTGCTGGCGACGGGCCTCGATGGTTTCCTGGGTGGTCTCCCGCTGCTCGATCAAGGCACTGAGAAATTCATCGAATTCGCCAAACTGGCTTTCGATTTCCTGCAACTGGTTCAGCATCCGGGCCAGTAAGCCGTCACAATCATCCGGTGTATCAACGGAGTGGACACCGTTGGCCAGGCTCTGTTCATAAAGCCGCAGCTTGGAGGCAAACTGGAGCTTGGCCTCCTCAAGCCCGCACTCATTGAGCTTGATCTCCGCCCGTGAACGGTCCTGGTTGACCCGGGCGTAGAGCGTCGAAAGGTTGTCGGCAATGGTGGCCTGCTGTTCGGTGTCGTCGGAGGTCAGCGATGACAGCAGTTCCTGAACAAAATCCAGGCCGTCGGTAATCTCCTGATAGTCGTCAACCAGGCGCTGGAGTTCCTTGCGGTCCTCGGAGTCTTCAACCTGTTTTCTGAGGGCGTCCACCTGCTGGGTATAGCGGGCCAGTGCTTCGGGCTTGGACAGAAAGTCCAGCGTGCGTTCCGCGAGCTTATCAACGGCCTCCGCCGCCTTCCTGTCCAGGGATTCGAGGCGGGGGCGATCAATATAGCGGCGTTCGGTGAGTGACCGGATCAAACCGCGGTGATCCCGGAGTTTTTTCAGATGAGCCACAAACTGGTGCGGTTCCCGCCATGACTCCGGGCGGGTTTCCTGAATCAGTACCGACAGGGCTTTATCCGCGTCGTTCAGCGCCTGGTTGGACTGGGCTCGAACGGATTCGACCTTTTCGTATTCATCCACCATCAACTCCGCGGTGGAACGAACGCTGTGCAATGCTTTGTTGATGGACTGGAAATGGTCTTCATGGAGCCAGAAACGCTGGTCCAGCAGTTTATCAACGCGTTTTATCAACGTGTTGAAATGGCGCAGGCCCGCCTCCTCGAGATCGGCAAGCTTGACCACGCCGTACAGATCCGCGATACCGCTGACCAGCTCGGGGTTACCAATGCGGCCCATGTCTGAATCGTCGGACGAGGTCTTGTCCGCGTAAAAGGATTGCGACTCGAAGGGCGTCTTCCACAACTGAACGGGGTGAACCTGTGACTGCTTGTCAGTGGCCGTGAATACCGCCAATACACCGCCTTCAAACAGCGCATAGCCGTGGCCGGTAATCGGGGGCGCGGTGGTGCGGTTGATCAGGTTATAGCGTACCAGGGCAACAGCACCGGACTCCGGCGCATAAAATACAATCAGCACATCCTCGCCGTTGGGCGCCTCGACCATGCGCTTGAAGCGCAGCCCCTCAGGCACATCAACGGTCTTGAGTTCGTCGTCGTACAGGTAGATGCCGCCCGGGAAAACCAGCCCGTGGTTTTCCGGCAATGTCCGGACTGAGCCGGCCAGTGCATCCTGCCGATGCAGTGTCTTCTCGGCAGGGTTGAAGATGTAATAGCGGGTCAGGTCCTCACCGTAGGGTTTCACCCGGATGAGGTAAATCTCACCGCGTTTTGCGTATTCAAAGACACCGTCACTCAGTGACTGACTGGTGACCTCCAGGGGGTCTTCAAAAATCCCCTCCCCGGAACTGGTGTTGTTTTCCACCTTGAAGGTGATGGCACCGCCGGTGTTATCGACGAACAACTGATCGTCGATGGAGTAATGGGGCGAAACGCCCTGCACCATGTGTTCACGATTCAGTTGGGTCCATTCGAAGTCAAAGCGTTCCGGCAACCGGAAATCGTCTGCACCCCGGTCATCGATATAGGCTCGAACCGAACCATCGTTGTTCAGGGACCAGCGGAACACTTTGACATGATCGCCCCGGTCGCCGACCTGAAACACCATCAGAAGGCGGGCGTCGCTGGCCAGGAGCTGAATCAGGCGCGCCTCCTTGTGGAAGCGGTACAGGGAGGCGAAATCGGTGCGGAATTTTTCATCGTCCAGGAACGACCCGGTCATCTCTGACTGGGTGATTTCCCAGTTCCCCTCGTCTTCCTCCAGGCGATAGAGGCTGAACACTTCGGTCAGATCAACCGTCTGCTTCAGGCCATGCTCCACATTGAAGCCAAACAGCAGGAAATCCCCCAGGCGGACGACATCCCGGGCCACGCAATTATGCGGCGTTCTGACCCGGACCCGGCCCAGCACATCCATGCTGGAGGCGCCAAACTTGGCTTCCCTCTCTTCGTTGAGTGACTTAACGGTGTTGCGCAAAGAGCCGACATGATCCGTCAGGCGCTTTTTCAGTGTCGCAAACGTGCCGCCTTCCCGGATGATGGCTTCCGTAGAAAGTGTTTCTGCCATGGGGAGACAATCCTTGTAGAAAACGAGCGGAAACCGACGGGACGCCCTGCCCCGTCGGTAATCGGTGTTAGTCTGCGGTATCCGTCGGAGCGTTGTCCGACTTCAGTCTGCCGGCACTGGCACCCATGATCTTTTCCATGATGGAACTGACAAACGGAGTCATGCTGGAGGCATTTTTCATGAAGTGATCGGCAGCACGTCCGTAACCGATGCCCTGGGCAACCTTGTTGAAGACATCGCCATCACCACCGATGAACTCCATCTTGGCATTGGCCAGCGCTTCGCCCATGGCTTTGGCCTGCGCCTCGGCGATGGTCACGTTTGCGTCAATGCGCGACATGGTCTCGTCCCGGTGAATGTCCAGATTGCGGTTCATAACCTCGAACTCGCGGCTGGATTCGTCCATCTGCTCGTAGGCTTTGGCTTTCTTGGTAATGCCCTCGGCTTCCGCTTCGGCCATCTTCAGAGCCGCACTGGCCTTGGCATTGCCCAGTTCTTCCTCACCCTTGGCCTGGGCAAGCAGCATATCTTCTTCGTTCTGTGCCCGTGTCTCGCCTTCCAGACGCTCAGCTTTCGCCGCTTCAGTGCGGGCATGGGCTTCTGCTTCGGCAACAACCCGTGAAGCCAACGCATCGGCTTCGCGCACCTGGGCTTCAGCCAGACCCGGCGCGGCCGCTTTCGCTTTTTCGCCTTCGGCCAGCTCGACCATGGCAGCCTTACGCAGTTTGGCGGATTCCTGCTCGGCCTTGGCGCTTTCAATCTTCTCAATGGCAACCTGTTCGGCCTTGGCCCGGGCGCCAATGACCACGGTTTCCTTGTTCCGCTCGGCTTCCTCTTTATTGCGCATGGTGAGGATGGCTTCTTCCTCTTCGGCTACGCGGGATTCCACCTGGATACGTTCGGCCTGGATATCTGCAATTTCCTTCTGCTTGACCTCCAGAACCTTGTCTTTCTCGATGCGCTGCTCTTCAACCCGACGTTCCCGGTTGATGTGCTCAAGCTCGGTCGCGGACTGGATGGCCACTTCCTCAACAGCAACCGCTTTCTCGCGGGCTTTAGCGGCCAGTTCCTGCTCCCGCATACGCTCTTCGGTCGCGATATCGATGGCTTTCTGGGCTTCTTCCTTGGCGATCTCGGATTCGGAACGCTGCTTTTCGTGAGCGGTGTTCTGCAGCGCCAGTTCTTTCGAGGTCAGCTCTGCAATCTCACGATCGGTGCGCGCTTTGGTCTCGGCCTGGGTTTTACGAAGCGCTTCCTGCTGCTCAAAGGCAGCGGTGTTGCGCTCTTCAATGGCGACTTCGGCGTCGCGCTCAAGAATGTTGGTCTTGACCCGGTTTTCCTCGGTGATTTCCTTGATCCGGCGGATACCGTCACTGTCCATGACGTTGTTGGGATCCAGCTCGGAAACCGGCGTCTGCTCCAGGTAATCGATGGCGACGTCTTCAAGGACATAACCATTCAGGTCAGCCCCGATCAGTTTGACGATCGCTTCCCGGAATTCCTGACGCTTTTCGAACAGTTCGACGAAATTGAACTGTTTACCCACGGTTTTCAGGGCTTCGGAGAACTTCGCGTTGAACAGTTCATCTACCGCTTCTTTGTCACTGGCGCGGGTAACGCCGACCGATTTGGCCACCTTGAGAACGTCTTCCGCGGTCTCGTTAACGCGGAGGTACAGGCCGATGGAGATGTCGGCCCGGTAGTTGTCCTGACAGATCAGCCCGTTTTTCCCCCGACGGTCAATCTGCAGGGGAATCACGCTTATGCGCATCTTCTCGGCACGATGAATAACGGGCAGGACCATGGCGCCGGTGAAATGGACGCTGGGCACCTTGCTCATGTTGTTCACAATGAGCGCTTCACCCTGATCCACTTTCTTGTAGAACGCCTGAAACAGCCCGAGGATGCCCATGATGACGACGAAAATCACCGCCACGACCATCAGTACGGGGAAAATAATATCTAGCATAGAGCGTTACCTCTTTCCTTGGTTTAGCGGGTGAGTCCCGTCATAAAATCGGCTTCAGGGACAACCTGATAAACCGAATCCTGTTTGTGGTATCTGATGACCACGGCTTTCTCTCCCGGTTTCATCTCCGTGGAGCTTCGGGCTTCGAGGCGGAGGTGGGCGCCATTGACCATGCAGTCAACCACACCCTCGTTCGGGGAAACGGTATAAATAACGGTGGCGGTTTTACCCAGCACGTCGCTGTTGGAGGCCTTTGTGCTTTTGAACAGGGGTTTGAGTGGGCTAATGAGCCATGCTGCAGGCTTCAGGGCAGCCAGTGCGGAGCCCAGAAGAATGACGATTGAGACCACCAGCGAAAACCAGCCGTCTGAGTCGGGCCCCAGGAGCCAGAGCGCTGAAAAATAGCTGATCAGCCATCCGCAAAGACTCACCGACGTTAAGGCGACAGACAGGGGAACGCCCCCAAGCCCTAGCGACGACAGTAGGCCGGCGATTCCCTCAAGGCCGCCGTCAGGCAGTTCCGGATCCATTTCGGGGGTATCGAAATCCAGCAAGCCAATGATCGAAACGCCCCAGAACATCAGACAGAACAGCAGTAATGCCGTCCAGATCACAGTGGGAAACCCGAAAGCACTGGCAAAAAACGCTTCCATACCTGATTTTTCCTGATTTAAACGCACCTGGTGCCGTCAAACGGTTTCCAGAGTGCCGGCCTGACTCGTTGAATGTGGTGGATCTGTTAATGCCTCTGGCATGGAAACATCGTCTCAGAAAATGCGGACTTCAAATCTGACGTGATGGCCTGAGGCAACCGCGAATGCGGCATGAGGCGTGAGTTCGCAGTCCATAGCATGAATCCTGTCCAGCAGCGCTAGTTCCCTATAGCGTTTAGTGATAATTTACACTAATTAAACTGAGCCCAAAACACAACTGGAATGAATGGATATGAATGGCACGGAACGCATGAATCAGAGCGACGCATCGGTAGACACAACATCCTTCACTCCGACACCTGAACGCTTGCCGGAACTCCATGCGAAGGCCGCAAGCGTTGTCCAGCAGTTGGCGGTGATTGGCCCCCGTGAGCTGGAAGAGCGGCGGGAGATGGTTTCCGAAGTGGAAACCCTTGGCCGTGAGGTCGAGCATAAACTGTCCGAGACCAGCGCCCTTCTCAAGAAGCCCATCCATGAACTGGCCCAGGCGGCCGAAGATGGCAGTGAAGTCGATCAGCAGTTGCTGGCCCTCCAGGGCAAAGTTCGTGAAGTAAACCCCAATAACGTGGACTTCTCGATGGGGTTTGTCCGGCGGATACTCTCCAAACTGCCATTTGTGGGCACGCCGATTTCGCGCTGGGCATCCAGATACCAGGATGTCAGTGCCGTTATTGCCGATATCGCCAATGCCCTGCGCCTCGGCATGCAGCAGTTGTCCGAAGACAACAAGGCCCTGGCGGTGGACCGGGACCGCATGAGGGCGCTCACCTTCGAACTCGAGGACTACATTGCGTTTGGTGAGCTGCTCGACGCTGAGGTCGTGAAACAGATCCAGAACGAATCCGATGCTGAAAAGGTGAAGTTTCTGGAGGAAGAGATCCTGTTCGCCCTTCGCCAGCGCATCATGGATTTGCAGCA
The DNA here is from genome assembly GCF_014201735.1 of Marinobacter oulmenensis. Classification (GTDB taxonomy): domain Bacteria; phylum Pseudomonadota; class Gammaproteobacteria; order Pseudomonadales; family Oleiphilaceae; genus Marinobacter; species Marinobacter oulmenensis. Next base: position 364,289 of record NZ_JACHFE010000002.1, on the reverse strand, counting down.
ACGCCTGGCCGTTAACCAGCAGGGAGTTCAGTCCGCCGATCTGCTCATCAGCAACAACAAGGAGCTGATCCGGGGCATCAAGCGCGCCCTTGATGTCACGATCGAAGCGCTGTCGGTTGCCTCCACCATTGCCATGGGGCTTGCCCGTCAGAAGAAACAACTGGAAGCCCTGCAGGCCGCCAACGACACCGCCTCCGACTTGTTGCTGGAAACGTCCGAGCGGCTGAACAAACAGGGAGTAGAGATTCATAAACAGGCGGCTGGCGCCTCGCTGGATCTGGAAAAGCTGAAACAGACATTTGCCAACTCCCTGGCTGCCTGGGAGGACATCAATGCGTTTCGCCGTGATGCTCTGCCGTCCATGCGCCAGACCATTAATGAACTGCAGGCTCTTTCAGACAGTCAGAGGGAGCTTACCGAGCAGATGGAGCGTGGCCAGGAAGCCCGTCACCGGTTTTCAGAAACCTTTACTCTTGAAAGCACTGGCGGTTAGAGGGAGCGGTTCCGGCTCTGGTCCGGCGCTTCGTTCATGATCACCTGCCAGCGCTGCCGAAGCAGTTGTTCCAGGTGCCCTCTTAGCCAGGCCACGCCGGGGTCCCGGTCATGCCGGGTATGCCATATCAGATAAAGGCTGATGGGGTCCGCTTCGAAAGGCAGCGGCTCCATCCATAGCTGGTCTACAAATCCCGGGTCCTGGCCGACCATTTCCGGTACGGTTGCGATCAGGTTTGTTTCCGCCAGTATCTGCGGCACGGTCGAGAAATGGTTAACCGTGGTGGCGACCCGACGGCTCAGCCCCTTCTGGTCCAGATAACTGTCAACCGCGCCATGGGCGTCCCCGGACATGGTGACCAGCAGATGCCGGGCTTCGAGAAACTTCTCCATGGTGAATGCCTGTCCGGCCAGCGGGTGGTCTTTGCGCATGGCCAGCCTGTAACCACTATCGAAGAGCCAGGTGCTGCGCAGGCTGTAGTCGTGCTGGTTCAGGACCCCGACCGCAAGATCCACGTGCGCTTCCCTGAGATCCACGTAACTGCCCTCCGGTGTGTACGGAACCGCGTGCACATCCACGCCGGGCGCCTCGGTTTCGAGCATTCTGATTAGTGGTCGCCAGATCATGTCAACGATGATATCGGTAACAGCAACTCTGAACTTCCGCCTGGATGAGCCCGGGTCAAACTGAGTGGCGCTCAAGGCATTGGTGAGCTCGAACATGGGGTCGCTGATCTGATGCCAAAGGCTCAGGGCATAGGACGTGGGCTCGATGTTGCGCCCCTTTCGGATAAACAGGGGGTCATTCCACTGTTGTCGCATCCTTGAGATCGCGTTGGAGACCGCTGGCTGTGTCATAGACAGGCGCTCGGCAGCGCGTGTGACGGAACGCTCCGTCATGATGGCATCGAAGATATAAAGAAGTTGCAGTTCCTGGGTCTTCATGGGCTGGGTTTTCCGGCTGATTTTTCTCAGAGCTTCTGAATACACATCATATTTATTTATGTATACGTAGTTTTACGGCTACGAGCTCACGACAGGTTTAAAATTTTTGAACCTTTTACTCAGATTGTCAGAACTTCAGCACCTTGTTTTGACGAATAAAATAGGAATCTGCAAAAACAAAGAGGAAAATGAGTAAGTCTTAAGCAAACTACATAGCCAGACCAATATATCACTGAAACTGATATTGCGCATACAGGATTGGAATTATTCACCACACTGCTCCGGCGGCATACTGATTGCCATCTGATATCGGGTCCTCTGGCGACGCGATATGAGCGTTAATCAATCAAACTCTGGAGAATCAGTTATGCGCAAACTTGCACTTGCAGCCTTCGCTTCCATCTTCGCCATCGCCACCCTTCCCGCGCAGGCCTCTCAGGCAGACCGGGCATCCGATAAGCTGAATATTGAAGAGGCTCAGCCGGCGCCATATAGCGGCCACATTGTCAGCCGCGGCGAGGTGTTGAACGACGAAGACAAGCACCAGGACGCCGAAAAGGCCCCTTACAGTGGCCAATTGGTTATTCGCGGCCTGGTGGTCGAGTCTGAAGACAACCGCGGTTAATCGCCGAAGGATTGATCTTCGCTTTGTGGGTTGTTTTAACACCCGGGTTGAACACAGCGCTTCAAGGTTAGCAGCCTGATCAGGCTAGACTGAATCCTGAAGGCTCCGAGAGCCAGTGCCCCACTGGCTCCGGCTTTGCGAAATAGTAACCCTGCAGATTCACATTGGGATAACGGTCATCAAAAAAACGGACGTGTTCCCGGTTCTCAACGCCTTCCGCCACCACACGGGTTTTCAGGGTTTCACCGAGTTTTACGATCATTTCCACGATGTCAGCTGATGTGCCACCCTCCGGCGCATCCATCACAAAGCTGCGGTCGATCTTGATCTCCGAGAACGGCAATTGACGGAGATAGGACAACGACGAATAACCGGTACCGAAATCGTCCAGTGAAAACTCACAGCCGGCAGACCGGAGGCTGTTCATCTTTTCCGCTACCAATCCGATGTCGTGTACCATGGCGCTTTCGGTCAGTTCCAGGATCAGGTCGCTGGCCTCGCATTCCGACTGGTTGATCATTTCCAGCAAAACCTGCACGAAGTCCGGCTCGGCAAAGTGCTTGGCTGAAATATTGACGGATAGGCGGACATGGGGATGCCGTTTGCGAAAAGCCGGCAGATATTCCAGCGTTTTTTCGATAATGGCGCGCTCAACACGAACGATCAGACCGGACTCTTCGGCAACCGGAATGAACGCAGCCGGGCCCAGAATGCCCTCCTCCGGATGCTGCCAGCGTGCAAGAATTTCCAGCCCGCACAGAGTCTTGTTCGGTGCATACTGGGGTTGGCCGAAAAGGATCAGTTCTCCCCTCTCCAGCCCTTCCACAAGTTCCGAGACACGTTTGACGTGGGTTGCCGCCCGTTCGCTCATCGAATCACTGAAGAAGGTGATTGGCTGGTTGCTGCGTTTGCCGATGTGATGGGCGGTTTCGGCCTGCTGTAGCACCTGCGATGCCGTAACAGACTGATCGCTGGGCAACAGCACAACGCCCAGCGTCATATCCAGCGGCAGTCGGCCGGAATCCGGCAAGTCCAGCGGTGTGCTGAACGCGCAGAGCACCCGTTCCGCCAGGATCTGTGCCTGGGCGTAGGCCTCCCGGGCATCCCAGCGAGTGGGTGCCAGCAATATGGCAAACTCGTCCCCGCCGAGTCTGGCGACTGTGTCATCCTCGCCCACGGTATCTTCCAGGCGCCTGGCGATTTCACGGATGGTCATGTCACCCACCTTGTAGCCATAGCTGTCATTAATGGAGCGAAACCCCTTCATGTCGAGCACAATGGCAGCAGAGGTAATCCGGCTGCTGTGACAGTACTTCAGAACCGCACCCAACTGATCCAGGAACAGGGCCCGGTTGGGCAGGCCGGTGATGGGGTCGCGCCAGGTGAGCTCTTCCAGCCTTTGCTCTGTCTCCTTGATATTGGAGATATCGGTAAAAATGGTGACGTAATAGGGCGGCGATTCACTATCTGCGCGCACACAACGGATGGTTCTGAGCTCCGGGTAGACTTCGCCGGACTTCCGCCGGTTATAGATCTCACCGGTCCAGTGGCCGGATGTCTGGACCGCTTGCCAGATGGCCTCTTTCATTGTGTTATCCAGGCCGAACACGTCCAGCACGGTGTGGCACCGACCGACAACGTCGGAATGGGCGAAGCCTGTTATCCGCTCGAACGACGGGTTAACAGTAAGCACTTCACCGGCCGCGTTCAGCACACAGATACCTTCGGAGGTCGCGGTAAAGACGCTTTCAAACAGGTTCCGGTCCGCATTGGCCTCTCCAAGACGCTGGTCGCGCTCATGGAGATCGCCGTTGAGTTTCACCGTCTCACGGATACGTTCACACAACTCCTGGTTAAGCTCGAACAGGTGATCAAGCATGCCCCGGAGCGAAATATGGGTTCGCACACGGGCGCGCACGGTCGACAGCCGTATGGGTTTGCCAATGTAGTCGACGGCGCCGGCATCAAAGCCCTTTTCTTCGGATTCCGTATCGGTGAGGGCGGTCAGGAATATCACCGGAACGTTGCGCAGCCCCGGCGAACTCTTGATTTTCCGGCACAGGCTGTATCCGTCCATGCCCGGCATCATGATGTCGAGCAGGATGAGATGTGGCACGTCGCCGTTCTGCAATATGCGCAGCGCCTCGAAGGAATTGTTGGCAATGATCAGTTCGTAATCCAGCTGCAGGGCGTCAGCCAGAATGCGGATGTTGGAGGGCTCATCATCAACAATCATGACCCTGGGTCGGAGGGAGGTCGGAAGACTTCCGCCCTGAGCCTTGTCATAGTTCAGGTCTGACACAGTTCCTCCCCCCGACCTCTTTGGCTTCATAAAGCGCCTCATCGGCCATTTTGAACAGCGCATCACGAGGTTGATCAACTTGTGGGACCAGGCTGGCACAGCCAATTGAGACAGTAAAAGCCGGCTCGCCTGGAGCGGCTCCTGCCCTCTGCCCGAGCATCCGGTAAAAGCGGCTGGCGGCCCGGACAGTCTGTTCAAGCCGGGCGCCAGCTAACAGCACCGCAAATTCATCACCACCAATCCGGTAAATGGAGTCCCCGGCCCGGCAGAAACATTCCTTCAGACAGTCAGCCAGTGCCTTGAGGCAACGATCCCCCTTCAGGTGGCCACCGCTGTCATTGATGGTCTTGAAGTTATCGAGGTCAATCAGTGCCAGCCCCAGGGGATGGGACATACGGCAGGCCCGTCGGAACTCCTGCTCGAACTGCTGTTCAAAATGCGCTCGGTTGGCAATGCCCGTCAGGCCGTCAATGATCGCCTGGGACTTCAGCAATTCGGTTTTGTACTTGAGATCGAGCATGGTTTTGAGCTTTGACAGCAGAATCACCGGATGGATGGGTTTGACCACATAATCCATGGCACCGTGTTCGAATGCCGACACGACGCTGTCATTATTCGCCTGGGCAGACACCACAACCACCGGGGGCTGTTCAATCGCCTGCTCGTCCTGTAGCCACTGTACAAATTCGATACCGCTGCCATCCGGCAGATTCAGGTCCAGGACAACAATATCCACTTGTGGTGAAAATTGAGCCATGGCTTCTTCCAGACAGCGGGCGACGACCAGCTCAAAGTGATCATGAAGAATTTCAGCAAGCAAGGCGATGGATGTGGGCTCATCCTCAACGAGCATGATCGTCGCCTGGTTGATCTTACTATCCGGCATGATGGGCTTCCCTTAGAATCTCTGCCGATCGTTTGAAGTCAAACCGATCCATGGCAGACCTGAAATTCACGGCGGCTACATCGCCGTCGGTGCGGCGCAGATAACTCTCCACATGGGAAACCTGCTCCGCGTTCACAAAGCGGTTGCTCTCTAGACGGGCGCACACGTCTGAAAGCAATTGCTCCATCTCTTCAGCGGCCAGCGGGGTTTCCTCCTCCTCTGGTACGCTGGCCAGAGTCTGTCGGATGTCTGTGGCATGGGCCCTTGCCGTGGCCAGTAACTCGCCAAGGTCATCCGCCACCTCTTCCAGAGTAGCACTTCCTTCAATACGCGCGGCCAGTTCGCCGACGACGGAATCGCCGCTGTTCCACGCGCCGCCCTTGAGTCGGTGTGCCGCCATGCGGACCTGTTGCAGGTCCGAATCGCGGTATGCCTGCTCCAGAACCTGGCACGTTGATTCCGTGTTCTCTGCATACAGGCCGAGAACGCGAATCCGCTGGCGCTCGTCCAGAAGGTGTATCGCTGACCGGGAGGAAAAATCCATGAACGGCAGGCAGGTTGAAAGATCGTTCGTGGATTTTGCGAGGGGCGCATTCCGGGCCGGCTGGTCGCTAACAGTGAAGAAACGGCTGAGTACACGCTCAAGCGCTTCAGGCAACAACGGCTTGGTAATATAGTCTTCCATGCCGGCGGCCATGGCTCCTTCCCTGTCCTCTGTTGTTATAGAGGCTGAGAAACCTACGATAACTGGCTGTTTTGAAAGCTCCAGTGCCCGAATCTCCCGCGTTATATCATGGCCGGTTTCACCCTCGAGATGAAGATCCATCAGGATGAGATCCGGGGCTTGCGCCTTCACGTACGCGACAGCGGCCGCGCCGGTCTGAGCCGTCCCACACTCCACACCGAACATGGAGAAGTAAAGTTCGGCCACTTCACCGTTCAGTTCCACGTCGTCCACGACCAGAGCTCTGACCCCGGTAAACAATGCGTCCGGCTCATTCACAGTGGCCTGGTCAACAGCTTCTGCCGGCTCTGAGTATGGCTGCATGGCGTCGAGCAGTTTGAAAGCGTCAACCGGGGGCTGAACAACCTGCCCGGCGAGGGCCTGGAGTTCAGTTCCGGCCACTGGCCGGTAGCCAGTGCTATCGATATGAATAATCCGGTTACGGGTTTCCGGCGGCAGGGACAGAACCCTTGCCGCCAATTCGCCAACCTCATCGGCATCACCACATTGGTGCAGATCGGCGATTAACCAACAGTCTGGATCGTTCTGTGCTCTGTCCAGGAACTGACGGATGGCGTCCCTGCAGCCCGCAGACTGCTCAATCTGGAGATTCCAGGCCGATTGAAGCGGCTCAAGGACGTTTTCCCTCAGCCCGCCCTCGATACAGATCACGGTTGCAGCAGGCCAGTGTGCGACCGTGCCAATCGTCCGGGAGTCGGTCACTGTGACCGGCAGGCTTGCACTGAACCGAGACCCCCTGGCTTCCCGGCTTTCAACCGCCAGTTGCCCGCCCATCAGCTCCACCAGCTTTCGGCAGATGGACAGGCCCAGACCGCTCCCACCGTATTTGCGGGTTGTGGAACCATCCCCCTGGTTGAAGGTTTCGAAGACGTGATCGAGCTTCGCTTCCGGAATCCCGATGCCGGTATCCTCCACCGTGAGCATCAGCCAGGCCTGATTGGCGACACCCTGCTTGACTGCCAGGGAGACCAGCACACGGCCCTTTTCCGTGAACTTGACCGCGTTGCCGGTGAGGTTGGTCAGGACCTGGCAAATCCGCAGGAGATCGGCTTCCACGGCCATGGGCACATCCGCAGATACCGACACCTCCAGAGCGATCTGCTTTGTGGCGCAGGCAGGTGCAAACAGGTCTACAGACCGGGTGAGCAGTTCCTGAGTGGCGAATTCTGTCGGATTCAGTTCGGTGCGGCCCGTTTCCAGCCTTGAGATGTCCAGGATGTTGTTGAGCAACTGCAATAACCCTTCGGCCGCATTGTAGGCCTTGTCGGCCATGCGTTTGGCGTGGTCGTCCAGCGGGGTGTCCTTCAACAGCACCAGCATGCCGATCACGGCATTCATTGGGGTACGGATCTCATGGCTCATATTGGCCAGGAACTGGACCTTAGCCTCTGCGGCCACCTGCGCTTCCCGTGTTGCTTCCTGCAGGTAATCGTTGAGCCGGGCCAGTTGCCGCTCCCGATCCCGGGTCTCGGTCGTATCGGTCAGGATCAGAAGTACGCCCGGACCGCCGGAAACCCGAATGGGCACAAAGGCCATCGAGACGCTCCTCTCGCCTTTCTCCGGGCTGACCAGAACCCGCTCCTCCCGCACGGTCTGCCCGTCACGTGCTGCCTGCATCAAGCTCAACAGGGACTGATCATCGTCATCTGGAAATATATCCCGGGCGGGCCTGCCAAAGGCTTCCTCCGGTGTCAGGGCGAACCACTCCCCGACCTGATTGTTCATGAAACGGTTATTGAAGTCGGCATCCCAGACCGAGATAACGAATGGCAGGTTGTTGGTCAGGTTTTCAATGAATTCCAGGTTCTCCCTGAGGTCCTGTGTGCGGCTTTGTGCAAGACGCTCCGCCCGGGCCTTGGAGCGTGTCAGCAGGAAAAATACGGCAATGATCAGCGCATCGATGATCAGGCCGCCGATTAGGATAATGTTGGGCTGAAGGCTGTTATTAAACGCACCGAAACGTTCCGTGGTCTGAACCTGGAAGTCCCACTGGCGCCCGAACAGGTCCAGGCTGTAGCGGGTTTCAAAGTCCGGCGTATAGCCCTGGGTGTTGGCATCGCTCAATTCGTCGTAAAGAGGCTGGCCCTGGTCGGTGACCCTAAGCCGGACCAGGCGGTTGACGCTGGCCAGTGTCCCTTCCATCAGCTTCGACATGATGAAAGGCGCATAGACCAGCCCGATAAACGACGACTCCCGTTCTTCCGGGGTACGGGGCGGCTCCGCCGTCTCGTAGAACGGCTGGTACATCAGAAAGCCGGGAGTGCGGTTGGAATCCTGGACCAGGATGATCGGGCCGGTAATCTGTGACTGTCCAGTCTCCATGGCCCGGACCGCCGCCGTGTAGCGATTGGTTTCGTGAGCCATATCCAGGCCAATGGCCGCCTGATTGGAGTTCTCCGGCTCAATGTAGGTGATGGGCCAGAAATCATTGCGCTCATGTTGGGGGTGAATCCGGAACTCGGGATAGATGGCCCGTTGCTCCATAAGGAATTCAGGGATTCGGGATGGTGGCACCCGATAGATCACTCCGATGCCATTGATGCCGGGCAGACGCTCAGGCATGGCCAGCGACTCGCTGAAAATTCGCCATTGCGGACGCGTCATGTCACCGCCATTCGATTTTATGGCGCCGACACCTGAAATCAGGGCGAAGATATAGTTATTCATCCGGTCCCGGACCAGCTCGTTGAGCCTCTCCACTTCATGCTCGAACTGTTCCTGTGCCTTCTGCTCGGCGAAAGAAGAGGCGATGTACCAGGCGCCCAGGGTGAGCACCAGTGACAGGCTTACGATGACCCAGTGAACGATGGAAAGGCGGCTGTGCAGGCTATCAGCGGACGGACTCGGGGATCTTGGCACGCGCTCTACTCTTGTTATTGTGATCTAGGGTAAAGCTATACCAAAAACCGCGCGCCACCAATCCCCAATAGGTGTTTTTACAAACGTTTTTCAGAATGTGCCGGAAGCTGCTTCAGGCGGCGCCCGACGCGTCCTGGACCAGCCGTTTGATATCCCTGACCGGCGGCATTCCAAACAGGCGGCTGTATTCGCGGCTGAACTGGGAAGGACTTTCATAGCCCACTTCAAAGGCTGCACGGGACGCGTCCAGATGGTCGGCCAGCATCAGCCGACGGGCCTCACTCAGGCGGATCTTTTTCTGGAACTGCAGCGGGCTCATGGCCGTCATGGACCGGAAATGGTTATGGAAAGCCGACACGCTCATGCCGGCTCTCCGTGCCAGGTCTTCAACCTTGACCGGCTTGCTGAAATTCTCCTTGAGCCAGTCGATGGACCGGGCAACCTGATAACTGTGATTGCCAATGGAGGTAATCTGCCGAAGTCGGGCGCCCTGATCACTCTGCAGCAGGCGATAGAAAATTTCCTGTTTGATCAGCGGCGCCAGCGCGGGAATGTCCTCCGGGTTCTCCAGCAGCGCCAGCAACCGGCTGAACGCATCCTGCAGGGGCATGCTGATACGGCTGACGGCAATGCCGAGTTTGTCAGGGCACCGGCTTTGATCGGGAGAGGGATGCTCCAGCATCAGTTGGGCAATCAGGCGAAGATCCATTTCCATGGTCAGCCCGACGTAGGGTTCATCCGGAGAGGCTTCAACAATCTGACTGACCACCGGCAGATCCACCGATGTGATCAGGAAGTGATCGGCATCGTAGACATACATTTCCTCGCCCAGAAATATCCGCTTCTGCCCCTGCCCGATCAGGCAAATGCTCGGCGCCAGCATATAGCTGGTGGGCTCCGTCGGGCGTTCCCAGCGGTGAAGGCTCAGACCCCGGATCGGGGTGTCGACACGGGTCTCCGGTTGCGTCAGCCGGTCAATACGTGCGGCAAGCCCCGATGCCCCACTCCGTTCGTCGGGTCCGGCTGCCGTCTGTCCTGTATTTCCGCTCGTCCCATTACTGGCCATGACCTTTCACCTCTGGATTCATTACTCGTGAAACCGCTTGACTGAACATTGTCCGGCGCGGTGCCGGACACCGCAACGAAATCATTAGAGCGAGAATCAGGCAACGCTGATCTCGCCGTTAGTCACCTACATGTCCTGACAGCATCAGCGTCAATATTAAATCCAGAGCCTCCGGGATTTCACCCCTTTGGTCTTCACGACGGAGGATAAGGCAATAAACCGAAAGAATCTTGATAGGTGATCAGCGGTGCAACTGCTGTGATGAGACGTGTTGAGACTTCAACTATTTAACTGCACAGGAGGAACACCATGCCGAAAACGTCGATTCTGAAAACCACCCTGTTTTCACTGGCAACCCTGACAGCCGGCAGCGCCATCGCCGACTCCGACGCCACCGGCCAGGTGCATTACCCGGAAGGCTCTCTGGATTCCTTTGCCGGCCCTGCGGATCTGTTCACCGGTGACGTTCAGGTGGACATTGTCTTCCCGTCCAACGACGTGGCCCACTACTCCGGTGCCTATGTAACCTTCCAGCCCGGCGCCCACACCGCGTGGCACTCTCACCCTGCGGGACAGCACATGATTGTGACGGACGGTACAGCGCTGACCGGCACACGGGACGGCAAGGTTGTCGAGTTTCTCGAAGGCGAAGCGGTCTGGTGCCCGCCCGAGCTGGACCACTGGCACGGCGCCACACCGGATGAGGCTGTTACCCACTTTGTGGTCACCGCCGCCAAAGACGGTGAAAACGTGATCTGGAAAGACAAGCTGACCGCCGAAGAATACGCTTCGGCCACGGAATAACGGAACTAAGACCATGACGGACGAAAACCAGAACAGGCCCGGTGTGGAACCGGGCAAGGAACCCAAATCCCTGTCGCGACGGGATTTCATGTATGGCTCAGCGGCCATGCTCGGTGCCGGAGCATTTTTCTCCGGCGCTTCACCTTTGATGGCCGCGACCGAGTCCGGCCAGGGAGCCAGTATGAACATCAAATCAAAAGGCTGGGCTGCCGTCGACACCTCCGGCAAACTCAAGCCCTGGGAGTTTGAGCGCCGACCGGTGGGCGACGATGACGTGCTCATTGATATCAAATACGCCAGCATCTGCCACTCCGACATTCACCAGATGAAAGGCCACTGGGGAGCCCAACAATATCCTCAGGTTCCCGGCCATGAGATCGTTGGGATTGTCAGCGCGGTCGGCAAGAACGTCACCAACTTCAAGGTGGGCGACCGTGCCGGTGTTGGCTGCATGGTGGACAGCAATCCCGAGTGCGAAAGCTACAAGAATGACGAAGAGCAGTACTGCCCCGACACGGTGTTTACCTACGGGTACCCGCAGGAATCCTCACCGACCGGCATCAGCCAGGGCGGCTATTCCAGCAATATTGTGGTCAATTCTCACTTTGTGGTGCACATTCCCGAGCACATCAGCTTCCAGAAAGCCGCGCCCCTGCTCTGCGCTGGCATCACCACCTATTCGCCTCTGATGAAGTTTGATCTGAAAAAAGGCGACAAGGTTGGCGTGGCCGGTATCGGTGGCCTGGGCCACATGGCCATCAAGCTGGCCCTGTCCAAAGGGGCCGAGGTATACGCCTTTACCACAACCCCGGACAAAGTGGACGATATCCTCGGGTTTGGTGCCACGGAAGCCGTAGTCGTGGATGATCTGAGCAAACTCCGGGACTATGCCGGCACGCTGGACTACATGATCAGCACGATCCCCGTGCAGTACGACGTGGCGGCTTACAGTTCGGTGGTCAAACCCTATGGCACTTTCACTCAGGTGGGCATGCCGGAGAAATTCGAGCTGACACTGAATGCCCTGGGGCTGTCTGCCAATCGGGTTAATTTCAACGCTTCACTGATTGGTGGCATTAAAGAAACCCAGGAAGTGGTGAACTACTGCGCCGACAACAGAATCCATCCACAGATCCAGATCATCAGCGCCGATCAGATCAATCAGGCATGGGAAGATGTGGTCAATAAAAAGGCCCGTTACCGCTATGTGATTGACAGCGCTACCATCTGATTCTTTCAGAAAACCCTTTAAAAAAGGCCGGTACTCATATGAGCACCGGCCTTTTTTTGGTTTTGCTTTTTGGCCTTCAGTCTTCGAGCTGAAGGCTCACTCCTCGCGCTGGGCAAAGACGTCCTTGACTACCGGCATTGCGGAGAACACGTTTGGCCAGCCGGCATAGAATGCCAGGTGAGTCAGAACTTCCTGAGCCTGCTCACGGCTCAGCCCGTTATCCATGGCCTTGTTCAGGTGAAAGGGCACCTGCTCTACCTTGCCGGCAGCGATCAGCGCACTGACCGTGACCAGGCTGCGGTCACGGGGCTCCAGACCTGGCCGTAGCCAGAGGTCCAGGAACAGGGCTTCGGTGGTGTAGTGAACAACCCCCGGGGATACTTCACCGAACTTGTCGTCAACAAAAGCCTGGCGCTTGGCTTCGGCCTCTTTATCCAGCGGCAGCAGTTCAGGGGAGATCTCCGGCAGTTGATCCCGGGTAATACCGCGCTCCTCGAAGACGTCGCTGGCGACGGCTACTGCTGACATGGCATTGGGCCACCCGGAATAAAACGCCAGGTGGGTAACGATCTCGGACAGCTCCGCCGGAGTTACGCCATTATCCAGGGCAAAACGGATGTGGTACGGCATCTCCACCTGCTGGTTGCGTGAAATAAGCGCAGCGACCGTGACCACACTGCGATCACGGGCTGAGAGCCCTTCCCTGTCCCACACTTCGTCCAGCAGCAGATTTTCGGTGTAATCGGCCAGGGCCGGCGACACCGCACTGAGCTGACTCATGGTGGGCGCACTGCCCGGCAGTTGCAGGGATGGCGCGGTTGACGATCCCTGTGCGAAAACGGTTCCGGACACACAGAGTGCGAGGGGCAACACGGTTCTGGCGAGTGTTTTCATGGGATGTCCTTTCGTACTGTAGTGAGTGTCTGTCTGTTTTAACATCCACACCCCCTATCTATAACAGGGGTAGATGGGATGGACCTATGCAGCAGATTCATTCTTGGGCCAATGGCATTGGCCCTGCTCTATTTCGCCAGTCGAATGGTCGCGGTAAATGAGCCTGCTTGCGACAGGTGCTCCAGGCCGGACGTCACCATCCCAAGATTGACGAGGGAACGGGAATAACCGAAGTCCCGGTAGAAAATCGCCAGATTTCCCCAGGGCGCAAAATAGGTGAAGCTGCCCTTTTGGGGATCAAACCCGGCTGGTGCATCGTCGGTGGCAAGTTTCTCAGGCGGGTAGCTGATCTTCTCAATGCCGTGGTAATCCTCGAATTCCATGGTCAGCGGCAGTTGCGCCAGAAAATCCCGGGCGGCCGAGGAATCTTCCAGCCTGGCGGTGACTGTGTGGTCTCCGATTTCCATTACGATGTCGGTTGTGTTCATGGCAGCTTCCTGGCTGGGCGCGGATTCTGTTCCCGGTGCTGCGGCGGTCACCACAGCCGAATGACCCGCAAGCATCAGGCACGCTGAAACCATCCTGGCAATGATTCTGGGAGATCTCATGTAATACCTCCGGGGCTTGGAACGATTAACAGGAAACCATTCTAGGGAGGGCGTCGACTTCGAAACAGGCCGCCGGAATACTAGCAGCTATGCAGCCAGTTCATGGTTGTTCTCGGTAGCGCAGCCGGTCAATGACCAGACGGAACGCCGAACTGGGCTGTCGCCGGCCGGAATAGCACAACTGGAAGCCATCAAAGGTCGGGCACCAGTCGCTCAGCACCCGGCGCAGCGTTCCGTCCTGTATGTCCTCGATAACCTCGGCTTCCATGACAAAGGAAATGCCCAGCCCTTCCTTGGCCGCCTGCACGCACAGATCGCTTTCACTGAAAATCAGCGGCCCGGACACTTTCTTGACGATGGTCTCGCCGTTCTGCTCAAACTCCCAGTCATAGGCTGAAGAATGCGGGCTGAACCGCAGCGTCAGGCAGTCATGGTTGTCCAGGTCGGTCGGATGCTCCGGCACGCCGTGTTTCCGGCAATACTCGGGCGAGGCCACGGCGGCCATGCGCATAGGTGGCCCGATGGGGATGGCGATCATGTCGGGACTGACGAATTCCCGCAACCGGACCCCGGCATCAAAGCGGTCCTCCGCCAGGTCAGACAGCCGGCTCTCCAGGCTCAGTTCAATCTGCACTTCCGGGTAGTCCTGAACAATCCGGGAAATCTTCGGCCACAGTACAGTACGGGCCGCAACCCGGCTCGCAGTTAATCTCACCAGCCCCCGCGGCGCATCCCCCAGCATCCGGATTTCCTCAATGCGGGAGTTGATCTGGTTAAAGCTGGGCCTGAGCGTATCCAGCAACTTCTCGCCGGCATCGGTGGTTGAAACCCGGCGGGATGTCCGGTTCAGAAGTTTCAGGCCGATGGAGGCCTCAAGCCGACGCACGGTATGGCTGACCGCTGACTGGGACAGACCAAGGCGAACCGACGCTCTGGTAAAGCTGCTTTCCTCCGCGACGATCATGAACACGGCCAGATCGTTCAGTTCTTCACGCATAACACTGCGCCCTCCCGGGTATGTTGCGCCAGTGTAGAGCGATGATTACCGGTTTTCACGGAGTTATTCATGCACCGGATTCATTGGAGCAATCACCCCGGCCGGCCCTGCCCCGGTCAGTTACGCCAGAAATACGGAGAAAACATCACGAACACACTGAGCAATTCGAGCCGCCCCAGCAGCATGGCCACCATGAGCACCCACTTGGCACCGTCAGGCAGTGTCTGGAAGTTACCCGCCGGACCAATGGCGTCACCAAGGCCCGGGCCAACATTGGCCAGCGCAGTGGCGGCACCGGTCAGGCTGGTGACCAGATCCAGCCCCATCAGTGACAGTACCGCCGAGACAACCGCCAGTGTCGCCAGAAATATGAACGAGAAGGCCACGCTGGAAGCCACGATTTCATCACTGATGATGCGACCGTTGTAACGCCTGGCAATGACGGCATTCGGATGAAGCAGCCGAATCACCTGCTCCTTGAGCAGCAGCATGGACAGCTGGAAGCGGAACATTTTCATGCCCCCGCTGGTGGAGCCGGAGCAACCACCCACAAAGGTGAGAAAGAAAAACAGGACCACGGCCAGGGGCCCCCAGAGCGTGTAATCCTCGGATGCGTAGCCGGTAGTGGTGACGACCGAGGTCACATTGAACAGCGCACTGACCAACGCATCGGCAGGTGCTGTACCGTTTTCCATGACCTGATAGAGCCCGATCACGGTCGCCACCACCAGTAGGAAACCGATAAAAAAACGAACCTGACTGTCTCGCAGCAATGGCTTTGCCTGGCCATTCAGCAAACGGACAAACAGAAAGAACGGAACGCCACCCAGCATCATGAAAACGGAGGACGCAAACAGCATGGCCAGGCTGTGGAACTGCCCCATGGATAGGTCCGAGGTGGAATAGCCTCCGGTTGAGACCGTGGTAAAGGCGTGATTGATGGCGTTGAAGAAGTCCATCCCCAGTAGCCAGTACACCAGTATGCAGGCGCCCGTGATGGCAAGGTAGCTGAGCACCAGCCCGCGGGCCAGGAGATTGGTTCTCGGGACGGCCTTCTCGGTCCATTCGGAGGATTCGGTGGCAAACAGCCGCATGCCCCCAATCCGCAGGAATGGCAGGATGGCGACTGCCATGCCGATGATTCCGATGCCTCCCACCCACTGCATGATCGACCGCCATAGCAGTATGTCTCCGGGCATGGTGTCGAGCCCCGTGAGGATGGTGGAGCCGGTGGTGGTAACGCCGGATATGCTTTCAAAGAAGGCGTCGGTCACGCTGAGCCTCATATCGCTCAGCAGCAGCGGGAGGCTGGAGAACAGCGGGATGACGATCCAGGCCGAGACCGTCAGTATGAACATCTGCCGCTGCTGCAGTTTATGGCGCTTGCGACCGGTGCTGAAGAAACCCAGCAGCCCGACCACCAGGCATACCCCGGCGGACGTGACAAACGCGCGCCAGTCCGGTGCATTGCTGAACATCAGCAGATTGACCGGTAGCGTCATCAGAAAACTGAGCAGGATCAGCAGAAAACCCAGGATCTGAACAACAGGCAACAGATTCAGTAGCGGCATCTTCGGGGAAAGCCAGTAAGACCCAGATAAAACCGGACCCGCCCCACCCGAGTGGCGGCCAGCCGGCGGAAGGAGTACAAGGAGAACACATTCGCCACGTTTTTAACAGCGCTGTTCGCCCCCGGCCTATGACAATCCGCTAATTACCAAACGACGATCTATCGGGTTAGCATCGGGGTTTCGTCAGCCTATTTATGACTCTGGATAACCCCAATGACATTTGCACGCATTGCCGGAACCGGCTCCTACCTGCCGGACAACATAGTAACCAACAAGGATCTGGAACAGCGCGTCGATACTTCGGACCAGTGGATTCGCGAGCGAACCGGCATCGAGCAACGTCACATCGCGCCTCCCGGCCAGAGTACCGTGGACCTGGCGGAGCAGGCCTCGCTCCGGGCCATTGAGGCCGCCGGCATTGATGCCTCCGAGATTGACCTGATCGTTTTTGCCACTACCACGCCGGACAAGGTGTTTCCCAGCAGTGCCTGCCTGCTCCAGGCCCGCCTTGGCATCAATGATTGTCCGGCCTTCGATATTCAGGCGGTGTGCTCCGGCTTTGTGTATGCGCTCGCCACGGCCGACAAATTCATCAAGACCGGCAGCAGTAAAAAAGCGCTGGTGATTGGTGCCGAAGTGTTCTCGCGCATCCTCAACTGGGAAGACCGCGCCACCTGCGTGCTGTTCGGCGATGGCGCCGGCGCCGTTGTTCTGGAGGCCAGCGAGGAAACCGGCATCCTCTCCACCCACCTTCACGCCGACGGCCGCTACGAAAAACTGCTGCATGTTCCCTGCGGCGTCGCCAATGACTTTGATGCCGTGAAAGCCGGCCAAGCCTTTGTGGAGATGAAAGGCAATGAAGTGTTCAAAGTCGCAGTGAACACACTGGGACGAATCGTCGATGAAACGCTCGATGCCAACCAGATGAACAAATCGGACATCGACTGGCTGGTGCCGCACCAAGCCAATCTGCGCATCATCGCCGCGACGGCCCGCAAGCTTAATATGAACATGGATCAGGTGGTGGTGACGGTCAACCGCCATGGCAACACCTCGGCGGCCTCCATTCCCCTGGCGCTCGATGAGGCGGTGCGGGATGGCCGGATACAGCGTGGCCAGGTTGTGTTGCTGGAGGCGTTTGGCGGCGGCTTTACCTGGGGTTCTGCCCTGCTCCGTTACTGAGGCATATGACCGAAAGAATTAATAATATTTTCTTTTAATATTTTTCGTTCTTATTCGCTTTTGTTAGATTGCTCCTCAGATCAACATCACCGATTCTGAGGAGCTCTCCATGAAACATCTGTTCAAAGGCATCGCGGTTGGCGCCGCCCTGCTCTCTGCCCAGCCGGCCCTGTCCGCCGACCGTGAGCTGCTCAACACCTCTTACGATATCGCCCGTGAACTTTTCGCCTCCTATAACGAGGTATTCAAGGAACACTGGCAGGAAAAAACCGGCGAAACCGTCGAAATCAAACAGTCTCATGCCGGTTCCTCCAAGCAGGCACAGGCCATCATCCAGGGGCTGAAAGCCGACGTGGCCACCTTCAACCAGGTCACTGACATCAATATCCTGCATGACCGTGGCGGCCTGATTCCGGAAAACTGGGCGGATCGCCTGCCCAACAACAGCTCTCCTTACTACTCGACCATGGCCTTCCTGGTGCGTGAGGGCAACCCGAAAAACATCCAGAACTGGGATGACCTTGTCCGCGAGGACGTTGATCTGGTCATGCCCAACCCGAAAACCTCCGGCAACGCCCGCTACACCTACCTGGCGGCACTGGGCTATGCTCAGGAAACCTACGGCGATGATCAGGAAAAGATTGACCAGTTCATGTCTGACCTGCTCAGCCGGGTGAAAGTTTTCGACAGCGGCGGCCGTGGTGCCACCACCACCTTTGTTGAGCGTGGCATTGGCGACGTCCTGCTGACCTTCGAATCGGAAGTGCTGAACATCGCTGACCGGTTTGATAATGGTGAATACCAGCCAGTGACTCCGAAAGTCAGCTTCCTGGCTGAGTTCCCGGTCACCTGGATTGATGACTACGTGGAACAGAATGGCACCCAGGAACTGGCCAAAGAATACCTGGAGTACCTGTACTCCGAGGAAGCGCAGCGTCTGCTGGCCGGGTTCAACTACCGGGTTCATAACGACGTGGTCAAAGAGGAAAACGCCGACCGCTTCCCGGCCCTGCAGCTCAAGACCATCGACGAAATCGCCGGTGGCTGGGAAAACGCCATGGAAACCCACTTCGCCAGTGGCGGCAAACTCGACCAGCTCCAGCGTCGGCGGTAAAACGAGGCCAGCATGTCCACCACCGCCAACGTCAGCGCCGCCTCCGGGCGGCGTTTCGCCGGTCGTAGCAAACGCGTGCTGCCGGGGTTCGGTCTGAGCCTCGGCATTTCGCTGTTTTTTGTGAGCCTGGTTCTGCTGCTGCCCCTGACCGGCCTGGTGCTGGAAACCTCGGGCATGAGCTGGGACCAGTTCTGGTTCACGGTCACCGACCCGCGGGTGGTTGAATCCTACAAGGTTACACTGTTGACGGCGTTTGCCGCGTCCATTTTCAACGGCCTGTTCGGCCTGCTGCTGGCCTGGGTGCTGGTACGTTACGACTTCCCCGGCAAGCGGCTGGTCGACGCGGTGGTCGATCTCCCCTTCGCGCTGCCCACAGCGGTTGCCGGCATCACACTGGTCACCCTGTTTAGCGAAAGTGGCTGGTATGGCCAGTTGCTGTCGGCCGTTGGCATTGAAGTCGCGTTTACCCCCGTTGGTATCGTGATTGCCATGGCGTTCACCAGCATCCCGTTCGTGGTGCGCACCGTTCAGCCTGTGCTGGAGGAGCTGTCGCCGGCGGATGAGGAAGCTGCAGTCAGCCTGGGCGCCACTGACGGCCGGGTGTTCCGGAAGGTCATCTTTCCGTCGCTCTGGCCGGCCATGGTTACGGGGGTTGCCCTGTCCTTTACCCGCAGTCTCGGGGAGTTCGGGGCTATTATTTTCATTGCCGGTAACACGCCCTACGTCAGCGAAGTCACCAGCCTGATGATCTTCATGCGACTGCAGGAATACGATTACGCGGCCGCCAGTGCCATTGCCTCCCTGGTGCTGCTGGTCTCCCTGGTACTGCTGTTTTCCATTAACCTCTGGCAGGGCCGGTATCTGCGTCGGCTGGAGGGACACTGATGGCTTCGCAACAGCACCGCGTGGGCGACACACCGTGGATCCGCCGGACTCTGATCGCCAGCGCACTGATCCTGACCATGCTCATGCTGGTCATTCCGCTTGTGGTGATCTTCGCCCAGGCGCTCAGCTCGGGATGGGCGACCTTTGCCGAGAACATCGGGAATGAATACACGCTCCACGCCATTGGCCTGACGCTGTTTGTGGCGGCCCTGACGGTACCCCTGAATCTGGTGTTTGGCACCTCCCTGGCCTGGTTGGTAACCCGATTCCGCTTCCCCGGGCGCAAGCTGCTGATCACCCTGATCGATATTCCGTTTGCCGTATCACCCGTGGTCGCGGGCCTGCTGTACCTGCTGCTTTATGGCCGCAATGGCTGGGTCGGCAGTTGGCTGACGGAATACGATATACAACTGATGTTCTCCTGGCCCGGCATTGTCATGGTCACGGTCTTCGTGACCTGTCCGTTTGTCGCCCGGGAGCTGATCCCCCTGATGCAGCAGCAGGGTACCGAAGAGGAAGAAGCAGGCGTGGTTCTGGGCGCATCCGGCTGGCGCATCTTCCGCCGGATTACCCTGCCCAACATCAAGTGGGCCCTGATTTACGGCGTGGTCCTGACCAACGCCAGAGCGGTGGGTGAGTTTGGCGCGGTATCTGTGGTTTCAGGAAATATTCGCGGACAAACCAATACCTTACCGCTGCATGTTGAACTGCTTTATCAGGATTACAACATTGTTGGCGCCTTTGCCAGCGCCTCACTGCTGGCCGCAATCGCCATTCTGACTCTGGTTGCCAAAGCCTTCGTGGAGTGGCGCCAGTCAAGACCCGAACATCCGGCGCCCGAAAAAGGAGGTGTCTGACATGAGCATCACCATCGACCAGATCAGCAAGAATTTTGACGGATTCCAGGCCCTCGATGAGGTCAGCCTGGATATTCCGGAGGGCAAACTGACGGCATTGCTCGGGCCTTCCGGCTCTGGCAAAACAACCCTGCTGAGGATCATCGCCGGTCTCGAATCCTCAGACGGCGGCCGTATCCTGTTTGGTGACGAGGACGTCAGCCAGTTGCACGTGCGTGATCGCAATATCGGGTTCGTGTTCCAGCATTACGCCCTGTTCAAGCACCTGACTGTCGCCGAGAACATCGCATTCGGCCTGGAATCCCTGCCGCGGAAACAGCGCCCGTCAAAAACCGAAATCCAGCGCCGCGTGGACGAACTGCTCGACATGATCCAGTTGCCGGATGTGGCCAAACGTTACCCGACCCAGCTCTCCGGCGGCCAGAAACAGCGTGTGGCTCTGGCTCGCGCCCTGGCCACCCGGCCCCGGATTCTCCTGCTGGATGAGCCTTTCGGCGCCCTGGACGCCAAGGTTCGCAAGGATCTGCGCCGCTGGCTGCGGGCTCTGCATGACGAATTCCATTTCACCAGCGTGTTCGTTACCCATGATCAGGAAGAGGCCCTTGAACTCTCGGATCAGGTGGTGGTCATGAGTCAGGGCCAGGTTGAACAGGTCAACGAGCCTGCCAGCCTGTATGCCCGACCGGAAAGCCGCTTCGTGTTCGACTTCCTGGGCCAGGTAAACACCCTGTCCGGGGCTGTGCGTGGTCAGAAACTGTCCCAGGCCGATGCCTGGGTCTCCCTGCCCGGCATTCAGGCGGAAGGCGAAGCCCAGCTTTATCTGCGTCCCCACGAGGTTCAGCTGGATCGTTCACCGGCTTCCCACGCAAAACTGCCGTTGCGCATCGAGTCGATCAGCCTGATCGGGTCAGAAGTTCGTATTGAGCTGACGCCGGAAGGCTGGCAGAGCAACGAGATCTGGGAGGTGGGCATGAGCCACAGTGAATTCGCCCGGCAGAACCCCGCCCGGGGTGAGCGCTGGTACGCCATTCCCGACGTTGGCCACCTGTTCCTGGCCGGCGCCAACCATCCCCGTAGCGTGAACTGGCAATATCCCTCAGGCATTTCAGCCAGCAACCAGTAGAGCGACGCCCTCCGGGGCCTGGTTGCTTTCTGGCCATATTCATAGGATGATTGGTTAATCGTAACAAAGGATCATAGGTTATGCTGACACCCATTCGCAGGGGATCTCTGGTAGAGACCGCTATTGAAAGCCTCCGGCAAACCATAGAAAGCGGTGAATGGCCGATTGGCACTCGCCTGCCGGTTGAGGCAGAACTCTCGGAAGCCCTTGGAATCAGCCGCAATACCATCCGTGAGGCGGTACGTGTGCTGGTCCATGTGGGCATGCTGGAAACCCGCCAGGGCGATGGCACCTATGTCCGGGCCAGCCGGGATGCCGGCGAAACCCTCCGGCGCATCGCCCGCAGCCGTCTGGCGGAACAGATTGAAGTGCGCATCATGCTCGAGACGGAAGCGGCCAGGCTGGCCGCGACGCGCCGAACCGATCAGGACCTGAAAGCCATGACGTCGGCGCTGGATGCCCGTTCGGCCGCCGGCAGTGACATCAACGACCGTATCCGGCATGACGAAACCTTCCACCATGCGCTGGTCCGGGCCTCTCATAACAGCGCCCTTATCGAGTTGTACGACTACTTCGCACATGGGGTCAGCGAGACCATAGAAAGCACCGAAAGGGAAACAGATCTGCCCGAACCCAGCCAGGAAGACCATGAACTGCTTCTGGCAGCCATCCGCCGCCGTGATGCCGACAAGGCTCAGACCCTTTCCCGCGCCCTGCTCTCCCCCAGTCTGGCATCCCTCAAAGGGACTGAGGCGCTATGAAGTTCCGGATTGACACCTTTACCCTGCTGCTGCTCGGGGCCATTGTGCTGGCCTCGTTCCTGCCGGTCACAGGTCAGGCGGCACAATGGCTTGGTGTTGCAGGCACGGTTGCCGTCGCTCTGCTGTTTTTCTTCCATGGGGCAGCGCTGTCCCGGCAGCAGATCATTGACGGCGCCACACACTGGCGGCTGCACATTCTGATCACGCTGTTGACGTTTGTCTTTTTCCCTCTGGCAGTCCTGCCCATTAACGCGCTGAGCGGGCTGGCCCCCGACTGGATGCCCAAGGACCTGGGACTGGGGTTTCTGTATCTGGGGGTGCTGCCGTCGGCGGTTTCGTCATCCATCGCCTATACCGCCATGGCCCGGGGCAACGTGCCTGCGGCTATCTGCAGTGCGGCCGCGTCCAACGTTTTTGGCATGATGCTGACGCCCTTTCTGCTGCTGGCTCTGGTTTCCACCTCGGGCTCGGGGGATTTTCAGGTGGCCCAGGCCCTGAAGGACATCGTGTTGCAGTTGCTGCTTCCTTTTGCGGCCGGGCACGCCCTGCGGCCGTGGCTGGGTGGGCTTCTGGCACGTAATGAGGCGTTCATGGCGCGTTATGACCAGAGCGTTATCTGGATCATCGTCTATTCTGCCTTCTCCCACTCGGTGGTCAGCGGACTGTGGCAGAACCTCCCGGTCCAGGCCATTGCGCTGGCCATCGTGCTCTGCTTCGGCTTGCTGGCCCTGTTCATGATTGCAGCCCGGCTAATGGTCAGAAAACTGGGGTTCAGCCTGGAAGACGAAGCGGCTGTGGTGTTCTGCGGTTCCAAAAAGAGTCTGGCGTCCGGGCTTCCAATGGCGAAGGTGCTTTTCTCCGGGCATCCGGGCTTTGGCATGATCGTGTTACCGATCATGTGCTACAACCAGATTCAGGTCATCGTCGGGGCCATGCTGGCCCGGAGATACAAGGTGCGTATAGAGGAGGCGTCAGCCACCGCCCATGCCGCCAAAAAAACTGGCCAGGATAACTAGACCGACGATCCAGCCAATGACGGCCGGCCAGAAGTTCACCATCTGGGGCGGCTGGTCCTGCTCTGCATCTGATGAGTGGTACTCGTCGGCCATGTCCTGTTCAGGCAGGTTTCTCGGATCCGGCTCCGGGTTGGCATCCCGGACACTGAGCCACTCAAACCAGTCGCCCAGGAAATGAGCCACCGGTTGCGGGAAACCGCCGTTCTCTGCCATGGGGCGCAACTGGGGTTCCAACTGCCGGGCAATTTCCCGGCGGATTGGCATATGGTCAGCCGGCGGTTCACAGAGAATGGCCTTCCAGATGCCGACATCCTTCTGGCGCTGGCTGTCATTCAACAGGGCCTTCACCTGTATCACCACTTCGCGGACCACCTGGGCGTCCTGAGCGTCCAGCTCCTCCTGGCGGACGGCCTGCCCTTGGGATTCGGGTCCGGAGGCCTGCGTTTCCTGCACCGACGTCGCCGGGACTTCTCCAGTGGCTTCCCGGTACGCCCGTTCAAGATCCCTTGCCTCTTCTTCAGAGGCAAACTTCATCTGGCCTTCATAGGCCTGACGAATCCGATCCCGGTCATTGGTGGGTTCAATGCCCAGAATGTCCCAGCAGGTCATAAAACGGCAACTCCAGCTCAGTAAATATGTATCGTTTGTGGAGACAAATAACTCCGTGTCACTTAGGATGACCGGTAAAGTCAGCAACGCACTGCCGTTAAAGTATAAAACGACAGACACGATCAATACGAATTACATCCATGACAACACAGCCTCGCCCTAAAGACCAACCGGCTTCCCGACTGCTGCCTGTTCTGATTGCCGGGGCTCTAGCATCCGTCACTTCCAGCCCTGCAACGGCCGAAATCGATGCTCCCGAATTTGACGCCAGTATCGTCGGTTTCGATGAACCGGTGCCGGAGGTTCTGACCACCACCCGCCTGAGACAGCCGAAAACCCGCGTGCCCGGCAGCACCACGGTGATTGATGGCAGCATGATCCGGGATCTGGGCATCAAGAACCTGTACGAGGTTTTCCGACTGGTACCGGGCATGACCGTCAATTTCGTCGGCAGCCACCAGCCGGTGGTGACCTATCACGGCACCAGTCATTACGAACAGCGGCGCATGCAGGTTCTGGTGGACGGCCGTACCGCACACCGTGCCACGCTTTCGGACATGGACTGGGAGAGCATGCCGGTCCCTCTGGAGATGATTGAGCGGATTGAAGTCGCCCGCGGCCCCAATTCCGCCGCTTATGGCATCAATGCGTTTCTCGGAACCATCAACATCATTACCCGGGATCCCGCCGATACCGACGGTGGTGAAGTCTATGTCAGCCGGGGATCCCGGGGCTATCAGCGTACCTTTGGCGCCGTGGGCAATTCCGGAGACACGCTGGACTGGCGCGTGACCATGGAAAACCGCCGGTTTGATGGTTTCGACACCAAGCGGGACGGGACGGAGTTCCGTGATGGCCATAACCTGAACTTCTTTACCTGGGACTCAAGAACCGACCTCGGTACCGAGGCCAACCTGGAGCTCCGTGCCGGACTGGTGGACGGCACCAACCGTCAGGACGGGGATAAAAATGGTGAATTGTGGCCTGTTGAGCATCCAGACCTCGAACTGCGGGACTACTATCTCCAAAGCCGACTGAACTACCATTTGTCACCAGACCACTTCTTTCACGTTCAGGTCGCGGTTGAGAACTTCAGGCGCGAGCAGCAGTACCGGATTGCGGCGGGCAATTCGGCTGCCAACTGCCTGAAAGCAGGTGACGCGCTTTTCGATCCGGGCGCCGGGTGTTTTATCAGCGCCGACCCACTGGACGATCAACCTGCGATCTACACGGATCTCAATGGTGACTATGAAGACACTCGCCTGGAACTTGAAGTTCAGGACACGCTGGTGCTCAGCGAAGACCTGAAACTGGTGTCTGGCGCCGGTTTCAGGAAGGATACCCTGCGCTCGGAAACCTATTTCAATGGCCGGGTCGACAACTACCAGTCACGGTATTTCGGCAATCTGGAATACAGCCCGGTTAACTGGCTCACGTTCAACGCCGGAGGCAACTGGGAACGCTCCAGCACCACCGGTGAGAGCTATTTCTCCCCGCGGGTTGCCAGCAATTTCATCATTAACGACCGCCAGGCTGTCCGCTTTGTCTATTCCGAAGCCGTCCGGACACCGGACCCGTTTGAACAGGACCCGGATTACGGCTATACACTGCGTAACGTCACTCCGGATGTTCATTCAACACTGGAGGGATACCGGGTAACCATGGCGGATATTAACCCGGACCTCTCCCAGACCACCCTGGGAGAAGATCTGGACGAGGAAAACATCCGCTCCTATGAGATCAGCTACTTTGGCCAATTCCAGATCTCCGATGCGCTGCTTCATCTGGAGGTCCGGGGTTTCCGGGATGAATTGAGGGACATGATCGGCGGTGTTATCCAGCTTCAGAACTGGACCCTGGATAACAATCTGGCGGCTGATCAACAGGGTTTCGAGCTTGAAGCGGCGCTGGAGTACCCGGCAACGACCTTGCGGGCCAGCTATGCTTATCTTGATCAGGACACATGGTATACCGGTGCGCCAATACTTGATGAAAACGGCAATGTGGACACCGGGGCGCAAAGAGAACGGGCGGACTTGCTGGAGCGAATGTCAGTGACCCACTCCGGCAGCCTGGCGGTGATCCGGCAACTGCCCTGGGATGTCACGGTTTCTTCGGCTTTTTACTGGGCCGACCAGTTCATGAGGCTGGATGAGCAGTTCGAACGGATAGACGCCCGCATCAGCAAGCAGTTTTTCGGGCCCAGTTACAGCGCGGAACTGGCGTTCACCCTGCAGCACTATCTCAACAGGAATCCGGAACTGGGCCGTGATGACAACATTGATCACCACAACCAGTTCTTTATGGAAGCGGCACTGCGGTTTTGACATCCAGGCCAGCCACTGCCTCAAACGGAGCGTAAGACCAGGAAGGTATGACAGCGATCCCACACTTTGCCGCCCAACGGCGCTTTGCACACGGCTATGCCTTGTCGCTGGCCGCACTCTGTGCCCTGCTGTTTCTGATTGGGTTCCCGGCGGCCGGTTACGGACAGCCTGCCGACACCCGGGAGGTGTTTGTCGCCGGTTCCGGAAACGATGCACTGGATCAGTATGTGATTCGCCTGATTGAGGAACGGGTCCGGGAAACGCTGGTGCTTCGGCCCCTGTCTGACTGGCATAGCCCCTCTTCCCACAATGTGCCCGTGATTGCGATAGGCCCCGCTGCAGTCACTCGTGCGCAGAACCTTGATCCCCCTCCACCGGTTCTGGCGTTACTGGTAAAGAAGTCCTCAGTGGAAGACTACCCGGGGCGCCCGGGTAGTCAGCTCAGCGCTGTCTATCAGGAAGTCCCGCTGATCCGTCAGGCGTTAACCGGTAAAGCCATTCTGCCCCAGGCCACGCGGATCGCGCTGCTGGCCAGCACAGAATCCTCCGACCTTTACCAGCCGCTGCTTGGCCAGTTGGAAGCTTTCGGCCTGGAAGCACGGATTTTCGTTGCGGATACCAATGATCAGCTTATTCCGGCATTGAACCGGGCTCTGAGCTATGGCGACTTTCTCCTGGCGGGTCCGGATGATGCAATCTATAACCCCCGCAATATCAAACACATTCTTCTGACCGCCTATCGTCGCAACAAAATTCTGATCGGACCCAATCAGATCTATGTCAAAGCCGGGGCCCTGGCCTCCAGCTATCCTCCGATGGACACGATGGCGGATCAGGCCAGCCGGCATCTTGAACAGTTTCTGGCAACCGGGCACTTCCCGCCCTCTGACTACCCCATCGAATACCGGGTGGAAGTCAATGAGCAGGTTGCCCGATCCCTGAATATTCCGCTTCCAGACCCTGAACAGATTGCCAGCACCATCAACCGGATGCTGGAGGAAAATGCCGGGGAGATGTCCGAATGAATCCCGTCACCCGAAAGACGGACCTGCGTTTGTCGACCTGGCTCCTCATGCTTGGGGCCCTGCCCTCTGTGGTAATGTTCATCACACTGATGGTGTTCTTTACCTCTGCCCGGCTGCAGGATGCCCGGGATAATCTGGAGAGCAGCAGCCAACTGCTCGCCGACAGCCTGGCACCGGTACTTGAATACGCCGTGGTTTCCGGTAATACCGGTGCCCTTGAGCAGATTCTGGAAAAGTCCCTGTATCGCAGCGACGCCACCTGGATACGGGTCACGGATGTCACCGGCGACGAAGTGGGAGCCATCAGTCGGGACTCAACGCCAAGGCAGTCACGGCGGAGCGGTTTCAACATCTATTCAGCTGAAATTCTGCAGGAACCGCTGAAGTTTCCCGCTGACGGAGCGCTTTTCAACAGTCAGTGGACCGCAGGTGACAGTGCACTTCGGGTCGGCACGGTGGAAGTGGGTGTCGACTCAGGAGTGCTAACGAGCCGCCGTGCGGAGATTCTCTGGTCCTCTCTGATCGTGGGCGGTGTGGTGCTGGTGTTCGCCGTTATACTGGTGCAACACTTTCTGGGTAATACCCTGAACCCGGTCAGGCAACTGAGTACGCGGGTTACCAGGCTGATTCAGGGGGATTACCGGGAACAGCCTGCGTATCAGAGCACTGCCCGGGAGATCCGGGAGATCCAGGAGCAACTGAATGAGCTGGCAGGGCATCTGCATCGGACCGAATCAGACCGGGAACGCACCCTCAGACTATCCGAAACAGCCCGGGAGAAGGCCGAAAACGCCAGTGAGGCCAAGTCCGAGTTTCTGACCGTAATCAGCGATGAGCTGCGCACGCCCCTGCAGGGGGTCTATGGCATCCTCGAGCTGGTTTCAAGGGAACCTCTGACTAAGCGACAGCGGGATTATCTGGGGACCGCCCGGCAATCCACAGAAGACCTTCTTACGGTCATTTCCGATATTGTTGAGTATGCGGGCGTCGACGGGATTGCCTCCGGCATCAAGCCCCAGGCTTTTGACCTGCGTAGCCTTCTGGATAACTGTACGGCCTCCTTCCGTCTGGCCGCCGAACACAAGGAAATGGCGCTGGAGATCCTGTTTGCAGGCAACTGGCCGCAACCGGCAATGGTACAGGGGGATCCGGCAAGGTTGCGTCAGGTTTTTGCGGGATTTCTCAACAATGCCCTGAGCTTCAGCAATCAGGGTGTGATCCGGATCAGAGCTCACCTGATTGCAGTCGATGACGAGCAGGTCCACCTGACTTGCAGCATTGATGGAACCAGTATCGGACCGGGCGCCGATGGGCCGGTCCGCTCCAATGCTCTTAGCCTTTCTGTGTTGCAGCATCTGGTGGAGCTGATGGGCGGCTATGTTCAGGTCGGAGGCGACGGTGCACCGGAAGCACACGTCCGCTTTGAACTGACTTTCCTGCGGGCCGATGGAACCAGCAACGCCCCCGATCACGACGAATGACCCGGGGCGCCACCGGACTGGGCCTGGCTACAGGCCGGTTAGCGAGCGGCCTCACGCATGGTGACGAATTCCTCTGCTGAAGTGGGATGAATGCCCAGGGTGGCATCGAACTGGGCTTTGGTGGCGCCAGCTTTGATCGCCACTGCCAGGCCCTGGGTGATTTCACCGGCTTCCGGGCCAACCATGTGGGCCCCCAGTACGCGGTCGGTGTCATCATCCACCACCAATTTCATCAGGGATCGCTCATCCCGCCCCGGCAGGGTGTACTTCATTGGACGGAAATCGGTCCGGTAAATACGCAGGCGATACCCTCTCTCGCTGGCCTCCTGTTCGGTGAGCCCCACCGTGCCGATATCCGGATTGCAGAAAACCGCGGTTGGAATCGCTTCGTAATCCATCTCACCCAGACCATCGCCAAACAGCCGGCGGGAAAGCACCATCCCCTGAGCCAGCGCGACCGGCGTCAACTGCGGTGTGCCGATCACATCGCCCAACGCGTAAATGGAGGGAACTGCCGTCTGGAAGTGGTCGTCAACCTGGACATGACCGGAGGCCGTCAATGCCACCCCCAGCTCAGTCAGACCCAGGCCATCAATGAGTGGTCGCCGCCCGGTGGCCGCCATCACCAGCCCGGTTTCCAGGGCTTCACCATTGCTAAGGGATAACTGGTAACCCGCATCCGTTGCCTCAACGGCATCAATGGTGACATTGAACCGAAGATCCACCCCTTTCTTGCG
Source organism: Marinobacter oulmenensis (assembly GCF_014201735.1). Lineage (GTDB taxonomy): Bacteria > Pseudomonadota > Gammaproteobacteria > Pseudomonadales > Oleiphilaceae > Marinobacter > Marinobacter oulmenensis. Next base: position 335,147 of record NZ_JACHFE010000002.1, on the reverse strand, counting down.
CATTTCCTCCGCGACAAACTGGCGGACATCATCATCAAACCCCCGCAGAAACAGATCCCCCCGGTACAGCAGCGTTGTTTCAACACCCAGCCCTGACAGAATGCCCGCAAACTCCACGGCAATATAGCCCCCACCCCAGATGACCGCGTGCCGCGGGAGCTGGGGCAGATAGAACATCTCATTGGAGCTCAGCAGGTGCTCCCGTCCGGGAATGTCCGGGATTGACGGCCAACTGCCCGTGACCACAGCAATGCGTTCCGCTGAGTATTGCTTGTCACCCACCACAACCGTATTGGCATCGGCCATGGCAGCGGTTCCCTGGATGATTTCAACACCGGCGTTGCTCAGGAGGCGACCATAGATCCCGTTCAGCCGTTCAATCTCGGCATTTTTGTTGGCAACCAGGGTCGGCCAGTCAAAGCTCGCCTGGTCGACCGGTAACTGCCAGCCATAACCTGCTGCATCCTCTAGCTCATCCCTGATGTGAGAGCCATAGACAAACAGCTTTTTGGGCACGCACCCAACGTTCACGCAGGTTCCACCAAGATGCCGGGACTCCACCACCGCAACACGAGCCCCGCGCTGGGCAGACATCCGGGCCAGGCGCACGCCGCCAGACCCGGCCCCGATGACAATCAGGTCAAAATCATAGCTTTCAGACACAGTTACTCCCCGTTGAAATACAAAACCGTCTGGTTTATCGGTCCGGACTGGGCAATTGGCTCAGAGGGCAAGGGTCAGCCTTGCTGTCACGGTACCAGGAACATCTCCCCGATCCAGCCCGGCCTGATCCACAATCACCCCGTGATCCTTGGCCAGTCGTTCCAGCCACACGGCAAGCTCCGAGAAAGCCGCTGGCTCCAGCCAGAGTCGCACGCCCTGTTCACCGCTGGGCTCAAAACGTTGCAGCTCAAGGCCCTCTTCATCGGCCAACTGGGTCACCAGAGCAATCAAGGCCCGGCGGTCGGTTGGTTTGTCACCTCTACCTGATGCGGCGAGCGTTTGAAGCTGTGGCTGGCTGGCCTGCATCCAGGCGGCCAATTCTCCGGCATTATCATGGCTGGCCCGGGCGGACTGATAGAATCCGGAGGCCGGCTGCCAGACCACAAAATACAATACTGCCAGGAGCAATGCGACCATCAGCAACGATAGCGCCCTTCGATCTCTTGCCGGCAGTTGATCAAACCGGGCAATCAGTTTGCCCAGGCCGGACCGGTCCCTGATTCGAGGCCACATTGGCTCAATCTCCCGACACGGTAAGCCGGCCACGGGTGCCGGCAGGTTCGTTGACCACGGAATCGATATCCGCCTGTAACCCTACTTCCGCCAGGCTATCGCGCAAACGGCTCAGTGGATCGTAACTGTTTGCATGCATATCCACGACCAGTTGCCCCTGGTTACGATTGAAATTGATGGCGTTGACGGTCACCGGTTGCGCCCCGGGCAACTGCTGGTATTGGTCAGCGGTGTAAGACAGCAGCTTCAGAAAATCCATCCCCGAGGCGCCTGCACCAGCCACTCTCAACTGACCCTGTACGACCCGGCGGACGTTCCCGGGATGGGTCCGGGTGTCATTCGGGAAAACCTGGTGGTATATCGCCATGGCACGTTGCTCCAGGCGGTCTGCCTGCTTCTGGTGATAGACTCCCATTCCCAGGTTCAGACCAACCTGAAGGATGAACCAGAGGCCACATACGGCAACCAGAGGGCGCCAGGAGTTCAGGAGCTGGTTGTTGGAGGCCGGGGAAAACACCCCCTGACAGAGGTTAATGGGGTCAGACAGATGCTGATAGTCCGACCAGGCCAGAAAATGCAGAACCGAATGCTCCAGGGTCTGCGTTTCCACCAGAAAACGGTCATCCACTTCCCGGAAGGCGCGGGCAATCTCCTGGCTGGCCCGCGTCGTTTTCATGGGGGTATGGATACGTATCGGAATGCTGGTTTCCACCGTTTCGGTCGAGGTGATCGACATGGTGTGGGCAAAAGCGGGAAGCGTGTCCGCATTCACAGCCACCCATTCTCCCCGTTCGTTCAGCATCAGGGTCACCTCACCATCCAGACACACCGTCCAGCCACCCGTCGTCAGCGGCAACAGGCTCGCATCCGGGTAAACGGCTTCCAGCCGCCCGTGCTGCCAGCCCTCAAACAGGGACAACCAGTAAGCCATCCGTTCACGATCAATGACCGCAACCGGGTACCCCTGTGAGGTTCGGCTCCCAAGGGCGAAATGCAGGCTTTCAACGTCCTGGGAGAGCTGATCCTCAATGGCGTAGGGCACCGCCTGCCGAACCAGTCGATTCTGCCTGGCCGGGATATCAGCGATACAGAACAGAGCCTCTTCAGCCGGAATCAACCCGACCAGAACCATACTGTCCAGCCCTTTTTCGGACAGGGACCGCTCAATCGCTTGCCGGGTCTGTTGCTGGCCACTGTCCTGACTGTGACCGGAGGCGTCCTGAAGTAACCAGTCGTACCGGCAGGATTCAGCATCACTGGCATGATCATCAGTTCCCGGCCGAAGATACAGTCGGTACGGCATGGCATTATCCCTCTGAAAAGGTATACGGTTCCCTGGTCATCCGGCGTCTTTGGGAAATGTCCCGGTGAAGGGTCTGCACTTCCCCCTCCCCATTTCTGAACACCGTGCTGACCATGGTCACCTCCTGGCCAGCGTAGGTAATGCGAGATACAACCTCAAAATAGCTCGAATTGACCGTGAGCCCCTGCCGGGCCAGGCCAATGCCCTCAACCAAGGGCTGCGCCAGGAAATCGCTCACACTGTTATAGACCTGCTGTTCCCGGTGTTCCACCAGCAATAAGGCCTGGCGCTCGGTCAGCTCTTCTGCCAATGACTGCAATACCGGTAACGGCGCCATATTGACGTTAATCCCGGCTCCCCCCCGTGGCAGGGCTGAGACGTTCGGCCGCAGTGAATGGTAGGCCTGCTCTGTCATGCCCGGCATGAGCCGCAGCTCACTGACCGACACAAACGGCTGATTGGCGCTCAGGTAGGGCGGATCCAGTGTCCGATAGCTACTGTCTTCGCCACCCCCGGCCCCGGTCATGTCCCCGTCGGCATCAATCCAGTCAATCAGCGCGTCCACCGATACAGTGGTAATGTCCTGAATACGGAAAAGCCGCTGAAGTTGCTCCCGCACCCGTTCATTGACCTGCCCGGTTGGGCCGACCAGATCGTTCAGATTGATCCGCCCGCCCAGATCCTCTATCTGGATCTCAACCAGGCCATCGATGTCCATCGGCAGTATCAACGCGTATCGGGCCCAGAACTCATCCGGGCTGTCGACCAGGCTGCCTGCCTCCTGGTCATCCTGGTAGTCCCGGTACAGCAGACTGCGGGCAAAGGTCTCGGCTCCGGTGGCAATGGTGTAGCCCTGCTGCTGTGCCAGATAATGACTTGCCCGGAATACCCGCAGGCTCTGCTGACTGATCATGCCCGTGGCCAAAACCACCACAAGGGCCATGGCCAGCAGCACCATGATCAGGGCCACGCCGCGCTGTTTACCATAGCGCCCCGGCATCAGGACTGCCCTCCATCCGCCAGTGCGTCACCAACCGGGCCATCCGGGTTATCTCCAGCACTGTCGGCAGGCTCGTAATCCGGAAGGACAAACAGTCGTTCAAGGGCACCGAACTGTTGATGCTCAAGGACGATTTCAACAGCCCTGGGCAGAGGGACCATCGTGCCCGGGGCGCCCGTCGCCTGGGCCATGTCTGCCACCGGCCATTGGCCGTGCCACTGCCCCTGATGGTCCATGAACCGCAACCGAAAAGCCTTAATATCGCCAAGCAGGCGGACGTCCTGAAGGCTTTCCTGTGATACCCGATCCAGCACTGGCCACGAAAACCGATGAATGTCACCGTCCCGGTACTGCCAGCCCACACGCTGCAGTCGACTGCGCCTGAGGCCCAGCGGGTTGCGCCAGCCCTGTCGGGTCACCTGCAGTGCTGCGCCCGGGCCAGCGAAGACCAGTGCCGGTTCGTAGCCGCCATCCGGTGTTCTGACCGGCCGGTTAATCGCCTGAGTCAGGTCCCGTTCGAGCAACACTATGGCCCGCTGAAGTTGTCCAAAGTCGCTCGCCAGTGCATCAACCCGGTCACGGGCCTGAATCACGCTGCTGGTTACCTGCCATACCGCAAGGCCAATAATGGCGGTAATCGAAATGGCCACCAGCACTTCCAGCAGGGTAAAGCCCTGTTGTGGCTTGTCGGCGGCCCTGACACCGCAAACGGATATCACCGCCCATTCCCCAGGAACGCAGAGACATTCAGCACCGGGTGCGACTGGGCGCGGTCAGCGGAATAGCGCCCGACCGTGACTTCGACCCGCCTCATACCGGCCTCGGACGTTGCCGAGATTTCAGTTTCCAGACGCCAGTCCGCGCCCCCGTATGATAGGTCTCTGGACGTTTCCGAGACCTCGGGAAGGTTGTCCTGAAGCCGAAATCGGTTGATTTCGTTATCGGCGATCCAGCCCGCCAGGGTTTTGTCCCTGATGCGTTCATAGCCGGTAATGTAGTTTCCGGCCACACGGGCCGCCGCCGTTGCCACCAATCCGAACACGAGCACCGCGACCATCACTTCCAGCAGGGTGAATCCATGGCTGCCCTTCATGATCCCTCCCCACCCGGGCGCACCAGAGTCATGGGCTGGAAGCCGTCAGAGGCAATGACATACCGGGCGACATCATCAGCATTGCCCTGCAGCTCGAGGCGGAAGGGCGTGGTTTCACCACTGGAGAAAAATACGATGTCCGGCTGGGGTGTGCCGGCATCATCCGACAGCCGAGGGGGCACGCTATCGGTGGTTTGCCGTATTGTCGTTGCCGGGGGCAGGCTGCGTTCCCGGTAGATCCGATCAGCCGCGACCCGCCACTGGCTCTGGAACTCGTCATAGACCAGAAACCGATAGTGTCGTCCGTCGACCTCAAGCCCCATCTCCTGGTTGTCCAATACCGCCTGTTCCGAAGCAGCCTGCATCAGGCCAAACAGCTCCGACACCGATACCTGCAATGCCTGCCGACGGGAACTGCCAACCTGATTGGCCACCAGAAGGGACGCCACCAGACCCATCAGCAGAACAACAACCAGAATCTCAACCAGTGTGAAGCCTTGAGCCGTTCCCTGTTCAGGCTCCGATATCATGGACACTGATGTCTGCCGCATCGCCCTCGCCGCCTTCCTGTCCGTCAGCGCCGTAGGAGTAGAGATCATAGGGCTGTTCCGCTCCCGGGCTCACATACTGGTACTGGTTGCCCCAGGGATCTTCCGGAACCGCTTTCATATAGCCTTCCGGGTTCCAGTTATTCGCTTCCGGGGAACCGCCGGGCCGGTTGACCAATGCCTCCAGTCCCTGCTGGGTGGAGGGGTAGTGGCTGTTGTCCAGGCGATACAGATCCAGCGCGTTGGCGATATTGCTGAGCTGGGTCTCAGCCACGGTCACTCGGGCCTGATCGCTGCGCCCCATGATATTGGGGGCCACAATGGCCACCAGCAGCCCGAGAATGACCATTACCACCATGATCTCGATAAGGGTGAACCCCCGATGCGCCCTGGCGCCATCATTCACTGTTATTGTCATCATCGCCTCCCTTCTAAGATCGGCGCCAATCCGGCACCATCGCTGTGGTTAACCCACCAAATTGCTGACATTCAGTATGGGCAGCATCACGGCCAGTACGATCACCAGAACCACGCCCCCCATCACCAGCAGCATCAGGGGCTCAAACAGGCTGACCATGGTCGCGATCCGGGCCTGAAGCGTGGCTTCCTGCATTTTTGCGGTGCGTTCCAGCATGGCATCCAGTTCTCCACTTGCCTCACCACTGGCGATCATGTGCAGCATCATCGGCGGAAAATAACCGGTCTGTTCCAGAGAAACGTGGAGCGCTCCCCCCTCGCTGACCGTTTTGGCGGACTCCCTCAGTTGCTGCCGAAGGTGCTCATTACCCAGTACTTCTCCGGCAATGCGCATGGCCTCGACCAGGGGAACCCCGCTGCTTGTCAGGATGCTCAGGGTACTGGCGTAACGCGCGGTATTGACGCCCCGTACCATGCCTTTGAGTAAAGGCAGGTGAAGCAGACGCTGATGCAGCTTGAGTCTCAGCGCGTCCCGGGCCAATGCAAGGCGGACTGCCAGAATCCCGGTCAACACCAGCAACATAAGATACACACCATAACTGGCCAGGAACCCGGATATGCCCAGCAGGATCACTGTCAAGCCAGGCAGGTCCTGGCCCTGACGAATGAAGACCTCCACAATATCGGGAACCACATAGGTCAGCAGGAACACCACAATGGCAACGGCGACCACTGAAAGAATAACCGGATAGATCGCAGCCAACTGTATTTTCTGACGGGCCTCCTGACGGTTCTCGGTAAAATCAGCAAGCCGCTCGAGCACGAGATCCAGGTGCCCTGCCCGCTCACCGGCGGCAACGGTGGCGCGGTAGAGATGTGGAAAGGCCCTGGGGAATTGGCCCAGGCTGTCGGCAAAGGTGTACCCCTCCATAACCTTCGCCCGAATGGCAATCAGCATGGTCCGGATCCGCGGTTTGGCGGACTGGTTGGCCGCGGCGCTCAGGGCCTCTTCGACCGGAATACCGGAATGAATAAGGGTCGACAGCTGGCGTGTAACCAATGCCAGGTCGGCGGGCGCCAGTATCCCTCGCCGCGCCATCCAACCGGCCGGTGCCCTTTGGTCATAGGCGGTATCGACCGCCAGTGGAATCATCCCCCGGTCCCGCAGGCGCTGTCGAACCGCGCGCGGAGCGTCCGCCTCCATGACGCCCTGTTTCTGCCGTCCCCGCGCATCCAGGGCACGGAACTCAAATGCAGGCATGATCAGGGCCCCCGATAGGTAACGCGGAGGACTTCTTCCACGGTCGTTTTGCCATCAAGAATCTTCTGTACACCGTCGGCATGAATACTCGGACTGCGCTTGCGGGCTTCCCGCTCCAGATCGAGTTCGCCCTTGCGTTTGTGGATGAGCGCACTGATGGGTTCGGTCACTTCAACCACCTCGAATATGCCCATCCGACCCCGATACCCCAGTTGGTTACAGTAATCACAGCCCCGGGCCCGGAAGATGGAAGGCGGATTGTCCGGATCCTGTTGCATGAAGTCGCACTGCTCAGGATCCGGAAAATAGGGTTCCCGGCATTCCATGCAGAGCTTGCGGACCAGTCGCTGTGCCACAATTCCGACAAGGCTGGATGAAATCAGAAAGGGCTCAATGCCCATATCCAGCAGGCGGGTAATTGCGCCCACCGCCGAATTGGTGTGCAGGGTTGAGAACACCAGATGACCGGTGAGGCTGGCCTGGACCGCGATTTCCGCGGTTTCCAGATCCCGTATCTCGCCGATCATCACCACATCCGGATCCTGACGGAGAATCGCCCGGAGTCCCCGGGCAAATGTCATGTGAACCTTGGTGTTAACCTGAGTCTGACCGATACCCGGCAGGTTGTATTCAATGGGGTCCTCCACCGTCAGGATATTCCGGGATCGATCGTTGATTTCCTGTAGCGAGGCATAAAGGGTGGTGGATTTGCCCGAGCCAGTCGGGCCGGTGACTAACACGATGCCGTAAGGGCGGCGAATGAGTCTGCGCAGGCTGCTCAGGTCGCCAACGGCCATTCCCATGGAATCCAGCCGGATGGCCCCGGCCTGCTTGTCCAACAGCCTGAGCACTACCCGTTCCCCATTGGACGAAGGCATGGTGGAAACCCGGATATCCACCTCCCGCCCAGCCACTTTCAAGGCGATGCGGCCGTCCTGGGGTACCCGTTTTTCAGCGATATCGAGCCTTGCCATCACCTTGATCCGTGAGACCAGCATGGGGGCCAGAGCCCGCTTCGGCTGCACGACTTCCTGCAGCACCCCGTCAATGCGAAAACGGACCACCAAGCGCCGCTCATAGGTCTCGATGTGGACATCCGAAGCGTTGCTGCGCACGGCTTCAGTCAGAATGGCATTGATCAGTCGAATGATCGGGGCATCGTCCTGCTGTTCAAGCAGGTCCTCACTTTCGGGGACGGACTCGGCAAGGGATAGCAGATCCATTTCATTGCCGATTCCCTCCACCATCTGCATGGTTTCTGCTGAATCGGTCTGATATGCCTCCTGCAGCGCGTCGTCAAACTGGCCATCGGGCACCAGCGAGAACCGGGCATGGCCACCGCTGACCCGGTTCGCTTCTGCCAGGGCCGCACGCTGGGCGTTGGCGCGAAACAGGATGACGGTGTCCTCATTGGCATCCCGGGTCAGAAGCACCCCGTTTCGGCGGGCAAAGTTGTAGGGAAGCCGGTGCATCAGGGCATCCGGTTGGGGCACATTGGTCTCGGCGTTCACGCTCATCCTCGTTGAGTTCCTGGAACTACCTCTTGGTGAAGGGCCGGTACTGTCACCATGGCTCCGACGCTTCCTTCTGAAAAAGTAGCACAGGAAATCAGAACCACAGCCTCAATGGGTGCACTATAATGCTGGTCAGCCATCTGGAGATGTACGCTGAACGGAGGCAAACGATGACCATCGCCAACAGGGCCAGCCATGACTGGAACTGACCGGAACACCCCACTGCTGATTACGCTGGCCGCCGCCCTGGCCATGCTGGCCGGTACCGGCTGGCAGATCTATCGGTTCTGGCAGACCGAGGCCACGAGGGAAACCCCGGAGATCACCGGGGTAAACATGGCCGGGCCGAATCAGGGTATGCCGGAACCCCGCTCTGAACTGTCAGCCATCCCCCTTTTCGGAACGCCTGGAACTGCCAACGCCTCGGGCAAGGCCAGCAACCGGCCGGCCCCTGAAAACACCACCGGACTAACCTTGCGCGGCGCCCTGGCAGCCGCCGGCAAATCGCCGGGCACGGCTCTGATCGAGACCGATGATGGCACCACCAAAGCCTATGCCGAGGGGGATACCCTGCCGGGCGGAGGCATCCTGCGCCGGGTATTTCCTTCCAGGATCATCGTTGAGCACAACGGCACACTGGCCAACATTTACCTGAGCGATAGCCCCGCGCTGGCAGAGACCCCGACCAGTCAGGAGCCTGAGACCGCGACCGACGATGCCGGTATGGGTACAGACCGACCTGTGGCAGCCAGCCAGCCCCGACGCCAGGAGATTCAGCGCAGACTGGAACAGTTGCAGCAGCGGTTACGGGCCAATCAGTAAGTCACCGGGCATGCCTCTTGCCGGAGGCAATAGCAGGGTGCAGATCCGCCAGGGGCATGGGACGGTAGAACAGAAACCCCTGTAGAAAATCGCAACCCCGCTGTTCCAGGTCCTGGGCCTGTTCCGGGGTTTCAACCCCCTCACCCACGACCCGGAGGCCCAGATGGTGGGCCATGGTGATGATGCCCTGAACGATAGCGGCATTGCCCGAATTATCGGTAATATCGGTGATAAAGCTGCGATCAACCTTGACCTTGTTAATAGGCAGCTCGCGCAGGTAGCGCAGGCTGGAATAGCCGGTACCGAAGTCGTCAATGGCCACCCGCACCCCCATGTCGCGAATTTCGCCGAGGGTCTCAATCGCCCGGCCGGTTCCCGACATCAGGACATTCTCGGTGACTTCCAGTTCCAGAAGCTCCGGTGCCAGTTGACTCTCCTCCAATGCGCGCTGTATTTCCTGCAGGAAGCCATACCGCCGGAACTGGAGCGGTGAAATATTCACAAACACCGTGAGTTCCTGGCTATGTTGTCGATTCCATGTGGCGATATCGGCGCAGGCACGCTGTAGCACCCACTGGCCAATCGCTACTATCTGACCGGTCTGCTCGGCGAGCGGTATGAACTGGCCGGGTGCAATCAGACCGCGGCTGGGGTGACGCCAGCGGACCAGGGCTTCCACACCCCGGATTCGCCCGGAGGTAGCGGCAATGATGGGCTGGTAATGAACCTCAAACTGCTGTTGCTCGATCGCCTCCATCAGTTCCCGGCGCATCGTCACATATTCACTGTTGATCGTCGGTGACAGTCCTTCAAACCAGTGCCAGGTATTACGCCCTTCGGCTTTCGCATCCTGTACGGCTGCGTCAGCATAGCACATCAGTTCTTCCGCCCTCATCGGTCGACTATGTTGCGACGCAATACCAACGCTGGCGCTGATGTGTAGCTGGTTACCCTCTATCTCAAAGGGGCGGGACAAGTCGTGGAGTATTTCATCGGCACACCGGGTAATCTGCGGCGGCGATTCGGGGCCTGTGAGCAATACCGCAAATTCATCGGCACCCAGTCGCGCCACCAGACCACGATCACCAATGGTCTTCTGCAGCCGCTCCGCCATGGTTTTCAGCAGACGGTCCCCAATGGCGTACCCCAGGGTGTTGTTGACCGGTTTGAAGTCATCCAGATCAACATGAATCACCGACACCGGGGCACCCTGCCCCTCCTGCTGGCAGGCATAGGAGAGGTGGGCTTCGAACAATGCCCGGTTGGGTAGTCCGGTCAGCAGATCGTGAGTCGAATACTGGTTCAGGAGGCGTTCGTTTTCCTGGTGGGTAATGGCCAACACCACCAAGCCTGCAGCCCGTCGGATCAACTGGATTTCATCGTCCGTGGGACGACGTTTTTCCCGGTAATAGGTCGCAAAGGTTCCGAGTAACTGGCCGTTGTTTTTGACCAGGGGCGTCGACCAGCAGGCGGCAAGTCGTTCTTCCGATGTGATTGTATGGAAACCATTCCAGCGCCGGTCACTGGCGATGTCTTCGCAGACCGTCAGCTCCCGGTTGTGGGCGGCAGCGCCACAGGCCCCCTTGAACGGACCAATGGAAATACCCTGCATTTCAGCCTTATAGGCTTCCGAGAAACTGCTGCCGGCAACCATGTCCAGCTTTCCGGTTTCCGCCGAATAAAGCATGACGGAGACCAGCGCCCCTGGCAGTTCCTCTTCCATCACCGTGGTGATGGCACTGAGCACAACATCCAGCGGCGCGTGCTGGACGATCAGTTCATAGATGGATTGTGATAAGCCAGAAAACTGCTGTTGTTCTGCCACCTGCCCAACCCTCCATCGGGTACCATGTCCCGGGCACGTTAGCCGGAATTTTCCGGCCAGACAAAACCATCGGCCCAGGCCAGCGCATCCTGAAAACACATCGGCCGCGAATAGAAATAGCCCTGTCCCACATCACAGCCTAGTTCAATCAGGTGCTCCTGCACGGCTTGTGTTTCAATGCCTTCGGCCACAATACGGCGACCAAAGCTCCTGGAAAGGGCGATAATTGCCCGAATGACCATTTCATCATCCGGATCTTCCTCCATGTCACCGACGAAGGAACGGTCAACCTTGATTTCATTTACGGGCAGACGGCGGAAATAGTCCAGTGAAGAGTATCCGGTGCCAAAATCATCCAGTGACACCTTCAGGCCAAGGTGACGACACTGATTCAGCCGGTGCACCACCATATCAGCATCGTCCATGGCCGTTGTTTCCAGGATTTCGAGAATCAGTCGCGGACGGATGTCACTATTTAATGGCTCAATGGCTTTCTCCAGATCCGCCATAAAGTCACCGCCCAGGAAATGGGATGGGCTGAGATTGACACTGATGGTGTATGGCAACCCCTTGCGATAGAACTCGAGCAGGCGTTGCACCCCCTCACTGATGACCCAATTGCCCACAGACCGTGCATATTCGGTGTATTCAAGATAATCCAGGAAGCGTCCGGGGCCCACGAGCCCCTCTTGCGGGTGGTTCCAGCGTAACAGCGCCTCGAAGCCCCCAACAGTGCGATGTTTCAGGTCAACTTTCGGCTGATAATACAACTGGAACTGGGCCTCCTTAAGGGCGGCTGAAACCTGTTCGAGTACCCTGACCCGCTCCTTGCGATTGAAATGCAGTTGTAGATCAAAGATCCGATAGGTGTTTTTGCCCCCTTCCTTGGCGGCATACATCGCCTGATCAGCATGGCGCAAGAGCAGATCACTATCCGCATCATCATCAGGATAGAGGGTCACGCCCATGCTCCCGGACAGTTTCAGGACACTGTGTCGGTAACTGATGGGCTGGCGGATGGACTCCAGAATCCGTGAATAGACCCTTATGTCGGATACGTCCCGGAGGATGGCGACAAACTCGTCACCGCCAAGGCGACCGATAATGTCATGGGCTCTGACCGTTGACTTCAACCTCTCTGAAATTGATCGGAGCACCGAATCCCCAACCGAATGGCCGTGCTCATCATTAATTTCCTTGAACCCGTCCAGATCAATATAGCAAACCGAGACGGTTCCCTGACGCTGATCCGCCTCGAACAGTTCCTGTTCAAACAATTCGGTAAGCCGGCGCCGGTTAGGTAACCCGGTGAGCGCATCGTAGTATGCAGCCTGTTCAAGACTTTTCTGGTGCTCCCTTTTTTCCTCATGCAGGCGCTTACGCTCGATCAGGGTTCCCAGTGTCTGGAGCAACGGTGCCAGATCCTCAGCGAGCTGTTCACGGTAACCCTGTTTTCGATTGGCCAGCCCGACGAGGCCGATCAGTGCATCCCCCGAATAAACCGGCAGCCCGATGTAACTCCGGATGGGCGGGTGCCCGGGAGGCAGGCCGCCCCGTCGGGAATCGGTGGCATAGTCGTTGGCAACCACGACCTCGCCGGAAAGCAAAGCGGCCCCCAAAAGATTGTCGGTACGCTCGAACAGCATGCCCCGGCGCTCCACCTGCTGAAACAAACCTTCGGTTTCCGGGCTCCAGGCAATGTTGGTTATTGCCCCCACCTTGAGGTAAGGCGTATTGTCTTCCCGGTACAGAACTTCACCAATCAGGCCAAATTCACTGCCGGTCAACGCCAGAAAGTCCCCGAGCATCAGCTCAAATGCCTGCTGGTCACTACTGGTGGTGAAAAAGACATTCTGGGCCCGGTATATGGCTCGTCCCAGATGGGACACTCGGATATCAGAATCGGTATCCGCAGCACGCAGGGCGTTTTCCAGTTCATCTTCAATCAGGCTGGCCAGCGTGCGCAGGACGTCAAGGTCCGTCTCCCGGATACTGCGGGGTTGGCCGTCTACGATGCACAGAGTGCCAATCTTGAAACCACTGGGTTCACGAACCGGCACCCCCGCATAAAACCGGATAGGCCTATCCCCATGCACCCACGGATTCCGCGAGAACCGGGGATCCTGGGCCGCGTCCTCGACGATAAAGGCCTTGTCCTGCCGAATGGCATAGTCGCAGAACGCGGCTGCCCGGGGCATGTCACCGGAATCATCGCCAACCCGGGATTTCGACCACTGACGTTCTTCATCAAGCACCGTAAACAGCGCGGTCCGGACACCATAAAACTGACGGGCAATCCTGACCAGCCTGTCGAACCGTTCCTCCGGCGGGGTATTGATAATGCCCAGTTTTTGAAGTGCAGCCAGTCGCCGTTTTTCCATGGGATCCGGTATCATGAGCCTGTTCCATCGCTAGATTGCAGACATTTCAAACTGCCGGCCTGCGCGTGTTCCGTTCACGCTGCTCAGTTTCAGCTTAGCGCAAAGTCGCTCTTTCATCCTGTCGCCATTCGGTAGGTACCGGAGGATGGCCGGAAAGGCAGCAGGCAGGCCCTGTCACGACCAGTCTGCTTGGCAAGGTACAGCGCCTGGTCAGCCAGGCGGATCAGCTCAGACGGTTCGCCCGGTCTCGTTGCGGGCGTTGCCACCGCCGCGCCCACACTGACACTCACGATCCCGAGGTGGCTGTACTGATGAGTAATGCAAAGGTTTCGGACAGCAAGCCTCAGAGTCTCCGCCATCGCCAGTGCACCCTGATCATCAGTATCCTGGAGCACAGCGACAAACTCTTCTCCACCATAACGAGCAACCAGATCGGTCCGGCGGCGCATGCAGGCTTCAAGGGTGCCGGCCACCTGACGCAAGCAGTCATCGCCGGCCAGATGGCCATAATGATCGTTGTAGGGTTTGAAGTAATCAATATCCATCATCAGCATCGCGAGCTTCAGGCCGCTGCGCTGGGCAACCGCCCATTCCACGGCCAGGACCTCATCAAACGAGCGACGGTTCGCCAGCCTGGTCAGTTCATCCGTGCGGGAAAGTTTTTCCAACTGCAGGTTGGCCTGTTCCAACTCCCGGGTACGCTCGTTCACGCGGTGTTCCAACTCTTCGCTAAGTTCGCGGTATTGCACAAGCAGGCGACGGGTTTCCTCGTTTTTCTCCCTGAACACCTGGGCCGCATGAGACAGCTCCCGGAACTCATAACCGGCACCCGACAAGTCTGCATCGCCTGCCAGTTCTCCCCTGGCAAGACGGCGGAACCCCTGGGTCAGTTGCTCTATGGGACCAGCAATGCCCTGCCCTAGCCGCCAGGACAGCAAAAGGATCAGGCAGAGAGTCACGAATGTTCCGATCAAGGCACTCCATATCGCCCGGCGAATTGAGCGGGCCATCTCCGTTTCGATCCGCCCCATTTCATTCCTCAGCCCCTCGGCAAGGCGCTCGGCCTGATAGGTGATTTCATGGGTTTCGGCTGCCATAACCACATTGACCAGATACAGGAACCCCCGGGTAAGCTGTACGGCTTCCACAATAGCTGCCTGGTACGACCGAAGCGCCTCATCCATCTGGCCGACAAGCCCGGGATTGCCAATGCCTTCACGGCGGACGGGCAGCTCACGGATCAGTTCCCGGGAATACCGGACTTCGCTATTGATTTCGCGGATCAGCGCATTGTCGAGGCGATCAAAATAGTTGCGCATGTGACGCTCGATCTGCAGGGCCGAATTGCGCAGGCGCTCCAGTCTCGCCACCCAGTCTGTTTGCTCCGAGCCAATCCCGGCTTCGTATTCCGCCAGCAACTGACGATACCGCAACGCTCTTTCGGTTATGGTGTCGGTAACCAGCTCGGACTGACGCTCCCGCTGTTTGCGGACCTCCACAAACGCCTGCTCAAACCCACTAAGGTGCTCGTTCATGATCCTCGCGCGGGAGCCGAAGCGATCACCGGTGGTGGACTCCAGTTCCCCCAGAAGCTGTTTTGCCTGTGACAGAACCAGGGAGGCCTGGTCGGCAGCCAGGGCTTGGCCATCATTCACAAATTCACCGGAAAGCCGCTGCAGTTCAACCATACGCCCGGAGAGATCGAGGCCCAGTTCAACCCGTTGACTGAATGATGTGAAGTTCTGAAATCTGGAATAGACATCGTTGACGGTGAACGCCAGCATCAGCGCAACACCACAACTGACCAGGCCGATCAGCAGAAAGCCCGCAAAAATCCGGTATTTGAGTCGCCATGAAGCAGGCCGGAACCTCGTGGCCATCATGCCAGCAGAAACTCCTTCCACTTGGTGAGCGAGTACTCGTAGGTTTCCATCACGGTATTCCAGACGGCAACATTGGCGAACCGGCGATGGTAGCTGCCGCCCCGTCTCCGTTCGCCCTCAGACACTGAAATCCGGCCATCCGAGCCCTTCAGGGGGTATGCCGCCGGCTCCCCCATATACCAGTAATCCCACTCTTCGGGAGCCAGGTACTTCCTGGACCTCTCGGGGTTCGCGATGTAGTAACCCTGACGGGCGATAAAAGCACCCGGCCACCCTGACAGCCACCAGTTCATGTAGGCATACGCCATGTCTTCGTGTTCCCTGTCGACAGCTGCCGAAAGACACATCACGCCATACCACGCCCGGTACCCTTCTTTCGGTGCTGCGTAGATGCAGGGCACGCCTCTGCCACGCAGACCGGTTGCGGCTGGTGAAAACATACTCTCAATCGAGACATCGCCCCGCGCCATCAGGTCCATTGAGTGAGGCACTGATGACCAGACGCCGCGAAAATGCCCCCGGCGCTTGAAGTCTATGAGGATTTCGAAGAGTTGGTCGACTTCATGACGGGACATCTGGCCGATGTCCCGAAAGCTCATCAAACCCTGGGCCTGGGCAGCCAACGCCAGGTCAAAAAGTCCGATACTCGGTGCGTTGACCACCGCCACACGGCCCTGATGGCGGGAATCCAGGAGCCATCCCCAGCTTTCCGTTTCATAGGGTACGCCTGCCGGCACATCGTCCGAGTTATAACCAAAGGAGTCGGTATTGTGTACATAGGGAAGAAAGCTCACCCGGCCGGATGGTGCGGACGCAAGTGTGCCGTCGTCCTGAACAAAAAGCAGTTTGTTCGGCGCGTCGCCCCGGCCCATTGGTGAGTCTGGCGTGATTCGCCCGGTTTTTGGTAAGTCATTTATTTCCGGCCAGTAACGCAACCGATCAACATCAATGGTGCGTATGGCATTCGCCTGCCAGAGGACCCTAATGCTGTTGGACCACTGCTCATACAGATCAAAGGCGGCGGGATCGGTGGCGGCACGAAACAGGACCTCAGCGCTGCCTCCCGGATAAAACTCAATATTGAACCCCAGATCCTGTTCGGCCTGCCGCCGTATCGATTCCTGGAGAGTGACGTGGGTCCCCATCACCCTCAATGTCGGCTTGCGGTTCACAGCCATGGAGATCACTGGAAACCCGGAGCTACCCAGAAACAGCCCTGCTCCCCCGGTTTTCAGCAAGTCGCGTCGATTCATGAGGGTCTACTCCCCGAGCTTTTTGTTATTATGGAACACCCGATAATTGCTACCTTTTTCAGGGAAGTTACGACTTTATCCTAAGGGTAGAACAAAATTCCGGGGTCGGCTCAAGGGAGTGACGAACAAAAGGGACAAGGGCCTAGGACAACCAGTCCAGCCCCAGGACAAGGCGTGGTTGACCTTGTGACGGAAAAATATCTGTCAGGCATTCAGGCTGCTGGCCCTGACTCGCCACTGGAAGAACAGACTCCGGAAGGTTGCCCGTCATACCACCTCTCCTTCTTTTATTTTGCGTCACCAATGATCTTATATTAAGTGTTATGTTATAACATTATTGTTGTCGAACAAAGCAACCCAAGGAGTCTGTCCATGACCATTACCGATCCCCGCCTTCCCGTGACTGTGTTGTCCGGTTTCCTGGGAGCAGGCAAGACAACGGTCCTCAATCACATACTCAACCACCGCCACGGAAAAAAGGTGGCTGTCATTGTCAATGACATGAGCGAAGTGAATATCGATGCCAGCCAGGTCCAGCAGGAAGTATCACTGAACCGGTCTGAAGAGAAACTGGTTGAGATGAGCAATGGCTGTATCTGCTGCACCCTGCGCGAGGATCTGCTGGTGGAAGTGCGCCAGCTTGCAAATGACGGCAGGTTTGACTGCCTTGTTATTGAATCCACGGGAATTTCCGAACCACTGCCGGTGGCCGAAACCTTCACTTTTGCCGATGAGGATGGAGTCAGTCTTTCGGATATCGCCCGGCTGGACACCATGGTGACCGTCGTGGATGCCGTAAATTTCCTGACCGATTACGACCAGGCACAGATGCTACAGGAAACCGGCGAGAGCCTGGGCGAGGAGGATGAGCGTAGTGTCGCCGATCTATTGGTCGACCAGGTTGAGTTCGCCGACATCATTCTGATCAGTAAAACGGATCTCGCTGAGAAGGAACAGGTCCACCGGCTCAGAGGCATTCTGCGCAGCCTGAACACCCGCGCCGAACTCATTGAAATACAACAGGGCGCCGTACCACTCGACAAAGTACTGGATACCGGCAGATTCAGCTTTGAGCAGGCCCAGTTGGCGCCGGGGTGGCTCAAAGAAATGCGTGGCGAACACGTACCCGAGACGGAAGAATACGGGATTTCCAGCTTTGTTTACCGGGCACGCCGGCCGTTCCATCCGGCGAAATTCTATGACTTTCTGCACCAGCCTTTTCCGGGTGGCAAGCTGATTCGTTCCAAAGGGTATTTCTGGCTGGCCTCCCGCCCGGAATTTGCCGGCCACTGGAGCCAGGCTGGCGGTATCGCCAGGCACGGATTTGCGGGCATGTTCTGGAAAGCAGTCCCGGAGACCAGTTGGCCCCAGGACCCGGACTTTCGCAGCGCCATCATGGAAAGCTGGGTGGAACCTTTTGGTGATATGCGCCAGGAACTGGTTTTCATCGGCCAGAATCTGGACCAGGAGGAGATTACACGTCAACTGGACGACTGCCTGTTGGACGAAGAACAGCTACTGGCCGGAAAAAGCTTCTGGCAGAGTCTCAACGACCCGTTCCCGGCCTGGTCGGAATAACGCCCAACCGTCAGGGTCACCATCTGGTGGCCCTGGACCTGGCCGCACAGCAGCGCAAGTCCTGTCCGCAGCAACGCGGGCATTCAGACTGCCAAGCATGTATTTCAGCGGGAAGCTATCGAATGACAGGAAAAAATGGAGGCGCGGGTCGGAATCGAACCGGCGTACACGGAGTTGCAGGGCTTATGCTCCATTCCGGTTTTTCCCTTTTAATTCAGACACATCAGCCCACAACCTCGAAAATACCAGCGCTCATAACGGCACTTTCCGTTCCTTTATTATCAATAACCTACGTTTACGTTGTCGACATTATCCGCTGTCTTGCCTGCACTCTTAACGGCCGCCACCAGGCCCAGGAGCCAGCACCTGGAGCCCTCGCCTATTTCCCCGCCACCACCAAACCACACCACGGCTGAAAGTGTTCATTTCTGTGTAAAAAGAACGCGAGTTTCCGAGTGGAATATACGCGTGTGTGCGGGCATGCGCGCGGGGCTCGCTCAGAATCCGGGAGGGGTTCGGAAAAGTGTAACAAGTGTAACAAGCGTAACTTTTCACGGTAAGCGGCTGATTTAAAAGGGTTCGTCTTGTTACACTTTTAGAGATATAAACGTAACACTGTTACACTTATATACCGTCACAAAGCCCGATAAAAAATCCTTTAAAATCAACGGTGTCACTTTTTTGTTACTCCGTGTGACGTTTTAGGTGTAACATAGAAAATCCAGCAAAATCATATACCTAACAGCCGTTTTAGGCCCCTGTTACGCCTGTTACAGTTTTCCGAGACCCCCTGCACTTCAACAGCATTTCAGGCGTGAAAATGCCCCTGGCTGGCGTGAAAGCGCTTTATATATCCGGCCGTTGAAAAATCGCAGCACGTAGAGCGCGCAGGCGGGGCGGGGTGACCGCGAGCGAGCAGCAGGCACACCCCACCCCATGGGGGTATGGTCCGGGCACAAAAAAGCCCGCGCAGTGGCGGGCAAAGGCGACGCAATCGGGTGGGAGTCAGGGGGTATTCTGGGAGGTCTCGCCGAGGCTGTACGGGCGGAAGCTGATCACCTCCTTACCCACGATGTCGTTAAGCTCCAGCATCCGTTCTTGCAGGGGCTCCAGTTCGTTGGCGGCGAACACGCGGGCGGCTTTCTCCGAATCACCGAAGCCCCCAGTGTTGGAGGGGATGATGCCCATCAGCTGGGGCGGCACGCGGTGGCCGGCCAGCTGGTCGTCCCGGGTGGCGTTCTTGATGTTCCAGAATTCATCCTTCGCCGCCACTTCGCTGATCGGGATCAGCTGCAGGCCGTCTTTCTTTCCATTGGGCGAGTACATGAACAGGTTCTTGAAGTTTCCGGGGCCTTTGCTGTCCTTCAAGGCCTGGCGCATGGTGTCGATGTCTTCCTGTTGCTGGGCCGCGTCTGTCATGTAGAGGATGAACCCGGCGTGGCTGCCGTTCTGGTAGTACTTCCGGCGGAACAGCGTGGCGCTTTCGTTCAGCCAGGCCGACTGCAGGGATCCCAGGTAGTCCGGAACGCCGTACAGTTCCTGGTCGATATCCGGTTCCATGATGTGGACGATGGAATCGGCCGGGAATTCCTTTTTGTCAAACAGGTCATGCACCCACCAGTACTGCCCCGGCTTCACGCCACGCCGGCAGTATTTCGCCAGCGCCGGACGGATCTCGATCAGCCGGCCCAGGCGGTTTTCGATCTTCTCCCCGTACATGTTGCCAAACACCAGGTAATCCAGAGCCATGCGGCTGAAATTCTGCCGGCTCAGGTAGTCGGTAGGCTCGAATGATTTAACCAGGATATTCCGCTTCACCTGCAGGGCGCTGCCATGGTGTGCGGTTGCCCGGTAGCTTTTGGCCAGCGCCGACAGGTCCACCGGCGGTTCGTAGTATTCCTGTTCGGCCAGCCAGCACCCGGTGTAGAGCATGTCGTACCGGTCCATAACGGGTTCGGGATCGCCGAAGGTAAAGGCTTCTGCGTGCGGTGTGCTCATCCGTAAATCTCCAGCATCGAGCCGCCGTGTTCGGTCGGCCCTTCAAGTGGTTCGTTTGCCAGGGCGTGCATAACCGCCCATGCCAGATCGGCATGGCCGGTGTCTTCACGGCGGCCTGATTTGTAGGTCATTTGGCGTTGGGAATCGGTCATCACGCGGCGAATGGCCATGAACGACTGGGCCATATCGGTCCAGCCGGAATCGAACTCCAGGCGGCCACGGTCGATGATGTTCTGGGTTTTGATCACCAGGCGGGATTTCACATCTGGGCTGTAGCGGTACCGGGTGACGGCCGGGAAGAATTTCTCTACCAGCTCGGCGACGGCCTCACCCAGGCCGGTGGTGTCCATACCGATGAACACCACGTTGTAGCGGTGGGTCAGCTTCCGGATTACTTCCGCCTGCTGTTCGTAGTCCAGCCCGCGAAGGCGCTTTTTCTCTATGATGCGGTGCGGCTTGCTGGCCGATTTCGAGGGCGAAACCACGGCCAGCCCTGCCCCATCGCCGTCTTCGCCGCTGCCGGCCGGGTCGTACCCGATCCACACGGGGCTATCTGCCAGCGGTTTTTCGGCGTAGGGCTTCAGGTCTCGCCACTGTATCCAGCTATCGACCATGCACCGCTGCAGTTTGGCCAGCGGGAACACGGCGTGGGTGTCATCAACGAACTGGCACATCAGCAGGTTGGCGTATTCGTCGTCGGAGTACTCCAGCTTGAGCTGGTCCAGGTCGAACAGGTCACAACCACCGGCCAGTGCGTCTTCCACCGTAACGATCTGGCGCCATTGGCCATCGGCGCAGGCCACGCCATTGGCAAGGGCTGCGTGGCTGGTGTCGATTTCAACCCGCTTATCCTTCGCCCGGCGGCGGTTGAACATTTCGCCGGTCCAGAATGGGTAGGCTTCGTGGGTGATCGCGGACGGCGTGGATATGTAGGTCTGGCTCCACTTCTTGTGCATGGCCATGCCGCTGGCCACCTTCCGGAACTCTTTGAAGCCCTGAATCCAGAAGTACTCATCCATGTAAATGTCACCGTGGTAACTCTGGGCGGTGCGGGCGTTGGTACCGAGGAAGTAGAGCGTTGCCCCGTTGGGCAGAACGATTGGATCACCCCGGAGCTCTACGCCCGTTACATCCTTAACGAACTGGACGATGTACTGCCGGAACACATGGGCCTGGGCTTTCGAGGCCGACATGAAGATCTTGTTCTTGCCGGTGGCGAACGCATCCACGATGGCTTCCCGGGCGAAGTACCAGGTAGCACCAATCTGGCGGGATTTCAGAATGTTCCGGATCCGGTTGGTAAGCCCGGCCACACGCCAGCGGTTCTGGTAATCAAACAGCGATTCTTCGAAGGCACTGGTGATCTGTTCCAGCCCCTCTTCCCCGATATCGTTTTTGGCCTTGCGCGGGGCCTTGTTCCGTTCATGCAGGTTCGGGTTCAGGTCAGATTCGCGCCCGGTTTCCTCGTACTTATGCACGCGCGCAAGGCGTTCAATCTGCCGGCCCAGCAGATCGATTTCCTTGAAGTCCTTCCCTTCCTTCTGGTCCTTGAAGATCAGCTGAACCATGCGGGATTCCAGCGACGCTTCAACGCGCTGGATCGGCTCCGCTTCATCCCACTGAAACCGCTTTTTCCAGTTGCTGAAAAGCTGCGGGCTGATTTCCAGGCGCTCGCAAATACGCTGCGGCCGCCACCCCATCCAATACAGGGAGCGGGCCTCAACCAGGTGTTTTCTGAATTCGTCGCTGACCGTTTCGTTCATGCTGCCAGCGTACTGGCTTCACGCGCGAAGCCGTTGCCGGGCTGTTTGTGCGGCGGGGGCGGGACAACTGCAACCTGTTGGAATTGCAGGGCTATGGCACGAATCTGGGGGCACTTGCACCACAACCGGATAAGCATCGCCCAACAGGCACTGGAGAGGCAACATGAAAAAATGGTTCAGGGTGGCTACCGAAGGCGCCACCACCGATGGCCGGGCAATCACCCGCGCCTGGATCGAACAGATGGCCGCGAACTTTAATCCCGAAAAGTACGGCGCCCGGGTATGGCTTGAGCACATGCGCGGCATGTTGGCTGATGGCCCTTTTAAGGCGCTGGGCGATGTCCACGGGTTGCGCGCCGAAGAAAACAGCGACGGCAAGATGGAGCTGTACGCCCAGATCGAGCCCACTGAAGACCTGGTCGCCATGAACAAAGACCGCCAGAAGATTTACACCTCCATCGAGGTGGACCCGGAATTCTCAGACACCGGCGAAGCCTACCTGGTCGGCCTGGCAGTGACCGACTCACCAGCGTCACTCGGTACCGAAATGTTGCAGTTCAGCGCTAAGGCAAAAAACAACCCTCTGAGCGCCCGGAAGCAGAACGCCAGGAACCTGTTTACTGCCGCAACAGAGACCGAGTTCGACTTCACCGAGGATCCCGAAATCGACCCGGACGAGCCCAGCCTGTTCGACCGCGTTAAATCTCTGTTCACCCAGCACCGCGAAACCGGCGCCGCCAAGTTCGCCGACTTCAAACAGGACTTGGAAAAAACCCTGGGCCTTTTCGTAACCGAAGCCCAGGAACTGCGGGGCCAGATGGCCACCACGCAGGGCGAGTACAGCGAGCTCAAACAAAGCCACGACGCCCTGCAGACCCAGTTCAACGAGCTGAAAGCGGAGCTGGAAAAAACACCCCACAACCACAGCCAGCGCCAACCGGCGACCGGCGGCGAATCTGAAATCCTGACTGACTGCTGAAGGAAACCATCATGCGCAACGAATCCCGAGTAAAGTTTAACCAGCTTCGCAGTCAGATCGCGAAGCTCAACCAGGTGGAATCCGCCGCCGAAATGTTCGCGGTCACTCCGACTGCCCAGCAGACGCTGGAAACCAGAATGCAGGAATCCGCCGGCTTCCTGTCCCAAATCAACGTGATCGGCGTTGATGAAATCAAGGGCGAGAAAGTCGGCCTCGGCGTATCTTCGACCATCGCCGGCCGCACCGACACCACTGCGAAAGAGCGCGAGCCGAATGATGTGGCGGATCTGAACTCGAACACCTACGAGTGCGTTCAGACGAACTTCGACACCACGCTCCGCTACAAGACCATTGATGCATGGGCGAAATTCCCTGACTTCCAGGTGCGTGTTCGCAACGCCATCCTCCGCCGGCAGGCCCTGGACCGCATCATGATCGGCTTCAATGGCACCAGTGTAGCTGCCGAAACTGATCGGCAGGCAAATCCTATGCTGCAGGACGTTAACAAGGGCTGGCTCCAGAAATACCGGGAAAACAAACCGGAAAACGTTCTTTCCGAGGTGGTGGATTCATCCGGCAAAGTGAACGTGGGCTCGACTGGCGACTACAAAAACCTGGACGCGCTGGTATTCGATGTCACGAACAACATGATTGACCCGTGGCATCAGGAAGACCCGTCGCTGGTCGTCCTCGTTGGCCGTGACCTGATGGCCGACAAGTATTTCCCGATTATCGACCAGGACAACGCCCCGACTGAACAGGTGGCGCTGCAGATGATCGTCAGCCAGAAGCGCATGGGCAACCTTCAGGTGGCACAGGTGCCGTTCATGCCTGCCGGCGCAATGATGATCACCACGCTGGACAACCTGTCTATTTACTACCAGATCGGATCGCGCCGCCGTCAGATCATCGACAACCCGAAACGGGACCGCATCGAGAACTTCGAAAGCTCCAATGATGATTACGTGGTCGAGGACTACGGCCTGGGAGCTGTCGTCGAGAACATCACTCTGGTGTAAGGGGTAACCCATGGTAAGCCCAGCAAAGAAAGCGTTTGAGAAAAAGAGGGTCGCCCGCGTGGCGGCCCAGGAGCAGGCCGAAAAGCAGGCCCGCCTGGAGGCTGAAAAGCGCCAGAAGGAACTGGAAGAGCGCCGGCAGAAGCACCAGATCAGCCAGCCGCCCAGCGCCCAGGAATCCGGCCCGGTCTCAGCCCCGGCGAACAGCCCGGCCAAAAAGGTGCGCACGCAGCAGCAGGCCAAGAAGGAAGCCCAGGGGGCAACCGATAGCCAGCCGCACGGCAGCGCTTACGACCTGCACTACGCATCCATGATGGAAGACATGCGAGCCCTGCACGATATCGAAAGCGTTCAAGGCAAAATCGAGCGCAAGCGCGAACTCCTGCCCAAGTACGAAGACTACGTGGCGGGCGTAATGGAAGGCGGCACAGGCCATCAGGATGACGTGATCATGAACATCATGGTCTGGTACCTGGACACCGGCCAGTTGGAAAAAGGCCTGGATATCGCCGAGTACGCGGCAAAGCACGGCCTGGAAACCCCGGACCGGTACCAGCGCAGCACCGCCGCCCTGGTATCCGAAGAGGTGGCCGATTTCGTGCTGAAAGAGCGCGGCGAAGGTGAAGAACCCGCCGAGTACCTGGCCCAGGTAAGCCGCGCCTTGATCAACTTCGGCGAATCCGACATGCACGACCAGATCAAGGCCAAACTCTACAAGGCCCACGGCTATCTGCTGCGCGAAGCGGAACAGCCCGAACGGGCGGTGGAGTCACTGAAAAAGGCCCTGGAACTGGACGAACGCGCCGGCGTGAAAATGGACATCCAGGCACTGGAAAAGCAACTCAAGAATTCCGGCCAATAACCGGACCCGAGTCGGCACCCCGACGCCAGGCGGCACGGGGCCCTGAGCCAAGGCCACGCCGGAAGCTCTACGGCCCCGTCCACCGCCTTCAACCGGAGGCAGTATGAGCCTGATAGCCGCAGGCGGCGAAACCGAAAGCACCGCCACCGTCGACAATGCCGAATTTTTCCCGCCCCTGAAGGTGGCCGAATTCCGGGCAGCCATGCGCGTAGACGGCACCATCACCGATGGCCGCGCCACCCACGCCCTGGAATCCGCCCTGTATGACGTAAACCAACAGCTGGCCACCTGGGCAGCCGAAAAGCAGGAAGCCGGAGCGGCCAGCATCGACGCGGTGCAGCCCCCGCCTTGGCTACCCGCTGGCGCCTACCAACGGCTTTACCTGCGCGCCGTGTACGCCACCGCCAAAGCCAGCCTGATCGAACGCTACCGCGACTACGACAGCTCCGGCGAAGGCGACAACAAAGCCGACAAGCTGGACCCCGTAGCCGACGACTACCGCCGCGACGCCGCCTGGGCAATCGCAGACATCACCGGCCGCCGCCGGGCCACCGTGGAGTTGATCTGATGCAGGAAGTGCGAGCCATCCAGGGCGACACCGTAGACCGCATCTGCCACCGCTACTACGGCCGCACTGCCGGCGTAACCGAAGCCGTACTGGAAGCAAACCCCGGCCTGGCCAAACTGGGCCCCATTCTGCCCATGGGAACCGTCGTGCGTATGCCAGCCGTTGAGGCGAAACCAACGAAACAAACCGTGCAGTTGTGGGAGTGACCGTGCCCCCTGAGCAGAATCAGACACCAGAAGAAAGGCTTTACCGCGTAGTGGCCCAGGACCTCGCAGCCCGCCTGCGTGACCTGGAAAAGCTGCATCCACGGGTTAATTCCCTGGAACAGGCAGTAGCGGAAATCCGGTACGACTTCCGGGAGGCCCGCGCGGAACAACAGGAATCACACCGTGAAACCCATGCTGCACTGAACTCATTCCGGAAACGCATGGACCACGACAACCGGGACACGGTGAATGCCCTGAACGAAACCGCAACAGCAACCACAAACGCCATCACAAGCCTGACCGTGAAAGTGGAAAAGCTCGCCAGGAAAGTCGCCTTTGCGGCAGGCGCTATATGGGCGTTCCTGGGGATCGCCGGCGTCGTTTTCGCATTCAGAAGCGAAGTGGTTCAAGTGATGGCTATCGCATTTGGAGGTAAATGATCATGATCCTGGAACACGGCGACGTAGGCGCCAAAGTCGAAAACCTACAAAAGCTCCTGACAGCCCACGGCCACGACTTGGATCCGGACGGCTGGTTCGGTGACGAAACCGAGAAAGCCGTAATCCGCTTTCAGCGCAAGAACGGACTGTTTGTTGACGGCGTGGCCGGGCCCGCCACATTCCAGGCGCTGTCACATCACCTAGACCTTAAAGCCCTTACCGAAGTTGACATAAAGAATTCCGCCACTCGCCTTAATGTCGACATCGCCGCCATTAAGGCCGTGACGGAAGTCGAAAGCCGGGAATCCGGATTCCTGGAGTCCGGTCTACCGGTGATTCTGTTCGAGCGCCATGTCATGTACCGGCAGTTGCCTGCAGACACTCGCAGCATCCAGGCCGCGTCATTCCCTGCTTTGGTCAACTCAAAACCCGGCGGCTATGTGGGCGGAGAATCCGAGTGGCGCCGCCTGAAACGCGCCTGCAGCATCGACCGCGAAGCCGCCATCCAGTCAGCAAGCTGGGGCTTGTTTCAGATCATGGGCTTTCACTGGGCACACCTGGGCTACGCATCCGTTTCTGATTTCTCGGAAGCCATGCACCGCAGCGAGGGCGACCAGTTGGCCGCGTTCGTGAAGTTCATCCAGAAGGATCACCGCCTGCACCAGGCGCTGCAGCAGAAGGACTGGGCAACCTTCGCCCGTTACTACAACGGCCCGGCCTACCGCCGCAACCAGTACGACACCCGCATGGCCGCAGCCTACCAGCGCCACAACGAGATGGAGCGCATTGTATGAAGCTCACGCCCCAGCAGCTGGACGCCTGGCGCATCGTCCCGCGCCTCCTGGTGGCCATGTATGGCGTCATGGTCTGGCGAATCGTTGAATGGTTCATGACCCTGCCAGACCCAACCGCGCCCCAGTCCGCGTTTGTGTCCACCGTGGTGGGCGCGGGTGCTGCCTGGTTCGGCCTGTACGTGAACAGCGGAGGTAATCGGGAATGAAGGTCTACATCGTGGTCGGCCTGGTGGTGCTCTCACTCGCCGGCGCCCTCTGGTACAGCATTGAGCAGACCACCGAGGCCCGGGCAGAACTGGCCTCTACAAACGTGGCTCTGGATAAGCAGGAACAGGAAGCGAAGGAAACCAGAAACCGCCTGAGGGAAATGCAGGCCGAGCGGGACCGCCTCGCGAATCGCCTTCACCGAATCCAAGCCAACGAAGCCCGCCTGGAATCCGCTCTGCAATCCGAACGTGCCAGCCGCGCCCAACTGGAGAAAGAAAATGAAGCCTATCGTGATTGGTCTCGCACTGAGCTGCCTGATGCTGTTGTCCGCCTGCTCCGGAAAGGTCCGATACGAGCAGAAAACGGAGTACCTGGTGTGCGGGAACGTGAAAGCCCTGGCAGCGGAAGAGCAACACCCAAGTCGGCAGGCGGCCACCCAGAACGGAGACCTGCTGGACCTGATTGACCAGTACGACATCAAACTGACCACCCAGAACGACCGCATGGGCGAAATCCGCGCTGAAATCGACAGCTGCGCCCAGAGGGCCAAGAAACTGAGCGACCAGGAACAGCCATGAAAAAACTGGCAGACCTCCGAGCCCACCTGTTGGCCAACGTGCCAGAGCTGCACAAAAACCCGGAAAAGCTGGTCACCTTCATCGAAGATGGCCAGGTCGAATACTGGCGCGGTGGCAACCTGAGCCACAATTACACCCTGCCCGTTCGCCTGATCATCACCGATTTCAGCGCCAGCATGGATTCCGTTATGGTCCCCCTCCTGGCTTGGATGTCATACCGGGAACCCGGTCTGGACCCGGAAAACTCGATCAGCTTCGAAGCGGAAATCCTGAGCAACAACACCTACGACATAGCCATCACCGTCAACATCACTGAACGCGTGATCGTGCGGGCCACAGAAGCCGGGCTGGAAGTGGAACATGTGTTGCCAGAGCCAGCCATGCAGATGAACGACGACGCCGAATGGCAGATCATCTCAGACCTGCAGGGTTTCAACGAACCGGTAGCCGGCGATGACTGACGACATCGACGCCCTTGCCGACTGGGTAGAACCCATCCTCCGGAAAATGGAACCCGCCGAGCGGCGCAAGCTCATGAAAGACATCTCCCGGGAACTGCGCCGGGAGAACCAGCGCCGCATGAAAGAACAGCAGGGGCCAGACGGCCAGGCCTGGGCCCCGAGAAAACCCCGCCTGCGCGAACGTGGCCGCATCCGCAAGAAAGCCATGTTCAGTAAGCTGCGCACGGCCAAATACCTGAAAATCCGCACCAGCCCAGACAACGCCGGGCTTTCCTTCGTGGGCCCCGCCGGGCGGATCGCGGCCATCCATCACTATGGCCTGCGTGCCAAAGTCGACAAGAACGGCCCGGTATACGCCTACCCATCGCGCAAGCTGCTGGGCTTCGCCAAATCCGACCTGGAAATCATCACCGACAAGGTTTTGGAGCACGTCAGCCTGTAGCGAATTTGTCTGGCTGCCCCGCACAACCCGCCCCGCTTCACTCACGCGCGTAGCACCTCAAACTGGGGGCATGAAATCACTAGCCCGAAAAATCGCCGACCTGTACCGGCTCCTGAATAACCTGATCCGCATCGGCACCATCGTTGAAGTGGACCACCAGGCAGCCCGTGCCCGCGTGAAAACCGGCGGCAACACCACCGGCTGGCAGAAGTGGGTAACCCTGCGCGCCGGAACCACCACCGAGTGGAATCCGCCCACCGTGGGCGAACAGGTCGTGCTGCTGTCACCAGGTGGCGACCTGGCCCAGGCGGTGATTCTGGTCGGGCTGTTCACCAGCAATGCGCCATCCAGCAGCAAAGACGAACACAGGCGCGTGTACCCGGACGGCGCCACCATCAACTACGACCACGTGAAGAAAGAGCTGGTGGCCAACCTGCCCGGCAAAGCCAACGTGAACATCACCGGAGACGCCACCGTGAACGTGGGCGGCAACGCCACCACCGCCGTGGGCGGCATCTGCAAAGTGAACGCCGAAATGATCCACCACAACGACGGCAACCCGGTGGTAACCACCGCCCACATCTGCCACCTCACCGGCAAACCGCACGGTGACGGCTCCAGCACAGTAACAGCAGGCAAATAACCATGGCACTCAGCAAAAGCAGCCTGAAAGGCCGAATCATCAGCGAAATGGAAGGCATAGGCTTCAAAAGCACCGGTCAATACAGCTGGGTAGAAGAACTGGCCGAAGCCCTGGCCAACGCCGTGGTAGATGAAGTGCAGCAGAACGCGCAAGTACCCGTAACCAGCGGCTCCAGCGCCGGAACCTATCAGGTGGAATGATGGCAATGAACGCAGCAACCGGCCGCACCATCTCCCGTGCAGACCACATCAGCCAGAGCATGGGCAAGATCCTGGCCACCCCGATTGGCTCCCGCGTTATGCGCCGGGACTTTGGCTCACTCATCCCGGCCCTGATCGACCAGCCCCTGAACGCCGCCACCATCCTGCGCACCTACAGCGCCGCCGTAGTGGCCATCCAGCAGTGGGAACCCCGAGTAAAAATCACCGAAGTGCGCCGCGCCGTAACGGCGGACGGCAAGTTCGCCCTGGAAATCCACGGTGTAGACCGTAAAAGCGGCGAACCCATCAACACCACCGTACCGGCCGGGGGTGCGCAATGAGCGGCCCGATTGATCTGTCCCGCCTGCCGAAGCCCAATGTGATCGAAGAACTGGACTTCGAAACCATCCTGGAACAGCGCAAACAGAAGCTGCTTTCCCTGGTACCGGAAGACCGGCAGGCCGAAGTACAGGAAACCCTGGCACTGGAAACCGAACCGCTTACCATCCAGCTGCAGGAAAACGCCTACCGGGAAATCGTCTGGCGCCGCCGGGTGAACCAGGCCGCCACCGCCGGCATGCTGGCCTACTCCGAAGACGAAGACCTGGACAACCTGGTAGCCAACTTCGAAACCGAACGCCTGATGGTAGACCCCGGCGACCCGGACGCGGTACCACCGGTTCCGCCCACCTACGAAAGCAACGAAAAACTGCGCCTGCGCTCGCAGCAAAGCTGGGAAGGCCTCAGTGTGGCCGGTCCCACCAAGGCCTACGAATACCACGCCCTGTCAGCTGATGGCCGCGTTGCAGACGCCAAAGCCATAAGCCCTGACCCGTGCTACGTGACCGTGACCCTGCTTTCTACAGAGGGCGACGGCACCGCCAGTGCGGAAGAGATCGATATAGTGGATTCGGCACTGTCAGCAGAAGACATCCGCCCAGTAGGCGACCGCCTGACCGTGCAATCGGCCACCATCATCGATTACCAGGTAGACGCCACGCTTTACGTATACCCCGGCCCGGAGCAAGAACCGATCCTGGCCGCCGCCCAGGCATCACTGGAAAAGTACATCAGCGAACAGCGCCGCATCGGCCGGGACATCCGAATCTCAGCACTGCACGCCGCCCTGCATGTGGAAGGCGTCCAGCGTGTGGAGCTCACCCAGCCAGCGGCAGACCTTGTAATCACCAACACCGAAGCCGGGCACTGCACCGCCATTAACCTGAGAATCGGGGGCTACGATGAGTGACGACCGCACGCCCCTGCTACCCAATAACAGCACCCCGCTGGAACGCGCCGCCGCCGAAGCCCTGGCCGAAATCCAGCGGGTACCGGTACCGCTGCACACACTCTGGAACCCGTGGGAATGCCCCGTCCCGCTACTGCCCTATCTGGCCTGGGCCTTCAGCGTCGACCGCTGGGACCCGGCCTGGACAGAAGCCGCCAAGCGCGAAGTCATCGCCACCAGCTTCTACGTGCATAAAAAGAAAGGGACGATTTCCGCCCTGCGGCGCGTGGTGGAGCCCTTGGGCTACCTCCTGGAGGTCATCGAGTGGTGGGAAGCGACGCCCGAAGGTACCCCGGGAACATTCGCGCTCAAGATCGGCGTGCTGGATAAGGGCATAACCCAGGAAATGTACCTGGAGCTCGAGCGCCTGATAGACGACGCCAAACCCTGCAGCCGCCACATCACTGGCCTGGACCTGGCCGGCGAAACCTTCGGCAAATTCTACGCCGGCATGGCCACCTATGACGGCGATGTAACCGCCGTTATGCCCTATATCCCGGGCGACCTGATATCCACCGGCATCGTCCATTTGGGCATCGCCACAGACAGTAACGACTCGGCAACGGTTTACCCCCTATAGGAGCAGCTATGCCAGCAACTTATTACACCGTGCTAACCGAGGTTGGCCAAAGCAAACTGGCCAACGCCGTGGCCCTGGGCCAGACCATCGACATCGCCGAACTGGCCGTGGGCGATGGCAGTGGCTCCCTGCCAACCCCGGAGACCGACCGCACCGCCCTGATTAACGAAGTCCGCCGCGCGGCCATCAACCGCAGCGAGGTAGACGACCAGAACCCTAACTGGGTGGTGGTTGAACAGGTGCTCCCGCCCGATGTAGGGGGCTGGACCATCCGCGAAGTCGGCATTTATGACGTAGACGGCGACCTGATCGGTTACGGCAACTACCCCGAAACCTACAAGCCGGTACTGGCCGAAGGCAGCAGCCGAACCCAAACCATCCGGTTTGTCATGGAAGTGTCCGACACCGCTGCGGTCACCCTGAAAGTGGACCCATCCGTGGTGCTAGCCACCCGAGACTATGCCGACACGGCAGTGGAAAACCACGCCGCCGAAACCGAAGGCGTACACGGCATCCCAGCCGGCAAAGCCGTGATCCACACAGGCTCAGTGGCAACCACCACCACCGCCGGCATCGTTGAAAAGGCAACGCCCACAGAGGCCAAACAGGGCACCGCCGATAAATTCCCAGACGCAAAAGAGGTCCTGGCCGCCATCCAAGCCAACCCCTACCTGGCCGAAGCCCCGGGCAAACCGTTCCCGGTGTTCGACCATCTCACAGGCGTAAACCCGCCCAGCAACGCCGGCACGGCCAAATTCATCAAACTCACCGCCGGTGAGGACGGTGCGGGAGGCTATAACGAGGGCCTGCTGATTAACGAAACCGTGACCGGCAGCGGGCCAACCGTCGAAATAACCGCCGAAATCGCCACCGGCCCGAGCGAGGGCGCCATCGTGCATCTGATCAACTCCGAAAAACGCTACATCGCACCTGGCGAGAGCAGTGGTACAGCTGCAAATGACCAGATGCAGCAGATTACCGGTACTGCCGGTGGACCCAGCGGCGCATTCTTATACGGTGGGATGTCCCAGACTCAAGGCGCTTTCTCAACACCAGAAATAGGGACGCATAACGCTGACGTTGGGTCTTCAAAGACTAGGTTAATTGAATTTGACTCAGCCAACTCCCCCAACGCACGCACCGGTGACCACACCAACGTCAAGCGCATCGAAGCCACCCACTACATGAGGATCGCATAATGCCCTACGCAGCTGACGACCGAGTAAGCAAAGGCCCAATCGATGGCGGCGTGCCCATCTCGGAGGAAAAGTACAACGAGGCCCGGGCGCACGTACTGGCCGACGAGGACAACATGGTGAAGGTCCACGGCGGCAATATGATCCTCACCACCAAACCGGCAAAAATCGACGGCCACGAGGAACCGGTGTGGCAGAACGGCGGGTGGTACCACGCGCCCATTGAAGAAGAGCCCAAAACCATCCAGGAGCTGGCCGACGACAAGCACCGCGAAATCGACACCGCCCGCGCGGATGCGTTCAAGGCCGGCACCGCGTACACATTCCCGGACGGCACCGCCGACCACATCCAGATCCGTCCGGAAGATAAGTCCAACCTTCTGGCCATCGCCATGGAAGCGCGAGAGCTGAAGGCCGCCGACGAAACCGGCCAGGTAATCGAGTTCCGGTCAGCCGCGAACAAAACCTACTGGCTCACCCCAGACCAGGCCATAACCATGACCAACGCCGCCCTGGACGGCGTAAAAGCCATCTACAAGAAGTCGTGGGACCTGAAGGACGAGGTGAACGCGTCGTTGGATGCCGGGGATCGGGAGGGGATCGAAGCTATTTCCTGGTAACATCCTGCCAAATAACAGGGGCCAGAGTCTGGCCCCTAGTTCTCCTGCAAGCCCTCTAGTTGTCCACGCAAGCCGCACAAACCCCGCCCCTCGCAACCCCGCGCGAGTCGTTCATCATGGCGCTAACTACCCGGCAAAACCACACCAGGAGGCGTCATGCCAGACCAATATCACCACGGCGTGCGAGTGACCGAAGTCAGTGACGGCACCCGCACCATCCGAACCGTTGCCACGGCAGTTATCGGCCTGGTGGCAACCGCCCCAGATGCACTGCCCGGCGTCGCCGCCGAAGCGCTGATTAACTCCATTGCTGCAGATGCAGACATGGTGATCACCGCCGCCGCCACCGGCACCGATGGAAACAAAATCCGCATCAAACTGGTAGACCCCGGCACCACCAGCGAAGCCCTGGCCGTGGCCGTCTCCGGCAACGACATCACCGTAACCCTCGCCACAGACGCCGAAGGCGCCATTGCCAGCACCGCCGCCGAAGTGGTCGACGCCATTAACGCCAGCGCCGAAGCCGGAGCCCTGGTAGTCGCAGATCTGGCAGACGGCAACAGCGGCGAAGGCCTGGCCAATCCCGAAGACTTCACCCAGCTTTCCGGCGGCGAAGACGAGCCCTTCCCGCTGAATACCGCCGTACTGGCAACCGACATCAGCCGCGCCATCGGCAACGCCGGCACCAAAGGCACCCTGGCGGTAGCGTTGGACGCCATCGGCGACCAGGTTAAAACGCCCACTGTCATCATCCGCGTGGAAGAATCCGAGGAAGAAAACCAGCAAACGGCCAACGTCATCGGCACCACCAACGAAGACGGAAAGAAAACCGGCCTGCAGGCGCTGCTGTCCGCTGAACAGAAACTGGGTGTTAAGCCCCGCATTCTGGGCTGCCCCGGCCTGGACACGCAGGCAGTCACTGCAGAAATGGGCAGCATTGCCGCCAAACTGCGAGCCTTCGGGTACTTCTACACCCACGGCTGCCAGACCATCAGCGAAGCAATCGCCTACCGCGACCAGTTCGGCAATCGCGAACTGATGCCCATCTGGCCAGAGTTCGAGGCGTTCAACGTCAACACCGCCACCACCGAAATCGCCTATGCCGTGGCTCGCGCCATGGGCTTGCGCGCCTACATCGACCAGACCATCGGCTGGCACAAAACCATCTCCAACGTAGCCGTACAAGGCGTAACCGGCATCAACAAGGACGTAAGCTGGGATCTGCAAGACCCCAACACAGACGCCGGCCTACTGAACGCTAACGAGGTAACCACCCTCATCCAGCGCGACGGCTTCCGCTTCTGGGGCTCCCGCACCTGCAGCGCAGACCCGCTGTTCGCGTTCGAGAACTACACCCGCACCGCTCAGATTCTGGCCGACAGCATCGCCGAAGCGCACATGTGGGCCGTCGATAAGCCCCTGCACCCGTCCCTGGCCAAAGACATCCTGGAAGGCATCCGCGCCAAGTTCCGGGAGCTCAAGAACCTGGGCCTGCTGATCGATGGCGACGCCTGGCTGGACCCGGAAATCAACACCAAAGACACCCTGAAGGCCGGCAAACTCTACATCGATTACGACTACACCCCGGTACCACCACTGGAGAACCTGCAGTTCCGGCAGCGCATCACAGACCGGTACCTGGCCAACTTCGCAAGCCGCGTGAACGCATAAGGAGCTGAAACATGGCACTCCCTAAGAAGCTGAAGCACTTCAACCTGTTCGGCAACGGCAATAACTGGCAGGGCGAAATTGCCAGCCTCACCATCCCCGAGCTGGCCCGGCAGATGGAAGAGTATCGCGGCGGCGGCATGAACGCCCCGGTGGACATCGACATGGGCATGCAGAAGCTGGAATTCCAGTGGACGCCCGCCGGCCTGATCCCGGAGGTGTTCGAGAACTTCGGCACCTCCCAGGCAGACGCCGAGCTGCTGCGCTTTGCCGGCAGCTACCAGCGCGACGACACCGCCGAAACCGTACCGGTGGAAATCGTGGCCCGAGGCCGGCACTCCACCATCGGCATGGGGGATGCGGAATCCGGCGGCAACAACACCGGCTCTGTAACCACCACCCTCTCCTACTACAAGCTCACCATCGCCGGTGAAGACGTAGTGGAAATCGACGTGCCGGGCATGATCGAAAAAGTGCGCGGCGTAGACCGCCTGGAAGAACACCGCCAGAACATCGGCCTGTAGGGAGCCCAAACCATGAGCAAACAAGCAACAGCAGAAGTAGAGCTGGACAGCCCCATCAAACGTGACGGCGGCGACGTAACCACCCTCACCCTGCGCAAGCCCATGTCTGGCGAGCTGCGAGGACTCAGCCTGGCCGACCTCCTGAACCTGGAAGTAGACGCCATCACCCGCGTACTGCCCCGCATCAGCACCCCCGTGCTGACTGAGCAGGAAGCCCGCAACATGGACCCAGCAGACCTGGTGGCGTGCGGCGGCGAGATCTCCAGTTTTTTGCTACCGAAGCGGCTGAAGGGGTAATCCCTCGCCGCGTTGAAGACGCCATGGCAGACATCGCGGTGATCTTTCACTGGTCACCGCAGGCCATGGCCGACATGAGCATTTCCGAACTGATGGAGTGGCGAGAGCAGGCCCGCAAGCGCCACGAGCCGGAGGAATAATGGCCAAATCCCTGGACCTGAACGTAATCCTGGCCGCCCGCGATAAAATCACCGCGCCGCTGAAGAAAATCAACGCCACATCCACCGGTACCGCACGGGCCATCAAACGCAGCCAGCAGGAAATCAAAGGCCTCAAATCGGCCCAGCGCGACATTTCCGCGTTCCGGAAGATGGACGGGGCATTGAGGGACAACAGCCGCGCCCTGGCCGAAGCCCAGGAGCGCCAGCGCAAGCTGGGTAATGCTCTGCGCAACACCAAAAACCCCACCGAACAGATGCGCAAGCAGTACCAGAAGGCCCGGGGCGATGTTGAGAAATTCACCCGCAAAGGCCAGGACCAGCGCAAAGAGCTGGGGCACGTGCGCAAAAGCCTGAAGAATGCAGGCATTGATTCCCGCAACCTGGGCGAGGCCCAGGCCAAGCTGGAAAAGCGCATGGAGGCTGCCAACGGGCGCATCAAGCGCCAGCAAAAATACCTGGCGCAGCTGGGCAAGGCCGACGTTTCCGGGAAGTTCAGCAACATGACCAGCGCCGTAGGCCGGTTCGGCCGCCGTGCTGCGTTCGTCACCGCCGGTACCGCCGCTGGCATTTTCGGTATTGCCAACTCCACCGCTGTACTGGGTGACCAGGTGGCCAAGAGTTCCGACGCCCTGGGCATCCAGATCGGCAAATACCAGGAGCTGAGCTACGCCGCCAAGCGCTCCGGCATCAACAACTTTGACAGCAACATCCAGGCCTTCACCAAACGTCTCGGCGAAGCCGCACGCGGTACCGGAAGGGCGAAAGACGCCCTGGAATCCCTGGGCCTATCTGCAGACGCCCTCACCCAACTGTCACCCGATGAAGCCCTGGCCGAAGTGGCCGAGCGCATGAAAGATGTGGACGACCCGGCCCGTCGCGCCAGCCTGGCCGCCGACATGTTCAGCCGAAGCGGCATGAACATGGTCAACATGCTCAAGGACGGCCGCGAGGGCCTGAAACAATACGGGATCGAAGCCCAAGCCACAGGCAATGTTCTGTCCACTAAAACCGCGCGGGACGCCGAAGTGTTCCAGGATGCCCTGCTGAACGCCCAGATGGGCATTGCCGGCATGAAGAACACCATCGGCGCAGAGCTCATGCCGGCCATCAGCGGGCTGATGGGTGACGCCTCCGCATGGATGCGAGAAAACCGGGACCAGGTCAAAGCCTGGGCCAAGGAATTCGGCACCGGCCTGCGTGACGCCATCCCCGTACTGAAAAGCATTGCCACCGGTGCAGCCGCAACGGCCCGCACGTTGGGCAGAATTACCAGCGGCTTGGCCGATCTGGTCGGCGGCTTCGACAACCTGGGCATGATTCTGGCCTTCCTGATTGCCATGAAACCCGCCCTGGCCATCGCCGGTTTTGCCAAGTCCATATTTACAGCCACTAGCGCCGTGGTCGGCCTGGCTGGTGGCATGCCAGCCGTAGCCGCCGGTATTAAAGCCATTGGCGTGGCCCTCACATCCAACCCCATCGGCGTCACCGTTATGGCAATAGCCGGTGCGGCGTATCTCATCTACCGGAACTGGGATGGTATCGCCTCCTTTTTTCTGGACCGCTGGAAAGAAGTGAAACAGGCATTCAGCGGCGGCCTGGCCGGCATCGGCAAACTGATACTTAACTGGTCACCAGTGGGCTTGTTTTACAAGGCATTCAAAGGCGTCATGAACTGGTTCGGCGTAGACCTGCCAGACACCTTCACCGGCTTCGGTGGCCAGATCCTGGACGGCCTGGTAAGCGGCCTTACCGGCGGCTTGAAAAAGGTAAAAGACACCGTGGTGAACGCCGGCAAGAAAACCATCGGCTGGTTCAAAGACGTTCTGGGCATCAAATCACCCAGCCGCGTATTCATGGCCGCAGGCAACGACACCCTGGAAGGCTACCGCCGGGGCCTGGCACAGAAAGAGCCGGACGCGCTGAAGCAAGTCAACAGCTTCGGCAAGCGCATGCGCAACGCCGGGGCCGGAATTGCCATGGGCGCAGCCGCCATGCCCGTGGCCGCCGGTACCGTGCAGGTAGACAGTCGCCCGCCTGTGGCTGCGCCAGCAACCCAGGCAGCGCCAGCAGGTGGCGACAACATCACCATCCACGTGCATGCCGCGCCAGAGCAAAACGCCCAAGACATCGCCGCCGAAGTCCGCCGAGCACTGGCAGAGCGGGACCGCCAAAAGGCCCGCCGCGCCGGCAGCGCACTGTACGACAGGGACTAAACCGCAATGATGATGACCCTTGGCATGTTCGTGTTCGAAACCCAATCCCTGCCCTATCAGCAACTGCAGCGGGCCACGCAATGGCGCCACCCCAGCCAGGCCCGCGTAGGCCAGCGCCCCGCGTACCAGTTCACCGGCCCCGGGGAAGACACCATCCAGCTCTCTGGCACCCTGTACCCGGAGCTCACCGGCGGCCGCATGACACTGGACGACGTGCGAATCATGGCCGACGAGGGCAAAGCATGGCCGCTGATCGAAGGCAGCGGGCGGGTGTACGGATTCTGGAGCATCACCAGCGTGACCGAAACCAGCACCGTGTTTTTCAGCGACGGCACCCCACGGAAAATCGAATTCAGCATCAGCCTGATTCGGGTAGACGACAGCAACTTCCAGGACTTCCGAGACCAGGCCGCAAACAACCAGGACGCCGCCATCGGCCTGGGCCTCTACCAGCCACGCCGTAATGGTGGCGGAGGCTCGCTGGCATGAACCACAAAGCCCCGGACTACCGCCTGGTGGTGAACGGCCAGGACATCACGCCCAAAGTAAACGGCCGCCTGATCGACCTCACAGTCAGCACCAAACGTGGAGACGAGGCCGACACCCTCAGCATCACACTCAGCGACCACGACGGCGCCCTGGAGATCCCGCCCAAGGGCGCAGAAATCCAGGTGGCGTTCGGCTGGCGCGGCCAGCCCCTGGAAGAAAAAGGCCTTTTCACGGTAGACGACGCCAGCTTCAGCGGCCCGCCGGATGTCATCAGCATCAGCGCGCGCGCTGCAGACATGCGCGGCGATCTGCCCACCCGCAAAACCCGCAGCTGGCACCAAACCAACGTGGGCGACCTGGTGGCCACCATCGCCGACAACCACAGCCTGGAGCCAGTGATCGGCAGCGCCCTGGCGGGCCGCACCATCGAACACCTGGACCAGACCGACGAAAGCGACCTGAACCTGGTCACCCGCCTGGCCGAACAGCACGACGCCATCGCAACCGTGAAATCCGGCCGCCTGCTGTTCCTGCCAAAAGGCCAGGCCGAAACCGTCTCCGGGCAGGCCATGCCGCTGATCACCATCACCCCGGGCGATGGCGACGGGTACAACTACAGCGAGAAAGACCGCGACAACTACACCGGCGTGGTGGCCTACTACAATGACCTGGACGCGGGGGAGCAAAAGCCCGTGCAGGCCGGCACCGACGAACGGACCAAACGCCTGCGCGGCACCTACGCCAACCAACAGGAGGCCAACGCCGCAGCCGTGGCAGAGCTCAACCGGATAAAACGCGGGGAGGCGGAGTTCAGCATCACCCTGGCCACCGGCCGGCCAGACATCGGCCCGGAATTCCGGATGCGGGTACAGGGGCTGAAACGGCAGATTAACGAACGGGAATGGGTGGTGGTTTCTGTCGCCCACAGCGTGAGCGACAGCGGTTTAGTGTCCAGCCTGGAGGCTGAAACCGGGAATGGGTAACGGTCAGATCCGCCCCGGCTCCATTTCCAGATTGATCACCGTTTTGGTGAACGGATCATAGTCACAGCGGTAAATGTAGTTCTGGAAAGCACCATAGGCGTTGGAGAACTGAACCCGGTCACCGTAGTAAGTCAGCGTGCCCTCTTCCTGGTCCAGCCAGGCCCTGCGGGTTAGCTTGGTATCGGGGTATGAGTCGGTCCACTTCACTTCATACTGCGCCTGGCGCTCGATCTGCTTCTGGCAGCGGTTAGTGGCCGCCGCCCAGTTTTCCTTGCCCCAGCACTGAAGATCCTGCCGGCAGGCTTCTGCATCCATCTGGGCTTCCGCTTTCACTGCATCGGCTTCTGATACCGCCGCCTCCGATTCATCATCAGACACCAGCCACGCCCCAAAACCAAACAAAACAACGACCACCACAGCAGTGCCGATGGCCATTTCCTTGGCGGTCACCCCGGGGTTTGAAACGCCGCAATGCGGGCACTTCTTGGCGGTGGTGGATACTTCCTGTTTGCACTCTTTGCATTTGGTCATTGCCATGGTACTGCTCCATTTTCGCTTTTATGACTATCCATTTTCCGGAATATGACGGGCTATTCATACTCCCAGGATTCCGGGATTTCCCCGGTATCCAGCATCATCTTCAACCCCGGCTCATCAATAATTAAGCAGCCCCGCTCCCTTGCCTTGGCAACTTTTGCCGGCCCGGCATTCGGACCACAACAGAGGAAAGCCAGGTCTTTGGTCACATCCTTTTTAACGGCCATTTCGTGGCTACGAGCCATATCCTCAAGGGCGCCTCTTTGAACCTTTGGGAATCCAGTGAAGCAGATCTCCGGACGGGTATCGATTGTCGGTGGCGGCGGTGAATAAGGCTCCGTTAAGACGTCTGCGCCAGCATCCAGGTAAGAGTTCACCCGATCCTTCCGGAAGGTCCGGAACCGGCCATCGACAGAACACACTCCTTGTAGGTAGCGGCCCGATTCTTTCCACTCCGAAAGCCGCCAGTCCGTGGTATGGCCTCGCGAATCAGTGTAGTTAAAACAGATGATTTCCATGCCATTACTCCCTGAGTCAGCCAACACCCAATTCTCATTTCTTCTTCTAGAAAACGCGCCCGCCGCGCCAATGGCACAGGCCGATAATCTCGATCTGGTCCAGGTTTTCCGGATGGACCACCTCTTCCCGGTACATCTCGTTGTCGCTGGACACCCTCAGCGAACCATCCGTCATCCGCTGTAGTCGCTTGATCCGAAGCGCATCACCAAAACGAAGAGCGAAAACGCCGTCAGGCTTTCTCTTTGATAGATCGACCAGGACGGTATCCCCATCATGCAGTGTGCTATCCATGGAATCGCCGGCAACACGAATAAGCGCCAGCGTGGCCTTGTTCAGCCCCTCCCGGGTGAGCCAGTCGTTGGAGAATTTCCGGTAACCAACAATGTTTTCGTCTTCAAAGAAAGAGCCGTCGCCGGCGCTGGCTTCAACGTCATATAGAGGAACTTCTGTGTATTCCTGGTCTACGTAGTAGCCTGCCGATGGCTCTCTAACCGGTTCTGATATACCCACGCCCAAAAGCAACCAGTCCAGGCTAAGGCCCTTTTCTTCCCGCAGTTGAATGCACTGGTCCAGAGGGATCGTGCCCCGAGCCTTCCAGTTGTAAACCATCTGTGGGTTAACCCCGAAATGCGCCGCCAGATCTTTATCTCGGTCAAGCCCCAGGCACTCTTTCATTCTGGTTACTATTGATAACCCATTATATTTTTCGTCACTCATTTATATTTCCGATAGATAAATAAAATCGCATGTTTGTTTACCGGCAACCATTTATGCGTCTATCATTCTGTGTAACACGACATAACACAGAGGATACACCATGGCTGCCGCCAATAAACCCGTCTTCTCCCGCGCCCCATCCGGCGTTGTTGTCGGCAAACCGGTTGCGCTCCGCCTGATGGAACAGGAACGCGACGAGCTGCACGACATCGCCAAAAAGGAAAGCCGCTCCATGGCTGCCCAGGCCCGCATCTTCTTTTTGCAGGGACTGGAGCAGTACAAAAGCGGCCAGCAAGCCTGAGACCTAAGGAAAACGCCATGTATCAGGACCCCAAACGAATCCGGAAAAACCGCGTCAGCATCAATCTGGACGACTACGAAGCCGCTTTGATCAACGCCCTGGTGGATTACACCGGCACCGACCGGGCCGGGCTGATTCGCCAGATGCTGATAGCCCAGGCTGAGTCCGCCTTGCTGCCCACGGGAGAAAGCATGACCGCTGGCGCCGGGAATACCGAGGCGCACATTCGCACCTTTTGAGGTCCTGAAAATGCCGGAAATCTCCTTAGAGCTGACACCGGAGGAACAACGCCTCCTCGAAACCATACGGCAGCAGCAGGGGCTGGAGACTCAGGACCAGGCCGCCGAGTGGCTGGTCAAGCAACGGTTAAAAGGCTCGAGCCTGAAACTCACCGGGCGAAACCGCGCCCTTCACGCAGTAGGAGGCCCCCGCAAGTGACCGAGGCCAGAGTAAAGAAACCCATCAAGCGCAATTACTTGCGCATCTTCTGCCCGGACTGCGGGGAAGTCTGCCGGGTGCGAACCAGCCAGAAGCTGGATTCGCTCCTGCGCCGGGCCTACGTGATGTGCCAGGACATCGAGTGCGGCTACCGGGGCTCGATCCACATCGAGCACGTGGCCCGCCTGTCGGCCACCGGCAAAGAGAAAGATAAGCGCATCCCATACACCGAATCCCTGAAGCGCCACCTGCAAATAGCCCTGATCGGTGACGAAAGCGACGCAAGCAAGGAAGGAAACGACCAATGACAGCCACTGCCCAAAACGCCATCCACAACGCCGCCTACAGCCAACTGATCGCCCTGCGCGATTCCGGCACCAGGGCGGAAAGCGCCATCACCATGGTGGCCGAAACCCTGGTGGAGGAATTCAGTTGCAGCCTGCGCCGGGCCACGTTCATCGCAGTCACCGCATGGACTGACCTCGACAGGGCCGCCACCGCCGGGGCCTACGTCGATACCACCTGCACCAGCGGCAACATGGTGGTCATACAAGACCCCAGCACCGGCCGCACCAGCATCTTTTCCGTTCGAGAACTGCTGGCCCTGCGCGAACAGGCCACCAAGCACTACCTGAACGCCTGAACCGGAGCCATCCCCAATGCAGGACCAACTACGGGCAGACATTCTCACCCGTCTGCGCACAGACTTTGACGGCAAGGAAAGCAGCGACGGCAAATACATGCGCCGCCTCCGCTGCCCGAGCTGCGGCAAAAAGGAAGCGTTCATCGCACTGGACGCACCCTGGATGCTGGCCTGCGGCCGTCAGTCCCGGTGTGGTGAACAGCACCACGTGAAGGAGCTGTTCCCGGATCTGTTCAATAGTTGGACAGAGCGAGTCGCCAACCGGGACAGAAAGCCCGGCGAAAAGCCCACCGGTACCGAAGTGGCTGATGCCTACATGGCCGACGGTCGTGGTTTTGATCTGGCCAAGATCTGCGGCTGGTACACCCAGGAAACCTACTGGGATTACGACCGCAACATTTCCAGCGCCACCGTGCGTTTCCAGATCAACGATCGGGACTTCTGGGAACGGCTGATCGACAAGCCGGAGCGCTTCGGAAAGATGAAGGCCCACTTTAACCGGGGTGCCGCCTTCCGTGGCGATGCCTGGGTTCCGCCGGCGCTGGACCTTTCCCAGTTGTCCGAGCTTTGGGTGGTGGAAGGCATCTTCGATGCCATCGCCCTATACCACGCAGGCATTCCGGCCGTGGCCGCTTTCAGTTGCAACAACTACCCGGAAAAGTTGCTGGCCAGAATCGCCGCCGCGTGCGAGGAAGCGGGCACCAAACCCCCGAAGATTATCTGGGCGCTGGACGGCGACAAGGCCGGCACCGCCTATATGCGCAAATTTGCCAACATGGCCAGCGCGGAAGGCTGGAAAGTCGGCGCTGCCACCATCCCCCAGGAAGGCAAAACAAAGCGCGACTGGAACGACGCCTGGCAACGTAAGGAACTTGTCAGCGAAGACGGCGAGGTAAACACCCGCGAATACCTGTACCAGGGTGATTTGGTGATTGCCCGCAGTGCTGGCGAAAAAGCCTCGCTAATCTTCAGCCACACCGGCCGCCGCGAATTCCCTTTCGGGTTCGGCAACCGCCTGTTCTGGTTCAGGCTCAAGATGGACGAATACCAGCAGGCCATTAACGAACTCGAGGAAAGCAGCGAGGCCCTGACGGATCGAGAAATCAAGGACAAGGCCCTGGAGCAATGCAACGCGGTATCAGAAATCGCCAACTGCTACCCCACGTTCCTGTACTACCTGGCCAACAAGGTAACGGACGAGTCCTGGTACTACAGCCGGGTGGATTTCCCGCACGACGGCACCCCCGTAAAAAACACCTTCTCCGGTGGCCAGTTGGCCAGCGCCAGCGAGTTTAAAAAACGCCTGCTGGGCATCGCCCCGGGCGCAGTCTGGACCGGCTCCAGCCAGCAACTGGACCGCCTGCTGAAGCAGCAAATCAGCGGCATTAAAACCGTAGAGACCATCGATTTCATCGGTTACAGCAAAGAGCACCAAACGTGGGTGTTCCCCGAGCTGGCCGTACACGCCGGCCAGGTGTTCGAGCTCAACAACGAGGACTACTACGACATCGGCCGCATGAGCGTGAAAACGCTATCCGAATCCGTGGGCCTGAACATCAACCGCAAAACCGCCGATTACGAGCATGGCTGGGCGCGGGATCTGGCCGACTGTTTCGGCCCCAAAGGCGTGGTGGCGCTGGCGTTCTGGCTGGGCACCCTGTTTGCCGAACAGATCCGAAGGGAACACAAGTCTTTCCCGTTCCTGGAGATCGTCGGTGAAGCCGGGTCCGGCAAGTCCACGCTGATCGAATTCCTCTGGAAGCTGGTCGGCCGGCAGGACTACGAAGGGTTTGACCCCAGCAAAGCCACGCTGGCCGCCCGGGCGAGGAACTTCGCCCAGGTGAGCAATCTGCCGGTTGTACTGATCGAATCAGACCGGGACCAGGACGCCGGCGCCAAGCAGAAGCAGTTCGACTGGGACGAACTCAAAACCGCCTACAACGGCCGCAGCGTGCGCAGCCGTGGCCAGAAGAATGGCGGCAACGACACC
Organism: Marinobacter oulmenensis; assembly: GCF_014201735.1. Taxonomy (GTDB): domain Bacteria; phylum Pseudomonadota; class Gammaproteobacteria; order Pseudomonadales; family Oleiphilaceae; genus Marinobacter; species Marinobacter oulmenensis. The sequence continues at coordinate 290,712 of NZ_JACHFE010000002.1, read as the reverse complement.
TACGAACCACCCTTCCGGGGCGCCATTCTGATCAGCCAGAACGCCCAGGTAAGCGCCAGCCCGGCGGTCATGCAGCGCATCTGCCACCTGACCTTCACTCGTGAAAGCCACAACGACACCACCAAGGCCCTGGCCGAAAAGCTGGAACGCACAGCCATGGACTCTGTGAGCGGCTTTGCCCTGCAGGCCACCACCAGCGAGGCCGGCGTCATGCGCCTGCTGAAAGAGCGCGCGCCGCTGTACGAAAAGGCCCTGGCCGAACTGCCGGAAATCCGCATTCTCCGGATCGCCAAGAACCACGGCCAGCTGCAGGCCCTGGTGGATTGCTTGGGCCGCGAATGCCTGAACCTGCTGCCGGAAAGCTACCTGGAACCTGCCCGGGAAATGGTCCAGTCCATGGCCCTGGAGCGCCAGACCAGCGTGAACGCAGACCACCCGATGGTGCAGGAATTCTGGGAAGCGTTCGACTACATCGAGGGCCTGAACGGCTACCCAATGTTGGACCACCACGGCGATGAAAAGCTGATTGCCGTGAATCTGAAGCACTTCGAACAGGTGTGCGCCGACATGAAGATCCGCACCCCGCCACTGACAGAGCTCAAGCGGCACCTCAAAACCAGCCGCAGCCGGAAGTTTGTCGACAGCAGCCGCACTGTGCGCAGCGTGATACGCCAGGGCCTCAACAACGGGGCCAAAGACACCGTGCGCTGCTGGATTTTTGAGAAAGAAGCATAGGCCCAAGGCCGGAACCAAAAGGAGAAACCCATGGAAGCAGTAAACACCCCAGCCGCCCGCCTGCACGACGTCGGCGAACTGACCGTGATCAACGACGACCACGGCCGCACCCACCACAAGGTGGCCATGGTGCTGGTTTTCGACAGCCAGGAACAGGCAGCCGCCTGCATGGAAGCCGGCCAGGTAAAGCTGGTACCGGCCCTGGACCTGCAAGCCGACGCCACGGAGCACCTGAACCATGGATAAAGCAGACATCGCCGGCGAGCTGATCGACGAAACCACGGCCGCCAACATCGCCAAACAAACCCGCGCCCTGCAGCCGGCCAACAACACCCCGGACTGCCTGGAATGCGGCGAAGAAATCCCCGCCGCCCGGCGGGAAGCCCTACCGGGCTGCGCCCACTGCATTGAATGCCAGCAGCTGCTGGACACAGCAAACAGAAACTACCGGTAACGGAGAAAAAGAAAATGACAGAAGCGACGCAAGAAAAACTGACCCCAGAAGACATGCTGGAAAACCTGCGGATCATGGCGGAGGAAATATTCCTGCTGGCCGTGACCATTAACGCCCGAAAGCTCGCCGTGGTGAACATTAAATATGCGGGCCACATTGACGTTCTGGACGCGGATGTTTTCGAGGCTGGTGCCAACTTCACAAATAAGGACCAGTTCCCCGATAGGCTCGCCAGCCTCTGGATGCCCTGCTACCTGATGGATGGTCTGAAAGACACCAGCTTTGCCAGGGATATGTACCAGGAAGAAATTCAGAAGGGCCGCGCTTTCAGCGAGTACCTAGACCAAATCCTGGAAACCAACCGCCCGCTGGTAGCGCGATAAGGAGCCTGGCCCATGAGCGAATGCAAATGCTTTGACGAAGTACTGGCGAAAGTCGCCAATAAACTGAGAGGCCGAATTCCGGAGTCGGAATCGGCGAGCTTCAAAGCTGACTGGCAGAACAAAACCATAGTCTTTGGTGAGGAAGAGCTAACCACCAAAATCGGGCTCCCTATCTCCTATGAGTTTCAGAAGATCAAGAAGTCAGGCGAGCCGCACAAGAACCTCACCAAAGACAGTATCAATGTGTTCATGAACTACTGCCCTTTCTGCGGCACAAGCTTGAAGGAGGAGCCTTCTCAGTGAAAGCGACGGTTTCCAACATCCGGTCCCGCGAATTTAAGACCCAGTACGGCCTCAGCTTTGAAGGCGAGATCAACGGCGACCTTTTCGCGGGCGGCGGTGGCGCCAGCACTGGCGTTGAGCTAGGAACCGGGCAGCCGGTTCACTTTGCCATCAACCACAACGAGGACGCCATCAGCCAGCACCAAGCAAACCATCCAGGGTGTCGTCATTACGTGAGCGATGTCTTTGAGGTGGATCCGCACCTGGTTGTTGCTGAGTTTGGTGGTCGCCTTGTCGGCCACCTCCATGCCTCCCCAGATTGCACTGACCATAGCCAAGCTGCCGGTGGTCAGCCCAGGAAAAAGGCCATTCGCTCACTGGCCTGGGTAGTCCACAAGTGGGCCGGCCGGGCCAAGCCCCGGATCATCACCATGGAAAACGTTGAACAAATGCTGAACTGGGCGCCGCTGGTAGCAAAGCGCTGCCCGAGTACCGGCCGCGTTGTTACGCTCGAGACCATTATTCACCCGAAAACCGGCCGCAAAACCTACCGTGTGGCCGAGCCAGGCGAGCGCGTGCCGGTTACCAATCAGTACCTGGTTCCCTGCAAAAAGCGCAAAGGCCAAAACTGGAAGCATTTTGTGGAAGGCCTCCGTGCCATGGGGTACCAGGTTCAGTGGCGAACTCTCCGCGCCTGTGATTACGGCGCCGGCACCACCCGGGAACGCCTGTTCCTCATCGCTCGCCGCGATGGCCTGCCAATTACCTGGCCCAAGCCCACGCATGCCAAGCACCCAAAGACTGGCCAGAAAAAGTGGGTCACCGCTGCCGACAGCATTGATTGGTCCATTCCGGTGCCGAGCATTTTCACCCGCAAACGGCCGCTGGCAGACAACACCCTGCGCCGGATCGCCAAGGGCATCCGGAGGTTTGTTTTGGACAACGCCGAGCCTTTCATAGTGCCCATCGCGAACTACGGCGCTGGTGAATCTGTGCAGCCGATTAATGAGCCGCTGCGCACTATCACCGCATGGCCCCGTGGCGGGTCATTCTCACTGGTGACAGCCTACATGGCCCAGATGAACGGCGGCTACAACGAAACACCAGGCCACGACCTGCGCAAACCCATGACAGCCATCACCAGCACCGGCAGCCAGCAGCAGTTGGTGACCGCGTTCCTGTCTCGCCAGTTTGGCGCCAGCATCGGCAGCGATGTGACGACGCCAGCACCGACCATCACCGCAGGCGGCGGGGGTAAGAGTGCCCTGGTGCAATGCACCCTGTCCCCCGAACAGGAAGCCGGCGCCCTGCAGGTGGCCGCATTCCTGATGCACTACTACAGCACCGGCGGTCAGTGGGGCGACCTGAACAAGCCACTGGGCACCATCACCACCAAAGACCGCCTGGCTCTGGTCACCGTGACGATCAAGGGCCAGTCCTATGTGATCGTGGACATCGGCCTGCGCATGCTCACGCCCCGGGAGCTGTACAACGCCCAGGGCTTCCCCCCCTCCTATGTGATCGACCACGGGCACGACGGCCGCAAGCTCACCAAAACAAAGCAGGTGCTATTCGTCGGCAACTCAGTGAGCCCCCACCCCATGGCAGCCATATGCCGTGAGGCCCACAGGGCAACAGCGCAGGCACCCCGAATTTCCGAAGGAGCCACAGCATGAGCAAAAAACGCCAAACCCGAAAGAAACGGAACAGCAACCAGGCGCGCGACCAGCGCCTGTTTGCCAACTCCCGCGTGTGGACATGGGAAGGCATGCCCAGCCCGGAAACCGGCCTTCAGGTAGTCACCTCCCAGCGCTACACCCCGTTCGGCTGGATCGACATGGGGCAAGACCTGGCCCAGCACATGCTGGACTACCCCCGCAACTGGTCCATCGGCGTCCGCGCCCTGTGCCGCAACATCGACGGAAAGGAATGGATGGAAAGCTGCGTGTTCGACCTGCCCAGCTACAACATCCAGCGCATCCAGGACGCCTACCACAACCTGCGCGCCGAAGTACTCAACGCCCAGCGCACAGACCAGGTATACGACATCGGCTGGATCTGCCGCACCTGGATAGGCGAAAAGCCAGAAGACCCCCTGGAACTCTGGCACTACCACGACGCCCCGGCCGGCATCATTCGCCAGGCCCTGGACAACGAACGCCAAGTCCAACGCCTCGCCGGCCCGGACTACTCACAAGAGCGCCAGCAACGCTGGCAGGAATTCAACACCCGTTACCTGGAAGAGCGGAAGCGGGAATTGGAAGAGGAACAAGCGGCATGAATAACAGCGACAACAGTTTTAAGGCAAGCCACTGCAATACATCTGGGCAATCTAAAAGCCCGGAAAGGTTAAAGCACCTGCTACCCAAACAAGCGGAAGAAAAGAAAGGATTAATATCCGATCAGGCGGGCAATGAAATGATTACAGAGAACATAATCGAAACCGCAATTTTTGAGGGGTTTAAGGACCAGTCTCAGCTTAGGGACCGCGGATTACCATTGCCTGGTAATGCGGGAGTTTTCAGGCAGGTCCGATTTGGCGACTACGGGATAGCCGATCTGGTCGCACTAGGTGAAGAAAAGGGTGAAAGGCGTGTTTATGTGTATGAGCTTAAAAGGGGCTCCATCGGCTTCAGGAATATAAAACAAATAACCAGATACATGGCTGCCGCCCGCCTTTGGCTAATACAGATGGGCATTTTAAAAGAAGGTGATGAAAGGCTTAACAGTGCCATAGTTGGAGTTCTAATAGGCACTAAAGTGGACCCGGCGATGTATGGCTTCATCGGTAGAAACATCAAAGTATTACAGGCCGAACTTCACGCTTTCGAAGGGGTGAAGTTCAGGGACTTTAGTTCTGCCAGCTACTTTAACTCATGGTCTTGTGGCGAGCCGGGCATTTACTTCAATGATGAGCCTCTGGCTGACGAGACTCTGTGCCGGATCAGGATGAAAGGCTTTGTCAGTGGTAACTATGACAGCCCAAGATTTTTAGATCCTGGTGACAAGGCAATGACTACATAAGTGGAGTGACCCTAAGTAGCCCGTAAATCAGATTATGAAAATAGAGAGCAGCGTGAGCATGAAAAGAGCAAACAATATTGGATTCAAAATGACTTACCAGGAACGCGAAGAATTGAAACGCTTCGCGGCTTACGGACAGTGTTTGCATGAGACGGTCACTATGATTGCCCACTGGATGAGGCAGGATAAGCCCGTACCTTTCAGTGACTATGCCTCAAACTGGGCAGCTGCAGAACAGCGTAAAGACGTTAGTGCAATGCGTGAACAGTGGCCTCTCAAGGGGCCAAGGAGAATCGCCGACAACTGCTCTGACTGGGATAGTTTCAATGACCCAGGCTACATTCGGCGATAAGGGGGGCAGGCAATGTCCGATAATAAAGGCGGCCACCTGGCCAGATCCGCAGCCATGCTCTGCCAAAACCCAGAGTTCCGGCGCTACCTCGACAGGGCCCAAAGCCACAAGGGCGGCGTGCACATCCCCGATGGCACCCACTCCGAGGAAGACGCGCGGGATCTGATCGTAACGGCCTGCAACATAGCAAGCCGGGCGGAACTGGACCACAACGTGCAGGCCGCCACCAAGTTCCGGCAGATCAAAGCCCACTTCAACCGCTGGAAAGCCCGGCAAGACCGGCGGGAGGAAGCCACACAGTGAGACCGGTCTCCATCCAGACCTTCATCCAGGTGGTGTACTGCGACGACAACGAACCGCCCTCGCCTGCCACCATCCGCAGACGCTGCCCGGAAATCCCGGGCGCGTTCCGCGACGGCCGGCGCTGGCGTATTGACCTGGACACCTATTTCGAAACAATGGAACGCCGCATCCGAGGCTTGCCGGAAAACCCGCAGGAGCTAGGATTACTTCAGGACCTCGCAGAACAGTTGCAGTAGCCATGGCACCACCACGCAGAAAGCCCGGCCAGGAGTGGCTTAACCGCTACCCTGGCCTTTACATCAATTCCCGCGATGGCGTATTCCACGTGCGCCATCCTATTACCCGTAAGCAAGGCAGCCTGAAAACCCGGGACCGGCAAACGGCCATCCGCCGCTGGGCCATCCTGCAGCAAATGTGGGAACAGGAAACGCCAGACTTCGACGCCCAGCTGATGGCCGGCAACATGGCCGCAGCCCGCCCCGCTGGCGCAGGCAGCCGCACCACCTTGCGCGACTACCTCAAACACTGGCGAACCGATGTACTCGGCCACCGGCCCACCAAAAACGGCGTTACCTGGGCCGAATGCCACGTGCTGTCAGAACGCGGCCGGAACAGGGGCAAGCCCATTGCCATACCCACCCGGCGAGACTACGCGAACGACGCGCGCCAGCTGGAAGAAAGCAAGGATTCCGCATTCACACTCACAGACCCGCGGATTTTGCGAAAGGTCCGGCGGCTACTATCGCCCTGGATCACCAAGCCCGTACACTACAACGGCCTCCGGAACACCCTTTCCCGCGTGTTTGCCCACGCCGTCCAGGACGGCCTGATCGACGCCAACCCGATACCAGACATCAAGAAGGTAGCGGAGCCGAAGCGGGATGTGCTGATACCCGACGACGCCTACGCCGAAATCACCGCCCACCTGTGCCTGCACAAGCTCAACAAACGCGAGCACGACGGCACCTGGCGCGCCAAGATCTGCGACATGATCTACATGATGAGCCAGCAGCCCATCGATGTTTTCGGCCTACGGGAAGACCAGATCCATGACCAGGAAGGCGAACACGGGGAGATCCACTTCGCCAGGCACAAAACCGCCGTGGGCATCGTCCTGGAAATGAACCAGGAACTGCGCGACCTGGTGGACTGGTTCCGCAACTTCAAGCGCCAACAGGGCATCATCAGCCCGTACCTGATGGTCTACCCCAACTACTTCGACAAACGCAGCCGCACCAAACCGGTGAAGCACCGCTTCATGCAGCTGTCCTGGGCGCAGGCCTGTGAAGATGCCGGCTACAAAGGCCAGTACCACCTGTCCGACTTACGGAAGAAAGGCCTTACCGATGAATTCCTGTCCCAGGGCGAGAACGACAAGGGCGGCCACGAAACCGAAGCCATGCGCAAACACTACCGCCTGGTGCGGCCACCGAAACGCAGCAAATCAACGCTGAAGTACATCAAGAAAAAGCAGGCATGAACCGGGGAAAACAGCAAAAGGATGTCGACCTGTTGTCGACATGATGTCGACATTCAAACGGCCGAGCGTTGCTACCGCTGCAAAGTACTGGATTTAAAAGGGAAAAAATGGAGGCGCGGGTCGGAATCGAACCGGCGTACACGGAGTTGCAGTCCGCTGCATAACCACTCTGCCACCGCGCCGGGGAAGTCAGGAACTGACTTTTGCTCTCAGGGGGCTTGAGAGACTGGATTGTGATTTCCACCCGGCAAACCGGAGAGAAATTGGAGCGGGAAACGAGATTCGAACTCGCGACCCCAACCTTGGCAAGGTTGTGCTCTACCAACTGAGCTATTCCCGCTTGCTTGAGGCGGTGCCTCATCAACGGCTGCGTATTCTACGGATTCCGTCCCGGCCGTCAACACTTTTTTTCAAGTTTCTGTTTTAACGGCGAATCTGGCCGAAAACTGACCAGCTTCACGAGCGTCGATCAAGCTGTGTTAAACTCCTCCCACACTCAACGGGGTGCCCTTTGCGGGCTGAGACCATACCCGCGGAACCTGATACGGTTTGTACCGGCGCAGGGATTGAGTGGCCATCCCAGTGGTTGCCGCGGTCTGGTCCCCCATTCAGACTCAGGTATCAGAACCATGCGTTTCCCAGCTTTTGCCGGTTTTCTTCTGGCCGCCCTGCCCGCTGTCGGTGCCGCTCAGCCATCGGCTGTGCTGAACGTCTATACCCATCCGTCGTTTGCCGCAGAATGGGGCCCCGGGCCTGCGGTAAAGCAGGCCTTCGAAGACCAGTGCGACTGCATCGTCAACTACACCGTGCTGGAAAGCGGCGGCGATATTCTTCAGCGCCTGCGCCTTGAGGGCGAAGGCACCGGGGCCGACGTCGTTCTCGGACTGGACACCGGCACCATGGAGACCGCCCGGCAGACCGGCCTGCTAGGCCAACACGAACGGAATCTGGATAATCTCAATCTGCCGATTGAATGGACCGATGAGGTGTTCGTGCCCTATGACTGGGGCTACTTTGCCTTCGTCTACGACACCGAACAGCTGCCAGAACCCCCGACCAGTTTCGAAGCCCTGCTCAATGCCCCGGATGATCTGAAAATCATCATCCAGGACCCCAGGACCTCCACGCCGGGCCTGGGGCTGCTGCTCTGGATGCACTCGGTTTATGGCGATCAGGCGGGGGCAAAATGGCGCCAGCTTGAAGACCACATTCTGGCGACGACGCAAAGCTGGAGTGACGGCTACTATTCACTGTTCATGAACGGCGAAGCGCCGATGATACTGTCCTACAGCACCTCTCCGGCGTACCACATGGCCATCGATAAAACCGATCGGTACCAGGCCGTCGCTTTCGAGGAAGGCCACTATCTGCAGGTGGAAGTCGCGGCCCTGGTAAAAACCTCCGACAAACCGGAGCTGGCACGCCGGTTTCTGGACTTCATGCTGACGCCGGCGTTCCAGCAACACATTCCCCTGAAGAATGTCATGTACCCGGCCATTGATCTTGGAGACAACCTGCCGCCGGTGTTCGAACGGCTCATCACGCCGGAAAAGGTCCTGTACATGGACCCTGCAGAGGTCGCTGCCAAGCGCAGGAGCCTGGTGGATGAATGGCTGAATGCCCTCACCCGGTAAGCCAATGACGGAGACGGTTTCAGCCGCAGTCTTCAGCCACCCGCGCTGGCGCTTCTGGCCGGGAATGCTGATTGCCCTGTCGTTTCTTGTACTGGTCCTGGCGGGCCTTGTCAGTCTGTTGCAGGCCGCCGGCTCGCTGGACCCGTCCAACGTGCTGGGCAATCGTTACCTGCGTGGCGTCGTAACCTTCACGGTCTGGCAGGCGCTGCTGTCCGTGCTTATGAGCCTTGGGCTGGCCCTGCCGATCGCACTCGCCCTTGCGCGCCACTCTCGCTTCCCCGGTCGGTCAGCCCTGCTGCGGCTGATGGAATTGAGCCTGGTGCTGCCGACCATCGTGGCCGTCTCGGGCATCATTGTGGTCTACGGTCGTCAGGGCTGGTTCACCAGCGCCGTCTCCGCCTGGCTACCCGACCATGGCTGGAACCTCTACGGGCTCAATGGCATCCTGCTGGCCCACGTGTTCTTCAATGCGCCCCTGGCAGCCCGGATACTGCTCCAGGCGCTGGAGTCCGTTCCCGAGCCACGCCTGCGGATAGCAGCACAGCTTGGTCTACAGAGCGTCTGGCTTTGGCGCGCGGTACAGTGGCCAGCTCTGAAACCCGTCCTGCCCGGGGTGATCGCCCTGGTTTTCACCCTGTGTTTCACCAGTTTCGCCATTATCATGACACTCGGTGGCGGACCCTCGGCCACCACGCTGGAAGTGGCCATCTACCAGTCTCTCCGCTTCGAGATGGATTTCTCCCAGGCTGCCATTCTGGCACTTATCCAGTTGGCCATCTGCGCCAGCCTGTGGTGGCTGGCGTTCCGGTGCAGGGCCGATACCGGTCTGCTACCCACCTCAGCCCGCACGCCCCATCTTCAAGTGCCAGGCTGGCCGGGACAGACGCTGATCAACGGCGCCCTTGTGGGCCTGTTTTCGGCATTCCTCCTGGCCCCCCTGGTTGCGACCACTGCCCGCGGTCTCCCGGCCCTTTTTTCCCCAGAGGGGCTGGCGGCCATCCAGAACCAGTTACTACCCGCCACCGGGCGCAGCCTGCTTATTGCCGTGCCGGCGGGTCTGGGCTCAGTCGTGATTGCGCTGCTGACGCTGGCGGCAGCCCGGCAAAGCGAGGGCCGGTGGCATTCCGGACTGCCGGTCGTTACCGGTTATCTCCCGCTGATTATTCCGCCCCTGGTGCTTGGGACCGGGCTTTTTATCCTGCTGCGGCCGAGCCCGGGCACGCCCTCCGAAGGCTGGGTTCTGGTGTCACTGATCAATAGCCTGATGGCGGTGCCGTTTGTCCTGCAGGTCCTGCGGGGTCCGTTCCTGTCAGTTGACGCCCATACGCTGCGCCAGGCCGATCAACTGGGCATTCTGGGCTGGCACCGCTGGCGCTGGATTTTCTGGCCATTGCTTCGCCGCCCGATGGCCCTGGGGCTAGCTTACGGCATCACGCTGTCCATGGGGGATTTTGGTGTCATCGCGATTTTCGGCTCACCCGGCCAGCCAACCCTTCCGGTTCTGCTGTATCAGCAGTTGGGCAGCTATCGTGTTGAGTCTGCTGCCGGCACGGCGCTGTGGCTGCTGGCGCTGCTGCTGATCATCTTTGCAGGGCTGTCGGGGCTGACACGCCCGAAAGGCGTTTTCCGGACAATCCAAAGGAGGAGCCCGTATGCTTGAAATCCGCCAGCTCAGCTTTTGCTATCCCGGTCAGTCCTCTGGCTGGACGTTCGGATTCTCCGTCGCACCCGGGGAATGCCTGGCGATCCAGGGCCCGAGCGGTTCCGGTAAATCCACGCTGCTGGGACTGATCGCAGGCTTCCTGGCGCCGGATCGCGGCGAAATCCTCTGGCAGGGGCAGGCGATACACAATCTGTCACCCTGGCAGCGACCGGTCACCAGCGTGTTTCAGGATCATAATCTGTTTGAACACCTGGATGTATTCACCAACATTGGGCTTGGCCTGCATCCGGGCATGAAGCTGAACCCGGAACAGGCGTCCGCCATCAACCAGGGGCTGACCCGCGTCGGCCTTGAAGGTTTCGGTCAACGACGGCCCGGGGAATTGTCCGGCGGCCAACGCCAGCGTGTTGCCTTGCTGCGCTCGATCCTCAGGCGCCAGCTGGTGCTGCTTCTGGATGAGCCACTGACGGGCCTGGACACGCAAACACGATCCACCCTGTACCGGATGCTGACCGAAGAAAAAGCCCGGGGCGTTGCCCTTGTGCTCGCCAGTCACGATGAGGAAGATCGTCGTGTACTGGCAGACCGGCACTGGAATCTTTAAGCTGGCAGTTAACTTTCAGAAGGATCTGCTCGACCCCGTGGCAAAACACCCAGGCACTGCCCCAACCGCTGATTCGGCCCGGCCAGGCATCATCGAGGACCTTGGCGACGCACTCGCCCTCAAAGGTGACTGGACACTGCCGCATTATTCCGCGCTCAAGCGCCGGACCCTGGCTTCCCGGGATCTGGCCAGTGAAAAATCCCTGGATCTCGACCAGATCGGGCGACTGGACACCGCAGGTGCCTCGCTGATCGTCAGGCTCGCGGGTCCGGAAACCGTGCTCGAAGCCCTCGCCCGCACCAGCCTGCCGGAAGCTCAGAGAGCACTGCTACGCCTGGTGGCGGAGTCAGACGTCAAACCAGCCGGCGACAATGAGCCCCGCCAGGGGCTGATCCACATGCTGGCCCTGATCGGTGAGCGGATGTCCCGACTTGGCCGGCAACACTGGCTGCTCGCTGGGTTCATGGGTCAGACGCTGGCCACCCTGTTTGCGATATTCCCGCGCCCCGGGCGCTGGCGCGTGACGTCGTTTGTGGCCGCCGTACACGATACCGGCCTGAATGCCCTGCCCATTGTGGCTCTCCTGACCTTCCTGGTGGGGGCGGTCGTCGCCTTCCTGGGCGCCACGGTACTGGAAAACTTCGGGGCGACCATCTATACCGTCAACCTGGTGGCCTTCTCGTTCCTGCGCGAATTCGGTGTGCTTCTGGCAGCCATCCTGCTGGCCGGGCGCACCGCCAGCTCGTTTACCGCTCACATTGGTGCCATGAAGGTCAATGAAGAGCTGGACGCCATTCGCACCCTCGGGCTCAGCCCCGTCGAGCTGCTGGTGGTCCCCAGGGTTCTTGCCCTGATGGTCAGCCTGCCTATCCTGACGTTTGTCGGCATGATGTCAGGCATTGTCGGCGGAGGCCTGGTCTGCGTCCTGACCCTGGACATCCCGCTGACACAGTTCGTGGCCATTATTCACAGGGACATCGCGCTTCAGCATTTTGTCACCGGCATGTCGAAGGCGCCGGTTTTCGCCTTTCTGATTGCAGTGATCGGCTGTCTCGAAGGCTTCAAGGTCAGCGGCAGTGCCCGCTCGGTGGGCGAACACACAACATCGAGCGTGGTACAGTCCATTTTCATGGTGATTCTTCTGGACTCCATTGCGGCACTGTTCTTCATGGAAATGGGCTGGTAAACGATGCATTCGGAACCGGACAGACAGTCGGCTCAACCCGTTATCCAGGTGCGGGGGCTGATTAACCGTTTTGGTGATCTGGTGGTTCACGACCAACTGGATCTGGACCTGTACCAGGGAGAGATTCTCGGTGTGGTCGGCGGATCGGGCACCGGCAAGTCGGTCCTGCTGCGAAGCATTGTCGGTCTTCAGCACCCATCGGCTGGCACCATCCGGGTGCTCGGCGAAGACCTCATGGCATTGGCACCAGACGAGCGCTCCCGACTGGAGCAGCGTTTTGGGGTCCTGTACCAGGGCGGCGCCCTGTTCACATCACTGAACCTGGCCGAAAACATTGCCCTGCCCCTGATCGAGCACGCCGGCCTCAGCCGCCCGGAGGCGGAGGAACTGGCATTAATGAAGCTGGCACTGACCGGACTGCCGCCCGAGGCGGCGAAGAACCATCCGTCCGAGTTGTCGGGCGGCATGGTCAAAAGGGCTTCCCTGGCCCGCGCCCTGGCGTTGGATCCGGAAATCCTGTTTCTCGACGAGCCGACCGCCGGGCTTGATCCGATTGGCGCAGCGGCCTTCGACGAATTGATAGTCACCCTGAGAGACGCCCTGGGGCTGACCGTATTCCTGGTGACCCACGACCTGGACACCCTGTACAGCACCTGTGACCGGGTAGCGGTACTGTCCCGGCAAAAAGTGCTGGTGGCGGACACTCTGGATGCTGTGGCTGACACCCGGGATGAGTGGGTGCAGGCCTATTTCCACGGCCCGCGGGGGCGGGCCGCCATGACCGCCCATGAGCGGCAGAACAACACGGAGCCCGGTTAATGGAACCCAGAGCACATCACGTTGTCATCGGCTTTTTTACCCTGGCCGCCGTTGCTGCCGCGCTACTGTTTGCCCTCTGGCTGGGGAAATCTTCCGGCGACACGGAGTGGGCCTGGTACCGAGTAGGTTTTGACCATCCGGTTGGCGGGCTTGCCGAAGGCAATCCAGTGCTCTACAGCGGGGTCAACATCGGCACCGTTGAGGACCTGACCCTGGCGCCAGAGAATCCCGCCCATGTTCGCGCGTTGGTGCGCGTCGACAAAAGCGTGCCCATCCGAAAGAACACCAAAGCCGGACTGGTCATGGCCAACATTACCGGCAGCATGAGCATCCAGTTTACCGGCGGCTCACCGGATAGCCCGATTATACCCGGTGACCGGAGCAATCCGCCGTTGATTCAGGCCCAGCCGTCCACCATCAGCAACCTGCTCTCGAACAGCGAAACCCTGCTAACCAAGGCCGACCAGTTACTGGCCAGCGCCAATAACCTGCTCTCGGAGGACAACCTGGACAATGTCGCGGGCATTCTGGAGAACACCCGGATTGCCAGTGAAGCCCTGGTAGCCAGCCGGGATGATCTGCTGGCGCTGATGGCGCAATTCGATTCCGCCGGCGTGCGCACCGAAGAAGCCGCGATCAAAGTGTCGGCTGCCGCTGACCGGGCCAGCGCGGTACTCGATGACGGCGTCGAGCCGGTGCTGATCAGCCTGAATACCGCCATACAGACATTGCAGCCCACCCTGGACCGGCTGAATCAGCTTAGTGCTGACAATGGCCAGGCACTGGATCAGGGCCTGCAGGGCATTGGCGAGCTGGGTCCGACGCTACGCGAACTGCGTGGCACCCTGCGCAATCTTAATTCCTTCACCCGCAAGCTTGAGCAGGACACCTTTGGCACCCTGCTGGGCGAGGACAGCATCAAGGAGTACAGGGAATGATCAAGCCTGCAAGAAAGCTCGCTATGGCTCTGGCTATTGCCAGCCTGAGCGCCTGCACATTGCTGCCGAAATCCGATCCGCCCCGGGTGGTTGATCTGACCTCCGATGCTGCCTTCCCGGCGCCCGAGCCCCAGCGTGGTGACACCGTGCGCGTGGAAACACCGCTGGCGTCGTCGCCCCTCAGCGGAACGCTGGTTCTGATCAAACCGGAAAGCTACGAATATCAGGCCATTCCGGGGGTTCGCTGGAGGGACAGCCTGCCGACGGTGGTTGAAGACTTCCTGGTTCAACGGTTTCGCGCCAGCCGGGGATTTGCCAATGTCATCTCGGCAACCAGTCCCGCCACAGCAACAATCAGCCTGGTCAGTGAACTGGACAGCTTTCATGCACAAAGAATCGGCCCAGCGCCCACCGTCGTTGTCGCCATGCACAGCGAACTGATGGACAACCGTACGCGCGAGACCCTATGTGTTACCGATCAGACCATCGAAATTCCGGCAAGCTCAACCGCCGTGCAGAGTCTGATGCCGGCCTTCAGCGAAGGCGCCGAACGACTGGCGCGACACACCCTGGAATGGGCCCATGCCTGCCTGGCGGAGCGCTAGGGAGTCAGGCCTTGCTGTCGGGGAACAGATCCGCCCAGGCGGCCTTGAGATAGAGAAACATGGACCACAAGGTCAGCGCGGCAGCCAGATAAAGCAGGCCAATCGCGACATAGGCCCAGAACTGGCCGGGAGGGAACGCCAACAGGCCGACAATGGCCGCCATTTGGGCCGTTGTCTTGATCTTGCCAATGTAGGACACCGCCACGCTGGCGCGGCTGCCGATCTCCGCCATCCATTCCCGCAGCGCTGAAATGACGATTTCACGGCCAATGATGACGGTCGCCGGAATAGTCAGCAGAACCGTGGAATACTCTTCAATCAGCACAGCCAGTGCCACGGCGACCATCAGCTTGTCAGCCACCGGGTCAAGAAAGGCGCCGAAGGGCGTGCTCTGGTCCAGTTTGCGTGCGAGGTAACCATCCAGCCAGTCCGTCAGCCCCGCCAGGGCAAAAATGATCGCGCTACCCATGAAGCTCCACGGTACCGGCAGGTAGAACACCACCACGAAGACCGGAATCATCAGGATGCGGGACAGCGTCAGTATGTTAGGCAGATTCATGGCCTTCCTATTCGTTGTGCAGTGCTGCGTAGATGGTTTCTGCCAGCGCCTTACTGATGCCCTGTACCTTGGTCATCTCATCAACACTGGCCTTGCGGATTCCCTGCAGGCCACCGAAATAACGGATCAGTTCCCGACGGCGCTTGGGCCCCACGCCTTCAATACCTTCGAGCGTGGACTGCCGTCGTTTTTTGTCCCGACGGGCCCGGTGTCCGGTGATCGCAAACCGGTGCGATTCGTCCCGGATATGCTGGATCAGATGCAGCGCCGGCGAATCCGCCGGCACCCGGAAGACATCCCCGGTCATGGCATCGATCAACTGCTCCATGCCAGCCCGGCGCGTCACGCCCTTCGCCACACCAATCAGCGGGATATCAGAAACCTGAAGTTCGTCAAAGACTTCCCGGGCAATGTTCAACTGCCCTTTACCACCGTCAATGAACACCAGATCCGGACGCTTGCCTTCGCCATTGACCATGCGACGATAGCGCCGGGTCAACACCTGACGCATGGCGGCGTAATCATCCCCGGCCTTCACATCTTCAATGTTATACAATCGGTAATCGCTTTTCAGTGGGCCATTCTCGTCGAAAACCACACAGGATGCGACCGTATTCTCGCCCTGGCTGTGACTGATGTCGAAGCACTCCATGCGCCCGGGCGTTTCCGGGAGGTCCAGCAGATCCCGCAATGCCAGCAGCCGACGGTATACAGTCTCTTTGCTGGCCAGATGCGTGAGCAGTGTCTGACGGGCGTTGGTCATGGCCAGTTCCAGCCAGCGCCGGCGCTCCCCACGCACGTTACCGCGAATGCGGGTTTCCCGGTTGGCGGCATCGCTCAGCGCCTGGGACAATAGCGCCTGGCCCTCCACGTCTACCGGAACAAGAATATCCCTGGGTATTTCCCGGCGGGCATCGCCACCAAAATAATACTGGCCGAGAAACGCTGCCAGCAGTTCGCCCTCCGACTGTTCCAGGGAAAATTTCGGGAAGTAATCCTTGGTCCCCAGCACCCGGCCGCCGCGAACAATGATGACCACCACGCAGACGACTCCCGCCTCCTGGGCAATGGCAATAACATCGGCATCTCCGCCCTCACCTTCAACCGACTGCTGTTCCTGGACATGACGCAGGTGGCTGATCTGGTCGCGATAGGCAGCAGCCTTCTCGAACTGCAGTTCGCGGGAGGCCTCCTCCATGGCGTTCATCAGGTCATGGATGATCGCCGGGTTCTTGCCTTCCAGGAACATGGTGGCGTGCCGGATATCCTCCTGGTAGTCCTCGGGGCTGATAAAGCCCACACAGGGGGCGGTACACCGGTTGATCTGGTACTGGAGACAGGGGCGGGTCCGATTCCTGAAATAGCTTTCACTACAGGACCTTATACGGAAAATCTTTTGTAGAACATTAAGACTTTCCTTGACAGCTCCGGAGCTTGGGAAGGGGCCAAACCAGGTGCCGCCGCCTTTTTTCGTACGCCCCCGCCGGAAGGTCAACGACGGATAATCATCGTGGGATGACAGGTAGATGTAGGGGTAGGATTTGTCATCCCTGAGCAGGATGTTGTAAGGCGGCCGGAGCGATTTGATCAGGTTCTGCTCCAGCAGCAGAGCCTCGGTTTCGCTGCCGGTGATGGTCACTTCAATGGACTGGATGCGGGCGACCAGGGCTTCGGTCTTCGGAGCCAGGCCGCTCTTTCGGAAATAGCTGCTGACCCGGTTCTTCAGGTTCCGGGCCTTGCCCACGTATAGCACGTTCCCTCCGGCGTCATACATACGGTAGACGCCGGGGCGTTCGGTCAACTGTTTCAGGAAGTTTTTACTGTCGAACTCCCCGGAGGCTTGCTGCGGCGAATCAGACCTTGTCGGCATCAAGCAACCCGAGTCTTACAGCCATGAGGGCCAGTTCCACGTCGCTGGAGATTTCCAGCTTTTCGAATATCCGGTAGCGGTAGGTATTGACGGTTTTCGGGCTCAGGCACAGTTTGTCGGAAATGTCCTGCACTTTCTGGCAGTCCACCACCATCATGGCGATCTGCATTTCACGCTCTGAAAGCCGTTCAAACAGGGACAGCTCGCTTTCCTCACCGTCACCGGACAACTGTTTGAGCGCCATCTTCTGGGCAATTTCGGGGGATATGTAGCGCTGGCCTGTGTGTACTCTGCGGATGGCGCGCAGCATTTCCTGGATATCCGCACCCTTGGTGATATAGGCGCGGGCGCCACACTGCATAACGCGGGCGGGATAGGGGTCGTCCGCGCAGGCGGTTACCACGATAATCCGGATGGAATCATCGATCCTGAGAATACGGCGGGAGGCTTCCAGGCCACCGATACCGGGCATGCGGATATCCATCAACACAATATCCGGGCGGACACTGCGAACAGAGTCCACAGCCTCTTCACCGGACGCCGCCTGACCGACCACCTCAATATCGGGGTTGTCCGCCAGCATGCGGGTAATACCGGAGCGCACCAGTTCATGATCATCAACAACCAGCACCCTGATCAAAGCTCACCTCGCACTCGGGTTACAAAACAGTGTGATTGTATCGCTTAGCGCACTAACGGGATAGGAGGTCATTACTATACGTTTGGCGGGGTACCCAGACCGGCGGAGTTTTCCACCGGGTCAAACCAGACCACCAGTTCCCCCCGGCGCACGGCGGCCAGCACCCCTTCCCGTTCGGCCAGGGGCGATTCCGTATCGTTCAGTCCGTGGTAACGGGTGCAGTATTCCTCGGCCAGCCCTTCGAGCTGGTCGTCAGTCAGGAGACTGGCGTCCACTACAAACTTTTCCTGGCGGGGATCGGCTTCCGGTTGCTGCTGGGTCTCGTCGGTCATGGCGCCTCCTGATCAAAGGCGCCATGTTACGACTTTCTATCGGGTCTTGAAACCGGCGGTCAGACGGCGCATGGAAATGGACTCCTGGCGCAGGGCATCGCTGACGGCGCGGGCACTGCGTACCTGCTCTGCCAGGGTTTCAGCGCTGGCTGACAGAGCATCGGAGCGCCGGCCCACCCGGCCAATTTCGTCACGCTGAAGGCCCACCGACGAGCGAATGGTTTCGCTTTGCTGCTGCAGTTCATCAAACTGACTGGCCAGTTGCTCCAGGTGGCTCTTCAGAGCCAGCAGATTGGTGCGGTTCTGCTCACCGGCATCACTCATATCCGCCAGCAACCCATCCACCTCGCCAACCCCGGAAACGAGATCCTGTACCCATTGGCGAATGTTTCCGGTGGATTCGGAGGTCCTTCGGGACAGGGTCCTCACCTCATCGGCCACCACGGCAAACCCCCTGCCATGTTCACCGGCACGGGCGGCTTCAATGGCGGCGTTCAGTGCCAGCAGATTGGTCTGCTCAGCAATGTCCGCGATGACATCGATCACCTGTTCGATTTTGCCCGTGGATTCGTTCAGGCTGTGAATGGACGACGACACCCGCCCAATGACCTCAATGGCATGCTCGGCGCCCTGTTCACTCTGTTTCAGGCCCTCCCCCACTTCAGCGTTGGCTTCAACTGCCTGACGAACGGTGGTCGCGGATTGATCCGTTGCCGATTCAATGTGAGAAGCCTGATCCGCGATAGCAGCCATCGACGTGGTAACATCCCCCACCTGTTTTCGCGTGGCTTCGGAAGCAGTCTGCAATGCCTCGGCGCTTTCATCGAGCCGGCCCGAACGCTCATCAAGCCCGCCGGCTGCCAGCCGCACGTCCCGGATGAAATTTTCAAACCGGCTCACCAGTCCTTCCAGGGCGCCCGCCACGCCGGCCACTTCATCCCGGCCCCGGAGTTTGGGAGTCAGTGTCAGGTCCGCGTTTTCCTCCATGCGGATCAACTGGCGCTCAACCACCTGCAGGCGGAGGATGACCGACCGGCGCAACCACAGGGTCATTGCCACCACCACTACCAGAAACCCGAGCGACCCGGCCAACAGGTAGCGCTGCTGGTTATCAAGAAACCCCAGTAGTTCCCGGGACCCGGCCGTGACTTCTTCGCGGCTGATCTGCTGCCGTTGGCTGATCGCTTCCAGCATGGGGCCCAGCGCCGGGAACAGCTCGAAGTCCACTACCTGGCCGACACGGTAATAGCTCTTCTCATCGATCCCGGACTTCATTTTGGTCATTAGCCCCTGTACGGCCTCGAAAGTAGCTTCATGTTCGTCCGTCCAGGGCTTCAGACTCGGGGTCTGCTCAACGGCCAGCCAGTGATCGGCCAGGGCCTCATCAAGCCGGGCGTATTCCGCTTCGATCTCGTCCCACAGCATGAGTTGGGCCTTGATCTTGAAAGCCAGTTCCTGCAACTGCCTGTGGTCCTGCTCGAGATCCACCAGCATCCAGGATTCCTGCAGATTGTGGCGTATCAGGCTGTCCGACGTGCTTTCAGCTTTCACGATAATCAGCCAGGACATCGCCGCCAGACCCGCGACGGCAGCCAGAGAAAGAAAAGCGAAGAACAGGATTCGGGCACGTACGGTCTTGAGCATGCTATCTCCGAGAAGGGCATATTCTCCGGAGGGTATGCCAGTTTTATGACACTTTTGTGTAAGCTGTCGCGTCAATTAACGTGTCTGTAGATGGGCAATGGCTGTTACCGCCTTTCAAAAACGGAAGGGTTTCAATATCATTCCGGCCCCGGCCACCGTTTGAAAGCTAATGAATAACACCGCATTTCGTCTGACACTGCCTATTCTCTTTGGCTATCTGCCGCTTGGTACGGCTTTTGGCGTGCTGTTCACCACGCAACTGGACCACGCCTGGTGGATAGCTCCGTTCATGGGGCTGGTGATCTATGCCGGTGCCGGACAGATTCTGGCGGTCAGTCTGCTAGCAGCTAACGCCGGACTGCTGGAGGTGGCGGTCGCCATGTTTGTGCTGAATGCCCGGCACCTGT
Source organism: Marinobacter oulmenensis (assembly GCF_014201735.1). Taxonomy (GTDB): domain Bacteria; phylum Pseudomonadota; class Gammaproteobacteria; order Pseudomonadales; family Oleiphilaceae; genus Marinobacter; species Marinobacter oulmenensis. The sequence goes on along the minus strand of NZ_JACHFE010000002.1, from coordinate 270,798 downwards.
TCTATGGACTATCACTTCTCGGGCAATTCCGGGGAGCAGGCTGGCGCAAGGCTTACCTTATCTTTGGCCTGACCGATGAGACCTACTCTCTGCTCACCAGTCGGCCCAGGGGCAGAGACCGGGTTCATGAACAGCATGTGGACTTCAGGATCACGGCATTCAACCAGCTCTACTGGTTGATTGGCTGTACCGCCGGCGCCCTGCTGGGACGAATGGTCGCCTTCAACAGCGCGGGTATCGAGTTTGCCCTGGTGGCCCTGTTTATTGTCCTGACCATCGAGCAGTACAAGTCTCTGGGTGACAGTTTCCCCCTCTGGGCGGGAGCCGCAGCAGCCGGCCTGGCGATACTCGCTGTTCCCCAGCCCCATCAGTTGATCGCAGCCATTGCGGTCGTGACGGCTGTACTGCTGATCCACTACCTCTGGCATCGCTCCAGGACCAAACCGGAGGCCTCATCCAATGACGGATAGCCACTATCTGGCCGCATTCATCGCAGTATCCGCACTGGCAACCTTTGCCACACGGGTGGTGCCTTTTCTGTTCTTCCAGCGACACACCGATCACCCGTTGGTCATTCATTTGGGGCGTTTTCTGCCGGCCGCTGTCATGGCCTTGCTGGCCACCGTCTTCCTGCAACGGTCCGCAGACTGGCAGATGCCTCTGCCGGGAGCCGACGCGATGGTATCGGGCCTCCTTGTGGTGTGCATTCATCTGTGGCGACGAAACGCCCTTCTGTCCATTGCTGTCGGTACAGCAACCTACATGGCATTCCAGCAGATGTGACTCTAAGATTTGATTAATTGATCACGGTCAAGTGACAATACCCTTTCCCATTGCGCGGGAATAACGTTATTACAAAACACAAAAATGCGCTAAAGAGAGGAACAGACCGTGAAAAATTTCATACCCGCAGTGGCCCTGCTCGGGCTGTCCGCTGCTGTCGGTGACGTGCAAGCGGCATCAGGGAATCCTGAGAAAGGGGCCGAAACGGCCGCCATGTGTGTTGCCTGCCACCAGTCGGATGGGGGCGGCAAGCATGTCGAAGGCGGTGAATCCTGGCCCAGGCTTGCCGGACTGAACGCCACCTACATCGCCAAACAGCTTCACAGTTTCAAGGAAGGCTCCCGTCAGAACCCATCGATGATGCCATTCGCCAACACGCTGGGTGATCAACAGATTGCCGACGTGGCCGCCTACTATGCCCAACTGGAGCCCACCCAGGGACAAGGCGGCGAAGAAACCCCACAGGCCGTGCTGGACCGGGGTCAGCAGATTGCAGAACGAGGGGATTGGTCCCGGTACATCGTTTCCTGCAAAAGCTGCCATGGTCCGGGTAGCCGGGGCGCCGGTGACACCTTCCCGGGCATCGCCGGTCAGCATGCAGGCTATATAAAAGCCCAGCTCAAAGCCTGGCAGGCGGGCACCCGCTCCAATGACCCGCAGAATCTCATGGGTGCCATCGCCAAACGCATGACCGATGAGGATATCGAAGCCGTTGCCGCATGGCTGGCAACCCGGACACCTGAGGCTGAATAAGGGAGCTGACTGACATGATTCGCACACTTTTACAGACCGCACTGTCGGGCGCCCTTCTCACCTGGGCCTGTATTCCGGCCCACGCCCAGCCGAACGACGCCGCCGCTCAGGACTACATCAAGACATTGACCGACATGGGGTTTCCCGCACCGAAAGAGAATCAACTGGTTCATATCCCCCCCACCATGGAGGACCTCGAGGACGCCGATATTCACCCGGAGCTGAAACGGGTCATCCGGCGGGGCTACGACCTGTTTACCAATACCCAGCAACTGCGCGGCGAAAACGTGTTCAACAACATGAACTGCTCCAGCTGCCACCTGGGCGAAGGGCGCATGCCTTTCAGCGCGCCAATCTGGCCGGCGGCGGTCACCCTGCCCGATTACCGGGGCAAGAACGGTCACGTCAACAGTCTGGAGGAGCGTATTGCCGGTTGTTTTGCCTATTCGATGAACGGAAAGCCGCCAGCCTATGGCAGTGACAATATGATCGCACTGTCCGCCTATCACTCCTGGCTGGCCACGGGCGTCGAAATGTATCCCAAACAAGCCATTTACGGCCGGGGGTTCCCTGCGCCTGAGCGGCCGGAAGAGCTGAGTTACAGCCGGGGCAAGGAACTCTACGCCGAGAACTGTGCGGTATGCCACCAGGAGGACGGTTCCGGGATGCGGGTGGATGACCAGACCGCCTATCCGGCACTGTGGGGCGATGGCTCCAACAACTGGGGCGCCGGCATGGTCCGGATCTTCACCGCTGCGGGCTTTATCAAGAACAACATGCCTCTGGGCCAGCCGCGGTCCCTGTCTGACCAGGAGGCCTGGGACATTGCCTACTTCATGGTCAGCCAGGAGCGCCCTCAGGATCCACGCTACACCGGCGATGTGAAAGCCACTGCCGAGAAACACAGCAACTTTCACAAGCATTCCATGTACGGCAAGGTGCGGGACAGTGATGGCAGGTTGCTCGGGGACCACGATAATACCGGCAGCAAGCCTTTTCTGAAGCCGGACAACATCCAGCCCCGCAGCTTCAAATAGCTTTCCGCGTTATAATGCACCCGCAAGGCCTCCTTCACGGAGGCCTTTTTGATGATGCCGAATTCAACAGCTGTCAAGGAGACGTCCATGACCCACCAACGCTGGCACCTTCTGGTATCCGGCAAGGTACAGGGGGTGTACTACCGTGCTTCGACTGAACACAAAGCCCGCGAACTGGGCCTGACCGGTTATGTTCGCAACCTGCCCGACGGTCGTGTGGAAATCATTGCCGAAGGCACGACGGAGGCTCTGCAGGCCCTCAAAGACTGGTGTCATCAAGGCCCGGAGCGCGCCGACGTCACTGAGATTGATGCCCGGAACCATACCGCCACCGGAGAATTCACGGACTTCGGGGCGCGTCATTGATTTCACTTCTGGACACTTTCCTTAAAACCCTGGAAACCACCCTGCCCGTCTTCGCCATGGTCTTTCTCGGCATCGGTCTGAGGCGAGTTGGCTGGATTGACCAGGCATTCGTCAGCACAGCCTCAGCACTGGTGTTCAAGGCGACACTGCCAACCCTGGTGTTCCTCAGCATTACCCGCGCGGAGCTGGACACCACCTTTAATCCCCACATGCTCGGATATTATCTGGCTGCCACCCTCGCCAGCTTTGCCCTGGCCTGGCTCTGGGCCCTGCCAAGAGTGACCCCTGAAGACCGGGGCGTCTATGTCCAGGGGGCTTTCCGGGGCAACTGCGGCATCGTCGGCCTGGCCCTCGCTGCCAGCCTTTACGGCGATTACGGGCTATCCGCTGGCGGGCTACTGCTGGGACTTGTGATCATCAGCTACAACACTCTCTCAGTGGTGGTGCTGCTGGCCTACCATCCCGGCCGCTCCATGAACCTTCCAGGCACTGCTCGAGATATAGTACGTAACCCACTGATAATCTCTGTAATGATCGCCATTCCATTTGCCGCGTTTGAGATTTCGCTACCTGACTGGCTGACGACCACCGGCGATTACTTTGCCTCTCTGACCATGCCTCTGGCCCTGCTCTGCATAGGTGCGACCATCTCCCTGAAGAGCATTCGCAACGATAGCGCCACGGCGCTTGGCGCCTCTGCCTGGAAAATGGTGATTCTGCCGGTCATTTGCACACTCGGAGCATGGATCGCCGGTTTTGAGGGACGGGAACTGGGACTGATGTTCCTGTTTTTTGCCAGCCCGACAGCCGCCGCCAGCTTTGTCATGGTCAAAGCCCTCGGTGGTAACCACCGGCTGGCGGCCAACATTGTGGCCCTGACAACTCTGCTGGCGAGTATCACTGTGACCGCCGGTGTATTTGTGCTCCAGTCGACCGGTGCTGCCTAACCGTGACTTACTTCACCATCCATATGATGCCCTCTACCTTTCCGGATAACCGAATGTTATATTTGGTTACATTGTGTTAATGCCTTGCTGGCCTTATGGATGCCAACCATTCAGGCTGCCGGAGATCTGCGTGGATACAGCAAGTTCCGGGAAGTACGGGCTTAAAACCCCGAGGAATCGCGCACCGTGAAGACACTGAATATCACCCTGGTTGAGGATGAGCCGGGCGACGCCAGCCTGATTCAATACAGCCTCAGGTTCAGCGGTTATGACCACAACCTTGAGTGGGTTCAGAGCCTGGCGGAGCTCTCGGCGCATCAGCGACAGACCAACGCCGCCGCCGACATTGTTCTTCTCGACCTCAATCTCCCTGATTCCACCGGCATCGACACCGTTACCCGTTGCAAATCCCTCGTTCCTGACACCCCAATTGTGGTCCTGACCGGCCATGACAATATGGACTTTTCCCTGAAGGTTCTTGAAGCCGGAGCCCAGGACTATCTGGTTAAAAGTGGTCTGGAGGGAGATGCCCTGATCCGGGCCATGCGCTACGCCATTGAAAGGCACCAGATGGAGTGTCGGCTGCAGCGCTCGGAAGAACTGATGACGGCAGCGATTGAAGGCGGCAACCTGGGAGTGTGGGACTGGAACCTGAAATCCGGTGAGTGTGACAAGAGCGATCTGCTGTTGGCCACCCTTGGCTTCACCCGGGGAGATTCAGAACTGGAGCCGGATTCAGAACCATTGATCAAGCGCATTCACGAGGACGACGCCCCCGGCTTTCATGGGGCGCTGCAGGCTTATCTCGCGGGGGAAAGTCCACGCTTTCAGTGCGAGTTCCGTCTTCAGCATAAGGATGGACATTGGCCCTGGCATTTCATTTCAGGCCATGTGGTCAGTTGGGATGGCGACGAGCCGGAACGGCTGGTTGGCATTCAGCAGGATATTACCGCCCGCAAAGCCATGGAGACCCGGCTGCGGGACCTGGCCATGCACGATGAGCTGACCGGGCTTCTTAATCGCCGCAGTTTCATTCAGGAAATGGACCGGGAGTACGGTCGGGTCATGCGCAGGCCGGATTATCCGGTCGGCCTCCTGATGCTGGATATCGACCATTTCAAGCGGGTAAATGACAGCTATGGTCACGCCGTAGGGGATGTGGTCCTAAAGGCGTTTGCTGACTGCATCGACCGACAGCTCAGAGAGAACGACGTCTTCGGTCGTCTGAGCGGAGAGGAATTCGCCGTCCTGTTGCCGGAGACCGATAGAGACGGTGTCGCCCGGGTTGCTGAAAAACTGCGCTCGGCCATTGAAGGGCTGGAGACCCGAACCGGTAATGCCGGTATCCATATCACCACCAGCATTGGCGCAGCTGGCCTCCATCGGGATGACGAACGCCCGGATGAGGCCCTCGTGCTGGCTGATCAGGCCCTTTACCAGGCCAAGCATATGGGCCGAAACAGAGTCGTGATCTATTCGGACACACAAGTCCCCGGGCAACCCGATCCATCCTTTCCGGAATCGGAGAATGCCCTTTGATCAAAAGCTTGCCGGGTTTATTTGTTCGGTTGGCCCTGGCATTCGCGTTGCTGTCTGCTGTCGTCCCCTGCCAGGCCCAGACCACGACCCTGGGCGTTTATGCCTACCGCGACCAAGCCCAGGTACGCCAGCAGTTCGAGCCGGTCGCACAGGTTATACAGAACGCGCTGCCGGAGTCGGATGTCCGGCTGCTGGTCCTGGATACCCAGGAGCTTGACAGCGCCCTTGCTTCCTCGAAAATCGACTTCGTACTGACCAACCCTTTGCATTTTATGGTGATCCGCCGATCCTTCCAGGTCAGTGGCCCTTTGGCAACACTGCAGAAAACTCAGGGCCGCTACACGCTGAGCACCACAGCCGGCGTGATCCTGACCCGAGCCGATAGCAACCTGAAGACTCTGGACCAGTTAAAAGGAAGCCTGATCGGCATTCCGGGTAAACGGTGCCTGAACGGATACCTTGCCCAGGCTTATGAAATCCGGCAGCAGGGGTTCGACCCGAAGCAATTCGCGCGCTATGCAGCTCTCGGCTCTCATGATGCTGTCATGCGGGCGTTACTTGATGGCAGGGTTAAGGCAGGGTTTGTACGAACAGGCATGCTTGAGGATTGAATGGGGTCCGGCCTTACCTCGCCAGGAGAGCTCAGGGTGCTGCGGGCCCGAGCGAACATTTTCTATCCTCTCGCCCATTCCACAGACCGTTATCCGGAATGGGCCCTGGCTGCCATGTCCCACGTCCCTATGGAGCAAATTCGGCGCGTCAGCAATGCGCTCCTGAGTCAGGACAGCCCCCTGCACAGCCAGGAAAGCCCGGTGCGCTTTGCGCCACCGCAGAACTACCTGAGCGTTGAGGCAGCTGCCCGAGCGCTCAATCTGCCACCATTCGATGATGACTCCCTGTGGCAACAGATCCACGACCGTTTCGGGCCCTATCTATGGCTAATCGTGGTGCTTACCCTTGCGCTGTTTGCGACCATTGCCACACTGCTGATTCTTTATCTAAAGAAAAATCGTCTTTTTCACCATTTTAACGCCCTCTTCTGCTTCTCCCCCAGCGCAAAGCTCCTGCTCCAGGTCAGCGCCGGAGGGCTGCCGGTCATTTCAGAAGCCAACCATACCGCGACCTCACTGTTTGGATTCGGGGAGCCCAAGGATCTGGTTGGGACGGACCTGTTTGCGCTGTCGCCCTTACACCAGCCCGATGGTGAAACTTCGACGACCAAGGCCGCCCGGCTACTGGCTTCGACTGGCGAGACCCCGCGAAAGTTTTTCTGGGAGCATCGGAGCGTCACGGGCAGGACCCTGCTCACACAGGTCACCCTGCTCAGACTGAGCGGCGACCGATTTGTCGATACCCTGACCGAACAGCCGCTCTATCTGGCAGCCATTGAAGACGTCACCCAACAGACTCTGGACCACCAGGCCCTCGAAGATGAGCGCAATACGCTGCAAAACATACTGTGGGGCACGGCTGCCGGCACCTGGGAATGGAATGTACAGACCGGGGAAACACGTCTTAACGACCGCTGGGCAGACATGGTCGGTTACCTGCTCGAAGAGCTCCAGCCAACCACCATCGACACCTGGCGAACCCTGTGTCATCCGGAGGACCTGGAGCACTCAAAGTCGGTACTCGACAGCCATTTCCGAGGCGAACTTGAAAGCTACGACGTCGAGATACGCCTGCGGCACAAGAGTGGCCACTGGGTCTGGGTCCGTGACCGCGGCCGCGTGGTTTCCCGTAGCGAGTCGGGCGAACCTCTGCTTATGGCCGGCACCCATTCTGACATCACCCAACGCAAGGAGGCCGAAACCCGCGTCAACGAACTGGTCAGTCAGTTGCGCAAACACGCGGCGCTGCTTCCAGGCGCACTTTATCAGTATTGCCAGCAGCCGGATGGAAGAACGAGCTTCCCCTACGCGAGCCAGGGTATTTATTCCATTTACGGCGTGCACCCGGAACAGGTGAAAAATGACGCCAGCCCGGTATTCAAGGTTATTGATCAGCGGGACTTCGGAGCCGTGGTGAAGACTATCCAGGATTCCCTGGAAAACCTCACCACCTGGCGGGCAACCTACCGGATCAACCACCCGGATGGCCACCTGTTGTGGGTCTCTGGCATTGCCTCGCCCGAACGTCTTGCTGACGGTAGCACCATCTGGCACGGCTATCTGCACGATGTCACCGAAGAGCACGCCATTCAGGAGCAACTGGATCAGTATCGGGAGTCCCTGGAACAGTCGAACCGGGAGCTGGAGCATTTTGCCTACGCCACCTCCCACGACCTGCGCCAGCCCCTGCGCATGGTCACCAGTTACGCCCAGTTGCTCGAGCGCCACCTCGGCGGCACGCTGGATAAAGATGGGGCCACTATGCTGCACTACCTGATCGACGGTGCCCAGCGAATTGATGGCATGCTGCTGTCACTGCTGGCCTATTCCCGTGTAGGCCGAAAAGGCCAGCCGATGCAGTGGATGCCACTAAAGAACGCGCTGGATGAGGCCCTTCATTTCCTCAATCCGGACATTGAAGCTTCAGGGGCCGATATCCGGGTTTCCGGTGATTGGCCGGAAGTGATGGCAAGTCCTGATGAAATGACCCGACTGCTCCAGAACCTGATACACAACGCCAAAAAATACCGGCGCCCCAATTGTAAGCCGGTTATCGAAATATTGGCGCGAGCCACACCCGATGAAAAATACCGGGAAATCCGGGTCTGTGACAACGGCATCGGTATTGCGCCTGAGCAGGCAGACCGGCTGTTTCATATATTCCAGCGCCTGCACACCCGCTCCGACTATGAAGGCCATGGTGTGGGACTGGCTATTTGCAGAAAGATCGTGGAACGCCACGGAGGAAAGATACGGGTCGAGTCCCCAGGCGACGATCGCGGCTGCTGCTTCATTTTCACCCTTCCAGCCACCCCGCCCGCAGAGGATGACAGCTTATGAAACAGTCTGCTATCCACATTCTGGCTGTACTGTTCCTGACCCTGTCGGCAAATACCCACGCAGACCTGGCCTTTGAAACGTTTTTCAGCAAACACTCGATGCCGATGATGATCATCGCTGTCGAAGATGGCCAAATTCTTCGGGCCAATCCTGCCGCCCGCGCTTTCTATGGCTTTTCGGAAGTTGCGGGAATGAATATCAACCAGATCAATATGCTCACTCCGGATCAGGTCGAACAGGAAATGCACCGGGCGGCCACACTGGAACGTAATCACCTGTTCTTCAGGCACCGGCTCGCCGATGGCCAGGTCCGTGTTATGGGTGTCTACAGTGAGCCGTTCGAATACCGTGGACAGGACACGCTCATTTCTGCCGTTTACGATACCAGTGATTTTGATCCGGCTGCTGAGCGACACTATATCGCCCGGGTCGAAGAGCAGGTCGATCTGCAAACCGAGCAACTGCAGCAGGCTAAGACTCTCCAGTTCTGGCTGGCAGTGGCCGGCGCCCTCACCCAGACCGTCATCATCGCCGTTCTCATCGTTGTCATCCTGCGTCTGCGAAGAGCCTACCGCAAGAACGATGAGCTGCTGGGGGAGTTATCCTTCCGGAACGGTGAACTGGAACGGCTTGGCGACGTAATGGCCCATCATTTTCAGGAACCGAGCCGCCGCCTGGTCAGCCTTTCACAACAGCTTGTCCGATGGGACGCGGCGCCGGACCGGCTACAGGATCAGGCTGTGGTGGTTGGTTTCATCCAGGAGCAGGCCCGACGGCTAAGCGAGCTTGTCAGCGATGTCCAGCGTTATCTGGGGCTGGACCGGGCCAGGCCGGTGATGACAGTCCTGGACACCGGATCCGTGCTTGAGCAGGCCTATGAACAGACCAACACCCTCGCCGACATGCGTCAGCAGGCCCGACTGGAAACGCCGGCGCCCTTGCCAGCGGTCTACTTCGACCATCGCCGCCTGGTATTGATTTTCCGGATATTACTTCACAATGCCTGGGTCTACCGGCACGCAGATCGACCACTTGTGGTGAGGATAACTGCCGGTTCCCGGCATGACCGAATTGAACTCCGAATCGCGGATAATGGCTCCGGCATTGCGCCGGAGTACCGACTTCAGGCTCTGGAACTGTTCACCAGGCTGGTTCCGACTGCGTCTGAAGGCACTGGCATGGGCCTGGCCCTGGTGGCCAAGGCACTACGCCCCGTCGGCGGACACATACGCATAGAGGATGGCATGGACGGCGGTACGGCCATCATTTTTGACCTCCCAGCGGCCAGGTAGACAGCAACGATGACAAACAAACCATTTGTGGTGTTAGTGGTAGAAGATGAGCCCGCCGACGTCTACCTTACACGGATGGCACTAAATGCCTGCAGCGTTTCCCTCAGCATTTACGATGTCGGGGACGGCGTGGAGGCCCTCGCCTTTGTGCAACGCCAAGGTTGCTACTCCGACATGCCCACACCGGACCTGATCCTTCTGGACCTGAATATGCCGCGGATGGGCGGCAAGGCGTTTCTAGACCACTTCCGGAAGCTGTACACGCTCCGCCAGATCCCGGTGGTCATCCTGACCACCTCGGAGGCGGAAGCGGACATTGTCGAGTCCTACGACCTCGGAGCTTCCGGTTTTGTCGTCAAACCCATGGATATCGGTGAGTTCGCCCAGTCGATCCAGTCGCTCCTGGATTACTGGTCCGAATCCGGGGCCGGCCAGATTCCAGCCCCTTGACGCACATCCGGTCAAACCGTGAAACGGTTGATCTGTTTCTGCAGCTCCGCAGACAATGACTGCAATTGATCACCGCTGCTGGCAACCGTGTTGGCCGCTGCCACGGTATTTTCCGAACCCTGCGTAATCCGTACCAGATTGGCACTCATTTCCTCGGACACCTGACTCTGCTCTTCAGCAGCCGCAGCGACCTGAATGCCCATGTCCTTGATGCGGGCCATCTGGCCGACGATTCGTTCGAGTTCCTGCCCCGCATGGTGGGCGGAATCAACGCTTTCATCCGCCCGGTCCCGGGAGCGTTCCATAACCTGAACCGCCTTGCGTGCAGCACTCTGCAGCCGCTCATTCATGTTACGGATCTCTTCCGTTGAACCCTGGGTTCGTTGCGCCAGTTGCCGGACTTCGTCGGCAACAACGGCAAATCCCCGTCCAGACTCACCGGCCCTGGCGGCTTCAATGGCAGCGTTCAGTGCCAGCAGGTTGGTCTGCTCGGAAATCGCCTGGATTTCACTGAGAACCTGGCTGATCTGCTCGGTATCACCCTCCAGCGCCTCAATAACCTCTGAGGCCTCCTTGACTTCACGAGCCAGAGCCTGAATACGCTCGACAGTTTCCTCAACGTCATGATTACCTTCGTCAGCCTCGTGGTCCGCATTGTCGATCGCGGAGGACGTCTCCCCGGCACTCCGGGCCACCTCCTGGACGCTCGCAGCCATCTCGTTCATGGCCGTGGACAACTGTTCGGCTTCCTGAGCCTGCTCATCCAGCGTTTTGCTGGTTTCGTCCGCACTGCGAGCCAGATCGCGGGCACTGTCAGAGACTTCGGAAGCGGAACGGCCAATCTGCTGCACCAGATCATGGAAAACCGACAGGGTCTCATCAATCCGGCTGCCCACAGCAGCCAACTCATCTTTCCCCTCAAGCTGGGTCCGGACCTTGAGATTACCGTCAGCTACCTGAACCATAACGCCACGGATCGTATCCAGCGGCCGGATAATGCTGCGCCCTACAAACAGCGACAACGCCGTCAGGACCAACAGGGCCGCCAGCAAGACCATCGCCATGCCGATGACATCCTCCATGAATGCACTATTGAGGTCGTCCATGTAGACCCCGGTTCCCACAACCCAGCCCCAGGGCTCGAAGGGCTTGGCGACAGTGAGTTTTGGCTGGGGTTTGTCGCTGCCGGCTTTGGGCCACAGGTAGCTGAACTCACCGCGGGCGCGCTTGCTATCCAGCAGAGCCGCCATATCACGGAACAGGAACTGGCCGTCTTCGGTCTGGAAATCCCGAAGATTCCTGCCCACCTGCTCAGGGTCCCCGCCATGGGCCGCCAGAATTGAGGCTGAGTTGAGGACGAAAAAATAGTCGTCATTACCAAAGGTCATCGACTCCAGCAAGGTTTTCGCTTCCGCCCGGGCTTCATCCATCGTGAGCTCCCCCGCACGCACCCGGCCGTTCAGTGTTTCCAGCAGATCGATTTTGGTATCCAGCAGAGCGTCTAACTGGGCAGTGCGTTCGTCCGTCAGGGACTGGCGCATATCCAGAAGGGCATAAGAGGTAATGGCAACCATCATCAGAGCCGCCATGCCTACCAGGAGGCCAAGTTTTACCCTAACCTTGATGTTTTGCATCAGCATGAAAGTGTCCTATGATATGTAATTGTTATCGTTACATTTAGCTTTTGGGGCAAGCTTAGCACAGGAAAAAAGGATGGAAATGCGCCGGATCAAAACCGAGATGAGAACAGGTTAACAGACTTGATCTGAATGCAGTGTTAATGGCCCAAAATAGATTGAATCGATAGGCCTGTTGCCACCCTGACGATCACCCAATAAAAAACCCCGGCGTTGCCGGGGTTTCGTATTGGCGGAGAGGGAGGGATTATTCGGGCCTTCGGCCCTCACCCTTCGGGCCGCCGTCGCTCTGCTCCGGCGTTCCTCAGCCTGCGGCGCAGGCTTCGGTCGAACCCGCGAGGGTTCTTTCTACCCTGCCAATCAGCCAATAAAAAACCCCGGCGTTGCCGGGGTTTCGTATTGGCGGAGAGGGAGGGATTCGAACCCTCGATACGCTATTAACGTATACACACTTTCCAGGCGTGCGCCTTCAGCCACTCGGCCACCTCTCCAATAAACTGTTTCAAATCAGCGATGTTACCGCTCATTTGAGGTCGCATACTGTAATGTCTTTATCGGCATTTGGCAACTCCACAGCCAGAATTCTTTGAAAAAAATTCAGGGCTGGCCCGAATCGCGTATGCTGTCCGAAGAAACCGCCACCAGGGAGGCAAAACAATGCTAATAAAATCCGATCAGTCCCTTCTCGTTCTCATAGACGTTCAGGACCGCCTGATGCCCGCGATCAGCCACGGACAGGCGGTCACCCGGCGATGTATACAGCTCGCCCAAATTGCCCAGCTTCTTGACGTACCGGTTATTGCCACCGAACAACTACCGGAAAAACTTGGTCACAATTCCGAGCAGATAAGGGAACTGGCGGATGTAACCGTTTCAAAATACCACTTTGATGCCTGTCCTGACGGCCTGGTTGAAGAGATGCCGGAGGGGCGTCAGCATATCGTGATTGCCGGCTGCGAAACTCACGTATGCATGATGCAGACGGCACTCAGTCTGCTGGATGCCGGCTACAAGGTATGGGTGGTGGCTGATGCGACCGGTTCCCGGGACGATGGTGACCGGGATGCCGCCCTGGAGAGGCTGAAACAGAGCGGGGCCCGGGCGGTTACGGTTGAAATGGTGGCCTTTGAGTGGATGGTCCACTGCCGCCATCCCCGGTTCCGGGAGGTTCAGGCGCTAATCAAGTGAACAGGCAAAAAAAGGGGCCCCTAATGGGGCCCAGACACACAGTGAGACGTCTTCAAGAACACTCCAGGACAGGTCAACACTCTCCTCAGAATACAAACCGTGCAGCGCGCCAACCGGACTGATCCAGTATGGGGTTATCTGCCTGCCCGTGACCCTCGGTCATGGCGTGCAATTCAGCTTCAGGCACTTCAAACACGTGATAGGCCTCCGGACCAAATGGGTCAAGAGCAGTATCAACATAGCCGTAGCTATCAGGTACCGGCTCACCGGACATGGCGACGCGGAAGTGCCGCTCAACCGTCGGGGTTGTCACATTCAGGGGTTGCTGGACCCAGAGGAAAACGGATTTCTCGGGCACCAGATATTCACACCGAACCACCTGAAACCCTTCACGCAGGGTCAGACTGGTCGGCTCCTTACCTGCTTCAAGACGGAACTTGTGAATCGTTTTCATGGCTTCCCTCCTCCGGGTTCGCATCGAACACAGGGTCAGGATGAAGGAAAATAGAGTTCGACAAAATAAGCTTTCTTGATCTTTATGCATCGTATTTTTCGATGCTTATCCGCGCTTATCCACGTTTCCCGCCACGCAGATGGCACGAACACCCTCATGGGCGGGGCTGCGGTTACGAGTCACGGCAAACAACTGATCGGTCACCTCATCCAAAGAGGCCACCCGCTCCACCTCATACTGACGGCAGACTTCATCCTGGATCAGCGTCGGCGCCGCAAATACACCGAACCCCTCGCGTCCAAACACCTTGATCAATGCACTGTCGTCCACTCGGGCAACCAGGTTCATCCTGACATTGTTCAGGGTCAGCCAGTTCATCAGCTTGCTGAAATAGGGTGTGTCTGTGGCATTGGCAAGCAGAGGACGGCCATTGAGGGATTCCGGAAACCCTGCCCTCAAAGCTTCAGCGAGCGCCGGAGCGGCGAACAGACTGATCGTCGAACTGGACAAAGGGTGCACAGCAAACCGGTCCACACCTTCCAGTGTTGGCATTCGGTCAGTTAACACCACATCAAGTTCCCGGCGCTTGAGGCTATGAAGCAGATCTTCGGTCCGACCGGTTCGACAGTCCAGATGAATAGTACGATCCAAATGCATGGCGGGCTGCAGCAGATAATAGGCAATCAGCTTGTGAATGGTCGCCGACACACCGGCAGACAGATGGAGTGGGCGATCAGAAGGCGCGAGGCGCAAAGTTTCATGCAACTCGCCCGTCAGCGCAAAAATATCGTCGGCATAGCCCTGAACCATCTCCCCGAGATCGGTCAGCACCAGCCGACGACGTTCCCGGCGGAACAGGCGCCCGCCAACCTGAGCTTCAAACGTTGACAGCTGTCCGCTAAGCGTCTGGGGCGCCAGGTCGAGAACCTCGCTGGCTCGGGCAATGGAACCTTCCCGGCTAATCATCCAGAAATAATAGAGATGCCTGAGATTAAGCTGATCCATACACCTCCCCTGAACTTATCCGGTTCCGCGGTTTGTCCGCCCTGTTAGCCAGACCGCCATGAGAATGCTGTGGAACGCCAGCAGGGGAACCGTAAAAATAACCAGCAGCATCCACCCGAAATTCGCCAGAACCGCGCCAGCACTCAGGGCCGCCAAAGCCTGGGTGCCAAACACCAGCATGTCATTAACACCCTGAACCCGAAAGCGCTCCTGGTCGGTATAGCCCTGCGGTAGCAGCGTCGTTCCACCGACAAACAGAAAGTTCCAGCCAACACCGAGAAGCAGCAGAGCGGACAGATAATGGTGAAAACTGATGCCATTGGCCGCCAGAACCACACAGCCGGTATAGGCCGCCAACCCCACGACCATCATCAACGGGATACCCATTACCCGTGTCAACCAGCCGGATATCAGTGAAGGCAGGTACATGGCCATGATGTGTAACTGGATAACCCGTTTGGCATCATCCATTGGATGGCCCGCCATCTCAGTCATGCTCAGCGGCGTGGCCGTCATGATAAAACTCATCACCGCGTAGCCGATGGCGGCACCACTAATGGCAGTCCAGACCAGAGGATTGGCGAGAATCTCGCTCAGAGGGCGACCACCGGACGGGGCCCGGTGTGATGTATATTCCCCGGCAGCCCGGTATCCGAGAAAGAGAATCGCAAAGGCACAGGCCTGAACGGCAATCAGCCCTGCCCAACTGTAGAGAAATGGATAACTGTCACCCTCATGACCACCCAGGGCGGCGACTTCAGGCCCCAGCCAGGCAGCGCCCAGGCCGCCGAGAAGAACCCGGGAAGCCGCAGAACCCGCCAGGGTCGGCTTGACTGACTCCATGGCGGCAAAACGGTACTGGTGGACAACCGCCAACCCGCTGCCACCCATCAGTGCGGCAAGGCACATTAGAAGGAAACTCGACTGCCAGGATGCCAGCAGACCGACCATGCCGGCGGCCATTCCGGCCACGGTACCCAACAGCATGACAGGCTTGCGTCCGAGCCGCGCCATCAGCCAGGTTGCCGGCTTGATGGAGAGCACCGTGCCCACCACAACCAACCCGACCGGGAGCGTTGCGTACTCCGGGGCCGGCGCCAACAGCCGCCCCTGGATACTGCCAATAAAGACAATAAAGGGTGCCGTGCACATAGCCAGGGCCTGGGCGACCACCAGCACCCATACATTCAAGGGCACGGGCTATTTTTTCCTATAGATGATGCCTGGGTGACACTGCACCATTTCGTACAGATGAGACAGGCCATTAAGAGACTCAGAGGCTCCAAGAATCAGGTAACCATCGGGATTCAGCGAAGCATGCAGACGGGTCAGGATGTCTTTCTTGAGATCTGCGGAAAAATAAATCAGAACATTCCGGCAAAGAATGACATCGAACTTGCCCAACAGATAGCGCTCGAGCAGATTCAGTTCCTTGAACTCCACCATGGATTTGATCTGCGGCTTGATCTGCCAACCGCCATTGGCGGATGACGCGAAGAACTGCTTTTGCCGTTCCGGCGACAGACCGCGGCCGATGGCAAGCATCTCATACTCGCCCCGGCGGGCCACTTCCAGAACGCTTTTGGAGATGTCGGTTGCGACGATCTTCACATCCCGCAACCTTCCCGGCCGGTTTCGACGGAACTCTTCGGTCACCATCGCCACGGAATAGGGTTCCTGGCCGGTGGAACAGGCCGCCGACCATATCCGCAACGGCTGATTGTTCTTGCGCTCGGCAAACTCGGGAAGCAGTTTCTCCTGGAGGATCCGGAAAGGATGATTGTCACGGAACCAGAGCGTCTCATTGGTGGTCATTGCATCGATCACCACCTCCTTGAGGTTACTCCTGCCCGGGCGTTTGAGTCGCTCCAGCAACTCGCCCAGTGAATTCAGGCTGTTCTCCTCAAGAATCCGGCGCAGACGACTCTTCACCAGATACTGCTTATTGTCTCCAAGCAGGATGCCACATGCATCCTGCAGGAACGTTTTGAACGCTTCGTATTCCTGGGGCGTTATTTCCGCTTTCATTGAATCTCTGCTGTGGGAGTGAACACGTCCGGACGAGCTCATGTCCTGTCGAGGATCTCCATGACCCGCTCCGCCAGCTCATCGGCGCTGAATTTGGCCATGAAGTCGTCAGCGCCGACCTTTTGTACCATGGCTTTGTTGAACACACCACTCAGGGAGGTATGCAACATGACATAAATATCGTGCAATGCCGGACTTTCCTTGACCCGGGTAACCAGGGTGTAGCCATCCATCTCGGGCATCTCCACATCCGAGATCACCATCGCGAAATGATCGGTTGCCTTGGAGCCATCCTGGGTAACTTCCCTGAGGTGCTCCAGCGCCTGCTTGCCGTCATTGCGGGTCACCACCTCGAGACCTATCGCTGTCAGACAGCGCTGGATCTGGCGCCGGGCTACGGATGAATCATCCACCACCAGTACAGGCAGGTTCGCAGGCTCGCGAGTCGTGCTTCGAGCGACCAGCTCTTCGGTGACATCTTCACGCAGCGGAGAAACTTCTGCAAGAATCTTTTCTACATCGATGACTTCAATGAGTTTTTCATCAACCTTGGTAACCGCAGTCAGGTATACGTCCTTGCCCGCCCCTTTGGGTGGAGGAAGAATATTTTCCCAGTTCATGTTCATGATCCGCTCAACGCCGGCCACCAGGAAACCCTGAGTCTTGCGATTGTACTCGGTGATGATAACAAAACTGGTCGACAGCTTTTCCTGCGGAATGCCCGGCAGGCCAATGGCCATGCTCAGATCGATAATGGGGATGGTCTCGCCCCGTACGTGGGAAACGCCCCGAACCACACTTCGGCTATTGGGAATTGACGACAGCTTGGGGCAAGGCAGCACTTCCCTCACCTTGAACACGTTAATGCCGTATACCTGTTGGCCCACAAGCCGGAACAGCAGAAGCTCGAGCCGGTTCTGCCCGACCATTTGAGTGCGTTGGTTAACGCTGTCCAAAACACCTGCCATGATTTTTCACTCCTGGCGTGCCGAAGCCGGCATTGAATTTGCTTTATACCGTCCTATACGGACGTTTCCCGGATATGGGTCAAAACGTTGACGCGTTTCCCCGCAACCATACAGGTTTTATCGGCGGGGAGCGCTCGTTCATTAAGGTTAATTTTATTTATCCTTTTGGTGACAGCATAGGACAATCCGGTGCAGAAGCGAACCATCTTTTTGGCTACCCTCGGGCTATTGCTGAGCCTCCAGGGAACAAGGGCAGCAGCGGCAACTGAAGCCGATGACATCCGGGAGGCGACCCGCCTTTTCCTGCAGCAGTGGGCGGACGAGCAATCTTCCCGGAATATCCGGATTGAGTTCGAGGTCGGGCACATTGACAGCCGGGTTTCACTGGCGGACTGCCCCGGGGAGCTGGAAACCAGCTTCAGCACGGACCCCATGCGCTCAACCCGACCTTCGGTTCTGGTAGCCTGCAGCGGCAACCGCCCCTGGCGAATGTACGTCACCGCCGATCTGGATATCTTCGGCCCGGGACTGGTTGCAGCACGGCCGCTGGCAAGAGGGGAGCTTCTCCAGGACAGCCTGCTGAAAGTCTCGGAGGTTCAGCTCAACTCCAGCTATAAAGGCGTGCTGACCGACAGGGAACAGATTACCGGCATGATCCTGCGCCGTCCGGTCAAGGCCGGCACATTGATCACGCCAGACCTCCTGGAGGCACCGGATGCCATTGAGCGTGGCGACCATGTTATTATCGTGGCTCGAAGCGAGTCGTTTTCGGTTCAGTCCCGAGGCAAGGCCCTGGCAAACGCCAGTGTCGGCGATCAGGTACTGATTGAAAATCTGAGCTCGGCACGAACAGTCAGGGCCAGGGTAATCGCGCCAGGAAGGGTGGAAATCCCTATGTAAGAGGCCCGCCTTCCGGGGCGGCAATTTTTTTCCGGTTTTATTCTAAAGTATGGCGATCCGTTGCCGTTAAGTAGCTATAAACCAGAATTCGCCACAGCCATCGCTGTGGCCCAAGGCAAGCAGGTACTCTTATGTCAGTTGACTTGAATGGAATTGGCCCGGGCCAGGTCAACAACCCCAGAACCACGGCCGACAAATCTTCCGGTAGCCAGAACTCACAGGCACCGGCCGGCGAGCAGAGCAAGGCTCAGGGAGCAGCAGCGCGCGGTGATAACGTAAGCCTCAGCAGTCAGGCCAAAAACCTGAAGCAGCTGGAGCAGAAACTCGGAGAGGCTCCAGAAATGGATGATGACCGTATAGCCGAGATTCGCTCGGCCCTTGAAGACGGAACCTACAAGGTGGATGCGGAAAAACTGGCCCAGAAAATGCTTGAGATGGATAAAAGCATTTTCGGGTGAGTAAATCATGGCCGCAATTGATGATCTGAAACAACTCCTCCAGGAGGACATCCGTCAACTGGACAATCTGACGGATGTCCTGTCCCGGGAAAAAACGACACTCTCGTCCTCTGACATTTCAGAGCTCCAGGGCATCACTTCGGAAAAAAACGCGATTCTCGAAGCTATCCGGGAACGCGCCAAGCGCAAGATTCACCTGCTCGTCAGCATGGGCTACAAGCCCACTGCCGGCGCCCCTTCCCGCTTCATCCGCGCAGCCGGCATGGACGACCTCTACCAGCTCTGGCAACAGGCCGATGAAAAACTTCGCGCCTGCCAATCCCTGAACCAGAACAATGGCCGCGTTGTCGGCCATCTGCAGAAACGCCTGGGAAGACTGACAGACATTTTCCGCGGCGCTTCCAGCCAACAGAAACTCTACGGCGCCAAGGGCGAACAGACCAGGGTCTCCAGTAGCACCGTACTGGCCAGCGCCTGAGAGCGTTTTGCTTTTGATCATGATTCATCGGGCCGGAGTCTGCTAATATCCGGCCCGGTTCCCATTTGCCGGCATCCGGGCCGATGGTTAATGTTCAATAGCGTCGAGTGGTCCTGACATGAAACACGCTTCCCCTGCCCTCAATTTTGTCTCAGCTTTTCTGGTGGCGTTGCTGGCCCTGGGCGGCCCGGCCCATGCTGCTGAACCGCTGCCCAGTGTCCGCTTTGTCACATCTGAAGGCGCCTTCGTGGTCAGACTTCGGCCCGACGTGGCCCCGGAGACGGTCGAAAACTTTCTCTCGTACGTAGACGAAGGGTTCTACGCCGATACGCTGTTCCACCGGGTGATTTCCGGCTTCATGATCCAGGGGGGCGGCTTTGACAAGGCCATGTCGCGCAAGACTACCGACGCTCCCATCACCAATGAAGCCTCTGAGACCCTGCCCAATCTGAGGGGCACCATTGCCATGGCCCGGACCAGTAACCCGAACTCCGCTACCTCGCAGTTTTTCATCAATGTCGCCGACAATGGTTTCCTGAACGCCGGTGTGCGCGGGCCTGGCTATGCGGTCTTCGGCAAAGTGACCGAAGGCATGGGGGTGATCGACCGTATCGCCAGGGTCGAGACCGGCCGGGTTGGCGGCATGTCCGATGTGCCGAGAGAGCCCGTTGTCATCCAGAGCGTCAAACGACTGAACCCGGACGACTGAGCGGATGGCAGATCAGCCCGTATCCCCCGCCCTTGAACCGGCAGAGCTTCGGTGGTCAGACGGCGTCCCGGAATCCGTGCAGTTCGGGGATGTCTATTTTAGCCGCGATGACGGGCTGGCTGAAACCCGTCATGTTTTTCTGGACGGTAACAACCTGCCTCAACGTTTCCGTGCGCTGCCGGCCGGCAGCCATTTTGTGATCGCAGAGACGGGTTTTGGCACCGGCCTGAACTTTCTGAGTGCCTGGAAGGAATGGCTTGACCAGCGCCCCGGAGAGGACAAAGGCATCCTGCACTTCGTATCGGTAGAGCGTTACCCGCTCACCCGGGAAGATCTTGCCCGCGCTCTGGAACTCTGGCCTGCGCTTTCCGATCAGGCTGACGAACTGATCCGACACTATCCCCCCTTACTCAAAGGCACCCACCGTTTGGTCCTGGCTGGAGGCAGAGTCCGTCTAACGCTGTACTTCGGGGATGTCCTCGACGCCTGGCAGGCCCTTGATTTCCAGGCAGACGCCTGGTTCCTCGACGGGTTTGCACCGGCGAAAAACCCGGATATGTGGCTGGAACAGGCCATCAAACTGATACGCCAGCACAGCCGACCCGGCAGCACCCTGGCAACCTTCACGGCCGTCGGGCGGATAAGGCGCGCCCTGGCCGGGGCGGGCTTTGCGATGGCGAAAGTTCCGGGCTTCGGCCGCAAAAGGGACATGCTGACCGGTCACCTGGACGGTCCGGCTCCGGCTTCTGTAACCGGCGATGAGCCGATTGTTATCGTTGGCGCCGGTATCGCCGGGACCACCCTCGCCCGAAATCTCGCTGACCGAGGTCTTCAGGTCATTCTGCTTGACCGTGCCCGGGAGCCGGGCGAAGAAGCATCAGGCAATCCCCAGGGGGCGCTGTACGTCAAGCTGGGCATTGAGTACAACGCCCAGACCGAACTTTCTGCCACCGCCCTGGCGTTCAGTCAGCGATTCTATCAACCCTGGCAGGGGCAGTTCTGGCATCCGACGGGACTGCTGCAACTGGCAACCACGGAACAAGAGGCGGACCGGCAACGCCGTTTTCTGGCCCGTAACCGGTATCCGGAACAGCTGTTGAAGCCCGTTAACCCCGAGCAGGCCTCGGAACTGGCCGGCCTGCCCGTGGAATCCGACGGGCTGTGGTTTCCCGGTTCTGGCTGGCTGGAGCCAGCCAGAGCCTGTCGCACCCTGGCCCAGCACGACAACATTGAGCGCCGGTTTGGCCACCAGGTCAGCCACATTGAAAGACAGGGCGAACACTGGCTGGTCCATCATGATCAGGGCGAGCCCATCAGAACTCTCCGACTGGTGGTGGCTGGCGGCCATCAAAGTGCATCGTTGCTGCCCGAAGGCGACCGGCTCAGGCTCAAGAATATCCGGGGCCAGATATCCAGCCTGCCGGCCGCCCGCTTCAATCTTCCTGACATTGTCATTTCCGGGACCAAGTACCTGAACCCCGCCCATGGCGACCACGCAGTCACCGGAGCAACCTTTGATCTACACGACGACAACCCGTCGGAAACGCCGGAAAGCCACCGCCATAACCTGCAGGAACTCCGGCAAATGCTGCCTGCAGTCGTCGGCGATGACACAGTGCAGCCAGACACATTGACCGGTCGGGTCTCCTTCCGCTGCACAACCCACGACTACCAGCCTGCCGCCGGTCCCCTGAGCGGCGCAGGAGGGTCTGGCCCGCCGGGTCTTTATCTGCTCGGAGGGTTTGGCAGCAAAGGGCTTGCCTGGGCTCCCCTGCTGGCAGAGCACCTTGCTGACTGCCTGACCGGTCAGCCATCCTGCCTTCCCGCGCACCTGTGCAGGCGGGTGCAACCGAATCGACTCTACCCAAAGTAACTTGCCGCCTGCCACCAACTAGGGTATGAAGGAAATCGGAGCCTTGCCGTTAATAAGAAAGAGGCCCGGCAGGATTTCCAGGCCATGATCCATAGAGGTGTGCAATGTCGATCCATGTCAGTGAGCCGGGCCGACCGGTCGGCACGCGATTGCCGGAAGTATTTCGCAATCGCCGTGTGGGGGATGTAACCGAATTGACCGAGGCCGGCCCCATTTCCGCCAGCCACAGTGAAGCAACCGACGCGGAGTTCCAGCAGGCCGCTCATAGCGGCAGCCGTCAGAAAGCATTGCAGGAATATGGTGCCGCCGCCGGGGAACGACCCGAGGAGCGAGTCTATCTACCGGTATCGGAGATCAGTTCTCCGGCCATTTACACAGCCCCGGCCACCGCCACGGTCGGTGAAGCACTGGGATTGATGGAGGACAGTGGTGTCCATCACCTGGTGATTCTGGCGGAGAACAACGTCGCGGGGCTGCTGGACCTTCGCTGGCTGCTCAGTTGGCTGCATGAGAACACCTCCGCCAGCATGAACCAATCCCTCGTGCACATCGAGCTGCCCGCCTTTCTTACCGCGTCACCGGAAACCGATGCCCACCAACTGGCCCGGCTGATGCTGGCCCACCAGCTGAACGCCGCACTGGTGGTTGATACCACCGGCAAACCGACCGGCATTGTCACCAGCACGGATTATCTGAAACTCTACGCCAACGTCAGCCGGCAGGAAGGCGCGGTCTGACTCAGTCCAGGCCGTGATTCTTCAGAAATTCGCCCAGAGCTGACTCATCCATAACCTGCACACCCAGCTTTTCTGCCTTGGCGAGCTTGGAGCCTGCCGCTTCTCCGGCGACCACGCAGGCCGTCTTGCCGGACACACTGCCCGCCACCTTGGCACCCAGTGATTCCAGTTTTTCCCGGGCCTGATCCCGGGTCATTGAAGACAGCGTGCCTGTCAGAACCCAGGTTTCCCCGGCCAGGGGTTTCGCCTGGCCAGCGGTGACCGTTTCCTCCTGCCACTGAACACCCGCCTCTTTCAGCGCCTCCAGTATTTCCCGGTTGTGGGACTGCTCGAAAAAACTGCGGATATGGCCGGCCACGATGGGCCCGACATCCGCCACTTCCGTCAGCTGATCTTCATCCGCCTCGGCGATGGCTTCGAGTGTGCCAAAGTGGGAGGCGAGCGACTTTGCGGTGCTTTCCCCCACTTCCCGGATACCCAGGGCATAGAGGAAACGCCAGAGAAGCGGTTTGCGGGAGCCATCGATGGCAGCAATCAGGTTCTCCGCGGATTTCTCCCCCATGCGATCAAGAGACGCGACCTGCCCGGCCTCAAGGCGATACAGGTCCGCCACGGTGCTGACCAGGCCCTTTTCCACCAGAACATCAATCAGCTTGTCGCCAAGGCCCTCAATGTCCAGTGCCTTGCGGGACGCGTAATGGCGAATGGCCTCCTTGCGCTGGGCCGGGCAATACAACCCGCCGGAACAGCGGGCAACCACCTCACCCTCAATCTGGATAATATCGGAATCACAGACGGGACACTGGGTGGGCATCACCACCGGCCGGGCATCCGCCGGACGTTTTTCCCGGACCACCTTGACGACCTTGGGGATCACATCCCCGGCCCGGCGAATGAACACCGTGTCGCCGATATGGACGTCAAGCCGCTGGATTTCGTCCATGTTGTGGAGCGTCGCGTTGGAGACGGTGACCCCGCCCACAAAGACCGGCTTCAGCCTGGCGACCGGCGTTACCGCACCGGTCCGGCCAACCTGAAACTCGACGCCTTCAACGACCGTGAGTTCCTCCTGGGCCGGAAATTTCTGGGCAATGGCCCAACGCGGGGCACGGGAAACAAACCCCAGTTGCTGCTGCAGTGACAACCGGTCCACCTTGAACACGATCCCGTCAATTTCGTAAGGCAGGGTATCGCGCTTTTCCATCAGTTCGTTGTAGGCGTCCAGACAGGCATCGACACCTTCGGCCCGGCGCATCTCCGGGTTGATCCGGAAGCCCCAGCCTTTGACCATCTGGAGGCTGTCCCACTGGGTGTCCGGCAGACGACTTTCATCAGTGACCGCCAGGCTGTAAGCACAGAATTCCAGAGGCCGGCGGGCGGTCACGGTCGACTTCTTCTGCCTGAGGCTGCCTGCGGCGGCGTTGCGCGGATTGACGAAGGTCTTCTCGCCCTTGTCAGCCAGCCGTCGGTTAAGCTTCTCGAAACCCGCCTTGGGCATATAGACTTCACCGCGCACTTCCACCAGATCCGGGAAATCCTCACCTCTGAGTTTCAATGGCACCGAGGGGATGGTCCGAATATTGGCGGTGATGTCCTCACCGGCATAGCCATCGCCCCGAGTGGCGGCCAGCGTCAGGGCGCCCCGCTCGTAGTGCAGGCTGACGGCCAGACCATCAAGCTTCGGCTCACAAACGTAAACGATGTCATCAGCACTACCCAGGCGATCATGAACCCTTCGGTCAAAATCGCGCAGTTCCTCCTCGCTGAAGGCATTATCCAGTGACAGCATCGGCAGACGGTGGACGACCTCATCAAAACTCGTCTCCGCGGCACTGCCTACCCTGCGGGTCGGTGAATCCTCTGTTGCCAGTTCAGGATGGCTGCGCTCGAGTTCCTGCAGTTCGCGGAACAACCGGTCGTATTCGGAATCCGGAATTCTGGGGTCATCCAGAACATAATACTGGTAGTTGTGGTCTTCGATGGCGGCGCGCAGCTCCTGCACGCGCCGTTGAACAGATTCAGTGGCAGAGGTCATCCGGGTGCTTTTCCTGACGGGATGTTAGGGACGCTGTGAACGCTGCTTTCGTTCAAACTCGCGGATTTGCTGACGGCAGTGTTCGATGGTCTGGGGGGTCATGACACTGCGACGTTCATCCTTGAGTTCGCCCCCGAGGTTGCGAACCACGCACTGGGCCGTTTCTAGCATGAAGTCAAAAGCCTGCATAGCATTCGTGGGCCCCGGAAGACTCATGAAGAAACTGATCCCGGGGGTTTTCAGGCCAGGCATGTCGGAGGGCCGAAAGGTTCCCGGTTCGACCGCACTGGCAACACTGAACTGAACGGGGGTGTGGGTATCCGTTCCTTCGTGCCGGTGATAGATATCCATGTCGCCGTGTTCCAGCCCACAGGCTTCAAACAGTTTTTTCAGGGCACTGCCTTCAAACTGTTCATCCGGACGCGCCAGTACGTTGATCACCACCACTTCCCGGGCCTCCGGACGATTGGCACCGGCCAGTGGCTGATTGCCCGGCTTCTCAGCCCTGTCACGACGGGCGGTATCCTGCTCCACCTCCGTGGTAATGACAGGCGGTTCCTGCGCCTCCCTAATGGAGTTCGCTGCATGCTGGTCGCCGGATGGCTCAACCGGCTCCGGATGGGGCTCAGACTGTACCGGTCCGGATTCCGGCTCCTCAGGGTCGTCTGCCGCACCCCATCCGGTTTCCGGCGTAACGTCCTCATCGGCACTGGAAAACGCTTCAGGAGACGGCTCCGGTTGCACCGAGGTGCCGGCCTCCGGTGTCACGTAGCCCCGCTCTTCCAGGGTGCCCCGGGAAATGGTGCGGGCGCCGCCATTGGGCAATTCGGGATTGTAATCGTCATCCAGTGGCGATTCCGACAGATCATCCGCGCCCATACTCGAGGATATGGCCATGGACTCCTTCCGGGCCCGGCGCATACGCCGGATTCCATCAATCACAATACCAAGGATAACCAGGGCACCGATGGCGATTAACCATTCCCTAAGCGACATATAACGACGGTCCTGTTTACAGTGTTAAACGGTGATACTCTAAGAAATGCTCCGGGGGAATACAACGCGCCCGGGCGGAGATGGCTTTTTTGTCATGCGGCATCCTCCGGGTCATGCCTCAGCCAGCGCCGCAGCTTCATCGACATCCACGGAAACCAGCCGGGAGCAACCGGGCTCGTGCATGGTCACACCCATCAACTGATCCGCCATTTCCATGGCGATCTTGTTGTGGGTAATGTAGATGAACTGCACCTGTTTCGACATCTCGCGGACCATGTTGGCATACCGGCCCACATTGGCGTCGTCCAGAGGCGCATCCACCTCATCAAGCATACAGAAAGGCGCGGGATTGAGCTGGAAAATCGAGAACACGAGCGCGATTGCCGTCAACGCTTTCTCACCACCAGACAGCAAATGGATGGTGCTGTTCTTTTTGCCCGGTGGACGGGCCATGATCGCCACGCCGGTTTCAAGCAGATCTTCGCCTGTCAGTTCCAGGTTGGCATTGCCCCCGCCAAACACCTTGGGAAACAGTGCCTGCAACCCACCATTGACCTGATCAAACGTTTCCTTGAAACGCTGACGGGTTTCGCGATCAATCTTGCGGATGGCGTTCTCGAGGGTCTCCAGAGCCTCAACCAGGTCATCGTACTGCTCATCCAGATAGGTCTTGCGCTCTTTCTGGACCTGGAATTCGTCAATGGCAGCGAGGTTGATGGCTCCGAGACGCTGAATCCGATTGCCGATCTTTTCGACTTCCCTCGCCCAGGTTTCTTCATCCGCGTCTTCCGGCAGCGTTTCGAGCACCGCTTTCAGACTGGTTTCCAGGCCTTCAAGCTGCTCCAGATGGTTTGTTGACCGGATTTCAAGCGCCTGGGACTCCATCTTGAGCTTTTCGAGGCGGGAGCGAACCTCCTGCAGTGTGTGATCAACCCTGCTGCGGCCCTGTTCACGATCCCTGACGTCATGATCGATTTCCTCCAATGCATCCCGGGCCGATCCGAGTTTTTCTTCTTCGGCCAGGCGACGATCAAGAAGCCCCTCGAGCTGCATCTGCAGGTCCTCGATGGGCTCTTCCGCGCTTTCGCGAGCTTCACGGAGGATGTCCAGACGCTCATCCAGACGCTCCTTCTGAAGCCGGCTGCGTTCCAGGGTCTGGTTCAGGGCGTCCCTCTGGCTCTGCAGGGTCTGCATCTGCAGCTGGAGCTGATGCGCGTGATCACGCTCGTGGCGGGCTTCCTGGCGGACGTTATCAAGATCCTCGCGACGTCGGTCGCGTTCTTCGAGCAACCGCTCTCTTTCTTCCTCGTGGTCCTCACTGGATGCCAGGGCGATGTCCCACTCTTCCCGGACTTCCTGCAGTGTTTCCTTCTGCTCGACGAGTTCGCCGGCAACATCATCGATGTCCTCGCGGATCCGCCCGAGGCGGGCTTCGATCTGCTCGGCCCTTGCCTTCAGGCCACTGACCCTCGAAGCCAGAGAAGCCAGTTCCCTTTCGACACCGGCCTTCTGCCCCTGAACATCCTCCCGGGCAGCTTCAGCCCGCTCATAGGCCTCCTGACCCTGCTCCTGGTGTCTGGTCGCCGTCTCCAGTTCGGCTTCCGCCTGTTCAAGTTCCGACTCCAGCGCCCGAACTTTTTTCTGCCGTTCGATCACCCCGGTATGACTGGCATCAGCATCCGGCATCAGTATCCAGTCCCGCGATACCCAGATGCCTTCCGGAGTGATCAGACTGTCCTGGGGGGCCAGGGAAGCCCGGCGCTCCAGCGCCTCCGACAGACTGTTCGCGGTGTCGACCCCGTTGAGCAAAGACTGCAGCGCTGGAACACCGGCCACCTTGGCGGCCAGACCTTTAGCGCTGCTGTCCCCTCCGGACTGTCCCTGAACCAGCGCAAGCCCACGCGGCGCCTGCTCCAGAGCCTCCTCCAGCCCGTCCATTCCCGGCAATGAGAGACCCTGAGTGAAACGTCCGATCACCTGTTCGACGGCAAACTCCCAGCCATCCTCAATACTCAGGGACGCCGCGATTCTCGGCATATCCGCCAGTCCCTGCTGCTCCAGCCAGGACTGAAGTCCGGAATTCTGCGCACCCAGCTGCTCTTCGAGCATGGATTGCTGGGATTCAAGCGACGCTCTCAGGCTGTGGACCCGTTGCTGGGACTCTGACACGGCCTGTTCAGCTTCTTTCATCCGGTGGCGCTGATCCGCGACATCGTCCTGCAGTGAGGCAATCTGTTCATCCGCCTCATCACGCTGAAGCTCCAGGGTTGCCTGTTCCTCCAGCAGCTCATCGAGTTCTTCCCGGTCCAGCTGGCTCTCCAGTTGTTCCCGTTCTTCCCGGAGTTTGCGCTCACGGGTATTGAGTTGCTCAATGGCATCTTCCAGTGACCGGATACGCGACTGGGCCAGTTCCGCCTGCCGCCGTGCCTCTGATGACTGGGCGCTGAACTGGTCCCAGCGCTGTTGCCAGTCAGCCATGGCCTCTTCCGCCTGTTGCAGGCGTTCACCGGATTCCTCGGACCGGATAGCCAGGGCTTCCTGCTCCGGCCCGACCATGGCCAGCTCTTCCTCAAGCGCGGCAAGCTTGTCCTCGTCCTGCTCCAGTTCACGGCTCAGTTCACGCTGATTGGCCAGCCCCTGGTCCAACTCCGCGGCGGTCTGCCGGCTGCGCTCCCGCTGATGTTCGAGGCTCTGTTCGATCCGGGCAATATCCGCACCCGCTTCGTAATAGCGGGCCTGGGCACGATTGAAATGTTCGGTGCGCTCGTGGTGATCGTCCCGCAGACGCTCGAGGGCGGTTTCAAGGCTGACCCTTTCGGTCAGTAACCGCTCAAGTTCCAGCTCCGTTTCCCGAATGGTTTCACGCCGCTGCTGCAGGTCGCGGTCCAGCCCCTGCCAACGGAGCACGGTCAACTCGGCTTTCTTGAGCCTTTCTTCCTGTTTGTAGTTGCGATACTTCTCGGCAGCCGCCGCCTGACGTTCCAGATGCTCAAGTTGCCGGCCCAGTTCATCACGGAGATCGGTCAGGCGATCCAGGTTTTCCTGGGTGCGCCGTATGCGGTTTTCGGTTTCCCGGCGGCGCTCCTTGTACTTGGAGATCCCGGCCGCCTCCTCGATGTAGACCCGCAGCTCTTCGGGCTTCGCTTCGATCAGTCGGGAAATCATCCCCTGCTCGATAATGGCGTAACTGCGCGGGCCGAGCCCGGTGCCCAGAAAGAGATCGGTGATATCCCGGCGACGGCATTTCGCGCCATTCATGAAGTAGTCCGATTGCCCTTCCCGGGAAACGCGGCGTTTGACGGAAATTTCGTTGAAGCGGGCGAACTCACCGGGCGCTGAGCCATCGCTGTTGTCAAACACCAGTTCGATGGATGCCTGACCGACCGGTTTGCGGGCACTGGAGCCGTTGAAAATAACGTCAGTCATGGATTCACCGCGCAGATATTTGGCGGAGCTTTCGCCCATTACCCAGCGCACGGCATCGATGATATTGGATTTGCCACAGCCATTGGGACCGACTACGGCGGTCATGTTGGATGGAAAAGGCACGGTGGTGGGGTCAACAAAGGATTTGAATCCGGCCAGTTTGATCGACTTAAGCCGCATGTCAGGCGCTTCCCTCAAATTGCATTGTCTTTCGCATTCCCTTTATTGACCACTTCGGTAGGACCGCAGGAGTTTACCACAGCCACCATTCGGACCCACCCCTCTGACAGGAATTTGCCATGGAAGGGTGCCTGTCCGGCAACCGGCTGCCGGAAAAATGACGCACACCCGTTTTCAAGCGGTAAAACTTTAAGCATAACTGGAATTGCCACATATAACCCTTTGTAAATCAGGGTTAATTTAGTCCTGGCATTTTTGGTGCATATACAAACCATACACATACCCGAGCAACAGAGTGACCCCGTGGTAAAAAACCTGACTTCCATTCAGTCCGCAGCTTCCCGCCCGGCCCGCCTGGCCGCCCTGAAGCAATCCTTCCAGGATTGGAATAGCAGCCCCGACCTGCTGACGCGGCTGGCCAGGCGGTTATCCACCACCCTGTCACTGGAGACGCAACTGGGTATTCTGGTTGAGGAAATTCAAGGGGTCATTCCTTTTGACGCCATGAACTACCGGCATCGCATTGCCCGTCAGGATTTCGTCTTCTCCACCGGGATGGGCGGACCACACCGCTGTGAATACGCCCTGAACCTGGACGGACACTACTACGGCACCCTGACTTTTCACCGCCGCCAGAAGTTCAGTGACGAAGAGCTAAGCGGTTTTGAAATGGTCATTGCGGCAGCCATCTGCCCCATTCGCAATTCCTGCCAGTTCATTGCCATAGAACAGGCGGCCCTGACTGACTCCCTGACTGCCATTGGCAACAAGCGCGCCATGGATGAGGATCTGGTGCGGGCCGCTGCCCTGTCCGGCCGGCACGGCACCGAGTGGAGCCTGGTCCTGTGCGACCTTGATCACTTCAAGCAGATCAACGATAGCCACGGACACGTGGTCGGTGATCACATTCTTGCCCGTACAGCCGAGCAGCTTGAGCGATCCATCCGGACATCCGACACCGTCTACCGCTTTGGTGGGGAAGAGTTTGCCATACTGCTGCCGCACACCAGCCTTGAGGAAGCCAGGGAAGTGGCGGATCGTGCACGGGATGCCATTAGCCGCATCAGGGTGGACGGTGGAGACGAGCCCGTAGGGGTCACCGCCAGCTGCGGAGTTGCCGTCCACCTGTCGGATGAAAATCCGGAGCAGTGGCTGATCCGGGCTGACGAGGCCCTTTATAGGGCAAAGGCACAGGGCAGAAACTGCACCCGCACCTTTGCGATGATCTCTTGAAACAGGAGCGTGACGGGATCAGCCGCGCCGTTTCAAGGGGGAGCGCTTCGGCCCTTTCCCGGCCTGGCTTTTCGATGGCGCAGAATCACTGACCTGCCAACTCCGGCGTGAGGAGGGTTTAACGCCTTTTTTACGCCGCTTTCGCTCATGGGCCGCTTTCTCGTCAGGCGTCTTGCCAGGGATTGCCACCGGGGTAAGTCCCACTTCCCGGCTCAGCGCATCCACAGACTTCTGATCAAGCTCTTCCCATTTGCCCTGAGTCAGCCGGCTGGGCAGCAGGATTGGGCCATAACGGACTCGCTTCAGGCGGCTCACCCTCACCCCCTGGGATTCCCAGAGACGACGTACCTCACGATTCCGTCCCTCCATCAGGGTGACATGGAACCAGCGATTCATACCGCTGCCCCCGGCGGGGCTGAGATCCGAGAAGCGTGCGGTGCCGTCTTCCAGCAACACGCCTTCCTGCAGACGTTCGAGCATGGCGTCGTCCACTTCCCCGAAAATCCGGACCGCATATTCCCGGTCGATCTCGCCGGACGGGTGCATCAGGCGGTTGGCCAGTTCGCCATCGGTGGTAAAGAGCACCAGACCGGTGGTATTGATATCCAGACGCCCGATGGCAATCCAGCGTTGATCCTTCAGCCGAGGCAGCCGGTCGAACACCGTGGGCCGTCCTTCCGGATCCTTGCGACTGGTGACTTCGCCTTCCGGTTTGTTGTAGATCAGAACCCTGCGGACCACCTCAGCTGCGGGGCCGGCGTCCAGGACACGGCCATCGAGCTCAAACCGGTCCGAGGTGGTGGCTTTCTGGCCGGGCTGTGCTGGCTGACCATTGACCAGCAGGCGTCCAGCCTCCATCCAGCCCTCGATTTCCCTACGGGACCCAACGCCGGCCCGGGCCAGAAGCTTCTGAATGCGCTCCGGTCCGGATGAATCACCGGTTGTCCGGGTTTTGTCGGGTCTGGGTGACGCCATGGTTAAATCCTTGCTGAAGCCTGATGAATAAAATCAGTGAATGGTGTTGTCGTCGGATGACTCGAATTCGATATCACCCTGCATGTCTTTTTCGATCTCACGGCCAATTTCCTCGAGATCCCGGATCTCCTGCAGAGGCGGCAGCTCATCCAGCCCCTTGAGGTTGAAATAGTCCAGAAACTGGCGGGTGGTTGCGTACATCGCGGGCCGCCCCGGCACGTCCCGGTGGCCGACGACGCGCACCCACTCTCGCTCAACCAGCGTGCGAATGATATTGCTGCTTACCGTGACACCCCGGATTTCCTCAATTTCCCCACGGGTAATGGGTTGGCGATAAGCGATCAGCGCGAGCGTTTCCAACAGCGCGCGGGAGTACCGTTGTGGCCGGTCCTCAAAGAGCCGCCCAACCCAGGGTGCGAAGGCCTGCCGGACCTGGAGACGGTAACCACTGGCCACCTTACGCAGTTCAAAACCCCTGCCCTCGCAGGCCTCGTCCAGCATGACAAGAACATCCTCCATGATCTGGCGTGGCGGGCGCTCCTCCTCGCTAAACAGTTCCCGGAGCTGATCCACCGACAGCGGTCTGGCGGCAGCCAGAAGCGCCGCCTCCACGATGGCTCTCAGGTTTTTCAGTTGGTCGTCATTCATATCCAATTCCTAGCCTGTGGCCCTAGCCCGAACATGAATAGGGCCGAGAACCTCCGCCTGGACGATTTCAATCAGTTGTTCCTTGATCAGTTCCAGTGTGGCGATAAAGGTAACCACCACACCAAGACGTCCTTCTTCCGGTGTGAACAGACTTTCAAAGCCGACAAACTGATCTCCCTCCAGTGCAGCCAGAATCTGGGACATGCGTTCACGGGTAGACAACTTCTCCCGCTCCACATGATGACTGGTAAAGAGGTCCGCCCGCTGAAGCACGCCCTGAAGCGCCTGCAGCAGCTCTTTCATTTCAACATCAGGATGAGGCTGGGACGATGGCAGCTCCGGCAGGGCGGCCGAACCACCGAAGGTGTCCCTTTCCTGGCGCGGCAGTGCGTCGATATCCTCGGCCGCCTTCTTGAACCGTTCGTATTGCTGCAGACGACGGATCAACTCGGCCCGGGGGTCCACTTCCTCGTCATCGTCGGATTCCTGACGGGGCAGCAGCATGCGGGATTTGATTTCAGCCAGGGTTGCCGCCATCACCAGATACTCAGCGGCCAGCTCGAACCGCATCGCCTCGACCGCGGCAATGTAATCCATGTACTGGCGTGTGATCTCACTGACGTCGATATCCAGGATATCCATGTTCTGGCGACGGATCAGATACAGGAGCAGATCGAGCGGCCCTTCAAACGCCTCCAGAAAGACCGCCAGGGCGTCGGGCGGGATGTACAGATCCTTGGGCATGTCCACCAGCGGCTTGCCTTCGACCAGCGCCAGTGGCTGCTGCTCGCCAAAGCCTTCCACTGGCGTTTCCGGGGCTTCCGTGGTGTCTTCCGTCATGTCGATCCCGACCCTGCCCGTCATTGACTGGCGCGCTTACCAGTAGCCCAGCCCCATGGCGGCGCGAACTTCCTCCAGGGTATCACGCGCAGCATCACGGGCCTGCTCACGTCCTTCCTGCAATATCGAATGCACCAGGTCCGGATTGTTTTCATATTCCCGGGCCCGTTCGTGCAGAGGCCGCTGCTCCTCAATGATGGCGTCCATCAACGGCTTCTTGCAGTCCAGACAGCCGATGCCTGCGGTACGACAGCCACTCTGCACCCAGTCACAGGTCTGCTCATCGGAATACACCTGATGCATGCCCCAGACCGGGCATTTTTCCGGGTCACCGGCATCGGTACGCCGTACCCGCTGGGGATCGGTCTGCATGGTCCGGATTTTCTGGACAACACTGTCCGGTTCCTCACGCAGACCAATGTAGTTGTGATAGGACTTGGACATTTTCTGTCCGTCCAGGCCGGGCATCTTGGATTCCGGTGTCAGCAACGGCTGAGGTTCCGGCAGAATCACCTTGCCGCCGCCTTCGATATAGCCATACAGGCGTTCGCGATCCCCCAGGGAAATGTTCTGCTGCTCCTTGAGCAGAGCCCGGGCGGTTTCCAGCGCTTCGGCGTCACCCTCTTCCTGGTAACGCTTGCGCAGGTTGCGGTAAAGCTTGGCGTTCTTCTTGCCCATTTTGACAACCGCCGCTTCCGCCTGCTCTTCAAAGCCGGGCTCACGACCATAGATATGGTTAAAACGGCGCGCAATTTCCCGGGTGATCTCCACGTGGGATACCTGATCCGCCCCCACAGGCACCTTGCCGGCCCGGTACATCAGGATGTCCGCCGTCTGCAGCAACGGGTAGCCCAGGAAACCATAGGTCGCCAGATCTTTCTCCCGAAGCTTTTCCTGCTGATCCTTGTAGGTGGGAATACGCTCGAGCCAGCCCAGCGGCGTGATCATCGACAATAACAGGTGAAGCTCCGCGTGTTCCGGCACCTGAGACTGGATGAACAGCGTCGAGGAGCCCGGGTTCACACCGGCTGCCAGCCAGTCGATCACCATGTCCCAGACACTCTGTTCAATCCCCGAAGGATCGTCATACTGCGTGGTCAACGCATGCCAGTCCGCAACGAAGAAGAAGCACTCGTATTCGTGCTGGAGTTTCACCCAGTTCTTCAGCACACCGTGGTAGTGGCCGAGGTGAAGCTTGCCGGTCGGACGCATACCGGACAAAACCCGTTGCTGGGAATCGACAGAACTCAAAGCACAAACTCCTTCTTTCTGTGAACAGAATACCGGATCGCCCTGCCCTTGCTGGCATACGGGAAATCTGGCTGACCGGGCATTATAGTCTGAACACCGGCCCGCGTTAAGAAAAGGACCGAAAAAGCTGGCCCAGAAACACAAAACCCCCGGAGCCCTGAGGACTCCGGGGGTTTTGAGGCGTGCGAACGGCTTACCAGCCAGTCGCTTCCTTCAGTGCCTTGCCGATCTCGGCCAGGCTGCGAACGGTGGTGACGCCCGCGTCGTTCAGGGCCGCGAACTTCTCGTCTGCAGTCCCCTTACCACCGGAAATGATGGCGCCGGCATGGCCCATACGCTTGCCCGGAGGTGCGGTAACACCGGCGATGTAGGAAACCACCGGCTTGGTCACGTTTTCCTTGATGAAGGCCGCAGCCTCTTCCTCGGCGGTACCACCAATCTCACCGATCATGACGATCGCTTCGGTTTCGGGATCTTCCTGAAGCATCTTCAGGATGTCGATGAAGTTGGAGCCCGGGATCGGGTCACCGCCGATACCGACACAGGTGGACTGACCGTAACCGAAGTCTGTGGTCTGCTTGACCGCTTCGTAGGTCAGGGTGCCGGAGCGGGATACGATGCCAACCTTACCCTTCTTGTGGATATGGCCCGGCATGATACCGATCTTGCACTCGTCCGGAGTAATCAGGCCCGGGCAGTTGGGGCCGATCATGGTCACGCCCTTGCGATCGACATACTCTTTTGCGTACAGCATATCGATGGTCGGGATGCCTTCGGTGATGCAGACGATCAGTTGAATACCGGCATCCGCCGCTTCAATGATGGCATCCTTACAGAAAGGCGCAGGAACGTAGATAACGGTGGCTTCAGCACCGGTTTTTTCAACGGCGTCACGGACGGTGTTGAATACCGGCAGGCCCAGATGCTCGGTGCCGCCCTTACCGGGGCTCACGCCACCCACCATCTTGGTGCCGTAGGCAATAGCCTGCTCAGAGTGGAAGGTGCCCTGCGCGCCGGTAAAGCCCTGGCAGATTACCTTGGTGTCTTTGTTAATCAGGATGCTCATTATTTACCCCCCGCGGCTTTAACGACCTGTTCTGCAGCATTGGACAGGCTGGTTGCGGCGATGATATTCAGACCGCTTTCTTCCAGAACCTTGGTACCCAGTTCGGCATTGTTGCCTTCCAGGCGAACCACCACAGGAACCTTGACGCCCACTTCCTTGACCGCACCGATGATGCCTTCGGCAATCATGTCGCAACGAACGATACCGCCAAAGATGTTGACCAGTACGGCCTGAACGTTGTCGTCAGACAGGATGATCTTGAACGCCTCGGAAACACGTTCCTTGGTGGCACCGCCACCGACGTCCAGGAAGTTCGCCGGCTGGCCGCCGGAGAGCTTGATGATGTCCATGGTACCCATGGCCAGGCCGGCACCATTGACCATGCAGCCGATGTTGCCTTCCAGAGCCACGTAGTTCAGTTCCCACTTGGCCGCTTCGGCTTCCCGGGAATCTTCCTGGGAGGGATCGTGCATCTCGTGGATTTTCTTCTGGCGATACAGGGCGTTGCCGTCCACACCAACTTTGGCGTCCAGGCAGTGCAGGTCGCCAGCCGGCGTGATCACCAGCGGGTTGATCTCAACCAGCGCCAGGTCACATTCTTCAAACAGCTTGGCCAGACCCAGGAAGATCTTGGTGAACTGTCCGATCTGCTTGCCTTCCAGACCCAGTTTAAATGCCAGCTCGCGGCCCTGGTACGGCTGCGCGCCGACCAGCGGATCCACTTCCGCCTTCAGGATCTTTTCAGGTGTTTCTTCCGCTACCTTCTCGATCTCGACACCGCCTTCGGTGGAGGCCATGAAGACAATCCGACGGGTACCACGGTCTACAACCGCGCCCAGGTAGAGTTCTTCGGCGATGTCGGTCAGGGATTCAACCAGGATCTTGCTGACCGGCTGGCCATTCTCATCAGTCTGGTAGGTCACCAGGTTCTGACCCAGCCACTTCTCTGCGAAGTCACGGATATCGTCTTTGCTCTTGACCAGCTTGACACCGCCGGCCTTACCACGGCCACCGGCATGCACCTGGGCCTTGACCACCCAGCCGTCACCACCGATTTCATCTGCCGCCGCTACGGCTTCTTTGGGTGTATCGCAGGCAATGCCTTTGGATACGGGCAGGCCGTATTCAGCGAACAGCTGCTTGCCCTGATATTCGTGCAAATTCATAGTTAATTTCCCGTCAATTGATGGAGGATAACCACATACGGAACAGAACCCGCCTGACACCGCTGGCGGTGACAATTCGCGAATTCAGACAGTCAGGCCGTTAAACAATCGGCCTTTCTTGTGACGCATCCGGAAAACCGCTGCCCCAGATGGCAGAGGGGCGCCAAGCCTGGCGCCCCACTTCCTTCCGTGCGTTACTTCTTCTTGCGACGGTTGGCGATATGAATCGCGCCGCCGGCAACACCCAGAGCCGCCTCGTGCACGGACTCGGACAGAGTCGGGTGCGCGAAACAGGTCAGTGCGAGATCTTCCGCGCTGGAACCGAATTCCATCGCGATCACACCCTGGGCCACAATCTCCGACGCCTGGGGACCGGCCACATGGAACCCGAGGATCCGGTCGGTCTTGGCGTCAGCGATGATTTTCACCATGCCACCGGTGGAGTTGGCGGCCATGGCACGGCCGTTGGCCGCAAACGGGAAGGTGCCCACGTTATATTCAACACCATCCGCTTTCACTTCTTCCTCGGTCTTGCCTACCCAGGCCACTTCCGGCGTGGTGTAGATGACGTTCGGAATGCAGTCGTAGTTGACCTGAGGCTTATGACCGGCAATGCGCTCAGCGACCATGACACCTTCTTCGGAGGCTTTGTGGGCCAGCATCGGGCCGCGTACCACGTCACCGATGGCCCATACGCCCGGCGCTTCGGTCTTGCAGGTATCGTCAACAAAGATAAAGCCACGCTCGTCCATCTTGACGCCGGAATCCTCTGCCAGCGCACCGTCGGTGTAAGGACGGCGACCAACGGCCACGATCAGTTTGTCGAACTTGGCTTCCTGCTTGCCCTTGGAATCCTCATAGCTGACATTAACCAGCTTGCGCTTCACTTCGGCGCCGGTCATGCGGGCACCCAGAACAATGTTCAGGCCCTGCTTCTGGAACTGCTTGAGGGTGTCCTTGGCCAGTTGCTGGTCAACAGCCGGCAGGAAGCTTTCCTGTGCTTCCAGAACCGTCACCTCTGAACCCAGACGGGCCCAGACACTGCCCAGTTCCAGACCGATAACACCGGCACCGATGATGCCAAGGCGCTTGGGCACTTCGTCAAATTCCAGCGCACCCTCGGAGTCCACGATGTGGTCCCCGTCGAAGGGCGCCGGCGGAATTTCGATCGGCTTGGAGCCAGTAGCGATGATGACGTTATCGGCTTCGTAGGTCGCTGTTTTGCCGTCTTTGTCGGTCACTTCGACCTTGCGGCCAGCCAGCAGTTTGCCGTGGCCGTGGATGGAGGTAACGCCGTTGGCCTTGAACAGACCGCCAATACCACCGGTCAGTTGTTTAACGATGCCAGCCTTGCGCTCCATCATCTTGGCGACGTCAATCTTGACGTCCTTGGTCTGGATACCAAAGCCCTCGAAGTCGTGGCTGGCCTCTTCGAACTTGTGGGTCACCTCCAGCAGTGCCTTGGAGGGGATACAGCCCACGTTCAGGCAGGTGCCGCCCAGTACCTGGCTCTTGCCGTCCTCGGACGTCCAGGATTCAACACACGCGGTTTTCAGACCGAGCTGCGCAGCCTTGATGGCGGCCACGTATCCCCCGGGGCCGGCACCAATGACAATGACATCGTACTTGTCAGACATAATTTATCCCGTTCTGTGATTCGTTAAAGGTCGGTTCACACGTCCAGCAGGATACGTGCCGGGTCTTCCAGCATTTCCTTGATAGCCACCAGGAACTGAACCGCTTCCTTGCCATCGATCATACGATGATCATATGACAGCGCCAGGTACATCATCGGCAGGATCTCGACCTGTCCGTTCACCGCCATCGGGCGCTCCTGGATCTTGTGCATACCCAGGATGGCCGTCTGCGGCGGGTTCAGGATCGGCGTGGAGATCAGCGAACCAAAGATACCACCATTGGTAATGGTGAAGGTACCGCCGGTCATCTCTTCAATGCCCAGTTTGCCCTGTTTGGCTTTGGTTCCGTAGTCGATGATGCCCTTCTCGATGTCGGCCAGGCCCATGGAATCGGTGTCACGCAGAACCGGCACAACCAGACCACGGTCGGTGGAAACGGCCACGCCAATGTCCTGGTAACCATGGTAAACCATGTCATTGCCATCAATGGAGGCGTTCACGGCCGGGAAACGCTTGAGCGCTTCGGTTGCCGCTTTGGCGAAGAACGACATGAAGCCCAGCTTGACGCCGTGGCGCTTCTCGAAGCTCTCTTTGTACTGCTTGCGCAGCTCCATGATCGGCTTCATGTTGACTTCGTTGAAGGTGGTCAGCATGGCGGCGTCCTGCTGAGCGTTCACCAGACGCTTGGCAATGCTGGCACGCAGGCGGGTCATCGGTACCCGCTTCTCCGGGCGTTCACCCTGCTCTACATTGACTTCAGGCATGGGCGCGCTCGGCTTGGCAGCGCCGGAAGACTGGCTGCCATCGGCGTGTTTCTGCACGTCTTCCTTGGTGACGCGGCCATCTTTGCCGGTCCCCTTGACGGCATTCGGGTCGATGCCCTTTTCCTCAGCCAGCTTGCGAGCGGCCGGGCTCAGAATCGCTTCACCGGAGCCACCCTCAGACTTGGCTTCTTCCTTGGGTTCTTCGGACTTCTTTTCCGCCTCACCCTCGGACTTGGATTCCGCGGGCTTGGATTCGCCAGCCGCGCCTTCCTTGAAGGTACCAACCACTTCGCCGCTTTCGACGGTATCGCCTTCGTTCTTGACGATTTCCTCGATGACGCCGTCAGCGGGTGCAACCACTTCAAGAACGACTTTGTCGGTTTCAATGTCCACGATCAGTTCATCACGTGAACAGGCTTCCCCCGGCTGCTTGTGCCAGGTTGCGACGGTGCCTTCGGCAACCGACTCCGGAAATACTGGGGCTTTAATCTCTGTTGACATTATAAATCCTTAGTTCGGTAGCTCGTCAGATTTCGAACGCATCGTTAACCAGTTTCTTTTGTTCCTGCACGTGCACGGACATATGGCCGCAGGCGGGTGCAGCAGAAGCGTCGCGACCCGCGTACACAAGGTTAAGCCTGGAATTCAGGCGCTGCAGGGCATGACGCATGTGATGCTGACTGCAGTACCAGGCGCCCTGGTTCATCGGCTCTTCCTGACACCAGACAACGTCCTTGAGCTTGGTGTACTGAGCAAGCAGCTCGTCCAGGTCATCAGCCGGGAACGGGTACAGCTGCTCAATCCGGACAATCGCCACATCGTCCCTTTCATCCGCCTTCTTCTTCTCCAGCAGATCATAGTAGACCTTACCGCTGCAAAGGATCAGGCGGGTGACTTTCTTGGGATCTGACGGTTCTTTCTCAGGCAATACCGTTTTGAAGGTACCGGTGGTCAGGTCGTCCAGGCCGGAAATCGCCTCCTTGTGGCGAAGCAGACTCTTCGGCGTAATCGCAATCAGCGGCTTACGCAGCGGCCGTTTCACCTGACGACGCAGCATATGGAAGACCTGCGACGGCGTGGTCGGCACGCATACCTGTATGTTGTGCTGGGCGCTCAACTGCAAAAACCGTTCAAGACGGGCAGAGCTGTGTTCCGGCCCCTGGCCTTCGTAGCCATGAGGCAGCAGCAGCGTCAGGCCACACAGACGCCCCCATTTGTGCTCACCGCTGGTCAGGAACTGGTCAATCACCACCTGGGCGCCATTGGCGAAGTCACCAAACTGCGCCTCCCAGACAATCAGCGACTTGGGCTGCGTGGTCGCATAACCGTATTCGAACGCCATGACCGCTTCTTCGGAAAGGAAAGAGTCATAGATATCGAAGTTCGGCTGGTCATCCGACAACTCCTGCAGCGAGATGTGCGTGGCCCCGTCTTTCTGGTTGTGCAGCACCGCGTGACGGTGGGAGAAGGTACCACGTCCCACGTCCTGACCGGTGATCCGGACCGGATGGCCTTCGTTCAGCAGTGTGGCGTAAGCCATCATCTCG
Organism: Marinobacter oulmenensis; assembly: GCF_014201735.1. Classification (GTDB taxonomy): domain Bacteria; phylum Pseudomonadota; class Gammaproteobacteria; order Pseudomonadales; family Oleiphilaceae; genus Marinobacter; species Marinobacter oulmenensis. The sequence continues at coordinate 230,481 of NZ_JACHFE010000002.1, read as the reverse complement.
CCATAGCCCCAGTTCAGTGCCAGCGCCCCGGCCGTCATCTTCTCACGGTCGTTGACGATCTTGGAAACCTGACGCTGGATGCTGAAGCCTTCGGGTACGTGGGTCAGCTTCTTACCCAGCGCCTGAATGGTCTTTAGCGCCACACTGGTTTTGCACTTGGCAGTCCACTCGTGCCCCAGGTATGGGGTCCAGTCCACATAGAGGTCGGTGTTCGGTTCCTTGACCAACGACTTGACCACGTGCTCACCCTTGTCGAGCGCATCGCGGTACTCGTTCTCCATGTGTTTGGCTTCTTCGTCGGTCATGACGCCGGCAGAAACGAGCTGCTCCGCATACAGGCCACGGGTGGTCTTGAGCTTGCGGATTTTATCGTACATCTGCGGTTGGGTGGCTGCCGGCTCGTCGGCCTCGTTATGGCCACGACGACGGTAGCAGACCAGATCGATCACCACGTCCCGCTTGAACTCGTTGCGGTAATCCATGGCCATCTGGGTGACGAACATGACCGCTTCCGGGTCATCCGCATTAACGTGCAGGATCGGCGCCTGGACCATCTTCGCGATGTCGGTGCAGTACTCGGTGGAGCGCGCATCTTCCTGCTTGCTGGTGGTGAAACCGACCTGGTTGTTGATCACGATGTGAACGGTACCGCCGACACCGTAGCCACGGGTCTGGGAGGCCTGGAAGGTTTCCATGACCACGCCCTGACCGGCAAAGGCCGCATCGCCGTGCATCACGATCGGCAGCACCTGGGTACCGTCGCTGTCGCCACGGCGATCCTGGCGGGCTCGCACAGAGCCTTCCACAACCGGCGATACGATCTCCAGATGCGACGGGTTGAACGCCATGGCCAGGTGGACTTCGCCGCCCGGGGTCATGACGTTGGAAGAAAAGCCCTGGTGATATTTAACGTCACCGGAACCGGAATCGGCGAGCTTCTTGCCTTCAAACTCGTCGAACAGTTCCTTCGGGTTTTTACCCAGCGTATTCACCAGAACGTTCAGGCGGCCACGGTGGGCCATACCCAGAACAATCTCTTTGGCGCCATAGGATCCTGCTCGCTGGATCAGTTCGTCCAGACACGGGATCAGGGTTTCGCCGCCCTCAAGACCAAAACGCTTGACGCCGGGGTAGCGGGAACCCAGGTATTTCTCCAGCCCTTCCGCAGCGGTCAGGCGTTCAAGCAGATGTTTGCGGGTGGTGGGTTCGTATTCCGGGCGCGAGCGTACCGGCTCCATGCGACGCTGGAACCAGCGCTTGATGCGGGTATCCACCACGTGCATGTATTCGGCGCCAACGCTGGAGCAATACGTTTGACGAAGCCCGTCGACAATGTCGCGCAGCTTCATGGTCTCGGAGCCGAAGTTCAGGGAACCGGTCTGGAATTCCAGATCGAGATCGGAATCGGTCAGTTCATGGAAGGACGGATCCAGATCTTCGACTGGCTGACGCTGCCAGACGCCCAGCGGATCAAGCCCCGCTTCCTGATGACCACGGAAGCGAAAGGCGTTGATCAGGCTCATTACGCGAATCTGTTTCTTGTCAGCACCGGAGGTGGCTGCGGCCGGAACGCCGGATCCGTAATGACGCTGATTTCGGGAGATATGCTCGAACTGTTCGCGAATGGCCGAGTGATCAACGTCGGGGCCGGCACGGCCATCAACGCCGGGGAGCTTGTCGAAATAGCTCCGCCACTCTTCAGGAATTGCATTGGGGTCTGTTAGGTAGGTCTCAAAAAGCTGTTCAACGTAGGCAAGATTTCCACCCTGTAGGTGGGACGTCTGCCACAACTGCTCCATGATGCTTTCGTGCATTTTGAATAGCTCACCTTGGGCTGGTGCGGGGGAGCCGGTATGGTCGACTGCAGGGCCATTCATCGTCAATACGAACTATTACGATCTGAATTTGACCAATGCACCGACGAGGATGCCTTCCGTCCCCAGTGATTTTTTTATACTCGGCAGCACTGCCCCGGTAACTCAGAAAGCCCCGACACAGCGGCCTAGATTCTGCACTCCATTAAGACTTTTGCCTATAAGCCTTTGGTTGAAGGCCCCGCGCGTGGCGGGGCCTTCCAAGGCTAAGGGTGCCAGTGTCCGTTACCGGCACAGGCCAGTGACCACAGATTGATCAGGTTGCGCGCTGCAGCAGCAGGTTGCGGATATGACCGATCGCACGGGTCGGGTTCAGCCCTTTCGGGCAGACGCTGACGCAGTTCATGATGCCACGGCAGCGGAACACACTGAACGGGTCGTCCAAGCTGGCCAGACGCTCGGCCTGCGCGGTATCCCGGCTGTCCGCCAGGAACCGGTAGGCCTGAAGCAGGCCAGCGGGCCCGATAAACTTGTCCGGATTCCACCAGAAAGACGGGCAGGCCGTTGAACAGCAGGCACAGAGAATACACTCGTACAGGCCGTCCAGCTTTTCCCGGTCTTCCGGAGACTGCAGGCGTTCAATGGCCGGCTCCGGGTTGTTGTTGATCAGGTGTGGCGTGACCTTCTCGTACTGACGATAGAACATATTCATGTCCACCACCAGATCACGGATCACCGGCAGGCCCGGCAGCGGGCGCAGAACAATCTTGTTGTCCTTGGCCACGTCCGACACCGGTGTGATACAGGCCAGACCGTTCTTGCCGTTCATGTTCATGCCATCAGAGCCACAAACACCTTCACGACAGGAGCGACGATAGGCCACCGAGGGATCCTTTTCCTTGATGAGATTCAACACATCAAGAACCATCAAATCCTTGCCTTCCGGAATCTCGACCTCTACGTCCTGCATGTAAGGGGCTTTATCGGTTTCCGGGTTATAGCGGTACAGGCTTACCAACATCTTCTCTATCCCCCTTAGTAAGTCCGGACTTTAGGCTCGAACGTCGGAACCGTTTTCGGTGCGAAGTTCACGTCACGCTTACCAACACGTTTTTCCAGCGGGAAGTACATAGAGTGCTTCAGCCAGTTCTCGTCGTCACGCTCGGTAAAGTCGTTACGGGCGTGAGCACCACGGCTTTCCTTCCGCTCAGCGGCGGACACGGCAGTCGCCATCGCCACTTCGTAGAGATTCTCAAGCTCGAGCGCTTCGATACGGGCGGTGTTGAAGGCATTGCTGGTGTCAGCCAGTTTGGTGTTACGAACACGCTCGCCAATGGCTTCCAGCTTCTGCAGACCCTCTTCCATGCTCTTGCCGTCCCGGAATACACCGAAGTACAGCTGCATGCAGGCCTGCAGATCCTTGCGGACTTCTGCCACGCTTTCACCCTCGGTTGCACTGTTGAGGCGATCCAGACGGGCCATGGCGCGCTTGATATCTTCCTCGGACGCTTCGTCCACCTCAAAACCGCCACGCAGCTGCTCTTCAATGTGCAGACCAGCGGCACGACCGAAGACCACCAGATCCAGCAGGGAGTTGCCGCCCAGGCGGTTAGCACCATGCACAGATACGCAGGCCGCCTCACCGCAGGCGAACAGACCCGGAATCGGCTTGTCGTTTCCGTTCTCGTCCTGAGTCAGAGCCTGACCACCAACATTGGTCGGCAGACCGCCCATCATGTAGTGACAGGTCGGAACTACGGGGATCGGCTCTTTGACCGGATCCACGTGCGCGAAGGTGCGGGACAGTTCACAGATGCCTGGCAGACGCAGGTTCAGGGTTTCTTCACCCAGGTGGTCCAGCTTCAGCAGCACGTGATCCTTGTCGGGGCCACAGCCACGACCTTCCAGAATCTCGATAACCATGGAACGGGCAACAACGTCACGGCCGGCCAGATCTTTGGCGTTCGGCGCGTAACGCTCCATAAAGCGCTCGCCCTCGGCGTTGATCAGATAACCGCCCTCACCCCGACAGCCTTCGGTAACCAGGGTACCCGCACCGTGAATACCGGTCGGGTGGAACTGCCACATTTCCATATCCTGAACCGGGAAGCCGGCGCGCAGCGCCATGCCGATGCCGTCACCGGTGTTGATCAGGGCATTGGTGGTGGAGGCGTAGATACGACCGGCACCGCCAGTGGCCAGTACCGTGGCCTTGGCCTTGACGTAGCAGACATCGCCGGTTTCGATTTCGATAGCGACAACACCAACCACTTCGCCCTTGCCGTTCTTGACCAGATCGACTGCGTACCACTCGTTGAGGAACGAGGTGCCGCCCTTCAGGTTGGCCTGATACAGGGTGTGCAGCAGGGCATGACCGGTACGGTCAGCGGCGGCACAGGTACGAGCGGCCTGAGTGGGATTGTCCGGACCTTTGGACTGACCACCAAACGGACGCTGATAGATACGGCCCTGCTCGGTACGGGAAAAAGGCAGGCCCATGTGTTCCAGCTCGAAAACAGCCTGGGGGCCAACAGAACACATATACTCGATAGCGTCCTGGTCACCGATGTAATCAGAGCCCTTGACGGTATCGTACATGTGCCAGCGCCAGTCATCGTCAGGATCGGCGCTTGCGATCGCACAGGTGATACCGCCCTGGGCGGAAACGGTGTGCGACCGGGTCGGAAATACTTTGGTAATACACGCGGTATTGAGACCGGATTCGGTCAGCTGGAGCGCGGCCCGCATGCCGGCACCACCACCACCGATAACAATCGCGTCGTAAGACATGGTTTTGATGTTAGCCATCGATTAAAGCCCCCAAAAAATCTGAATGCCCCAGACCAGATAAACAAACATGGCCAGACCGCAGGCCGCCTGGACCAGGAAACGCGGCGCCATCGGCTTGATATAGTCGGTCGTAACCGTCCACAGCCCAACCCAGGCATGCGCCCCGAGCGAGATCAGCGCCAGCAGGCTGAAGATGCGGAACCAGGTCTGTTGAAAGAGGCCGCTCCAGGTCTCGTAGTTAACGTCAGTGGTCAACATGAACCCCAGAAGAAAGATTGTGTAGAGGGCCAGCACATAGGCGGTGACTCGCTGAATGAGCCAATCGAACACACCGCTGCGGCCGAGGTTTGTAACGCTGCTTACCATACCCAGACTCCTGCCAGAAGGATGAGAACAATGGAAACCGCAATGGTGATTTTCGCGGCGAGGCGGCCACTCTGGAGATCTTCACCAATGCCCATATCCATGAACAGGTGCTTGATACCTGCAACCAGGTGATAAAGCAGAGCAGACAGGATGCCCCAGATGATCAGCTTGGCAAGGAAGCTGTCCAGCAGTTCACTTACCCGATTGAAGCCATCTTCTCCGGAAAGGGAGAGATCCAGGCCGTACAACAGAAAAGCAACACCAACAAAAATGATGATGCCACTGATGCGATGCAGGATCGACGTAATGGCTGGCAGCGGGAAATGGAACTTGCCGAGATCGAGATTTACTGGTCGTTTGCTATTCACAGCGCTCTCACACTCTCTCTTGGTTCCGCGGGACCGTCAGGACGGTGGCGGATGGTTGGTATGTTTGCTTCGGAGAATCGGTACGATACCGACAACCGATTGGTTCAGGAGGGTGGATGACACCTCAGTTGGCGCGCTGAATCCAAGCCCGCACAGACGTGCATCCCCGATTCCGGGCTAAGGATTATAAGGAGTGGCCCTTATAATTACAAACGGGCAAGTTGCCCGCCAAGCGTTGCCGCACCAGCTCTCTCACCCTCTTTATGGCGTATTGACAAACGCGATTACGCTCTATAACGGCCAACATTCGGGATATCCCTGATTTACAGATAATGCTAGACTCGCTCTTTTCACCCCCTTTGCATTGACAAAAAAAGCTGACGCCCTATATTTTGCCGCCGGATTTGCAATAATACGCCCTTTCCGGCGCATTGATACATCATGTCGAAAAGCTGATACAGCTAATCAAACAGGAGAGCACCATGACCGACAGGAAAGCCACGCTCTCGGTGGGAGATAAGTCCATTGAGCTACCGGTTTATTCCGGCACCGTCGGCCCTGACGTTATTGACGTACGCGGCCTGGTACAGGAAGGCGTTTTCACTTATGACCCGGGATTCGTTTCCACAGCGGCGTGCGAGTCTGCCATCACCTACATCGATGGCGCAAAGGGCGTGCTGTTGCACCGGGGCTACCCGATTGACCAACTCGCCGAGAATTCCGATTTCCTCGAAGTCTGCTACCTGCTCCTGAAGGGCGAACTGCCGAGCAAAGAAGAGAACAAGCAGTTCCACGACACCATTAAAAACCACACCATGCTGCACGACCAGATGCGCAATTTCTTCAACGGTTTCCGCCGTGACGCGCATCCGATGGCCATCATGTGTGGCGTTGTTGGCGCCCTGTCCGCGTTCTATCACGACCAGATGAACGTCAACGACCCGACCCAGCGTGAAATCACCGGCCATCGGCTGATCGCCAAGATGCCAACGATTGCCGCCTGGTGCTATAAGTATTCCGTCGGTCAGCCGTTCGTTTACCCGCGCAACGATCTGTCCTACGCCGAAAACTTCCTGCAGATGATGTTTGGCGTGCCTTGCGAGGAGTACAAGCCGAACCCGATCCTGGCCAAGGCCATGGACAAGATCTTCATCCTGCACGCGGACCACGAGCAGAACGCCTCCACCTCCACGGTTCGCCTGGCTGGCTCCACCGGCGCTAACCCCTACGCCTGTATCGCTTCCGGCATCGCGGCGCTCTGGGGCCCCGCTCACGGCGGCGCCAACGAAGCGGTACTGGACATGCTGGCTGAGATCGGTGATGAGGCCAACATCGAGCAATTCATCGCCAAGGCCAAAGACAAGGACGATCCGTTCCGTCTGATGGGATTTGGCCACCGGGTCTACAAGAATTTCGACCCGCGCGCTAAAGTCATGAGCGAAACCGCCCATGAGGTTCTTCAGGAACTGGGCCTGGAAAACGATCCGCTGCTGAAGATCGCCCAGCGCCTCGAGAAAATCGCCCTGGAAGACGAGTACTTCGTGGAGCGCAAACTCTACCCGAACGTGGACTTCTACTCTGGCATTATTCTCAAGGCCATCGGCATTCCGACCTCCATGTTCACAGTGATTTTCGCCATGTCCCGGACCATTGGCTGGTTCTCTCACTGGAACGAAATGGTCAGTGGCAATTACCGGATCGGCCGCCCACGGCAGCTGTACACCGGTTCTCCGCAGCGGGATTACCCGGGCGACGAGTAATCGCCCTGCTCTTTCCCTGCACCCCGAAAAAAGCCGCTGAAATCAGCGGCTTTTTTCGTATCATGGAAAACGCAATACAATGACAACAACCAAGACACCGAATACAGGGAGCACACGATGGCAAACATTGCATTCATAGGACTAGGCGTCATGGGCTATCCCATGGCCGGTCATCTTGCTGGCGCCAGCCATAACGTCACGGTCTGGAACCGCACCACCCAAAAGGCGACAGACTGGGCCAAGAAGCACAACGGCGAGGCCTGCAACACCATTGCCGATGCAGTGAAAGACGCGGATTTCGTAATGACGTGCGTCGGCGCGGACCGCGACCTGGATGCCGTTTTCGCGGCCGAAGACGGCATCATCGCCAACGCCCCGCCCACAGCGATCCTGATCGACCATACCACCGCTTCAGCTGGTGTCGCGGAGCGACTGGCTGCCCTGGCCGGTGAACGCGGGCAGGGCTTTATTGACGCGCCCATTTCCGGTGGTCAGCAGGGGGCTGAAAACGGCGCCCTCACCATCATGTGCGGCGGCAATGACGCCGATTTCGACAAGGCACGGCCGGTCATGGACTGCTATGGCCGGGCCGTGACACTGATGGGGCCTGCCGGTAGCGGGCAGAAAACCAAGATGGTCAATCAGATTGCCATTGCGGGATTGGTCCAGGGACTGTCAGAAGCCCTGCATTTCGCCGAGCAGGCGGACCTTGATGTAAGCCGGGTGGTCGACGTGATTTCCAAGGGCGCCGCCCAGTCATGGCAGATGGAAAACCGCTCCGGCACCATGATTGCCGGCGAGTTTGACCACGGTTTTGCCGTCGACTGGATGCGCAAGGATCTGGGCATTTGCCTGGATGAGGCCCGGCGAAACGGCGCCAAGCTACCGGTGGCCGCTCTGGTGGACCAGTTCTATGGCGACGTCCAGGACATGGGCGGGCGCCGTTGGGACACCTCATCACTGATCCAGCGCCTTCGCAAGAAATAAGGCACCCATAAAAAAAGGGCGCGGCCTGCGCCGCACCCTTTTTCGCTCCTTACCGACAGACTACTTGCTGCCCTTCTCCTTCGGCACCCAGCGACCGTCCTGATACCAGGCCGACCAGCCCGTCGCCTTGCCGTTTTTCTCCGACATGACGTACTGTTCCTTGGTCTTTCGACTGTACCGGATGACCGTCGGATTCCCCTCCGGATCCCGCTCCGGCGCGTCCATCAGGTAGTCGTACTTGGGATCAATTTCCTTGCGGTGCGGTTTGATTTCCAGCACCAGCGGCGGACGGGTCTCCCGGTTCTTGGGAAACTTGCTCGCCGCGAGGAACAGCCCGGAAGCCCCATCCCGCAGAACGTAGGTGTCATCCACTTTCTGACACTGCAGTTCCGGCATGGGCACCGGGTCCATCTTGGGCGGCGCCGGTTCGCCATTGCGCAAAAGCTTACGGGTATTCTTGCACTCAGTGTTGGTACAACCGAAATACTTGCCGAAACGGCCGGTTTTCAGCTGCATTTCCGAGCCGCACTTGTCACACTCCAGTGTCGGGCCATCATAGCCCTTGATCCGGAAAGTGCCCTGCTCCACCTCATAGCCGGAGCAGTCCGGGTTGTTACCACACACGTGCAGCTTGCGCTTCTCGTCAATCAGGTAGCTGTCCATGGCGGTGCCACATTTGGGACAACGCCGCTTCTTGCGCAGCAGCCGGGTTTCGCCCTCGCCTTCAACGTCTTCTTCGGCGCTGACCACTTCGTCACCCGGAGTCAGGTTGATCGTGGTCTTGCAACGCTCCTTGGGCGGCAGCGAGTAGCCCGAGCACCCCAGAAAAACACCGGTACTGGCCACACGGATCTGCATGTTCCGCCCGCAGGACGGACAGGGTATATCGGTCTCCGTCGGCGTGTTCGCGCGCATGCCGTCTTCGGCCTTTTCAGCGCTATCCAACTGGTTGCGGAAGCGCTCGTAGAAATCGTTCAGGACCTTCTTCCAGTCGATATCCCCTTCGGCGATATCATCCAGTTCGTCCTCCAGCCGCGCGGTAAAGTCGTAATCCATCAGGTTCGGGAAGGACTCCGCGAGACGCTCGGTGACGATTTCCCCCATCTTTTCGGCATAGAACCGGCGGTTCTGGAGTTTGACGTAACCACGATCCTGGATGGTGGAGATGATGGACGCGTAGGTGGAGGGACGACCAATCCCCTGCTTCTCCAGCTCCTTGACCAGGCTTGCCTCAGTGTAGCGAGGCGCCGGCTTGGTGAAATGCTGGCTCGGGTCGAGCTTTTTGAGGTCGAGGGCATCACCGACCTGAATGTCGGGCAGCGCGACATCCTCGTCTTTCTTGGACGAGGAAGGAGCGGCCTTGAGGAAACCTTCGAACTTGATGATCCGTCCGCGGGTGCGCAGCTCATAGTCACCGTTGGCGACGGTAATGGACGTACTCAAAAACTCCGCATCCGCCATCTGGCAGGCGATAAACTGACGCCAGATCAGGTCGTAGAGCTTCTCAGCGTCTTTTTCGAGGCCACTGATGTCCGTTGGACGACGACCGACATCGGTCGGGCGAATGGCTTCGTGAGCTTCCTGGGCCCCTTCACGACTACCGTAAACCCTGGGTTTTTCCGGCAGGTAGCGCTCACCAAACTGCTTCTGGACAAAGTCACGGCAACTGGCGATGGCGTCCTGGCTCAGGTTCGTCGAGTCGGTACGCATGTAGGTGATAAAGCCAGCTTCGTACAGACGTTGGGCCAGCATCATGGTTTTCTTGACACTGAAGCCCATGCGGTTACTCGCCGCCTGCTGCAGTGTCGAGGTAATGAAAGGTGCCGAGGGCCGCGACCGGGTAGGCTTGTCTTCACGCTTGGCGACCTCAAAGGCACCTTCACGCAGACGCGCCAGATGCTCATTGCTCTGGGACTCGCTGGTGGGCCGGTAAGCCTGGCCATTATAGCGGGCAACCTCAAACCGGACCGCATCATCGGCCTTCGCAGGTGCCAGGTCTGCGTGCATCTGCCAGAACTCTTCGGGCACAAATGCCCGGATCTCCCGCTCACGCTCAACAATCAGGCGAACGGCAACCGACTGAACCCGACCGGCGGAAAGGCCCCGGGCGATCTTGGACCACAACAGCGGTGACACCATGTAACCCACAACACGGTCCAGAAAGCGTCGGGCCTGCTGGGCGTTGACGCGGTTGCCATCCAGTTGTCCCGGGTCCTTGAAGGCTTCCTGAATGGCCCGCTTGGTAATCTCGTTAAAGACAACCCGACGGTATTTGTCGGGCTCTCCGCCAATGGTTTCCTGCAGGTGCCAGGCGATTGCCTCCCCTTCGCGGTCCAAATCCGTCGCCAGATAGATATGGTCAGCCGACTTCGCCAGACGTTTGAGCTCACTGACCACCTTTTCCTTGCCGGGCAGCACCTCGTAGTTCGCCTGCCAGTCAAGCTCCGGGTCCACGCCCATCCGGGCCACCAGTTGCTCTTTTGCCTTGCGCTTTTTGTGCTCCGCCTTTTCTTCAGGGCTCATTTTGCGGGTGACAGCGGCCTGTCGTGCCCGTTCCTTGGGATCGGATTTGGAGCCACTGCCACTGACCGGAAGATCGCGAATATGGCCAACACTCGACTTCACGATGTAGTCGGAACCGAGATACTTGTTAATGGTTTTGGCTTTCGCTGGTGACTCGACGATAACGAGACTTTTACCCATAACGGAGTTCTATATCCTTGTTGACCAATCGTTCACTCGTTGGACAAAACGTAAACTGGCATAAAAATCAGGCAACTGGAAAACCGGAGGTTGCCATTACATACAGGCTCACTGTTTTACAGGGTCAGCTTTGGCAACACAACCCATTCTTTGGTTCCACCCGGCATTTTTCAACGTGCCCGACCCACAGCCACGCCCTTTCCCGATTCCCGAAACGACAGAGCCCGGCATGGTGCCGGGCTCTGTGATTCACTTCATCCGTTCAGGACGAAGGTGTCTCAGACACGCTCCCAGACTGTGGCGATCCCCTGCCCCAGACCGATACACATGGTGGAGACACCGAGATTGCCGCCACGGGACTGCATGACGTTCAGCAGTGTGGTGGAAATCCGTGCACCGGAACAACCCAGCGGGTGACCAAGTGCAATGGCGCCACCGTTCAGGTTCACTTTCTCGTCCATCACGCCCAGCAGCTTGAGGTCCTTCAGCACAGGCAGGGACTGCCCGGCAAAGGCTTCGTTCAGCTCCCAGAAGTCAATGTCCTCGACTTTCAGGCCAGCACGCTTGAGGGCTTTCTTAGTGGCCGGAACCGGGCCATAACCCATGATCGCGGGATCACAGCCGGCCACTGCCATGCTGCGGATCTTGGCAATCGGGGTCAGCCCCAGTGCCTGGGCACGTTCAGCCGACATAACCACCAGCGCGGAAGCGCCGTCGGTCAACTGCGACGAGGTGCCCGCGGTTACCGTACCGTTCTTCGGATCGAACGCCGGCTTGAGCTGACCAAGTGACTCGGCCGTGGTTTCCGGACGAATGGTTTCGTCCTGCTCAATCAGCTTCACAAAGCCATTCTCGTCATGACCCTGGATCGGGACGATTTCGTCCTTGAAGCGTCCTTCAACAGTCGCTTCATGGGCCAGGCGGTGAGACCGGGCGCCGAACTCGTCCTGCTGCTCACGGGTAATTCCGTGCATCTTGGACAGCATTTCAGCGGTCAGGCCCATCATGTTGGAGGCCTTGGCGGAATATTTGGAAGCCGCCGGGTTGTGATCAAACCCTTCGGTCATGGGCACGTGCCCCATGTGCTCAACACCACCGACCATGAACACATCACCGTTACCGGTCATGATGGCCTGAGCGGCAGTGTGGATGGCGGTCATCGCAGAACCACACAGACGGTTGACGGTCTGGGCGGCGGATTCGTGGGGAATCCGGGTCAGCAGGGAGATCTGACGGGCTACGTTAAAGCCCTGCTCCTTGGTCTGGTTGACACAGCCCCAGATCACATCTTCCACTTCTTTCGGGTCAAGCTTCGGGTTGCGCTCGAAGAGCGCTTCAATCAGCGCAGCGGACAGGTTCTCTGCGCGAACGTTGCGGAAGCAGCCGTTCTTGGCACGACCCATCGGAGTCCGTACGCAATCGACGACGACAACGTCTCTCGGATTAAGGCTCATAGATCTTTCTCCGTTCGGAAATCTCGTTCAGGGTTAGCCGAAGAATTTTTCGCCATTCTTGGCCATTTCACGCAGCTTCTCGGTCGGGTGATAAAGCGGACCCAGATCTGCATACTTGTCTGCAAGTTCGACGAACTTGTCGACGCCCATATCGTCGATGTAGCGCAGGGCACCACCACGGAACGGCGGGAAACCGATGCCGTAGATCAGGCCCATGTCCGCATCGGCCGGAGCCTCAACGATGTTGTCTTCCAGACACCGGACGGTTTCCAGACACAGAGGGATCATCATGCGGGCGATGATGTCTTCCTCTTCGAAGTCTTTCTGGTCTGCCACAACCGGTTTGATCAGCTCGTAGGTCTGCTCATCAACGACCTTCTTCGGCTTGCCCTTACGGTCTTCCTCGTAACGGTAGAAGCCCTTGTCGTTCTTCTGGCCGTAACGCTCGTTCTCGAACATCACATCGATGGCGGATTTGAAATCAGCCTTCATGCGCTCAGGGAAACCTTCAGCCATTACTTCATTGGCGTGCTTGGCGGTATCCATGCCGACCACATCCAGCAGGTAGGCCGGGCCCATGGGCCAACCGAATTTCTCCATGACCTTGTCGATCTTCTGGAAATCGGCGCCGTCACGCAGCAGGGCCGCAAAGCCGCCAAAGTACGGGAACAGGACCCGGTTCACCAGGAAGCCCGGACAGTCGTTGACCACAATCGGGGTCTTGCCCATCGCCTTGGCGTAGGCGACCGTCGTAGCAATTGCACGATCAGAGGTCTTTTCACCCCGGATCACCTCGACCAGCGGCATCATGTGTACCGGGTTGAAGAAGTGCATGCCACAGAAGTTTTCCGGACGCTTGAGGTTCTCGGCCAGCTTGTTGATAGAGATGGTCGAGGTGTTGGACGTCAGGATGGTGTCTTCACGTACCGTATCCTCAGTTTCGCGAAGCACCGCATCTTTGACTTTCGGGTTTTCAACAACTGCTTCAACAACCAGGTCTACGTTCTTGAAATCACCGTAGTTAAGGGTCGGGGTAATGTTGTTGAGGACATCGCCCATCTTGTCGGCGTCCATCTTGCCCTTGGAGATGCGCTTGGACAGCAGCTTCTTGGCTTCGTTCAGGCCCAGCTTGATACCATCCTGGTTAATGTCTTTCATCAGGATGGGTGTGCCTTTGAGGGCCGACTGGAAAGCAACACCGCCGCCCATGATACCTGCGCCCAGAACCGCGGCCAGATTGACATCAGCCGCCTCTTTCTCCCAGGCACTGGCTTTCTTCTTGAGCGCCTGGTCGTTCAGGAACAGGCCAACGAGACAGGCAGCCACGTTGGTCTTGGCCATCTTGGCAAAACCTTTGGCTTCCACTTCCACCGCCTTGTCACGGGTCAGGCCAGCGTGTTTCTGCATGACCTTGATGGCCTCAACGGGCGCCGGATAGTTCTTGCCCGCTTTGCCGGCGACAAAGGCCTTGGAAATCTCGAATGCCATCATGCTTTCCATGGCATTGAGCTTGATCTTGCCTTTCTTCTCTTCGCGCCGGGCCTTGTAATCCAGCTTGCCGGCGTTGCATTCATTGATCAGCGCAACCGCAGCTTCAACCAGTTTGTCGGCTTCGATAATGGAATCAACAGCACCGACTTTCAGGGCCGCGTCCGCACGGTTTTCTGTACCGCCACAGATCCACTCAACGGCGTAGTCAACACCGACCAGTCGGGACAGACGAACGGTCCCGCCGAAGCCCGGGAAGATCCCCAGTTTGACTTCCGGCAGCCCAATCTTGGCCTTGGGAGCCATCAGGCGGTAGTCGGTAGCCAGACACATTTCCAGCCCCCCACCGAGCGCGATGCCATTAATGGCACTGACGGTCGGGAACGGCAGATCTTCAATAGCATTGAAAATGGCGTTGGCATTCAGGCTATTGGCAATCAGCTCATCCTCGGGACCCGCGAACAGTTTGGTAAACTCGGTGATGTCCGCACCGACAATGAAGCTGTCCTTGGAACTGGTAAACACCAGCCCTTTGAGGTCCTCGCGGGCTCCCAGCTTTTCCGTTGCCGCGCCCAGCTCTTCGAGGGTGAGACGGTTGAACTTGTTTACCGACTCGCCCTGCAAGTCAAAGTTCAACTGAGCGATCCCGCCTTCGATCTCTTTAACCGTGATGGCTTTACCTTCGTAAATCATCAACTGATCTCCAGTCTGTGTTTGGAACTGCTGACAGTGGCCGGCCGGATACAAGGCCGGCGAAGTCGCTGCAGCGAGATTTCGGTCACTGCCCGATCATCCGATCCAAAAAATTCATACAGTCGTTTGAATCGAGAGGTGACACGATGAAAAAAAATCGGTCGTTTGTCAATTTATTTCTGAGTCACAGCATAGTGGTGCAGCAAAGACGAGTAAAAGGATTTCCCCCGTGCATCTTCCCTTTGGGGTTGACCCCCGTCAGAATGTGACGGGACTTTTCCCGATACCGTGTCAGTACTATCCTAGGAATATTCCGAAAGCACAAAGGAGCTAACCCCATGCCCACCTATGACAAAATGCTGGTCGCCATCGACCTGACCGAGGAAGCCCCCCAGGTTCTTGAAAAGGCTAAATCCCTTGCCGAGGCATTCAAATCCGAATTGCTGCTGGTACACGTGGTGGAGCCGGTCGGTTACGCGTATGGCGGTGATATTCCGATGGATCTGACCGAACTGCAGGACCAGTTGGACAAAGCTGCGCGTGAGCAACTGGCCAAGTATGGTGAGAAGTACAACGTCTCCAGCGCCAATCAGGTGGTCACCGTTGGCCGGCCGGAATCCGAGATACATCGCCTGGTGAAAGAGCACAAGGTGGATCTGGTCATCGTCGGCAGCCACGGCCGCAAAGGCTTCCAGCTGCTGTTGGGATCCACCGCCAACGGCGTGCTTCATGGTACCGAGTGTGACGTGATGGCGGTGCGCATCCACTGACCGCCAACTCAAACTGATCGGGGGAGCCCTCCTCCCCCGATCTCCCTATTCCGACAGCACGCTACTCTGCAGCTTTCGCAACTGGCTCTCCAGCGAGATCGACACACTCGATGCCATCGAGAAAAAGCTCAGCAGAACCTTGAGGTTACTGTCTCCCCGGCACTCTGCGTGTATGCGCTGCCAAAGCGCCTGATTAACCAGCTGCAACTGCTGATTGCGCTCCACCAGTCCCTTCAGGTCCCAGTCGGGCGTTCTGCCCTCCCGCCGGGCAAACAGCTGCTCCAGCAGATAGGATTCCACACTGCGCATAATGAATTCGTCCGTGCTGGCGAACGGCAGGTGGTGTTTTGCCATGGGTTTGAGCTGCGACAGCAGAGGGCAGCCACTGGTTGCCAGCTTCAGGCCAAGCAGCGAACGCAGCGACTCTTCCAGCGTGGTGTTCTTGTGGTAGGACCGGCGCTCATCGGTAACGGTCACGTCCACCTTCTGGTAGGCATCTTCCGCCTGAAACGCCTGAATCACCGGCACGATGGCAACAGCAGCCGGGCAGTGCACATGCTCCGAGGTGTTCAGGGGACAGTTCGAGCACTGGCAGTAGTCCAGATTCACCCATGTCGGAATAGCCTGTCCCTGGGGCAGTTTTGCTGGGGCATCTGTAACCCGGAAATCAACCTCCCGGCCATCCTCGTAACGGAAATTGTACTGGACGCTCATTGCCCTGCCTGCTCCTCCAATTCCATCCATCGCTCAATTGTTTCTTCAAGCCGGGCTTCTGCGGCCTGGAGCTGCTCCAGAGTCCGGGCAACCTCATCCTGAGGACCGGCATAAAAGTCCGGTGCCGAAATCCGCTCCTGCAACTGCTCGACTTCCTGCTCAAGCGCCTCGATCTGACCCGGCAACTGCTCAAGCTCTCTTTTGAGCTTGTAGCTGAGCTTCACCGGCTTGCCGGCTCCTTTTGCGGCTTTCCGGTCCGAGGTCTCCGTGCCAGGTTTCTGTTCTTTCTGCTCTTTGCGGCTTGCAGACTCGCGATCCTGGCGATCCGGGCGGGCGCCGGTCACTTCGGATGGGAACCGCCCACCCTGCCGGCGCCAGTCGGAATAGCCACCGACGAACTCCCTGACTTTGCCTGAACCGTCAAGGAAAATGGTGTCGGTTACCACATTATCGAGAAATTCCCGGTCGTGACTGATCAGGATCACCGTTCCCCGAAATTCCGAAAGCTGCTCTTCGAGCAGTTCCAGCGTTTCGACATCCAGATCGTTGGTTGGCTCATCCAGCACCAGGATGTTGGCCGGCTTGCTGAACAGTTTTGCCAGCAGGAGCCGGGCGCGCTCACCGCCTGAAAAGACCGTCACCGGAGAGCGTGCACGCTCCGGCGTGAACAGAAATTCCTGCAGATACCCCAGGACATGGCGACTCTGACCGTTGATATCGATAAATTCACGGCCCTCGGCGAGGTTGTCCACGGCGTTCCGGTCCAGATCCAGCTCCCCCCGAAGCTGATCAAAATAGGCAACCTGGAGGTTGGTGCCAAGCCGGATATTGCCATCTGTGGGTGCCAGGTCCCCCAACAGAAGGCGCACAAGGGTGGTTTTGCCGGTGCCGTTCTCACCCACCAGCCCAATCTTGTCACCGCGCAGGACTGTCAGGTTCATGTCCTTGATGATGGGCTGACCATCCGGATAACGGAAACCAGCGTCGGTGGCCTCTGCCACCAGCTTGCCGGACCTGTCAGCTTCTTCCACCGCAAAACTGGCGGTGCCACCGCGCACCCGCCGCTGACGATGCTCCTCACGCATGGCCTTCAGGGCACGGACACGCCCCATATTCCGGGTTCGACGGGCTTTGATCCCCTGCCGGATCCAGGCCTCTTCCTGTTTGAGCTTTTTGTCGAACAGGGCATTCTGGCGCTCTTCTTCCTCCAGGGCCTTCTCTTTCAGCTCCAGGTATTTATCGTAACTGGCGGCAAAGCTGACCAGTTGGCCACGATCCAGCTCAACCACGCGGGTGGCCATCCGGCGAATGAACGCCCGATCGTGACTGACAAACAGCATGGCACCACGAAACTGGCCCAGCGCTTCCTCCAGCCAGGCGATGGCCGGCACAT
Organism: Marinobacter oulmenensis; assembly: GCF_014201735.1. Taxonomy (GTDB): domain Bacteria; phylum Pseudomonadota; class Gammaproteobacteria; order Pseudomonadales; family Oleiphilaceae; genus Marinobacter; species Marinobacter oulmenensis. The sequence continues at coordinate 213,181 of NZ_JACHFE010000002.1, read as the reverse complement.
CCAGGTGGTTCGTCGGCTCGTCGAGAAGAAGAATGTCCGGATCCACAACCAGAGCACGGGCCAGCAGGACCCGGCGCTGCCAACCGCCGGAAAGCCTGTTCAATGGTGTATCAGGGTCAATGCCGTATTGCTCAAGAACGGTATTGACGCGCTGATCCAGTAACCAGCCATCCAGTGCCTCGAGCCGCTCCTGAACCTTCATCATGCGATCCAGGCTGGCTTCGTCCGCCTGCTGCGACAGCCGGTGAAATTCCGCCAGCAGTTCGCCGGTCTCCGGGAAGGCAGAGGAAACCACATCGTAGGCCGTGCGTGTATCGTCGGAGGGAAGGGTCTGGGGCAAAACCGAGAGCGTCGCGCCCTCGTCCAGGCGGACCAGGCCACCGTCGGGCGTGACATCGCCGCTGACAATTTTCAGAAGCGTGGATTTGCCCTCCCCGTTCCGACCGAGCAGACACACGCGCTCGCCGGGCTCCAGGTTAAGGGACGCCTCATCCAGAAGTGGATGCATACCGAAGGCCAGGGACAACCTGTCCAGAGTTAACAATGGCACCTTGATCAGGACTCCTCTTGCAGAACGGAAACCATATCCCCTACCGAGACCTGACCAGGCCCATCATGCACGGCATTCTGTCCAAAAATGACGCCGTCCTTGGTCTTGCGGTAGGAAGCCAGCATTTTCAGGGGCTGAGTACCCGAATCCTTGACGCCCGTCTCCGGATCTACGGTGGTCATCACGCACCGGGAACAGGGCTTTGCCAGATCGAACCGTCTGTCGCCGATCCTGAGCGACCGCCACTCATCCTCATCCCACGGGGCAGCCCCTTTAACCACGATGTTGGGACGAAACCGGCGTATATCGACCGGCGATTCCAGTCGTGTGTTCAGCTCATCCAGGGAGGCTTCATTGACCACCAGAAAAGGAAAGCCATCAGCAAAGCCAACCCGACGCTTCTCAGGGACCCTCTCAGGGTCGACGCGCCGGAAACTGTCGTCGGGCATGTACACCAGGCGCAGGGGCATGTCACAGAAACGGGACAGCGCTGAGGCGGCGTCTTCGCCCCCTGCCAGCGCCGTCACCTGATCCCGCCATACCTGCACTTCCAGGCGCTTGGTGCCCGGCTGCAGGGAGAACTCGCCTTCGCCTGGGATGTTGATGGCCACCTGTCCGTCTGAATACGCCGTCGAAACCCGCGCCAATGCTGGCAGGCGGCGTTGGGTCACAAACCGGTTCTGGTCGTCGATGATCATCCACCGACGATCTCCGGTGGGGCCGAACTCATCAAGCTCAAGCGTGTCCACACGGATCCCGCCCAGGGATTTAACCGGATAGAAAAAAAGAGAGAGCACCTGCATGCAGCACCTGTCCTTTGAAAAGTATCGACGGATCGGATGCCGAGTATAACTGACCGACCGAGCTGCGTCGGCGGCTTACCGGAGACAGACATAAAAAAACCCGGCACATGGCCGGGTTTTCGAAATCTGGAGCGGGAAACGAGATTCGAACTCGCGACCCCAACCTTGGCAAGGTTGTGCTCTACCAACTGAGCTATTCCCGCTTGTCGTTTAAGAGGGCGTTCCCTCTCAACGGCTGCGTATTCTACTGATAACTTTGCGGTCGTCAATAACCCGGTGGAAATTTTTCTGAAACCCTTACTGACCGAAACGCGCCCCATTCTCCAGATAACTTTTTTCTTCTACGGTTGATGGCCGGCCCAGCGCCCTGTTGCGATGGGGAAACCGCCCGAAACGGACAATGATGTCCCGGTGATCCTTCGCTGACTGCAAAAAGCTCCCCAGAAAGTCGCCCAGCAACCCGTCGTGGCTGGCTGCCAGTTGCTCGTAGCACTCAACTGCCAGGTCCTGGTCTTCCAGCCTTTCCGAGTGTTGCAGAGGCATGTAAAGAAACGCCCGCTGCACTGCCGGCAGCGCCAGATCCTGTCCCTGGGCCATGGCTGACCTCACCCGTTGCCGCGCCAGGGTGTCGCTGGCAAACGCCAGTGCCCCGCCCCGGTATATATTGCGGGTAAACTGATCCAGAAGAAGGATCTCTGCCAGGGCACCGCCCGGCTCTTTACGCCAGTGATCCAGCCCCTCTTCTGAGGCAAACATGACCAGCGACAGGAACCGACGCCGGATCTCCTGATCAAACCGGCGATCCGACCGGAACCATCGGTCGCGATGTTCTTTATCCGGCAGCCCCCGTTCATCCAGCGGGCCAAACCAGAAATCCAGAAGCTCTTTCCAATCGAACATCTATAGGCTCCCTGATACATTGGTGAGTGCATTATCGTACATAGTTCAGTGACAACAACCAGGCTAACCCAGAGACAGGATTTACCATGAACCAACCTCACCGGATCATTCTGCTGGCCCACGGTAGCAGCGACCAACGCTGGTGCGACACCTTTGAACAACTTGCCGCGCCAACCCTCGAATCCGTTGAAGGCTCCGCCATTGCCTATATGGAGCTGGCATCCCCAACACTTGAGGACGTTGTAGGCACCGGCAAGCAGAACGGCATTGAACAGTTCACCGTGGTTCCGCTGTTCCTGGCCGCCGGGCGGCACCTGCGCAAGGACGTGCCCGGCATGATTGCCGATCTTGAGGCCAGGTTCGGCGTTGTCATCCGCCTGGCGGACCCGATCGGCAAGAACCCGAGGCTCGGGTACGCGATACGGGATGTTGTCACGGAAGAGCTGGAAACCGGCACCGAAAACGCGAGCGGTTAGAGAAAGGAGCAAGCGATGGCACAGCAAATCCTGATCACCGGCGGCACTGGCTTCATCGGCAGGGATCTGTGCCGGGCACTCCTGTCCCGGGACAGCACCCTGACGATTCTAAGCCGCCAGTCTCCCGATGCCGTCCGCGCGGTCTGCGGACGGGTAGCGGTCGTTAATGACCTTAACGAACTCAAGAACCATGGAGGTTTTGACGCGGTCATCAACCTGGCAGGGGAAGGCATTGCGGAAAAGCGCTGGACTGAAGCCCGTAAACGGGCACTGACTGAAAGCCGGACCGGAACAACCGGGCAACTGGTCAACGTCATGAAAACCTGGGGCAGAGCCCCTTCGGTGCTGGTCTCCGGCTCAGCGGTTGGTTATTACGGGGATCAGGGGGACCAGACGGTCACTGAATCAACCTCACCGGTTCCGGAATTCACCCACCAGCTGTGCCGGGACTGGGAGAACGCAGCACTGGATGCGGAACCACTGGGTGTCCGCGTGTGTATCAGCCGGACCGGTCTGGTTGTTGGCCGTAATGGCGGCTTTTTACAGCAAATGATACCGCCCTTCCGGTTTGGTCTGGGCGGCCGCCTCGGCTCCGGGCGCCAATACATGCCCTGGGTCCATCGTAGCGACGTGGTCGCCGCCCTGCTCTGGATGATCAACACGGAATCCGCTAAAGGCGCCTACAATATGGTCAGCCCGGCGCCGGTCACCAATCAGGAGTTCACACAGACCCTGGCCAAAGTTCTTCATCGGCCGGCATTCTTGCCTGCACCGTCAATGGCTCTGAAGTTGGCACTTGGGGAGATGGCCAGGCTTCTGCTGACCGGGCAGAGGGCCGTGCCTGCACGCCTGGAAGAGGAAGGATTCAGGTTCCAGTACCGGACTCTGGAGCCCGCACTGAGAGAAGCACTGAATTATTGAATTTTTTTGAATGGAACCGTTGACAGGGGCGGAGCCCGTACTTAATATACGCGCCACCTCGACGAGGCAAGCGATGCGTCCCCTTCGTCTAGTGGCCTAGGACTCCGCCCTTTCACGGCGGCAACAGGGGTTCGAACCCCCTAGGGGACGCCATTTTTGCCTTGAGAAACGACCACGCTAGTGGCCGTTACCTCCGTGGTTGTTTTTGGTGTTTTTACCACCATGGGTTTTCTGGTCTTTCATCACAAAGATGCCCACGCCCACAAAGAAAGCAACCATCAGCAGCACTGTTAGAATCCCGGCTATCACAACCGCGTCCATATACATGGCGTATTCTCCTGTCTCTCATCAAATTTGACTGAACTCAGATTACGCCGTCACCTGAAGCCCGTTATTGATCTACATCAAGCACATTACTGGCTTGCAATAATTGAAAATTTCAACGTAAAGTCCTGTCTTGACGGTTAGTTATATGGAGCGGGACACTCCCCCTCATCTACTGCTATAGTTCAAAAAAAGACGCCCGAGCCAAACTCGCTGCCTTCAACCTTTTCCGTTTCGGTCCACGCATGACATGCCAGACTTTACCTCCCGCCTGAAACAGTTTCGCAAGGCCTCCCCCCTGTCTTTCAGGCTCCTGGCGTGGATTCTGCTCTTCAGCTCGGCATTCACCCTGTTGGCATCCGGCATCCAGATTTATTCGGACTATCGCACCGATCTTGATCAGATTGAGGAACGCATGCAGGTTATCGAGTCCGGGTACGGCTCCAGCCTGACCCGCAGCCTCTGGGCCCTGGACCAGCAGTCGCTGCAGACCCAGATGGAGGGCATCCTCAGCATGCCGGATATCGACCATTTGCGCTTAAAGATCGAACCGGACTCGGAACTGGTGATGGGGGAGCGGCCCCGGCACTCTGACACGCTGGTACATAGTTTCAAGCTAACCCACAACGGAGATCGCCCTATTCCCCTCGGCGAGTTAACCATCACCGCTGATCTGGAGCGGGTCTACAGCGATTTGCACCGGCGTCTGGGGTTTATCGTGGGCACTCAATTCTTCACCGTTTTTATTGTCGCTGTCCTGATTCTCTGGATCTTCCGGCATCTGATCACCCGCCACCTGACAGCGATGGCTGATTACACCCGGGATCTGACCCTGACCAACCTGTCCCGGCCACTGCGTCTCGACCGGCCGGACACGCCATCCAACCGCCACGATGAACTGGGCATGGTCACGGAAGCCATCAACGGCATGCGCGAGCGCCTGAACGAGGACATGGAACGACGGGAAAAGGATGCGGATGAAATCCTGAAGTTCTCCAAGGCCATTGACCAGAGCCCATCCTCGGTCCTGATCTGTGACCGCCACTGGAAAGTGGAATATGCCAACCGCAAGTTCAGCCAGTTAACAGGGTATGCACCGAAAGACATCATCGGGCGTCACACATCCAGCATCATTGAACAGGGACTGGAGAATCGCCAGGCCCAGCAACTCTGGCAGTCAGTCAGACTCCAGGTTCAGCGGGTTGGAGTCTGGCAGGGTGAAGTCAATAATGTCCGGCGCAACGGTGAGCGCTACTGGGAACAACTGGTGGTCACGCCAATCAAGGACGTAAACGGAGACATTACCGGTTACCTCATTCTCGGTGAAGATATCAGCATCCGGAAACGCTACGAGCAGCAACTCCTGCGTCAGGCCAACTATGACATCCTGACCGGTCTGCCCAACCGCATGCTGGCCATGGACCGGCTCAAGCTGGCACTGGCCCAGGCCCGCCGCGAGGAGAATCAGGTCGGCGTCATGTTCCTGGACCTGGACAACTTCAAACACATAAATGACACCCTGGGACACGATGCCGGCGACACCCTGCTGGTGGAAGCGGCCCGCCGGGTATCCAGTTGCTTACGGGGCACCAGTACTGTTGCCCGCCTGGGTGGCGATGAGTTTCTGGTCATCCTGCCCGGAATGACCGGCCCAGAGGCCCCTGGCCAGGTTGCAGACCGCATTCTCGAGACCTTCGCCAGCCCCTTCCTGCTCAGCGGCCAGGAAGTCTTCGTCACCACCAGCATTGGCATCGCCACCTTCCCTACCGACTCGGACGACAGCGGCACACTGCTGCAGCATGCCGACGCTGCCATGTACGAAGCCAAACGCAATGGCAAAAGCGCCTACGCCAGATTCACCCCCGAAATGGGAGAAATCTCCCATGAACGGCTCCAGATGGAATCGCTGATGCGCAAAGCGCTTGAACTCGGTGAGTTTGAGCTTTATTTCCAGCCTATTGTGGATACGGCCTCTGGTCAGGCGGTTACAGCCGAAGCCCTGATTCGCTGGAACAACCCGACCCTTGGCCTGGTCATGCCCGATCGATTCATTCCCCTGGCAGAGGAAACCGGGATGATTACCAGCATCGGTGAGTGGGTCATCGGCGAAGCCTGTCGGGCGGCCAGCCGGTGGCGGGAGCTGGGCGGGTTCGACGTGGGAGTCGCTGTCAACGTATCGCCCCGGCAGTTCCGGGACCCCGGGTTCACCAATACCGTCAAGCGGGCACTTGAGATCACCGGGCTCAATGCAAGCCTGCTGGAGCTGGAAATTACCGAAAGGCTGATTCTGGACAACACCATTGAAACCGCCGAGATCCTCCGTCAACTGGACCACTATGGCGTGCGACTGTCGGTGGATGATTTCGGTACCGGGTATTCCGCTTTGAGTTACCTCAAGAGCTATCCCTTTGACACCCTTAAAATCGACAAATCGTTTATTCAGGACGTTCTCACCGAAACCGATGACAGCTCCCTGGTGCGAGCCATTATCAATATGGCCCACAGCCTTGGACTGAATGTGGTGGCGGAAGGCGTCGAGGAAGAGGCCCAGACCTACTTCCTCCAGACCGAACAATGTGACTTTTCCCAGGGTTACTACTACAGCCGCCCCTTGCCGGAGAGCGCATTCATGGACTGGCTGAGAACCGGCAAACGCTGAGCCCGATCACCCAAAAGGCAGAACCTCATATCCATGACAGATACCATACTGGTCGTAAACTGTGGCAGTTCCTCACTCAAACTGGCCCTGTTTGACCAACAGTTCAAAAAAATCGCCTCCGCACTGGCTGAGCGACTGAATAACCCCGACGCCTTTGCCCATATTGCCGGCCAGGAAGCCCCGGTGCCGTTGCCCACGGGCGCCGATCACGGCCAGGCTCTGGCCTCACTGGTCAAGGCGTTCAATGAATCCGGTTACATGTCGCAGCCCCCGAAGGCCATCGGTCATCGGGTGGTCCATGGTGGAGAAACCTTCCGGGAATCCACCCTGGTTTCCGACGACACCATGACGGCCATTGAAGCCTGTGCCGAGCTGGCTCCGCTGCATAATCCCGTTAACCTGGAAGGCATCCGGGCCATGCGGGAGCTATTCCCGGATATTCCCCACGTGGTGGTTTTTGACACGGCATTTCATCTGACCCTGCCGCCCAGAGCCTATCGCTATGCGCTTCCGGAACAGTGCTACACCGACTGGAGCATTCGCCGTTATGGGTTCCACGGCACCAGCCACAGTTTCATGGTTCAGGAAGCTGCAAACCGGCTCAATCAAACGCCGGCAACAACCTCCATCATATCCGCCCACCTGGGTAACGGCTGCAGCATCACAGCCATCCGCGATGGTCTGAGTGTCGATACCAGCATGGGGCTCACCCCGCTCGAAGGCCTGGTTATGGGCACCCGAAGCGGCGACGTAGACCCGGGACTGTTCGATTTCCTGGCTGCCCGAGGCATCAGCGCCGCTGACGCCCACCACATGCTGAATTACGATAGTGGCCTTCTCGGCCTTTCGGGGCAGACCAATGACATGAGAACACTCTGCGAACTTGCCGATCACGGGCATGAGCCCTCCCGCCTGGCAATCGATGTTTTCTGTTTCCGCCTGGCCCGCTACATTGGCGCCATGACCTCCTCCCTCGACCGCCTGGACGCGCTGGTATTCACCGGCGGTATCGGCGAAAACAGCGCCCGCGTGCGCAGCCAGACTGCGTCCCACCTGAAGCTTCTGGGAGTGCGGCTGGATGAAGAGCTTAACCATCATCATGGCCGGATCAGTGACGGGCGAATCGAAAGCCCCGAGTCAAACTATCCCGTGCTGGTCATCCCGACCAACGAAGAGCTGGTCATCGCCCGCGAGGCGAACCTTCGCGCCCACAACTGACGACTGCCACCCAGAGGAATAACCGGACCCTATGGCCAAAAGTCTTTTTATCGCCCCTACTTCCCTCGACTCAGGACTGACCTCGGTCTGCTTGGGCTTGCTTCGTGCACTGGAACGCGAGGGCGTCAGTGTCGGATTCTACAAACCGTTCAGTCAGGCGGTCCATCAGGGAGAGGCCCTGCACAATCATGGGCAGGACGCCTCTGTGGCCTTTGTCCGCGCCCGCAGCCACCTGGAACCTCCAGAGCCCATCCCCCTCAAGAAGGCCCAGCAACTGCTCAATCGGGGTAAAGCCGATCTGCTCATGGAGAACGTCGTTGGCGAATACCAGAAGGTGGCCCGGGATGTTGATGTCGTTATCATTGAAGGACTGGTGCTCGACCAGAGCGAAGCCTATATCGCCCGCCTCAACATTGAAGTGGCACGTAACCTGGGTTCGGAGGTGATTCTGGTGAGCACCCCCCGGGCCTGCGCTGCCAGTGAGCTGGATGACGAACTGGATTTCTCCGCCCGCCTGTTTGCCGCGCCCTCTGATCCGGACGTCATTGGCGTCATCCTGAACAAGGTCGGCGAGCCCGAACGCACCGGCCTGGCGCTGGACCACTGGCATGATAACAACGACTGTACGGTCGAGTACCACCGGGACTGCCGGGTGTTCACTTCCGGCCGCTTCCATCTGCTGGCCCAGATTCCCTGGCAGCCGGGACTGCTCGCCCCCAGGGTGTCGGATGTGGCCCGGGAGCTGGACGTGCCGGTACTGCACGAGGGGGATATGCAGACCCGCAGAGTACAGCGGGTATCGGTGTGCGCCCGCAGCATCCGCAACATGACCGATACCCTGCGCCCCGGCACTCTGATGGTGACACCGGGTGACCGCGAAGACATCGTCGTTACCACCGCGCTGGCCGCTCTCAATGGCGTGCCTCTGGCCGGACTGATGCTGACCGGAAACCTGATGCCCGATCCGCGCGTCGTGAAACTCTGTCGCCGGGCCCTGGATACCGGGCTGCCGGTGTTGACCTCCGATACCAACACCTATGAGACGGCCCATCTGCTCGCCAACCTGTCAGCCGGCATTCCCATCGACGATCCGGAACGGATCGAACAGACCATGGAGTGGATCGCCCGGCGCATTGATACCGGCTGGCTCCAGGAACATCTTAAGGTCCAGCGCCAGAGCCGCCTGTCCCCACCGGCCTTCCGCTATCAACTGTCCCAGCGGGCAAGGGCTGCGAACAAACGCATTGTTCTGCCTGAAGGCAATGAACCGCGCACCATCCAGGCGGCGCTTATCTGCCATGAGCGCAAACTCGCCCGTTGTGTGCTGATCGGCGATCCGCACGAAATCCGGTCTGTGGCGACATCAATTGGTTCGTCGGTCCCGGAGGATATGGAAATCATTATCCCGTCCGACGTTCGTCAGCGTTATGTTGAAGCCATGGTTTCACTGCGTAGCCACAAGGGGCTGACACCCCAGATGGCGGAGGCCCAGCTAGAAGACAATGTGGTACTGGGCACGATGATGGTCGCCATGGATGAAGCCGACGGGCTGGTGTCCGGCGCCATTCACACCACCGCCAATACCGTCCGCCCTGCCCTCCAGTTGATCAAGACCCGCGATGGCGCAAAAGTGGTGTCATCGGTGTTCTTTATGCTGATGCCCCAGCAGGTGCTGGTCTATGGCGACTGCGCCATTAATCCAGACCCCAATGCCCAGGAACTGGCGGACATTGCCATCCAGAGCGCGGAGTCGGCGGAGGCCTTTGGCATCGAACCCATCGTGGCGATGATCAGTTACAGTACCGGAGAATCCGGCAGCGGAAGGGAAGTTGAGAAAGTCCGGGAAGCCACCCGGATCGCCCGGGAGCGCCGTCCGGACCTGCTGATTGATGGCCCCCTGCAATACGATGCGGCGGCGATTGAGAGTGTCGGCAAATCCAAGGCCCCCGGCAGCAAGGTTGCAGGCCGGGCCACCGTCTTCGTTTTTCCGGACCTGAACACCGGCAACACCACCTACAAGGCGGTGCAGCGCAGCGCCAATGTGGTCAGCGTCGGGCCAATGCTTCAGGGTCTGAGAAAACCCGTTAACGACCTGTCCCGCGGCGCGCTGGTCGAAGACATAGTCTTCACCATCGCCCTCACCGCAGTTCAGGCCAGTAACGTTAGCGCTTGACGCTTTTCTGGCGGGTCTTGCGGATACGACGGCCTTTCTTCAGGTCGTTGTCCCGCTTGACCTTTTGTCGGGGGGTAAGCCGCTCAGTCTTGCCCGCGTAGGGGTTTTCACTGGCACGGAATTCAAACCGGATCGGTGAGCCCACCACCTGCAGCACTTTCCTGAAGGTGTTTTCCAGGTACCGTTTGTAGGCGCCAGGCAAAGAGTCCACCTGGTTGCCATGCACTACGATCACCGGCGGTTTGGAACCACCCTGGTGGGCATAACGCAGCTTGATCCGACGGCCCTGCACCATGGGCGGCTGATGCTGGGCAACGGCATCCTGCAGGATAGCCGTCAGCCGGTTGGTCGGCCACTTGGCCATGGCGGACTGGTAACAGGCCTGAACCGATTCGTACATGGAGCCTACGCCGGTGCCATGCAGTGCCGAGATGAAGTATTTGTCGGCGTAATCAAGAAAGTCCAGCCGCCGCGCCACCTGCTCCTTCACGCGGGCGCGATCCTCTGGATCCATGCCGTCCCACTTGTTGATCGCAATCACCAGCGAACGACCGGCGTCCAGAACAAAGCCAATCAGGTGCAGATCCTGATCCACCAGCCCGTCCCGGGCATCGATCACCAGAATCACCACGTGGGCATCGTCAATGGCCTGCAGGGTCTTGATGATCGAGAACTTCTCAACGGCTTCGTGGACATTTTTCCGTCGACGAACCCCGGCGGTATCAATCAGAGTGTATTCGTGGCCGTGGCGCTCGTAGGGAATGTAGACGCTGTCACGGGTGGTGCCAGGCATGTCGTACACCACCACCCGGTCCTCACCGAGCATGCGGTTAACCAGCGTAGACTTGCCAACGTTGGGACGACCGACGATGCCGATCCGGATTCCCGGATAGCGCTCTGCCCGGTCTTCCTCATCCGGATTCTCCGGTTCCGGCAGCAAGGCCTCAAGCAGTGACCGGATACCACGATTGTGGGCTGCAGCCACCAGGAAGGTGGATTCAAACCCCAGACTATAGAAGTCCGCCGCGGCCACGTCGGGATCCTGGCCATCGGTCTTGTTGACCACCAGGTGTGCACGCTTACCGGAACGGCGAAGGTGATCCGCGATCATTTCGTCCCCGGGGGTCAGCCCTGCCCGGCCATCCACCAGGAAAAGAACAATATCGGCCTCTTCCACCGCCTGCATGGACTGATGGGCCATCTCTGCATCAATACCGGCCTCGTCACCGGTCAGGCCGCCAGTATCAATGACGATGAACTTCTGCCCTTCGTAGTGACCTTCGCCGTATTTCCGGTCCCTGGTGAGGCCCGGAAAATCGGCCACCAGGGCATCGCGGCTCCGGGTCATCTGGTTGAACAGGGTGGATTTACCCACATTGGGTCGTCCGACGAGGGCAATAACTGGGGTCATAGTGGTCTGCTACGCAAATAAACGGAAACCCGGCCTTTCAGGGCCGGGTCATCATCAGAATTTAAGGAGGCTGGCGCTTAGTCGTCCGGTTGCAATTCCAGAACCGCCAGATCACCGCTGTTGCCATAAACCAGCAGTTTATCACCTTCGATCACTCGTATCGGTGCGCGAATACCGTCACTGTCAAACTGCCACTGCCCGACCAGAGTACCGTCCTCAGCAGACAGGACATGCAAGTAGCCCTCATAATCACCGACCACCAGGTAATCACCAACCACTGCGGGTCCGGTCAACCGGCGCCAGGAGAGGCTGTCCTGAACCCACAGCTCACGACGGTCACTGCCCCGGAGCGCCAGAACGTCACCATTGGCGGCGGAAAGGAAGATGCGGCCGTCGCCCACTGCCGGAGAATACAGACTGGAGGCGGGACGGCTCCAGATTTCCTGGCCGGAACGGATTTCAATCAGCGCAAGCTTGCCCTGATAGCCTACCACCATTAGCGCCCGGTCCAGGACCAGAGGCTGGCCGCCGATGTCGACCAGGCGTTCCAGTTCGGTACGACCGCTGGGCTGACCAACCTGATACTGCCACAGGGGCTGGCCGTCGGAGGCCGACAGCGCCATGACCCGCCCATTGGCAAAAGATCCAATGACTACATCGCCACCCACCAGAGGCGTGGCACTGGACCGCATGGTCAGAACCGGCACCTGCGCCTCGTATTGCCACAGTTGATCACCATTGCTGGCGTCAAACGCCAGCATGCGGCCATCAATCGTCTGCACGGCAACGAGATTGCCGTTGGACTGGGGTGAAGCCAGGGCCTCAGTGGGCAGCTCAATGCGCCACAGTTCGGTACCGTCGGTGTTCGACAGAGCGATCAACTCGGCTTCGCGGGTGACCACATAAAGATGCTCACCATCGACACCGGGGCCGGCGAACAGACGAGTATCGAGGTCCTTTTCCCAGACCATGTCGCCATCCTCGGAGCGCACCGAGGCCACCACGCCATCGGCAGACACCGCATAAATGGTATCGCCAGCGTATACCGGAGAAAGTTGCAGAAGCTCGCCATCGAGACCATCCCCGATCGACGTCGTCCAGACATCATCGATATCTACATTACCACGGATATCCGGAACCGGAGCCGGCTGTTCGAAGGGCTCGGTCGAGCTACAACCGGCCAGGGCCAGCATGCCCGCCGCCAACAACGCTCCACGGGCAATACAACCTGTACGTTTTGCCAGCCTCATGCGTCACCCCCAACGCCCAGGTCTGCCAGCTTGATTTCCAGAACGCCGTTGCGTCCCTGCCGGGTCTGATCACGGGCGGCGAGATAAGCCTCCCGGGCACCGTCACGATTTCCCATTGCCAGCAGGATATCACCGCGCAGTTCCGAGTAGATGGCATCGAACGCGTCTGAATCGCCAGCACCGTCCAGGGTCGCCAGAGCCGCCTCGTTATCCCCCGCTGCAAACTGGGCACGAGCCAGACGGTTACGGATAACACGGGTCAGCGCCGGATAGTCTGCGGCTTTTTCCAGCGCCCAGGACAGAGAGTCAGCAGCCGCCTGCGGGTCATCACCTGTCATCATCTGCTGACGGGCCAGTACGACATTGCCATAGATGGCATAGGCGCTGTCTGCATGTTGGTTCCGCAGTTCCTCGGCGACAAACGCAACCGTTTCCTGATCGTCTCCGGCCGAGTAGGCATTCATGAGGTTGGCGAACTGGTTGGCGGCTTCTGCCCGTTCCTGGGCCTGATAGTTCTGCCAGGCCTGCCAACCGAAAACGATTGCCAGGGCGGCACCGATACCAATGAGCAGCGAGCTGCCATTCTTCTTCCACCAATCCTTGATCGCCTGGACCTGTTCTTCTTCGGTGCGCAACTCAGCCATGAACACTCCTGTTAATAATGAATGGTAACAACGACTTGAGGTCGTATATTACAGCTTGTTCGCAAGTACCGATGCCAGTTCATCCTGGCCGACTTCCTGCTGCGGCTCATCGTCCCGCAGCGGCTTCAAACCAACGGTACCGTCTGCTATTTCCTGTTCGCCAACGATGAGAGCATAACGGGCCCCACTTCGGTCGGCTTTTTTCATCTGACTCTTGAAACTGCCGCCACCACAATGGCTGACAACCACCGCCTTCGGCAACGCAGCCCGCAGTTTTTCGGCGATCGCCAGCGCTGGCGCAACCGCCTGGTCACCCATCGCCGTTACGTATACGTCTGCGGCATTATTCACATCCGCCGGGATCAGCTCAAGCGTCTCCAGCAGGAGAATCAGTCGCTCCAGGCCCATAGCGAAACCAACGGCATCGGTTGGCTTGCCACCCAGTTGTTCAACCAGACCATCGTAACGACCACCCGCGCAGATGGTGCCCTGGGCACCAAGACTGTCCGTGATCCACTCGAACACGGTCTTGCCGTAGTAATCGAGCCCGCGCACCAGGGCCGGGTTGATGGTGTAGTCAATCCCGGCCGCATCCAGCAGTGCTTTGAGCTGTTCGAAGTGAGTCCGGGATTCCTCATCCAGATAGTCATCCAGCACCGGCGCGTCGCTGAGGACCTGGCGGGTTTCCGGATCCTTGCTGTCGAGAATCCGCAGCGGATTGGTGCTCAGGCGCCGCTTGCTGTCTTCGTCGAGACGATCACGGTACTGCTCCAGGTAGACAACCAGGGCCTCACGGTAGACCCTACGTGATTCACTGGTACCAATGGAGTTGATTTCCAGTCGGGCATGGCCTTCCAGGCCAAGGGCTTTCCAGAGCCTGGCGGTCAGGATCAGCAGTTCGGCATCGATGTCGGGTCCGGACATGCCGAAACACTCAACGCCCACCTGGTGGAACTGGCGGTAACGGCCTTTCTGGGGGCGCTCATGCCGGAACATGGGGCCGGTGTACCAGAGGCGGCGGGTCTGATTGAATAGCAGACCATGCTCTTCCGCAGCGCGCACGCAGCAGGCAGTGCCCTCCGGGCGGAGAGTCAGGCTGTCACCATTACGGTCGTCAAAGGTGTACATTTCCTTTTCGACGATGTCGGTCACTTCGCCAATCGAGCGTTTGAACAGCTCGGTATGCTCGACAATCGGCATACGGATTTCCTGGTAACCATACTGGCCCAGTACATTTCTTACCCTGGATTCCACATACTGCCAGACGGCTGTCTGGTCCGGGAGGATATCGTTCATCCCCCGGATTGCCTTGATCTTAGCCAAATTAGGCCCCTGATTTACTGTCTGAAAGGTTCTTGAAAACTCAATCGGCAGAGCGGGCGATGACAGCCTCTTCCTGCTTTTTGCGTTTTTCGATTTCTTCCCGGATAAGCCGCTCCAGATCGTCCGTTAGCGACGCATTGTCCAGCTTCTGATTCGGTTTGCCATCCATGTACAGCAGGTTTTTCGGGCTGCCGCCAGTGAGCCCGAGGTCCGCTTCTTTGGCTTCACCGGGACCGTTGACAATGCACCCGATGATGGCCACATCCATGGACGTGTTGACATCGTCCAGACGGGCTTCCAGATCATTCATGGTCTGGATGACATCAAAGTTCTGCCGGGAACAACTCGGACAGGCAATGAAGTTGATACCCCGACTGCGCAACCGCAGGCTCTTGAGGATATCGAACCCCACCTTGATTTCCTGCACCGGGTCCGCCGCCAGGGAAACCCGGATGGTGTCACCGATGCCCTCCATCAGCAGCATGCCCAGCCCGACGGACGATTTGACGGTGCCGGACCGGAAGCCGCCGGCCTCGGTTATCCCAAGGTGCAGCGGCTGCTCAATCTGGGAGGCGATCTGGCGATACGCCGCCACGGTCATAAAAACATCGGAGGCTTTGAGGCTCACCTTGAAATCCTGGAAATCGTGGCGATCCAGGATATCGATATGGCGCATGGCCGACTCGACCAGTGCTTCCGGTGTTGGCTCACCGTACTTACGCTGGAGACTCTTCTCCAAAGAACCGGCATTCACGCCGATCCGAATCGGAATATCGCGATCACGGGCCGCACTGATCACCGCACTGACGCGGTCGTCCCGGCCGATGTTGCCCGGATTGATTCGCAGGCAGTCCACGCCCAGTTCAGCCACACGCAGGGCAATCTTGTAATCAAAATGGATATCGGAAACCAGCGGCACGGAGACCCGTTCCCGGATTCGGCCGAAGGCTTCCGCCGCATCCATGCTGGGTACCGAGACACGTACGATATCAGCGCCGGCAGCCTGCAGGGCCTGAATCTGCCCCACAGTGGCCTCGACATCGCAGGTATCGGTATTGGTCATGCTCTGGACGGCTATCGGCGCGCCGCCACCAACGGGAACATTACCCACCATGATCCGGCGGGATTCACGTCTCTTTATCGGAGATTCATGCTTCATGGAAAGGAACCAACAATTCTATCCGGCACTCATTATCAGGGCTCGAGGGTGAACTCGGCCCTGTCATTTACAACACGGAAACCACCAAGATCGACCGGCTGCCCCCGGAACTCCAGGGTATCCACAGCGCTCATTGCACCGACCACAAGACTGAAGGGCGCAGGCCCGGATACATTCAGCTCATCGCCAGGCCCCCGCAGGGCGCTCACCAGCCGGTTGCCCTCAGCATCGCTTATCTGGACCCAACAGTTGGCACTGAAGGTCATGGTAAGACTGGCCTCGCCAGCGGCACTGGCAGCTTCGGTTGTTTCCGCAATGTCGTTGTCCACAACGGCTGAAAACGACTCACTCTCCGGCTGCGCCGGCACTTCAGGGTCAGTCTGCGCAACGGCTGAAGAGTCACCCAGCAGCGCATCGGGCTCAGGGCTAGGAGCTGGCTCTTCTGGAGGTACCGGGCCCGACGCATCCGCCTGTGTCTGCGCGCCATCGGCAGCGGTGGTTTCGTCGTCCACGGTGGCGAATGATGCGCCGTCATCCGGCGTTCCGGCCGGTGTCGCAGTCAAAGATTCCGGCTGCACATCTTGACTCCGGGTAGCCGACTCTCCAGCGTCCCCGTCTTCCGGTCCCGGACTTCCATCGCCGTCGTTCGTAGGCGCTTCACTGTTTTCCAGTGTCGGAGCCGATGCGCCCCGCCCCTCTGTTTCCAGATAGTTGAACGCCAGCGCACCGGCGACGCCAAGCAGAATCGCCACAATGACCGCTTTGGCAATCTGGCGCTTGCGCCGCTTGCGTCGTTCGATATCGATCAGCGGATCGGCCTGATGCTCCCGTTCACGCTCCTCACGGATCGGTTCCAGTTCAGCATCAAGATCCCGGATAACCGCATCCGCATCCAGGCCGACCTGAACCGCATAGGAGCGGACATACCCTTTGAGAAACAGTTCCGTATCAACCTTGGTGTAATCCCCGGCCTCAATGGCCTGGATAATCGAGGAGCGAAGGTGCTGATGGTCGGCAATCGCCTCCACACTCAGACCGAGTTGCTCCCTGGCCTGTCTTAGCTGACGCCCAACGGGTTTCGCCGGGGCTGATCTGGACTGTTCCTCATCGGTCATTGTCAATCAACACCTTGTATTGTTGATACTCAACGGATTCCGGAAACTGGTTTTTAAGCATCAGTGCCATACTGGCAGCCTGATCCCGGTCGCCGAAATGCCGGGCAATCCGCAAACCGGTGTAAAGGCTTTCGGAAGAATGACTGAAATTCGGACTGCGCTGTATCAGGTTCTGCAGTCGGCTGTAATAGCGGGAGGCGCGGGAATACTTCTCCTGCTCGACAAGCACCGTGGAAAGTGCCAACAGGGCCCGGGCATCGCCCCGGGTGATCTCGACTGCGCGCTGATAGGCCTGCTCAGCCGCTTCCGGGTTACCAAGTCGCTCCTCGGTCATGCCCAGATTGAAGAAGACACCCCCACGGTCGTCATAATCAGTATCGCGGGCCGCCGCCCGGAACTGGTCCCGGGCTTCCTCGAAGCGCCGTTTCGAGTACAGAAATGCGCCGTAGTACACGTGGGCTCTGGTGTAACCGCTGTCCACCGAAACCGCCCGGCGATAGCTGCGCTCAGCCAGCTCGTCCTCACCTTCGACATTAAAAATGAGCCCCTGAACAGCCAGAGCCGGAGCACTGTCATCGTTAATTTCCAAAGCACGGTCGAGATGATGGCGGGCCCGTTCGAGGTTCCCCTGACCCACGTAGGCTGTCGCCAGTTTGACGTATTTCTGCTGCGCCTTCTCAGGATCCACATCCCGGGTAAACCGGCCATCCGTTGTTGTCACGCAACCGGACAACACCATGCCAATCAGGAGCATGGCAACCGCAGCCAGTTTCATGGATTGTTCCTTTACCATCAAAACACCTTGTTTAGTAACGAGGCCGGAGCTCAGGGTGCGACCTGCTGTACCGAGATGTAGCGCTGACTCCTGCGGGTCCGGTCCTCGACCCGACCCACCAGTTGACCGCAGGCGGCATCGATGTCGTCGCCGCGGGTGGTCCGGATCGTTGTAACATAGCCTGCTTCGTTGAGCACGTTCTGGAACCGGCGGGTGGCATTCATACTCGGTCGACGGAAATCACTTTCCGGGAACGGATTGAACGGAATCAGGTTGATCTTGCAGGGCAGATTCCTGAGCAGAACGGCCAGTTCCCTTGCGTGTTCCGGCTGGTCGTTGACGCCCTCAATGACGGTGTACTCAATCGTCGCCTTACGCTTGTCAGGCAGGCGCCCCATGTAGCGCTGGGTTGCTGCAAGCAATTCGGCAATCGGGTATTTCCGGTTCAACGGTACCAGATCATTACGCAACTCATCATTCGGGGCGTGCAGGGAAATGGCCAGTGAAACATCGGTAACTTCTGCCAAACGGTCCAGCGCCGGAACCACACCGGACGTACTTACCGTCACCCGACGCTTGGAAATGCCATAGGCAAGATCCTCCATCATCAGGTTCATGGCATCCACGACATTATCAAAATTCAGTAGCGGTTCGCCCATCCCCATCATCACCACGTTGGTAATCGGGCGGTCAGCATTGGGCTCATAGGGCATGAACGCCTTGCGAGCGACCCAGACCTGACCAATGATTTCCGCGGCGGTCAGGTTACGGTTGAAGCCCCGCTTGCCGGTTGAGCAGAACGTACAGTCGAGACTGCAGCCGATCTGGGAGGAAACGCACAGGGTGCCACGCTCGCCATCCGGGATCAGCACCGTCTCCACGCTGTTCCCGTTGTCCATTCGCATGACCCATTTGCGGGTGCCGTCCTTCGAGGTTTCATCGAAGATAACCTCCGGCCCGCGAATCTCCGCAACACGCTTGAGTTTCTCACGCAGCGCCTTGCTCATATTGGTCATTTGATCGAAGTCGTCAACGCCCCACTGATGCACCCACTGGAGCACCTGCTGTGCGCGGAAACGCTTCTCTCCCATCGCCTCAAAGAACGCCTCCAGCTTGGACTTGGGCATTCCCAGGAGATTGGTTTTTGTATCAGCGTCTGTCATGTAACAACCTCGATCAGATAACCAATGCGGAGGCGTTTAACCGCCCCCGCGCCAGCGCTATCAGTTGCGCGGGCAGATTTCGTCGTCATTAAAGAAGTAGGCCACTTCCCGCTCAGCGGAAGCCGCTGAATCGGAACCGTGAACGGCGTTGGCATCAATGGTGGAAGCAAAGTCTGCACGGATGGTGCCGGCTTCCGCCTCTTTCGGGTTGGTCGCACCCATCAGGTCACGGTTCTTGCCAATGGCGCCTTCGCCCTCGAGCACCTGAACGACAACCGGACCGGAAGTCATGAAGGCGACCAGATCGTTGAAGAACGGACGTTCCTTGTGCTCGGCATAGAAACCTTCCGCCTGCTCCTGGGTCAGATGCATCATCTTGGCGGCAACGATTTTCAGGTCGGCCTTTTCGAAGCGGCTGTAGATTTCGCCGATAACATTCTTGGCCACAGCGTCGGGCTTGATAATGGAGAGCGTGCGCTCAGTTGCCATGTTGTTTTCTCCAATTGTTTGGTGTTGGTAAACTCAGGGCTGACAATTATACGCAGTCAGGCGATCACTGCCTACCGCAGGGCACGAAGTCGCGTCACGGCCTCGCTAATCTGCTGGCAGGCGAAATCGATTTCCTCTTCCGTGGTATAGCGGCCAAACGAGAACCGGAGGGACCGATGAGCCAACTCATCATCCAGGCCTATGCCCTTGAGCACATAGGACGGATCCATGGTTGCCGAGGCACAGGCTGACCCCGACGACACGGCAAGATTGCGCAACCCCAGCATCAACGACTCGGCCTCAACACCCTCAAACGCGAGGTTGAGAATGCCCGGAACCCGCTGATCCCGGCTCCCGTTGAAATGGACCCCGGATAACGCATCCAGGCCTGCCAGAAAGCGCTTGCGAAGGGATTCGAGACGTTCGACTTCGGCATCGAGCTGTTCTCCGGCCAGGGCAAACGCCTGGCCCATGCCGACGATCTGGTGCGTCGGCAAGGTACCGGAGCGCATGCCTCGCTCATGCCCGCCGCCATGCATCTGGGCTTCGAGCCGCACTTCCGGGGACCGCCGAACATACAGCGCGCCGACACCCTTGGGACCGTAGACCTTGTGGCCCGACAACGACAGCAGGTCCACGTTCATGGCTGCAACGTCCATCGGCAGCTTACCGGCCCCCTGGGCGGCATCCACATGCAGCAACACCCCACGCTCGCGCAACAGGGCACCGATGGCAGCAATATCGTTGATACAGCCCAGTTCATTGTTCACCAGCATCAGGCTGACCAGCACGGTGTTTTCGCGCAGCGCATCCGCCACCGACACCAGGGAGACCCGGCCTTCGGCATCCGGCTTGAGCCAGGTCACCTCAACGCCCTGGCGCTCAAGCCAGACACAGGTGTCGATCACCGCCTTGTGCTCGACCTCCGACGTGATGATGTGAGGCTGCCTGTGCATGGCCGCCACACCCTTGATCGCCAGATTGTCGGATTCCGTGGCTCCTGACGTCCAGACGATCTCCCTGGGGTCAGCGCCAATAAGATCCGCGACCTGCCGCCGGGCACCTTCAACAGCCGCTTCGGCCTGCCAGCCAAAACCATGGGAGCGGGATGCGGGATTACCAAACACCCCGTCACCGGTCAGATATCGGCTCATTTCCTGAGCGACAACCGGGTCCACGGGCGTGGTGGCCGCATAATCCAGATATACGGGCTTGTTCATCATTACCTGATCTAGGAGCTGTGGGTTATCAGGCCGTAGCCTGGTCTTCTGTCAGACGGCGGGTGTTGATCGCCTCGGAATCCACGTCTGACTGCTTGCTGTTCTGACGGTCAGCCACCTGACGGATCTCATGCTTGCGCATCAGGTCGCCGAGACTGATTTCGCTGAGGAACTGATGGATCCGGTCACTGAGATCGGACCACAGGTGATGGGTCAGGCATTTTTCGCCATTCTGACAGTCACCTTTATTGCCACACCGGGTGGTGTCCAGCGATTCACTGACTGCATCCACCACCTCGGCCACAAACAGTTCATCGGCGCCACGACTCAGACGGTAACCACCACCTGGCCCGCGCACGCTGACCACCAGCTTGTGGCGCCTTAACCGGGAGAACAGCTGTTCCAGATAGGAAAGGGAGATTTCCTGCCGGGCTGAAATGTCAGCAAGACTGACCGGACCCTCGGTCGCATGCAGCGCCAGGTCCAGCATTGCTGTGACGGCATATCGGCCTTTGGTCGTCAGTTTCATGGCTTCAGCCCCGACGGAGGGATTGGATTGAAAATAGCAGGGCCAGTATGAATTGACCCACTAAAACAGTCAAGTATTCACCCCTTCTGGCGATCTTCGCCCTCTTCTTCCTCCCTGACGCACTCAAAATCCTCATCATGCAGTGGCGGAAGCTCGCCGTTCTGATAGTCGCTGTTCACCTTCTTCAGCGCCTTGCACATGTTTTCGATGCGATCGTCGACCGCGTGCATGTGATCCAGCAGGGAACGCATGGCCCGGGCCACCGGATCCGGCATTTCCTCGGTGACGCCGTAGGCATCGAAGCCCATGCGTTCTTCCATTTCCTTGCGACGAACCTCGTCTTCCTGGCGGCGTTTGACAATGACCCGCCCCGGAATGCCGACAACCGTTGCACCGGCCGGCACCGCTTTGGTAACCACCGAGTTGGACCCGATCTTGGCGCCCTCACCAACCTCGAAAGGCCCGAGAATCTTGGCGCCAGCTCCCACGACCACACCGTCACCAATGGTTGGATGACGCTTGCCTTTGTTCCAGCTGGTACCACCCAGGGTCACGCCCTGGTAGAGCGTCACGTCGTCTCCGATAATGGTGGTTTCGCCGATAACAACGCCCATGCCGTGATCAATAAAAAAGCGACGGCCAATGGTCGCCCCCGGGTGAATCTCGATGCCGGTAAACCAGCGGGCCAGTGTTGAGAGCGTGCGGGCAAGCCACTTCAAGCCCATATTCCAGATGCGATGCGACAGGCGATGAAACAGGAGCGCGTGCAGCCCCGGGTAATTGGTCAGCACCTCAAAGGTATTTCGTGCCGCCGGATCACGGTGGAATACGCTGCTAATGTCTTCCTTCAAACGTTCAAACATGATCTTTGTCCTGCCCCTCATCCGCGGCATCGGCCGCAGTGGCTTTATCCGGCCCGACCCCGTCACGGGCCTCGACCGCTTTCTCTACAGATGTCAGAACCCCGCGCAGGATATTGATTTCCATCTGATCCATGTGCGCACGCTGAAACAGGCGGCGCAACCGGGGCATCAGCTGTCGCGGGTTACTGCGCCGATGGAACTCCACCGCCTCGAGCACTGACTCCAGATGCCCGAAGAAGCCCTCCACATCACCCACACTCGCCGGAGGGACATCCCAGCCCGGGTCGCCGGGTCTGACCATGGAGCCAAGGTGAGGACGGGACTCCCCTTCTTCAAGGCTGCGCAGGTAATGCATCCGCAATTCATAACAGATGACCTGCACCGCCATCGCCAGGTTCAGGGAGCTGTATTCCGGGTTCGACGGCACGTGAATGTGATAATGGCAACGCTGCAGTTCGTCATTGGACAGCCCGTTGCTTTCCCGGCCGAACACCATGGCCACCCGCCCCTGATGGGCATACTGAGCCGCCCTGGCCGCCGCTTCCGGTGGCGCGGTGACCGGCCAGGGGACTTTTCGACCACGGGCGCTGGTTCCCATAACCAGCACACAATCCGCCAGGGCCTCGTCCAGTGACGACACCACCTGTGCCCGATCCAGAACATCGGAAGCCCCTGCTGAACGGGCGTAGGATGCCTCATCAGGAAACGAGGCCGGATTGACCAGCCACAGGTTGCCCAGCCCCATGTTCTTCATGGCCCGGGCAACCGCGCCGATATTACCGGAATGCGAAGTCTCCACCAGCACAATACGGATCTGGTCCTGGTAGGTATCGGTTTCCTCCACCGGGAGAGCGGGCTTATGCATGACAATTGGGCCTGTGGGTCAACGATTGGGGAATAAGGACGCAATGATAGCAGAAACAACCGCTTCGGGGCTCTGCGGAAATCCCCTAAAACCGGGCCTGTCCGTGCTTTTCCTGAGCCGAAAAACGTACAAGGGCGATCATCTTTTGTTATGATGGCCGGCCTTAACACACCCGGATAATGAACACTCAGATGCAACCAGCAATCAAGATGGCCCTGCGCGTTGCCCGCCAGGGAGCAGACTACCTAAAGGCACATTTTGAGCGTCAGGACGCCAACACCAGGGATGACGCGGAGCGCCACCAGCAACTCGAGCGCGTGGAAAAGTCGATCTACGACAATTTCACCGAGCAGCTTGAAAAGGCCTACAAGGACCACACCATCGTGCCGATGGGCCAGGCGAATGCCGACAGCATCGAGAAAACCTGGCATATCTTTCCCGTTCTGGGGCGCGAAAACTTTGTCCGTGGTATCCCGGAATTCGCCCTGGCACTGATGCAAAAGCGACAGAACCGGGCAGAAAACCTGCTGGTCATCAACCCGGTGACCGGCGAGGAATACTCTGCCAGCCGGGGGCACGGCGCGGCACTGAACAGCCGCCGGGTGCGCGTTTCCGAGGTCAAACTGCTCGGCAAGTCGGCACTCGCCAGCAATATTCTTGATCAGGCACGCGGCAGCGACAACCCCATGCTCTGGGGCGAAATGGCCGCCACCCTGGCCAGCGAAACGGCCATGTTCCGCAGCTCTGGCTGCCCCGTTCTGGATATCGCCCGGGCATCCTCCGGACTGCTGGACGCCGCGGTGATCTTCCGCCCGGAACCGGTCGACCTGGACCTGGGCGCTACCCTGGCCATGGAATCCGGCGCCCTGACCGGCGATATCGTTGGCAACCCATCCGCCGCCAACGCGAAGCAACTGGTGGTCGCCAACCCGAAGCTGTTCCGGGAAGTGCTCAAGGTACTGCACCCCTTCCGGGGCCGCCTGACTCACTGATTTACGCTTTATACAGATACAAAAAAACCGCCGTTTCCGGCGGTTTTTTTATGCCTGATGCAAAGATCAGAGAGGCCGTTACATCCGGTTCAGCCACTCGGGTGGCTGCTCTTCCTCACCCTCTTCACCCTGGGCGCCCTCTTTCGCCGGCACCATCAGGTCCTCACGGCTGACGCCGAGCGCCATCAACATGTTGGCGGCCACATAGATGGATGAGTAGGTCCCCACAACCACACCAATGATCAGGGCAATGGCAAAGTTGTTGATGGCTTCACCACCAAACAGATACAACGCCATCAGCACCACCAGGGTGGTACCGGAGGTATTGATGGTCCGGGTGATCGTCTCGTGGATGGATTCATTGATGATATCCCAGGGCTCGCCCACACGGATTTTCCGGAAGTTCTCCCGGATCCGGTCGGCAACCACGATGGTATCGTTCAGGGAATAACCGATCACCGCGAGCAGAGCCGCCAACACGGTCAGATCGAAGGTCCACTGGAACAGGGCAAACACCCCGAGCACAATGATGACGTCATGAGCCAGCGGCACCACCGAGGCAATACCAAACTTGAACTGGAAGCGCATGCCAACGTAGATCAGCACCACAGCCAGCGCAAGCAGCAGCCCGAGACCACTGTCCTCCTTCAGTTGCTCACCCACCTGGGAACCGACGAATTCGGAACTGACCAGTTCCAGTTCCTGGCCCGACTCCGACAGCGCTGCCGTCACTTCCCGGGCCAGCTTGTCATTGTCGGCCTCGGCCAGACGGATCAGTACCGTAGTGTCTGAGCCGAAATTCTGAACGGCGAAGTTCTCATACCCGGACTCATCCAGCTTACCGCGGATCTCATCCAGGTTCGGGGCCTGAACATACTCAAGCTCTACCGACGTACCCCCGGTAAAATCCATACCGAAGTTGAGCCCCCGAACGGCCAGTAACGCGATGGAGACAACCACCAGGGCAATGGAAATGACCGATGCGATTTTCCGCAGGCCCATGAAGTCAAACGGTTTCTTTTCCATATCAGCCATTAGACAGCTTCCCCCCGATTGACAGTTTCTCGATCCGGCGACCACCGTAAACAAGGTTCACGATGCTACGGCTGACCATCAGGCCGGAGAACATGGAGGTCAGGATGCCGATACACAGAGTGACGGCGAACCCCTTGACTGGCCCGCTACCCATGGCGAACAGGATCACGGCCACCAGCAGGGTGGTAATGTTGGCGTCGAAAATGGACACAAAGGCCCGACCGTAACCCGAGTTGATGGCCAGTTGCGGCGGCACGCCGGCGCGCAGCTCCTCTTTTATCCGCTCAAATATCAGGACGTTCGCATCCACGGCCATACCGACGGTCAGCACAATACCCGCAATACCTGGTAGCGTCAGGGTTGCCGACAGGATCGACATACAGGCAATCAGCAGCATCAGGTTCAGCACAAGGCCGACATTGGCGATAAGACCAAAGCCACGGTAGAACACCAGCATATACAACAGCACCAGCGCAAAACCGAAGATCACGGACATCAGACCGGCGTCGATGTTTTTCTGACCCAGGCTGGGCCCGATGGTGCGCTCCTGCACAAAGTACATGGGAGCGGCCAGGGCACCGGCACGCAGCAGCAGGGCCAGCTCGGACGCTTCGGGAATGGAATCCAGACCGGTGATCCGGAAGCTGCTTCCCAGAGCGGACTGCACGGTTGCCAGGCTGATAATGCCTTTATCCACTGTACGGCGTTCAACTTCCTGCATCTGCCCGTCCACTTCACGGGTCTCGGTTTCCGTGCCGTATTCGATGAACAGAACCGCCATGCGCCGGCCGATGCTGTTGCGGGTGGCCCGGTTCATCAGATCACCACCGACCGAGTCCATGGTGATATTCACCTGCGGCTGACCGGCTTCGTCAAAGGCCTGCTGGGCATTGGCCACGTTATTCCCCGTGGCAATCACGTCCCGCTCCAGCCGCGCGCTGCGCTGGGGATTATCCCGGAACTGATATTCCTCGGTTTCCGAGGATGACGCATCCTGGCGGGCCTCCATCCGGAACTCCAGATTGGCGGTAGAACCCAGAACCCGCTTGGCCTGTGCGGTGTCCTGCACGCCCGGCAATTCGACAATGATGCGATCAGTGCCCTGGCGCTGTACCAGCGGTTCGGCGACGCCCAGCTCATTCACCCGGTTACGGATGGTGGTCAGGTTCTGCTCAAGGGCATATTCCTGAATACTCTTGACCTCCGCCTCGGACAGCGACAGGGTCAGGAAAAACTGTCCTTCTTCGCTGGTCTCGTCCAGCAGGAACTGGTTGTACTGGTCACGAATCAGGCTGAAAGCCTCAGCCCGCGCTTCCTCGTCGCGGAAACTGAGCACGATGTTGCGACCGTCCTCAATATCACCACCGCGATAGCGCACCCTCTCTTCCCGCAGATCCCGCTTGATCTGGCCCGAAAGGGCCTCAAGGCGCTGGTTCAGAGCCGTTTCCATATCCACTTCCAGCAGAAAGTGAACGCCGCCGCGCAGGTCAAGGCCCAGCTTCATGGGCCCGGCGCCCAGGCTCTGAAGCCAGTCCGGGGTCGACGGTGCCATGTTGAGCGCCACCAGATAGCGATCTCCGAGCGCGTCCTGTACCGCAGGACGGGCACGCAACTGGTCTTCGGAACTGGTCAGACGAATCAGCGCATCCCGCTGCTCGACTTCGCTCGATTTCACTTCAATATTGAGCTCATCCAGCTTGCCAAGGGCCCGATCCAGCACCCGCTGGTCCACTTCTGTGCCGCCGCGGGCACCGGTAATCTGAATGGCGTAATCGTCCGGGAAAAAATTCGGTAAGGCATAGATAAACCCGATGACCAGTGCGCACACGATGATCAGGTTTTTCCAGAGAGGATACTTGTTCAGCATGGGATTCCTTTGAGCCGGTAGAGCAGCCGGCCATAATTTTCAGCCAGTAAAAAAACCAACGGGCGCATGGCGCGCCCGTACAGAACCAGCTCAGATATCCTTCAGCGTGCCTTTTGGCAGGGCGGCGGCAACCGCGACTTTCTGAACCTTCATTTCAACGTTGTCAGCGACTTCCAGAACGATGAAATCGTCGGTCACTTTGGTGATGCGGCCGACAACGCCACCAGAGGTCACGATTTCATCGCCCTTGTTCAGGCCGGACATCAGCGCTTTGTGCTCTTTTGCCCGCTTGGACTGGGGGCGCCAGATCAGGAAGTAGAAAATCAGGATAAAGCCGGCGAAGAAAATCACCTGCCCCATGACACCCATACCGCCGGCAGCACCAGCGTCCTGCGCCATGGCCAGAGCGGGCATCGCAGACAACAGGCCGGCAATGAGCAGTTTGATTGTATTCATTCAGGTTCTCCGTTGAGTTTGGATTTGCTTCGGTTGACACGTGAGCAGAATCAGCCCATGGGCGGAACGGTTTCGCCCCGTAAGGCATAGAATTCCCGTATAAAGTCCGACAATGTACCTGCTTCAATGGCCCCACGCAATCCAGCCATCAGGTTCTGGTAATAGCGCAGATTATGAATGGTATTGAGCTGTGAACCCAGCATTTCACCGCACTTGTCCAGGTGATGCAGATAGCTCCGGGAAAAGTGCCGACAGGTATAGCAGTCACACCGCTCGTCCAGCGGACCGGTATCATGCCGGTGACGGGCATTGCGGATCTTGATGATTCCCGTGGACGTGAACAGATAGCCGTTACGGGCGTTCCGCGTGGGCATCACGCAGTCGAACATGTCGATACCCCGGCGCACCGACTCCACGATGTCCTCCGGGCGCCCCACGCCCATCAGGTACCGGGGACGATCCTCCGGCATTTTCGGCGGCAGGTGATCCAGAATCCGGATCATGTCCTCTTTCGGCTCGCCGACGGACAACCCACCGATAGCGTAACCGTCAAAGCCAATATCGGTCAGGCCGGCCAGCGAACGGTCACGCAGGGATTCGTACATGCCGCCCTGAACGATTCCGAACAGAGCCGCCGGGTTGCCTTCATGGGCCTGCTTGCTGCGTTCCGCCCAGCGCAGGGACAACTCCATGGATTCCCGGGCCTGTTTTTCGGTGGCCGGATAGGGCGTGCATTCATCAAAGATCATCACGATGTCGGAACCCAGATCCCGCTGCACCTGAATGGCAATCTCCGGCGACAGCTCCACCCTCGAGCCATCTATGGGTGACCGGAACGTCACCCCCTGTTCGGTGATCTTGCGCATCTCACCCAGGCTGAACACCTGAAAGCCACCGGAATCTGTGAGGATCGGCCCCTGCCACTGGGTAAAGTCATGCAGGTCACCGTGCGCCTTCACCACTTCCGTGCCCGGGCGAAGCATCAGATGAAAGGTATTGCCGAGAATAATCTGGGCGCCAATGCCTTCGATGTCCCTCGGCAACATGCCTTTCACGGTACCGTAAGTGCCCACCGGCATAAACGCTGGCGTTTCGACAACGCCCCGCGGGAAAGTCAGCCGGCCGCGCCGGGCCCGGCCCTCTTCGCCGAGTTTTTCAAAGGACATGAAACAGGACTGGCTCACAAAGGGTCTCCTGCAGATACATCGGATTGACTGGCGCCGGCGCCGGCCAGCATGCCCTGACTCGGTTCCTGCGCCGTCAGGAACATGGCATCGCCGTAACTGAAAAAGCGGTAACGCTGTTCGACCGCCTCACGATACGCCGCCATGATATTGCCGTGGCCCGCAAAGGCGCTGACCAGCATGATCAGCGTGGACTCCGGCAAATGGAAATTGGTGATCATCGCGTCCACCGTCTGGAAACGATAACCGGGGTAGATGAAGATATCCGTTTCGCCGCGAAACTCATGCAACTGCCCTGCCCGGCTGGCCGACTCCAGGGAGCGGACTGATGTGGTCCCCACCGCCACCACGCGATGGCCACCCCGACGGGCCCGCTGTACCGCAGCGACGGTCTCTTCGGGCACATGGGCTACCTCGCTGTGCATCACGTGCTCTTCAACCCGATCAACGCGCACCGGCTGGAACGTGCCCGCGCCCACATGCAGGGTCACATAGGCAAACTCCACACCCCGCTCACCCAGCGTCTGAAGGAGCCCGTCATCGAAATGCAGCCCCGCCGTCGGTGCTGCAACGGCACCGGCTTCACGGGCGTAGACCGTCTGGTAGCGCTCCCGGTCGGTGAGTTCGTCTTCCCGCTCCATATAAGGAGGCAAAGGCATGTGACCGATGCGCTCAAGCATGTCGAGTACCGCTTCGGAACCCTCAAGCACAAACCGGAACAGAGCATCTTCACGGCCGACCATCCGCAACTGGGTGCCATCTTCAAGCAGGACAAGCTGCCCGTCTTTAGGGGACTTCGAGGCGCGGGTATGGGCGAGGAATTCCTGCTCCCCCTGCAGACGTTCCACCAGAATCTCCACCTGGCCGCCGGTTTCCTTGCGACCAAACAGGCGGGCGGGAATAACGCGGGTATTGTTGAACACCAGCAGATCGCCAGGCTCCAGCAGATCCGGGAGGTCGGTAAACGAAAGGTGCCGTATCTGACCGGAAATGCCATCCAGATTCAGGAGTCGGGACGCGCTGCGCTGCTCCAGGGGGTAACGGGCGATCAGCTCGTCCGGGAGGTCAAAATCGAAATCGGAGACGTTCATGGCCCGGGTTAATCAAGGCGCCGCGGGAAGCGGCCGAATAAGTGGTAGCGGCGGGCGGACTCGAACCGCCACGGGTTTTACCCCAACGGATTTTGAATCCGTCGTGTCTACCAATTTCACCACGCCGCCATCGGAGAGTGCGAGGGATTATACTGAGCCTGCCACTGAAAGCAACCCGGCCGGAGGGCGAAATCACCCGCCCTCTCAGCCAATTAGAGGCGGTCGAACAGTGACAGCCTGGATACCTGGGCGAACGACTGCTGAGCTGCCTGCAGCACAAAGCTCTGGAAGCTCAGGTTACTGATCGCCTCGGCGTAATCCACATCCTGCAACTGGGAGCGGATCTCCTGGGTGTACAGGCCGGAATCCTCAAGAAACGCCGTGGTGGATTCCACCGCATTCAACCGGCCGCCCAGCTCGGTCTGCTTGAGGGTCAGGGATTCCTGGGCGTTGTCCAGATTGATCAGGGACTCGGCAATCAACGCATCATATTCCGCATCGCCTTTCGGCGTTCCCTTGGCAATCCCCTGAAGACCATCAATGAGGTTTTCAATGGTACCGAACACCGATTGCCGGTCGCTGATCCCCAGAGTAAAGGAATCGCCGGTACCCGATACCGTATCGAACGCCCCGTCGTTGACCGTCATCTTGATGCCGGCCACCTGGAATTCCTCGCCGACCGTTGGCGGTGGCGTCGGGGTCAGATCCGGAGTGCCTCCCGGCCCGGTGATCGACAGTTCCCCCGTGTCGTTGACCACAGAAATGGTGATGTCGTCCGGCACGGCCGGGGTGGCACCACTGAAGGCATCGGTCAGATCCTTGGGCGCCACCAGCTCCAGACCGGATATATAGCCCTGGGCCGGCGTGCCGGACCCGGTGCCGTCATCCGTGTCCTTGACGGATATCGCCTTGGGTATATTGACGAAAATCCCCTTGCCGTGATCACTGATCGGCACGGTGACGCCATCGTCGATTTCCAGAACCCGCTGACCCTCGTCACCCTGGTACTTCCAGTCACCGGCCCCATCCCGCGCAAACGCCGGCGTCTGGCCCTGGAAACCGCTGAAAATATATTCGCCGGAGGCATCCCGGGTGTTGACGATGTTGGCCAGTTGCCCCAAACGCTCTTCAAGCTCGGCGGCTATCGACTCGCGATCATTGGGCGAGAGCGTGCCACTACCGGCCTGCACCGCAAGTTCCCGCACCCGCTGGATGATATCCACCGAGCTGGCAAGGGCACTCTCTTCCTGCTTCAGCCGGTTATCTGCGAGGTTGGCGTTGCGCTCGTAGGTTTCAACGCGGCGGAGTTCCTGGTCCAGTTTCAGAATACGGGCGGCCGCCACCGGGTCATCGGAGGGCTTGTTTACCTTCTTGCCGGTGGAAATCTGCTGCTGGGTCTCCAGCAACTCGGTGTTGATGCCCTGCAACCGGTTAATACCGCCGGAAAAAATTTGCTGTGATGAAATCCGGATCATGATCGGTTACCTCCCCTTACCGGAAGCTCTGCAACAAGGTGTTGAACAGGTCCTGAGCGACGGACATCACCTGGGACGATGCGTTATAGGCGGCCTGATACTGGATCAGCTTGCCGGCTTCCTCGTCCAGGTTGACCCCGGACACGGACTCGCGCTGATTCTCGGACTGCTCCAGCAGTGTCGAGCCGGCCTCCTTATCCAACTGGCTCTGACGGGTTTTCACCCCAATATCCTCAACCAGCCCGGCATAACCTTCGGTAAAGTTCTGGCTGCCGCCGTTCATGGTATTGGCGGTCCCGAGGGCCGCCAGCAACTCGGCGTTCCGGTTGTCCGATACCCCGTTGTCGTTGTACTGGATGGTGAACATGTCACCTTCTGCGGGCTTACCGGTCAGTTCGAACTGATAGCCCTGATATTCCGGATCCGACGGGTCACCACTGAAGAAGGTGTTGATCTTCTGGGGATCGTAGTCGTTACCGGAGATGATCGGCGTTGGGTTGCCATCCTCGTAGATATCGTACTGGATGCCGCTGGCTGTCTCGGCCCCGAACACAATACTCAGTGGACCATTGGCCAACTCGCCAGCGTTCCGGAAACCTTCCAGCAGACTGTTGGTATTCGGGTTCCGGACATTGAGCATTTTGCCCTGATTGATCTGGGCGGTGCCCAGGTTTTCATCCCGGGTGGTACCTGTAGACGGATCGGTACCGCCCTCTGCGGCACGGATCGGGCTGGCAAAGGCCAGGTCCTCCTCCCGGAGGATATTCATGCCAATGTTTTCCGCCGCATTCCGGCTGGGCTGGATCAGGTACTTGTCGCCGGCGTTAAAATCGCCACCTTCCACCCGGATATTGAAACCGGGCATGGAAATCTCGGACTGGACCGGATCCGGCAGGCGCCCCTGCCGGACCGTTTCGCCGGTCTGGGTATCAATCAGCTCGAAGTTGCGACCATCACCACCGAACTGCAGGGACCAGGTACCCGCCGGCAACTCGGTGCTGTCGGTAATTTCCACGGCCAACTGGGCATTCTGGGGGTCGGCATTATTCGCATTGGGAACCACCCGGCTGCGTTCCGCCGCCTGGGTGTTGATGTCGGTAAAGAAGTTGCCACCCAGGTCACCTTCCAGGTCCATCCCGATTTCATGCTGGTGGTTGATCGAGGCAGACAGCGCAATGGCCAGGCGGCCCAACTCATCAAACGCCGGGCGCAACGCTTCTTCATCGAAACGGCGCAGGCCACCAAGTTTGCCGCCCTGGATCTGATCATCGATCAGCAGGGTGCGCCCAGAGCTCTGAAGCGTGAACTCCAGCCGTGTCGGATCTTCGGCGCTGGTACGTGTGCCGAATTCGGCAGAGTTACCGCCCGTCACCAGAGCCAACCCGTTGGACAGGGAGACATTCACCTGACTGCCATCGGTTTCCGACACACGAATGCTGACCAGCTCAGACAGTTCCTTGAGCTTCTGATCGCGCTGGTCCATCAACTCCAGTGGCATTTTGCCCTGGGCAATGCCCGGCGATTCAGAAATCGAGCGGTTAAGGTCGGCAATGCTGTTCAGAAGGGAGTTGGCGTCCTTTACCCCCTGCTGCATCTGGGTCTTCACCGATTCACGCTGCTGGATCAGTTCCTCGTTCAGGCTCTGGAACCGGTTGACCACCTGCTGGCCTTCACTGAGCACCACCTGACGTTGCGGTAGCGACGTGGGATCTTCGGCGGCATTCTGCATGGCCGCGAAAAAGTTGTTCAGGGCATTATTCAGACCGGTATCGTCGCCACCCAGGAGGTTATCCAGGCGGCTGAGTTCGGAGTTCAGAGCCTCCTGCTCGCCAAACAGGGTGGAATCCTCGCGCAGTTGCTGGGTCAGATATTCATTCGCCAGCCGACGGATATTCGAGATGGACACACCACTGCCGATCGTACCTGCCCCGGTGCGCTGGCCCGGCAGGGTTTCAAACTGCACTTCCTGGCGGCTGTAGCCCGGCGTATTGGCATTGGTAATGTTGTTGGCCGTTGTATTCAGGGCTGCCTGGTTGCCCAGCACCCCGGTCAGACCTATTCCAATCAATCCAGCCATAACCTGTTACTCCTCAACACCCGCGTCACGCATGGACAGGTTCATCAGCGTGTCGCGGTTCATGATGCTGCGGATCTTGGAACCATACTCAGGGTCCGTAGCGTATCCTGCTTCCTGAAGTTTCTCGGCAAATTCCTCGGGCTTGTCCGCAGAGGACAACACATCCCGATACCTCGGGTTGTCATTCAGGAAGTTCACATAGTCCCGGAAACTGGACTCGTAATCGGGATAGGCGCGGAAATCCGCCTGCTCCTTCATCGGAACACCGTCCCGGAATTCGGTGGTGGTGATGCGAACCGCCTCACCGCTCCAGCGGCTGTCCGCCTTGATGCCAAACAGGTTGAAGCTCGGTTCATTGGCATCCCCTTCGATCATATGCTGGCCCCAGCCGGTTTCCAGAGCGGCCTGGGCCACCATCAGACGGGGATCAACACCGCTTTCCCGGGCAACCTGTTGGGCAACCGGCATCAGCTCAGAGACAAAATGCTCCGGAGACTCGAACCGGGCCGGCATGGATTCACCTGCCCCACCGCTGTCACCCGGCACCACGGCCGATGCCAGGTCTTTCACCTCCGCCAGCTGTTGCGGCAGATCCCGCGACAGGGCCGGCAGACTGCGGTCGTAGTCGGCAATATCGGACTTGTGGCCGGCCAGCTTCTCACCGCTGCTGTCCATGCCCGATATCTGGCGGCTCAATTGGCGGACCAACGCTTCAGCCAGGCCGGTACCAGTGCCACTGGTCATGCTCAGACTGATCTGACTGTCAAACATATCCCGATAGGTTTTGCTCTCATTGCCACCGCTCAGGTAGTTGCCTTCCTCGAATACCTCGCCGGCCTTGCGCATTGATTTCAGCATTTCCTGCAGGAAAAGACTCTCGAACTGTTTGGCCACCTGCTCGAGGGCTGCCCGCTTATCGGTGCGAGCCTCGGTTTTGATGGCGTTCAGCCCGTTAAGATCGGTATAGACCTGGGCCTGTTGGAGACGATAGTCCTGCATGGTCACACCTAGATCACAATCAGTTCGGCGCGAAGGGCGCCAGCCTGTTTCAGGGCTTCCAGAACCGCCATCACATCCCCTGGTGCCGCGCCCACCTGATTCACCGCCTGAACGATCTCGTTCAGGGTGGTGGCGGGGCCAAACTGGAACATGCGCGCCGGGTCTTCGGTGACGGCAATCTGGGTATTCGGCTCGACGGCGGTTTCACCGTCAGTGAACGGGTTCGGCTGCTCAACCTCCGGGTTTTCCTGAATGGTCACGGTCAGGTTGCCATGGGTAATAGCGGCCGGGCTGACCTTCACATTCTGGCCGACCACAATGGTGCCGGTACGGCTGTTGATCACCACCCGCGCGGAAGATTCCGCCGGATTCACCTCGATGTTTTCAAGAATCGACAGGAAGCTCACCCGCTGGGAAGGATCCCTTGGGGCGCGCACGGAAACCGAGGTGGCATCGTGGGCATAGGCCATATCCGGACCCAGGCGCTCATTGATGGCCTCAACCACGCGACGGGCAGTGGTGAAATCCGGGCTCATCAGGTTAAACGTGATGGTATCGCCACGAGTGAACGGGGATTCCACCTCGCGCTCAATGGTCGCGCCATTGGGAATACGGCCGACACTGGGCACGTTGACCGTGATCCGGGAGCCATCCTGTCCGCCGGCACCAAACCCGCCAACCACCAGGCTGCCCTGGGCCATGGCGTATATCTGGCCATCCGCGCCTTTCAGTGGTGTCATCAGCAGGGTGCCGCCGCGCAGGCTGTCGGCGTTGCCCATGGAAGAGACCGTAATGTCGATTTCCTGTCCGGACTTGGCAAATGCCGGCAGGGTCGCACTGACGGTCACGGCGGCAACATTGGCCAGGTTCGGGTTTACGCCCTCCGGCAGGGTAATGCCGAACTGGTTCATCATGTTGCGGAAGGTCTGGTTGGTAAAAGGCGCGCTGTCGCCGGTGCCATCCAGGCCCACCACCAGGCCGTACCCGACCAGTTGGTTGTTACGCACACCCTTGACCTTGGCCATGTCTTTCAGACGATCAGCCATAACCGGTGCGGCGCACACCGCCAGCATTACGCAAAGGGCAAGGAATCTGCGGATCATAGCGGCCACCACTCACTGTTGAAGAAGCGCCCCAGCCAACCCATCTGGTTGGCCTGGTCAAAGTCACCGGTGCCGCCATAGGCAAAGCGTGCATCGGCGATCCGGTTGGAAGCCACCACGTTGTTGGGCTGGATATCCTGGGGCCGGACCAGTCCGGTCATGCGGATATACTCGTCGCCGTTCGTCAGCGACAGCCATTTCTCGCCGCGTACGCGTAGTACGCCGTTGGGCAGCACTTCTACCACGGTCACGGTGATGCTGCCGGCCAGACTATTACTCTGGTCCGCTTCCGCCGTGCCTTCGAAATCCCGCTCGAAGTTGGCGGAGGCATTCAGGCCGATGTTGGCCTTGCCAAAGATACTCGGCTCGGGAATCCCGATTTCATTGTCTTTGGTGATGCTGGTCTCGGCGTTTTTGCTGGCGCTGGTGGATTCCTGCAGCTCGATGGTCAGGATGTCACCGACGTTCAGCGCCTTGGTGTCACCGTAGAGGTTGTAGTTCCGGGACACCTGGAAGATAGCGCCGGAATCCGGGTCACGCTGCATCATGGACTGTGCCCGCACCGGCGCATAGGCCGGATCGCCCGGCTCCGGACGCTCCCGGTTCAGCGCCGTGCAGCCCTGCAACAGGGCCATCACCCCAACCAGTGCCAGGGTGGCGCGTCGTTCAGCGATGATGGTTTGAAGAAGGCGTTTCATGGCTTATCCGATGTTGTTGGTAATGAACTGCAGCATCTGGTCGGTCGTGGACACGACCTTTGAGTTCATTTCATAGGCCCGCTGGGTGGTGATCATATTCACCAGCTCTTCCACCACTTCCACGTTGGATGATTCAATGGTGCCCTGTTCAATGCTGCCCAGGCCGGCCAGTCCCGGTTCCCCTTCGGCCGGATCACCGCTGGAGTTGGTGGCCTTGAACAGGTTGTTGCCAATGGCCTGCAGCCCCTGTGGATTGATGAAATCCACCAGGGTCACCTGCCCAAGGTTGACCGGTGCCGACTGATCATCCACGACCGCGGTCACGGTGCCATCACCGCCGATGGTGATATTGGTGGCGTTCTCCGGCACGTTGATGTTGGGCTCGAGCGGATATCCATCCGGGGTCACCACATCGCCATCCGCATTTAGCTGGAACTGACCATCGCGGGTGTAGGCAATCTGGCCATCCGGCATTTCGATCTGGAAGAACCCCCGACCATCCACGGCCATATCCAGGGGCTGTTCGGTGATCTGCAGATTGCCCTGGGTGAACTGCTTGGCGGTTCCGACGACACGGACACCGGTACCCAGCTGAAGCCCCGAAGGCACTTCAGTGTTCTCGGTACTCATGCCGCCAGGCTGACGGTTGATCTGATACAGCAGATCCTGGAACACCGCCCGATCCCGCTTGAAGCCGGTGGTGTTCACGTTTGCCAGGTTGTTTGAGATGGTGGACATCTTGGTGTCCTGGGCACTCAACCCGGTTTTACTGACCCAAAGTGCTGGATGCATTGTCTTACTCCTTGCCTTCTGCCCCTGCTGCGGCGAATCTTTGCCGCTTGTCAGGCAGCCGGCCTGTCTGGACCTGTGTTATCAGAGGTTCTGCAACAGTCGTGCCGCCGCCTCGGAATTCTGATTCGCGGTGGACATCACCTTCACCTGCATCTCGTACTGACGGGACAGTTGAAGGTTTGAAATCATTTCTTCCACCGCATTGACGTTGGAGCTTTCCAGAAACCCGGTCGCCACACGCATGTTGGCATCCGGCGGCTCACCGCCATCAATCGCCTGATCGGGTTTGCGGCGCATAAAGCCGTCCAGCCCTTTCTCCAGCGCATCCGCCGGCGGGTTCACCAGTTTCAGGCGATCCACTTCCACCAACTGATCCGGAGGGCCACCCACCGGCACGATGGAGATGGTGCCGTCGGCGCCGATCTGGACGTTGTCATAGGGCGGCAGCGCCACCGGGCCACCGTTACCCATCACCATCTCGCCACTGGCGAGGCGAAGCATGCCGTTGACATCCATCTGCAGGCTGCCGCTGCGGGTAAAGACTTCCTCGCCCTGGTTGTTCTGTACGGCCAGCCAGCCATCACCTTCCATCGCTACATCCAGCTTGCGGCCGGTTTCCATAAGCGCACCGGCGGACAGATCGGTGCCGGGGCGCTCGGTCATGGCGTAGGCGCGTGTGGGATGGTGCTCGCCGAACACCGGCATACTGCGGGCCTGGGCAAAATCCTTCTTGAAGCCGGTGGTGCTGACGTTCGCCAGGTTATTGGCATGGGCACGCTGGGCCATCATGTTCTGCTTGGCGCCAGACATCCCAATGTAGAGAGCTTTGTCCATGGGCAAACTCCTGCCGGAATTTTGACTGTTTCCAGTCTTCTTGCAGGAGTCGTGCCATGTTCACATGGAGGGGTTATTAGCGGAGGTTGATGATGGTCTGGGTGACTGCATCGGAGGTTTCAATGGTCTTGGCATTGGCCTGGTAGTTGCGCTGGGCAATGATCAGGTTGACCAGCTCTTCGGAGAGGTCCACATTCGACTCTTCCACGGAACTGGCCGCAATAGAGCCCAGGGTTCCGGTGCCTGGCTTGCCGATAACCGGCTGGCCAGACTCAAAGGTTTCCACCCAGGCGGTATCGCCTACCGGCGACAGACCGTCGGTGTTCTGGAAAGTCGCCAGGGCCACCTGGCCCAGCTCGTTGGACTGACCATTGGTGTAGCGGGCAAAGATGACGCCCTCATCGGACACATCCAGACCAGACAATCGGCCGGTCGTGTAGCCGTTTTGTTGCTGATCGTTCACACCAAAGGCGGCGCCATATTGGGTCGAATCACTTAGATCAACAACGAAAGCGGAGCCATATTCTCCATCCTCCGGAATAGGTGAAGGCACTTCTTCACCCGGACCCAGAGCAGGAGGACCTTCTGCACCATTGGGGTCGCCATTAGGGTCTTTGGGCACCCAGTCATCAATGACAATTTCGCCCAACGAGGAAACATCTCCGTTCTGATCCCGGATTGATTTAAGCTCACCACTCTCACTGAAGGTTGCGGTGTACGGATCCTCATCGGTCCCACCCACCAACTCACCATCAATTTCCATATACACTGACCACTGACTTTCACCTACACCGTTACCAGGGGAAGGCTCTTTCACGAAAAACTGCGTCAGTTCGTGGGAATTACCCAGGCTGTCGTAAATGGTTGTGGAGGTGGCATGGTTATAGGTGCGCTGATCCTCAGGGTTGAACGCGTTGACCGGTTCAACATCACCACCAACATAGGCATCTTCAATGGCCGTTACCGAAGACTCCATGTCGGTAACGCTCCGGTCCGTAGTTATTGACACCACACCCTGTTCAGTTTCATCAAAAACCGGAGTGCCCCCTGTATCGTCATACTGTACGTTCAGGCTCTCACCAGAATTGTGAGTAATAACCAGTTCACCACCGTCGGTAACATCTGCGGAGATGGAGTTATCGCTTTGTTGGCGGATTTTAGCCGCCAACTCGTCAACGTCACTAACACCGTCCAGATCAATAGCTCTCGGGCTGGTCTCATCACCAACGTAGAGCTCGAAAGACCCAAAATCGGCGCCTGCCATATCTCCAACAGCAAAGGAGGTGGATGCAGACGCGTTCACACCAGAAACCGATTGGAGCTTATTGACAATGTCATCGACCGAATCCGTCGAATCAAAGGTCACTTCATTAAGCTGGCCGTTAACATCAAAGGTAATGCTTTCCCCATCAGCAAACTGGTCGACTGTCAAGTCATCCCAACTACGGATCCTTTGTTCGAGGACCGACTCTCTAGAATCCAGATTCACATCCGTAAGCAAATTGGTAGTCCGACGGGGCGCCAGATTATCGGTCTGGATCTGCATGTCCCCACGCACGCCGGAGA
Source organism: Marinobacter oulmenensis (assembly GCF_014201735.1). GTDB lineage: Bacteria > Pseudomonadota > Gammaproteobacteria > Pseudomonadales > Oleiphilaceae > Marinobacter > Marinobacter oulmenensis. Next base: position 174,182 of record NZ_JACHFE010000002.1, on the reverse strand, counting down.
TATTGCCGTCGGCATCGGCCTGGTACCCCTGAACCTTCATGTTCTGGTTGTTCACCACGAAACCGTCTTTATCGATACCGAACTCACCGGCCCTTGAATAACGGGTCTCACCACCATCACTCAATACAAAGAACCCGTCACCATCAATGGCCATATCCAGGCCGTTGTCGGTGAAACTGATGTTGCCCTGGCCGAACTGCTGCTGGATATCCTGAACGGTGACGCCGTCACCAACCGGGTTGCTACCGGAGCTCAGGAAACCGTTGGCGTAGAGATCACCAAACTGGGCGCGGCTGCTTTTGAAGCCCACGGTACTGGCGTTGGCGATGTTGTTACCGGTGACGTCCAGATCCACCTGGGCGGCCCGAAGACCACTTAACCCTGTATTAAATGCCATGACGTGTTACCTCCTGGTCTGACACCGGTTCAATTAATCTGTTTAACTTCGGAAAGCGGCAGGGACCCCAGGCCAGCCAGGTTCAGGGTGATGGATCCACCCTGCCCCAGCGACACACTGTCCACGTTCGCACTGACCATGGTTGAAAGCTGCTCCGTGCCGGAGGGATAGGAGCCCTCCGCTTTGATCACATACGCCCCCGGCGGCAAGGAATTGCCGTTGCCGTCCTTGCCATCCCATTCGAATGAAGCAATGCCGGCTTCACTGCTGCCCATATCGATCTGGCGCACCAGTTCCCCGGACTGATTCATTACCGATACCCGGAGGCCACCGGTGGAGGCCGGCACTTCGACCGTGCCGGACAGTTGGCCGTCACTGCCAAGGATGCCGACGTTGGAGGGGGCCAGCACACTCTTGCCAACCATGGCAGAGGCCTGCAGCGCCTGGCTGGACCGGAACTGACTGGCAACATCGTCGACCGTGCCGGACAGGTTCTCCATTTGTTCAAGCGAGCTGAACTGCGCCAGCTGGGCCACAAAGTCCCCGTTCTCCTGGGGCTTGAGCGGGTCCTGGTTTTTCATCTGGGCCAGCATCAACTCCATGAAGGCATCTCTGCCCAGCTCATTACTGCCGCCAGACTGTTTTTCCTGCTGGATCTGATACTGGCTCAGTACGTCCGAGGCTGCTGAGGAATTCACTGCGCTCATGTCTGTCTCCTAACCTGTTACTGCTGACCCAGTGTCAGAATTCGCTGCATCATGGACTTGGTGGTGTTCATCACGTCCACATTCATCTGGAAGCTTCTGGATGACGACATCATGTCGGCCATCTCTTCCACCACGTTCACATTCGGGTAATACACGTAGCCATCTTCATTGGCAGCCGGATGCTCCGGCTGGTAACGCATCTGAAGCTCGGCGTCGCTCTCCACGATGCCTTCAACACGCACGCCGGTACCCTGCTCCTGGCTTCCGGTGGTCGGGAAGCCCTGCTGACCCGGATTCAGCATCGACTGCTGAATGGCGGCAAACACCGGCTTGCGCGCCCGGTAAGTACCTTCAACGCTGGAACTGGCGGTTTCCGCGTTGGCAATGTTTGAGGCGGTGGTATTCAGGCGCAGAGACTGCGCAGTCATGCCGGAACCCGCGATGTCGAAAATATTACCCAGTGACATGACACTCTCCTCTGGAAATCAGTGGTCCGTGACTTACTCGCCTTTCAGCGCCTTGGTCAGCCCGGAAAACTTGCTGCTCAGAAACTGGAAACTGGCCTGATAATCCATCGCGTTGCGCATGAACCGGCTCTGTTCAGCCTGGGTCTCCACGGTGTTGCCATCAATAGAGGGCTGGTTCGGAGTGCGATACAGCAACTCGCCATCAGCACCCGGGCTTGATGCATCCATATGACCACTGTTGGTCCGGCTCATCTCGAAACCGGACTGCTCCTGCTGGGCCTTCTGCATCATTGCCTGGAAATCGATATCACGGGCCTTGAAGCCCGGGGTATCTGCGTTGGCCAGGTTGTTGGCCAGCACTTCGGCGCGTTTAACACGGGCCTGCAGCGCCTGCTCATGTACGCCCAGTGCGTTGTCGAATGAAATTGCCATCACTGCCTCCGGAAATCTGCAAGGGCACCGGGGGTTGGCCCGGTTTTGCCGCTTTTGCGTTCTGCCAGAGAAAATGCAAGGACAGTGCCAGAATAGAAAAAGCCCGCAGTGATGCGGGCTCAGGGAGGGTTTGTTCAATAAACAGGCGGCACAGAAATGACGGGGCCGCGCGGGAGCGGCAAGAGCTTTCCCCGCCTATTCGTCCCCCGGCCACCAGGCTACGAATTCGCCTGGCTCAGGCCGTGGTACGGCCGGCTTTTCCATGGCGACCGACCCCGTGTAGAGAAAACCGACAATGCTTTCTGTTTCAGCCAGTCCTAGACCGGTTTTGACAGCTTCAGAGTAGGCTACTGCGCCCGTGCGCCACATAGTTCCATAACCCGCGTCATTCAGCGCCAGCGAAAGCAGCATCAGGCCACTGCCTGCTGACAGAACCTGCTCCACCTCCGGTACTTTCGGGTGTACCGAGGGGCTGGCGATGCCGACAATGACCATCGGCGCCCTGAAGGGCGCGTTGCGGGCTTTTTCCCTTTCCTTATCCGAGGCGTCGGGGCCGCAGGCCTGGGCGAACAACTCGCCCAGAGCCGCCCGTTTTTCACCTTCCACCACGAGGTATCGCCAGGGCCGCAGTAAGGCGTGGTCCGGCGCCCTGGCGGCACAGCGGAACGCCTGCTCAAGCTCATTCCAGCCGGGAGCCGGGCCTTCCAGCCGGGTCTCGGATGACCGGTCCAGCAGAAAACGGGTAATGGAACTCATAGGCTCTCCCCTTTGCACGATAAACCGCGCGGCAGTTACTGCCGCGTAAGACGTGGCCCCGGCCCATCATCGGCACTGGTGCTTCGCCAGGGATTGATGTCCAACCCGCCCCTTCGAGTGTAACGGGCACAGACCATCAGACTCTGTGGCTGGCATCGGCTCATCAGGTCGGTGAACAGGGTTTCCACGCAGTGCTCATGGAAATCCTGCTTCTGACGAAAGCCAACGATGTACCGCAGCAGTCCGGCACGGTCGATTTTCGGTCCGGAATACCGGATCAGGACGGTTCCCCAGTCAGGCTGGCCAGTCACCGGGCAATTGCTTTTAAGCAGGTGGGAGCACAACTGCTCCGTCACCACTTCATCGCCCGTGGTCAGTGACTCGGGGGCATACTCGTAGACCACATCACTGACGGTCTCGTTATCGATCAGCTCATAACCCTCTGGCCGGCCCACCGCGGGTGACGGCTCATCCACGCTTCGCATTGTGACATGGACAGCAGCGCCACAGGCGGTGGAGAGATCCGACTCGATCGTTTCCCGCAGCAGTTCCGGCGATGAGAACACCGACTGATTCAGCGAGTTCAGGTACAGCTTGAGCGACTTGCTCTCAATGATCGCCGGGGACGCCGCCGGGAACCGGATTTCCGCCCAGGCCACAGCCGGAACGCCGCCATGCCTGAGCCAGGAGACCTCCCAGGCCTGCCACAGATCCTCACCAAACCAGGGCCAGCGGCCATCCGTCAACCCGATGCGCCGACGGTTCTCCTCCCGCGGCACGGGAAACAGCAGTGACGGATCGTACTCATCCGGGTAGTCACTGGCCTTACCCAGTGGTGCTTTTTCCAAAGCCATAAACGATTCCTGCAAATCCGAAGTCAGTGACGAATACCCTTACCCCGGGCCAGCATCCGAAGGGAGATGGCCGTGAGGATGGTAATGAAAACCAGAATCATACCAAGAGATACGAAAGGATTAACGTCAGAGACTCCCAGGATCCCGTAGCGGAACCCGTTCACCATATACAGAATCGGGTTGGCCATAGAGACACCCTGCCAGAAATCCGGCAGCAACTGGATGCTGTAAAACACGCCGCCCAGGTAGGTGAGCGGTGTCAGCACAAATGTGGGCACGATGGAGATGTCATCGAACTTGGTGGCCAGCATGGCATTGATAAAGCCACCCAGGGAGAACAGCGCCGAGGTCAGGAATACCGTGATCACCACCATCGGCAGGTTGTGGATCGACAGGTGCGTGAACGCCAGCGACACAACGGTCACAATCAAGCCGATGCTCAGGCCACGGGCCATCCCTCCAGCCACATACCCGGCCAGAATGATCCAGTTGGGCACCGGCGACACCAGCAACTCCTCAATACTGCGCTGGAACTTCATTGAGAAGAACGAAGAGACCACATTGGAATAGGAGTTGGTGATCACCGACATCATGATCAGTCCCGGCACGATAAACTGCATGTAGTCGTACCCGCCCATTTCACCAATCCGGGAGCCAATCAGGTTACCGAAAATGATGAAATACAGGGTCATTGTCACAGCTGGCGGCAGCAGCGTCTGTGGCCAGATCCGAGTGAACCGGCGGACCTCCCGGACGATGATAGTGGTGAACGCAACCCAGAGTCCCTGCAGGTTCATGCCATCACCTCCCCGACCTTGCCGGCATCCTGGGCATTGTCTTCAACCATGCGGACAAACAGTTCTTCAAGCCGGTTGGCCTTGGTTCGCATGCTGACAACCTTGATCCCCTGCTTCTCCAGTTCCATAAACAGGGAATTGAGACCGGTGCCCTTGGACACCTCCACCTCCAGGCTCCCTTCGCTGTCCAGTTTGCAGTTGAATCCATCCAGGCTCGGTGCTGACTCCAGTGGCTCTTCGGTGTCCAGCAGAAAGGTCTCCACGCTCAGTTGCTTGAGCAGATCGCGCTTGCTGGTGTGCCGGATGATTTCGCCATGATCGATAATGGCGATGTTACGGCACATGGCCTCGGCTTCCTCAAGGTAATGGGTGGTCAGGATAATGGTGGTTCCCTGGCGGTTCATTTCTTCGAGGAAATCCCACATGGAGCGCCGGAGTTCAATATCCACCCCGGCCGTCGGCTCATCCAGAATCAGCAGACGGGGCTCATGCACCAGCGCCCGGGCGATCATCAGGCGGCGCTTCATGCCCCCGGATAGCATCCGGGCGGGGGAATCCCGCTTCTCCCACAACCCAAGCTTTTTCAGATATTTTTCAGCAGACTGGCGCGCTTTCTTCAGAGAGATTCCATAGTAACCGGCCTGGGTGGTCACGATATCCAGCACTTTCTCGAACTGGTTAAAATTGAATTCCTGGGGCACAACACCCAGGTTCAGCTTGGCACCGGCCAGATCCGTATCGATGTCATGACCGAAAACCGATACCCGGCCATCACTCTTGTTAACCAGAGAACAGACGATCCCCAGTGTTGTGGACTTGCCGGCACCATTGGGGCCCAGCAGGGCAAAAAAATCCCCTTCCCTGACGTTCAGATTGATCCCTCTGAGGGCCCGAAAACCATCGGAATAGGTCTTCGTCAGCCCCTCGATTTCGAGTGCGTGGGTCATAAAACGTACCGTATTGAAAAGACGAGGCGCCCGCCCTGATGACGGACGATATACGTAGAGCGCTAAGTAATTGCGGCGCAGGTGGGGAATTTCAAGGGGTGCAGAGAAAACACGGGGTCCGTCAGCGACCGATAAGCCGTCCCAGGGACCAGCGGGATTCGCCGCCTGTCACATCGAAATGTTCAGGGTCCAGCCCGTCAGTTCCGTAGGGAAGGCAATCACGCACGGTCAGCGCGTCACCGCTGCCCCGGGATTGATTGAAACGGACCAGATCAATCACCCGGGCGGCCTTAAGAGGCTGGCGATCTGCTCCCTGCATGACCATCACACGGGGCATCAACCGGCGCTCGGGCGAATGTGAAACCACGACGCCGCGCTGGCCATCCGAGAGCTCGACCAGCGATCCGGTGGGATAGACGCCGATGGACTGGATAAAGCTCTCCACCAGGTCCTCCTGAAACTCGATATTGCGCATCTCATAAAGCATGGAAACAGCGCGCGCAGGGGTCAGCGGCTTATGCTCCCCTCTCGGTGTGATAACGGATTCGAAAAACTCGGCAATGCCGGCGACTTTCGCCAGCAGAGGAATTCGGTCACCCCGAACGCCCTTGGGAAAGCCCGATCCGTTATGCCGCTCACGGTGGTACTGGACAACCGTCATCACCGCCCTCGGCAATCCCGATTGGGCAAGCATATCGACACCCCGCCCAACGTACCCGCGATAGGTCGCAAAGTCCTCCGGTGACAACTGATGCTCACGGGCCAGCAACTCTCTGGGCAGCGCCGTCTTACCGACCTGTGACAACAGGCATCCCATCCCCAGATGATTGAGCAGCTCTTCATTAAGCCCCAGTTGGCGCCCGCAGACCATCGCCCACACGGCGGTGTTCAGGGCATGTCGGTAGACAAAATCGTCGTATTGGCGGGTACGGCTCAGCCAGAGCAATGCGTTGGGCTGGCGAATCACACTGGCTGCCATTCTGCGCGTGATCGCAGCCGCAGGGCGGAAATCCGGCCCCTGTTCCGAATCAAGGGACCTGAAGGTCTGGCCCAGTGCCTGCTCCGCGTCAGCCAGCAGCCGTTTCGACGCTTTGAGCTCTTTCTGCAGCGGGACCCGGGACTCCGAATAGGCAACCGGCTCGCGGATACTAAGCGGCGGAAGCTCCAGCGCCTCCCTTCCCCGGCCGCGCCGCCCGGAACGCTGGGAAAAAACACCATTGCGGCCAGCGACCGGGTCCTGGGACAGAGAACCACGACTCTCCGCCACATCAATCATGACCCAGCGGCAGTGGGACACCAGAGCCTGGACGTCATCCTGGGAGCGAATGTGAAAACCCTGGACCGGGAACGGCGTTTCATGCCACGGCCGATCAAGATCGGACACAAACATGCCGATCTCGAGATCATGTACCGCAATTTTCTGCTGTCGAACACCCACGACGCACCTCGGATTCCAGGATTATCTGACCTGAACCAGTCTGCCAGAGGGACCACAAGAAGCCATTACAGTTCTGTATGAAAAATATACCACACAGCAACATAGCGTAACGCAATCTATCAAAGAACAACGAAATGTAGCATTGTGACACCTATCACACGGGCAGTGTGACCGGGTGGGCATTCAGGGTCAGCTTGCGCCCTCTTGCGCCGGGTCCAGCTCAAACCGCAGGCCCAGACCGTCATCGGTGCGGCGAACGACCTTCATATCCAGTATCGGAGCCGGTACCGGCATTCCCTGAACCTGCACCGTCACCAGATCCCCGATCGCAGGTTCGAACGCCTGGTCACCGACGATAATGAACAGACCACCATCCGACACATCGGCGGTTGAAAAGGTGAACTCCCCCAGTTCGTCGTGCACCAGACGTATGGTCGCACTCATGGCGGTCCGCAGATGCTGCCTCCGGTCTGCTCCACTCATATTCTGATATCCCGATGGTTTCCGTGATGATTATCTGTCGGCCAGCATATCAATATTTTTAGCAGGGGACTCCGGTGAGTATTGACCGCAAGGCAATTACTAATGAGAATAGTTGCTGTTTTTAACTTCCTGCAATACCGATCTGCAGGGAAAAGCCAACAGTGAGGACACGCACCATGCGCATGAAAATTGCCGCTGCTGCCGCCATGGCACTGACCGCCATGCCCCTTAGCGCTTCCGCCGATGGCGAAGTCAACATCTACTCCTATCGCCAGGCCTACCTGCTGGAGCCACTGCTCAACGCCTTTGAAAAAGAAACCGGCATTGAAACCAATGTGGTCTTTGCCAAACAGGGGCTGGCAGAACGACTGGAGCGGGAGGGTCGAAACAGCCCGGCGGACGTGGTGATGACCGTGGATATTTCCCGGGTCAATGAACTGGTCGAACGGGACCTGGTTGCCGGCGTCAAAACCGATACCCTGACCGGCAATATCCCTGAAAACCTCCACCATCCGGAAGGCAAATGGTACGCGCTGACCACCCGTGGCCGCCTTATCTACGTCTCCAAGGAGCGGGTTGAGGAAGGCGAGATCACCACTTATGAGCAACTCGCCGACGATAAGTGGAATGACCGCATCTGCACCCGCAGCGGCAAGCACCCGTACAATATTGCCCTGATCTCCTCGATGATTGCCCACCACGGCGAAGCCGAAACCGAAGAGTGGCTGCGCGGCCTGAAGGACAACCTCGCGCGCAAACCCCAGGGCGGTGACCGGGACCAGATCAAGGCCATTGCCGAAGGCGTCTGCGACGTAGCCATCGGTAACAGCTACTACTACGGCAATATGCTGATGGACGAAAATCAGCGTCCGGCCGCCGAGAAGGTCAACCTGATCTTCCCGAACGCTGACGGCCGCGGGACCCACGTGAACATCAGCAGCATTTCCCTGACCAAGAGCGCGCCCAACCGTGATGAGGCGATCGCACTGATGGAGTTTCTGACCTCACCGGAAGCCCAGCGTATCTACGCCGAGGCCAACACCGAGTACCCGGCCAACCCGGGCGTCAAACCGACCGGCCTGGTAGCGGAATGGGGTGAGATCCATCCTGACGACCTGTCTCTGCAGGAAATCGCCAATCACCGTGAGGCCGCCGTCAAACTGGTTGATCGGGTGGATTACGACGGCTGATCCGTCGCTTCCACTGCGGGGGCCGGACGCCGGCCCCCTGCTTTAGCTCTTTTCCTCCGGAAAGTTCCTGATCCGGATCATTGCAGGGAGCCTTGCCAGAATCTAGAATCGCAACCCTTCTCATCTTCAAATTCAGAACAGGAACACCATGACCGAGGTCGTTAGCAGCGCCAACCCGGGGCTATCTCAACCACTGTTGGCGAAACGCACCTCCAAACGCTGGCTGATCAGCGCCATCATTACCACCGCCATCGTTGCCCTTCCTGTTCTCTCGGTGCTGTTTCTCGCCCTGTTCCCTGAAGAGAATGTCTGGCCGCACCTGATCGACACCACCCTGCCCCGCTACCTGACCACCACACTGAAGTTGATGCTGGGCGTGGGCATTCTCACCCTGGTTATTGGTCTGGCCACTGCCTGGACTGTCACCATGTGTGACTTTCCCGGGCGCAAATTTTTCGAGTGGGCACTGCTGCTGCCTTTTGCGGTACCGGCGTATGTCATCGCCTATGTCTACACCAGCCTGCTCGACTATGCCGGCCCGGTTCAGGTTGCCCTGCGGGACTGGTTTGGCTGGGCCAATGCCAGCGAGTACTGGTTTCCGGAGATCCGGAGCCTGGAAGGCGCCATCCTGATGATCGGCCTGGTGCTGTACCCCTATGTCTATCTGCTGGCCCGGGCGGCATTCCTGGAGCAGTCGCCCTCGCTGTTTGCCGTCAGCCGCAGCCTGGGCCATTCGGCCCTCAGTACGTTTTTCCGGGTGGTCCTGCCAATCGCCCGCCCCGCCATTGCCGTGGGGCTCTCGCTGGTCCTGATGGAAACCCTGAATGACTTTGGCACCGTTGACTTCTTTGCCGTCCAGACGCTGACCCGCGGGCTGTTCGACACCTGGATGAACCTTGGCAACCTCGGGGGCGCGGCCCAGATCGCAACCACCATGCTGATGTTCGTGGTGATTCTGGTCACTCTGGAACGCTACTCCAGACGCCGGCAAGAGCAGTACGCCGCCCGGGACAGCCGGGACCCGATCCAGCGTTTCACGATGTCTTTTCCCAGACAGATGGTCTGCCTGGCCGTGTGCGCGGTGCCGCTGATCTTTGGCTTCCTCATTCCCGGTGCCACCCTGGGCTACTACGCCTGGGAGTATTTTGAACAGAGCTGGAACCCGGAGTTCGTGCAGAACACCCTGAACAGCCTGTTCCTGTCCGGAACGGCAGCACTGACCACGCTGGCCATTGGCGTCACCCTGGCCTACAGTCGCCGGCTCCATAATACCCGGGGCATGCAGGTACTGCTGCGCCTGTCGAGCCTCGGGTATGCCATGCCCGGCGCGGTGCTGGCGGTCGGTGTGATCGTGCCCCTGGCCGGGTTTGACAACTGGCTGGATTCACTGATGCGCGATACGCTCGGTATCAGCACCGGCCTCCTGCTGAGCGGGACCGCCTTTGCCCTGGTCTTCGCTTACACGGTCCGTTTTCTTGCCGTGTCGGCCGGCAGTGTCGAAAGCGCGCTGCAGAAAATCACCCCGAGCATGGATATGGCGTCACGTTCGCTGGGACACTCGCCGGGCAAAACCCTGGTCCGGGTGCACCTGCCCATGCTGCGCGGCACCTTGCTGACCGCAGCCCTGGTAGTGTTCGTGGACTGCATGAAGGAATTGCCAGCCACCCTGATCCTCAGGCCTTTCAACTTCGAAACCCTGGCAACTTACGTGTACCAGTTCGCCTCGGACGAACGCCTTTATCACAGCGCTCTGCCAGCCCTGATTATTGTGGTCGCCGGCATTGTTCCGATCCTGTTGATGAGCCGCTCCATCTCCAACTCCAGAGCGGTAGCGTAACGAACATCAGCGAATTGACCTCAGCCCTACCCCGTAAGGCCCGAGGCTGTGGTAAACTTGCCGCCCGTTTTACCATGCCCGGCTCAACGGGCGCTAAAACCAGTAATCGACTCGGAGACCGGCATATGGCCAAGAAAACTCTGCGCACTCTCCTCGGCGCCTCGCTGCTGGCCGCAGCAAGCCTGGTGCAGGCGAACGAACCGAAAGTCGTCGCCATTACCCAGATTGTCGAACACCCGGCACTGGACGCCGTTTACGAAGGCGTGAAAGATGAACTTGCTGAACGCGGTTACATCGAAGGCGACAACCTGACCGTAATGCACGAAACGGCTCAGGGTAATTCAGCCATCGCATCCCAGATTGCCCGGAAATTCGTCGGCGATAACCCGGATGTGATCGTCGCCATTGCCACCCCGTCCGCGCAGACCGTCGCCGCCGCCGCCCGCAATATCCCGGTGGTGTTCTCCGCAGTCACCGATCCTCTGGCGGCCAAACTGGTCAAGAGCTGGGAAAAGCCGGGCGCCAATATCACTGGCGTCAGTGACATGCTACCGATCGACAAGCACCTGGACATGCTCCAACAGGCAATGCCGGAGGCCAAGCGCATCGGCACGGTTTACAACCCGGGCGAAGCCAACGCCGTTGCCCTGATCGAACTCCTTGAAGAGCGACTGGCCGAGCGCAATATGGAACTGGTCAAGGGCGCAGCCACCAAGACCTCCGAAGTTCTGGGCGCGGCCCGTTCACTGGTCGGCAAGGCAGATGCCATTTACCTGACTACCGACAACACCGTGATCAGCGCGGCCGAAGCCGTCATTTCCGTCGGTGAGCGCGCCGACATCCCGGTCTTCGCGGCTGACACCGCCACCGTTGAGCGCGGCGCCGTCGCCGCCATGGGCTTCAACTACTACAAGCATGGCCGTCAGACCGGCGCCATGGTTGCACGCGTGCTTGAAGGCGCAGCAACAGCCGATATGCCGGTGGAAACCATGGACGAACTGGACCTGTACGTGAACCCGAAAGCAGCGGAACGTATGGGCATCACCCTGCCGGATGCCATCATCAAGGACGCCGACGAAGTCATTAACAGTGACAAGTAACGCCTGATCAACACGGGCGGTCCCCACAAGGGCCCGCCCGTTTTTCTTTTTTGGTGAACCAATACCCATGCTCAGTGAAATTGCATTTTACGGCGCACTCGAAACCGGCCTGATCTACGGCCTGGTTGCCTTTGGCATCTACATCTCGTTTCGCGTACTCGATTTCCCCGACCTGACGGTGGATGGCAGCTTCCCGCTCGGGGCTGCCGTCGCCGCCATGCTCATCATCGCCGGCTGGAATCCCTGGATTGCCACCGGCTGCGCGGTACTGGCCGGCATGGTGGCCGGTGCGGTCACCGCGCTGCTCAACGTCAAGCTGAACATCCTGAATCTGCTGGCGTCGATCCTGACCATGATTGCCCTTTACTCGGTGAATCTCCGGATCATGGGTCGGCCCAACGTCGCGCTGCTGACCGAAGACACGGTTCTCACCCCCTGGTATGACCTGGGGCTGGCCTTCCACCAGGTTCCGGTACTGCTGTTCATTATCGTGGTCTTTGCCGTGCTCATTCTGCTTTGGCGCTTCATGAAGTCCGAAACCGGCCTGGCCATGCGGGCCACCGGCGCCAACCCCCGTATGGCCCGGGCCCAGGGCATTGCCACCGGCGGCATGATCGTGCTCGGTGTCGCCCTGTCCAACGGTCTGGTCGGCCTGGCGGGTGCGCTGTTTGCCCAGAGCCAGGGCGCGGCAGACGTCACCATGGGCGTCGGCGTCATCGTGATTGGCCTGGCGTCGCTGATCGGCGGGGAGGCCGTTATCACGCCATCCACCGTTGTCCGGGCCCTGCTCGCCTGTGTGGTCGGCGCCATTATCTATCGGCTGGCCATCGCTCTCGCCCTCAACGCCGACATTCTTGGTCTGCGGGCACAGGATCTGAACCTGATCACCGCCGTACTGGTCACCCTGGCGATTGTCCTGCCGGGCGTGCGCACCAAGATCGCCAACCGTTTCACCCGCAAGAGCGCCTGAGGAGAAAGCATGATCAGCGCAACCGATCTGAGACTGACCTTCGGCAAGGGAACACCGCTGGAAAACCCGGCCTTGCGGGGCATGAGCCTGACCGTCAATCAGGGGGAATTTGTCACGGTTATCGGCAGTAATGGCGCCGGCAAATCCACCTTCCTGAACGCCCTGTCGGGCGAGGTCATTGTGGACTCGGGCAATATCATCGTGGATAACCAGGATGTCACCCGGCTGCCAACCCACAAGCGGGCCGCCAGAGTCGCCCGGGTATTCCAGGATCCACTGGCCGGGACCTGTGAGAACCTGTCCATCGAGGAAAACCTGGCTCTGGCCATCAAGCGCGGACAGCGCCGGGGCCTGACCAGCGCCGTTAAAAAGCAGTACATCGGCCAGTTTCAGGAAAGCCTATCGTCCCTGAAGCTGGGCCTCGAAGACCGCCTGGGTGACAAGATGGGCCTGCTGTCCGGCGGCCAACGCCAGGCGGTAAGCCTGCTGATGGCCAGCCTGACGCCCTCCAGCATCCTCCTGCTGGACGAGCACACAGCGGCACTCGATCCGAAAACCGCCAACTTCGTACTGGAACTCACCGAAAAGATCATTGCGGAGCAGAAACTAACCGCCCTGATGGTGACCCACAGTATGAAACAGGCTCTGGAAGTCGGCGACCGCACGGTCATGCTGCACCAGGGCCAGGTGGTCTTCGACATCGCTGGCAAGGACCGCGAGGGCCTGGAAGTCAAAGACCTGCTCGGCCTGTTCGAAAAGCAGCGCGGCCTGAGTGTCGACGACGACAGCCTGCTGCTCGACTGAATCATTCCTTCCAGAATCTTCCTTCCGGGGCCGGAACATTCCGGCACCCGGCAAGGGTCTGATTTCTCTGGCGTAGAGATAATTCAAGCCATTTTCTATTGATTTTCCTTGCCGGGAAATCCGGAACAATAGTTCCTCTCTTATTCACAGAACACAATATCCTGTTATACTCCTTTCAAAATCGACCTACATCTAGGGATTAAGCCGTTTCACGTCCCTGGACTTGCCAGACAAGCGCCGGCCCTGACTATCAGGCCGGCAAATTGAGACTTACCGGAAACCGAGGGTGGCAATGAACGCGAAAGCACAGGCAGTGATCACAACGATTCCCATGCAGGAAGCATCGCTTGATATCTGGAACAGCAAATATCAGTTGAAGACCAAGAATGGCGAGCCTGTCGACACAGATATCAACGCAACCTACGAACGGGTTGCCCGCGCGCTGGCGGAAGTGGAAAACAAGTCCGGGCGCAACAAACACATGAAGGACTTCATCTGGGCTCTGCAGAACGGCGCCATTCCGGCTGGCCGGATTACCTCCAATGCCGGAGCCGAAGCCCACAAGCCGGCGACGTCCACCATCAACTGTACCGTTTCCGGCACCGTCTACGACTCCATGGACGATATCCTGGAGAAAAACCACGAAGCCGGGCTCACCCTCAAGGCCGGCTGTGGTATCGGTTATGAGTTCTCCACCCTGCGCCCCCGGGGTGCCTATGTTGCCGGCGCCGGTGCAACCACGTCCGGCCCGCTGTCCTTCATGGATATCTTCGACCGCATGTGTTTCACCGTGTCTTCCGCCGGTGGCCGTCGTGGTGCGCAGATGGCAACGTTCGACGTTCATCACCCGGACGTCATCGAATTCATCCAGGCCAAGCGCGAAGATGGTCGGCTGCGCCAGTTCAACCTGTCGCTGCTGATCACCGAAGACTTCATCGAAGCCGTCAAAAACGGTGATGACTGGCACCTGTCTTTCCCGGTCACCCAGAAAGAAGCCGATGACGAAGGGCTTGAGCTGACCGACGAGAGCCAGTTCGTGTACCGCGACTTCCCGGTCCAGGAAGGCTATGTCGTCAATGATGAAGGCAAGGTTGCGTGCCGTATCTATCAGACGGTGAAGGCCCAGTTCATCTGGGACACCATCATGACCAGCACCTACGACTACGCAGAGCCGGGCTTCATCCTGATCGACAAGGTCAACCAGATGAACAACAACTGGTTCTGTGAAGACATCCGGGCCACCAACCCCTGTGGCGAGCAGCCCCTGCCCCCTTATGGCAGTTGCCTGCTGGGCTCGGTCAATCTGACCAAGTTCGTGGAATATCCGTTTACCGAGAAGGCAAGCTTCAATTACGAGAAATACCGTAAAGTTGTCGGCATCTTCACCCGCATGCTGGACAACGTGGTGGAAGTAAACGGCCTTCCGCTGCCGGAACAGCAGCACGAGATCACCTACAAACGCCGTCACGGCATGGGCATTCTGGGCCTCGGATCCACTCTGGCCATGCTGCGCATGCCCTACGGTTCTGATGACTCGGTGAAATTCACCGAAGAAGTGGTCCGGGAAATGGCCGTGGAAGGCTGGCGTCAGTCCCTGGCCCTGGCCGACGAGAAGGGCGTGGCCCCGATCATGGAGGACGATTTCGAGATCACTCCAAAGATGATCACCAAGTGCCCACAACTGGCCGAGGATGGCTACAAGATCGGCGACAAACTCAAGGGCAAGATCCTGCACGCCAAGTACAGCCGCTACATGCAGCAGATCGCCAATGTCGAGCCGGAGCTGGTGGCCCAACTGGCTGAAAAGGGTGGCCGTTTCACGCACCACACCTCCATTGCGCCAACCGGCACCATCAGCCTGTCACTGGCCAACAACGCCAGTAACGGCATTGAGCCGAGCTTCTCTCACCACTATGCCCGGAACATTATCCGCGAAGGGCGTAAGACGAAAGAGAAAGTGGACGTCTTCAGCTTTGAGCTGCTGGCCTATCGTCACCTGGTCAATCCGGGTGCCATGCCGTTCTCCGAGGATGAAGACAAGAAACTGCCGGAGTACTTCACCACCACCGATGACGTAAGCCCGACCCAGCACGTCGACATCCAGGCGGCGGCCCAGAAGTGGGTGGATTCCTCCATCTCCAAGACCGCCAACGTACCCACAGAGTTCGCGTACCAGGACTTCAAGGACATCTATCTGTACGCCTACGACCAGGGCCTGAAGGGTTGCACCACCTTCCGCTTCAACCCCGAGGCCTTCCAGGGCGTACTGGTCAAGGAGAAGGACCTGGAGAATACCCTGTATGAATTCACGCTGGATGACGGCAGTAAGGTAACCCTCAAGGGCAACGAAGAAGTGGAATACGACGGTGAAATCCATAACGCCGCCAACCTCTTCGACGCGCTCAAAGAAGGCACCTACGGCAAGTACTGATCCGGGAACCGACAGACAGGAACAACAGACATGACAGTAAAAATCAGCAACAAGATTGTCGGCTACCGCGTAAAGAAAGCCGACGACACCACCGAACAGCAGGCAGCGGCCCAGAGCCAGGCGGACAAGCCGATTCAGATGAATGAAAACATCGAACGGCCGGACTTCCTGCTGGGCACGACCTACAAGATCAAGCCGCCGGTGGCCGAGCACGCGATGTACATCACCATTAATGACATCATCCTCAACGAGGACACGGACCACGAGAGCCGCCAGCCCTACGAAGTGTTCATCAACTCCAAGTCGATGGAGCACTTCCAGTGGGTTATCGCCCTCACCCGTGTCGTCTCTGCAGTGTTCCGTAAAGGCGGCGACGTGACCTTCCTGGTGGAAGAGCTGCGCTCGGTGTACGACCCGAACGGCGGTTATTTCAAGAAAGGCGGGGTATTCATGCCCTCCCTGGTCGCCGAGATTGGCGCCGTGATCGAGAAGCACCTGAAGGCCATTGGCCTGCTCGAAAGCGAAGAGATGAGTGAAACCACCAAGCGCATCCTCGCCGAAAAGCGCGCCGAATTCGAAGCCAGCCAGAAAACGGCGACCAACGACGACACCAGCAACGATTATCCGGCCAACGCCACCATGTGCGGCAAGTGCAGCACCAAGGCGGTGATTGTCATGGACGGCTGCGCCACCTGCCTGGCCTGTGGCGACAGCAAGTGCGGCTAAGCACGTAAATAAACGCAGAGCCCATAAAGGCCCGGCAGCCACTGTGCTTCCGGGCTTTTTTATTAGTGGCAGAGTGGTTCGGTCTCTGCCGCTCTACCGAAAACCATCGACCAGGAAATACCAGCATCATGAAAATCGCAGTTTTTTGCGGCTCCAGCACCGGTAACGATCCCCAGTTTCTGACAGCAACCCAGGCACTGGGTAAACACTTCGCGCAGAATGGCATCGATATCGTCTACGGCGGCGGTAATGTGGGCCTGATGGGCGCAGTTGCCGATGCGGCACTGGCCGAGGGCGGCCGCGTTTATGGCGTTATCCCGGAGCATCTCAAGCAGAAAGAAATTGCCCATGAGGAACTGACAGAACTGCGGGTCGTAGCCGACATGCATGAACGCAAGGCGGCTATGGCGGCCATGGCCGATGCTTTCGTTGCCCTTCCCGGTGGGGCCGGCACGCTTGAGGAAATCTTCGAAGCCTGGACCTGGGCCCAGCTCGGACACCACGCAAAGCCCTGCGCCTTTTACAATGTCCTGAATTTTTACGAGCCGCTTCTGGACATGGTGAAACACATGACCCGTTGCGGATTCCTGAAGCCTGAACATGCCGAAATGCTGGTCAAAGCCAGTACACCGGCGGCTCTGCTCTCGGGAATCACCGCCTACCAGGCGCCTGCTGGCAAATGGAACTAATGCTGGCGGGCCCTCCACCTGCATCCTGAAGCATCTCTGGGCAGCCCGCACTTGTAATGATAATGCGAACTGTTATCATTTTTCGCCGCACTTCGTGACGAAAGGTTCATATTGCCCATGAAAACTTCCTACTCCTGGCACTGGAGCTCAGTTGCCTTTGCCTCACTGCTCAGCACTACCCCGATGGCCCTTGCCCAATCCCAGACGGGGGACGCAACCACACTCGATACGCTGGACATCGTATCGGATGCCATTACTGAGCCCGATTACATGCCTCTGGAAAGGGAGCCAGAGGTGGGAAAACTCGACGTTCCGGTCGAGGAGCAGCCCTTTTCAGTGTCCGTCATTGATCGGACCTTCATAGAAGACTCCGGCGCCAAGAACATCCAGGATGCCCTGCTCTACACGCCCGGGGTTTACGCCGGCGCCTTCGGCTTCGACACCCGCATCGACTCCGCCAAGGTGCGGGGCGTGGATGCCGGACACTACCTGGATGGCTTGCGGCAGATTTATGGGTCCTACAATACGGTACGCACTAACGTTTACGCGCTCGAGAGCGTCGAGGTTCTCAAGGGTCCATCGTCGATGCTGTATGGACAGGGCGACCTCGGAGGCATCATCAACGCCGTCTCCAAACTGCCCAAGGAAGAGCAGGAAGGCGAAATCTGGGCCCAGTACGGTACCTTCAACCGCAAGCAACTGGCACTGGACGTTACCGGCCCGGCCACCCGCGACGGAGAACTCCTGTACCGGGTTGTCGCCCTGGGCCGGGACAGCGACACCCAGGTGGACCACGTCGAAAATGACGGTTACCTGATCGCTCCGTCCCTGACCTGGCAACCCACCGATGACACTCGCATCAGCCTGCTGCTGAACCGCCAGGAAAACAAAGGCCAGGTATCTGCCCAGTTCCTGCCGCAGACCGGCACCCTGGACTCCGGTTCCCAGGGGTACATCGGTTCCGAACGTTTTGTCGGTGAACCCGGCTGGGATCGCTATGATCGCGAAAAGACCGAGACCACGCTGTTTGTGGACCACCAGCTGAGCAGTAACTGGTCGGTGGGCGCCACCGCGCGTTATACCCGCTCAAGTACCGAGACCCGTGAGCACTGGGTTTCCATCCCAAGCGTCCCGGATGCCAATGGCGAGGTGCCCCGCACCATTTACATGGCCGATGCCGAAACCCGCATCTTCAACCTGGATGCACGACTTCAAGGACAGTTTGAAGTGGCCGGCACCCGTCATCAGCTACTGATCGGCGCCGACCGGCAGGATGCCCGCTGGGAGCAGTCGAATTATTCATCCGTCGCCGCCAGCCCTATTGATGTCTACAATCCGGAATACGGCAACCTCGACACCAGCAACCTGAATCCCGTAGACAGGCCGGACAACGATATCGAGCAGGTCGGCCTGTATATTGCCGACCACATCGAGATCGGTCCCGTGGTGGTGTCTGCCGGGCTGCGCCATGACTGGGCGGAAAACCGCCAACTGGCGGTCAGCGGCGACGACACAGTCAGCGACGAGGAAGCCACCACCGGTCGCGCAGGCCTGATGTACCGCTTCGACAACGGCATCTCCCCCTACATCAGCTATGCCGAAGCCTTCAGCATGAATCTGGGTACCGATGGCACTGCAGCTGCAAACACCCTGGACCCCACCACTGGCAATCAAAAAGAAGCGGGTATCAAGTATGTCTCTCCCGACAAATCCCTCGGTCTGACAGTAGCCTACTTTGACATCACCCAGAAAAACCGGGTCAGCGATGGCGCAACCCCCGGCGGCGTGGAGCAGGACGGCGCACTGATTGATGGCTGGGAACTGCAACTGAACAAACGCTGGGACCGTTTCGAGACCCAGGTGGCCCTGACCGACATGAATGCTGAAGACGATTCCACCGGTGAGCGCCTGCCCTACGTAGCGGAACGCCAGGCCTCCTGGTGGAACCAGCTGTACGTCGGCAGCAACTGGCGTTTCGGGGCCGGTGTGCGCTATGTCGGCGACAATGTCGGCTCCGGCGGTAGCCCCCGTGTGCCATCCGTCACCCTGTACGACGCCATGATCGGCTATACCATGGGGGATTGGGACTTCAGCATTGACGCCAAGAACCTGGCGGATGAAGAGTACATCACCTGGTGTCGTTCAGACGGCGCTGACTGCGGCTACGGCGAGCGCCGTACCGTCAACGCCAACGCCCGCTTCCATTTCTAAACCTCCCTCCGGCGCCATTCGCAACGCGGATGGCGCCCTCTCCCCGGTTTGAAATAACCGGCGACTCCGGTACATTGAAGTGCTTAACCCGCCTGATAATCCGAGAGGTAGCCGTGTCCCGTTCCGAACAGTTCGCCAGCGACAATTACAGTGGTATCTGCCCCCAGGCCTGGGGTGCCATGGCAGAGGCGAACCGGATGGACGAGCCGGCCTACGGCGAAGACCAGTGGACAACCCGGGCTGCCGACGGGCTGCGAGAGCTGTTTGATACCGACTGTGAGGTCTTCTTTGTCTTCAACGGCACGGCCGCCAACTCACTGGCACTCGCGTCCATGGGGCAATCCTTCCACAGCGTGATCTGTCACGAACTGGCCCATATCGAAACCGATGAATGCGGTGGCCCCGAGTACGCATCCAATGGCGCCAAACTTCTGCTGGGAACCGGTGCCGACGGCAAGCTGACGCCCCAGAGCATCGAACACCTGGTCACCAAACGCACTGACATCCACTACCCCAAGCCCCGGGCCGTCAGCCTGACCCAGGCGACGGAAGTGGGCACGGTATACACACCGGAGGAACTGCGGGCCATCCGGTCCGTGGCCGATCAGTACCGGCTGAACGTTCACATGGACGGCGCCCGGTTTGCCAACGCCGTCGCCGCGCTGGACGTACACCCGTCAGAAATCACCTGGAAGGCCGGAGTGGATGTGCTCTGCTTTTCCGGCACCAAGAATGGCCTGGCCATGGGCGAGGCGGTGATTTTCTTCAACCGGGACCTGGCCGAGGACTTCGAGTGGCGCTGCAAGCAGGCTGGCCAACTGGCCTCGAAAATGCGTTACATCTCGGCGCCCTGGTGCGGCCTGCTCAAGGACAACGTCTGGCTGGACAATGCCCGCCACGCCAATGCCTGCGCAGAACAGCTTGAGCAGGGCCTCGCCCGCAGCCCCGGCGTGTCTCTGCGCTATCCGCGCCAGGTTAACGGCGTATTCGCGGATCTCCCGGAACCGCTCCAGGCTTTTCTGCGCAATAAAGGCTGGCGCTTCTATAATTTCATTGGCGGCTGCTCACGACTCATGTGTTCCTGGTCCACGAGCACCGAACAGGTTGACCGCTTCCTGGCCGATATCGATCACTGGAACCGCAATCACAGGGGCTGACACCGTCGGCCGCCTCAACAGGGAATGACTGTGAGCGTATTTTTCTCCTACATCCGTCTGTCCGTCTTTCTGGCCTGCACTCTTGTCGGCATCCAGGTACCCGCCTTTGTGGACCAGTACGGCAAGGGGCTCCAGTCACACCTGGCGGAATCCCGGCTGGCCCTGAACGAATTCCAGGACGACGCCGACCGGTTTTTTGGCGGCAGCCTGGAACGTCTGATCGCCCATTACCGGGAAACCAACGACCAGGTGTTCACTGCTGGCGGCCAGAGCATTGACTCCCTGTACCAGCGCAACCAGCGGCTATCAGCAAAATTCCGGGATTTCCGGCACAGCGCCTGGGCCGCCTACACCCAGGTGATGTTCGATCCGGTGCCCGAGATACGCCAGCAAGCATGGAACAACCACACCTATGTGGTCCGCCTGGCGCCGGAAGCCCTGGCCTTCGGGCTGGCCAGTGGCCTGGTCATCACCCTGTTCCTGGAGGGGCTGCTACGACTGCTACTGCGGCCTTTCCGGCGCAGACGGACAAACCTGGGGAGAATCTAGCCCGTGAGCCTCACAAGCGAGCCACGGTTCTGGCGGGATCCACGGATGCCCTGGGCAGAGCTGCGCCAGGTCCAGGATGGCCGCCGCGTGTGCTACGCGCCGCACAGCCATACCCAGTGGTCCATGGGGGCTATTACCGGCGGGTGCAGCACCTTCCTGTACCGCAACCAGACCCACAGCATCCAAAAGGGTGACCTTGTTCTGATCAACCCGGACCAGGTCCATGCCTGCAACCCCGTTCAGGACCAGCCCTGGTCCTACTTCATGCTGTACGTGGATACCGGCTGGCTCACACGCCTGCGTTACGAGGCAGGCCTGTTATCGTCAGAGCACTGGCAGGACCTGACGCCCGGCGTGCTGTCCGACCCTATCTGGCACCGGCGGTACTGCCTTATGGCCCACTGCCTGATGGATGCTGATAGGGATCTGCTGGAAAAACAGGAAGCCCTGGTCAGCTTCCTGTCGGACCTGATGGTTCACCTCGCCGAAACAGCACCTGAGCCGGAAACTGGGGTGCCAGAGACCCTGAAGGCGGTGGCCGATTACCTGGATCAACATGCCACCAGCGACATTTCCCTGGACGAACTCTGTGACCGGTTTGGCTACAGCCCAGGCTACCTGATCCGGGCCTTCCGTCAGCATTTTCATCTGACGCCTCACGCCTATATGGTGAACCGTCGCATCCAGCTCGGACAGGTGCAATTGAAGCAGGGCCAGAGCATCGCCAATGCGGCCCTGGAAGCCGGGTTTGCCGATCAACCGCACTTCCAGCGCACGTTCAAACGCCTGACCGCCAGTACGCCGAATCAATACCGCAAGGCATAACAACAAGGCACTGCCCGCTACAAACACCTGAACGTGGACAATTCCCATAATCTCCCTCATGAAAGCACCGCGATATACACACCCAACTATTGGAGGTGCAGCGGGAAAAGGAGATTAAAAACGAGCCGCCATCATTGCCTGCGTCAGGAAGATGGTTGTGGTGCTCAACACCAGGGCCAAAAACCAGGAACGATGGCGGGTTGAAATATCTTGATTTAGGGAATTGACACCACAGTCACCTGTTAGGCCAGCTCTATTTCCACTTTTTTCTATTGGCACGACGTTTATTGAGAGCTGAATTTATACTGTAACCAAAATTACGTTTTTTTAAAGATATTAGGCTCTCGCCTGGAAACGCGCCTGTTTCAGACATTCGTCTTATATCTTTTAAGGACGGCAGTGAGCATCCATTTTCTGTGCAACGCCAATTCAACCATTTCTCTGTTTTCTCGTAGAACTGTCTAAGTTCTTCTGATTTATAGTGTTCTTCAACATCACGCCACCACAGAACCACAAATGCAGATATTCTCCTTGATATATCATCTAGATATTCTGGCGAGGTAGGAGCAATTGCACCAATTATGTGCTCTACAACTCTATGCATATAGAACAACAGATAAGGAAGTCGACTATATAAATAATCCCACTGCGTCCATTTTTGTTCCCACCCTGAAAATATGAAGTTAATATTTAAATTATCTGTTTTTATGGCAGGATGTTCTGTAAATAGATGCATTGCATGGTTACATATTCCATCAAAGCTATCCTCAGATTTTTTGTCGTATCGCAGCTGGGCAATATATCCGGCATCAAGGCGTTCGGTCTCTCCGATCACTTCTAGTACTTTACTTATTCTATTTTTGTGGCCTTCAACTCCCCCGGCATTTTTAGGCCTTAGCCTAAGAGAATCACTAGCTAATGTATTGGCAAAATTTAAGTTATCTAACACCATTGATTCCAATACATATAAATTCTCTTGAATTGGCTTTCTCACCAACATATATGTTATCGATAGTTTTGCTTTTCGGGAGCATTCCAGTGATTCATAGATGCAATGCAATGAATCTGATAATATGGCAGGTAAAATTGTCGTCGCTAAAATTTTAGCACGATCCTCATATCTACTTTTAGCCTCGAGCCACTCGAATATATCGCCTATTTCCTCTAGCTCTTGGGCTTCACCATCGCCCAAATCAATTTTTGTTCTAAAGAAGCCCCCTTCTTCCCCGGACTTAATAACTTGTAGCATCACATCGTGAATAGTGAAACAAAGGTCATGCGCAATATCAAAATCTTCTGGTAGAAAACGTCCGTGTTTGTTTTTAGATGTTGAATTCATATTTATCGCAACTTTGTGTCAATGGCCTAGACATTATGACTCCCCACAAAGGGGCTGCCCCCAACCTCGTGGGTTGGCCTCAGCCAGAGCCATACTTTACGTGTTCACATATGTAAAATCGGGGGGCAGCACCATGAAAAACATAGCACACTGTTTATTGGCCTGGATACGCACAAAGACTCCATCGCCGTCGCCTACGCCACAGATTCCCAAACAGAACCGGTCACTTACGTCGGGACCATCAGCACCCTGGCTGCCAGCTTCAATTTGTCTACGAAGCCGGCGACTATGGTTAGTGGCTTTACCACCTGCTTTCAATCCTTGCTTTGTGGTGGCCGCCATCGCCAGAGAACTGGTCGGCCACATCTGGGCCGTTGCCCGGGAAGTGGTGATCGCCAAACCCGATCCAAGGTTGATGCTATGACAATGATTATGGGGCAGAACAGGCGCTTCAGGCCGCGGAGTGTGAAGCAACCCTCGACGCGCGTTAGGAAGCCTGGCTGACGACTCAGACCAGACGCTCGTTCCTAGACGGAGGACCGGCTTCACGACGGAAAAGTAAGATGGTGAGAACCCACGGATATCAGCATGAGAACCGTCGACGATTACTGGCCTCAGCGTCTGTCCTGACCCGCCCTAGATCAGCGGGAGCCTAGCTCTGGAAAACGGGCCTGGACTGGTGCGTGCCTCTTGACGTGGGGAGTCATATCAACGCCTTGGGTAAGCTGCCAGGACGGAGCGCAGCGTAGTACCGGCCAGCTTCACCCACTTGTTAAAATTTGGGTTGGCAGGGGCCCGGATATTTGGCAATATCACTCATGGCGACCCTATGGCCCTTGAAGAGTGATGGCGTATCAGACTTCTTCACTGATTTTTCGCTCAAGTCTTTTCCAGCTGTAGACGGTCGCCATATTTATCCCGCCTGCATCCCCCTACGTGGCTCATAAACGGAGTAGAACCAGATTTTTTGCTTCTCCCGCTCACCATAATCTGTATCAAGAATTCTCTGACGCTTCAGGACAACTTGAACTACTGATTGATGTCGATGGGGGAAAATTACATTCGCTCTGAGGCCCAAGTAGTCCACTATACGTGTCGCACCACTCGGTAATTGATCTACTTTAGCGTGCCCCAAATAGGCTTTATTCGCATTCTGCAAGATCATCTGACGCGCCGCACCCAGCAACAACCATGACTGAACAATTCGTTCCGGCGATCGACCTATTCTAGTGATATGTTTCCACCCAACTCGGTTTACAGCTATGAAACCGAACTCATCATGAACACAGGCTTCATGGTCTTCACGCCAACGTTTATAGAACTCCCATGCATCGCTTCTTAATGACTCCTTTCGTCCAAGCTGAATAGGTACCTGATCTTCCCTTCTTAACTTGATGGTCATTAATTGTCGGTCAGATGGGCCTGGCCCACACAAAGAGTGAAAATCGCCTTTCGCGTGGTGGCCAAACCTTTGGCTCTTCGGAATTAACACTAGTCCCTGATTAGAGGGAGATAAGCAATCACTCCTCAAATCCACCCACCATGCAGGAGGATTTTTTTTAGATATAGTGTCGTCAACGAAAATCAAGACTACGGGTCCAGGAACTTTTTTCCAACGGGGTAGATGCTTTTGCAGATATTCCTTACCTAAATTGATACATAGGTGATCCGGGTATTGCTTTTGATCCTGACGGTAACCGTTACCACCGCATTTCACCTGAACAAATACCACGCCTCCAGTATCAGCCTGGTGCTTGCTTCCCTTCCGCATAAGGATGATTCCATCAACCGCATCATCATTTTGCGCAGCATACTCTTGCCATCCACTTTCCCAGTCAGTCTCGACTATCGTTTGGACAAGATTTACACCAATTCGCTCTTTAGTTCTGTTGTTTGTCATAAGATTTTTAACGCCCTAGCTTTGCGGCGCGACGGAACGCAAGCGTAGGCGCGTCCGAAAACAGCCACTTGTTAGCCCATACCTCTAAGATATCTGAATCAGTCGGTCTGCGCCCAAGATCACAAATGCAACCCCAGCGACAACGAGAGCCAACGCCGTAACCTTCACCACTCGAAACGTTAGCTCCCCCCTTTTTACCCGCTCCCACTCATTTTTAAAAGCGGGGCCGCCTCCTCTCTGATCTTATCGCAATCAACAACGGTAGCGGCCAGATCGCCTTTCGCGAAATCGGTTCTAGACTTCGATATGGCATTCCACAACTTGGCTTCCATGGACTCAGGCTTACGCTTTACATGCTCCGGATTTAGCCTTAGTTGGATATTCGTCAGACTCTCACGAGCATCCTTGTAGGTTTCCTTGGCAACCTCAATGTATACTTTCTCTGAGAGAGTCTTGCTATGTTCTTCAATTCTCACTAATTCATGGATCGCGGCGGTAAGTCGAGATATCTCTGCCCGAAATTCATTTCTCCATTTCTGGCGACTATCTGATACAGCGTTTTCTTTATTGCTAATCAAATTCAAGAACGAAAAGAAACCTGCGATCACTGCTGCAGAGATGGCGCCATAGGCGATGATGGAATTTGCTACTTCGTTCATAATTTCCTTTTGGCCAATGCGAAATAAACCGGCGCACTGAGCGAATTCAATTTTCGTGATTTTTAGTTATTTTGAGTAATAAAATCTATCCCTAGGATCAATGCCCTTATAGATCCACGGCTTTTTGCTTTTGACAATCTCACGCATTTTTCGACTACATTTTGGTTTCAACGGAAAAACTGGTCGACCTAACCTGATTTGATGAAAGGAATAAATTGCACGATGAAATTTAATTGGAGCATGATCGTCAAAGGTAATATAAATTCCATCCCCTATAACTGACCACAAAACAGCCACGCTTTTTGTTTGGGAGTATTTCGCATGATGGATACCTCGACCATTTCCGGTCATCTCCGTTCCTGAACTCGGAACAATTCTAAACTTCCTTCTCTCGAGGTATTCCTTTATTTCTTCATCATAATTAAGAATTTCTTTTTGAGTAATCGCTCCGCCTGAATTTTTTTTCACCAGATCAATGATAGCCAGTATGATCTTATACTGAATCCCATTTGACCTTTTTTTGTCCTTTAGCCAGTCTTGATTGTAGGTTTTGTTGCAATGAAAAATTTCGACGTCTAACAATTTATCCTCCCAATCAAAATCTGCTAATCGGGATAGGGAGGCACCTCACGATGCCCCTCCTCCCACATCACCGGGCATACGGATCACGTACCACGGCGATTCAGTGACTTGATTCAACCCTTTACCGTACTGCCAGTTCGGGCAGTCCATGGCTCCAGAATAATCGGGCCGGGAGTGCCTGCGCCAGCGCCGGTGATCGACTCAGACGCCACGGGCCATGGGCCGATTTCGCGGTGTTCCAGGCCAACCTGACCGAGACACCCCGCTTTCTCAGCTCACGATACCCCTTCTACCCCATTGCTTCCAGACGTAACATCGCATTCTCCGCCGTATCCACTTGTCCAGGTCCCGCAGCGGGCTCAGTACTTCGGCTGCGTCGAAGTATGCTTTCCAACCAAGCAGGGTCTCTTTCAGGTCTGCGATCACCCGGGCCAGTGAGTGGCCCCGTGTTCGGCGGCTCAGTTTCCGGATCTGGGTTTTCAGCTTGTCGAGGGCCTTGTCGGCCACTTTCAGTCGCTGCCCCTTCCGGCTGAGGGTGAAGCCCAGGAAGCTGCGCTTCTAGGGCCGGTCCACCGCGCTCTTTCGTGTATTCACTGTGAGCCTCAGCGAGTCCTCGATAAAGCGCGTCAGACTCACCATCACCCGCTCACCAGCACGGCGACTGCCAACATAGATCTGGCAGTCATCCGCGTAGCGGGCGAAGCGCAGGTTGCGCCGTTCCAGCTCCCAATCCAGTTCATCCAGCACCACGTTGGCCAACACCGGGGACAGTGGGCCGCCTTGCGGCACGCCCTCGGGTGTCGGAGCTTTGCGGTCGTCGATCTGGACACCCGCCTTCAGGTACCGGTTGATCAGCCTGAGCAGCGGGTTGTCCGGCGTGTGCCGTTTCAGCCGTGCCATCAGGCGGTCGTGATTTACCCGGTCAAAGAAAGCTTCCAGGTCCAGATCTACCACCCAGTTACGGCCTTCCCGGGCGCAGTGTTGTCCGTATCGGACCGCTTGATGCGCAGAGCGTCCCGGGCGGAAGCCATAGCTGTGGGGGTGGAAGCGGGGTTCCCAGTCCTGCTGGATAACCTGCGCAACCGCCTGCTGGATAAAGCGATCCAGCACTGTCGGGATGCCCAGAGGGCGGGAACCGCCATTGGCTTTGGGGATGGTGACCCGCCGAACCGGTTTCGGTCGGTAGGTCTGCTGGAGCAGTTGCTGCCGAATCTCCGGCCAGTGTTGGCGTAGGTAATCCGGCAGTTCATCCACGGTCATGCCGTCGATGCCCGGCGCTCCCTTGTTACGTCGAACCTGTTTCAGGGCGCGATTGAGGTTGTCCCTGCTCAATACGCGCGCCATCCACGGTGTGGGTTGAACGGAGTGCGAGTTTTCCCGCTTTCCGGAATCGGGTTCATCCCCTGGTCTGGCCAGGGGCAGCGCTAGCTGCTTTGCGGATGCCATCCCGTTTCCCTGCACGGATGCTCGACTCCTGTCTCTGTTCGGGCCTTTGGTTCACGGGCGAACCTACTATGCCCTCGGCTGATTTCTACCACGCGATCAGAGGCGATTGCTCGTCTCTCAGTGGCTCCGTCCACACGCGGCAGACCTCCCGGGGTAAGACACAGAGCTTTCACGGCGTAGGCGCCCGATTTATAAAGCACATCCCGGTCGCAGAAGGAGGGCTTCGCGGTCACGTGCCCGCTCGCCCCGGATGTACCACACCTCGTATCGGGTTCCTGTTCGTCGCCCCGCCGCTTTGGATTGGGCTTCCTCCGGACCCCACCTCGCAATGACGCCCTTGCCCTTCTCCTAGCCTTCGGCTCTGCGAACACCTGGCAGGAGGACTTGCACCTCCCTAGTTCTGTGCCATGCCCGGCACACACGCAGAGTGCAGCGGCAGTTTGTGCAGTGGCGTTTTGTGCTAGCGTAGCGACAAGCACAAAAAGAGCCACGGAACAAACTGTCCGACTGGCACGTATTGTTAGGCATGAACGCAATCAATCTTCTTGGTCTTCAGGATATGGTATAGGAGTTACAGCCCCCCATCCTTCACGTTCAGGCGCATTGTGGCCAGTTCGTTTGTCACTTCCCTCAGTTGATATTACCTTCGCCCCCCTATGAATAAAGGCTCGGACAACTGACTTTCGTGGGTGGTCTTTATCTTCCTTTGCGGCGCTCACTATCGCAGTAAAGCTCTCCGATTCAGGCTGTTCGCCATGTTTAGTTCCGAGCCACCTATCCAACACTTCTGTCGAAACATTATGTCTTGAACCATGGTGAGGAACCTGCATTCGATCAATGCCAGGAAGTACCAACCCGACATTTGGAGCAAAATCAGCGGCTTCTTCTAATGCTGCTCTTCCAGCATCACCAGTAAGGAGTACTTTTTTATCACATAAGCAGGCATATTGTATTACGCTCATGTTGTTTTCAGGGCTTGTATCGTCCTCTGGAAAATACTCGTCACCCCACGCTGACTTAATGAAATTGATAGCTTTTTTAATGAGCTGTCCGGCAGCTTCAGCCAAGGTTTCTTCCTCTGCCTTTGTTGCTTCAGGAGTTTTCTCCGACTCAACAACAAGATCTAAGTATCTAGATTTAGATGGAGCCAAAATACTAAAATCTCCTACTTTCGCCCCCTGAAACGGCTCTGATATTTTTACCCCATGCTCCTTTGCGAGCTCTTCTAAAGCAGCCAAGTTTGGATATATCTCTTTTAACCTTTTCGAAAGATTATCTGTTGACGTGAAGCGGCTAAATCTATCAATTAGCTCATCAGCATATAACCAAGGACGCAACATCCATAATTCACCGATCTCGTATTCATCAAACAGTTTTCTAAGTCCACCAGCGTGATCTCCGTCTGGGTGCGTTACGATTACAGCATCTATATACTTGGGAGCTCCGTAATATTTGTTTATATGCGTCACCACCAAATCTCCAGTGGCTTGAAAACCTCCATCAGTCACATGAATTCTCGTAACTCCGTCAATTGAATATCTAAGAGGTATTGCATCTCCGCTCTTTTTGGACTCAACATCTAAAAAATCTATTTCGAAATAATCAGACATAACTTATTCCTTGTTTTTTAATCGATCAACGCGTTTATAGATGTAAGCTGTTTGCTTTCTATATGAGAAAGCAAACAGCATCAACAGACCTAAAATAGCGATTTCTGAAGAAATAAAGTTCAAGCACTGATAACGCTCAGACAGAATCTCAAAAACTTTTAAAAAAGAAAGAGATAAAAATAAAGAAAAGAAAGTTCTATACATATTATTGGCTTCTGAAAGAACTTCTATAAGTTTGTCTTTGCTTGATGCTTCGATATAATCTCTATATTCAGAAAATCTAACAAATTTAATCCATTTGAGGATCGGCTCAATTACTATAGAGCCTATTCTGCTAATCGCTAGCCCAATGAAATAATAAAGAAAAACACCTATGATAATATCTTCTTGGACAAAGTTGTATTTTGTTAATGATTTGGATATTGCAACAAAAACCACCCCTGGCAAGAGATAGTTGAAAATGTTGTATGAAGAAAGCTTTTCTAGCAGATCTTTCATCTTATTATCTCTTTCGATTCGCGGCTCACCTGAATGCCTAACGCATAGCGCACCCGCGCACTTTAGTGCGTCCGCGTGGCGCGTATTGTTAGGGTGAATGTAATATAAAGCTTAGCAGCCCGATGAGAGCCAATAATATCTTCAGAGTAACAGCTATAGACTCTTTCGCCGCCTTTCTTTGAGATATCTCGATGTTATTAATCGGCTTTACGCCTAACCTCATGAAGTCCTTTAAAAAATGCAATGTGCTTTTTGCCAGGAACCTAGAGAACCATTGATCAAATTTTGCCATCGGATAAGGCAATAAAAATGCAAAAGTAAACCCAACTAATGCCGCAATCAATTTACTTTCCATGAATTCATATCCTGGCATGACTAGCTGTTGAGCAACTTCGGGTCTCTGAATTTCCAACATAGTCATTGCTTGGTAGGCAATTGCGGGGAATATGACAGGTAAATATGGTTTCATTTTATTATAAGTTTCAAAGCTTTTCGGGCCGCTCGATATAGAGGCAAGAACAAAAAAAGCCATTAGAACAAACTCAGCATAATCCAGAAGGAAATTCTTGAACAACCCTACAGAGAGTAAAAGTGCACAAGCTGCGACAAGAGCCACATTTGAAAATATATTGACCCATTTAGTGGCATCAACAGCTTTCACAAAAGGCCAAATCGACTCCATTTTTTCTGAAATGATATAGAGCCACTTATATCGATCATATGTTTCTTCGTCTTTTTCTATATTATCCCTTTCATCAACAAGAACGCTGATCGTTCTGACATAATAGATTAGCAACCCAATAAAAGTACCGAGTATCGCTAGCAATACTGAAGCCACTAGTTATCATCCTCTGAAAAAAACTTTTCTAATTCTTCGGCCTCTTTATGCCTACCTTCTTCAATTTTTCGAGCTTCTCTTAGGCTCCAAATCGCCAACAAAGAATATAATACGATATAATTAAACCGTAATTCATTTCCAAGAAAATCAGTAAGGTATGGAACTAGAAAATAAATCAAAATGGCGGCAATAACCGTGCCTGTTATATGTGCTACTAGCGCTACTACTGATCCCATAATGTTTCGAATTCTCCCTAACGCCCGCCAACATGCGCGGCCACGAAATGAAGGCGAAGCCGCAATGCAGTAGGCGTCGCCGTGATTGGCCTGGTTATGGCTTTCGGGCACTAACATACCCCACAGCGTAACCGATTGGCCAAAGCAAAGACCCGATAAATACAGCGTAAACCGGAAAAACCGCAAAAATAAGAGCGGATGTAGATCCGCCAGTTTTGGTGCCGCCCCAGTCAAAAAACCACGCGAGATGATAAGCCAAACTAAAGCCCGAGCTGCCTAAGAGATAGGCATATGCACCATAGCAGTTAGGCTTACTGCCTTTAGATAACCCATGATTCAGCAACGGATATGAAAGGAATACAGGCCCGGCAGTCCAGATAATCATAGGGTTGAAAACAACGCCGGACAATATATACAGAGCTAGCGTAATAGTTAATAAAATCAAAAATATACGCTTCTTTTGCACCGTAGCTCCTTTACCCATAACGCTGAAATTTGCGGCAGTTTTGGAGCGGCGAAGCTGCGGAAAAACTGTCCGGCAACATTGACTGGTTAAAAAGGGCAGACTTCATCCCGGATGCGGATTTCCACCTCTGATACAGCTATCGGCTTCATAGTCATACCTGCCCAGAGTCCAGGCACCGATCTATTTCCACTTGCTGATTGATCCACGGACCAGCAACCGCCACTAAGACACCGATAACGACTAGGAGCGCTGGAAAGAACAGCAATAACTTGGCTTCCCGGCTGAAATGGTCACTCATTTTTAGCATGTAGTACCCAAAGCTCTGGCCCGTTCAATCTGCCCCGCTAAAGAAACCTACAGGCGGAAGGATTCCTTTTACCAGGAACCACCTGTGTTGCTCATGATTTTTAACGCCGCCAGCATGCGCGGCTACGAAATGGAGGCGAAGCCGCAATGTAGTAGGCGTCGCCGTGCCTGGCCTGGTTAGGCTTTAGTGGCTTCATCTTAACGCCCGCCTTTCAAGAATTCACCTGTTCTTGTGAGGCGCTCAATCTGTAATTTTGCCCTTTTGAACTCTTTCGTGTACGTTTCCGGCCAATTTGATAGTAACTCCTTCCAAGGGCCTTTTCTCAACTTCTTATCGTCGTGAAAGTAGTACTCATGGGCAATGATATTTCTTAGCCTTTGAATTGTCCTTATCGTCTTAAAGCAACCTTGAGACTTATACTTTTTCTCATATGGAATTTTTTCAAGGACAGTGATTTTTTCGTTGAATGACATACGCTCCACGACTAGCTCATGAAACGTATAGAATCTGTCATTCCGGGAAAAATACAGACCGATAGCGACGCCCATAAAGGCATCGAAGAAGGCGGCATCCTTGATGATACGACTCTTTACATCATCTCTATTCAGAACTTCCGACAACATATGACTCATCTTTAAGCCTAACGAGGCTGTAGAAAAACTCTGGCCCCTATTTCTGATCCCGCTCCTACGTAAAATCTGGAAGTGTTTTCAATGATGAGTATTCCAGATTTTAAGAATCGGCCCTATTTTTAGCTCATTTTTGGATCAATTTCGACTCGAAACAGGTCTTCAACCTTTTTCTACAGCCTCAACGCTTGCAGCATGCGCGCCCTTGAAATGCAGCCGAAGGCGCAATGTAAAGGGCGTCGCCGTGCCTGCACTTGTATGGATAATTTCTTCCGTGTTTGGGTAAATTGAGGCCCACCCCCAGTGGCCGCTGGGGGCCTTCATGCAGCAGCTCGATGCATGGCCGGCTCCTCTTCCGAGAGACCGATAACAAGTGTGCAGCGCTGCATGACTCTCAAGCGATAACTCGAACAGTCATCGGGGCCTCGAGCCCGTATAGCAAGGCAGAGTCAGCTTATTATGAACAACACGGAAATCCAAACCCCAGTCAATGTCGGTGTCGATGTCGGTAAAGCCAATCTGGACATCGCCCTTCATCCCTCCGGGCAGTTCTACACCATCCCAAATACCGAAGCCCACATTCGTCGCTTCGTCCGAATCCTCAAAAACTACGAGATCGAACGCATTGTTGTCGAAGCGTCCGGACGACATGAACATGCCCTCGTTCAAGCCTGTGACAAAGCCGGTTTGCCAATCATTATCGTCAATCCCATCAGTGTAAGGCGCTACGCCCAGGCCATCGGCGTGCTCGCCAAAACCGACCGCATTGATGCCCAGGTCATCGCGCAATACGCCGCCACACTGAAACCTGAGTTCAAACCTATTCCAGACAAAACCTCTCAGAAGATTAAGGACTTACTGGTCCGTCGATCTCAGCTTCTGGAAATGTCCACCATGGAGAAAAACCGTCTCCAGATCCTGCCGAAATCCCTTCACCGGTCCATCAAAAGCCTGCTTCGAATGCTCCAGAACCAGATTGAAACGGTCACCCGGCAGATTGAGCAGGAGGTGGCCAAGGTGGATCAGTGGCGTACCAAAATGGAGATCATGACCAGTGTGCCCGGTGTTGGGAAAGTGCTCGCCTACACCTTCCTGAGTGAACTACCGGAACTCGGTTCGCTGAACCGCAAGGAGATCGCGGCGCTTGTCGGCGTAGCTCCCATCAACCGAGACAGCGGCAAGCTCAATGGCAAACGAAGGATACGAGGTGGGCGCCACAGAGTCCGAACCGTCATGTTTATGGCCATGCTCTCATCGATCCAGTGCAATCCGGTGTTCAAACGCTTTTACGAACGCCTGAAAGCCCAGGGGAAGATCCCGAAAGTCGCCCTCATCGCCTGCATGAGGAAGATGATTGTGGTGCTCAATACCATGATCAAAAACCAGGAACCATGGCGGGGTGAAATGGCTTAATTTATGGAATTGACACCACAGTCACTTGTTATCTTTCACTGGAAAGCCTACGACTGCTGCCATTTTTTGTTAATTTTCTTAATGTTGTTATATGGTGAGGCTTCTCCAAAATCTTCCTCATATTCAGATATAATATCGCGAACAAGGTTTCTATACTCGGTTCGCCAATCTTTATCACTTATATAATCTTTTTCTATGCAATAGCATAGTCGGTCGAGCGCATTAAAATAACTTTCTTTAGTAGAATTAAAAAAGTCGCTCAGTATTTCTAAAGCCCCATCATCTAATGCTCCACTATGACTTGCTTCCCTAACCGATTTTGCCGCTTTATCAAACTCGAGCTTCCTCGAATTCATTTGAGTTTCTATCTCGAGAACAATTTTCAATGAATCCATTCGCTGATTCTCAACTCCTATCGCAATCTGCGAATTTATCTTTCTCAATTGGCTATATGCTATCCAGGCGCCGGCTGCAGCTATTATAAAAGTACCCACATCCATATTGAATGTCATTCGCTACTTCCTTTTTGCCTTGATCAGGATTGCTCTTGCTTTACTTGTGTTAATGATGGTCTTCTTTGCCGACTGGTCTTCCATTATGGCGGCCAGAGGAGCTGCATACTCATATTCTTCAGAGCTTAATTCATAATTACGCAAAATAGCGTCTTGCTTTTTCAAGACTTCATCAGCTGACAGATTTCTCCATTCAGTCTCATACTTGTCGGCCAAGTGCTCCCGCAACTCTTCTAGCGTAGTAATTTCAGTTTCTTTCATGACTTATTCCTTTTTTTAAAGATAACAGCTAATTCAACGACAAATGACGTCTATCCAGAACGCGCCTATCCCCGCGCCGATGTCAAAGCCAGTTGCCATTTTTCCCTCTATATCAGAAATGTATTGAACGTCTACACTAGCTCTCCCGCAGATAGACGTCAATTGTCGGGTTTGTCTCAGATCAGGCGTTCGCTTATTTACAGGCCAGAATCAAGAAAACGAATACTTTTCAATAACTTGGAAATTTCGGAAGGAGTTTTGCGACAGTTGTCGTCTATCTCCGGCTTTCAGGGTGGAATTCTTCCGCGCTAGGGCCTGGGACCTTGTGGTGGGGGCAATCAAATGGGGCGGCGTCAGTGGATTTTTATCTCGTCAATGCCGACTTAACAATCGTAAAGCCCACTATTCCAAGAATGGCACCGGTTAGCTTGTCGATGTAGTAAGCGGCTTTCGCAAACCTGCTCCGGGCTTTATTGGCAGACAGCATAAATATGATGGCGGCATCCCAGAGGAAGACCACAAGCGTCATCCATACGCCCAGTGCAATCTTGAATAGCAGGCCCACGTCGTTCGTCAGTACCACGGTGAACAGGCTCAGGTAGAACAGGAGGTTCTTGGGGTTAAGAATTCCTGACATAAAGCCGGTCATGAATTCTTTTATGAAGCTGGCGTTTCCGTATTGGGTTTGATCGTTTTCTACGGACAATTCCGCGTAAGCACTTCTCTTTGCTCGCAGAGCCTGAATGGCCAGAAACATGAGAAACAGGCCGCCGATAATCTTCAGGAAGATCATCAGAGGCACAGAACTGGCCAGTAAGGTTCCAACGCCAATCAGACACAAGGCAATGTACAAGGCGTTTGCGGTCGATATGCCAGCGGCCACGCCTATGGCCTTGCTTCGATCGTTCCTGATCGCACTTTTTACAACCAGAACAAAATCAGGGCCAGGGCTCAGCAAGGCTAAAAAGTGAGCCACTGCGACCGTTGAGAACAGGATCAGCGCGGTACTCATGGGGGACTCCGTAGCATCGAATGCCAGAGAGTCTGCCCCATGTCATTCCCCGGGTATTGAACAGAATTGACCTGGCCTTATCGGGCCCGCGCGAGTCTGCTTCTGCCCGGGCCGAACAACGCCTTGGCGTCTTCCAGCACCAGATACAGGCACGGTACCAGGAACAGAATCAGGGCCGTGGCGAAGACGATGCCAAAGCCCAGGGAGACTGCCATCGGGATCAGGTAGATCGCCTGCAGGGAGGTCTCGGAGATAATCGGTGCCAGCCCGCCAAAGGTGGTCAGGGTGGTCAGCACAATGGGGCGAAACCGGCGCAGCCCCGCTTCATAAATGGCCTGAGCGGGCTCGAGGCGGTGCCGCTGCCGGTTGGCGTAGGTCACCATGATCAGCGAGTCATTCACCACCACGCCGGAGAGCGCCACAATGCCCATGATGCTCACAAGGGACAGTTCCATGCCCAGAATCATGTGGCCGATAATCGCACCCACGGCGCCGAAGGGGATTGCGAGCATCACCACCAGTGGCTGCAGGTAACTGCCGAAAGCAATCGCCAGCAGGGCGTAGATCACGCCCATGGCCAGGCCAAAGCCGCCCCAGAGCGCACCGGTGGACTCGCGCATGTCGGCCTGGCTGCCCTGGAAGCTCCAGGTCAGGCCCGGGAAGTCGGCGCGGAGCTGGGGCAGTATCTCCGCCTGGATCACCTCCAGTACCTGCCGGGTCGCGGCTTTGGGTTCCACATCGGTGCCCACGGTGATAATCCGCCGGCCGTCCCGGCGACTGATGGAGCGGAAGGATTCGCCGATCGACAGGTCGGCGATGTCCATCAGCGGCACTTCCTGGCCATCGGGGGTCCGAATGATGAAGTTATCCAGAGAGTACAGGTCCTGCCGCTCTGATTCGGGCAGCCTCACCCGTATCTCGTTTTCATTGATGCCTCTCAACTGGCGCAGGGCAATGGCACCATAGTAGGCATCTCTCAACTGGCGGCCCACCTCGGCACCAGTCAACCCCAGGGCCCGGCCGTGGGCATTCAGGGAAATATCAAACTGGGGCTTGCCGGCGGTGTAGCTGTCATTGACGTTTCGGGTCTGGCTGATGCTCTGGAGCTCGTCGAAGAATCGCTGGCTGGCCCGGGCCAGTACGTCGATATCGGTATGACTGAGGTCCACGCTGATGTCATCACGCCAGCTTCCCGGCCCCTGCTCCGCCGAAAAGGTAATCTCATCCACGCCCTTGAAGTCGCCCAGTTCGTTGCGCCAGAGCTCAACGATCTCCGAGACCGCCAGGGAGCGCTCCTCCTCGGGCCTGAGCACCAGTTCCACATCAATCGACTGTTCACCCCGGACATTGGTTTTGATGCCCTCGACGTTGTCAGCCAGCTCGCTCTGATCAAGCAATCGCCGGGTATCCCGGGTTATCGCCATGGCTACTTCTCCGGCACGACGCGAGGTGGTGCCAACCGGTAGCTGGACATTGGCCTCTATTTCATCGGCGGGCGCCGAGGGCATCATGATCATGCCCATGTGATCGCTCATGGCATAGGCGCCACAGACCACCATGATGGTCATTGCCGCCGTCAGGGTGACGTAGCGGAAACGCAGGGACAAATCCAGCAGCGGCCGGTAGCCGTGGTCCACCACGGCCTGGAAACCGCGGGCAAAGATCCGTTGCAGTCCGTGCATCCACCGACCATAGATCGTCACGCTGCCACGCCCGCTATGGGCAAGGTGGGCCGGCAGGATGAACAACGCCTCAATCAGCGAGATCGCCAGCACCAGGATCACCACCACGCCCAGCGGCCACCAGAATTTACCCGTGGTACCGGGTACGAACAGCAGCGGCAGGAACGCAACAATATTGGTCAGAATGCTGAAAATGACCGGGCCGGCAATGTCCTGTGCCCCCTTGATGGCAGCCTGCATGAAGGTCATGCCCTGTTCCCGGTATTCGTAGATGTTCTCGCCCACCACTATGGCGTCATCCACCACGATGCCCAGCACCATCAGGAAGCCGAACATGGAAATCATGTTGATGCTTACATCCATGGCCGGAAGGAAAAACACACTGCCGACAAAGGAGATGGTCATCCCCATCATGATCCAGAAGGCCAGCCGGTACTCCAGGAACAGGCTGAGGATCACCAGTACAATGACCATCGCCATCACGCCGTTTTCCAGCAGCATATCCATGCGATCTTCAAAATGCTCCGCACGATTGCTGTCAATGCGGATACTGACGGCGTCGGGTAGCGTCACCTGCAATTCGTCCATGACCGCCTCGACGGATGCCGCGATCTCCAGCGGTGACTGGTCCCCGGTCCGGAAAATCTCGATTTCTACCGAAGGCTGACCATTGAAACGGGAATGGAAACCGCCTTCCTCGAAGCCATCCCGTACCGTGGCGATGTCGCCCAGGGTAATGACTCCGCCGGTCTCGGCGGTCAGGATGGCAATGCCCTCAAACGCGTCCGCCCACTGTTTGCGCTCTTTGAGCCGCAGCAGTATGTCGCCGTTGTCCGTGGCCATGGAGCCTGCCGGGATATCCTGGCTCGACTGCTCGATGCGGCTGGCCACCTCGGACAGTGTCAGGTTGTATTTGCGCAAGGTATCCCGGGGAATCTCGATACTGGTCATGTAGGCCGGAACATCGCTGATTTCCGCCTGGGTGATGGCGTTTTCTGTCAGCAGCCGGTTACGGACCTGCTCGCCAAGCTGGCGCAGGGTCCAGGTGTCCACGTCACCGTATAGCACCAGTTCCAGCACATCGCGGGTCGGAGTCACCAGGCGGACTTCCGGCTCCTCCGCCTGCTCGGGAAACGTACGTACCCGGTCCACCGCCTGTTCGATATCCTGCAGGGCCTGCATGCGGTTAGTGCCGGCTACCAGTTCCAGCTGGATGGTGCCGCTGCCTTCCCGGGCCGTTGACGACATTTCCTCGATACTCTGGATGCCCTGAACGGCTTCTTCCACCGGCAGCAGAATGCCTTTCTCCACCTCAGAGGGAGAGGCCCCCGGATAACTGACACTAACCTGGACGATATCCAGCTCAAATTCCGGGAACACCTCTTTCTGCACGTGCAGCGCCATCCAGAGGCCGCCGGTGAGCAGCAGGATCATCATCAGGTTCGCCGCAATGGAGTTGCGGGCCATCCACTCGATCGGCCCGACCCAACCCTGGCGTTTGGGCGTATCGCTCATTGCGGGTCTCCCTCCAGCCGCAGCCTGGCGCCGCTGACCACGGAGGCCAGATCGCTGGTAATCACCTGTTCGCCGCTTTCAAGGCCGGAGCCGATGTAGGCATAGGTCTCATCCCGGAAAACAATCTCCGGCTGACGGATTGCGAGCTTGCCGTCCGCCATCACCCAGACGGTGTCATCGCGGCGAATCCGGTCGCGCCTGACCCGGATCACCTCGTCCAGTTCGCGGCCCTGAATCTTCGCTTCGACAATGGTCCCGAGGATCAGCGGTGGCTGGCCCTGGGCCTGATCCAGCGCCAGGGGATCGGTCACCGTTATCAGCACCCGGGCCATGCGGGCATTGCCATCCAGCTCGCCCACCAGTTGCGTCAGGTTCCCCTGCCGGGTTTCATCGTCACGCCAAACGCCCTGCTGATGCAGTGACACAGGCGCACCACGCTCTCCCTGGCTGTCACTGAAGTTCAGCCAGCGCAGCCTGGCCAGCGGCACGGTGGCATCCACCCAGTACTCATCGGTGGCCACCAACCGGCCCAGTTCGGAGCCTGCACTCACTTCCGAGCCGGTCGCTACCTGCCGGTCCAGCACCTGAGCCGGGAAGGGAGCGCGCACACGGGTGCGCTCAAGGTCGAGCTCCGCCTGCCTGAGGGAGGCACGGGCGGCCGCGACACTGGCCCGGGCCTGTTCCAGCTGGGGCTTTCTCAGTACCAGCGCCTCATTGACCGAACTCACCTCTTCGCCCAGCAACTCGAATTCCTGCCGGGCGACAGACTGCTGCCCCTTTTCCAGTTCCAGTTCCGCCAGCGCCTGCTGAAAATCCGCCTGGCGCTGTGCCAGCACCGCCTCATAATCTGCGGGATCGATCCGCAGCAGCGGTTCGCCCTGCCCGACCCGGCGGCCCGGGTTGAATGACGGGTTCAGGCTGATTACCTGTCCACTGACTCTGGCGCTCAGGGTGACCTCGCGGGCCGGCACAACCTGTCCCATCACCGTAATTGTGGGGTGGTAGCTGCCCCGTTTGACGGTCTCCACATCCACCAGCATGGCCATTTCCCGCGCGCCGTCCTTGCGGGTGGCCTGGGGTTCGGTGCTGAAAATCAGCCAGATGATGCCGATGCCGGCCAGCACGATCAGTACCGTGACAAACGCCGTTTTCAGAAGGCCGGCCCTGCCGCGTTCCGGCCGGGCAGCGTTGTCATCAATGGAATGGCTCATGCCTCGTCGTTCTCCGTGGTAGGGGTCGGTCTTTCACTCTCCGTGCCGGGGACCTCAAGACCTCCGGCCAGGGCACGATACAGGGACACCCGGTAACCCAGCAGTTGCTGTCGGGTGCTGAGCTGCTCCCGGCGAAGGTCCTGCTGATCCTGCAATGCGTTAAGGACTTCGATGTAACTGACGGCGCCATTGAGATACTGGGTTCTCAACTGCCGGTAGCTGGCTTCGGCCAGGCGGATCTGCTGCGCCAGGCTTGCCAGTGTCCGCTTCTGTTGTTGCTCCCGGGCCAGCGCATCCTCGACCTCCTGGAGTGCCGTGAGCACGGTCTGACCGTACGACTGAACCCGCTGTTCCAGGACCGCCCGGGAACGGCGGACCTCGGCCCGGCGCTGGCCACCGTCAACCAGGGGCACGGTGAGATTGGCAGCGAGGGTCGCCAGCCAGTTATCGAACAGGTTGCTGACGTCCTCCGCGCTGTCGCGCAGGGAGGCATCCAGTGTCAGCCTCGGGAAACGGTTGGAAATCGCGGCAGCCAGGTCTTCATCGGCGGCCTGGACCTGGCGCCAGCCCTGCTCCACATCCGGGCGCCGGCGTACCAGTTCACCGGGAACACCGGTATCAGGCAGCGCTGGCAGTTCCGGAAGGGTGTCACTTACCGGCAGGCCGGCCTGCCCCGGAGAGCGTCCGAGCAGCACCGATAGCTGGTTTTCCAGAATGCGGATCTCCGCCCCGATGCTGTTGAGCCGATCACGGGACGATGCCACCAGCTGTCGCTGTCGCAGGACATCGGCGCTGCCACCCTGCCCGGCGGCGAAGCGGGCCTCAATCAGCGACAACAGGTTTTCATTGGTCTCCAGTTGTCGGCGGGCGAGCGCCTGCTGACCCTGCTGTTCCACAAGCTGGAACCAGGCATTGGCGATCTCTCCGGTGAGTGAGACAGCCGCAGCCTGATACTCCGCCCGGGTCGCCTGCACGCGGTACTCCTCCGCCTGCACCTGTGACTGGATTCTGCCCCACAGATCAACTTCATAACTCGCGCTCAGGCCCGCGCTGAAGGTATCACTGCCTGAGCTGTCCGTTTCCTGCCGCTCGGCCCCGGCGTTGCCATCGACTGACGGGAACAGCCCGGATGCCTGACTGTCGGCCGCTGCCCTGGCCTGGCGAAGCCGCTGGAAACTGGCCCGTAAATCCAGATTGTCGGTCAGGGCCCGGTCCATCAGTTGGTCCAGCCGGGGGTCTTCGAACGCTCGCCACCACCGGTTCTCCATCTGCACCTCCCCGCTTACGGAAAACTGACCGGGGAGCTCCACGGGTGGTTCGGGCACGGGTTTCTGGCCGGCACAGCCGGTCAGCCCCAGAGCCACGGCCAGTACAAGCAGCAGCGGGCGGGTTGTTTCAATGCGGTTGGACATGAAGTTCCTGTTCCGGACGAGGGGGCGGTATATTGCTCGGGACGGCCCTCATTCTGCACCAGCGCGAATGCTTTTCAAGCGCAAAAAGAGATCTTTACAGGATATTGACGCTCCGGGCCGATTCGCCCCTTCCCGAGTTTTCCCTGTGCAGAACAGCGGATTGCGTGGCCACACCGGCCCTGTACAATCAATGCTCCCGAGGCGGCCTGCTCGCGTTGCACCCCTCCCGACCCAATGACAACGGATTCCGATACGGAGCACCCTGTTAGCGATGAGCTGGATGTATCTGATGGTGGCGATCGTCGCCGAAGTCGTAGGCACTACCGCGCTCAAGGCCAGTGATGGGTTCACCCGACTGGGGCCAACCCTTATGGTCATTGTCGGTTACGCCGTGGCATTCTACTTTCTGTCGCTGGCCATCCGGGTCATTCCGGTTGGCCTGGCCTACGCCGCTTGGGCCGGCCTTGGGATTGTTCTGATATCCCTGATAGGCTGGCTGGCCATGGGTCAAAGGCTGGATTTTCCCGCGATTGCCGGTATGCTGCTCATTGTAGCCGGTGTATTGGTTATCAATCTGTTTTCCAACACGAGTGCACACTGATTGCCCATGAACCCGGAAAGCTCTATCCACATTCGCAGGTATCGGATACAGGATCTCAGCCCACTGGTCCGACTGTTCACGGAATCCGTCCATCAGCTCGCAGCCACGGCTTACGATGAAACCCAGCGCTTTGCCTGGGCTTCACGAACGCCGCACCTGGATACCTGGCGCCAGCGTCTGGATTCCCTGGAAACCCTGGTGGCCGAAGAAGGCTCTCACCTTGCCGGCTTTATTTCGTACGAGCCCGACGGCAATATTGACCTGGTGTTCACCGCTCCCAACTACGCCCGCCGGGGTGTGGCCTCGGCCCTTTACCGGGAGGCCGAGCAGGACCTGGCCGCCCGTGGGGTCTCGGAATTGCGTACCGAAGCCAGCGTGGTCGCGCGTCCTTTCTTTGAACGCCACGGTTTTGAAGTTGTCGACGAGCAACAGGTCACCCTCCGGGGGGCCATGTTCCTTCGCTATGCCATGCGCAAACAACTCGATACCGCCTCCCAGTAAAAGCTGATGGCCCGCCTTGCCGGGCCTTTGCTACCGCTCCTAGCCCCTTCCCTGGCCTGATATTGCAAAACTTTCCGTTGTTACCGGACAGCCCCGGTTGTCTTGACGTCCGTCAAGACCGTTGCGCGGCCCTGTTCATAGGATGGCTTGCAACAACACGCAAGGATTTCAGGAGAGGGACAGATGGCGTTCTGGCCGTGGAGCAAAGAACTGGAAGTAGGCATAGAAGAGATTGACCAGCAACACCGCTGGCTGGTCGAGCAAACCAACCAACTGCACGACGTCATGCAGGTGGGCGCGGATGAAGAAACCATCGGCGAGGTTCTGGATGCTCTGGTGGACTACACCATGAACCATTTTATTCTCGAGGAAGACCTGTTTAACCGCCTGGGGTATCCCGAGACAGAAGCACACAAAGCCGAGCACGATGCGTTCACGGCCAAGGTGATGAGCCTGCTGGAACGGCACGAAAGCGGCGAGCCGGCCGGTGCCCAGGCGCTCGATCTGCTCAAGGACTGGTTAAGCCATCACATCCTGAAAGTCGACAAGGCCTACGTGGAGCACTTCAAGGCCCACGGCATCAACTGACCACGTGCATCGGGGATGGCTCCGGACGCAACCGGGCCATCTCCTCCTTCCCTGCTATCTGCTCAAGACAGGCCATCATGGGAGCCACCTCCCGGATTTTCCGAGCTCTGGGCCACAGGGTTTCGGCCTCATGGTAGCCCTGGCGAAGATAGTTCAGCCACTGCTTGATCCGCCCCGTGACATAACGGTCTTCCAGACGATCCTGGAGCGCTCTCGCGTAGTCACCGACCAGAGCGACCACATCGTGCCAGGGCATTTCCGGGAGCGGCTCGCCCCTCTGTGACGCCTTGATACGAGCAGCCAGATCCGGGCGGGCAATGAGGCCGCGGCCGATCATGACATCGTCACAGCCAGACACCTCACGGCATCGCCAGTAATCCTCCACCGTCCAGATTTCACCGTTGGCCACCACCGGCGTCGATACCGCCTCGCGGACCCGGGCAATCTCCTCCCAGTAGGCGGGCGGACGGTAGCCGTCCACCTTGCTGCGGGCGTGAATAACAATCTCGGCCACACCGGCCTCCGCCAGCGCAACGCCGCAGTCGACGCCCATGGAACGATCGTCATAGCCCAGACGCATCTTGGCCGTCACCGGCACCTGTGCCGGCACCGCTTCACGCACCGCGCTGGCAATGGCATGCATCAATTCCGGTTCCCGCATCAGGACACAGCCGCCCTTGTGCTTGTTGACGGTCTTCGCCGGACAACCGAAATTGATGTCCACCTGCTCTGCCCCCAGTTCGACCGCCCGGGCGCCATGGCGACCCATCATCTCGGGATCGGAGCCCAGCAACTGAACGGATACAGGCGTGCCGGCACGGGTCAGGGCCCGGTTATGGAGCTCCGGGGCATAATTGTAGAAAACCCGCGGTGGCAACATGCCATGGGTTACCCGGACAAACTCGGTGACGCACCGGTCAATGCCACCGACATGGGTCAGCGTTTCCCTGATGGGCGCATCCACCAGCCCTTCCATCGGGGCAAGAATGATTCGCATGAAAACTCCGGGTGCACAGCAAGATAGGAATAAAGTCTGTCAGAAACAGAACGGCCCGGATTGTAGGAGATATGGCGGGAAGTTGATAGCCGGGACACCCGAAAGGGGTGCCCCGGCTGGCCGATCAGCTCTGCACGTCAAAGCGGTCGGCGTTCATCACCTTGGTCCAGGCTTTGACGAAGTCGTTGACGAACTTGGCTTCGTTGTC
The DNA here is from genome assembly GCF_014201735.1 of Marinobacter oulmenensis. GTDB lineage: Bacteria > Pseudomonadota > Gammaproteobacteria > Pseudomonadales > Oleiphilaceae > Marinobacter > Marinobacter oulmenensis. Next base: position 129,992 of record NZ_JACHFE010000002.1, on the reverse strand, counting down.
ATCCTGGGCATAGACCTCCGCATAGGAACGGAGAATGGAGTTGGAGCCAAACACCAGGTCAATCCGGCTGGCGGTCCACTTCACTTCGTCCGTCTTGCGGTCCCGGATTTCGTAGACATTGTTGCCCGCGGGTTTCCAGCTGTAGGCCATGTCGGTCAGGTTCACGAAAAAGTCATTCGTCAGCTGCCCTTCCCGGTCAGTGAAAACGCCATGGCGCGTGCCTCCGTGGTTGGTGCCAAGCACCCGCATGCCACCGATCAGCACGGTCATTTCCGGTGCTGTCAGCCCCATCAACTGGGCGCGATCCAGCAGCATTTCCTCGGGCTTGACCACGTAATCCTTCTTCAGCCAGTTCCGGAAGCCGTCAGCCAGGGGTTCCAGAGGTTCGAAGGAATCCGCGTCCGTCATCTCGGCAGAGGCATCACCACGGCCTTTGAGGAACGGCACCCGGATTTCATGGCCAGCGGCCAGGGCGGCCTTTTCAATGCCAACGCTGCCGCCAAGCACAATGAGGTCCGCAATGCTGGCACCGGTCTCAGCAGAGATCTGCTCGTAGACTTTCAGTACCTTCGCCAGACGCTCGGGCTCATTGCCTTCCCAGTCTTTCTGCGGCGCCAGGCGGATATGCGCGCCGTTGGCACCACCGCGCATGTCGGAACCTCGGTAGGTACGGGCGCTATCCCAGGCGGTGCTGACCATGTCACTGATCGTCAAACCACTGGCCGCAATTTTTTCCCGGACCACTTCCTCACAGTAGTCAGTGCTGCCAGCCGGTACCGGATCCTGCCAGATCAGGTCCTCGTTCGGCACTTCCGGACCAATGTAGCGGGTCTTTGGCCCAAGATCCCGGTGGGTCAGTTTGAACCACGCCCGGGCAAAGGCATCTTCAAAGCGGGCCGGATCCTTGCGGAAATCCTCCAGGATGGCGCGGTAGGTCGGGTCCATTTTCATCGCCATATCCGCGTCGGTCATGATCGGGTTATAGCGGGTGGTCATGTCCTCGACATCGACCGGTTTGTCTTCTTCCTTGATGTCCACCGGCTCCCATTGCCAGGCACCAGCCGGGCTCTTCTTCAGTTCCCACTCGTGATCGAGGAGCATATCGAAGTAGCCCATGTCGAATTTGGTCGGGTTGGTGGTCCACGCACCTTCAATGCCGGAGGTCACGGTGTAGCGGCCCTTGCCGGTCTGGTTCGGGTTTTTCCAGCCAAAGCCCTGCTCTTCCACGTCTGCCGCTTCCGGCTCGGGTCCGAGCGCTTCGGCATCGCCGTTGCCGTGACATTTACCCACAGTGTGGCCACCGACAGTCAGTGCCGCGGTTTCTTCATCGTTCATGGCCATCCGGGCAAAGGTCTCCCGGACCTGATCCGCCGTCTTGAGCGGATCCGGCTGGCCATTGACCCCTTCCGGGTTCACATAGATCAGCCCCATCTGGACTGCTGCCAGCGGGTTTTCCATGGTGTCCGGCTTGTCGACATCGCCGTAGCGTTCGTCAGAAGGCGCCAGCCATTCCTTCTCCGCTCCCCAGTAGATGTCTTTCTCCGGGTGCCAGATATCTTCCCGGCCGAACGAGAAACCAAAGGTTTTCAGGCCCATGGATTCATAGGCGACGGTGCCGGCCAGGATGATCAGGTCGGCCCAGGACAGCTTGTTGCCGTATTTTTTCTTGATCGGCCAGAGCAGACGGCGGGCCTTGTCCAGGCTGACGTTGTCCGGCCAGCTGTTCAGCGGCGCAAAGCGCTGGTTACCGGTACCGCCACCGCCGCGACCGTCAGCAATCCGGTAACTGCCGGCGGCGTGCCAGGACATACGGATCATCAGGCCACCGTAATGTCCCCAGTCGGCCGGCCACCAGTCCTGGCTGTCGGTCATCAGTGCGTGAACGTCTTTTTTCACGGCGTCGAAATCCAGTTTGCGCACCTCTTCCCGATAGTCGAATGCTTCGCCCATCGGGTCGGTTTTCCGGTCGTGCTGATGGAGGATGTCCAGGTTCAATGCCTCTGGCCACCAGTCCATGTTGTCGTGGCCGGTTGCGGTGTTACCACCGTGCATCACCGGGCATTTGCCTGTGCTGTTGTTCTGGGTCATCACTCTTCTCCTGTTTTTGCCGCGTCTGCAAAAGCATCTGTGTGAGTAAATCAATCATAAGTATAGATCGTTCACTTAGGCTCTGGCGCAAACCTCCCTACCGAGGGCATAGCAAACGTCTATCGACTTTCCCGCTCATTCCGGGCCGCGACGCCACTATTGGGCGATGGCGTAATCACGCCAGTAATCGGCCAGAATGCCGAGAGAGTCACTCCATGCTACCGACGTTTTTTTGAACAAGGCTGACATAGGGCAACTCCTGCGTTAACGAGAACAGGGTCACTATAGGTCAGGGCAAAAACAAAGGATAATTAATTAAAAAAACAATTCTGAAAGTATTTTTTTATGGAAGAACAGGAAATGATCAGAGGCGCTGGATGGTGACAAATTTGCCCGCATCATCAAACAGGATAAGGAAGGTGCCTTCAATGCCGTCTTTGAGGAAAAAACGGGAAAGGATACGGGCCGGGAAACGGACAGAGCGTCCGTCCCGGGCCGTGGTGCGAACATCGGTGGCAACCCCCTGATAGAGCTTGATCCACTCTTCAGGGGTGATGCTCACGTCCACAATGATCTGCTGCATCGATCACTCAGTTGGAAAGTTCGAGCAGCAGGCGGTTCAGGCGGGTCACGTAGGAACCGGGGTCGGCCAGCTGCTCGCCGCTGGCCAGGGTCGCCTGGTCAAAGAGCACGGCAGACAGTTCCTTGAAGCGATCTTCACTCTGTTCGCTTTCAAGGCGCTGCACCAGCGGGTGCTCCGCGTTGATCTCGAAGATCGGTTTGCTCTCGGGGACCTTCTGGCCGGCCGCTTCCATGATTTTCTTCATCTGGGCGCCCATGTCGAACTGGCCGACCACCAGGCACGCCGGGGAATCCGTCAGACGGTTGGTCACGCGCACTTCCTGAACCCGGTCTTCCAGCGCACTCTGGATGCGCTCAACCAGCCCCTTGTGCTCTTCGGCCACCTCTTCCTGATGTTTCTTGTCTTCCTCGGTCTCCACTTCGCCGAGGTCCAGATCCCCGCGGGCGACGTCCTGGAACTGCTTGCCGTCATACTCGCTGAGGTAGCCCATCATCCATTCATCGATACGGTCAGACAGGATCAGTACTTCAACACCCTTCTTGCGGAACACTTCCAGGTGCGGGCTGCTCTTGGCGGCCGTGAAGTTGTCACCGGTGATGTAGTAGATCTTGTTCTGACCGTCTTTCATCCGGCCGATGTAGTCATCCAGCGATACGTTCTGGGCGGACTCGCCGGTGTGGGTGGTGGCGAAACGCAGCAGGCCGGCGATTTTTTCACGGTTGCTGAAGTCTTCAGCCGGGCCTTCCTTGAGCACCGTACCGAATTCGTCCCAGAAGGTCTGGTAGTCTTCGGGCTGTTTCTTGGCCAGCTTGGACAGGGTATCCAGAACCCGCTTGGTCATGGCGGTACGAATGCTGTCCACCGTGCTGTCGTTCTGCAGGATTTCCCGGGACACGTTCAGGGACAGATCGTTGGAATCGATCACACCCTTGGTGAAACGCAGGTACAGCGGCAGGAACTGCTCGGCGTCATCCATGATGAACACCCGCTGCACGTACAGCTTCAGGCCGCGCGGCGCCTCGCGGTTGTACAGGTCAAACGGCGCACGTTTGGGGATGTACAGCAGGCTGGTGTAGTCGAGCTTGCCCTCGACCTTGTTGTGGGACCAGGTCAGCGGGTCTTCGAAGTCGTGGGCAATGTGCTTGTAGAACTCCTTGTATTCGTCGTCCTTGATTTCGGTGCGAGGCAGGGTCCAAAGGGCGGTAGCATCGTTGACGGTTTCGTCCTCGCCCTTCTTGTCTTCTTCCTCGGATTCGGACTTCATGATCACCGGGAAGGAGATGTGGTCGGAGTACTTCTTGACCAGCGTGCGCAGTTTCCAGCCGTCCGCGAATTCCTGTGCGTCGGATTTCAGGTGCAGGGTGATTTCAGTGCCCCGCTGCTCGCGCTCGGTCTGCTCAATGGTGAATTCACCGTCGCCTTTGGACTCCCAGTGCACACCTTCACTGGCGGGCGCGCCGGCACGACGGGTTTTGACTTCCACCCGGTCAGCCACGATGAAGGCGGAGTAGAAACCGACACCAAACTGACCGATCAGCTTGCTGTCTTTTTTCTCATCACCGGAGAGCTGCTTGAGAAATTCCGCAGTGCCGGATTTGGCGATGGTACCCAGGTTGGCAATGACATCGTCCCGGGTCATGCCGATACCGTTATCGGTGAGGGTAACCGTGCCGGCCTCCTTGTCGTAATCAAGACGGATATGGAGTTCGGTGTCCCCCTCAAACAGGCTGTCGTCCTTCAGGGCGGCGAAGCGGAGCTTGTCCTCGGCATCCGAGGCGTTGGAAATCAGCTCACGGAGAAAAATCTCTTTATTCGAATACAGAGAGTGAATCATCAGGTTCAGCAGTTGCTTCACCTCTGTCTGGAATCCAAGGGTCTCTTTATTGGCTTCTACCGTCATGGGGTGTTGCTCTCCTGTTTCTGGATTAGGTGAAAGACCTGGGTATTGTTTACTCCTCCAGAAAGTGGGGACAGGCGTGACCTTTTCAAGCCCTGTTATCCGCCCGGTCTAACCATCCAGAAGAAAATGCGCTCTGGCCGTGGCAATGGGTTCTTCCCGGGACTTCTGCCAGGCCAGAACCATGACGTTGGACACCCGGTTCCCCTGCCGGGTCAGCCGGCATTCGGCGTAGGTTTCCCGGTTAAGCCCGGCACGCAGGTAGTCCAGCGAGAAATCCACAATCCGCGGCAGCCGCAGGGTATCCTGGGCCATGACCAGGTAGATGGCCGCCGACAGCTCCATGAATCCGCCAATCACGCCCCCGTGGATAGCCGGAAGAATCGGATTGCCAAGGTTGCTGTCCTTTTTCGGCAACCGGAAGATGAGGTCGTCACCAAAGCGGTCACACTGCAGCCCGATCCATCCCGCATAGGGAATGCTTTCGAGCATGGGGCCGAAATCACCGGTCTGCTGGGTGTAACGAAGGGTTTCCGGGTTAATCATTCCGCCTCTCCGGTGATCAGTTTGCGGTAGGATTTGGGCGTTGCCTCCTTGCCAACCCTCATGAAGGTGCCGACGCAGTTGGCTATGGTCTTTCCGCCTTCATGGTAGGCCTCGCAGCGAGTGAAGATGATGTTGCGCGTCACCCGGTAGGTTTCCGCCCTTGCCAGTACCGCCTTGCCCGCCTCCGCCGGCCGCATATAGTCCACCCGCAGGTCCAGGGTGGGACACAGCTCCAGGTCCTCCAGGGCGCACATCATCACCGAACCGGATGCGGTATCCATCAGAGTGGTAATGGCACCGCTGTGCATGGCACCGGTTTCGGGGTTACCGATCAGCTGCTCGTTGTAGGGCAACTCCATGACCAGGTAATCCTCGCCCGCCTCTCTGGCGATCAGCCCCAGCCCCCGGGCCTGGTTCAGGGTTTCAATGAATCGGTTAATCCGGCGGATTCGGGTCTCGTTGTTCATCAGCTTATTCCGGACGGTCAGTTTTTGGGTGTGGTTTCCGTGGCAACGCGCTGGGGCGGTTCCTGATCGAACACCTTGCCCGCACGCAGGGCCTCCAGCGCATCGGAGTGAAATTCCCGCCGGTAGAGCACGAACACCACCAGCGCAGAGACGGCCATGAATACCACCGGATGGATAAACCAGGCAACCACGGCCAGCGCGTAATAGAAAGAGCGCAACCCGAGGTTGAACGCATCGCCAGCCAGATTACAGATATGGCCTGCGTGGCGGGCAAAGGCCTCACGGGCGGCGGGGCTGGTCTTGGTATCGCCGGGCAACGGGGCGCTGCCGATCATGACCGCGACAAAATTGTACATGCGCATGGACCAGGTGAACTTGAAAAAGGCATAGATAAAAATCGACAACAGCACCACCAGACGCAGTTCCCAGATTTCCCGGGTGGGCACCAGGCTGAACGGCAACGTTGAGAAGATTTCCATCGCCTCGGAAGTGTAGCCGAGTGCAGTGATGATACCCGCCAGAATCAGCAGGCAACTGGAGGCAAAGAAGGCGCCGTTGCGTTCCAGATTACCCACCACCGAGGCATCGGAGATGCGGTTCTCGCGCCGGAGCATCACCCGCATCCAGTCCTCACGGTACATGTCCAGGCTGTTGGACAGACAGGCCCGGCTGTCGGCACGGTTGCGCGAATACCAGGTATAGCCGATGGAGCAGACGAGAAACCAGGCCAGCGCGGCAAACTCCAGATAATAGTTCATGGGGCGAACAGCCTTGTCAGGGATGGACCGGGGATATAAAGCAGTGAATCACATGATACGACAAGGGTTACAGAGGAGCCACCACACAGCCATAAGGGCACAAATGAAACATGTGTGTTATATAGTATCGGCATTATGCCCGATGACAGGAGACTGATAGTGAATGCCGGGACTTTCTCCAGATGGTTCGCGATTATGGCAGTGTTCGCCCTGCTCACCGGTTGTACGGTTAACCCGGTAACCGGTCAGAAACAGCTTTCTCTCATTTCCGAGAGCCAGGAACTGGAAATGGGCGCCGAACAGTATGTGCCCACCCAGCAGACCCAGGGGGGGCGGTTCTATATTGACCCGGAGCTAACCCTCTATGTGCAGGAAGTCGGCGAGAAGCTGGCCCGGGTCAGTGACCGCCCGGACCTGCCCTACGAATTTGTGGTTCTCAACAACAGCACCCCGAATGCCTGGGCTCTGCCCGGGGGCAAGATCGCCATCAACCGGGGCCTGCTGGTTAAGCTGGAAACCGAAGCCCAACTGGCGTCGGTACTCGGCCACGAGATTGTTCACGCCGCCGCCCGGCACAGCGTCCAGCGCATGCAGCAGGGCATGATCATCAGTGCCGGCGTCGCCGGGCTCGGGCTGGCGCTGTCTGATAACGAATGGGCCGGCCTGGTGATGGGCGGTGCTGCCGTTGGTGCCCAGCTGGCCCTGGCCCAGTACAGTCAGGGCGACGAACTGGAATCGGATGCCTATGGCATCCGGTACATGAAAGCCGCTGGCTATGACCCCACCGCCGCTGTGGAACTGCAGCAACTGTTCCTGGAGCTGTCTCAGGGCAGCGACAGCAACTGGCTTAACGGGCTGTTTGCCACGCACCCGCCCTCGGCAAAGCGGGTTGAGAAAAACCGGGAACTGGTCCGGCAGCTGGGCGCCGGTGGTTACGTCGGTCGCGACGTCTATCAGCAGAAGACCGCCATCCTGAAAGAGCTGGAGCCAGCCTACGAGGCCCATGACAAGGCCCTGAAGCTGGCATCCGATGGCGACTGGGCCCCGGCCCTTAAAGCCATCAATTCCGCCATCAGCCAGGTACCCCGCGAAGCAATGTTCTATGCCCTGCGCGGCAGGATCCACCAGGCACAGGGGGACCGGGAACAAGCCCAGCAGGACTTTGACAAGGCGGTCTCCCTGTACCCGGAAATGTTCAAGTACCAGCTTTATGACGGCCTCAATGCCCTGGACATGGACAATCTCGAACAGGCCAGAAATCACCTGAACCGGGCCAACGAGGTGGTGCCCACATCGATTGCCTATCTGCGCCTGGGTGATATCGCGGTCCGGCAGGGCCGGCGGGAAGACGCCAGAGCTTACTATTCAACGGCGGCACAGGCCGGCGGTGATGTCGGCGCCGAGGCGCAGAAGAAACTGGCAGCGCTGTCCGGCAATTAAGGTCATTGGAGCGGAGCTCACGCCTATGCCCCATCAGCGACTGCCATTGCGGTTCCGGCTCCGACGGCTGTACGTCACCGTCATGTTTGCGGTTATGGGCCGGGCGCTTCAGGCACTGTCCGAGGTGGATCGGCAGTCCCGCCGGGAAATCACCGCCCTGCCCCACGGGTTTGTGTTCGAATTGACCGTGATGCCGGATGGCCCCGGCCTGGCCGTCGAGCATACCGGTAACGGGCACCTGGTCTACCACCGCCAGCCGGCCGGGCCGGTCGATCTGTCCATCCGGTTCAAGCACATCAGCCATGCCTTCCGGGTCGTGGCGTTTCAGGAAAAGACCGCCGTCTCCTTCGCCAGTGAACGCATGGTGGTCGACGGCAACATCGCCTTCGCCGTCCGGCTGACACGGGTAATCAACCGAATGGAAACGTTCATTCTTCCCAGAGCACTGGCAAAACGAGCGGTCAAGGAGTACCCCTCCGATCTTCCGATCACGGAAAAAGCCACCACCGCAGCCCGCATCTACCTGCGGATCCTCACCCATCCCGCTGGAACGCCGAGGACACAATGAACAGTCAGTACTATGAGTTCTTCTGTCCGGTCAAAGTGATTGCCGGCCACGCGGCCCTGGAGCACATCCCTTACGAACTGACAGGGCTCGGTGGCTCCCGGCCCATGATCATCACTGACTCCCGGGTCCGGCAGGCGGGGCTGCTCTCCCCTCTGTTAACAGCCTGCCAGGAAGGGGGGCTGGAAGTGGTGACCATCTATGATGAGGTGCCACCCGACTCCTCCACAGCGGTGGTCCGGGACATTGCCCGGGTATACCGCGAGCAGGACTGCAACGCCATTCTGGCCGTCGGCGGCGGCTCCTCGATCGATACCGGCAAGGCGGTGAACATCCTGGTCTCCGAAGGCGGAGAGGACCTGACCCAATACAGTGGTGCCGGCATACTGCAAAAGCCATTACGCCCGTTTGTGGTGATTCCGACCACCGCCGGAACCGGCTCGGAAGTCACATCTGTAGCCGTGATCACCGACGAACATAAAGAGGTCAAACTGCCGTTCACGTCCTCTTTTCTGCTGCCCGACGCCGCCGTTATTGACCCGCGCATGACCCTGACTCTGCCACCAATGATAACCGCCGCAACCGGCATGGACGCCCTGACCCACGCCATTGAAGCGATCACCGGGCTGGGCAGCAATCCTCTGAGCAACGCCTATGCCACGGCAGCCATCCGGATGATCAGTCAGCACCTGATTGCGGTAATGGATCATCCCCGGAATACCGAGGGCCGGCTGGCCCTCGCCCAGGCAGCGACCATGGCCGGCATTGCTTTCTCGAACTCCATGGTTGGGCTGGTACATTCACTCGGACACGCCACCGGAGCCATCTGCCATCTGCCCCACGGGTTGTGTATGAGCCTCTATCTCCCGTATGTTCTGGAATACAATCTGGACCGTATACGTGGCCCTCTTGGCGAGCTTCTTCTGCCTCTGGAGGGCGCTGAAGTCTATGCAACCACGAGGGCCAACGAGCGTGCCGAAGCATCTATCCGGGCCATCCGCAAACTCAGGGATCAGCTTCATGAACGCTGCGATCTGCCGCGCACCCTTCATGAAACAGGTCGTGTGCGCAGGGATCAACTGGACGACATTGCCCGGCTCGCTCTGGATGACGGCTCCATCCTGTTTAACCCCCGGGAAGTCACCCTGAACGATACCCAGGCCATACTCCAGAGAGCCTGGACCTGATGCCAGCAATGGATAGAGCCATGTCCCGAGCTACCAGAGTCATTGGCCGTTGCGCCGGTTTTCTGCTGATGATCAGCCTGTGGGCACCGGCCCATGCCCATAATGACGGGGATGACGTTTTCCATTTCAATGTGTCACCCAATGGCTATCCACCGTACCTGATCGTCGATGGTGACCGGGTGTCGGGCATCATGTGGGATGTCATGTCGCTCATCCTGCCCAAACTGGGCTATGAACTGAACGCCAGGAAGATCCCCCGCAAACGGGTCGATCAGATGCTTCGGAAAGGCTATATCGATGGCACACCGAGAGCCCGGGAATGGACCACCGACCCCGAAAATTTCCGATTCACCGATGCTATCGTGTATGTGGAGGAAGTGTTTTTCTTTCGTGAGGACTCCGAGCTGGAATACCATCGGCCCGAAGACCTTTTTGGAAAAACTGTGGTGACCCCGCTCGGCTACATCTACCCGGAGCTGACCACCTATTTTCAGGACGAACGGATAAAGCGCTTCGATGTCTCACGGGACCGGAACATGTTCCGCTACCTGCTGCACAGTGACAGGTTCGACGCTGCCCTGGCGGATCGACTGGTTGGCAAATGGATCATGCGCCAGGAAGGTATTGGCGGGCAACTGCGCAGCTCCAGCAAATCGATCAGCCGCTACGGGCTCCGCCTGATGCTGCGCAGGGATAACCATGCCTTCGCCGAGGCGTTCAACAGGGAACTGGAGAACGCCCGGGAAAGCGGCGAGCTCGACCGGATACTCGCCGACTACCGCTGAACCTTACTCCAGGCGGCGCAGAAGCAGCATTGGCGACACCTTGAGCACCGGGCCAAGCTGCCAGCGCCCGAACAGTGCAAGCAACACCGCGCTGATGAACGGGATCGGCAGAATGACCTCCCAGTGCCACCGGAAGGTGCCCTCGAACATCCGGGACTGCAGCACGTAGACAGCTCCCTCCGCCGCCAGCACACCCAGCACACCGGCAAAGAAACCAAGCAACGCAAACTCCAGCATGGTGCTACGTACCAGCAGGGACTGCTGCCCGCCCAGGGTCCGCAGCAAGGCGCCCTCACGCTGACGGTCCCGGAGTGTGGCGCTGACCACGGCGGCCATAACCACCAGCGCCGCAGCCAGTATCAGGCCGAGAATGGCCTCGATGGCCTGGGTCACCTGCTGAACAATCTGCTGGATACGGGCAATGATGTGGTCCACCTCCAGTACCGAGACCGTCGGGAACTGGCGGGAAAACGCATTGAGCGCCGTTTTGCGGTCTTCCGGCAGATAGAAACTGGTGATCCAGGTCGCCGGCAGATCCGACAATGCCCCGCCCGGAGGAAACGCCATATAGAAGTTTGGCTTCATGCTGTCCCACTGCACGGTACGGATACTGGTGACCGGTTCGGTGACACGCTCGGAGCCGACGGTAAAGGTCAGACGATCCCCCAGCTCCAGGCCCAGTCGTCCGGCCAGCTCGGCCTCCACCGACACGCCTTCGGTCTCGCCCCGGGCGAACCACCGGCCCTCGACAATCTCGTTATTCTCCGGCGGCTGGGCCATCCAGGTCAGGTTCAGCTCCCGGTTAAGGGCATTGATCCGCTCATCCTTGCTCACCGCCTCCTTGACGGGCTGGCCGTTGAGCTCCACCAGCCGGCCACGCACCATCGGGTAGACGTTTTCCAGCGGTGCGTCCCGTTCGGCCCAGAAGCTCTCAACCTGATCCACCGACTCCGGCCCGATATTGATCAGGAAGTGGTTGGGCGCATCCGCCGGCAACTGGGCCTGCCAGTCATTGAGCAGCGACGTTCGAACCAGTACAAGCGTGGCTGCCAGCATAAGCGTCATGGCAAACACCGCCATCTGGGCGAGGCTCGCCTGCCGGTGCCGGTAGAGCCCCACCAGTGCCAGGCGCCAGGCGTTACCCCCGCCGCTGACACCTTTCAGTGCGGTCATCAGGGCCCAGCCCAGCAGAGCCAGCACGCCAAGAAGCAGCACCAGACCACCCAGCAGGGCCGCCACCAGAGTCAGTTCACCAGCGTACATCCATACCAGTCCGAAAATGGCCACCAGCGCAATGACAAGGTCCGGGATGGCTTCACGCCCGGTCTCGCCCGGCTGGGCGCGCAGTACCCGCATGGCCGGCACCCGGCGCAAGCGGCGAATCGGCGGATAGGCAAAGGCAAACAGTGACACCAGCGCCGTCAGCAGGGCCGGCGCCAGGGCGTTCGGATCAAGATAGACATCAATCGGGCGTTCCAGCACGTCAGCCAGCATCTGCACCAGCAGCCAGAACAGGGGCAGCGCCAGCGCAAGCCCGCCGGCAACGCCAACCAGCCCCCAGAGCGCAAGCCGCCGCAGATACAGGCGCCCAATGCCCGGGCCCGGCAGCCCCAGGGTTTTCAGCAGGGCCACGGTGTCCCGCTGGGACAACGCATACTGCCGGCTGGCCACCGCAACCGCCACGGCTGCCAGCAGCACCGCCAGACTGCCACCCAGCAGCAGGAAACGTTCCGCCCGCTCCAGTGACCGGGAGAATGTCTCGCCGTCCCGGACGCCTTCCCATTCATGGCTGGGCTCCATCTTCGGCTCCAGCCATTGATAGTAGGCCTCAAGGGACGCCTCATCGCCGGCGAACAGGTAGATGAATTCAACCCGGCTGCCTTCCTGAACCACGCCGGTCGAATCCACGTCATCGACGTGCATCATGATCCGGGGCGCCAGTGATGACAGCCGGAAACCGCCATCCGGCTCGCGGATCAGCAGTCCGCTGACGGTCAGCTCCCGGTTGCCAACTTCCAGGGTATCGCCGATATCCAGTTGCAGCAGGTTCAGCAAACGGGGGTTGATCCAGACCTCGCCGGGTGCCGGCCCGTTAGCCACCATCTGTCGGTTACCATCCCGATCCTGCTGAACTTCCACTTCACCGCGAAGCGGATATTCATCACTGACCGCCTTTACGGAGACCAGTTGAAAGGCGTCATTGCCAAAGACCATGGTGGAGAACTCCACCATGCGACCGGTTTCCAGCCCCCTGTCCTGTGCCTCCAGAATCCATTCGGATGGCACCGGCCGGCCATTTTCCGCCTCAAGCTGGCGGTCGGCCGCAAGAAAGCTGCTGGCCGAGGACACCAGGGTCCGCTGCAACTGGCTGGCAAACAGGGCAATGGTCGCAACCGTGGCCACCGCGATAACCAGTGCAGCCAGGACCACCCGCACGTCCCGCTCGCGCCAGTCGCGACGTACCGACATCAGTTTCTTCGCAGCCGCCATCAGTCTGCCAGCTCCCGGGCCGCTTCCGGCTCTGTCAGGATGCCCGCTTCAATATGCAGTTGCCGGCCACAACGGGCCGCCAGGTGTTCGTCGTGGGTGACCATGATCAGGGTGGTGCCCTGCTCGCGGTTCAGGTCCATCAGCAGGTCCGACACCGCCTGCCCGGTACGGTTGTCGAGGTTGCCGGTGGGCTCATCCGCAAACAGCACCGCCGGATCAGAGGCAAAGGCCCGGGCAATGGCGACACGCTGCTGCTCACCACCAGACAGCTGGCGCGGGGTATGGCTCAGGCGTTCCCCGAGGCCGACCCGCTCAAGCAGTTCCCGGGCGCGACTCTCCGCCGATTCGATTCCGGCCAGTTCCAGTGGCAGCATCACGTTTTCCAGTGCACTCAGGGCCGGCAGCAGTTGAAAGGACTGGAAAATAAAACCGACCCGGCTGGCCCTGAGACGGGCCCGTTCGTCTTCACTCAGGCGACTGATCACGGCACCATCCAGTTCCACTGTGCCGTCGCTTGGCGTATCAAGGCCGGCAAGCAGTCCCAGCAATGTGGTCTTGCCGGAGCCTGAGCGACCGACAATGGCTACGGATTCCCCGCGATTGATTTCCAGATTGACCCCCTGCAATATCGTCAGGGGATCGGTTTCCAGGTTAACTTGATGAGTGAGGTCACTGGCCCGCAGCATGGGGCTGTCTTCGGTCTGGCTGAATTCCGTTGTCTGGTCCACGGTGACTCCGTCGTCTGGTTTACGCTCTCACGAATGGTCTAAAGGTAGATAATCTCATTATGCATACGGTATTGAAGCGCCTGGGATCAATCCCGCTTCTGTGGTTCCTGCTACTCGTCACACCGGTTCTGGCCCAGGCCAACACCCTGCTCGTTGTCGGCGACAGCCTCAGCGCTGCCTATGGGGTGCCGTCCGAAACCGCCTGGGTCCAATTGCTGCGCGAACGCCTCGGCCAGCGTGACAACGACTGGCAGGTAGTCAATGCCAGCATCAGTGGCGAAACCACCGACGGTGGCCTTCGCCGGCTGCCGGACCTGCTGGAAAAACACCAACCCGATATCGTCATCATCGAACTGGGCGGTAACGATGGCCTCCGCGGCTTTCCGCCTGATGTCATCGAATCAAACCTGGCCGCCATGATCGAGAAGGCCCAGGCCGCCGATGCCCGGCCGTTGCTGGTCGGCATGCAGATTCCACCGAATTACGGTCCCAGATACACGCGCATGTTCGCAGATATCTACCCGAACCTGTCCGACCGCTATAACGTGCCTTTGGTTCCCTTCTTTCTGGATGGCATCTACAACCAGGACGGCCTGATGCAGGGCGACGGTATTCATCCCACCGAAGCAGCACAACCGAAACTGCTCGAGAATGTCTGGCCAGAACTGCGCGAGGTACTGCCAGACAACGGGTGATAGCTACCGGAGCGGTCTTTACGCCCAACGCTGCAGGAAGGACAGAGCCCGGGCTTCGGACCAGTAAATGCCGTCCCGGCCATGCCGGACAAAGCCGACATGGCCACCCCATTCGGGCATTTCCAGGGTAACCCAGGCTCCCAACTGGTCCCGCCGCCTTGGGTAGCAGGCCGCGGAGAGAAACGGATCGTCACCAGCATTGACCACCAGCGCCGGCACCCGGATGTCCTTCAGGCGCGGCAGTGCCGAACATTGTGCCCAGTAATCCCCGGCGTTCCGGAAACCGTGCAGAGGGGCGGTGTAGCGGTCATCAAACTGCTGGAAGTTGCTGATCTCTCCGTAGCCGGCCGTGCTGATCAGGTCCGGAAACATGACTTCCTTCTGGCGCATCTTGCCGTACAGATCCTTCAGGAACCGCTGCATGTATATCCGCCGGCTAGGCAGCGCCAGCATGTCGGCACTGCCCGCCAGATCCATCGGCACCGAATAGGTGACGGCGCCGATCACCCGACTGTCGACCTGCTCGCCCTGCTGGGCGAGATAGAGCAGCGTCAGATTACCGCCCATACTGAAACCTGACAGGAACAACTGCCGGTAGGCTCGGCGACCGGCATGCCGGAGCACGGTAGCCAGGTCCATGGTGGCACCGCTGTGATAAAAACGTGGCTGGCGGTTCATCACGCCCCCGCAGGACCGGAAGTTCCAGGCCAGCACGTCCCAGCCCTGTTCGAGCAGAGCCCTGGCCAGCCCCAGGATGTAGGGTCTGCGACTGTGGCCCTCCAGACCATGGGACAGGATCGCCAGACGCTCGCTGCCCTGGCGATACCAGTCCAGATACAACTCATCATCATCCGGTGTCGGGATGACTTCGGTTTCCGGCTCGTCCAGAGCGACACGGCGAAACAGGCTGGGCCACACCGACTGAACGTGGCCATTGCGCAGCCATACCGGCGGCCGGTACTCCGGAATCACACTTGTGGTCAATTTTTAACCTTCCATTTCAGGGGCTTGACGGGGCAAATCAAAGTACTTAATATGCGCGCCACATTGATGCTGTTCCCCGATAGCTCAGTTGGTAGAGCAACGGACTGTTAATCCGTTTGTCGCTGGTTCGAGCCCAGCTCGGGGAGCCACTTATTCCGAAAAGCCGCTGCCAATCAGCGGCTTTTTTCGTTTCAGGCGCCAGCCATAACGGTGAACACACCGGCCGCCAGTAACCGATCCGCGCTCCAGGCCTGAAAACGGCACTGCACAGCGCCTGGCTGGGCGACCTCCTCCTCGACCTGCACCGACAGATCGGCGGGCGCCACCAGATACCCCGGGCCATAACAGGCCAGCGACCGAACCATGACCACCATGGCCCGCCCAAACGAGAGGCCACCACCGGCTACACTCCGGCACGCCATCAACTGGGCTGCATACTCGAGGCTCATCCAGGCCGACAACCGGCCTTCAGTATCCACCAGCGGGTTGTCGGGCGCCACTGACAGATCGCAGACTGCGACCTTTTCTGACAGGTAAAACCGTTCGATAAGACGCATCGCCCCGTCGTGGGGCAAATCACGGTAGACCGCATCGGTATTCTGCGGTCTGCCTGATACTGGCGACCGGGGACCGATTTCATCCGGGTCCGGCGGCACGGAGCTGAATCGGCCCTTAACAACCACCCTGTCACCGGTACGGCCAACCAGGGCCCAGCCATCCCCGCCTTTGTCCTGCACCGTGATATCCAGGGCCAGCCCCGGCGACAGGGGCTCCAGCAGACGCAACTGCCTGACGCTGGTAATGGGCTGGCCCGTCAACCGCCCCAGCCCTTTGGCCATTTCATCCAGCATCACCACAGCGGGCACAAGAGGCTGGCCCGGGAAATGCCCCGGTAACGCCGGGTGATCCCGGGCAATCAGGATTTGAAAATGCATGTCTCAGCTTGCTTCCGAGAGGATTCAGATGGCACTGGACCTGTGCTATAGTCCCGCGCTATTCGTGGTGATGACCGTTTGTTAAGGAACCGCTGGACGGCTCCCTGGCGCGAAAGATTCTGGCACAGAGTTCTGGAAGCTGACAATGAAGAAGGTACTGGTCGTACACTATTCCCAGAGTGGACAACTGGATAGTGTGGTAAGGGAGTTTACACGACCACTGGTCGAAGCAGACAACATTTCAGTGACATTCGAGAACATCCGGCCAGTAAACGACTATCCGTTCCCCTGGCCGTTTCTGACGTTCCTGGATACCTTCCCCGAAGCAGTGTACCAGGACCCGGCGCCAATACAGGACCCGGCCCTGAGCGGCGATGAGGATTTCGATCTGGTCGTTCTGGCCTATCAGGTCTGGTTTCTGTCACCGTCTCTGCCGATGACGGCTTTTCTCAACCACCCGGTTGCCGGGAAGCTGCTCGCCGGCAAGCCCGTGGTCACCCTGATCGCCTGCCGCAACATGTGGCTGATGGCCCAGGAGGACATGAAGCAGAAACTCCAGGCCCTGAACGCGGAACTGGTTGGCAACGTCGCCCTGGTGGATGAAGCCGGCTCGGTCATGAGTTTCTTTGCCACCCCGCTGTGGGTGCTCACCGGCCGTAAAGGCCCTTTCTTCAAAGGGCTGATCCCCAGAGCCGGGGTATCGAAACAGGATACCCAGGGCAGCGAACGTTTTGGCCGGCGGATACGGGATCGCCTGACCTACAGCGGCCAGGTATCCGCCGACATGTTCCACGGCCTGTCCGCCGTTACCATTAACGAGGGGCTGATCTCCAGCGAGAAAACCGGTAAGCGGGCCTTCCGGCTGTGGGGGCGGCTGTTGCGCTCACTGGGTCCCCGAGGCGCCTGGCAGCGCAAACCGGTGCTGGTTTTCTATGCGGTTTTCCTGCTGGCGATGATCCTGACCGTGGTTCCGGCCGGGCTGCTGGCGAAGCGCCTCGCCGCGCCCCTGATGCGCACACGGGTTGCCCGCCAGAAGGCCTATTTCAGTGCCCCTTCGGGGGAATAATGGAACGTCCGGCCCGGCGCCGGCGAGTGAGCTTTTGAATCAATGAGCAACGTTTACATTACCGCCATTGCCGCCGCGTTACCGAACGAGCCCGTCGGCAATGACGAGATGGAATCCGTCCTGGGCCAGGCGGGCGCCCAGCCCTCCCGCGCCCGCCGGATCATCCTGAAAAGCAACCGGATCAAACACCGCTATTACGCGGTCGACCCGAAGACGGGCCAGCCGACCCATACCAATGCCGAGCTGACCGCCGAGGCCATCCGGGCCCTGGGTGACCGGTTCAGCCAGGAAATGGACTGCCTGGTCTGTGGTACCAGCCTGCCCGACCAGTTGATGCCCAACCATGCGGTCATGGTCCACGGTGAGCTGGCATCCCCGCCGTGTGAAGTCATCGCCACCGCCGGCGTCTGTCTTGCCGGCATGTCCGCCCTGAAGTATGGCTGGATGGCGGTCGCTACCGGCCAGCATAAACGGGTTGTGACCACCGGCTCGGAAGTGGCCTCAGCGGTTATGCGCGGCCGCCTGTTTGAACCGGAAGCCAGGTCTTCCGCCGATACCCTCGAACGCAAACCGGAGGTGGCTTTCGACAAGGACTTCCTGCGCTGGATGCTCTCGGATGGCGCCGGCGCTGTCGCCATGGAGCCGCAACCGGCCCCCCAGGGGCTGTCGCTGCGCGTGGACTGGATTGATATCCGGTCCTTCGCCAACCAGCTCGATGCCTGCATGTATGCCGGCGCCCGCAAACGGGAGGACGGCAGCCTCGAAAGCTGGAAAGACCTGCCCCACGACACCTGGCTGAAAGAATCCATTTTTGCGGTGAAGCAGGACGTCAAACTGCTCAATGACAACATCATTGCCGCCACGATTGAGCAGTACCTGCCTGATATCATCGGGAAATACGGGCTCCGGGCGGAAGACATCGACTGGTTCCTGCCGCACTATTCCTCCGGTTATTTCCGGGAAAGGCTCTATGAGGCATTGAAAGCGTCCGGCCTGGACATCCCCTTCGAACGCTGGGCGACCAATCTGCCGGACAAAGGCAACACCGGCTCCGCCTCCATCTACATCATGCTTGAGGAACTCTTTGCCTCCGGCCGGCTCAGGGTTGGACAGAAGCTGCTTTGCTGGGTGCCCGAAAGCGGCCGGTTCTCGTCCTCATTCATGCTGCTGACCGTGTGTGACCGGGAGCAGCCATGAAGGTTGATGACGTACCCCAGGATGACGCCCGGTCTTTTGAGGGCCAGCGCAAAGCGCTCTATGCCCGCAACGAAAACGGCGAGTACACCACCGCGCTGTCCAGCGGCTGGGAGGCCGAGGAAGTGGTTCTGGAGCAGGCCCTGGAAGAGTACAGCCGCTTTGCCCGGCAGGCCCGCCAGCGGGTGAACGAGGGACTGACCTCTCCGCTTGAATACCACATGTACGCCCATCGCATGGACATCACACTGCTGGCCCAGGCTACCGGCCTGTTCCGCTGGCAAGTGCGCCGACACCTGCGGCCGGCGGTATTTAACCGCCTGACCGACCGCAAACTGCGCCGGTATCAGGAAGCGTTCCAGATGACCGTCGATCAGTTGCGTACCCTACCCGCCGAACAAAACGGACAAGATGACTGACTTTCACCACCAGCAGACGGCCCATTGCGAAAGCGGTGCCGTGGCGGCACTGCTTCGCCACAACGGCCTCGAGCTTTCCGAACCCATGGTTTTCGGGCTGTCTTCGGCTCTGACCTACGCCTACATTCCTCTGGTGAAAATGGGGGGCATGCCCCTGCTGGCCTATCGCATGCCGCCGGGCCGCATTATCCGTGGCCTGGGTAAGCGCCTGGACATACGCTTCCGGTTTGAGCGTTTCCGCAAACCCGAGGCCGGAACCCGGGCCCTGGACAGGCATCTGGACGCCGGCCACCCGGTCGGGCTTCAGGCCTCGGTCTACTGGCTGCCTTACTTCCCCGAAAACATGCGGTTCCACTTCAACGCCCACAACCTGGTGGCCTATGACCGCGAGGGCAGCGACTACCTAATCAGCGATCCAACCTTTGAACACCCGGTGCGGGCCGACCGCAACGCGTTGCAACGGGCCCGGTTCGTCAAAGGGATGCTGGCACCCAAAGGCGTCATCTACTACCCGGAGCAACTGCCACAAACCGCCGATATCGCGGGTGCCGTGCCCGAAGCCATACGGGCGACCGCCAACATGATGCTGCGTACGCCCCTGCCTTTCATTGGCGTGCGGGGCATCCGCTATGTCGCCAGGCACCTGGAGCGGCTTTCCCCCGGCAATGAGCACCACAATCGGCTGCTGATCGGCCATATGGTCAGGATGCAGGAAGAAATCGGAACGGGGGGCGCGGGCTTCCGTTTCCTGTTTGCCTCTTTCCTGCAGGAGTCGGCCGGGCTGCTCAGCCGCGACGAGCTGTCAGCGGCGGCCGATCAGTTCACGGACGCGGGCGACGAATGGCGGCGTTTTGCCCTCTATGCCGCCAAGATGCTGAAGGGGCGTTCGGAGATGGACTATGGAAAACTCGCGGAGCAGCTCCGGACAGTCGCAGACATGGAACAACAGGGATACCAGCAACTGCTGGACCTGAACCTGCGCTGATCAGGACTCCCGGGGCCGAACCACCAGGGCATGAAAACGGCCGTCGTTGTCGGCAGCCACGACAATCAGCGGACGCACGTTACCGGACTGGAGGTAACGCAGGAGTGCCCCCGCCGCATGCCCCGGATAGGCAGCCAGGTCCGAATGGTAGATTTCCAGGCCAGCCCCGCCCTCCAGGCACGCCAGGTTTGTGTGTTGTCGGGTCCAGGGGGAGCGCGACAGGCAATAGCCTGTGCCGGAATCCAGCCCCTCAAGCCAATCGGCCAGCCTGTCGGCATCCGTCAGCGTGACCATGTCGGTAATCGTGGCCAGACTCCCGGGATGGCCAGCAGGCGCCGTCAATAACCAGTGACTGCCCTCACCAAGGGGCGTATCGGCAGTCAGACCCAGCCGGAAACGATGGTCCTCCAGCGGAAGCACCGCCTCATCCACCGCACCAACCAGCGCCGAACTCACAGTGCCGGTCGCCATATCCATGGCCGCCAGCTGCAGCGCGGCCACCAGGGAAGCATCGCCCCGGGAAACAAACAGGTTCCGGTGCCCCAGCCCGAGATTACGGGCGACAAAGTAGCCTGCCGAGTTGCTCAGGGTATTGATGAAGTTGGCAGGCTTGGGCACCACCCCGCCACCCACCATCTGTTCGTGAACCTTGGTGGTGTTACCCAGCGACGCAAAACGGGAGCCGATGTAGAGCCCGGTATCCGGCGGTAAGGTCCGACCGGCCACACAGCGTCCGGAACCGATCAGCGCCAGTTGCGTGAAACGGTCGATACGCCGGAAGCGCTCCCGGCAGTAGTCCGCCACAACGGGCTTGAGATTATCGAGCCCGGTGTCGCCGGCCACCGGCTGGTAATGATCTCCCACTGCGATAATTTCCAGCATGCCCTCTCCTGCCCGCGTTGGTTCAGCCCTGGTGACGAATCACCAGGCTCGCGTTGTTACCACCGAACCCGAAAAAGTTCAGCAGATAGAAGCCTTCGCCGGCCACAACCGGTCCGGTCAGCGGCGCCACGCCCAGAGCCGGGTCGGCTTCGGCAAATCCGGCACTGCCAGGCAGGCGCCCCTGGTTGAGGGCCTCACACACCAGCAGGCTTTCCATGACCCCGCAACTGCCCAGGGTATGACCCAAGGCCGCTTTCAGCGAAAAGAACGGGGGCACCGGATCAAACACCCGGCGCATGCCAGCGGCTTCGCCGTCATCATTCAGGGGGGTCGCGGTTCCGTGGGCCTTGATCACCCGGATATCCGATGGCTCAAGACCGCCTTTACCAAGGGCATCCTCCATAACCGAGGCAATGGTGGTGCCGTCGGGGTTCGATGCTGAAATACTGTAGGTGTCACAATTGCTGGCACCGGACCAGAGCAGGCAACCCGGCTCATCAGGCCGACACCGGCTCAACAGCATGGCGCCGCAACCTTCGCCCAGCACCAGGCCGTCCCGGCACCTGTCGAACGGTCGCATACCCTCGTCCGCCAGCAGCTGCATGCCATGGAATCCCGCCAGGCTGGTATCGTTCCGGCTTTCCAGACCGATCACCAGCGCGTGCTCACTGAGACCGGTGGCAATGGCGGCGCTGGCACTCAGCAGGGCGTTGGCCGTGGCCGTGCAGGCCGTATTGAGCGCGAAATCGGCGCCATGGAAACCGTGCACCTGCTGCAGATGTCGACTGATCTGGCTGAATCCGTCCAGCGGCAGTGGAATCGCATTACCGGGATCATCCCGGTACTGCGACCGATACCACTCCTCGGCGATACCGATGCCATAGCAGGACGATCCGATGAACACCGGAATCGCGGAGCGCTCCTGAGAACTGAGCGGGTAGTCGGCCAGCAGTTCGGACACCGCCTGATCAAGCAGCCAGTGCAGCCGCGCTTCGGCCGTTTCCGGCGCCTGTCCGACCCCCTGATACGGCACCTCGATCGGCTCCTCGAAACCGCTCAGGGAAAGCCGGCCAGGCAGTGACGAACGATCACTGAACAGGGCCTGGAGGTTGGCCGCCTTGCCATTACCCAGGGCGCTGACAATACCGGTGGCCGCGATCCGCACAGGGACCGACCGTGTCTGCTGGGTTGAAGTCATCGGTTCGTCGGTGCCCTGCTCATTCAGCCTGGATGAAATCCGCCAGGGTACTGACTGACGTCAGTGCCATCCGGGTCTCATTACCACTGTCAATGTGCTTGCCATACCGGCGCTTGACCTCCAGGGATATGCTCAGGGCGTCCAGGGAATCCAGGTTGAGTCGGCTTTCCGGGCCGATCAGGAATTCGTCATCAGCAATGTCCTGCGCCTCGATGTCGACATCGCATTCTTCCACAATCAGCTCTTTGAGCTCTGCCTTGAGTTCTGAGTTTGTCATAGGTTCACGCTTGTTATTAACTGAAACACTTATCCCTGTTCCGGCCCCACCCGGCGGTAACGCCAGACCGCCAGGGCCAGCATGAGAGCGGCGAAAGCCAGCAGTGCCCCGACTTCCGGAAGTACGTCGACCACAGTGCCATTACGCAACAGAATGTCGAAGTAACCCTCGAGTCCCCAGGCCATGGGCGAATAACCGCCCACCTGCTGCATCAGGTCCGGCATCAGAAATCGCGGCACCATCACCCCGCCCAGCGCCGCCATGATAATGTTGAACACGGCCGACACAATAGTCGCCTGCTCAATGGTCCGGGTAATCTGGGCCACCAACAGGGCATAACTGACCGCCGCCAGACTGGCGGCAACCGAAACCAGAACCAGACCGGCCGGATGCGCACCCAGGGTCAGGCGATCCCCGCCCAGCAGCGGGATCAGATAGAGCCCGATCAGGAACATCAGTACCACCTGCAGCAGGTTGACCAGGAAAAACGGAATCACCTTGCCGAACAGCACCCGGCCCGCGCCCACCCCCATACTGCGCAGACGCAGGAGCGTGCCCTGCTGGCGCTCACTGATCAGCGTTGTCGACAGCGGCACGGCGATAAAGAACATGGCGAATAACAGCCAGGCTGGTACATTCTGCTGCACCGATGACGGCAGCGCACCGCTGTCGTCGTAAAGGGAGCGGGTTTCCATCAGGTCCGATGCCCGGGCCTCAAAGCTGCTCTGGACCCCGGGCAGTGTGGCCAGGCGCAAGCGCAGGTAGAAGCGATTGAGCAGTTCCGTCAGACGGGCCTCGACCACGCTGACAAACACCGGCGACAGCCCGGGTGCCAGCACGACTTCCACCGCCGGTTGTCGCTGGCCCAGGCGATCCTGAAAACCGGGCCGGATACGCACCAGAAATTTCACCTCGCCTTGGCGGGCCAGCGCCTGCATGTCCTGCCAGCCCAGATCCCGCTCCTGGCGGTTAAGGGGAGACATATTGCCCAACTGCCGGGCAAACGCCCGGCTCAGGCCGCCGTCGTCCTCGTTGACCAACAGAAAATCAATGGTGACGTCCCGGCTCATGGAATACTGGTTCTGCAGGGCAAAGGTCATGATCAGAACGAAAATCGCCGGCATAACGAACAGCAGCAACAAGCCGTGGGGATCACGCAGCAACAGCAGAAGTTCTTTGCGAATCAGGGCGCCCATACCGGTCATTTCAGTCCCTCAGCCCGCGAGCTGTCAGATCCAGGAACAGCGACTCAAGACTGCCGGATTGCCCTGCAAGCAGCTCCGCCAAAGTGCCCTGCCGCAATATCCGACCGTGGTCCATGATAGCCACCCGATCACAGAGCTCTTCCACTTCCTCCATGTAATGGGAGGTATAGATCACCGTCGTACCCTGTTCCCCCAGGCGGCGGATGGTTTCCAGAATGAAATGGCGGGAATGGGGATCAATGCCCACCGTGGGCTCATCCAGTAACAGCAGACGTGGCCGGTTCAGCAGACCAATCGCCAGGTTGAGCCGGCGCTTGAGCCCACCTGAAAGCTTGCCCGCCCGGTGATCAAGGCGCTCCTCCAGGCTCGTAAGTGACACAGCCTCTGAGACCCGCTGGTCAACTTCGCTCCCGGGCACGCCCTGAACTCCTGCAAAAAACTGAAGGTTCTCACGCACGGTCAACGGCAGATAGAACGCATACTCCTGGGGCACCAGAGACAATCGCGCCTGTTGCCGAGCCCGGGGTGTGACCAGGTCCAGGCCGTCGACAAAAACCCGGCCGGCCGGGCAGTCAATCAGCCCGGCCAGGATCGACAGCAGCGTGGTTTTTCCTGCGCCGTTCGGCCCCA
Source organism: Marinobacter oulmenensis (assembly GCF_014201735.1). Classification (GTDB taxonomy): domain Bacteria; phylum Pseudomonadota; class Gammaproteobacteria; order Pseudomonadales; family Oleiphilaceae; genus Marinobacter; species Marinobacter oulmenensis. The sequence goes on along the minus strand of NZ_JACHFE010000002.1, from coordinate 105,988 downwards.
GCAGGCCAAACAGGGCCCGGTCTGCGATATCCAGTTCAATCCCCCGGAGCACCGGACTGGCCGAGGGCGAGTAACTGAATTCAAGGTGGTTAATGGCTATCACAGACGCTTCCGGTTGTTGTCACAGACTGCCTTGTACCGCTGGCATCATAGCAGGAACGGCAGAAAAAGCTTGCTGGTGCGAATGTACTGGCGGTAGGCCTCACCGAAGAACGCCAGGTTCTCACGCTCTTCCGTTCGAGCGGTCAGATACAGGGCCAGGGTAACGCCAGCCACGACCAGCAGCCCCGACCAGTTCGGCTGTTTCAGGAATATGCCCCACGCCAGCAACAGCAGGGACGCGTACATGGGATGCCGGATGTACTGATAGATGCCGGTGGTCACCAGACGACCGGTATTCTCAAACCCGAAATTTTCAGGCACGGTCTCCCCTTCCCGGCGACCGCCTTTGTGGCGGAACTCCCAGACACTGGCCGCGACCATCCAGAGAGCCCCGACCATCAGCAGGCTGGAGACCAACTGGCGGATGGAGATCAGATCGTCATGCCAGTGTCCCAGCCGGAACACCAGCAGCCAGGCGATTCCGGCGAAGGCGAAGAACCGGTAGAAACCGTGACACCCGGGATTGAGCAACTGACGACGGCACAGCCAGGCCAGAGCCAGCACCAGAACGGCAAACGCCATCAGCTCCATGGCCGCCCCCCGGTGGCCGCCGACTGCCGTGTCATCAGGACCACCGACGGAAAATCAGCGAGGTGTTGATACCACCAAAGGCAAAATTATTACTCATGACATACTCGCACTCGATGTTCCGGGGTGCGCCGGTGATGTAATCCAGATCCGCACACTGCTCATCCACCGACGTCAGATTCACCGTGTGGTGGAAACGGTTGCGGTTCATCATTTCCAGCGCCACCCAGGCCTCCAGGGCGCCACAGGCTCCAAGTGTATGGCCGGTATAGCTCTTGAAAGCGCTGACCGGTACCCGGTTACCGAAAATCTCATAGGTTGCCTGGCTTTCGGCAATGTCACCCCGGTCTGTGGCGGTGCCATGGGCACTGACATAGCCAATCACGCCCGGATCCAGAGCAGCATCGTCGAGGGATCGTTCCATCGCCTGACGCATGGTTTCCTGGGTGGGCTGGGTAATGTGGGATCCGTCGGAATTGGTGCCAAATCCGACGATTTCACCGTAGATCCGGGCACCGCGAGCCTGTGCGGATTCCAGCTCTTCAAGCACAAGGGTGCACGCCCCTTCGCCGATCACCAGGCCATCCCGGTCACGATCAAACGGCCGGGGTGTCAGTTCCGGCGTATCGTTGGCGGTACTGGTGGCATAGAGGGTATCGAACACGGCAGCTTCGGTGGCGCAGAGTTCCTCGGCGCCACCGGCCAGCATCATGGTCTGGCGGCCATACTTGATCGCCTCATAGGCATAGCCGATGCCCTGGCTACCGGAGGTACAGGCGCTGGAAGTGGTGATCACCCGCCCCTTGAGATTGAAAAACACGCCGATATTGACCGGTGCCGTGTGCGACATCATGCGGATGTAAGAGGTGGCGTTCAGGCCATCCACGGCCTCATTGGCCAGCATATTGCCAAATTCGGCAATGGCCTGGGGTGACCCCGCAGAAGAGCCATAGGCAACGCCCATACGGCCATCACGGATGCTGTCGTCATCAAGCAGCCCGGCATCTTCCAGCGCGCGCTCGGAGGCCCGGGTCGCCATGAGGGCGATCCGCCCCATGCCTCGCACCGCCCGACGGGAGTAATGGGCCGGTTTTTCGAAATCGGTAACCGGGGCACCAAGACGGGTGTTCAGTCCGTCATAACGGGCCCAGTCCTCCATGATCCGGATGCCGGTCCGGCCGGCTTCCAGGTTGGCGGAGACCGTTTCCCAGTCGCTGCCAATGGGAGAGATACCGGCCATACCGGTAATCACCACACGCCTCATCAACACATTCCCCCGTTCACCGAAATAACCTGCCGGGTGATGTAGCCGGCATCACCGGACATCAGGAAGCTGATCGCCGCAGCCACCTCTTCCGGCTTACCCAGACGCTGGCTGGGTATGATTTTCATGGCTTCCTCCACCGGTACATCGTCGAGCATGTCGGTCTCGATCAGCCCCGGCGCAACGCAGTTGACCGTAATACGGCGCTTGGCCAGCTCCACGGCCAGAGCCTTGGTCGCACCAATAATGCCGGCCTTGGCTGCACTGTAATTCACCTGTCCCCGGTTGCCATTGATGCCGGACACCGACGACAGGGTGACAATCCGGCCCGGCTTGCGCCGGCGGACCATCGGCATGATCAGCGGGTTGAGCACATTGTAGAAGCCGTCCAGGTTGGTCCGCAGTACCAGATCCCAGTCCTCGCCGGGAATGGCCGGGAAGGCGTTGTCCCGGGCCACGCCGGCATTACAGACCACGCCATAGTAGGCGCCATGGGCTTCCACATCCGCCAGCAGGACCTCAGAGGCCTGCTCCCGATCCGAAATATCGAATTGCAGGATGCGTGCCTGCCGGCCCAGTGCCTCGATTTCCTGCTGTACCGCTTCAGCCTGACCACTCTCCTTCCGGCAATGCAGGACAAGGTCATACCCATCCTGCGCCAGACGCAGCGCCGCCGCGCGGCCAATACCACGGCTGGAGCCGGTGACCAGTACGGTTTCCGTCATGCTTCCTCTCCCAAAATTTCTGTAAAATCGTCCGGTTGGAACACATTTAACCGGGCATTGGCTGTGAATGCCGGCCCCTCAGGCGGCTCGCACTGAAGTTGGCAGTCAAACACGCCCAGACCATTATCTCCCATCATTATCTGGGTCACCCGGATGGTGAGCAGGCTGCCCACGGGGAACGCAGCCCCCTGTGACTGATATTTTCGGGTGCCCACCAGGAAGCCGACCTTCACCGGTTCGCCCCGGGACTGTGCTCGGGCGCCAGCCCAGGCTGCCACCGTCTGAGCCATGTATTCAATGCCGACCCAGGAAGGCACAGCACCCTCCACCAGAAACAGGTTATCGCCAGTCAGGGTCGCCTGTGCCTCCAGCCAGCTGTCTCCATAGTCCAGTATGGTATCCAGCAGACTCATGTCACCCCGGTGGCGAACCAGTTCATCGACGGCGTAGGACGGCCGTTCACTCATCGCTGGCTACTCCATCCACACCACTGAGCACCAGGGCAACATTATTGCCACCGAAGGCAAACGAATTGCTCAGCACATGGCGCGGCGCAGACGCCAGCCGGGTATCGTCGTTGACCAGCGACAGGAGCGGCAGCGCCGGGTCCGGTTGCCCGTCCCACCAGTGTCTCGGCAGTCGGCCATCCCCGGTCAGTGTCAGCCAGCAGAAGGCAGCCTCAAGCGCGCCCGCCGCCCCCAGGGTATGCCCGGTCAGGGGCTTGGTTGCACTGCACGGAGTGGCCAGACCGAGCAGTTGCTCGACAGCCCGGCTCTCCATGGAATCGTTCTGGGGCGTCGCGGTGCCATGCAGATTGACGTAGCCGATCTCTTCACCGGGCAGGCCGGCGTCATCCAGGGCCGCGCGCATGGCGGCCAGGGCACCCAGCCCTTCCGGGTGAGGCGCCGATATGTGATGCGCGTCGGAACTCTCACCAACACCTGAGAGCACAACCGGGGCCGGTTCCCGGCTCATGAGGAACAGACTCGCGGCTTCTCCGATATTGATACCATCCCGGTTGGCACTCATGGGGTTACAGGTACGTTCACTGACCGAATCGAGTGCGCCAAACCCATTCACCGTCAGTCGGCACAGGGTATCCACACCGCCGCAGATCACCAGATCACAAACGCCGGTCTGAAGCAGCCTGCGGGCACTGGCCAGCGCCTTGCCACTGGAGGAACAGGCGGTGGAGATGGTGGTCGCGGGACCGGACAGCCCAAGATGTCGGGCCAGGAACTGGGCGGGAGCGCCGATTTCCTGCATGGCATAGTCATACCAGTCAGGCAGCTGTTCACAGGCCTCTTCACGGAACGCCTGTTCAGCGTCACCTATGCCGGACGTGCTGGTACCCAGTACCACCCCGACCCGATGGGGCTCGAGACCATCGAGTTGGCGATCAAGTAACGACTGGATCTGGGACAGGGCCTGCAGCAGCAGGCGATTGTTGCGACTGGCATCACGCCCCTCAAGAGGGGGCAGATCACCATCGACAACCCCCAGCGGGAGTTCGCGGCCAGGGGTGTAAGCATCCGTGGTGGTCAGAGGCCTGGGTTCGGAGGCAAAAAGCGCCCGGGAGACGGCGTCCGTGGTTGTTCCCAGCGCACAGACAACGCCGGGCTTGTGCAGGTAAACCGGGGTCTTCATTGCCCTGCCCCGCCATCTCTGGCCGATGCATCGGGAGTCGCCAGGTCCTTTGCCTTGAGGGTTTCCATGGTCATTGTCAGGCCCATCCGATGATGTTCTATGGTCAGCTCCGACCCGGCCCGCAGGGCGTCAAAATCGGCCGCGTAGCTTACCATTACCAACAATTCATCCTCAAGATAGAGCGCCCGCTCACCCGGCGCTGCCGACAGCCGCCAGGGATCTGAGTAACCCGCTTTCAGGGCAGCCTCCGGCCAGTAAGCGAGCTGAAGCTGGGTGAGCATCCAGCGCGCCGGTATTTGCCGCTCCACCTGGGGTGCCTGCCAGCGACTCACGCCATTGTCATCGCTGGCAAAATCGAACAGGCGCTGTCCGGTCAGGGTAAACCCGGTCATCCGGATCTCGTTCGGCGCCAGGCGGGAAACCGCCACCAGGTGGTGCTTTTTGCCATCCATATCCAGCGTCATTCGCTGATTGAGCTGCACCGACAGCCCGCCGGATGCCGGGGCCAGCAGGGGTGGGGCCAAAGGCCCGGTACGGACACCCAGCAGTTGGCAGCCGCCCAGTGCAGACAGGGCGAACAGCACCACCGCCAGCGACAGGTACCGGCCTGCCCGCAATTCAGGCACGACAGATCTCCGCCAGGGTTCCCAGCCGCCGCTCACTTTCGCTGACGTAAGGGTTGTCGGTATCCCAGGCATAACCGGCAAGGATCGACGACACCATGGCCTTGATCTGCTCTGACGGGTTTTCAGCAAAAACCACGTCCTGGAAACTGCCCTCATACCAGGCGTTCACGTAGGTCCGGAAGGTATCCACGCCAACCATCAATGGCTCGGCATAGTCGGCCTGCCAGTCCACGGTCTCCCCCCTGAGCTGACGGTCCAGGACATCAACCGCAAGACTCGCCGACTTCATCGCAATGGTGACACCGGAGGAAAACACCGGGTCCAGGAACTCGGCGGCATTGCCCAGCAGCGCGTAGTTTTTCCCGCACAACTGACGGACATTGCGCGAATAGCCGCGAATTTCACGGACCGGCGTATCCCATTGGGCGTTGGCAAGCACCTCGGACAGATTGGGGTCCTCCGACACCATTTGCTGCAGCACCGCCATGGGCTCGCCGCTGCGGGCGTCCAGCATGTCCGGACGAACCACCACGCCCAGGGAGGAGCGACCATTGGAAAACGGAATCAGCCAATACCAGACGTCACGGTGTTCCGGATGCACGGTGATCAGGATCTTGTTGCGATCATGGCCCGGGTGATCAATGCGGTCTTCAATGTGGGTGAACAGGGACACCCGCACCGGAAACTCGGACGGCGTTTCAAGGTCCAGCAAACGGGGCAGTACCCGGCCAAAGCCGCTGGCATCCAGAACATAACGGGCCCGGGCCTGGTATTGCCGGCCGTCATCCGTGCGCACACTCAGAACCGGCTGTTCTCCGGAGAAATCGGCGGCCGTGATCTCATGGCCATAGTGGATCGGTGTGCCCTGCTTCTCGGCTTCCTGCGCCAGGATCTGATCGAACCGGTCCCGCTGGACCTGCCAGGTGGTGCCCCAGCCCGGGGTGAATTTTTCCCGGAAATCAAAGGCGCCATTTCGGCCATCGTAGTGGAAGGCCGCGCCATTCTTGTACTGAAACCCCGCCGCTTCCACAGCGGGCATCATGCCCGCCTCTTCAATGAACGCCATGCACTGGGGCAGCAGGCTTTCGCCGATCGAGAAACGGGGAAAATGCTGTTTCTCCAGGATGGTGACCTGGTGCCCTTTCTGACGCAGCAGCGCAGCCGCGATAGCGCCGGAAGGGCCAGCCCCGATGATAATGACATCACTGTCCAGTTCCGCTGTATTCAACTGAATGTTCTCCTATTCAACTACCCTTCGACACCCGGGAACCGGCCAGAGCCCCGCTCCCCAGAACAAACGCAATCAGCCACGCCAGCCCGATTCCGGGCAGCACGGTCATTCCGAAATGATGCAGCACCGGCGTCTCGCTCAGGGCCAGAAGCCCGAATGCCAGCAGTGACGTCAGCGCGGACAGCGTAACCGCTTCCCAGGCATGGAGTTGCCCGCCGCTCTCACGCACGAAAATACCGATATCCAGCCCGATGCCGAGAATCAACAGTGCGGCCAACAGGTTGAACAGATTCAGTGGCAGCCCCATGACAGACAGTAGACCGAGAGTCATCAGGGTTGCCAGCGCCGGCGGCAGTATGACCCGCCAGCATCCGCGGCCATACCGGAAAAACAGCACCAGCAGCACCAGAGCATAGGCCAGCGCCGTCCATTGACTGACCGTGGCCCGATAACCCGCCAGCAGGTCCGAGGTCCGCTCCACCCGATCAACAAAACGCACACCGTCGATACCATCGGCCAGCTCGGCCAATTGCAGGTACACCTGGCGATCCGCGGCGCCGCCAAGGGTGATCAGTGACGCCACCTCTTCTGAGCCGGGTAGCGGTTCCAGCCACTGTGCTGACAGCAGCTCGCCCACCGGAGCATCCGCCAGTTCCGAAGGCCTGAGCCAGCGCGGTTCTGCCGCTCGAAAGCGGGCTTCGCTTCGGCCCGCAAGCTCCCCGGACATACCAACAGACTGAAACAGCCGCTCCGGCAGCCCCGCCTGATAGACCTGTTCCGCCACCCGCTGCCTATCCTTCTGCTGACGGTCGATGGATGGAGCGAAACCGGACACGGCCCGGTAAGCATCCAGGCGCCCTTGCCGCACCAGTTGATCCAGCCCCAGCCTGGCCCGTTCCTCCCGTTCAAGGACCTGCTGGGCGGAATTGCCCCGGATCAGCAGAAACCGGGCACTGCCGGGATTCTCGCTCAATGACTGGATCCTCTGTTCCTGCCTCAGAAGCGACTCGGGAGAGGACTGCAGCGCACCCAGGCTGTCGTCAAAAACAACGCCGGGCAAGCCATATAATGCCAATGCCAGCAGCCCTGCGAGAACGACCACCAGCGGTTTTTTCAGCCGGGCAACCGAGACCAGTCCCCGCCCCAGCCAGCCCTCTGTGCGCCGTGCCGGCAGCCAGCGACCAAAGACCGGAAACCAGAGCACCACAGTCAGCCAGGCCCCGATCAGGCCCGCCGCCGAAAACAGCGCAATCTGCTGCAGCCCGGGGAAAGGCGTCAGCGCCTGTGCGCCGTAGGCCAGGCAGCTGGACAGCAATCCGAGGGTAATGCCCGGCAGAATGCGACGGACACCGGCGCCACCCTGATAGCGCACGTGGCAGAGATAATGGAAGGCATAGTCGACAGAGACACCGACCAGGCTTGCGCCAAAGGCAAGGGTCACCAGATGAACCCGCTCGAACACGACAAGCGAGACCGACAGCGCCACCAGCAGACCACAGCCAATACTCAGAACCGGCAATAACAGGTAGGACACCGAGCGGAACTGCCACCACAACAACAACAGAATCGCGATCAGTGAGCCCACTCCGATGGTCGACAGCTCGGCCCTCGCCTGGCTGGCTCCGGCGGCTGCATGAAACACCAGGCCCGAACGCAGCAACTCGGAGGCAACGGCACTGTCCGAGACGCGGGCATCGGCTTCCGCCACCGCTGCCAATACCCGCTTCTGGGTGGCCTGATCGAAAGGGTCCTGCTTGATGACTGCGGTTATCACCCGGTAATGACGGTCGCTGTCCGTTACAAAGAGGCCCTGCTGATCCAGCTGGAAACCGCCGCCGGGGTCCAGCGAACGGAGCCAGTGGCCCAGCAGGTTCAGCGGATCATCGAGCAACGGGGCCGGGTGCGGGCCGCTGGCAGGGCTGACCAGGCCCCGGGCTGCTTCCGCTACCAGGGCATTCCCCTGTCCGCCAGCCAGCCGTTGCCGGACATCATCGGTCAGTAACTGGTAATGGTAGGGCTGATACAACCGGCCCATTGAGAGCCACCAGTCTGCCTCGGCCCGGGCCTGGATCCGCGAGAAGACACCTGTTTCTGAAAGCTGCCGGGCGATGTCCTCGGCCAGCCCCGACAGTTCCGGGCGATCCGCCCGGCTGCCACCCACAAGCAACAGGACGCGGTTGGCCACAAATTCGTCCATCCGGTCCGAGGCTCGGGCCACCAGGGGCGCCTGCTGGTCTTCCGGCAACAGCGCCAGAATGCTGGAATCAAAAACGCTGCCGGACAGCCGCAGCATCAGTGCAGCGGTCAGCAGGGCCAGTGCCAGCGCCCAGACAAGGGCCAGGGATCGGCGGGATGGAAGGGATAATGGCACGGGCTAACGGGTCACCACGTTGCTGAGCTGAATGCGGGTGCGGTCACCGTTACTCTCACTGAGTATCAGTGTTTCAAGATAGTCGGTGCCCTGTAATTCAATGGTGTCCAGATAGGATTTCAGCAGTTCCCCCCGGGGATCCAGCCGGAAATGCCAGCCACTGTCCGCCGTCAGTGATTCCACGCGAAAACGTTCGGTCAGCTTGTCCCAGTCGCCGCCGAAAATCGCAAAGAACACCTCACTGATGGCCCGGGTCATGGGTTGTTCATCCACATCCATGCGCATCACTTCCTCACCATCCTGTTCTTCGATGATCTCGGTTGGCGTAATGCGCAGCTGCGTCGGCACCGGCTCCAGAATCTGCCACTGCAATCCCTGTTTGGCATCGAACCGGAAACGACCGCTGGAATCCAGCGTGGTCTCAAGATCGGCAATGTACTTGCTCTGCTCAAAGCGGCCTTCCAGATGGTCGACCTGGCCCTGATCCCCGAGCAATGCCTCAAGGGAGTCTGCGGAGGTTCCCTGCCCTGTGCTCTCTGCTCCCCAGGCGGGGGCCACACCGGCAATGCCCAGGGCGACGATCAGAAAAAAAGCCCTCATGCCGGGTCCTCCTGATGGTTTTCAATCTTGTCGAGCAGCACCTGCGGCGAGGCAAAACACATCTCGCCGCTAGCCATTTCAACCGCCACCTGCACCGTGTGGCCACGGGTCAGGCGCTCGCCGGTTTCGGCATCGGTGACCGTATAGTCGATCTTCAGACGGTGTTCCCACTCCGTGAGCCGGGCCCGAACATTCAGCACCTGGTTGTACCGGGCCGGCCGGGCATAACGCAGGTGCATGTCAATCACCGGCCAGGCATAGCCTGAGTCCCGCATGCGTTCGTGGTCGTAGTCCAGCTTGTCGAGCAGCTCACAGCGGGCGATCTCGAAATATTTGACGTAGTGACCGTGCCAGGCGATCTCCATGATATCGATGTCATGAAACGGAATCTTGACCTGAGCATCTGCGTATATCATCGGGGAAGTTCCTTTCAGTGTTCCGGGTACAGGGACCAGTCCCGGGACTGGATACGTGTGACCAGCTCACGCAGCTCCTGTTCCAGAGCCCGGTCCTCGTCCAGTTTCGGGCTGCTGCGGCGTACCGCCGTCAGGGTATCGAGCAGTTCGGAACCCAGCGCTGTCGACTCCAGGTCGCCCTGCTCGAAACGGAGCTCCAGACCCTGGCAGACGGCGAACAGGGCGGAAGCCGTGACCTGTTCGGTCAATTGCAGAACCCGCAGACAGTCACGGGCAGCAATGGTGCCCATACTGACCTTGTCCTGGTTGTGGCATTCCGTGGACCGGGAAAACACACTGGCCGGCATGGTCAGTTTGAGGGCTTCGGCGGTCCACGCGGAGGCCCCGATCTGCACCGCTTTCAGACCATGATTGATGGCCGCCCGCTCGCCCCGGGCGCCGGACAGGTTGGCCGGCAGACCATGATTGAATTTCACATCCATCATCTGGGCCATCTGGCGGTCCAGCAGGTCCGCGATATTGGCCACCGCGGTTTTCAGTGAATCCATGGCAAAGGCAATGTGACCACCATAGAAATGCCCGCCGTGCAGCACATGCTTGCCATCAGCATCGATGATCGGATTGTCATTGGCACTGTTCAGCTCATTCTCGATGAACTGGCGCAGCCATGGCAACGAATCCTCCAGCACACCAATCACGTGGGGCGCGCACCGCAGGGAATAACGATCCTGCAGCCGGTCCGGGTTACGCGGCGGCTCACCGGCATGCAGGTCCGCCCGCAGTCGCGCGGCCACAGACTGCTGCCCGGCATGGGGTTTGACGGAGAACAGCACCTCGTCATAGTGATGGGCGTTGCCATCCAGCACCAGCGTGGCCATGGCCGTGATCCGGGTGGCCAGCCGCGACAGGTATTCGGCCCGCTCGAATGCCAGGCACGCCAGGGCCGTCATCACGGCGGTCCCGTTCATGATGGCCAGGCCTTCCTTGGGTTTCAGGCGCAGCGGTTCGATGCCTTCCCGGGCAAACACCTCGGCCGTGGGCTTGCGCTCGCCCCGGTCATAGACTTCCCGCTCGCCACAGAGCACAGCGGCGACATAGGACAGCGGGGTCAGATCCCCACTGGCCCCCACGGAGCCCTCGGAGGGTATCACCGGTACGATGTTCTTCTGCAGCAGGCGCGTCAGTTGCTGCAGCAGCTCAAAGGTCACGCCGGAATAGCCGAAGGTCAGGGAATTCAGCCGGGTGGCCACCACGGCCCGGGACTCCACAGGCGACAGCACCTGGCCCATACCGCAGCCATGAAAGGTAAACAGATGGTGTGGCAGCTCCGCCACCAGCTCATCGGGAATCATGGTGGTGCAGGAGTCACCGTAACCGGTGGTGACACCGTAGATGGCCCCATCCTCTTCCAGTAGCTGCTCAAGAAAGGCACTGCCACGACGGATGCTATCGGCAAACTCGGGCGCCGGGCTGAGCGTGACATCCTGCTCACCACGGGCAATGGCAGTGACGTCTTCGATGGTCATGGGCTTGTCGTCAAAGGTGATCATTGGTCAGTGCTTTTTTCCGTGTTGGACTCAGAACCTGGGCGATGCCAGAACGAATAGAAATTGAACCATTGCAGCGGCGCCCGCTGGCAATACTCGGCCAGCAGATCCGCCCAGCGCTGGACATAGTGCCGGAGTGCGCGTTGCCGGTCACGCCGGGGAAGCTCGATCCGGTCGGCAAAGTGGTTGATGTACAGATCGAAAAACGGCTGGCCGCGCCGGCCCCGGCGCAGGCAGAAGAGGGTCAGCACCGGGCATCTCAGGATGGACGCCAGAACAAAGGGCCCCTGAGGCAGCTCGCAGGTTTCACCGAGGAACTCCGCCTCGGCTGTGTTGGCGGGCCCGGACACAGGGGTGCGATCACCGGCAATCACCAGAAACTCACCGGCATCGATTTTCTGTTGCAGCACAATCGCTGTGGCCGGGCTCACTTCCGACACCTGGATCACATTGACATGGGCGGCACTGTTGGCACGGGTCAGCATGGCGTTGAACCGGGTGGCATGGGCGGTATGCATCAGCACGTTGAAGGTCACCCCGGTGTGCCGGCGGGACAGGGCCCGGCAGATCTCCAGGTTGCCCAGATGGGAGCCCATCATCACCGCGCCCCGGCCCTCGCGGACCAACTCGTCAAAGACCTCGTGGTTATGAAACTCAAGCGAGTCGATGGCAATGTCTCCCTGCCAGACCGCCAGCTTATCCAGCATACTCTCGCCGAAATTGAGAAAATGCTGATAACTGTGCCAGAGCAAGGGCGCCGATGGCGTAAAACGGCCACTGTCGCGCAGGTGCACCAGATAGTTCAGCGATGCCTCACGGGCGGAGCGCCGGAACAGGAAAAAGTAGAGAATGACCGGGAACAGACAGATCCGGAAGGGCAGGCGGCCAAACCATCGGTAGACCCAGAACATGAAGCGAATACCACTGACCGCTCCGGCTTCCGCCATGTTGGACCAGTGATTGTCGGTCACGATGACACCTCACGTCGGCGCAGACGCCGGGCAAGCAGGCGGGGCAGACGCCGGAGCATACCAAAAAACAGCCGGGTATGCATTCGGGTAATCAACCAGTTATCTTCGAAACCTCGAAAATGGGAAATACCATCCCGTGGGTAACGGACCCGTGTTGAAAACTGGAAAACACGGCCACCCTGCCATACCCAGCGGACCAGGACCTCGGTATCAAAATCCATCCGGTCGCCCAGATATTCGCGGCCAATCAACTCACAGACCGGCTGCAGGGGATAGGCCCGGAAGCCGCACATGGAATCCCGCACTTCCAGCGACAGGGTGTTGATCCACACCCAGACATGGGTCAGATAACGGCTGTAGTAGCGCACACGGGGCACGCTGTCATCATAGGCCGGCATACCGGAAATGATCGCGTCGGGATGCTGCCGGGACAGACGGACCAGGCGGGGGATATCCTGGGGGTCATGCTGGCCGTCGGCGTCGATCTGAAGGGCATGGGCAAAGCCAAGTTCCCGGGCCATCAGCAGGCCGGATTTAACCGCCCTGCCCTTGCCCCCATTCACCTGGAGACGGCGCAGGTGAACAGCCTCATCGCCTTCGGTCAACCGATCCAGAACACCGGCACAGACCGGCTCACTGCCGTCATCCACCAGGATGACCGGAAAACCGGCACTGCGCACCTCAGCCACCGTATCCGCGATGGTGTCCGGATGGTTGTATACCGGAATCACGACACAGAAGCCGGTCTTCATGAGGCCTCCGCGTCAAACACCATGCGACCGGACGAGAACGGCGTCTGCCCGTCGTGGAACCGGAACTGAATCCGGTTCTTTTCCGCCTGCCAGCTCAGTTCGATGGACACCTCCCGACCCGGCTGGATGAGTTCCTGGAATTTCACCGCCTCCAGGCGTGCAAAGGCGTTGCGCCCAGGCAGATCATCGCCGAAAAACAGCCGGGCGTAGTGCTCCGCCCAATGCAGTTGCACTACCCCTGGCAACACGGGTAATTCTTCGAAATGCCCGCGAAAGTAAACCAGATCCGCGGGCAGCCGGATTCTCAGGCGGGCTTGCCCCGGTTCGGGCTTTTCCTGCTCAAGCACATCCGGCCAGCGCGGTGGTGCAGTTACCTTTGCCGGCACTGAATCCGATGGTTCGAACAACGCCAGCAGAGACTGCTGGGGTACCTTGCCCTGAGCGTTGCGGGGCAGATCGTCCACCAGCCGCCAGCGACGCGGCAACACCGGCGCCTCGAAATGACCCGACAGCCATTGCCGAAGTTCCCGGACCACCGAACGCTTTCCGGCCTTCGCCAGCCATTGCCGGCCGGCCTCATCCGGAACCGCGACCACGGCGGTTTCGGTCCGCCGGCCCTGCAGGACCACCACCCTGGCACTGTCCAGGCAAGGATGGGCTTCCAGCCGCGTTTCCATGGCCGTCAGCGACACCCGCTTGCCCTCGATTTTGGCGATGCGATCCAGACGGCCAAGCAGCCGGAACCGGCGTGGCGACTGGACTTCCGCCCGGTCACCGGTGGTAAACAGGTCATCCCCGGCCACCAGCGGCGAATCCAGCAGCAGCGCTCCGGTTTGCTCATCCGAGCTCACGCTGATGCCCTCGAGGGTCGTCCACACCTCATCCAGCATCTGCTGACGCCAGGCAATACCACCGGTTTCCGAACTGCCGAAAATCTCCACCACCGGTGTTCCGAAATAGTCGCTGGCAAAGGCACTGTGATCACGGGACAAAGGGGCGGTGGAAGACACCACCTGCGCCCAGTGGCCCGGGGCTCTCTCCCCGGGTTGGTGGGGCCAGCGGCCAAGGTGGCTCGGCGTTGTGATCAGGGTGACCGAGTCCAGCTGTTGCGCCCAGCCAAGTGCGTCTTCGGCATAATGGCAGATCTCGCGAACAAACGGACGCTGACCGACCAGTGGCCAGAGCACCCGCCAGAGCAGCCCGTAAATATGCTGGTGGCTGACGGTTCCAACCACCACGGAGTCGCCGGCCTGATGGCCCCACTGCCATTCGTGCATGGCAACCTCACCGCCCAGTTGGGCCAGGGTCGCGGGCACGGTTTTCGGATCGCCGGTACTGCCGGAGGTCAAAACAATAACGCCGCAATGATGGGGATCCAGCGGGTCGAATGAGCCCGCCGGCTGTGGTGATGACTCAGGCCTGGACAGCCGCGGCAGGCCGGTATCGTCAGGAAAATCACCGGCCAGCGCAGCCACGCGGTCGCGCATGCCCTCGACGGTCGCTGGCAGGCGGTCACCGGCCAGCAGCGCGATCTTGCCGGCATACCAGAGGCCGAACAGGGCTGCCGAAAATTCCAGCGCATCCTCAAAATAGACACCCAGGGTTGTGCCCTGGACCTGGTCAGCGAGGGCCCGCCAGGCAGATACCCGCTGCTCAAAGTCGCGTCGGGATACCGCGCCGTCGCGACCGATGGCCACCACCTGATCGGCGCTCACCGGCTCGCTCAGAACGCGCTCCAGGGGAATTGCTTCAGTCATTCCGCTGACTCCGGTAGTACTGACGGAACAGCCATTCGCCGGCGAACAGCAGCCCCATCAACAGGTAACTGATAAAACCGTTGTAGAGGGTCCAGACCCAGTCCTCGGCAAACACCGTGGCCGTGGCAATCACGCCATTGACGATGAAATAGCCGCACCAGATCCGCGTGACGTTGCGGGTGTAGGCTACGCCGGAAGGCGGCAGGTCCGGCTCTTTCAGCCTGGCCAGGCGCTCCACCACCGTCGGCGGAAACCACAGGCTCCAGCCAAAAACCAGCAGCAAACCGGCACTGATCACCACAGGATAGAACTTGACGCCGATGGCCGATTGCTGGACCCAGGACCAGCCGGTCAGTACCACACATGCCAGCAGCCACCACCAGCCGCTACGCTGCCCCCGCAGTGCCCGGACACCGTGAAGCAGCGCAATCGGCAACAGCAGCCAGGCCACGGAGGCAGCGCCTCCATACTGGAGCATGAAGTAAACCGCCAGCGGGTACCCCAGCGACAACAGGCCAATGGCAATCCTTGGCAGCCAGTCCCTCAAGATCAACCAGCCTTACTGCTTGAGCAGTGGCTCAACCGCCTCAACCACGTCCTGGACGGTCCGTACGGATTTGAACGCCTCCGGTTCGATCTTCTTGCCGGTCCACTGCTTGAGTTCCACCACCAGATCAACGGCGTCAATACTGTCGATGTCCAGGTCTTCGTAGAGATTGGACTCCGGCTTGATCTCGTCCCGCTCCAGTTCGAACAGGTCGGTCAGCAGGCCGGCAATGTGCTCAAAGATATCGGCCTGGCTTTTTACTGTGTCTGTCATGGTCTGATATCCCCTCAGGCGTTTTGGTGGCTGGCCACCAGCTCCGCCAGACTGTTGATGCTGGCGAAATGTTTGCGGGTTTCCTCGGAGTCCGCCGCCAGCTTGATGCCGTAGCGTTTTTGCAGGGCGAGCCCCAGCTCCAGTGCGTCAATGGAATCCAGGCCCAGGCCATCAATGAACAGTGGTTCGGATGAATCAATATCCTCAACCGTCACGTCTTCAAGCTCCAGTGCGTCGATCACGAGCTGTTTCAGCTCGGTTTGAAGCTCAGTCATGTTGAGCAGTCTCCCTGATAAAATAGTCTTTTATGGTCGCGGTCAGTTGCCGAGACATGGTGGAGGGCTTGCCCTCCAGAAAGGGGGATACGTCGATCTGGTCATCCACCCGGAATTTCATGTAAAAACGCCGTTCCGGCACCCGGTACCAGGGCGTATTCTTGGTCAACGTGGGCGGCGAACAGTCAATAATCACCGGCCGCAGGTCCTGTCCCGTCCGGATGGCAATATTGGCAGCCCCTCTCTGCAACGTGAAGTCCTCGCCCGGCGTGGTCCGAGTCCCTTCCGGAAACACGATCAGACTGTTTCCCCTGGCAAACGAGTCACCCGCCGCCTTGATCACCTCATCGGGATCGTCATTGGCAATGTAGCGGGCGGCCCGGACCGGCCCCCGGGTAAACGGATTCTTCAGCAGACTGCTTTTCACCACACAATCGGCCCGGGGCATGAACGAAATCAGAAACACCACATCGATCAGCGTTGGATGATTGGCGATCACGAACTGGCCAGGCTGGCTCAGGCGTTCGAGATTCCGGGTATCCACGGTCAGAATGCCAAGCATCGCCATCATACGTGTGAAGAAGCGGAAACACCGGTGAATCACATACTTGACCCAACGCTCACGACGAAGCGGATCCGCAATCAGCCAGGAAGCCGGTACGAAAAACAGAGGCAGAATCAGGCCACCCAGCCCGAACACGGCAAATGAGAAACCGGTGGCGAGCTGACGCCAGAGCCTGTTAACTGCCTTCATGCACCGCCCTGTGACTGTTTGTACCACCGCCAGCGCCGGTTGTCCCCGGCCACGGTCAGCTCTGACTGATCATCCCTAAGCAGAAACCGGAGGAAACAGTCAGCTTCCGGCCCCGGCCCGGCAGACAGCGTATCCCCGGCACCAGTGAGCGAGAACGACAGGGGCATCCCGTCAGCGCTGATACTCACCCGCATCGCCAGGGCCTGCACCTGGGGCGAAGAGCCATCGAAGCCATCCAGGGGCGCTGGCAGCGGGTCGTCATAATAGACAACGAGCACTTCCCCCCCGGTACCGGTAACGGACAACTGGGTATACGCCTCAAGCAGTGCGGCCGACAGCGTATCGGGACCAGCGGAAATGGCGGTAATGGGCGTGACAACGTCGCTGGCAATCGAATGGATACCGCCAATCGCGTTGTGGACCGACAGACTGAAAGAGGCCGGGGACAGGGGGGCGTCGTCGGCCAGATCGCGAAGCAGTTTCACCGTACGCGCAACTTCGCCGTGCCGGGACGCAAACACCGTAGCCAGCGGCTGGGGCCGGTCTTGCGACAGTAACTGGCCGGCGGCCCATAGCGCAGCCTTTCCCATCGGGCTGAGCCTTCGACGCAACATCGCGCTCACCCACGGCAGTTCAGCCCTGGCCGGCGCATCAGCCGCAACGGCTGATTCACCATCGGCCCACCGACGCCAATCCGCACGGGATACGCGGTCAGGCGAAAACGCCGACCAGTCGCTGATTGTTAAGCGGTAACTCTCCATACCGAGGGAACTTCCGTGGACGAACCAGTCCGCCGGCATCGTATTACGCTGGCAACAGGCACTGATATTTCATGAATTTTTGGCAATCAAAGCCGCCGGGCGGGATTTTAGCCCGCCACCCCGGTAGCCGCAACACAGTGTTTTGATATTGGACAATATGGTATCTTTTTCCGCCTGTGTGGAGGCAGAAAGCCATGATGGCAGCCTCCAAAAAGGATTCAACTCACCTGGATGCATTAAGGACAATTACGTGAAACTGCCAATCATTGCCGCCGCCCTGTTTGCCCTTACGTTTTCCACCAGCGCCCTGAGCCGCGACACCAAGCACCTGCTGCCGATTGATGAAGCCATGAACCTGCCGGAGGCCCAGGAAAAACTGGACGGTTCCGTCAAGTTCTACTTTGCGGACGAAGGTCACCCCCAGGTCGCCCAGCGTATTCCCGGGGTGGTCGCCAACCGCAAGACCAATGCCTTCATGAAGTCGGACGAAGAAGCCTGTAGCTGGGTCTTCCTGTCTGCCATGATTGCCCTGCAGGACCGCGCCATTCGTGAGGGGGCCGATGCTGTGGTCAACATCACCTCCTATTACGACAAGAACATCATGTCCAGCCGCAGCGAATACGAGTGCCATGCCGGTGCCGTCATGGCGGGCGTTGCATTGAAGGGTGATGTCGTCAAATTTGCCGACTGATCGCCTGCCCCCGGAAAATCGGCCAGCCGGCAGCCATAGCGCCGGCGGCCGGTTGATCACCCGCCTGTTCCTCTGCTCCACGCCACCCGCCGGACAGACCGCCTTAACACCCGCTCTCCTTGGCGAAAGCGAGAGAGCGCGACTGGCCGGATACCGCGACCGTCGCTATCGGGAATACCTGACCTCCCGCTTACTGCTGCGGACCGCCCTCAGCCTGACCCTGTCCGGCACACGCCAACCGGCAGACTGGACCGTCGAAGAGCACCCGGAGCAAGCGCCCCGGGTGCAGGAACTGGCCAATACCCCCTGGCATTTTTCCCTCTCCCATAGCCGCGGCGTCATTGCCCTCCTGCTCACCAACACCGGCCCCTGCGGCGTAGACGTTGAATTCCGACGCCCGCGCCGGAACCTGCTTGAACTGGCCCGCCAGTGGTTTCACCCACAGGAAGCACGCATGCTCGCGGCGCTGCCCGAGCCGGAACGCACCGACCGCTTCTACCGTTTGTGGACCCTGAAGGAAGCCTGGATAAAAGCACACGGCCAAACCCTGATGTCCGGGGCGCTGGCCAGGGTGCAATTTGAGGCAATCGATACGGCGAATGAACCGGACGGGAAGATGCTCGCGACGCATGCCACACCAGAGACATCCCTGTCCCTGGCCACCATGAGCTATCAGGCACCGACCGACCACTTCCAGGGCTTACCCCCTGATCGCGTGGCACAGCCCCTGACAGAGCTGTTCAGCCCCATGAGCGACTGATCAGAACAGGGCCGGACGGTCCTGATAGGCCACCAGCGCCCGGAACAGGGTATAGCCGTCGGTCGCGCCGATCAGCTCGCGGATGGAATGCATGCCGAACTGGGGCACACCGATGTCCAGAGTGGTCACTCCCAGGGTTCCGGCGGTCAGCGGGCCAATGGTGCTGCCACAACCCATGTCGCTGCGCACCACAAAGCTCTGGTGCGGCAGATCCAGCTCATCGCTGATGTGGCGATACAGGGCCGCGGACCGGCTGTTGGTGGCATAACGCTGATTGTGGTTGATCTTGATGACGGGCCCCTGATTGAGAATCGGCCCGTGGTTCTCGTCGTGCCGGTCCATGTAATTGGGATGGATGCCATGGGCGTTATCGGCAGAGATCATCATGGAGTGGGCAATGGCTTTCGCCTTGTCCGCACCACACCACCGATCCAGAACGGACTCCAGAAACGGCCCCTGAGCACCCTCCGCCGACATGCTGCCCACTTCCTCATGATCATTGCAGACCAGCAGCGCCGGCTCCTCACCGGAACTGTGCAGCAGGGACTGCAGGCCGATGAAGCAGCTCAGCAGGTTATCCATCCGCGCCGATGCGATGAAATCCTGACGCAGGCCAACGACAGCGGCAGGCTGGGCATCGTAGAAACTGAGTTCATACCCAAGGACCTTGCGGACCTTCAGCCCCTGCTCGGCGGTAACCTGCTGCGCCAGCAGGTCGGCAAAGCGGGTGGTATCGTCTTCCGGCACCTGCATCAGAACCGGCGGCAGGTCGGTCTGGGCATTCACCGTCCGGTTGCTGTTGGCTTCCCGGTCCAGATGGATTGCCAGACTCGGGATGAAAGCCACCGGATCACGGAAGTCCACCAGCGCATCACGGACACTGCCCTCTTCGTCCAGCACGGTTACCCGCCCGGCCAGGGACAGATCCCGGTCGAACCAGGGGTTGAGCAACACGCCGCCGTATACCTCGACACCCAACTGGAAGTAGCCCTTGCGCCGCAACTCCGGGTTGGGCTTAACCTTCAGGCAGGGGCTGTCGGTGTGGGCGCCCACCATCCGGATACCCGACCTTGCCACATTGCCGGTACCGGTGCGGAAGGCCACCAGGGAGGAGCCGTTGCGGACCACGTAATACCCCTGCCCTGATTCCAGGTTCCAGTCTTCGCGCTCATCCAGCGCCTGGAAACCGGCGGCGTCGAGCCGGTCTGTCATCTGTTTTACCGCATGCCACGGAGTTGTGGAGGCATTCAGAAAGTTGACCAGTTCTTTATTGAATTCGGTGTGTTCCATGATGTTCCTGATTGCATGATAATGGCGCCCACAGTATGGCATGAAGCTGGCGAGGCTCCTACCGTGCCCCAGCCCTGCCCTTATTCATAAACGCCGGAGTTGCCTGTGTCGTTCCCACGTTTCCTTGATATCGAATACTGCCAGACAGACGACGCCATTTTCCCGACCGCCATGGCCTGGTCCCTGGCTGACGGCCGGATGAAAACCGTGGTCATCACCCCGGAGGACGCCTGGATTCCCGAGGATGGCGACACCGGGGATGTCGACCTGCTGTATCTGGAGGAACAGGGCGTACCGCTACTGGAACTGGCCCGGGAACTCCATGAGGACCTGCCCGACCAAACGGTGTATGTGGACGGCATGGACCCGGACGAACTGCTGGTGGATCTGATCTTCAGCGCCATACGCCAGGAGGCCCCTTTCGAGATCGCGCCCGTATCCGAACTGATTGACGGGCTGGACAGCGGCGATCTGGAAGATCGCCGTCATCAGATCATGATCGAAGAAGGCCTTGAGCCCCACATTCCGGAGAATGGCGTTTACGCCCTGCTGCTGCTCGCCCGGGAGGAAGGCTATCTCGAAGACTGAGATCTGCCCGGGGTAACACCCCGGATCAGGCCCGGTGGCGGATATGCCAGCAGCGGTGAATCCGGGGATTGCGCTGGAAATCCCGGTCGATGGTGGAGCCGGTCACCTCCTCCACCTCAAACTCCTCGGCCAGATCCTCATCCAGCCGGAACCGGCGGAAGTTGTTCGAGAAGATCAGCAGACCATCACTGGCCAGACGCTCCATGGCGTGGCGAATCATGGTCCCGTGATCCTTCTGGATATCGAGCACCCCTTTCATCCGGGCGGAATTCGAGAAGGTGGGCGGGTCCATGAAAATAAGATCAAACACCTGCCGGCGGGTCTTCGGGTCCGCCAGCCAGCTCAGGCAGTCCGCCTGCTCGACAACGTGTTTGCGGGCATCCAGGCCATTAAGCGCCAGGTTTTCCCGGGCCCAGTCGACATAGGTATTGGACATATCCAGGCTCAGTGAGCGGCTGGCGCCACCGACCGCCGCGTGAACCGTTGCCGCACCCGTGTAGCAGAACAGATTCAGGAAACGCTTGCCTGCGGCATGCGTCTGAAGCCAGTAACGCACCGGGCGATGATCGAGAAACAAACCGGTATCCAGATAGTCCCGGAGGTTCACCCGCAACACACATCCGTGTTCATGCACCGGAAAGTAGTCTCCGGAGGCTTCGCGCTTTTCGTACTGACTGGTGCCGGCCTGCCGCTGGCGCTGTTTACAGACCAGGTCCGCCGGATCCACTTCCAGCACCTCCGGAATGACCGCCAGCGCCTCGGCCAGCCGTTCACGGGCCGCCCTGGCATCGACCGATTTGGGCGCCGCGTATTCCTGGACGTGCACTCGCCCCTCGTAAAGATCGATGGCGAGTGAGTATTCCGGCATGTCCGCATCGTACAGGCGGAAGCAACCGATGTTCTGCTTTCGGGCCCACTGGCCCAGGGTCTTCAGGTTTTTCCGGAGGCGGTTGCGCAGCATCCCCGCCCGTTCCTCGTTGACGATCCCCGGCTGGACCCGGCCCGAGGCCTCCGGGTCGCGCGGGGTCATCGCGTTCTCCTCACGGACCTCGAACAGCAGCAACTGCGCCGGCAATTTGCCGTTGAAGAGCTTGTACTGCTTGAAGCTGCGGATACCGAGGGATTTGCCAAATTCCGGCGCACCGGTAAAAACGCCCAGGCGCCAGCCCGGGAACTGGGCCATCACCGCCTGGCCCAGTTCGCCGTAGAGGCCAGCCAGTTCACGGCGTTCATTCAGGCGCTCGCCGTAAGGTGGGTTGGTCAGCACCAGGCCGTTTTCAGCCATGGACGCAAGTTTCTCAAGATCGGCTACGGGCCTGGCCTCCGCATGCACAAGACCTTCCAGTCCCGCCCGCTGGATGTTTTTCCAGGCGGTGGCGATCACCCGGGGATCCTGATCGTATCCGGCGATGACCGGCAGACGGCGCTGTTTTCCCTCATAGGCGCGGCGTTCCGCTTCCTGCTTGAGTTCAAGCCAGAGTTCCGGCTGGTGGCCGGGCCAGTGTTCAAACCCGAAGTTTTCCCGCCGCCGGCCAGGAGCCATGTCCAGTGCCATCATGGCCGCTTCAATCAGAAGGGTTCCCGAGCCGCACATGGGGTCCACCAGGTCGCCGCCGTCCGCGTAAATGGTCGGCCAGCCGGCGCGCATGAGCAATGCGGCAGCGAGGTTTTCCTTGAGCGGCGCTATGCCTTTATCCGTTCGGTAGCCACGCATATGCAGGCTCGGCCCACTGAGATCGATCCCCAGCGACAGACGGCCCCGGTTCAGGCGCGCCGACACCGTGACATCCGCCTGTTTGGGTTCGACCCGCGGCCGTGGATGTCCCGCGCCCCGGATGCTGTCGACTATGCCATCCTTCACTTTCTGGGCACCGAACTGGGTATTGCGGATGGCTTCGTTCTGACCGAGGAATGTCACCCGGAAGCTGCCTTTGGCCGGTATGTGCTCGCGCCAGTCCAGGGCAACCACGCCGTCATAGAGTTCATCCGCATTGCGGGCGCCGGTATCGGCAACCTGGAGAATCACCCGATTGGCCAGCCGTGACCACAGACAGGCACGATACCCGGCGGCCAGTTCGCCCTCCACCCAGGCACCGGCGGGAGCATTGCGCAGGTGCACCAGCCCGAATCCGGCCAGCTCATCCACCAGAAGATACTCCACACCCTTGGGGCAGGTTACGAAAAAGACATGCTTGGACAACTTAGACTCCTGAGGTTTTTGTCGCTACCGGTTAAGTCTCCGGAATGAGGGACATTATTTTTTTGGCCGTGGCGTTTTTATGTCATGCAACGATAAGAGAAGCGTCACATAGATGAAATAAATAGTGTACATCGGCCAGAATATCGTCTTACCTTGTAACTGACGCGTCGTTCCGGACGCCCCAGAAAGGGCGTTCGTTAACAGGATCCTGACGGCTCTGGCCCGAGTAGGCAATAGGGTTGTACCGGAATGAGTAAGCCCTTGCCAAGGCCTTTGCAAGTGTATGCGCATGTTCTGTTAATCCATTAGTGAGGAACGGCATGAAAAGACAGAAAAGAGATGTATACGCTCGTGCGTTCAAGCGGGGTTACCTCGCTGGCGTGTCCGGAAAATCCAAAGACAGCTGCCCGATTGATCAGCCCGAAGTTCGCCAGGAATGGCTAAGCGGCTGGCGGGAAGGACGTCAAGATAACTGGGAGGGCATGACCGGCGTTTCCGGCATCCACAAGCTTGCCAACGTCACTGCCACCTGAGCAGCACGTTGGTCTCCGTTTGAACCTTACTCTGTTTTTTCCAGATTGATGACAATTTGACGCAGTAACCAATAAACCAGAACGGGGCCTCCCGCCCCGTACCATGCGTGAAAGCGCCACGGGGTTCGTTCCCCGCAAGGGCCCGCTCAGCGGGCCCATTTTTATTCAGCCGTTTCGGCGCCACTCCTGCCTGATAGCCTCGACCGCTTCTGTGATCAGACCCGGACCGCGGTATATAAAACCGGTATAGATCTGCACGAGCTTTGCCCCTGCCCTGACCTTTTCAGCGGCGCTCTCACCATCGGTAATGCCACCCACGCCAATGATCGGAAGACGCTCACCCAGTTCCGCGTACAGGCCTTCGATCACCCGCACCGAAGCCTCCCGGACCGGTGCACCACTCAGGCCTCCCGTCTCATGCTCATGCTGGTGGCCCCGCACCCGCTCCCGACTGATGGTGGTGTTGGTCGCAATCACCCCGTCCAGCCCGCTCTCAAGCAGGGCCCGGGCGACAAAGCGGATACCCTCGTCGTCCATATCCGGCGCAATCTTCACGGCAACGGGCACATAACGCCCCAGCCTCTGATGGCATTGTTGCTGTTCATCCTTGATGGACGCCAGAAGCGCCTTCAGGGAGTCACCGAACTGCAGATCCCTGAGCCCCGGGGTGTTGGGAGAGGAGACGTTGACCGTGATGTAATCGGCGTGCGGGTAAACAGCCGCAATCCCGCACCGATAATCCCGTTCGGACTCATCGTTGGGGGTGTCCTTGTTCTTGCCGACGTTAATGCCCAGGATGCCACGAAAGCGTCGCTGCTGAACGTTGGCAATCAGATGATCCAGCCCCTCGTTATTGAAGCCCATACGATTGATAATCGCCTGATGTTCCGGCAGTCGGAACATCCGGGGCTGAGGGTTACCCGGCTGGGCCCTGGGTGTGACGGTTCCCACCTCGACGAAGCCAAATCCCAGACCACCCAGGGCATCCAGATGATCCGCGTTTTTATCGAGGCCGGCAGCCAGCCCGACCGGATTCGGAAAATCCAGTCCCATGACGCGGACAGGGCACGGCTCCGGCTGCCCGGCCAGCAGTTTCAGGGCACCCAGCCGGTAAGCCATATCGAGACTGTTCAGGGCCAGATCGTGAGCCCTTTCCGGGGGCAACCGGAAAAGCAGGCTGCGAAGAAAACCGTACATCAGAATACTCCTTGTCGAGGGTGGCGGAAGTATACCGGAAGTTGTTCACACCATCTTCCTCTTCCGGACATTCCACTTGAACCCCCTTGTTTACAAGGCTCCCGGCGCTTTT
This sequence comes from Marinobacter oulmenensis, assembly GCF_014201735.1. Classification (GTDB taxonomy): domain Bacteria; phylum Pseudomonadota; class Gammaproteobacteria; order Pseudomonadales; family Oleiphilaceae; genus Marinobacter; species Marinobacter oulmenensis. The sequence continues at coordinate 81,410 of NZ_JACHFE010000002.1, read as the reverse complement.
CCACGAAATCTGTGGATAACCCTGTTGAAAATTCATGGGCAAATGCCCTGACCCCTTGATAAACGCGCCAGCCTACAAATTGATCATTTTTTGATCAGTTATTTTCTTTATATTTTTCAGCAAGTTATAGAGTCAATAGACGGGTTTGACGCAGATCAGGGAAAAGTGATAACGGGTAACCAATCCGTCATCATGTGCATAAATAAACCAGCGCAATGCGATTAAATTGCCTGCGAAAACGGATCCGGAAGCTATAATGCTCCGGTCATCCCCCAGGAGAACGCAAAGCCATGGCGCAACCGGAAAACGATCATCAACAACCTGACCGGGATCATAAAGCGGAGCGAAAAGCAGCCTCCAAGGTGACGGTTATCGGCATGATCCTCGATGCCGTACTGGGTCTGATCAAGGTTGTTGGTGGCGCGTTGTTCAACTCCCAGGCGCTTCTGGTTGACGGTATCCACTCATTCACCGATGTGGCGTCGGATTGGGTGGTCCTGGCTGTCATGCACCTGTCCCGGAAAGAACCGGATGCTGACCACCCCTATGGCCACCAGCGCATTGAAACCCTGGGCACTCTGCTCCTGGGCAGCATCCTGATTGCCGTCGGCGCCGCACTGGCCTGGGAGAACATTCTCCGGTTGTGGGCCGGCGGCGCCCTTGCCGTACCCGGCTGGCCCGTCCTGGTAGCAGCAGGCGTGTCCGTTGCCAGCAAGGAATGGATATACCGCTACACCCGCCGTGTCGGACTGCGCATCCGTTCGGACCTGATCATCGCCAACGCCTGGCACAGCAGAACGGATGCCTTCTCTTCTGTTGTGGTGCTGGTTTCAACCATTGGCGCCATGCTCGGGTATGTCTGGCTGGATGTTGTGGCCGCCGTGGTCATCGCAGCCATCATCATCCACATTGGCTGGAAATTTACCTGGGACAGCGTCAAGGAACTGGTCGACACCGGCCTGTCAGAGGAAGATACCGAAACCCTCCGGGCCATTGCCCTTGATACCGACGGCGTGCGCAATGTCCATGAACTCCGCAGCCGGCGAATGGGCCATGACATCCTCCTGGATGTCCACCTCGTGGTGAGGCCGGAAATCAGCGTATCCGAGGGCCATCAGATCGGCATGAAAGTGGTCACCGGTATGCGGGGGGCTCTGGACAACATTCGGGATATCAACTTTCACATCGACGCCGAAAACGACGAACAGTCACCCCATGTCACCCAACCCCACCTGCCATCAAGAGAGGAAATCCGCAGCATCCTGGCAACACAGCTGGGCAGTTTTCCCGCCCACAACCGTCTGCGCCTGCATTACCTGAAAAACCGCATCCACATTGAGATCTTCCTGGACGACCCGGAGCAGAGCCCGCTCACCACAACCCAGGTGCGCACTGCCCTGTCGGATTATCCCTGGTTCGGTAGCGTACGGGTCTGGCAGGCAACCGGGTAACACCGCCGACGGCGGTCAGCGCCGGCGAACGGCCTCCATCCGTGACAGAAACTCCTGCATCACCAGTGTGTAGAGTTCACCACCGAGGAAGCGGTCCTCAACACCGGAATCAATGCTCGGGTTGTCGTTGACCTCGATGACCGCCACCCGGTTACCGGACTGTTTGATGTCCACACCATACAGGCCATTGCCGATCAGACGGGTGGCATTCAGTGCTGCCTGGATCACCGCCCGCGGGACCTCGTATGTCGGCAGGGTCTCAAAGTCACCGCTTTGGACCGATGCGCCGCCATGCTGGTAGATCTGCCAGTGCCCTTTGACCATCATGTACTTGCAGGCATAGATGGCGCGCCCGCCGAGCACTCCGATGCGCCAGTCGTAATCCGTGTAGAAATACTCTTGGGCCAGAATCAGGGCGGATTGCCGGAACAGGTCTTTCAGGCCATCCTTGAGCTCTTTTTCATCCCGGGCCTTGATGACGCCCCGGGAAAACGCCCCGTCCGGGATCTTGATCACCACCGGCAGCCCCAGTTCCCGGATGACCCGAAGGTGCGCGTCCTTTTCGTCCCTGGAGAGAATCAGGGTACCGGGCGTGGGTACCTTGTTGGTTTTCAGCAGGTCGGCCAGAAACACCTTGTTGGTGCAGCGCAGAATGGACACGGGATCGTCGATAACCACCATACCCTCCGCTTCGGCTTTTCGGGCAAACCGGTAGGTGTGGTGATCAATGGCCGTGGTTTCCCGGATAAACAGCGCATCGTATTCCGGCAGGCGCATGTAATCCCGGCGCTGAACCCGCTCCACGTTAATGCCAAGCTTGCGCCCGGCCCGCTCAAACCGTTTCAGGGCTGCCTCATCACTTGGTGGCAGGGTTTCCTCCGGGTTCACCAGCATCGCCAGATCGTAACGGTAACGCCGGCGGGTCCGGGGCTTGCGCCAGATCATGCTGCTGAAATGGTCCAGCGCCGAGGCAAACAGATCCTGCTCGCTTTCCTCCAGATCGGACGGTGCCGCCGGCTTCATGGAGTCAATCTGCCACTTGCGCCTGTACCGGAACACCACTTCCAGAACCGGACATGGAAATCGTTCAAACAGGATCCGGGCAACCGGCTTGAGTGCCTGCTGTGCCGCCTGGCCAAAACAGGTCCGCACGCGGATTTCACGGGAACCCTCCGCCGCTGACGCCTGATCCAGCCATTCGGTCACGCTTTGATCCAGTTCCTCCAGTTCCAGCGAGAACAGCCCCTTGCGGCTGAGATCGTTCAGGGTCATAACGGAAGGCACGACGTGGTGGCCGCGCGCTTCAGCCAGCAGGGAACAGTAGTAGCCCCGGCTCAGATAGCGGGCACTCTGGCACAGATTGATCACCCGGACCCGCCGACCCGGGGGCGGCGAGAAATTCAGGTACTGATCAAAGGTCAGAACATCTTCACTGGGATAATAGGGTGCCCAGTCCCGGGCCCGGTCAACAACAAGCAGTAAGCGTGACATGATCGGCGTCCTCCCTGCCGAAAAAGCGGGGCTGAGTGGCCCGCCTGATTGGCGCAACAATACGACAGCCCGGGGAACCGCACAATCACCGGCCAATGCGTGCTTTTACGCACGCCCGGCAGCTAGCCGACATCCGCCGACCTCAACCATAATACCCCCACGGCAACATCCGCCGACTGGCCACCCACAGGTCTCCCCTAACATGACTGAAATCACCATCCGCCACGCCAGGACTGAAGACCTGGACGCACTACTGAAACTGGAAAACCGGTGCTTCCGGGATGACCGGATCTCCCGCCGGAGCTTCCGGCGTTTCCTGGAAATGCCCAGGGACCGGCTGATGGTGGCTGACCAGGCCGGACAACTGGTGGGGTATTGCCTGATCCTGATGAATGCCGCGACCCGCCTGGCCAGAATCTACTCGCTCGCGGTTGATCCGCAGGTGCGGGGGCAGGGCCTGGGAGAACGGCTGGTGCAGGAGGCGGAGCAGGAAGCCGTGGCGGCAGATCGCATCGTTATGCGACTGGAGGTCCGGGAGGACAACGCTCCCGCCATTGCCCTGTATCAGCGCCTGGGATACCGGCAGTTCGGCACCTACCGGGACTATTATGAGGATCACGGCAACGCCCTGCGCTTCGAGCGCCGGATCCTGTTTTACGAGCCACGCCGTGAATTCCTGCCGGTCCCCTATTATCCCCAGACAACCGAGTTCACCTGTGGCCCGGCCGCTCTGATCATGGCCATGGCGGCCCTGAACGAGCAACAGCCGCTGACCACACTCGAAGAACTGCAGATCTGGCGCGAGGCCACCACCATTTTCATGCTGGCTGGCCACGGCGGCTGCGGCCCACACGGTCTGGCCCTGGCCGCCTGGCGGCGGGGATTCGAGGCCAGTCTGTGGGTGAGCCACGAGGGTCCGCTGTTTCTGGAGACGGTACGCAGCCAGGACAAGAAGCGGGTCCTGTCACTGGTTCATCAGGGCTTCCTTCAGGACATCGGGCAGACAGGCATCGGCATTCACCACGAGCCGTTGTCCCTGCAGGATATGGAGGACGCCCTGCTCCAGGGCCGGATTCCGGTCATCCTGATCAGCACCTGGCAACTGAACCGCAGCCGGGTGCCCCACTGGGTGACCGTGTGCGCGATGGATCAGCATTTTGTCTATCTGCACGATCCGGACATCGACACCGACGACGGGGAAACCGTCGCCGACAAACAATACCTGCCTATTGACCGGCGGATCTTCGAGAAAATGTCGCGCTATGGCCGCAACCAGCCTCTGCAGGCCACGGTGATTGTCGGCCCCCGGCGAAGCTGATCAGCCGGTACGGATAGCGGCTTCCTTGAGCTCGGCCACCTGATCCCGCAGGCGGGCAGCGGTCTCGAAGTCCAGGTCTGCAGCAGCCTTGTACATCTCGTCTTCCAGCTTCGCCACGTCCTTGAGGACTTCTTCCGGGGAGCGGTTCCCGGCCTTGGCCATGTAGGTTTCCGCTTCTTCCGCCGCTTTCTCGCCCGGCCGTTCGGACCGGCGCCGGCCCCGGGTGCCTCCACCGCCCGGCGCACCTTCCATGATATCCGACACTTTCTTGTTCAGGGCCTGGGGCGTAATGCCATGGGCTTCGTTATGGGCAATCTGCTTGGCCCGGCGGCGCTCCGTCTCATCAATGGCTCGCTGCATGGAACCGGTGATCTTGTCGCCGTACAGGATGGCTTTACCGCGTACGTTCCGGGCAGCGCGGCCAATGGTCTGAATAAATGAGCGCTCACTGCGCAGGAAACCTTCCTTGTCGGAATCGAGGATGGCCACCAAGGATACTTCCGGCATGTCCAGACCTTCCCGCAGCAGGTTGATCCCGACCAGCACGTCAAACTCACCCCGGCGAAGATCCCGGATGATTTCGACCCGTTCCACCGTGTCGATGTCCGAGTGCAGATACCTCACGCGGATATCGTGCTCCATGAGAAAGTCGGTCAGGTCCTCGGCCATGCGCTTGGTCAGGGTGGTTACCAGCACCCGTTCCTGCACTGCCACCCGCTCCCGGATCTCGGACAGCAGGTCGTCCACCTGGGTGGAGGCCGGCCGTACCTCTATCTCGGGGTCCACCAGGCCCGTGGGCCGGACCACCTGCTCCACCACCTGACCGGCGTGTTCCGCCTCGTAGGGGCCTGGCGTGGCGGAGACAAAGATCATCTGGGGCGCTATGCGCTCCCATTCTTCGAACCGCATGGGCCGGTTATCCAGTGCCGAGGGCAGCCGGAAGCCGTATTCCACCAGGGTTTCCTTGCGTGAGCGGTCGCCCTTGTACATGGCCCCGATCTGGGGAATGGTCACGTGGGATTCATCAACAATCAGCAGGGCATTCGGTGGCAGGTAGTCAAACAGGGTGGGCGGCGCCTCCCCTGGCTGCCGGCCGGACAGGTAGCGGGAGTAGTTCTCAACCCCGTTGCAGTAACCCAGTTCCAGCATCATTTCGATGTCATACCGGGTCCGTTCTTCCAGCCGCTGGGCTTCCACCAACCGGTTGTTGTCCCGTAGCTGTTTGAGACGCTCGTCCAGCTCTACCTTGATATGCTCCACCGCATTCAGCACCGTTTCACGGGGCGTGACATAGTGGGATTTCGGATAGATGGTCACCCGGGGCACCCGGCGCAGCACCTCCCCGGTCAGCGGGTCGAAATAGCTGAGGTTCTCCACTTCATCATCAAACAGTTCGATGCGAATGGCCTCTTTTTCGGATTCCGCAGGGAAGACATCGATCACATCGCCGCGAACCCGGTAGTTGGCCCGGTGAAATTCCAGGTCATTACGGGTGTACTGGAGCTCCGCCAGGCGCCGCAGTATCGAGCGCTGGTCCACCTCATCGCCGCGATCCAGATGCAGCATCATTTTCAGGTAGGACTGCGGATCCCCCAGGCCGTAGATCGAGGAAACGGTCGCAACGATGATGGCATCCGGCCGCTCCAGCAGGGCCTTGGTGGCGGACAGGCGCATCTGTTCAATGTGTTCGTTGATCGAGGCATCCTTCTCAATGAAGGTGTCGGACGACGGCACATAGGCTTCGGGCTGATAGTAATCGTAGTAGGACACGAAATACTCGACGGCGTTGTCCGGGAAGAACTCCTTGAACTCACCGTAAAGCTGCGCTGCCAGGGTCTTGTTGTGCGCCATGATGATGGTCGGGCGCTGAACCTCCTGGACCACATTGGCCATGGTGAAGGTCTTGCCGGAACCGGTCACCCCCAGCAGCGCCTGGTGCGCCAGCCCGGAATGGATACCGTCCACCAGTTGATCAATGGCTTTGGGCTGGTCACCCGCTGGCTCATATGGGGAGTTGACCTGAAAATACCCTTTCTCCCCGCTGGATACACTAGTGGCCATGGTGGGCAATCTACCTCCGGTACAGCAGTCACGGGCACGGTTTGTGTCCGGACCTGAAGAAATTTAGTGTTCAGGCCGCTTCATGATAACATCGAACGCATCGACGACTGGGTAAAAAAGCAGCCAGAATCGCGGCCCCTGGCGTCGTACCTAACAGGAAGCAGCTTTAAGGAGCTCTAGTTTGGATCTTCAACTTTCCAGCCGAGTACAGGCGATCAAGCCCTCCCCCACTCTCGCTGTCACCAACAAGGCAGCTGAACTCCGCGCCGCCGGTCAGGACATTATCGGCCTGGGCGCAGGGGAGCCAGACTTCGACACCCCGGAACACATCAAGAAGGCGGCTATCGAAGCCATCCAGAATGGCCAGACCAAGTACACCGCCGTTGATGGTACGCCCGCGCTCAAGAAAGCGATTATCTCGAAGTTCAAACGGGACAACGGCCTGGAATACGAAGCTAACCAGATACTGGTATCCAGTGGTGGCAAACAGAGCTTTTTCAACCTCGCCCTGGCGACACTGAATGCCGGTGACGAGGCCATCATTCCGGCGCCCTACTGGGTTTCCTATCCGGACATGGTGCTGGTGGCGGAAGGCAAGCCGGTGATCATCGAAACCACCGTCGACACCCGCTTCAAGATCACCCCGGAACAGCTGGAAGAGGCGATCACCGACCGCACCCGGCTGTTTGTGATCAACAGCCCGTCCAACCCCAGTGGCATGGCCTATTCCCTGGAGGAGCTGCAGGCACTGGGTGAGGTACTGAAAAAGTACCCGGACATCATGATCGCTACCGACGACATGTACGAGCCGATCCTGTGGACCGGCAAGCCGTTCTGCAACATCGTCAACGCCTGCCCGGAGCTGTACGAGCGCACCTTCGTGCTGAACGGTGTATCAAAGGCCTACAGCATGACCGGCTGGCGTATCGGCTATGCCGCAGGGCCGGCGAAGATTATCGGGGCGATGAAGAAAATCCAGTCCCAGAGCACCTCCAACCCCTGCTCTATCTCCCAGGCAGCCGCCACAGCCGCCCTGGAGGGTGATCAGGCCTGCGTGGGCGAGATGGTTACGGCCTTCAAGGAGCGCCATGACTGGCTCGTGGACGCCCTGAACAAGCTGCCGGGCGTGGAGTGTCCGAACGGTGACGGCACCTTCTACGTATTCCCCAGCTTCCAGGGGGCTATCGATGCGGACAGCAGTGTCAGCACCGATGTGGAGTTTGCCGAGAAGCTGCTGACAGACGCCGGCGTGGCCCTGGTTCCGGGCTCTGCCTTTGGCTGTCCGGGCCACATGCGCCTGAGTTTTGCCACCAGCATGGAGAACCTGGAAAAGGCCATTGAGCGTCTGCAGAAGGTGCTCGGATAAAATTGCCACCAGGGGTTGACGGGGCCGTAACGCCAACTTAATATACGCGCCTCGTCACACGACGCTGTTCCCCGATAGCTCAGTTGGTAGAGCAACGGACTGTTAATCCGTTTGTCGCTGGTTCGAGCCCAGCTCGGGGAGCCACTATTCCGAAAGCCCGCTAATTCCCAGAATTAGCGGGCTTTTTTGTTTGGTCCCTCTCACCCCCAGCCTGAGACTTAAGCGGATTGGCGCGATGGGCAAGCGTTGCCAAAAACCGCTACGAGCACATCCATGTGCGCTTCTCTCAGGCCATCCATGGCCTTCGAAATTTTTGGCAACGCTTCCCCATCACGCCTTTCGTACTATGCAGGAAACGCTACTCAAGGCGGATCTCCCCGTAAGCCGGGCAGCCTAGTCGCCTGGCCCCTCACAAAAATCTGCGGAGCCAGGGATGGAGGAGCCGAAGCGTCACAGGGACGTGCCGAAAGGAGCGTTTTTTGGGAGGGGCCAGGCGACTAGGCTTACCCCAATTCAAACAGGCTGGGACCGGGCATCCTCAGACCGAAACCACCTCGGCGTGAATCGACGCCAGGGCGGCCAGCGGGTCGTCCGCCTGGGTAATCGGACGCCCGATAACGAGATAGTCTGATCCCGCTTTCAGGGCGTCGGTCGGCGTCATGATCCGATGCTGGTCCCCACGGTCGGCGGAGACAGGGCGAATGCCGGGAGTGACAAGCTGGAAGTCGCTGCCCTGCTCGGCCTTCAGTCGCGGCGCTTCCTGGGCCGAGCAGACCACGCCATCCAGGCCACTGTTGCGGGTCAGCGTGGCCAGACGGGCAACCTGAACCTCCGGAGCATCGGTAATACCGATACCGGCGAGGTCGTCCGCTGACATACTGGTGAGGACAGTAACAGCGATCAGCAGCGGCCGGTCCTTACCGAACGCTTCCAGGCGGTCACGGCAGGCCTGCATCATCTTCTCTCCACCCGAAGCATGGACATTGACCATCCATACGCCCAGATCGGCTGCCGCCTCCACCGCCGCAGAGGCCGTGTTGGGAATGTCGTGGAATTTCAGATCCAGGAAAACATCGAAGCCCCTGTCCTGAAGCGCCCTGACCAACGCCGGCCCGGAGCGGGTAAACAGCTCCTTGCCCACCTTGAGTCGGCATTTAGCCGGATCAAGCTGATCGGCCAGTGCCAGTGCGGGATCCTGGGCAGGGAAATCCAGGGCGACAATAATTTTGGGGTCTGCAGGATTGTGCACGTTCGTCTTCCGGATGGTTGGATGTAGGGGGTTATTCAGCTTCAACGCCCTGTATGGGGCGGATGGTCTCCCACTGCTTGCAGCTCGGGCAGAGCCAGTGCAACTGCTGACCGGCAAAACCACAACTGACACAGCGATAAATCGGCCGGTTGGCCAGTATCAGATGCCCGATACGACTGACCAGCCGCCCTTCATCCGTGGTCATGCCCTTTTCGTAGCCGGCCATTTCCACCAGGCGCAACAGCCCACGTACTGACGGCCGGATCTCAAGCTCCTGGCGAAGAAGATCAATCGCCGCCGGGCGGCCACTGGCACGCTCGACGGATTCTACCAGCGCCAGCAACAGGCTGGTACTGGGGTATTGCTGATACAGTTTGCGCAGCTTGCGCACCAAACGGCCAACGTCGCCGTGTTCCCTTTCGATCCGCATCAACCGGTCGACCGCCTCCGGGCCGAATTCCGGGTTCTGGGTAAACACCTTGAGGCTCTGGTTGCCAGCCTCACGATAGTTACCGGCGCGAAACTGCAGTTTCATCAGAAGGAAGGTCGCCCGGACACAGGAACGATCGTATTCCAGCGCCTCTTTCGCCAGCTTCTGTGCAGCCCAGCGATCATCCCGGTTCAGGGCTGCCTCCGACAACTCGCAGGTAATGTAGGACAGCGTCTTGAACATCGCCGGATCTGCTTCACCCCGGGTCAGGGTTCGGGCCACCTGAGCCGCTTTGTCCCATTCCCGTTCCTGCTGGTAAAGCTCTATCAGTATCCCTGAGGCATTACGCCCGTATTCACGGTCCCCCATCAGTTGGTGCAACAGGGACTCCGCACGATCGAGCAGCCCGGCATTGAGGTAATCGGTGGCCAGCTCCAGAGTGACCTGCGGCGTATAGCGTGCCGGCAGCTCAGGGCGCGCGAGCAGATTCTGATGAATCAGGATAGCCCGATCGGTTTCACCCTTATTGCGGAAATGGGTGCCAATGGAAAGGTGCAGACTGACCGTATCCTTGTTCACCGCCAGGGACTGAACAAAGTTTTCAACGGCTTCGTCGGAATAATTGGTGAAGAGAAACTGAAGACGATCGCGAACCGAGTCCTCATCCGCGATATTGCCGGACGAACGCCGGGAGCGGGAACCGTACCGACCAACTGCCCAGCCGATGGCGACCGCCACTGTCAGCAGCAGCCACTGCAAAACCATATCCATTAGAGTGCCTGGTCGTTCTGCGCCCTGGATTTCTCCAACGCCTGTTCAGCCCGATCGAGTCTCTTTTTCAGCTGTCGACGGGAAACCGAGGTACGGAAAGTGGCCAGCAGTGTCATCAGCACACCGATCAGTGCGCCCAGCACAAAAGCCATGATCACCCAGACAGCGACACCGTGAGGCGGCGTCTCAAACAACAGGAAGTTAAGCGATACGGCCATCTGGTTATTCATTGAAAAAACCAGTGCCAGGAGCACCAGAACCAGTACCAGTACCGTGATGAGAATCTTCCGCAACCCTGCCATGTCTTACCTGCTCCAGATGGGGCTGACACACCCGATGATACGGCGTTCTGAAAAAGCGGCGATCAGAAGCCCTTCTTCATGCTGTCGTTGACCTGCTCCCGCAACTCCTTGCCGGGCTTGAAATGGGGAACGAATTTGGCGGGTAGCTGCACAGCATCTCCGGTCTTGGGGTTTCTCCCAACCCGGGCCTCGCGGTGGTGCAGGGAAAAGCTTCCGAATCCCCGGATCTCAATACGCTGCCCATCAGAGAGAGCATGGGACATATGCTCAATGATGGTTTTCACCGCCAGCTCCACGTCCTTGACGGAAAGCTGCGTCTGTTTTGAGGCAATCAATTCAACCAGTTCGGACTTCGTCATGAGGCGCTTCCCTCTGTCGTTGTTTTTTCGCAGACAACTGCTGGTCCCTAACGCCTACAGTTTAGCCAAACCAGAAAAAAACACAAAAAAAACGGGCTCTTAGAGCCCGTTTTTTTGACACCAAGCCGGATTTCAGTCCTTACTGGCGTTCTGCTGCTGCATCTGTTCCTTGATCAGGTCACCAATGGTGGTGGCGCCTGAGGACTCTGCAGCCTTGGTGCGGACGCTTTCCAGCGCCTGCTTGTCGTCTTCAACGTCCTTGGACTTGACGGACAGGTTGATAACGCGGTTCTTGCGGTCGATGCTGATGATCTTCGCTTCGACTTCTTCGCCTTCTTTCAGCACGTTGCGAGCGTCTTCAACGCGATCACGGCTGATTTCAGAGGCTTTCAGTACCGCTTCAACCTCATCGTTCAGGGAAACAGTGGCGCCTTTGGCGTCTACTGCAGACACAGTGCCCTTAACGATAGAGCCCTTGTCGTTCAGCTGTACAAACTCGGCGAACGGATCGCTTTCCAGCTGTTTGATGCCCAGGGAGATACGCTCACGCTCGGGATCAACAGACAGGATAACGGTTTCAACTTCGTCGCCCTTCTTGTATTCACGAACGGCTTCTTCGCCAGTCTCGTTCCAGCTGATGTCAGACAGGTGAACCAGACCATCGATGCCGCCATCCAGACCGATGAAGATACCGAAGTCAGTGATGGACTTGATCTTGCCGGCGATGCGGTCGCCCTTGTTGAAGTTCGTGGAGAACTCTTCCCAGGGGTTGGCAACACACTGCTTGATACCCAGGGAGATACGACGACGTTCTTCGTCGATGTCCAGGATCATCACTTCGACTTCGTCACCGACCTGAACAACCTTGGACGGATGGATGTTCTTGTTGGTCCAGTCCATTTCGGACACGTGTACCAGACCTTCAACACCCTCTTCCAGTTCAGCGAAGCAGCCGTAGTCGGTCAGGTTGGTCACCCGTGCGGTAACGCGGGAACCTTCCGGATAACGACCCTTGATATCTACCCAGGGATCTTCGCCCAGCTGCTTCAGACCCAGGGATACGCGGTTACGCTCACGATCGAACTTCAGGACCTTGACGTTGATTTCGTCACCAACGTTCACGATTTCGCTCGGATGCTTGATGCGCTTCCAGGCCATATCGGTGATGTGCAGCAGGCCGTCAACGCCACCCAGATCCACGAACGCGCCGTAGTCGGTCAGGTTCTTGACGATACCCTTGATTTCCAGACCTTCGGTCAGGGTTTCGAGCAGAGCTTCACGCTGCTCGCTGTTCTCGGCCTCGAGAACCGCACGACGGGAAACGACAACGTTGTTGCGCTTCTGGTCGAGCTTGATAACCTTGAATTCGAGTTCCTTGTTTTCCAGGTGGGTGGTGTCGCGCACAGGACGAACGTCCACGAGGGAACCCGGCAGGAAGGCGCGGATGCCAGACAGGTCGACAGTGAAACCGCCTTTGACCTTGCCATTGATCACGCCCTTGACAACTTCTTCTGCCTCGAAGGACTTTTCCAGTACTTTCCACGCTTCGGCACGCTTGGCCTTCTCGCGGGACAGACGGGTTGCACCGAAGCCGTCCTCGACAGCATCGAGAGCCACATCGACAACATCGCCGACAGCTACTTCCAACTCGCCTTTTTCGTTAAGAAACTGGGAGGCGGGGATAACGCCCTCGGACTTCAGTCCGGCGTTAACGGTGACCCAGTCGTTGTCGACGTCAACTACGGTTCCCTGGACGATGGAACCCGGTTGCATGTCAATTTCTTTCAGGCTTTCTTCAAAAAGATCAGCAAAGCTCTCGCTCATTATGTGTCCTATGTGATCAACGCAAGTATTCTCCGTGCCGCCAGCAACACGGTCTGTTAACGAATTCCGGCGACAGCCAGGGGCTGGCAATTAACGCTCTCGCCGGCATTACAACGACCAAAAAGGTGCAGTCAGGCCTGGCCTGCGGCGGCCATACACCTGTCAAACACCTCTTGGATACTCAAACCTGTGGAATCAATGACTTGTGCATCGTCCGCCGGCTTGAGAGGGGCCGCAGAACGGTTCATGTCCCGCTCGTCACGTGCCCGAATCTCATCTAAAAGATCCTGCATATTAACATCGACACCAGAACCCTTCAACTGGTCAAATCTTCGCCGGGCACGCTCTTCAGCACTGGCGGTCAGGAAGATCTTGCAGGGTGCCTCCGGAAACACGACGGTGCCCATGTCGCGGCCATCCGCCACCAGGCCCGGGGCTTTGCAGAAATCCCTTTGCCGCTGGAGCAGCGCGTCCCGTACCGGCTGCTTGACGGCAACCAGCGACGCGTTATTTCCGCAGGTTTCGGTGCGGATTTCGCCGGTTACATCCTCGCCTTCCAGCAACACCCGGACGGGTTCGCCCTCCTCGCCTGGCTCAAAGGCCACATCCAGAAAGGCCGCAACGGTGACCAGGCCATGATCATCGTCAAGCGATACCCCCTGGCGGGTTGCTGCCAGCGCCGTCAGGCGGTACAACGCGCCGCTGTCCAGCAGATGCCAGCCCAGGGTCCGGGCCAGCATCTGGGTAATGGTACCCTTGCCGGCGCCACCCGGGCCGTCAACGGTGATGACCGGAGCTTTGCTGTCTGTCATTCGCCTGCACCCTCTGCCTGAATTCGGATGCCCACGCTCTGGGCCAGCTCCACAAATCCCGGGAATGAGGTGGCCACGTTGGCGCAGTCATTGACCCGGATGGCACCGGTGGCGCGCAGCGACGCCACCGCAAAGGCCATGGAAATGCGATGGTCTTCGTGACTCTCAACGGTACCACCCGCCATTTCCTGGCCACCGTCAATGATGATCCCGTCCGGTGTCACTGTGGTTTCAACCCCCAGTGCTGCCAGACCATCGGCCATCACCTGGATACGGTCACTTTCCTTGACCCGCAGCTCCTCGGCGCCGCGAAGTACGGTACGGCCGCTGGCGCAGGCCGCCGCGATGAACAGTACCGGGAATTCATCAATGGCCAGCGGCACCTGGTCTTCCGGGATATCGATGCCCCGGAGTTCTGCCGAACGCACGCGCAGGTCCGCCACCGGCTCACCGCCGATCACGCGCTCTTCGAGCACCTCGATGTCCGCGCCCATGCGCTCCAGGATATTGATGACACCAACGCGGGTCGGGTTCATGCCGACGTGGCGCAGCGTCAGGTCGGAGTCCCGGGCAATACTGGCTGCCACCAGGAAGAACGCCGCCGAGGAAATATCCGCCGGCACATCAATGGCGCAGGCGGTCATACGGCCACCACCGGTCACACTGGCGGTAGCGCCGTCACGATGCACGTGATAACCAAAGCCTTCCAGCATGCGTTCAGTGTGGTCACGGGTGGGTGCCGGCTCGGTGACCGAGGTCATGCCCTCGGCATAGAGCCCGGCCAGCAGAAGACAGGACTTCACTTGGGCGCTCGCCACCGGCATCTGGTAGTGGATGCCTGTCAGCTTCTGCCCGCCTCGGATCTTCAGCGGGGGCCGCCCACCTTCGGCGGTGTCAATCACGGCCCCCATGGCCCGCAACGGGTCGGCCACCCGCCCCATCGGCCGGCGGGACAGGCTGGCATCGCCGGTCAGCTCGGAATCAAAAGGCTGGGCCGCCAGAAGCCCGGAAAACAGCCGCATGGCGGTACCGGAGTTGCCCAGGTAGAGAGGACCTCTCGGCGCCTGGAGACCATTCATGCCCACGCCATGAATGCGCACCAGCCCGTTCTCCGGACCTTCGATGGCCACACCCATGTCCCGGAAGGCCTGCAGGGTGGCCAGACTGTCCTCGCCCTCCAGAAAGCCTTTCACTTCGGTCACCCCCTCGGCGAGCGCACCGAGCATAATGGACCGATGGGACATGGATTTATCACCCGGCACCCGGATATCGCCCTGCACGGTACCACCGGGCTGAAGCGTGAAAGTCACCTGCTTGTTGCTGTTGTTAGTCACGTAAGCCTGTCCTGAAAGCATTTTCGAAAAATGTTCCCGCGCCGCTTTGGCACGACTGAACACCGTCAGCAGCGTGGCCCCATCACCCCGGGCAATGGCCTCACGCAACTGATCAAGATCATGGGTGAAGTGGTCAATCACCCGCAATACCGCATCGCGATTGGATAGAAAGATGTCGTGCCACATGACCGGATCACTGGCCGCGATGCGGGTAAAATCCCGGAACCCACCGGCGGCATACCGGAAGATGTCCATGTTCTCGTCTTCGCCAGCCAGGGTGTCGACCAGCGAAAATGCGATCAGGTGTGGCAGATGGCTGGTCGCTGCCAGCACCTCATCGTGGTAGGCCACAGACATGGTAAGCACCGTTGCCCCACAACCTTCCCAGAGAGTGGTCAGGCGCTGCACACTTTCGGCATCGGCTCCCTCAGGGGGCGTGAGAATCACCTTGTGGTTGGCAAACAGAAAAGGGTCGGCGGCGCTAACGCCGCTCTTTTCGGAGCCGGCGATGGGGTGGCCGGGAATGACGCGCTCCGGAACAGATCCGAAGACCGCCTTCACATCGTTGAGGAAACTGGATTTGGTGCTGCCGACGTCGGTCAGAATCGAGCCTTCGTCCAGAAAGGGATGCAGTGCCTCGAGCACCGTCCGGGTGGCCCGCACAGGAACCGCGACAACCACCAGATCACTGCCGGACACCGCCTGCGCCATGGAGTCCGCGGCCTGATCGATGACACCCAGGTCTACGCCCAGGGCCAGTTCTTCCGGTCGCTGATCGTAACCGACAACCTGCGCCGCCAGTCCGCCCCGACGGACAGCACTGGCCAGAGAGCCGCCAATCAGCCCGAGCCCGATAATGGCAACCCGTTCAAACAGCGGCTGGCCACCACTCACGTCAGCCTTCCTCGCCGGCCGTAATCATCGCTTCAGAGAGGGCTTCCAGAAAACGCTCGTTCTCGGACGCCAGACCAACCGACACCCGCAGATGCTGCGGCATGCCGTAACCGGCAACCGGGCGTACGATCACACCGCGATTCAACAGGGAGCGGTAGATGCCGGCAGCGTCCTCGCCGACTTCCACGGTGACAAAATTGCCCGCGGAGGGAATGTACAGCAGACCCATCCGGTCCAGACCCTCTTCAAGCTGACGCAGGCCCGCTTCGTTCACGTCCCGGGACCGCTTCAGGTAGTCCTCATCGTCCAGCACCGCAGTCGCGGCGGCCAGCGCCACCGTATCGACATTAAACGGCTGCCGGACCCGGTTGAGGATATCGGCGATGGCCGGGGAACTGATGGCGTAGCCCACCCGTAACGCTGCCAGGCCCCAGGCCTTGGAAAAGGTGCGGCAAACGATCAGGTTCGGGTAGCGCTCCAGCAGGTCCAGCCCGTCCGGATACTCGTCCCCGGTGAGGTACTCGCAGTAGGCTTCATCCAGAACCACCAGCACCTCTTCCGGAATGCGCTTCATGAAGGCTTCAATCGCGTCCGACTTATGAACCGTGCCGGTCGGATTATTGGGGTTGGCCACAAAAATCAGCCGGGTGCGATCGGTGACGGCATCCGCCATGGCATCGAGGTCATGCCCCCAGTCCCGAGCCGGCACACTGATGCCCCGGGCACCAATAGCCTGTGCCACCAGCGGGTAGACCGCGAAGGCATACTGGGAATAGATCACCTCGGAATCGGCATCGGCAAAGCAGCGGGTAATCACTTCCAGAACGTCATTGGAACCATTACCCAGCGTGATCTGGTCCATCTCGATACCGTAACGCCGGCACAGGGCCTGCTTCAGATTGAAGCCGTTACCGTCCGGATACAGACACATCTCGTCCAGCGCCTTACGGGCCGCTGCCATGGCCTTGTCGCTGGGGCCCAGCGGGTTTTCGTTGCTGGCCAGCTTGATGATTTCCGATGGATTCAGGCCCAGTTCACGGGCAAGCTCTTCAATGGGCTTGCCCGGCTGGTACGGAGACAGAGCACGGACGCCCGGGACCGCAAGACTCTGATAATCCACTGCCATAAAAACTTCCTCCGTATCCGCCGGAATAAAAAATTAAAGTACGCCGATGGGATAGGATCCCAATCGCTTGAGTTCCACCGCTTCGTCGTCCACATCCGCAAGCACGCGGGCAACCTGCTCATCCGCCATGTGCCCTTCAAAATCGATATAGAACACATAGGCCCAGGTGCCGCTGGGCGATGGCCGGGTTTCAATCCGGGTCAGGCTGATGCCATGCCGGTGGAATGGCTCCAGAAGCTGATACAGGGCCCCTGGCTTGTTACGCATGGACACCAGAATGGACGATTTGTCGTGCCCGCTGGCCGGCACTTCTTCCCGACCGATGATCAGGAACCGGGTGGTATTGTCCGGCCGGTCCTCGATACTGCTGGCGAGCTTTTCCAGACCATAGAGTTCTGCCGCCATATCACCCGCGATGGCCGCAGTACCCGGCTCTTCGGCCGCCCGGCGGGCAGCCTCGGCATTACTGGACACCGTCACCCGCTCAACACCGTAACGGTGGGTATCGAGCCACTGCCGGCACTGGGCAAAGGACTGCTGGTGGGAGTAGATGCGGGTGATTTCCTGATCGTTGTGGGCCGGATTCACCAGCAGGTGGTGGTGGATCCGAAGCTGCACCTCGCCGCAGATTTTCAGTGGCGACGACATGAACATGTCCAGGGTATGGTTGATCATCCCCTCGGTCGAGTTCTCAACCGGGACCACGCCGTAATGAGCCGCTCCGGATTCCACCTCGCGGAACACCGCATCAATCGCGGGCATGGGCACACTGACCACGGAATGACCGAAATGCTTGAGCGCAGCAGCCTGGGTAAAGGTACCGATCGGCCCCAGAAAGGCGATGTGCATCGGCTTTTCCAGAGCCAGGCAGGCAGACATGATTTCCCGGAACAACCGGGCCATTTCCTCGCCCGCCAGCGGCCCGGGATTGGCCTCCTTGATCCGGCGCAACACCTGGGCTTCCCGTTCCGGGCGGTAGAAGAAAACGTCCTGGTCAGGAGTGGCGGTCGTTTTGACATGGGCCACTTCCTGGGCACAGGCGGCCCGGTCACTGATCAGCTTCATGATCTGCTGATCAATCCGGTCAATCTCGTCCCGAAGCTCGGCCAGGCGTTTCTGCTCGTCGGTCATGGTCAGGCCTGCTCCTCCGCAAATTCCGCCATGTAATCAATCAATGCATCCACACCCGCTTCCGGCATGGCGTTGTAGATACTGGCGCGCATGCCGCCCACGGACCGGTGTCCCTTCAGGTTCAGCAGGCCCCGGGCGTCGGCGCCCTTCAGGAATTCACTGTTCAGGGCATCCTCAGCCAGGGTGAACGGCACGTTCATCCAGGAGCGGAAGCGCGGCTCGATCGGATTGGCATAGAAGTCATTGCCATCAATGAAGTCGTACAGTTTGCGGGCCTTGCGATCATTGATTTTCGCCATGGCCTCAACACCGCCCTGGGCCTTCAGCCACTTGAAGACCAGCCCCGCCAGGTACCAGGAATAGGTGGCCGGTGTGTTGTACATCGAACCGTTATCCGCAATCACCTGGTAATTCATCATCGTCGGCGTTTCCCGGCGGGCCTTGCCCAGCAGGTCCTTACGGATGATCACCACAACCAGCCCGGAGGGGCCGATGTTCTTCTGGGCTCCGGCGTAGATCAGACCAAACTTCGAGACATCCAGTGGCCGGGACAGCATGGTGGACGACATGTCGGCCACCAGCGGCACATCGCCGCTGTCCGGAACGAAGTCGAATTCCAGGCCACCGATGGTTTCGTTGGGGGTGTAATGCAGATAGGCGGCGTCGGCGCCGGTCTGCCACACCGCCTGATCGGGAATGCTGGTAAAGCCATTGGCTTCGGCGCTGGCTACCACATTCACGTCGGCGTAACGGCTGGCCTCAGCAATGGCCTTTTTCGACCAGATGCCGGTATTGACGTAATCGGCAGAGCCTTTATCGCCCAGCAGATTCAACGGGATGGTGGAAAACTGGCTGGACGCCCCACCCTGCATGAACAGAACGGCATAATCATCGGAAATGCCCGCCAGTTGCCGCAGGTCCTGTTCGGCGGCTTCGGCAATCGCGACAAAATCGTCACTGCGGTGACTCATTTCCATCACCGACATGCCCGTGCCGCGCCAGTCCAGCATCTCCTCCTGGGCCTGTCTCAGCACGGCTTCCGGCAAGGTGGCCGGACCCGCGCAAAAGTTGTACGCCCTGCTCATTCTTCGCTTTCCTCGCCTTCCACATCGTCTTCGTCGTCGGACTCAGCAATCCGCTCAACGCCCACCAGTCGTTCGTCCTCCTGGGACAGACGAATCAGGCGCACGCCCTGGGTGTTTCGGCTGAGCACGGAGACCTCGTCCGTGCGGGTACGCACCAGCGTGCCCTTGTCGGAGATCAGCATCATCTCATCGCCATCGAACAGTTGCAGCGCACGAACCAGGTCGCCATTCCGCTCGGAGCACTGCATGGCAATAACACCCTGGCTGCCACGGCTGTACGCCGGGAATTCCTCAATGGCCGTACGCTTGCCGTAGCCGTGCTCACTGGCGGTCAGCAGCACGCCGCCCTCCTGCGGGATGATCAGAGAAACCACGTGGTAACCTTCCGGCATCTTGATGCCGCGCACACCACGAGCCGTCCGGCTCATTGGCCGCACCTGATCCTCCGCGAACCGCACCGCCTTGCCGGCAGATGAGAACAGCATGATTTCGGCATTGCCATCGGTGATGGCGGCGCCAATCAGAGTGTCACCCTCATCCAGATTGAGGGCAATGAGACCGCTGCTGCGTGGCCGTGAGAAGTTCGGCAGCGGGGTTTTCTTGACCACGCCATTGGAGGTGGCCATCAGCACGAACTGGTCTTCCGGATAATCCCGGACCGGCAGGAAGGTGGTGATGCGCTCGCCCTCATCCAGCGGCAGGATATTCACCATCGGACGACCACGGGAACCACGGCTGCCCCGGGGAATTTCGAATACCCGCAGCCAGTAGACCTTGCCACGATCCGAGAAGCACAGAATGGTGTCGTGGGAGTTCGCCACCAGCAGCTTCTCGATAAAGTCCTCATCCTTCATGGAGGTGGCGGACTTGCCCCGGCCACCGCGGCGCTGGGCCTGATAGTCTTCAACGGCCTGGGTCTTGGCGTAACCACCGTGGGAAATGGTCACCACCAGGTCTTCTTCATCAATCAGATCGGCAATGGTCAGGTCACGACGGGAACTGGTGATCTCGGTGCGGCGCTCATCGCCGTACTGGTTGACCACTTCGGCCAGCTCATCACGGATAACCTGGAGCAGGCGGTCCGGATCACCCAGGATCTCCAGCAGATCCGCGATCTTGTCGAGGATTTCCTTGTATTCGTTCTGCAGCTTCTCGGTTTCGAGACCGGTCAGACGGTGCAGACGCAGATCCAGGATGGCCTGGGCCTGTTCCGGTGACAGGTGGTACAGGCCGTCGCGCAGCCCGTAATACTCCGGCAGGTCATCCGGACGGCAGGCGTCTTCGCCGGCCCGTTCCAGCATCGCCAGGACATCACCCGGCGCCCAGCCTTTGTCCATCAGCTTTTCTTTGGCTTCGGCCGCCGACGGTGAGCGACGGATCAGCTCGATCACCTCGTCGATATTGGCCAGAGCCACCGTGAGACCTTCCAGAATGTGGCCCCGTTCACGGGCCTTGCGCAGCTCATAGATGGTGCGGCGAGTGACCACTTCCCGGCGGTGGCGCAGGAAAGCCTCAAGCATATCCTTCAGGTTGAGCGTCTTGGGCTCGCCATTGACCAGCGCCACCATGTTGATACCGAACACGGTTTCAAGCTGGGTATGGGCGAACAGGTTGTTCACCACAACATCGGCGTTCTCGCCCCGGCGCAGGTCGATCACCACCCGGATGCCTTCCTTGTTGGATTCATCCCGCAGTTCGGTGATGCCCTCGATCCGCTTGTCCTTGACCAGCTCCGCGATCTTCTCGATCAGACGAGCCTTGTTCAACTGGTACGGCAGTTCGGTGATGATGATGGATTCACGACCGGACTTCTTGTCGACTTCGATCTCGTGGCGGGCACGGATGTAGATCCGGCCGCGACCGGTGCGATAGGCCTCGACAATGCCCGCACGGCCATTGATGATGCCGTTGGTCGGGAAATCCGGCCCGGGAATGTGCTCCATCAGCTCATCCACGGTCAGGTCCGGGTTATCAATCAGGCCCAGACAGCCATTGATGACTTCGGTCAGGTTGTGGGGCGGGATATTGGTGGCCATGCCCACGGCAATGCCCGAAGAACCATTCACCAGCAGGTTGGGAACCCGGGTTGGCAGCACATCCGGGATCTTCTCGGTGCCGTCATAGTTGTCGACGTAATCCACCGTTTCCTTGTCCAGATCCGCCAGCAGCGACTGGGCCATCTTTTCCATGCGCACTTCGGTGTAACGCATGGCGGCGGCGTTGTCACCGTCAATGGAACCGAAGTTACCCTGGCCATCAACCAGCGGATAACGCAAAGAGAACGGCTGCGCCATACGAACGATGGTGTCGTACACCGCCGAATCGCCATGGGGGTGGTATTTACCAATAACATCACCCACCACACGGGCGGATTTCTTGTAGGGCTTGTTCCAGTCATTGCCCAACTCGGACATGGCGAACAATACCCGCCGATGGACCGGCTTCAGGCCATCCCTCACATCCGGCAATGCCCTGCCGATGATGACGCTCATGGCGTAATCGAGATACGACTGCTTCAACTCTTCTTCAATATTGACCGGCAGGATCTCTTTGGCTAACTCACCCATCGAGAAAGGTTCCTTTGCGTTATCTGGACGTCGAATCGGGGTCGAATCCCGACCCCGTCTTTATT
The DNA here is from genome assembly GCF_014201735.1 of Marinobacter oulmenensis. Taxonomy (GTDB): domain Bacteria; phylum Pseudomonadota; class Gammaproteobacteria; order Pseudomonadales; family Oleiphilaceae; genus Marinobacter; species Marinobacter oulmenensis. Next base: position 59,774 of record NZ_JACHFE010000002.1, on the reverse strand, counting down.
CATCAACAAGCCGCCGACTATACCACAGTCCACCCCGGTCCGGGGCAAACCGCTAACGGCTCAGTTGAACACTACCGTCTTGTTTTCATAGGTGATGACACGGTCTTCGATGTGTGCACGAAGCCCCCGGGCCAGCACGTTCTTCTCCACATCCTTGCCCAGCCTCACCATGTCTTCAATGGTGTCGCTGTGGTTGATGCGAATCACATCCTGCTCAATGATCGGGCCCTCATCCAGATCCTGGGTCACGTAGTGACAGGTGGCGCCAATCAGCTTCACACCGCGTTCATAGGCCTGGTGATAAGGCCGCGCCCCGGCAAAGGATGGCAGGAAGCTGTGATGAATATTGATCACCTTGCCGGCATACTGATCGCAGAGTTCGCCGGGCAGGATCTGCATGTAGCGGGCCAGGACCACCACGTCGGTCTCATAATGCGCAAACAGCTCTTCAATGTGCGCAAACGCCTCGGACTTGTTGTCGCGGCTGACCGGGATGTGGTGATAGGGAATATCGTGCCACTCGACCATGCGGCGAAGATCGTCATGATTGGAAATCACCGCCACGATCTCGCAGTTCAGTTCCTTGCTGTGCCAGCGATGCAGCAGGTCCGCCAGACAGTGGGATTCCTTGCTGCACATCAGGATGACACGCTTGGGCCGGGCCGAATCCTCAATGCGCCAGGTCATGTTGAACTCGCGGGCAATAGGCTCGAAAGCGGCGCGGAACTGATCCAGACCAAACGGGATCGACTCGGCCTTGATTTCGTGACGCATGAAGAACCAGCCATTGCGGGTGTCGGAGTGGTGGCTCGCCTCGGTAATCCAGCCATTGTAGGTGGACAGGAAATTACTCACCTTGGCAACAATCCCGACCCGATCGGGGCAGGAAATAACAAGACGATAGGTATGCTCCATGAAAGCCTTTCCTTAACTTGAATCCGGGAAAGCAGGCGCGACGGGGAACCCAAGGCGGAACCTTGCACAAGGATCAGGCGCACCTGTAAAAATGACCCGCTATGATAGCGTATCTGGCGGCCAGAAACGAGGAACCCGACGATGGACACAGCGAACAGGAACACCGGCAGGGACAGCAGATCACGGGCCGACTGGCGCGCGCCTCTGGCACTAATGGCCATGCTCGCCATGCTGCCGGCCTGGGCCGGCGCCCAGGCCATTCTCGAAGGTGAACGGTTTCACCCGGTACAGGCAACCCGGGGAATGGTCGCCACCAGCCATACCCTGGCCTCCGAAATGGCTCTGGAAGTGCTCCGCGACGGCGGCAACGCCATGGACGCCGCCGTCACCGCCGGCTTCGCCCTGGCCGTCACCCAGCCCCGCTCCGGTAATATCGGCGGCGGTGGTTTCATGCTGTATGCACCGGGCGACGGTGCAGCGCCAGAGGCCATTGACTACCGGGAAACCGCACCGGCGGCAGCCACCGAAGCCATGTTCCGGGATGAAAACGGCGATGTGGTGAAAGAACGCAGCCGGTTCAGCCACCTGGCGGCCGGGGTGCCCGGCACCGTGGCAGGCCTGGCCCTGGCACTGGAACGCCACGGCACCCTGTCGCTGAAGGAAGCTCTTGCCCCCGCCATCCGCCTGGCGCGCGAGGGCTTTGTGGTTCCCCAGCGCTTCACCGAAGGCCTGGAGCAGGCCAGCGAGAGACTCAAGCGCTGGCCAGCCTCCAAGGCCACTTTTTACCGTGAGGATGGCTCGGCACCCCAGCCCGGCGAAACCTTCCGGCAGCCGGACCTGGCCGCCACGCTCCAACGCATTGCCGACCAGGGCGTCGACGGATTCTATGAAGGCCGTACCGCTGAGCTGATCGTAAAGCAGATGGAAAAGAATGACGGGCTGATTACCCGGGAGGATCTCCGCAACTACCAACCGGTTATCCGCCAGCCCATCCACGGCAACTACCGTGGCTTCGACGTGTTCTCCATGTCCCCGCCCTCGTCCGGGGGCACCCACATTGTCCAGATCCTCAACATTCTGGAGGGCTATCCCATCGGACAGATGGGCCACAATTCGGCGGATACCATTCACACCATGGCCGAAGCCATGAAACTGGCCTATGCCGACCGCGCCCGTTATCTGGGTGACACCGACTTCGTCGAGGTGCCCCTGAAAGGGCTGACCAGCAAGGATTACGCCGACGAACTCCGCCAGGGCATTGATCCGGACAGGGCCCGACCAGCCAGTGACATCAGCCACGGCAAACCAGCGGGCTGGGAAAGCAACGAAACCACCCATTTTTCTGTAGTGGACCGCTGGGGCAACGCGGTTTCCAATACTTACACCATCAACTTCAGCTACGGCTCCGGCATCACCGTTGAGGGCGCCGGTTTCCTGCTGAACAATGAAATGGACGATTTCAGCGCCAAGCCGGGTGTGCCCAACGCCTATGGTCTGATTGGCGGCAAGGCCAACCGGATCGAACCGGGCAAGCGCATGCTCAGCTCCATGTCGCCAACCATCGTCCGGAAAGACGGCCGCAACTTCCTGGTCACCGGCAGCCCCGGCGGCTCCCGGATCATCACCACCACCCTGCAGGTGCTGATGAACGTGATCGACCACGATATGAACATCCAGACCGCCGTCAGCGTGCCCCGCATCCACCACCAGTGGCTACCGGATGAAATCCGGATCGAACAGGGCATCAGCCCCGACACCATCCGCCTGCTCGAAGAACGTGGCCACACTGTGACCACCAACCGGGCAATGGGGGCCATCCAGAGTATCCTGGTGGGTGAAGATGGTACGCTTTATGGAGGGGCAGACCCCAGGCGAAGCACCTCTTCGGCCATGGGCTACTGACACAACCTCTGCAACCGACGCCAACCGGGAGGCAAACCATGTATGTATCGGTACAACTGAGCTGTTACCCATTGCGGGAAGATTACAAGGACCCGATTCGCGAGCTCATCAGCCGACTGGAGAAAACCGGTCTGGAGGTCGTCCCCGGGCGCATGAGCACGGAAATCTTCGGCGACTATGACGACGTCATGGCCGCACTGTCGGACACCATGAAGTGGTCCTTCGAAACCTACGGCAAGGCGGTGTTTGTGGCCAAGATCATGGAGGGGGACCGGAGACCACGATGACAGCCCCCAACGACCCGAAAAAACCGGATAACGGCAGCCAGGCGCCGCAGCCGGCCATCCCGAACCAGTATTCCTTCCTGTGGCTCAGCGCGGCCATCTTCCTGATGTTCCTGTGGCTTCAGGACGCAGGCCAGCCCCGGCAAACGGAGCTGGCCTACTCTCAGTTCAAGGAGGCGGTCACCGCCGGACAGGTGGAATCGGTCACCCTGCGCAACGAGGAAATCCGGGGACAACTGACCGAATCCGGCGCGGCACGTTTCGGCCCGGACACCGGCACCCCCGTACGAGACTTCCTGTCGTTGCGCCCGCCGGTTGAAGACCCGGAACTTCTGCCATTGCTCGAACAGCAACAGGTGGTGATTCGCGGGGCACCCTCGGGCCGCCCCTGGTGGCAGGAACTGATCCTCGGCTTCCTGCCGTGGATTCTGTTGCTGGCGCTGATGTTCTGGTTCTGGGGCGCCGCCCAGCGCCGCATGACCCAGGGCGGCGGAGCGCTGGACTACGCCAAGTCCCGGGCAAGGAGGGCTCGCAAGGAAACCTCCACCACAACCCTGGACGATGTGGCTGGCATCGAGTCGGCCAAGCGGGAGATCACCGAGATCATCGACTTCCTGAAATCGCCGGAAAAATACCGGCGACTGGGCGCCGTCATGCCCAAGGGCATCCTGCTGGTAGGCCCGCCAGGCACCGGCAAGACGCTGCTGGCCCGGGCCATTGCCGGCGAAGCCGATGTGCCCTTCTTCAGCATCAGCGCCTCGGAATTCATCGAGATGTTTGTCGGGGTCGGGGCCGCGCGGGTGCGGGACATGTTCCAGAACGCCCGCAAGGAAGCGCCGGCGCTGATCTTTATCGATGAGCTGGACGCCGTCGGCCGTTCAAGGGGCGCCGGGCTGGGTGGCGGCCACGACGAGCGCGAGCAGACCCTGAACCAGATCCTGACCGAGATGGACGGCTTTGAAGCCCATGAAAACATTCTGGTGCTGGCCGCCACCAACCGCCCGGATGTTCTCGATACCGCCCTGCTCCGCCCGGGCCGGTTCGACCGCAAGATCACCCTGGACCGCCCCCACAAGGAAGCCCGTCAGGCCATACTGGAGGTGCATGCCCGCAAGGTTCCACTTGCTCCGGATGTGGATCTTGCCCAGGTGGCCGCGCGCACCACGGGTTTCTCCGGCGCAGACCTGAAAAACCTGGTGAACGAAGCTGCCCTGACCGCCGCCCGGGAAAACCTTGATCAGGTGAACGAACACTGCTTTGAACTGGCCCGGGACCGGATCATCCTGGGCGAGGAACGGGAAGCCCACCTCACCGCCGAGGAACGGGAATCGGTTGCCTACCACGAATGCGGCCATGCCATCATGGCTTACTACATGCCCAAGGCCGATCCACTCACCAAACTCACCATCATTCCCCACGGGATGGCCATGGGTGTCACGGAACAGACACCCCGGGAAGACAAGTACACCTATACCGAAAGCTATCTGAAAGACCGGATCCGGGTCATGCTGGGCGGCCGCTCGGCGGAGAAGATTGTCTACGGCGAGGTCAGTACAGGCGCCCAGAATGATCTGAAAGAAGCGACCAAACTGCTGAGACGCATGGTTGGTCAGTGGGGCATGAGCGACAGCGTCGGCCCGATGGGCCTGGGCATCGGCGAGGAGCACATCTTCCTGGGCAAGGAAATGGGCGCCCCGCGGGAATACAGTGAAAAACTGGCGGAGATGATCGACTCGGAAATTCAGGCCCAACTGGTGAAACTCGAAAGCGAAACCGTCAGTTTCCTGACCGAGCACCGGGAACAGCTCGACGCCCTGGCGCAGGCCGTAATGAAACAGGAAACCCTGAGCGCTGGCGACGTCGATGAAATCCTCAGTGGTGTTGAGGCGCGCAAACGGGCCTGAGGCTAGGGTGTCACCGTGACCGGCAGATGCATCTGCTCCAGCAGGGCTTCTGCCCCCTGGTCCAGGAAGAGGCTGCTCTGGCGGCTGAGAACCAGTTGAGCCGCCTGCTCCTCTTTCAGGCTGCGGATCAGGGCAGCCGGTGTCGCCATGGGTAGACGCCTGACCCGGGCACTGATCCCCTGCTGGCCGAGGTAGGACAGAATATCCTCGGCCACCTGACCGTCCTCATCACCGGACGTCCGTAACAGAACCGACATCGGTTGGTGGTGCCGGGCGGCCAGTTCGGCACCGACACGGATCGCCCGGTGGTTGGCCCCCTGGTCGTGGTTAAGCACAACCACTACCCGCTGCCGGGCACTGGGCCGAACGCCATCCGCCCATAACAGCACGTCCCCGGGAGCCCGCCGCATCAGGGCGCGGGCCGTTGACCCCAGTCGGGCGCCCGGAGCACCAGACCAGCCAACCTGCCCCAGGATCAGCAGATCCTCCGGCTGCACCAATCCCAGCACCTCCTCCGGTACCTGTCCCCGGCAGAGTGTCAGGGCCTGGGCAATACCACGGGAAGACATAGCCCTGGCCAGGGCCAGCCGTGCCTGTTGGGCCAGCGCCTCGAGCCTTGCCTGCAGTTGCCCGGAATCCAGGGGCCGAACGGCGCCGGAACTGCTGCCAACCTCCCGGGCAAAGCCGTAGCCGGCACTGCGCAACAGGTTCTGCTCCTCCACGAAGATGCCCAATACCTGCGCACCGCGCCCATGGGCGATCTCGGCAGCCACGTCCAGGGCCGCCAGGCTCTGGCGTGAGCCGTCCAGCAGAATCAGTACGCGGCCGGTCACCTGAGTCGGCCCCGGCTGGTCAGGCATCATAGGCTTTGCCATTGCCACCCTCTCCCTCATCGTCGGTGCGCCGGCCCACCTCCGCAAACGCCGCGAGGCGGTCCGCCACCTGGCGGTTGAAACTGCCCTCCGGAAACTCCGCCCCCGGCTCTGCTTCGCCCGGGACCCTGCCAGTCATCAGCTCGATGGCCTGATCAATATGACGAACCGGATAGATAGAAAAGCGTCCTTCCCGGACCGCTTCACGGATCTCTTCATTGAGCATCAGGTGCTCGACATTACTGGCAGGCAGCAACACGCCCTGGCCGTCCACACCGCCATTCTGCTGGCAGACACGGAAGAAGCCCTCGATTTTCTCGTTCACCCCACCCACAGCCTGCACTTCGCCCTGCTGGTTCATCGAGCCGGTAACGGCCAGCGACTGCTTTAACGGAACGCCGGTGATGGCCGACAGCAGCACGCAGGTTTCCGCCACCGAGGCGGAATCCCCTTCGACACCGCCGTAGGACTGTTCAAACGCCAGACTGGCGGACAGTGACAACTCGCCCATCGGGGCATACCGGTTGGCCAGGAAGCGGGAAAGAATCATGACCGCCTTGCTGTGAATCGGGCCACCAAGCTTGGCCTCCCGTTCGATGTCCACCACCTGGCCCCGGCCCGGCCGGGCTGTCGCGGTAATCCGGGTGGGCTGACCGAACAGGGTCGCACCCAGCTGCAGGACCGACAGGCCATTGACCTGCCCGCCCTGTTCACCCTCGGTGGCAATCATTACCACGCCCCGGCGAATCTGTTCCAGACTGCGCTCACGAATGCGACTGGCGCGGTATTCGCGCTCATCAATGGCCTGCTGTACGTGGCACGCCTCGATGAACCGGCAGTGGCCCTGACCGGCCCAGTAATCGGCCTCGCTGAGCAGATCCTTGAGGACACGATCATGGGCCGTCAGCTTCTTCTGATCCGCCGCCAGCCGACTGGCATGCTCGATCAGACGGGCGACCGCTGCCCGGTCCAGGGCTCTCAGCCCACCACCCCGGGCCATGGTGGCAATCATGCGGGCATAGAGTGCGTAGCTCTGCTCGTCGCGCTCAAGGTCGTCCTCAAAGTCCGCCTCGACCTTGAACAGATCCAGGAAATCGGGATCGTAATGGGACAACAGGTAATAGAGCGTCCGATCCCCCACCATAACCACCTTGACGGATAGGGGGATGGGCTGAGGTTGCAGGCTCACCGTGGACGCCAGGCCGTACAGCCGCTCCAGCGACTCGATCCGGATTTCGCCGGACAGGAGAATCCGCTTGAGGCTGTCCCAGGCCATGGCCTGGGACAGCACCCGCCGGGCATCCAGAATCAGGTAGCCCCCGTTGGCCCGATGCAGGGAGCCACTGCGGATCAGCGTGAAGTCGGTGTACAGACTGCCCTGGTGAGCCCGGTGTTCGATCTGCCCGACCAGATGCTGGTGGCTGGGCAGGTCTTCGTAGATCACCGGCGCGCCCCGGGTGTCGGCATTGTCCACCAGCAGATTCACCCGGTAACGGTTGAGCAGCCCCTGGGGCGGTCCGTTTTCATTGTCCTGAAAGGCTTCGGCGTGCTCCACCACATCCTCCCGGACCGCATCCAGATAGGCTACGATGTCTTCCAGATTCGCCCATTTCTCCCTCAGAGCCCCCATCGGGCCACCCAGGGTGAGCTGAACCATTTCCTCATTCAGCGCGTGGATACGTTCACGTACCTCCTTGCGCAGACGGGGAATCTGCTGGATCGCCTGCTGGAGCTTTTTCTGCAGGTCTTCCACCTTGCTCTCGATCAGCTCTTTTTCCTGATCCGAAAAATTCTTGTACTCATCCGGGTCAATAACCTCTCCGTCCCGCATGGGGGCAAAGGTGAAACCGGCCGGCGTGGTGAGCATGGCAATGTTGTTACGGTTGGCCTCCTCCTGGATCTCGAACAGCCCCTGGTGCTGACGCCGGGAGACCTCCTCCTGAAGTTCCTGGATTCTGGCCTGGTATTCCTCACTCTCGAAGGTGGCCGGAATCGCTGTCTTCAGCTCACCGACCAGCTCATTCATGTCGTCCTTGAAAGCTCTGCCCTCGCCCGCCGGTAGCCGGATGACACCCGGCCGGTCCGAGTGGCTGAAATTGTAGACATGGCACCAATCGGATGGGACGGGACTATCGGCGGCATGGCGGTCGAGGAAACGACGCACCAGCTCATGCTTGCCCGCACCGGTCGGCCCCAGAACAAACAGGTTGAAACCATCCGCTTTCATACTGGCCCCGAATTCCAGAGCCCGCAGTACACGGTCCTGACCGAAGGGAAGGTCAAGGTCCTCCAGTGATTCGGTGGTGTCGAACTCCAGCTTGTCCAGCGGGCAGCGGTGATAAATCTCTTGTTCCGACAGAGGGGCGGGCCGTGCCATGTCTACTCCTTGATTACTTCCCTTGTTCCAGCTTGTCCTGGGTGCGCAGTTCAAAGTCACTGGCGTCATGGCGTTCATGCAGCTGCGAGGACAGCTCGCCCCAGGTCTTGTTCACCATGCGGCCACGACGAACCCCCGGGCGCTGGGCCACCTCATCAGCCCACCGGATCACATGGGTATAGGTATGGGCCTCCAGAAACTCGGCCGCGTCATACACCAGATTCTTGACCACCGCACCGTACCAGGGCCAGATCGCCATATCGGCAATGGTGTACTCATCCCCGATAATATACCGGTTATCCGCCAGCTGACGATTGAGCACATCCAGTTGGCGCTTCACCTCCATGGTGTAGCGATTGATGGGGTATTCGTACTTCTCCGGCGCGTAGGCATAGAAATGACCGAAGCCGCCGCCAAGGAAAGGCGCACTGCCCATCTGCCAGAACAGCCAGTTCATGGTTTCAGCCCGCGCAGCGGGATCGGAGGGAAGAAACTCACCGAATTTTTCGGCCAGATAAAACAGGATAGAGCCGGACTCAAACAGGCGGATACCCGGTTCCACACTCCGATCCATCATGGCCGGAATTTTCGAATTCGGGTTCACCTTCACGAAACCACTGCTGAACTGCTCGCCTTCCGTGATTCGCACCAGCCAGGCGTCATACTCCGCCTCCTTGATGCCCTTTTCCAGCAGCTCCTCAAACATGATTGTGGCTTTCACACCGTTAGGCGTCGCCAGCGAATACAGCTGAAACGGATGCTCACCGACCGGTAGCTCCCTGTCGTGGGTGGGGCCGGCGATGGGGCGGTTGATACTGGCAAATTTACCGCCGTTACCGGGATCCCACTTCCAGACTCGGGGCGGTGTGTAGGTTGGGTCACTCATAGATCGGTCTCCACATGACTGTATTGACGGTTGATTCCCGACTTTACCTCAAGACAGACGGTAACAGCACCCGGAGCTCCCGATCACCCTGCACGAACAGTTTGGTGCGACACCCCGGATTGCGCACATTCATGGTGCAACTCCCGGCAAAAGAATTGATCATTTAACAGACAAAGCTCTGCTAACCCGTTAACCCGTCGAAATATGAACCATTTTGGAACACTACTTGCTTTTAGTGTTCGCTTCTCGTGCACAAGCCGCCAGAGAGCGGAAAAACATCAAGAAATCAGGAGCTAGAGATCCGTGGATATCACGAGCGCAGTTCATACTCTGACTGACAGCACCAACACCCTGTTCATTCTCATCGGCGCCATCATGGTTCTGGCCATGCACGCCGGCTTCGCCTTCCTGGAAGTGGGAACCGTGCGGCACAAGAACCAGGTCAACGCGGTGGTCAAGATCATGACCGACTTCGGCATCTCGGCGGTTGCCTACTTTTTTGTCGGCTACACCATCGCCTACGACAGCCATTTTCTCACCAGCGCCGCGCAGTTAACCGAAGCCAACGGCTATGAACTGGTGAAGTTTTTCTTCCTGATGACCTTCGCCGCCGCCATCCCGGCCATTGTCTCCGGCGGCATTGCTGAGCGGGCCCGTTTCTACCCGATGCTGATTGCCTCCGGCCTGATTGTTGCCTTCGTCTATCCGTTTTTCGAAGGGATTGTCTGGAACGGCAACTACGGTTTCCAGGCCTGGCTTGAGAGCCAGTTTGGTGCAGGATTTCACGACTTTGCCGGCTCTGTTGTGGTGCATGCCGTCGGTGGCTGGATCGCCCTGGCCGCCGTCCTGCTCCTGGGTGCCCGGACCGGTCGTTATCGCAATGGCCGCGTTGTCGCCTTTGCACCATCCAACATTCCCTTTCTGGCACTGGGTGCCTGGATTCTTACCGTCGGCTGGTTCGGCTTCAACGTCATGTCAGCCCAGACCCTGGACGGCATCAGCGGCCTGGTTGCCGTGAACAGCCTGATGGCCATGGTGGGCGGCATCCTTGTGTCCATGCTTATGGGCCGCAAGGACCCCGGCTTTATCCACAACGGCCCGCTGGCCGGCCTGGTCGCCGTATGTGCCGGGTCCGATCTGATGCACCCGGTAGGGGCACTGATCACCGGCGGCATCGCCGGCGCCATTTTCGTGGTGATGTTCGAATGGGCCCAGGACCGGATCGAGCGACTGGACGACGTACTGGGTGTCTGGCCGCTGCACGGTATCTGCGGTGTCTGGGGAGCCATCGCAGCCGGTATCTTTGGTAATGAGGCACTGGGCGGCCTCGGGGGCGTCAGCCTGATGTCACAGATCATCGGCGCACTCGCCGGCGTTGCTGTTGCCTTTATTGGTGGCCTGATTGTCTATGGCGTCATTGCCAGAATCTCCGGCCTTCGCCTGAGCGAAGAGGAAGAGTTCAACGGGGCCGATCTGACCATCCATCGTATCGGCGCAACCAACATGGAGTAAGCCAGGCCCGCCCTGACCACGCTTGCCCCGGAAGTAGCTCCGGGGTAACGTGGTGATATCCAACACGAAGTCGGATCAAGTCCAAAGGAGGGCAGGATTATGGCCGATGAAGAGCACAAAAAGCTCCACCCCATTCTCGACGAGATCACCCGGACCTACGTTGATCTCTACACCAACCGCCCGAATGAAAAAAACCGCGAACAGCTGATCAAGCTCGAAGAAATGCTGCACCAGAACCTGGAGCGGATTCTTGCCGCCAAGGAAGAAGGCGATAAAAAAGGCGGTTGATTAAACGGCTGCGGGTCAGACCAGGCCCGCAGCACACACCCCCAGTAGCCCTATTTGCGCCAGCATGCCAATCATGAAGAAATAGCTTCGCGGGCTTGGATTGCGCTCGGTGGCAATGGCGTAATACAGCGCCATATGAATAATCCGGGCAACGGCAAACACCCACACCAGCAAACCCGACCAGAACGGATCCGCCCCCGCCAGAACCGCCAGGAAAGCGGTCCCCAGCATGGCCGGAACATTTTCCAGAGAATTCATGAACGTCCGGTGAGCCCGAAAGACAAACGAGTCATGGCTCAGTGAGGCATCAATACGTCCGGGAATGGCTCCCGGCTGCGACGCCTTGGTGAGACTGGCCACAAACCACTGGACAACCCAGGTGGTAATCACCACGAACACACCCCACAACATAACGGTATACTGCGCGCTCAAATCCACGGAAACTCCTTAGTTGGCTACTGATATTGAGAGCTATACGGGCGACAGGCGTATCTGGTTCTGCGGGATTCAGCCACAGGGTCAGGCGCCCAGGGCCAGCTTACCCATGACTCCAAGCAGAAAGCCCGCCACTGCACCGAGCGGCGGCGCCCAGTGATTCTGCAACCGCACCTGGGGCGCGATGTCCTGAAAGATAATGTAGAGGATGCCCCCGGCCGCAAACAGCATGATTGAGGCGATCACATCATCATAGCCGGCGAGCAGGAAATGCCCGGTGAGTCCCGCCACCGGTCCCAACAGCGCCGTCAAAGCGAACGCCAGCACCACCCGTGAACCGCGATACCTCGTGGATAACGCCAGTTCACGATAGGCATTGAAACCTTCCGGCAGGTTCTGCAGGGCAATGATCCCGGCCAGCAGGAGGCCGGACTCCCTCGAGACCGTAAACGTTGCGCCCAGCGCCAGGGCTTCGGGCACAAAGTCCGAGAGCATCGCCGTGAGCTGACTCGCCGAGGTACCGTGGGCCGCCAGCCAGCGGTCCAGCAGCATGAACGCCACACCGCCGGCGGCGAACCAGCCGAAAACAGCGGATGAAGACAGGCTGCGAATGCCTTCAGGCACCAGAACCAGAGCCACTGCCGCCAGCAGGGCGCCACCGCCGAAGGCGATCACGGCATGGCGGAATTCGTCTTCGAGCCAGCCGGGACGGATGCGCTCAATACCGGCCAGCGCCGCCCCGACGGACATGGTAATCCCCGCACCGAGGGTCAGCAGGGCTATCTGCAGCCAGACACTCAGCTCAACCACTGGCTTGCCTTGACGGGGGAATCCTCCCGGAGAGCCAGCTTGACGGCCTGTTCCGCATGAATCTCGGTGGTGTCATAAAGCGGCACATCCGTGTCGCTGCCCTGAATGAGCAGGCCGATCTCGGTGCAGCCCAGGATCACCCCTTCCGCGCCACGATCAGACAGGGCATCAACGATGCCGAGATACGCCGATTTTGAATCCGGGCTAACCACCCCCTGACACAGCTCCTCGTATATGACGGAATGGATAGTGTTCCTCTGGTCATGATCCGGAACCAGAACCTCGATGCCCTGAGCCTCCAGGCGTTCGATATAAAACGTCTGCTCCATGGTGAAACGGGTACCCAGCAGCCCTACCCGGCTGATGCCATCCCGCAGCAGGGCACTGGCTGTGGCATCGGCAATATGAAGCAGAGGCACATTGATCACCTCCTCTATGCCGGGTGCGATCTTGTGCATGGTATTGGTGCAGAGCACCAGAAAGTCGGCACCCGCCGATTCCAGAGCCTTGCCGGCCTCGCCCAGAATCTTCGCCGTGGACTCCCAGTCACCCCGGTGTTGCAGCGCCTCGATTTCGGCAAAATCCACGCTGTACAGCACCAGGCGTGCCGAGTGCAGGCCGCCCAGCTGGTCACGCACTTTCTCATTGATCAACCGGTAATAGGTCTGGGTCGATTCCCAACTCATACCCCCAATCAGTCCTATGGTTTTCATAACGATCTCCCTTGTCCTGCGTGGGCATAACTGGCGGATGATTATCACGTTTTTACCGATCGTTTGTCATTCCGATCAAACCAGGCGACAAAAAACTTGTTTTTGTGAACTGTTTTGCCACTATCAGTCGTATACACCGTACCATTTACAGATATACGACGCCGGACCCGGCTTGATCCTTGGGTACAGGAGGTGAGGTAAAGACCAGCGCACTTCGCCATTACGATACAGGAGGATTGGGCCACTGAGCCCTGCCAGACATGAAATTCCAGCCTTACTTCCCGTCACTCATCCAGAAATTCCTCATGCTGCTGGCATTGATCACCGTTTCCGCATTGTCGGCCCTGTTTTTCATTGAACGCTTCATTGTCATGCCCAAACTGATCAGCCAGGAAGACAATCTGGCCGGTGCAGCACTGGATCGCGCCCGAACAGCCCTGGGAAATAGTCACCAATCACTGGCGGCTCAGGCCCGGGACTGGGCTCACTGGGATGATACTTATGAGTTTGTTCAGGGCGAGCGGTCAGACTATGCCCGAACGAACTTCAGCCGGGAAATGTATGAAGACTTCGAATATCAATTGACTGCCTTTTTTGATAGCCATCGCTCACTGGTCTGGGTCGCAGGTACAAACCCGTCAAACGACCAGTATGGTGCCTGTAACAATACCGAGGGCCGATGCGACTGGGCCTCAAGCACCATCAAACAGATTAATCACTGGCTGCCGGCTATCGGGCACTCGCAGGGAAACATCCATCTACTCACCCCCATGCCCGCGCTGGTCAGCATTGCTGAGGTACTTCGAACTGACGGTTCCGGCCCACCTAAAGGCTGGGTTGCCAAGGTCAGGTTCATTGACCGGTCTCTTGAAACATCGCTCAAACAGCAGTTGGGGCTGCCAGTGATGCTGACGGTGCAACCGGAAAACAGGCGGGGGTCAGACACCCCTGCAATTCAACGTCAACCGGAGTATCTATGGGTCTCCGGCCCGTTATCTGATACCGATACGGGGCCGGTGGTCCATCTGGCCACCCGCATCCCCCGACAGGAGTTCCGGACCCAGGTCCGCGTGTTCCGGTACGCTCTTCTGTGGACCGGGGTTCTCCTCGTCTGCGTGATCGGACTGGTGCTGCTACTGCTGATGCGCCAGGTGCTCCAGCCACTGAGCCTGTTTAGCCGCTTCATCAGCCGTAACCAGAATCCCCGGGACAGACTGCCATACCTCACCGATACGCAGGTTCCAACAAGCCTGGTCAAACGGAACGATGAAATCGGCAAGCTGGCCCGTCACGTCAAGGTGATGCTTGAGCAGCAGAATGCCCAATCCCGCGAACTGCTGAAACTGTCGATGCAGGACCCTCTGACCTCTCTGCCCAACCGCCGGGCGTTCGACAGTCGACTGGAACAGATTCTCAATAGCTCGTCACTGCAGAGCCTGTCAGTACTGATGATCGACATCGACCACTTCAAACTGTACAACGACCATTATGGCCACCCGGCTGGCGATGCCTGCCTGATCCGGGTCGCCTCGTGCCTGCAGGAAACCGTAAAGGGACGCCGGGTCATGGTAGCCAGGACCGGGGGCGAGGAGTTCAGTGTACTGATGCCGGGCACCCCCGAATCGCAGGCTGAAAAATCCGCAGAGCAGCTACGCGCGGCCGTTGCCGCACTGGCCATTCCGCACGCAACCTCGCCAACGGCGAGCGTCATCACGCTCAGTATCGGTGTCGCCTTCCACGGGGCGGGCGCGGGCCTGGCATCCCGAATCCAACTGATGAAACAGGCGGACGATGCGCTCTACGAGGCGAAAAGAAAGGGGCGCAATCAGGTCGTGAATTTTCGCCCGGAGCACACATCGGAACTCTGACAGAGCTACTGGGTAAGACCGCACAATGTTCCGCTGGTCAGCCTGACAAGGTCCTCCGAGCTGAGTTCTATTTCCAGCCCACGGCGGCCGGCGCTCACATAAACCGTTTCGAACTCCGCGGCTGAAGCATCAATGAATGTTCTGAGGCGTTTTTTCTGCCCCAACGGGCTGACCCCGCCCAGGATGTAACCGGTTGCCCGCTCCACATCAGCCGGGGTGGCCATTGCCGCCTTTTTGGCGCCGGCGGCCCGGGCCATGCCTTTCATGCTCAGCATGGCGCACACCGGCACCACACCAACGGCCAGCTCGCGGCCATCAAGCATCACAACCAGTGTCTTGAACACCCGCTCCGGCGGCACGCCCAGTTTATCTGCGGCCTCCTGCCCATAGGACTCGCTGCCCGGTTCGTGGGTGTATTCATGGACGGTGTGAGCTACTTTGTGTTTCTTCGCAACGTTGATTCCCGGTGTCATCGCTGTCGTCCGTCATCGCCCCTCAAACATTTCCATATACCGACGCAGGCCACCATCCAGCACCATGGCATTGCGGTAGCCCAGCTCCAGCAGGGCCTGGGTGGCACGGGGCCCACGAGTGCCGCCGTTGCAGTAACAGATGATTTCCTGTTCCGGATCGGCAAGTACCTCCGGTGCGCGCCGCCGGATACTGTTCACACTGATATTGATCGCCCCCGGCAGATGGAAACGGGTAAAATAGTCTGGCTCGCGCACGTCCACCAGGGTTGCGCCTGCGGCCACCCGCTCGTGTACATGTTCCGGTTCAACGCTTGGAAGTGTTTCATTCATCGTTCATCACCACTGTCTTCATTCCCGTGATATCAATCCTTTGGGGATCAACACGATAACATCCAGTCCAGAAAAAGTGCCTTGGCGGCATTGTTCTCTTCCGGGTGACCATCAATAACGGCATAGCCCCCGGATGTACAGAGGCCAAGATGCTCCAGCCCCACGAGCATGCGCCGGTCCAGCATGACATCAATCAGGCCCCGCCAGCCAAGAGCCACCCCCTGCCCGGCAATCGCGGCCTGAACCAGCAACGGGTAATTATTGAATATCAGCTCCGGCGGCGCCATGGGCGGCTCTCCCCCCAGGCAATCGAAATAGTCGGGCCAGTCCAGCCAGCATTGCCCCTGGTCCGCCGTCAGTGTCAGCAGCGGCAGGCCGCCCAGGTCCGACAGCTCATTGATCGGTCCCGCCTGTTCCAGAAACCCCGGACTGCATACCGGCACTACCTCTTCATGCAACAGACGCGGCACGCCCTCCAGCCCTTTCCGGTCCTGAAAGACAATGGCCACGTCTACACCCTGGCCATGCCAGTCAAACACACCCTGGTTGGTCATGATCCTGACATCGATGTTCGGATAGGCTTTTCGGAACTCCGGGAGCCTTGGCATCAGCCAGTAAGTCGCCAGGGAAAAATCGGTCAGGATGTTCACCCTGGGATTGCTCTGATGCTGCTGAAGGCGGTCAATGGTCCTCTCGATCGTCCCGAACCCTTCCTGAACACTGGCAAACAGAACCTGCCCCGGCTCCGTCAGCCGAACCCCCCGGTAAACCCGGTCAAACAGGGCGAATCCCAATTGCTCCTCCAGTGCCCTGACCTGCTGGCTGACGGCCGACTGGGTTGACCGCAAGTCCCGGGCGGCTGCGGTAAAACTGAGGTGGCGGGCCGCAGACTCGAACACACGGAGGCTGTTCGGTGAGATGCGCTTACTCTCGAAAAACATTAGCTCAACTTATCTCAGTCATAAAAAATCAGCGTGTTTACAAGATACGAGATTAGAACAGAATATGACACCTGTTTTCACACGCCACTTATCAAGCAAAGGAAAGTCTTTCGATGCCTGCAAAACAGCCGAATATTCTGTTCCTCATGGCGGATCAGATGGCCGCCCCTTCGATGCCCTTCCACGGACACAAGGTGGTGAAAACCCCCAACCTGTCCCGGTTGGCCGAAGAAGGCGTGGTCTTTGAATCGGCTTACTGCAACAGCCCGCTGTGCGCGCCCTCCCGCTTTACCCTGATGTCGGGCCAGCTGCCCTCACGCATTGGCGGCTTCGACAACGCCGCAGAGCTCTCTGCAGACACGCCCACGTTTGCCCACTACCTGCGGGATGCCGGATACCTCACTGCACTTTCAGGCAAGATGCACTTCTGCGGCCCCGACCAGCTTCACGGCTATGAGCAGCGTCTTACCACCGACATTTACCCGGCCGATTTCGGCTGGTATGTAGACTGGGACGATTTCGGCAAGCGTCCGAGTTACTACCACAACATGTCGTCCGTCACTCAGGCCGGCCTGTGCGTGCGCTCCAACCAGCTGGATTTCGATGATGAGGTGACCTTCCGTTCCGAACGTTTTCTTTATGACTACGCCCGGAGCGATCAGGAACGCCCGTTTTTCCTGACGGTGTCGCTGACCCACCCCCACGATCCCTATACCATCGGGCAGGAGTACTGGGACCGCTACAATCACGACGACATCGACATGCCGCAAGTGCCCTATTCCCGGGACCTGATGGACCCGCACTCCCAGCGGCTGCGCTACTGCTATCAATGTGACGAAGACACCGTGACCGACGAGCAGATCCGCAACGCCCGGCACGCCTACTATGGTGCCATCAGTTACGTGGATGACCAGTTTGGCCGGATTCTCAAGGCCCTCAAGGAAAGCGGGCTGGATGAGGACACCATTATCGTGTTCTCCGGCGACCACGGCGACATGCTCGGTGAGCGGGGGCTGTGGTACAAGATGAGCTGGTTCGAGGGCTCCGCCCGGGTACCGATGATTGTCCATGCCCCCAAGCGGTTTGGCTCCGGGCGGGTGAAGGCATCGGTGTCCACCATGGACCTGCTGCCGACCTTTGCGGAACTGGCCAACAATGGTCAGGCCCCCGACTATGCGGTACCCATTGATGGCCGCAGCCTGCTGCCGCACCTTGAGGGCACTGGCGGCCACGACGAGGTCATTGGCGAGTACTGCGGCGAAGGCGCACTGTCGCCGGTGTTCATGATCCGCCGGGGCCGTTACAAGTTTGTCTATTCCAAACCGGACCCGGACCAGTTGTTCGACCTGGAAGCCGATCCCCAGGAACTGACCAACCTGGCGGAGCACGCGGAGTTCCAGGGGCTGCGCAACGACTTTCTCGAAGAAATCAGCCAGCGCTGGGACATCGACAAGCTTCATCAGGAGGTGCTGGACAGCCAGCGCCGTCGCAAGCTGGTCGCCCGAGCCAATATGAAGGGCGAAGTCACGCCCTGGGACCATCAACCGCAGTTTGATGCCAGCATCCAGTACATGCGCAATACCATTGACCTGGATGACCTCGAGGCCCGGGCACGCTTCCCGAAAGCCTCCACGCAGTCCTGATGGCAGGGTCGCCGGGCGGGCAGATGCAAAGGCGCCGCGCATCGCGCTGGCTGCCTTTCCTGCCCTGGATGTCCGCACTGACAACGGCTGACATCCGCCGGGATACCATGGCCGGCCTGACCGGGGCGGTACTGGTGGTGCCCCAGGGTGTCGCCTACGCCCTGCTGGCTGGCCTCCCGCCCCAGTACGGGCTTTACACGGCGATTGTTCCGGCCGCCCTGGCTGCTCTGTTTGGATCATCACGACAGATGGTCAGTGGCCCGACAGCCGCGCTGTCGATTGCCCTGTTCGCAACCCTGCAACCAATGGCTGGCACTGGTGGCACCGATTATCTGTCCATGGTGCTGACGCTGACCTTTGTCGCCGGACTGTTCCAGCTATTGCTGGGGCTGGCCCGCCTGGGTGTCCTGGTGGACCTGGTTTCACACTCGGTAGTGACCGGCTTTACCGCTGGCGCGGCGGTGATCATCGCCGTCAATCAGGTTCCGTACCTGCTGGGCCTGCCTTCCATGACGAGCGACGGTTTTCTCGGGCTGGTGCCCCTTCTGCTGGAAAGCCTCGGAAACGCCCAGGGGCTGCCGGCACTGATCGCAGCAGCCACTATCGGCGGGTGCCTGGCCATCCGGCGCTGGCTGCCACGCTGGCCTGCCATGCTGTTGGCGCTGGTGGGCGCCTCCGCACTGGCGGTATGGCTGGACCCGCAGGGGACTGTCATCAACCGCATTACCGCCATGCCGGGCGGACTACCGCCGTTGTCGGCACCGGATCTGACCCTCGACAACCTGCGGCAGGTGACCCCCGGAGCCATTGCACTGGGGCTGCTGGGACTGGTGGAAGCAGCTGCCATCGCCCGGGCCTTTGCCGCCCGGAACGGCGAACGCATCGATGCCAATCAGGAGTTTATCGGGCAGGGCCTGTCGAACCTGGCCGGGCCGTTTTTCTCCGGCTATCTGTCATCCGGCTCGTTTACCCGGTCCGGACTCAACGCCATGGCCGGAGCCGGTTCGCCCCTGGCCGCAGTGCTGTCAGCGGTGATCCTGGTACCGGTGCTGCTGGTGGCAGCGCCTCTGCTTAGCCATGTGCCCATGGCCGCCATGGGTGGTCTGTTGCTGGTGGTTGCATTCAACCTGATCGATCGGGACAGCATCATTGAAGCAATAAGGTGCAGCCGGGCGGAAACCGCCGTGTTACTGATCACCTTTGCCAGCACGCTGCTGCTGGCATTGGAGTTCGCGGTCTATTTTGGCGTGCTGGCGTCGCTGGCGCTGTACCTTCGCCGAACGACCCGACCACCAGTGCTGATTAAAACCCTGGACCAGGCACCGGCCCGGCTGCAACAGACGCTGGTGGAGCCAGAGACAGACGTGGTCCGTATTGACGGTTCGCTGTTTTTCGGCGCCTGTGAAACCGTCGACCAGCAGCTTGAGCCCCTGGTCGCCCCGAATCTGGTGATTCTGGCGGCGGGCATCAATTTTCTGGATCTCAGCGGCATACACCTGCTCCGCAAGCAGGCCCACCTCTGCCAGGCACGGGGCGGCCAGCTCTATCTGGCCTGGCCCAAACCCGATGTCGAGACCCGGTTGCGCCGGGCCGGCATCCTGATTGACCAGTCAGACAATAAAGACGTGATAACATTCATCCGCACAACAAAGGCAATGTTTCTATGAGTACTACCGAAGAGTCCTCATATCCGTACGTCAATAACGACGTCAAGACCGACTACACCGTCGGCCAGGACAATATCGAAGGCAAACTCGGCCCTTTCGGGTTTGATATCCACAACCGGGTGTTCCTGGTTTCCGCCCTGACCTCCATAGCGTTCATACTGCTCACGCTGATCTTCCCGGAGCGGGCCAACAGCCTGTTCAATGCCGTCGTTGGTTTCGCCACCGGCACTCTGGACTGGTACTTCATGATCGTGGTGGATATCTTTGTGGTCTTCTGTCTGGGCCTGGTGGTGTCACCCTACGGTTCCATACGGCTCGGGGGGCCCGACGCCCGCCCTGACTACAGCTACCTGTCGTGGTTTGCCATGCTGTTTACCGCCGGCATTGGCATCGGGCTGCTGTTTTTCAGCGTGCTGGAACCCATCTATCACGGCAACGTCTCCTTACCCCTGGGCATCGAATCGCCATTCGGTGCCGACGGGCAGCTGAATCCGGAGGCCATCCCCGAAGCCAGGGCCATGGGCCTGGCCGGCACCTTCCTGCACTGGGGCATTCATGGCTGGGCCGTCTATGTGGTCATGGCCCTGGCGCTGGCCATTTTCACCTATAACAAGGGTCTGCCCTTCTCCATCCGCTCTGTGTTCTTTCCTGTTCTGGGCGACCGTGTCTGGGGCTGGTGGGGCAACATCATCGACATACTCGCGGTTTTCTCCACCCTGTTCGGGCTGGCCACCGCCCTGGGCCTGGGTGCCCAGCAGGCCAACGCCGGCATGGAATTCGTATTCGACATGGATGTGCTGACCAGTACCCAGGTGATCGTGATTACGCTGGTGACCGCCGTTGCCCTGGTGTCTGTCTGGCGCGGCCTTGATGGCGGCCTGCGCCGCCTGTCGGAACTGAACATGATCGTCGCCGTGCTGTTCTTTCTGTTCGTGCTGTTTGCCGGCCCGACACTGGCAGCCCTCGGTGACACCTGGACCGGTATGGTCACCTACGTGAAGGAATTCGTGCCTCTGTCCGCGCCCTTCGGTCGTGAGGATGACGCCTACCGTCAGGCCTGGAGCGTGTTCTACTGGGCGTGGTGGGTCAGCTGGGCCCCGTTTGTCGGTATGTTCATTGCCCGGGTGTCCAGGGGACGGACCGTCCGTGAATTCGTGACCTGCGTCCTGATCGTCCCGAGCCTGTTCATCTTCATCTGGATGGGCGTCTTCGGCGGCACGGCGTTCGAACAACTCTACTCCGACCCCGGCAGCAGCCTGGTGAAAGACTACGTCATCGACAACTACCGTCCGGAGCTGTCGGTGTTCGGCATGCTCAATGAACTGCCCCTGGCGGCCCTGACCTCAACCCTCGGCATCATCCTGGCGCTGGTGTTCTTTGTAACCTCGTCGGACTCCGGCGCTCTGGTGGTCGACACCATTACCGCCGGCGGCAAGGTGGACGCGCCACGTCCCCAGCGGATGTTCTGGGCGGCCGTGGAGGGGCTGATCGCCATCGTCCTGTTGCTGGGCGGCGGCCTTTCCGCCCTGCAGGCCGGGGTGACCGCCACGGCCATTCCATTCTCCGTGGTGATGCTGGTAATGTGCTACACCACACTCAAGGCCCTGAATGGCGAACTGCACCGCAGCCGAGAGTGGATTCGCCAGAAACATCGGTAAGCCCAGCCGGCCGGCACATCACCGACACCCGTCGGGATGTGCCGGCCATGTGCCTACCCTGCCAGTGGCGGCCCTGAAACAGCCCGCGACGCACCAAAACAATGCAGCCGACACCACATTGCTTCCGTTTCCAGCCCTTTTGAGCATTTTAAAAACAGGTTCCAACTAACTGTTTTTGCATAGTTATCACGCCCCAATAGAGCCTGTTTCCGAGGCAAGCTTTGAAAAACCGGTATGGAATCTGCAACTGACGAATCAGGGTCCCCTGGTTCAGCAAGGCTTTGCCCGTACTGAGCGGTCCCTTTCAAAAACGCACGGCTTTGCTGAATTCCTGGACACTCGGCTCGACTGACAGGAGTACATCATGCTATTGGCCACGGATCTGGACGGCACCTTTCTCGCAGGTGAACCGGACAATCGCTCCAAGCTTTACCAACTGATCACCGCCCACCCTGAGATTGATCTGGTATTTGTCACCGGTCGAGGGCTGGAATCCGTCATTCCCCTGCTTTCCGACCCCACCATTCCGCAACCGGACTACATCATCTGCGACGTCGGCTGCACCGTGGTCCACGGGGATTCCCAACAGGGTCTGCATCCGCTGCAGGGAGAGATCGACGAACTCTGGCCCGGTGAGCAGATCATCGAGGATACCCTGGCTCCGTTTGACGGGCTCCAGCGCCAGGAAGTGCCCCAGGAGCGCCGTGTGTCCTACTTCTGCGAGTCCGACTCGGTCACTGACGACATGCGCACCCGGGTGGAAGCCCTGTCCTGCGAAGTGCTGTTCTCGGCAGGCAAATACCTCGACATCCTTCCCAAAGGCGTGAACAAGGGCAGCACGCTGTCACGGCTGGTGGACCACCTGGGCGTGGACCCGGAAACCGTGCTGGTGGCCGGTGACACGCTCAATGACCTGTCCATGTATCAGCAGGGGTTCAAGGGCGTGTGTGTGGGTGCTTCAGAAGAGGCGCTGCTGGAAGCCACGGAGCATCAGGCGCGGGTCTATCATGCCGGCGCTGCCGGCTGCGGCGGTATTCTGGAGGCGTTCGAGCAGTTCGGTTTCCTGGGTCACGCCGGTATTGAAGCGGAAATTCCGGATGCGATGAATTCCGGTAAGTCTGATCTGGTCATCGTCTATCACCGCCTGCCCTACGAGGAAGTGGTGGAAGACGGCAAGCTGATCCGCCGACGGCCACGCTCGCCCAATGGCATCATCCCCACGCTGCTGAGTTTCTTCGCCGACGGCAAGGCCGGCTCCTGGGTTGCCTGGTCCATTGACGACCCGGAACTGGGCCCCTTCCAGACCTACACCGAAGTGGACACCAGCCGCTATGAAAAACTGGTGGCGGCCCGCGTGCCCCTGAGCAAGGAAGACGTGGAGATCTTTTATAAGCGGTTCTCCAAGGAAGCCTTCTGGCCCACCCTGCACACTTTCTGGGAACGGGCCACCTTCCGGGATGACCACTGGCAGGTGTTCCTGAAAGTGAACAGGCGCTTTGCCGAGCGTGCCGCTACCGAGGCCGCTGAAAACGCCGTGGTGTGGATCCACGACTACAACCTGTGGATGGTGCCGGCCTTCCTGAGGGAGCTGCGCCCGGATGTGACCATCGCGTTCTTCCACCATACCTACTTCCCGTCGGCCGACGTGTTCAACGTCCTGCCCTGGCGCCGTGAGATCATCGGCAGCCTGCTGCAGTGCGACCACATCGGCTTCCACATTCCCAAGCAGGCCGAGAACTTTGTCGATGTCGCCCGCGGGGTCACGCCCCTGGAAGTGACCCAGAAATCCGGCTGTGCTCCGCGCTTTCTGACCTATGGCTGTGCCGTGGGCCTGGACGAAATGAGTACCGAGATCCGGGTGAACGACCGCCGGATCGGCCTGGGGGCACACCCGGTTGGCCTGGATCTGGACCGGGTCAAGAATGCGCTGGCCGACACCGATGTCCAGGCCCGCATGAAAACCCTGAGGGAGGACCTCAGGGATATCCGTCTGATTCTCTCGGTGGAGCGGCTGGATTTCACCAAAGGCATTCTGGAAAAACTCCACGCCTACGAGCGCATGCTCAGTGAGCACCCGGAGCTGGAGACCAAAGTCACGCTGATGATGGTGTGCGTACCAGCCGCCAAGGGCATGACCATCTACGAGGAACTGCTGTCGCAGATCGAGCAGACGGTCGGGCGCATCAACGGCCAGTTCGCCCAGGTGGGCTGGACCCCGGTGCAGTTCTTCTTCCGGGCCCTGCCCTTCGAGGAACTGGTCGCCTACTACACCATGGCGGATGTCATGTGGATCACCCCGCTGCGGGACGGCCTGAACCTGGTGGCCAAGGAATACATTGCCACCCAGGGCCTGACCCAGGGCCGGGGCGCCCTGGTGCTGTCGGAATTTGCCGGTGCGGCCGCGGAGTTGCGCGGTGCCATCCTGGCCAACCCGCATCACCCGCAGGACCTGGCAGACACCTGCTACTACGCACTGGCGATGAGCAGCAGCGAAGCCAGAAGCCGTCTGAGCGAAGCGTTCGAGACGGTCTGCCGCTACGACATAGCCTACTGGGGACAGGAGTTTATCGACACGGTGGAGCAGCGCCGCGCCGGCAAACTGAAGAACATTGTGCCAATGGGAAAGACGGCCGCCTGAGCGGCCATTGACCGGCAAATACACAACCCAGGAGCCGAACCATGCTGCTCAGGAACGCGGTGCAGTTGATCTGCTATCCCAACCGGATTGGCAACGACCTGAAAGACCTCCACACAGCCGTGGAAAAACACCTGTCGCAAGCCATCGGCGGGCTGCACATACTGCCGTTCTTCCCGTCCAACGCCGACAGTGGCTTCTCGCCGCTCACCCACAAGGAAGTGGACCCGGCGTTCGGCACCTGGGATGACATCGAGGCACTCACCCAGAAATACGACCTGTGCGTGGACCTGACGGTCAACCACATCTCCGACGAATCCCCGGAGTTCCGGGATTTCATCGCCAACGGGTTCGATTCCGGGCACGCCGACCTGTTCGTGCACGTGGACGACTACGGCGAGATTTCACCGGACGACATGGCGAAGATCCACATCCGCAAGGAAAAGGAGCCGTTCCGGAAGGTTACCCTGGCCGACGGCACTGAAACCCGGGTGTGGTGTACCTTTACCGAACAGCAGATCGACCTGAATTACGACAAGGACCAGGCCTACCGCCTGATGGAAAGCTACATTGGCTTTCTGACCTCCAAAGGCGTCAACCTGCTGCGACTGGATGCCTTTGGCTACACCACCAAACGCATCGGCACCAGTTGCTTTCTGGTGGAGCCGGAGGTCTACCGGATACTGGACTGGATCAACGAAGTGGCCCTCAAACACGGCGCCGAATGCCTGCCCGAGGTCCACGACCACACCAGCTACCAGTACGCCATCAGCAAACGCAACATGCACCCCTACGGCTTCGCCCTGCCGCCGCTTCTGCTGTATTCACTGCTGGACGCCAACAGCGTGTATCTCAAGAACTGGCTGCGCATGTGCCCGCGCAACATGGTGACCGTGCTAGATACTCACGACGGCATCTGCATACCGGACGTGGAGGGTGTACTGCCCGATGACAAGATCAGGATTCTGATCGACAACATTGACGCCCGCAGTGCCGACCCGATCATGCGCCGGTCCGCCGCCAACATTCACAGTGTCGGGGCCATCTACCAGCTGACCTGTACCTTCTACGATGCCCTGATGCAGAACGACGATGCCTACATTGCCGCCAGGGCGATCCAGTTTTTCACCCCCGGCATCCCGCAGGTCTATTACGTGGGCCTGCTGGCAGGCTGTAACGATCAGGAACTGATGGACCAGACCGGAGAACTGCGTGACATCAACCGCCACTATTACAGCCTTGAGGAGTTCGATCGGGAAATGGAAAAACCGGTGGTCCAGCGCCTGCTGACCCTGATGACATTCCGCAGCAACTACCCCGCCTTTGACGGGCACTTCGAGCTTAATTACTCCAACGACTCCAGCGTGGCCATGGCGTGGCGGTACGGCGAGCACTACTGCCACCTGTTTGTGGACCTGAACTTCAACACGGTGACGGTCACCTACGTGGACGTGGAGAGCGGCGAAACCCTCACCCTGATGTGATTGCGCAATTTTGTTCTAGCCACAACAGACCGCCCGCCCCTACACTGCCGGAAAGCGTTAAAGGCAGTGAGGGTCCCGGATGGGGCAGCGGGCTATGAGCAGACAGGACAATCAGTTTCGCTTCACCAGAAGCAGCCAGCTTGAGCAGGTCACCGTACTGCAGGCACAGATGAACGATTTTTCCTACGGCCGCCACGCCCACGAGGAGTACTCATTTGGCGTCACACTGGCCGGCCGTCAGGACTTTTTCGCAGCCGGGGTATTCCACCGCAGCCTGCCGGGCAACATCATCGTATTCAATCCCGGCGAGGTGCATGACGGCCATTCCGGCGTGGACGATGCCCTGCGTTATCGCATGGTCTACATTCACCCGGATCAACTGGAACCCATGCTCGAAGCCGCCGGCATCCGGCACAGCCGGGATTTCCAGATCCGGGACACACTGATCAACGATGCCCGGTTGCGCCAGCATATACTGACCATGGCGGAACTGGTGGAAAATCATCAGGAAAACCGGCTGGGCATGGAGTGCGAACTGTACCAGATGGCCACGCGCCTGGCCCAGAACCACGGCCAGTATACTCAGGGACAGGCCGCACGCCGTGCCGACCGGCTGCTGATCCGGGCGCGGGAATACATCCACGCCCACCTGATGGACGAGCTGTCCCTGGATGACATCAGCCGGGTGGTCAACCTGTCCAAATACCATTTCCTGCGGCTGTTCCGGCAACAGTACGGGATTACCCCTCACCAGTACATTATCAACTGCCGCATCAACCGGGCACGGGAAGCCCTTGAAGCCGGCAGGCCGCTGGAAGACGTGGTGTTCGACTTCGGTTTCAGCGACCTGAGCCACTTCAACCGACGCTTCAAGCCAATCTACGGCATGACAGCCAGGCACTACCAGCAGCACCTCACCGGCTGTTAGCGCCGCACCGGCACCCAAAAGCCAGCACCAGCACACTCACGACTTCCAGGGTTTCACAATGGTTGAAATACTCGCGTACGCGCTCGGCGTCATGTACTCCCCCGGTCCGGCCAATCTCCTGAGCCTCAATGCCGGGCTCAACGGCCGGGTTCCCCTGTCATTCAGCGCCGGCGTGGGCCTGGCCATGCTGATCCTGTTTCTGCTATTCGGTTATACCGGCGCCTGGCTGATTGCCCCGCCCTACCAGGGCGTGATCAGCCTCCTCGGAGCTGGCTATATCCTCTACCTGGCCTACAAGGTGGCCCGGGCAAGCATTACGATCAACTATGCGGCGCAGGCCCGGGACAACCGGTTAAACTTCCACGCCGGTCTGATTTTGCAGTTACTCAACCCGAAAGCGTTTATCGCCATACTGCCGATCGTGACCGTCCAGTTTCCGGCCGAAGGCATCGAGGGACCGGCAATCAGCGTCTGGTCCTTCGCGCTGGCGGCCCTCGCCTTCGGGGCGCCCAGCGTTTACATGCTGATGGGCCGCTATATGGGCCAGTACATCGCCAGGCCGGCTTACTTCCGGGGCATCAACCTGGGTATGGCGGTTCTGCTGGTGTACGTGGCTGGCGATATCGCCTACAACCACGCCTACCGCGTCTGGGTCTGATGACCGAAACGGCAAGGCCTCAGCGCAGGCAAGCCCTCTCAGACCTTGACCGAATAGTTAAGGTCCCTGGCCTGATCACCGGTCATACCCCGGAAGCCCCAGCAATGGGGCGGCTGCTCGGTGATGGTCACCTCTACATCCACCGGCGAGATACCAACGCTTGCCTGGATCTCCCGGAACAGTGCCTTGATCAGTGCCTTCTGGGTCTCTTTGGTTCGGCCTTCCATCATGTTGATTTCAATCACGGTATAGGCACGGGTACGGCCGCCGGGAAAATAGAAGTCCTCGGCGTCGAGGGGAACAAAACGATGGGCTCTCTTGTCTTCCGGCATGCCCAGGACTGACTGCATGCAGCGATGGATGGTTTCGGAAAGCTGGGCTTTGACCGGATTCAGGTATTCCTTGATGCCATAGATAACAATCACGATGCCTCCTGCAATATGGGGCGTATGGATTCGCCATGCCCGCTCGGGCTTCCCTGAGGTGGCCCGACACCCTGATCAGCGCGTAAGGCCACATCCGGAACTGTATCACAACTCAGTTGGCAAACTGGGGGGTGAATCGTCGCTCCCAGGCCCTTTCCAGAGCCTCGAACAGACTGTCGGTCGTCAACGCCAGCAGGCCGATCAGGATCGCTCCCTGTAGCACGTACGCGGTATTACCATTGACCAGGCCGGCGATCACCGGATCGCCCAGAGTCCGCGCACCAATCGTGGAGCCAATGGCCGCAGTGGCGATGTTAATCGTCACCGAGGTACGTATGCCGGCGAGGATGACCCGGCCTGCCAGAGGCAGTTCGGCCCGGACCAGCACCTGCAGCGGAGACATGCCCATCCCTCGGGCCGCCTCGGTCACAGCGGGACTGATGCCTTCCAGGCCCGCCAGCGTGTTACGCAGGATCGGCAGCAGCCCGTACAGAATGAGCGCCACGATGATCGGCGCCTCGCCAAACCCCAGGGCCGGAACGGCCAGTGCCAGAACGGCAACGGGCGGAAAGGTCTGGCCAATGGAAGCCACCTGATTTACCAGTGGCAGGAAGTCCCGCCCCGCCGGGCGCGTGGCAAAAATACCACCAGCTACGGCAAGCATCGTGCCCACAGCCGCCGACACCAGAACCAGGGTCAGGTGGTTCTGCAGCAGGAACAGAAAACTCTCTCGCTCATACACCACACTCTGCTTGTCCGGCTGGAGCCACTGAAACAGCGGCTCCAAAACGGGCATGGCCGTGCTCAAACCTATCAGCAGAGTCAGCAGAAGCAGCGGAGAAAACCAGAGTCGCATCAGGCGCCGTCCTGCAGGATTCGGTCACGGGAAATGACACCGGTCTGTTCACCTTTCCCATTCACCACCGGCACTGAGGATGCCGACTGCCAGACCATGACCGACAGCGCCAGCCTCACACTGTCGTCCTCCCCCACGCTTTCAACGCCCGGGTCCGGTCGCCCGGCATCGCTGACCGCGGTCATCAACTGGCGTACCGGGCGCAGACTCATCAGTTTCAGCCCCCGGTCCTGCTTGCCGACCAGATTCTCCACGAATTCCGATGCCGGGTTGCGCAGGATGTTCTCCGGGGTGTCATGCTGCACGATCCGCCCCTGGTCCATGACCGCAATGCGGGTGGCCAGTTTCAGCGCTTCGTCGATGTCGTGGGTGACAAACACGGTGGTTTTGCGCACCTGCTTCTGGATACGCAGCAGTTCCATCTGCAGGTTGTCCCGGGTGATGGCGTCCAGCGCACCGAAAGGCTCATCCATGAGCAGGATGTTGGGATCGGCCGCCAGCGCACGGGCAACCCCGACCCGCTGGGCCTGCCCGCCGGACAGCTGCTGAGGGTACTTGCCCGCGTGTGTGGCCGGGTCCAGATCCAGCAGGGTCATCAGTTCTTCCACACGGGCATCGATCCGTTCTTTCGGCCACTTGAGCAGTTCCGGCACCATGGCGATGTTGCGGGCTACCGTCCAGTGCGGAAACAGCCCGGTACCCTGGATCACGTAGCCCATGTTCAAACGGAGCTGTTCGGGGTTCATGCCGGTGATGTCTTCACCGTCCACCAGAATCTCACCCTCAGTATGAGGCAACAGCCGGTTGATCATCCGCAGGGTGGTGGACTTGCCGCATCCGGAACTGCCCACCAGCACGCAGACTTCACCAGTCTCAATCCGCAGGTTGATGTGATCCACCGCCACAGCTTTACCAAAGCGCCGGGTGACGTTTTTCAGTTCGATCATCCGAACGTTTCCTTATACCTGTCAGGACGCCAACGGCGCCGGTCTGAGACTGTTCGCCAGCATGGTCAGCAGGGCATCGGCCGCCAGCGCCAGGGCGACGGTGGGCAGAGCGCCCAGCAGCACCAGGTCCATGGCAGCCTGCCCCAGCCCCTGGAATATGAACGCGCCAAAACCGCCGGCCCCGATCAGCGCGGCCACCGCTGTCAGCCCCACTGCCTGGATCGCCGTGATCCGAACCCCTTCGATCATCACCGGCAGCGCGAGGGGCAGCTTCAGCCGGAGAAACAGCTGGCGCTCATTCATACCCATTCCCCGCCCGGCATCGGCCAGACTCTCGGGTACCTCGGTCAGTGCAACGAAGGTATTGCGCACCATCGGCAGCAGGCTGTAGGCAATCAGTGCCAGCAACGCGGGCGCCCAGCCGATGCCGCGGATGCCAAGGCTCTGGAGAAACGGGAACGCATTCGACAGCGCACTGAGCGGCGCAATCAGGAGGCCGAACACGGCCAGGCTCGGAATGGTCTGCAGAAAACTCACCGCGCCCAGGATGGGCCGCTGCCAGCCCGGTGTCCGTATCATCTTGAGCGCCAGGGCAAACGCCATGACAGCACTGATGGCAACGGCGCCAAATGCCAGGGCCAGATGGGTCCATAACGCCTGGCTGAATTTATCCGGGCGGGCATTGTATTCCCGCATCAGGGAAAGACTTTCCAGACCGTCTCGCTGGAGCAGCAACAACCAGCTCCCAGCCACGAAAAGCAGCAGTGCCAGTTGCAGCCAACGGCCGGCGTTCAGGCGGCCCATCGCCTCAACCAGCATCAGGCAGAGCAGAAACAGCAGGCACCAGAAACCCGCGCCCAGTGATGATCTGGCGTAGGGCGCATCCGCCGGCAGATGCCGCGAAGCCAATAGTTCCGGCGCCAGTGGCAGCAACGCCAGCGCCAGGGAGACCAGCACAAGAATGATCGCATAACGATGGCGAAGCGGCGCCAGGGCCAGAGCGCCGATGGAGACCAGTACGGCTGTCACCAGCCCTGCCCCCGGCCAGCCCAGGGCCGAAAGCAGGCCATGCCCGGTTCCGGGCACGATCCGGTTGGGCTGTATCGCCCCGAGATCAAGCCCCCAGAGCAGGCCCAGAGCAAGCAGGGCCAGAGCTGGAAGCACGCGGTTCGGAGTCATTGCAGAGGGCCGTGGTCGGAGGGCCGACAAACCTCAGTCCTGCGCCAGTGAATCCAGATAATCCCGGGCCACGGTCTCCGCCGGCACCCCGTTGACAGCAACCTGACCATTCAGGCGCTGCAGGGTTTCAAGATCCAGGGATTCAAACACTGGCGCCAGAACGTCACGGATCTGCGGATAGGCTTCCAGCACGTCCGCACGGATAATCGGTGCCGGCTGGTACACCGGCTGTACGCCCCGGGTGTCTTCCATCACCTTCAGATCCAGGGCATTCAGGCCCCCGTCGGTGCCGTAGGTCATGGCCCCGTTGACGTCGTTATTATTCAGCGCCGCTGCCCGCAGCGTGGCGGCCGTATTGCCGCCGGACAGGATCAGCAACTGGTCGGACGAAAGCTCAAAGCCGTAGGCCTTCTGGAAGGCCGGCAAGGCACTGGCGGATTCAACAAACTCGGAGCTGGCCGCAAATTTGAACTGGCCACCGTCATTGATGTATGCCGCCAGATCGTCAAGGGTCTCCAGGCCGTTCTCCCGGGCCAGGTCCCCGCGCACACTCATGGCCCAGGTGTTATTGGCCTGTGCTGGCGCCAGCCAGACAATGTCGTGGGCCTCTTTATCAAGCTGCGCCGCCTGCTGGTATGCCTTGTCGGCGTCTTTCCAGAGATCACGATCCGCCTGGTCATGGAAAAACGCCGCGTTGCCGGTGTACTCCGGATAAAGGTCAATCTCGCCGGCCTTGATGGCATTACGCACGATATTGGTGGCACCCAGTTGCAGGCGGTTCTCCACCGGAATGCCCGCTGCCTTCAGGGACTGCAGCACCATCTGGCCAAGCACGGCGCCTTCGGTATCAATCTTTGAGGACACAACCACCGGATCGGCAGCCATCGCCTGCCCGGCGATCAGGGTGACAGTCAGTGCCGCAGCGCGGCCAAAACGGGAAGTCAGGGACACGGCCTTTCCTCTTCGTCGTTGAATGGTTGGCTATTCAGTCTATTGCACCCAACGACGAAGGCAAAGGGGGGGTTGGTCTAGCGAATTTATTGCAAATACGCCTTAACCAGTCGTCTCATATCAGGAAGTGACAGAAAATCCGTATCTATTTTCAGTACCTCATTGGCTTCACCAAGCCTGGGTATGACGAAAACAGTGGATAGTTTTTCTCCGAAGAAATAGTAAAAGCCATATTTCTCCCCCTTCCAGACGCCGGACTCCCGATTATCCAGAAATACGTGACGGAACGCCTCGACCGAAGCCCGATTACATCCAGGCTCCATCCCGGTCAAAACGGCTGTGAAAAATTTGGCGGCTTCACATCCACCGGTATCCATATCCTGCTCGAAACTGAAGCCGATGTATTTTTTTCCAGGCTGGCTGTCATATTTCAGGACCATAAGATGAGTTTCAGAGTCCAGATACCCTACCGTTTCGGGATTATCAGGCACGTAAAAATCAAAATCCTGATATACGACACGCATAGTTGAATCACTGGCAAACACCGGCCAGGAAAGGGCCACCAGAAAAAAAGCGCTGAACAGTTTTTTCATGTTAGAGCCCTCTCAGAGCCAAACGGATGGGCGTTCTGTAATTCAATGCCACCCGGTCCCTACAAACGATGTAGGCAGAGGCATTGCCGCTCATTACTCGTCGTCCAATGTTGACGACTTGTTTGACCACGTAACTGATACCGGGATTCAAAGTCGGGCGGGGGACAAGATGCATTGAGTCTGTGCAGGACTGCAGTTCTGAGAGAGCTTCATACACCACTCTCGCTGCTCTCTCATTGACGTTGTTTGGAGTGGCGAGGTCAGTCCAGAAATAGTTTATTGCCGCAGCGACGTATTTCCTGTCGTCGTCGTTCATGATTGATTCCTTTCCTGGCGATCATTCCTTTGATAGCTGGCCAAAGTATCACCGGACAGGAAAGGCCGTCAAAAACTCAACTCAAATAAAACACCCCGCCTGGGCGGGGTGTTTTCTGGCTCTGTTCCGACCCTGTCTGAATGCGGCAGGGCCGGAGCCGGCAGGACCAATCAGGCGTCGTCAGCCATCTGGGTCATGTCCATCACGTAGCGGTGGGCGATGTCGCCCTTGGCCATCACGTCGTACGCATCGTTGATCTGATCCGGACGGATGACTTCACAGATCGGATGGATGTCATGCTCCGCACAGAAATCCAGAACTTCCTGGGTCTGCTTGATGCCACCGATCAGGGAACCGGCAACACGACGACGGCCCATGATCATCGGAACGGTCATGAATTCCTTCATCGGGCCAACCTGGCCAACAATGACCAGGGTACCGTTGATATCGAGCAGAGAGACGTAAGGGGTCACGTCATGCTCAACCGGCACGGTATCGATGATCAGGTCCATGGAAGCCGCGGCTTTCTTCATGGCGTCTTCGTCGGTAGAGGCCAGAATGCCGGTCGCGCCGATGGACTGGGCTTCTTCCTCTTTCTTTTTGGAGCGGCTCAGTACCGTTACTTCCGCGCCCATGGCAACCGCCAGTTTCACGGCCATATGGCCCAGACCACCCAGGCCAATCACGCCAACGCGGCTACCCTTACCGATGTTCCAGGTACGCAGCGGGGAGAAGGTGGTGATACCGGCACAAAGAATAGGCGCCGCCCGGGACATATCCAGGGCATCAGGAATCCGAAGAACAAACTCTTCACGAACCACGATGTGCTTGGAGTAACCACCCTGGGTGATTTCGCCATCGATGCGGTCCGGTGCACCGTAGGTCGGAGTCATGCCATGACGGCAGTACTGCTCTTCACTGTCGTGGCACTGATCGCATTCCTGACAGCTATCCACCATACAGCCAACGCCCACCTGGTCGCCGACCTTGTAATGGGTGACGTCCGGGCCGACTTCGGTCACACGGCCGACGATTTCATGGCCGGGTACCAGCGGATAGGGTTGCGGCCCCCAATCACCATTCACGGTGTGAAGATCGGAGTGGCAGACACCGCTGTAGAGAATTTCGATCGCTACATCATTGGCGCGCAAGGCACGACGCTCGAAATGATAGGGCGCCATATGTGCATCAGACGAATAGGCTGCATAACCAACCGTTTTCATGAAGACTCCTTGCTTAATCGCTCAGATTAATTAATAAACAGGCATAGGGTATATCCATGCCAAGAGTGGCCATATTATAAGCTCAAGGCCACGAAACCTTACTGTCGGATCCTGCCTATGAATTGCCTGATCCTATAAAAATCAAAGGCAACTCCCTTGCCCTGCAAGAGAGTTGGCCAATCATTCAGTCATCGGGCGGCCTGATTACTGGAACACCGGGAAGGCGCTGGCATCCCCGTAGTCCCTGATCGGATCCAGGTTTTTCAGGGCTTCCATGTCGTCGTCGGAAATCACGAAATCGACATCCGCATTGTTCTTCATATGCTCCGGATTGGCCGTTTTCGGCAGCGGCAGCAGACCCAGCTGAAGGTCATACCGGATGCACAGTTGCGGGATGGACACGTCATACTTACGCGCCATCTCGGCAATCTGATCATTCTTGAACAGCTCGCCGTGCCCTACCGGAGAAAATGCTTCAACCAGCAGTCCCCGATCCTGCGAGTAGTTAATCAGATCGGTCGGGGTGTTGGTCACGTGAGCCAGAATCTGATTGACCACCGGCTTCACGGAACAGCTTTCCAGAATATTGTCGAGGTCCTGTTCGGCGAAGTTGGACAAACCAATCGCACGGATCTTGCCCGCCTTGTGGGCATCCTCCAGCGCTCGCCAGGCTTCCCGGTTACCTTCAAAGAAACGGTCGTCGCTGCCAAAGCTTTCCCAGGGTTGCGGGCTATGGATGATCATCATATCGATGTAATCCAGCCCCATGCGCTCCAGGGAACCGTCGATGGCTTCTGCCGCGCCCTGGTAATCCTTGTAGCGTGCCGCCAGCTTGGTGGTCAGGAACATGTCCTCACGCTTGACTCCGCAGGCTTTCAGGCCGGCGGCCACTTCCGCCTCATTGCCGTAATCCTGGGCGGTATCAATATGCCGGTAGCCGAGTTTCGCGGCTTCAATCACAGCCTGTTCCGCGTCGGATCCTTCAATCATCCACGTGCCCAGGCCGACCTTCGGAATGTTCACACCGTTGGAGAGAGTGTAGGTTTCCTGAATCATCATAGTCCTTACTCCTCTTTTTGAATCGGTCAATACAACACCATTAATGGTACGCGCCTGCCGCTGGGCATGGTCGCCTGATTGCATTCAATGTCTGCCTGATCCTACAGCTGCCAACGTGAACAGGTAGTAATCATTGCCCACGTACAGTGGCCGTGTATCATGACCTTTTATAGCACCCTGCCTGTAACACCCGCCTCTGAGCGGGGCCGGGGCGGTTGCAGGGTACGGGTGCAGAATCCAACGGATGGTTACAGGAGTTGACCAGTGTTCGAGAGCGAAATACCACTGACAGAAATGGCCATCCGACTGCTGGCCGCCACCGGTCTGGCGCTTGTACTCGGCCTGGAACGTGAGATCCGCGGCAAAGCCGCCGGCCTGCGTTCACACATGCTGGTGTCGCTGGGTGCCAGCGCTTTCGTGATTACCGGCCTGCACATTCTTTTTGCCACCGCAGAGGGGGACCCTTCCGCGCGCATCGACCCGACCCGGATTGTGGAAGGGGTGATCGGCGGCATCGGTTTTCTTGGCGCCGGCAGTATCATTCAGAGCCGGGGCAACATCCAGGGTATTACCACGGGTGCCTCCATCTGGATGGCGGGGGCCATCGGGGTAGCCTGTGGCATTGGCAACATTGCCCTGGCGGGCATGGTCACCGTGATGGCTCTGATCATCATGGTGGTATTGGGACGTTTTGAGCGGGAAGTCATCAACGGCAACGACCATTGATGACAGAGGCCGCCATGCGGGTTTATCCCGCCGGCGGCTCAGGCTCGGCTTCAGGCTCCGGCGATGATTCCGGTTCGCCGGCACCACCCTCGGCCTGCCTCATTTCCTTCATCATCCCCTGAAGCAGCAGCGACCGCAGCCTGGGATCGCCCTGCTCGGCGATCCCCAGGGTAAAGGCCGCCAGAGCGGCCTCCAGCGGGTTCTGCTGGATGACTCTGCGCAGCGACGACATCACCGATCCGCCGCTACTGCCCTCGGAACCAGACTGGGCCGGGGCCGCTGGTCGTGTCATCCGCCAGAAGAAAAACACCAGCAGAAGCACACAAAGCACTCCCATAAGCGCATAACTTCCCGGCGCTCCCATAATCGGCGCCAGAGCCATGACAGCGGCTTTAACCAGCAGGTAGAAACCGGTGACAAGCAACGCGACCAGCAGGACCATCGCCAGAATGAATCCGGTGATGGCTGCAACGGTTTTTCTTAATGCTGCCTTTGCCTGCGAAGAGTCAATCATGCTCAGCGATCAAGCAGTTTGCCCACCAGAACACCGGCGAGGAACATCAGCAGAATGCTGAGAAACGGTCGTTCCTCCACCTTGTGCTCTACGTCGTGTACGGCCTTGTCGCCCACACTGCGAGCCTGATTCAGGGCCTCGCTGCCCTTGTTGACCGCCTGATCCAGAACCTGGCGGCTTTCGCGGCGAATTTCATCCCGGAGACTGCTGATGTTGCCTTTCTGACTCTCTGAAACTGTCTTGGTCAGAGTGGCCATATCCTCCCGGAGCTGCTGAAGGTCCTTTTTCACCTGATCGTAATCGTCCTTGCTGGTCGATTTCGCTTCCATATTCGCCTCCGTAAACAATCGATTTGGCGCAATGGAGCCATCCCCCACGCGCAAATTTCAGCCTAGCATACCTGCGCAGTGGCTAAAGCCCCGGAGGCCAACTATGGATGAAGTGCAATGATGAGGGAAGGGAGCAACACGCTGCCTTAGCCAGCCGAAGGTCCATCATCAGAGATGGAAAGTGGCTGCAAGGAGCACCAGAAACCCGGCAATAACAACCAGTACCGTCAACAGGACATAGGCAATGACCAGTGCGCTGATCCTGAGTCGCTCTGAGCGCTCGCCCTGTCTTGGTGCCCGGTGCAAAAGCACCACGCCGGCCACGGCCACCAGGAGCCAAAGACCAACAGTGACGGCGAACCCGCCACCGCCACCATCGAACAACCAGGCGGTGCAGAAGTAAAAAAAGACATGAAGCACCAGAAGGCCACAGACGATGTAGCCGACAGCCAGCCGCTGCTGCCCCCCGGTGACGTGGGCCTCCCCGCCGGTGGATGCATACCACTCGCCCCCAGCCCTATGGGCAAGGAAAGCACCGGTTGCCACCATCAGAAAGTAGATCACAGATAAGACAATGTCCTGAAATCCGACGATCCAGTAGGACTCAAAAAAATAATAAAACCCACGCTCACCCAGTAAAAACAGCGCCAGACCCGCCGAAAAAACGGCAAATACCAAACGTTGGTCGGCCGTCTTCACCCCGATACGCGCGAAAAAAACGGAAATGCCCCCCAGGACAAGGGGCTCTATGAGATAAAACAGAAGGTGATCAACTATGGGGTCGTCCAGAACTGCCTGACAAAACCAGGACTCATCAACATCGTAGCACCCCATATAGAGCTGGCCGATAAAAAAGCCGGATATGTAGTACAGAATCAGGAAAGCCGACAGGGCTATACCGGCCCCCAGGAATTCCTTACGTGAGAGCTTCCCGTTTGAGGAACGCTCCAAAGTACCGCCATCAACAGTCATTGTGACATCCTTTTCCATAAAATCCGGGCACCCCATGTGCCCGGCAGTCATTAGCCCAGCACGCCAACACGGGCCATAAGCACAGAGAGGAACACCGTCGCGGAGATCACAAAGCCAACGGAAAAACCAATCCAGCTCCAGCGCAAACGCTTGACGATCCCCTCCTCATTGCCTTTGCCGACAATGAAAGGGCGGCGGGATTCCTCAGAAGGGCCAACAACGTGAAAGGGGGCCTCAAAGTGTTCCAGACTCCCCAGCCAACGGCCAATCCAGTGGGCGGTATCGCCGTGAACCCAGCCCATCGTCCTGGGATTGGGCGGATGTTTATCAGGCCGCCCCTCAACCTCCGCCATGTAATCGGTCCGCCAGTTGGACAAAAATCCTGAAACGCTCTGCGCTTCATCGCTCCCCTCGCCACCATCCGTTGTTGTCAGATGGCCGATCACATAGCCCTCGCCTTCTTCAAATCGTTCTTCGCTGAAACGCACATTACGAGAGAAAAACCCACTATCAACATGGCGCAGTGGCTCGGGCATATCGCTCCCCCAGGAGCCGGGGATGAAAGAGTCAGTAACGGTACGCATACGCATATCGGCCCAACACGGCGCAACAAAGCATTCCCCGGTACCATCGTTCAGCCGGAAAGGGCGCGGATCCGTCTCGGCATAGATGGTCACCCAGTCCTTGTCGTCTCCAGAGCCCCGCTCTTCCTCCACCCACGCCCGATACCAGAGGCAGGGCTTGCCCGTGAACGGCCCATAGACAGGCTCAGCCGGATCAAGCGGCAGGCATTGCCCCTTAAGCTCAACATAGCCCTGTGGGGCACTGCGAATGCGGGAAGTGGGGGTATCGGCAACGATACGGTAGGCACGCAGGGAACTACGAGAAAACAGACCGGTAACAAACGCGAAAATGCCAGAGAAGCACAGCGCCGCGATGAAGAACCAGGTATCCATTTGCTGGACGTTCCGGGCGAAACTGAAAATCAGGTGTTCCATAGATGACCTCTCCGTATTCAGGCCTGATCCGGCCCAGCCTGGCCACCGAAAAGGCTTGAGAGGTCATGATCCTGCTTATCCGCCTCCTCAAACTCCAGCAAATCAAACGCCTTGAAGTTCAGGCGGCTCGCAATCAACACATCCGGAAACTGCTCAATTCGGATGTTGTTATTGTTCACGGATTCGTTATAGAACTCCCGCCGATCAGCGATCTGGTCCTCCAGCTCGGAAATGCGCGACTGCAGTTGCTTAAAGGATTCATCCGCCTTTAAATCCGGATAGTCCTCAGCCAGCGCAAAGAAACGGCCCAACCCACCGCGCAACTGTTCCTCAGCTTTTCCAACCTGCTTGGTATTGCCATCCTGACGAGCCTCTTCCACCTGGTTTCGTGCCTCGATCACCTGCCGAAGGGTTTCCTGCTCGTAGCCCATATATTGGCGCGCCGTGTCCACCAGCTTGGGCAACTCGTCATGGCGCTGCTTCAGCAAAACATCAATATTCGACCAGGATTTCCCCACGTTATGCTTGAGAGCAACGAGACGGTTATAAATTGTGATGAAATAGGCAACAACACCTGCCAGCATGACAAGTGCGACGATCGCAGCCATCAATCCCATTTTTACTTCCTCCACTCGGTTCCCTGTGAATGCCGTCACAAACAGCGATCTGCGTCGTGAAAAGCAGGGTTCGGAAAGTAACTGATCCGTTACCCAAGTGCGAGAGCTGAAAGGAAAAAATTTGACGCTCGTACCCGCTCAACGCGCCATTGCCGAAAAAAAACGCATCACGATACAATCAACCGCCTTGCAGCTTGGAAGCATGGGAACGAAATTGCTTTCCCCTGTCGCCCGCGACTGCCCCACCCGAAGCACGCAATGGAGATGCAATGTCCAGCCGTACCAATTTGATGTTATCCGCGTTAATGGCTTTCACCCTGAGCGGATGCTCCCCTTCGGAAACCACCACATTTGACCCCAAGGCGGGAAGCCATCGGGACTATCGCCTTGAAACGACGACGCGTCATGGCCTCGCCAATCGCCCCCTGGACTATGAAGAACAAACGGTTGAATCCAGCCTCACGCGTATTGAGGTGACGGGCAACCCGGAGGAACCGGGGTCCCTGAAGGTCTACCCCTTGTGGTACAACATCCATGACAGTGACAACCATCAGTCCAGCTCCGTTGAAATGAGGTCATCGACCTCTGTTAAAAAAGTCATGAAACAGGGCCTGAGCAGCCAGTTAAATTCTGTCGGCGGCCTTGGTGGGCTCACTTATAGCGAGCCACAGAACGACTTGCAGGATTCCCTGAACGATTTCCAGCTCAAGAGGGTCAATCCCGCGGTCCCGGGCGAGATCAAGGCCGAGAAGGGATGGCAGAAAACGATTCAGCTATACCCCTGGCTGCCCCCACTGACACTGACCGTCACCCAGGTCACCAATGATGAAATCTACGCTCACCTGGACGGCGGTGACGAGCGTTCCAGAATCGCGGGCCTATCGGTTTATGAACGGGAAACCGGCTGGCTCAAGCGCCAGGCGATCACCTACGAAATCCAGGGAAAGGGAACCTCCTCCCTGGAACGCGTAACCTCGGTACTCACCACCCGCCAGACCCCCTACCCCATTGATTCGGATGAATACAGCCACGGCCATGAGTGGTCAGGCTTCCCTTCTCGGGACTTATCTGACATCGGCCCAATGCCCGACGAAGAGGATGTGTTTGGCGAGCCCTTTGGCACAGCGAGAGCCGGGACGCCCAATATTATGCTGGAACTCGCCATGCCCACCGTTGAGCCCGGAAATGGCGGACGGATCACATTGGACAACGTGGAACTGTTTGATGATGAAGGTCGGGTTGAGACAGAATTTCTCCCCGAGTGGCTGTTTCTGATGCCCAACTGGCGCACCGACAAGGGATCCATGCTTAGCGCAACCTTCTTCGCCATCAAAGGCAACTTTGATCACGCTGTTGAAAAGGGCATCAACAAAGCAGAAGCGCAAGTGTCCTGGTTCCCAAGCACGCCCTTTGTCATGGAGCTCAAACCGGATACGCACGGAAAAGCCACCGCTTCAGAAAACGGCGCAACAGCCAAATTCAAGCCCCTGGAAAAAACCGGCGAATACGAGTTGTTGATCTCGGCTAACGCCCTGGACCG
Source organism: Marinobacter oulmenensis (assembly GCF_014201735.1). Classification (GTDB taxonomy): domain Bacteria; phylum Pseudomonadota; class Gammaproteobacteria; order Pseudomonadales; family Oleiphilaceae; genus Marinobacter; species Marinobacter oulmenensis. Next base: position 19,346 of record NZ_JACHFE010000002.1, on the reverse strand, counting down.
TGTCAGGATCAGCTTTCCAGAGAATGAAGACATCACCGGCAAAACCTACGCCAGGGATCAGGGGCCTGACTGGCTGACACCCAGCGAAAGTCGTGCGCGCTCAATCGCCGCTAAAGATTACAAAGCATGGCGTATTGTATTGCGCGCTGATTCCGCCCCCGGGTTAATCCAGATCCGGGTGAACCGACACGACAAAGAGCCGAAAGCAACCCGAAGCGTGTCGTTTTTAACCCCTCGCGGCCAAAGGCTTGATCCGGATGTTGAACCACAAACCAAGCCTCTGTTTGAAAAAAGCTCTCCCCTGCCCGTTGAGAAGGTCCAGCCGGAGGGACTGAAAAAAGCCGCATTCCGGTTGCAGTTGCCAACCCGTCAGGCACGTCACTGTAGCCTCACGCTCGCCAATGACCAACAACTGGCTGGCCATGGATTCGACGCCAGCCTCAAGGCGCGGAATGGGTGGGATTACACGGGCACCCAAACGTTGCAACTACAAACCGATGACGGCATTCGAACACACTTTTACGGCCTGGGGCAGCAGGAAATCCTGTTGAGCTGTGACGCACGGATAGTGTGGGAGGAAACGAAAGCAAAACCCGCCCCGGAGAAGCCCTGGATTATTGACCCAGCGGAACTGGGCATCACGGACATGACGGTGTCGCTGGCCCAATTCTATAACCAGTGGCGTTTTATCAGCGAGGACGGTAAAGCCCTCAGGCTTAGCTCCCCGGAAGACGGCTACACAAACGGGAAAACGCCCCTTCTTGAGGTTGTCTATCCCGATGACACCCTGCGAGTCTCCGGCAAGCCGGTGAAGTTTCTGAAATCCGAGGTCAAAACGGAAAAACTGCAGCGGCGTTTTGAAGTCACCTTCCCCGATCTTCCCACTCCGGATTCGATGAACCAGGAGGCGTCAGAATGAGAGCCCTTCGCCCAGCAACGTTCGCCTTTCTCGCTTTGATCCTGATACTTCCCGGCATCACCGTTGGTGCCGATCAGAAGGATCAGAAAACCGTCACACGCGAAACGGTCACGATAGAAGGTCACGGAAAGGGGACCAAAACCGTAACAACCTACGGCAACTTTACCGAAACCCGGATAGAGGCCGGCGACTACTCTCTTTTTACAAAAAAACGCGGAAAAATGCAGGGATCGTTCGGCGAGATGGAGGCCCAACTGGTGGAACGCCAGGAAAAAGTAGGCGACACACTCGTCGGCCTGTATATCACCACCTCGGACCTTGAACCCCTGACCACCAGCGTTCCTTACCTCGATGGCAAGAAACACGGTTTGTACAAGGAAGAATGGTGGGGACAGACCATAGCTCGCGGGCAATATGACCACGGCAAGCGAGTGGGCGAATGGATGAGAGAAGGCGACATTTTCGAGAACTATGATTCCCAGGGCCAGCTTCACGGAGAAAGTCGCAGCCTGGATACCGCCGGCAACCTGATTGAACTGAAGACGTACAACCATGGCGTTCTGGACGGCCCCTACAAGAAACTGAGCAGAGGCAAGCTCCAGACCGCAGGCATGTACAAGAATGGGAAAAAGTCAGGCCAGTGGCAGGAAATCGCTCCCTACAAAGGCACCAAAAGCATCGGTAGCTATCGGGATGGCGAGCGCCAGGGGGCGTGGAAGTTTTACGACCGTAACGGCTACCTGAGCAAGCAAGCCACCTACGAGGAGGGTGAGTACAACGGCCCCCTTTATGAACTACGTGAGGACGGCAGCCTGGCATCCATTGAAATCTGGAAGGACGGCAAGCGCCAGGGGTACCCAACGTATTACGACAAGTAAGGGCCCAACCACAGAAGCGCCAGACCGGCAATCTTCTTCACTGCCGGCCTGGAGCTCTTCTCGTGTCGGGTGCCCCAAACTGTATTAGCGGTTAACACCAATCCCTAACAAACCCGCCATCCTTAAAGCGGTACAGCGACAAGCCGTATTTGAGATGATTCCCGCGACCGTCCTTAACAATCCCAGTATCTTTACCCAGAGAATACAAAAATGCGTCCAGCAGCATGAGCGTATTATCAATAAACCACCAGATACCCAGACCTCCCAACGTAATAGCCTTCAGTATTCCGGTTTTGGGTTTTCCCAGATAAAAGCGGTCCGCTCCGAATATGCCCAAAAGCATCCCCAGAACCAGGGCCAAAAGCCGGTTCTTTTGTTTCACAACTTCAGTCATTCCTTTACTCCTGTTTGCCGGTTTCATTGATTAACGACATCGAAAATGGGATTCGATTATTTTTCACCGGGCTCACGCTGTCTGGATGTTCCAATCCACCGCTTCCCTGCATCACTGAATGCGAAAACTATCGCAAGCCGCCCAGAGCCATCAAGGCGACAAACGATACCAACCTGCTGACGATGACCATCAGAATGATGTCGGGCCAGATACTGGCCCTGCTGAACTTTTTAAGAAGCACAAAAAGCACGAGGATGGATAGCACCCAGCCAACCGTGGGCACCAGGGAGACGGCAGCGGCCCCAGCCGCCGCGACAAACGTTTCGCTCAACGCCAGATCCACCGATGTGATCTTCGCCGCAAGCCAAAGAATCACACCGCCGACAACAGCGTCCAATACAATAACAATCAACTCATCCATGAGCGTTACCCTTACTTTTTAATAAGCTATCCGTGTGAGCGGATTTTACTGATAGCTGACGTTGTTCTCCATCCGCTCACGCAAAAGCGAGTATACCGCATACACTGGCGCCAGTTCCTCCGCCCGACGATTCCCGGCGCCCTGCCCTTGCGCCAGGGTGGCCATCACCTCCGGCGCCACATTGCGCTCAAACCATCCCTCAAGGAACCGGAACAGCGCCCGCTCATCCGGCCCGCCAATATTGGGCCAGTACATATAAGGCAGATTATCCGGATTGCGGATGTAGAAAACCGGAAAAACGTCACGCTCGAACTCGTCACTGGCCCGCAGACCAAAGGTGAAAGGCTGCCCGTCACGATCAACCATACGCACCGACACGGAACCGGCTTCAGTGGTGAAACGAGCTCCCTCAATGGTCACCGGCCGCTCAAGGTCAGGTAACGCCGTGATATAAAACTGGAAAACGATGCCCCCAATCAGGACAACGAGCAGGGACAGCAAAGCAATCGATTTTTTCAAAACAGGTATCCGGTTAAGGGCGGTGTCAATAGCGGTCATGCCGCGGGACGAAGCATCATTGGCGTTTGGTGTCCGGGTAGCCCGGAACAGCGGCCACCTGGCTATCGAAGCTGGCTGTCTTTGCTGCCTCTGCGATTAATCGCAGAGGCCCTTGTGTCCTCTTTCTCCAGGGCTGACTGGCAGTCAATACAAAGCCGCACACCGGGAATAGCCCGGCGCCGGGCCTCCGGAATCGGCGCGCCACATTCATCGCATTCCGTCGCGCTGTCGCCACCGCCCAACTGACTGCGGGCACGTTGAATCTCGTCCTCAACGCTCGCGTCGATCTGCTCCTGAACTGCTCCATCACGTGACCAGCCACCTGCCATAGGCCCTCCAGAATCGGGATGAGTGAACCATCGGACGGTAGCACCCGAATGCCGAGGCCCAAGATTACCAGTATCCCCAACCGAAGGCATCCCGCCCTGATCAAGCCCTGAGCGATTCAGCGATGGGAACCGGACATAGGTTCAAACACCTACAAAGATTAGCTTGCTAATATAACGCCCAGGCTATACCGTTGTTAGCCTGCTAACTATCTCCCTGCGTCGCCGACTGACAGGGCACTCAGAGCCACGGAATATCAATTATGCCAACCAATCCAGGTACAGACGCACCTTCGGGTATCACCCCGCAAACAGCTCACAGCACGCTCAGGCCCTCCGTGGGAGCGGCTCTGGGGCGCGTTCATCGATTGTGGCGCCAGGCAATCAACCATGCTGTCTCCCCCTTGGAGCTCACCGAAAGCCGGTGGGCGGTCATGGTGCATCTTGATCACCTGGGCGAAGGCTGCAGCCAACACGCTCTCGCCCACCAACTCGCGATTGAAATGCCTTCCCTCACCCGCACCCTCAACCAGTTGGAACAGCAGACGCTGGTCGAACGCCAACCGGCCCCCAATGATCGCCGCGCCCACACGCTCTGGTTCACCGAGCGAGGTCGCCGGGTAATGGCGGATCTCGAGCAGCACATCCAGGCCGTGCGAACCGCCATCTACGGGAACCTGACCGACGAACAGCTCTGTCAGTTGGCGCATATTGTCTGCGCCATGGAGTCCAACCTACACCAGTATCTGGAACACCACAGGGGGAACGGTAAATGACGCCAGATCAGGCTTTTGCACGCTGGGTGCGACTATCGTTGATCGCCTTCGTCATCCTGTTCGTCTATTTCCTGGCCGCCGATCTCTGGATGCCGCTCACTCCCCAGGGGCGAGTGATGCACAACGTGGTGCAGATCGCCCCTCGGGTTAGCGGACAGGTCTCACAGGTCCACGTCACCAACAACGAGCATGTCGAAGCCGGCGACCTGCTGTTCACACTGGACCAGCGGCCTTTCCAGCTTTCCCTGGAAAAAGCCGAGCTGGCCCTGGAAGCAGCCAACATACGCAACGACGAATACGATGCGTCTCTGGCCAACGCCCAGGCTGCCCTGGCTGCGGCACAGGCAACCGAGACCCAACTGGCCCGGGACAACAACCGCATGCAACGCCTGAACGCCCGCAACAGCGTGTCCCGCCAGCAAGCCGATCAGATTGCAGCCGAGTATGACGCCGCGCAAGCGAATGTCAGGGCCGCAGAGGCCAGGGTCAAGCAAATGTCGGTGCAGCGGGGGCTGACGGATCAGCAGAACCTGCGGCTTCGCCAGGCCCGTAACGACCTGGCCCAGGCCAAACTGAACCTGACCTACAGCGAGATCCGGGCCGAACAGAGCGGCACCGTCTCCAATCTGCAGGTGAAAGCGGGCACCTATGCCAAGGCAGGAACCTCGTTGGCTGCCCTGGTCGACGACCAGGCGGATGTAATCGCGGATTTTCGTGAGAAATCCCTGGCCTACGTTAGCCCGGGCAACGAGGCTGCTGTGGTCTTTGATGCCATGCCCGGTGAGGTGTTCAGTGCCACCGTCGGAGAAATCGATGCCGGCACACGCCAGGGCCAGTTGATGGCCGACGGAACCCTGGCGGCCCCTGTCAGCACGGATCGCTGGGTGCGGGAGGCCCAACGTGAACGCCTGCACCTGACCCTGACCGAAGAACAGGACATTCTGGAATCGCTACCCACGGGAGCCCGCGCCACAGTTCAGCTATTCCCAGGTTCAGGCCCTGCCGCCTGGCTCGGGAAGATTCAAATACGAGTCATCAGCCTGATCCACTACGTTTACTGAGGCCAATTATGGGGCGGTTCAAACCGATTCTGCTAATCAAAAAGCGGTCGATGACCGCTAATGATCTGCGCCAGTGCCTGCGGATTGCTTTTGGTGGAGCACTCGGGTTTGCATTCTGTAAGATCAGCGGCACCAGCTACGGCGCCTTCTATACCGTCACGCCTATGCTACTTCTGGGAATGGTGCCCACCCTGAACGCCCACGTGATCCGGCAGTTCCTGGCAACAACCATTCTGGTCAGTATCGTGGTGCTGTCAGTACAGGGGCTGTTTGGTGACAAACCTGTACCGCTCACCCTGATTGTCGCGGGGTTATTTGCGCTGCTATTCCGAGCCATGACCCGTGGCCCCAACTTTCTGTTTGGCGCCACCAGCATTGTTAACCTGTCGATGCTGCTGCACTTCGCCAGCTACCCTGGTACCAATGTCCTGACCATGGTCACCACACTCATTGAAGCCGCCGTTGTCAGCCTGCTCATTATGGCCCTGATGCACGGGCTTTTTCCGGACGTGGAAACCCGGCAACCGCGCAAAGTGCAATCAAAACCCACCAGCAATCAGCGCCATGAAGTGATCCTGGCGACAACCGTGGCGACGCTGTCTTTTGTGGTCTTCCAGGTACTGGATCTGCGCGGATCGCTCTCAGCACAGGTGGCTACCATACTGGTGCTGTTTCCACTCAACTGGAAAGGGGCCGGCCCTGCAGGCTGGAACCGTGCCATCGGCACCTTTGTCGGCTGCAACGCTGGCCTGGTGCTACAGCTCATGCTGCTCAACCACTTCGACGTTCTGCCGTTTATTACCTTCGGATTGTGGCTGAGCCTGATGGTCTTCGCCCGGTACCATATGCTGGAAGGCGGCCTTTCCGGCGCCGGGTTCGCGGCATTGACCACCATCGCTATTCTGTTCGGCCAATACCTGACGCCGCAGAAAGACCTGGTCTACAACGACCTGTATCGCTTCAGTTCCCTGGCCGTCGCGGTCATGGCATCGTTGATGGCGGTCTATCTGATGCATCATTTGCTGAACCGGTTTGCCAGTACCCGGTTACAGGAATGAGCCCCGGGTGCATTGCTATTCGTTGATAACACTCACGGGACTCAGAGTTCCGTCACCCTTGTTACCTATTATTTTGCCAGATCAATCCATTGCCCTTTGGTGAGGCTCCCCAGGTGTTGCGGATTGAGTTTGAACACGGAGTTCGGCGTTCCGGCCGCTGCCCAGATCTCCGGGTATTGGCACAGATCCCTGTCCAGAATCGTATGAACCTGTGAATGGTGCGCCACCGGAGGTACACCCCCTATGGCGTAGCCAACCTTCTCGCGCACGAAGGAAGCATCCGCTTTCTCAAGCACAATACCGGTCGCATCTCTAACCTTTTCCGGGCTCACCAGGTTGGTACCTGAGGCAACGATCAGCACCGGCTCACCGGTTTCCCCGTGTTTGAAAATCAGGGACTTGGCAATCTGGGACACGGTACAGCCGATCGCCTCTGCGGCATCTTTCGCCGTCCGCGTTGAAGCCGGCATCTGCTGAACAACAAAGTCCTCACCGTGCTCGGACAAAAAGGTTTGTACTTTTAATGATGAAGCCTTCAGTTCGTCAGACATCGTTCCTCCAGTTTTGCAGCCAGCCGATCATCACTCTATTCCGATCTTTCCCGGGGCGCGCGCCCGTTACTTAAGACTGATCCTCTCGCCAGATCCATCAACTTCGAGGAGCGACCGGGTTATCTCCCACTGACCTAAATCTTTTTCCGCCTGAACATAAACGGTGCCCGTCCGTGAAGCCCCCTCTACGCTGAATGAGATATTCGCATATCCGCTGGGGCCGGAAACTTCAATGTTGCCCGTAGGCGAGCCGGTACTGATAGGCTCCCCCAACACAGATACGGCCTGGGGATTAGACAGAAGCCTTTCGGAAGCCAGCTTGTACGCCTCGGAGCTTTTCATGGCTGCGGTTATTGTCATAAACATGGCGACAAATAAACCAACTATGGCCACGACCACGACGATGGACCATTTGGCCCACGCTCGCTGAACCTTTCGGAAATGCTCAACACTGTCCCACTGTTTGTTCCGCCACGCCCATGCGCTGCCTTTCGCGCCCAACACGAAGGGCATAACCATGTTAACCAGTGGAACGAACATTAAAAGGGCAATGAAGGTATTGTTTCCGATACCCCATATCCAGTTGAGGAAGAAGGCTCCCCAGTTCCACCGATCAATCTCTGCAGGGACGGTTGACGCCTTGCCTTGGCCCGAACTATTTTCCATGGCTATAAATCTCCTTAAGATTTTGAACTCAATGCTGTTTTCGTGTTGCTTATTGTGAAAGGCTCCGCCCCTAAACGGTCCTTTAAGGGTATTTAGGGCTAACACCGTAAGCATTCTCTCCTTTTTCGCTATCCTGCGCCAGGAACACAACAAGGACTATCAGCCCAATGACAGGAACGATGAGTATCAACTGCCACCAGCCGCTTTTCCCTACATCATGAAGTCTTCTGGTTGCATAGCTAATTGAAGGCACAAAAATCACCAAACCAAATAAAAAAGACAGAAAATCTGTCCCCAACAGCAGGCCTATAAGTTTAAGTGCCACATAGATCAACGAATAGGTGAGAACAAAAAGCCAGTAATCCTTTCTCTCTTCATTCCACAACCTTTACTAACGTGTCAACAGGTGACTAATGAGGCACCTTGTCTCATTCACATTCTCAAGCACTTACGTAAAGCCCCGAAATATCCACGTAAATCAGGTATTCGCTGATCAAGCCGCCATCCAGCTTCAGGATGTTGGCAAAAGGAACAGCGAGCGTGCTGGCATCGTGCCGGGTATAGGTCACCTGGCCACGGCAGATCACAACTCCGGGTTGCTCCCATGTCTCAATCACATCGTGTTGAACCGCCTGTATACTTTCGAAAAACGCTCGCACGGTATCGCCCACGGCCATTTTTCCCTTAACACCCGGTGCGTTGCCAAAACGAAAGAAAACATCGTCCGATAAACAAGCCAGGAAGGATTCCAGGTCCTGACTGTCAATGCCTTTGAATAACCTTCCGACCAGGTCGCGTTCACTCATTGTCATGATCCCTTTTTTTGTTTCTCACGTTTAAAGCACTGTAAATTGCATACTCTCGATCAACCTTGCCACCCGTACCCGATTTCCGGGCAGCGCTTGTAGATCATCCAACTGGCAACGGGATGTCCATCCCTCACGAACAGACCCCCGCATACCTGGTACAGACAGAATCGGACCTGGGAATCACAGCCACATCGTGATTAACGAGACAAGCTTTTCGACAGCCTCCGCTTTACTGAGTCGATAGCGGATCATTGCACCCGACAGCGCATCGGCTGCGCCAATTATGGCGATACACCGTTGCTGAACCTCTTCCTCTTGCAGATCTGAGAGCGGTGCGAGCGCTGCGGCATAGAGCGCAACATGTCCATCCACCATCTCACGCTGGTATGCCTCCATTTCAGGGGCCCCCTTCAGGGCGCCGCTGATGGCATGAAATTCAGACCCAACGGCCTCGTGACAATTCATGTAGGCCTCCGCCAACAACTGCGCGATTTGTTGTAGGTCCGTCGGTGCCTGACGGATTGCCTCTTCGGTTGCACGCACTTGCCGCTCGTTGATCTCCCTATAAAGCGCCACCATCAGTCCAGAACGGGATTCGAAATGATCATAGGCAATAGGCTTGCTGACCCCGGCGCGTGCGGCAAGTGCACCGAGCGTTAGCGCATCCGTACCGCTTTCACGAACCATGTCCCGCGCAGTTTCCAGGAGCTGAACATAACGCTCCGCCTTTGACAGTTTCTTGGACAACTTATTCTCCCACTGTTGACAACGCTGATCCGGCCGGTTACTACTATTAGTAACTTACTTTTAGTAGGTTATATAATATCACTGCTTGCCATGGGGAACCACCCCCAGATAGGAGCATCCCATGACGACCATGTCACATCAATTCCAACTGGCCAGCCGGCCGGCGGGTATGCCGGACCTGCACCACCAAATGACACAGTGGATCAACGAGGGGAAGGTGACCTGGCAGGAGACGGTGCACGAGGGACTGGAAAGTGCTCCTGACGCGTTCATCGAACTCTTCTCGGGTGGCAACACCGGCAAGATGCTTGTCCGGCTTCCCGACGCTTAGGCCATGGCGGGTAGCTTCGCCAAGGCTGAGCTGCCCGCGACTCTTTTTTCTTCGACAGGATTCAGCTATGTCATCCAATCCACTTCGCGGCGATGCCGCTCAGTCTTCACATAACACCGACCGTGTCTGGTCACGGCGCGACCTGCTTAGAACCTCCACCATGATCGGGCTTGGAGTTGGACTAGGCGGTGGCCTGCTTCCCTCTCTCGGAAAAACTGTAGAGAGGTCCGCGTCCATGGCAGTCCGCCGACGAATGGTGAATGCCATCGATGGTCGGTTCCATGTCCTGGAGCAAGGCGAGGGACCGGCGGTACTTTTCTGTCACGGTTTCCCAGACACGGCAGAAACCTGGCGTAGCCAGATGCAGGCAGTGGCTGAAGCCGGATACCGCGCCGTGGCACTCGATATGCGTGGTTATGGTCTTAGCTACGCACCGACCGACCCCGACCTCTATACCTCTCTTCATATCGTCGGCGACCTGGTAGGCGTCCTCGACGCACTTTCCATCGATACGGCGGTTATCGTTGGCCACGACTGGGGCGCCGACCACGCACAGCGTGCCGCGCTGATGCGACCGGACCGGTTCCGAGCGCTCGTGAGCCTCAGCATTCCTTACACTCCCCGCGGAGAGATCGACCATTGGCGGGCCCTTCGCGAACAGGGGCTGGGCGATACATATTACGCCTTTGACCTGATGAAGCAGGGTGCCGAGGCCCGGTTTGCCGAAGCCGCGCGGTCTATCCCGAGCATTCTTTATTGGCTCTCCGCTAGCCCGGATCCGGCTCAGCGATGGGATCCGACAAACCCGAGCCGCCACATGCTGCGGCCCACGCCAGTCACCGTACCGAGCTGGGCTGATCCAGCCTATGTCCGCCATTCGGTCGAGACATTCCAGCGTACCGGGTTCCGAGGCGGGCTGAACTACTATCGAGCCCTGCCCAGGACGTTCGAGCTGATGCCAGCATACAAGGACGCGGTAATTCGACAGCCTTCCCTTTATATCTGGGGGGCGGCAGATGGGTTGTGTCAGTTGTTTCATCCCCAAACGCCAGGCCTTGCAGACCTGCGCAAAACGCAGCCCAACCTCGTCGGCCAAGTTCGGCTGGAAAATGTTGGGCACTGGGTTCAGCACGAGGCAGCGAGCAGCGTAAACAAGGCCCTGACGAGCTTTCTCGCCAAGCTCTGAAGACGGCTCGTCCAGCAGCCCGAATAAGGGCCTTCCACAAACACTTGTGCTCGCTTGACGCGGGCCATACCGAAAGGAGAAATCTATGTCTTCCAATCCTATCTTGCTCGTTGGTGGCTCCGGCATTGTCGGCCGTCAGACGGCTCGCTATCTGCGCGACGCGCATCCGGACGTGCCCCTGTTAATCGGTGGCCGTGACCGCGAGCGTGCCAACGCAGCGGCCGCCGAGATCGGCAACGCCGAAGGTATTGCTATCGATCTCACCGCACCTGACCTCGGTCTGGGGGAGCGATCGATCTCGGCGCTGGCTCTGTTTTTCAAGGATGATGCCATCGCCTGCCTGCAATTCGCACAAGCGCGCGGCATCCCCTATATGAGCATATCCTCTGGGGTGCATGAGATCGGCCCAGAGGTCGCGGCCTACATGCACAAACCCAATGCAGCGCCTGTCGTGCTCGGGGCCGAATGGCTCGTGGGTGCCACGACCGTTCCCGCGATGGAGGCCGCGAAAAGCTTCGCTCGGATCGACAGCGTCCAAATCAGTGCCATCATCGATGAACAGGACATAAACGGCCCCGCAACCGACATCGACATGGAACGCTTGACCAAGACCCTACCTGCGGCTTTGACGGTGCAGGATGGCCACTATCTATGGAGGACGGGAACGGATGCCCAGACCCAAGTGGTCGCCCTGGACGGGAGGGAAATGCCGGCCGAAGTCTTCTCACCCTACGATGTCCTTGTCCTGGCCAACGAAACCGGCGCGCGCGAGGTCAGGTTCCGCCTGGCCGTGGGGGAAAGCTCTTCACGTCGACTCGGAAAGCCATTGTCTACCGAGATCATCATGGAGTTGTCCGGCGAGGACCACGCAGAACAGCCGCTTCAAATCCGCCAGGCGGTCGTCCATCCCGAAGGACAGATGCCCCTGACTGGCCTTGGAGTGGCCATGGTTCTCGAAAGGCTGGCGGGCTTATCCGGCCAACCGGTCCCGCCAGGACTCTATTTCCCATTCCAACTCCTGAACCCCGCAAGGTACCTGCATCAATTAACGTCTATTGGGGGCGAGATTCTCAAACTGGACGCGCACTCCCAATAACCAAGCGAGACACCGGATAAAACCGCCATATAAGGCGATTGGCAGCTCTTGTTCTCGTGAGTGTCCAGATAGTTCGCGACTATAAACCGGCGCGCCGGTTTGTAGCCGTGAAGCGGCGGAAAATCGGTCGCCGTGCAGCCGATTGTTGGATAACTCCTGTCGTGTTTTAGGCCATTGAGATGGCCTCCGTTTGAGGCTGAGGCGTGTCATGTGCGTCGGGGAAAGTCCACAGTCGCGTGGATGGCCTTGTGAGCATCAGCTATCTCATGCTGGCTAAACACCTGAATACCATGCCGACGCAGCAACGCGACCGTAACTCCGGTACCAAGAGTCCGATTACCTGAAAAGCTACCATCGTAGATGAAAGAGCTGCCGCAAGAAGGACTAGACTCAGCCAGTACGGCTATCTCAATGTTGAACTTTTTGCACAACTCCAAGGCAATGGAGGCACCCGCAATGAAATCGTCGGTGACGACATTTCCGCCTTTTTCAAAAACTTCGGCTTCACCGTCCAACACACTATTTCCGTCACCTTCGAAAATCTCCGCAGGCTTCCTGGGGATACTCATCCCGGCCTCAACTTCCGGGCAAACTGAAATGATCCGGCCTTCAGATTTCCACCTCTCCACAAGTTGATCATGCACCGAAAGGCTTCCACCATCGTACCTGACCTTTTTCCCTAAAAGGCATGCACTCATTAATACTTTTTTCAACTTACTAGCCCCCAGGGTTGTAGTGCTAACGCTTGCGGTTACCGTCGCCGGAGCGCAGCGGAGACAAAGGCACCTGAGTGCCGCGCCTGGTTAGCTGCTTCCTAGCATGTACGCACGAAGCTGCCGCTCCTCCCGCATGACATAGAGGATGAGAACCCGCTTCTCAGCCTCACGATAAAAAATACGGCACGGAGGAACCACTACCTCTCTGTATACCGAATTGGGGAGTTCGGGAGGAATCCGCCCGGATTGAGGAAAATTTTCCAAACGCCCGGTCTTATCAAAAACCTGCTGGACCAGATCGCTTGCGGCAGCAGGATTGTCTAGAGCAATGTACTCAGCGATGGCATCCAGTTCTTGAAGGGCGGGCTCTGTCCAGATTACTTCAGCCATTTACTCATTTTCTCCCTGGCCTCACTTTGGCTGTACATTCTTCCTTCAAGGACAGCTCGCTCTCCCCGTGAGAGCCCCTCAAGCAGCTCAAGCCGGCGCTGCATGAACTCGTAATCCTGCACATCAACAAGATAAGCGGATGGCTGGCCATGTTCAGTGATCAGTACCGGCTCTTTGGAAAGATGCAGGTCTGCCAAGATCTTTGTAGCTTGGCGCTTAAGATTCGTAACAAGCTCAACTTTCATGGGCTCACCCTGGTCCAAATTGACAGTGACACTATAGTATCACTTTGCGGGGGAGGTCCAGAACGAACTTGATTGGTTTGTTAAATGTCGTCGCGCCATTCCCTATGCTTACACACCCTATCGTGCTCAAGCCATGGCACGTCGTGCGACACCCAAATATGTGCCTCTGGCCTAAAACCGGGATCATCGTCCAGAGTGGCTACCCGAACTATTACGTGTGACTGCGCAGGCCTCTCAGCGACCAAATGAGACCCACACCACTTGCAAAAATGGCGCAATTTTCCGGGGGACGATTCAAACGTAGAAACAGAACTCTCACCGCAAAGCCAACGAAAATTCTCGCGCTTTACTCCCGCAGTGGAGGCAAACGGGGATGCATGAGCTTTACGACAAGTCTGACAATGACAATGAACAATCGGCATATCCACAGAGTCGATTTCGTAACTTATCTCGCCACACAAGCAGCTTCCCTTCAGCCCCATAGGGGATCTCCTTCTGTACATTTAACGCCCGCCAGCAGGGGTGACAAAACCAAAGCGGAGCGGCGGTTTTGGCATCCCTCTGGCTGGCCTTGTATGGATAATTTCTTCCGTGTTTGGGTAAATTGAGGCCCACCCCCAGTGGCCGCTGGGGGCCTTCATGCAGCAGCTCGATGCATGAAGGCTCCTCTTCCGAGAGACCGATAACAAGTGTGTAGCGCTGCATGACTCTCAAGCGATAACTCGAACAGTCATCGGGGCCTCGAGCCCGCATAGCAAGGCAGAGTCAGCTTATTATGAACAACACGGAATTCCAAACCCCAGTCAATGTCGGTGTCGATGTCGGTAAAGCCAATCTGGACATCGCCCTTCATCCCTCCGGGCAGTTCTACACCATCCCAAATACCGAAGCCCACATTCGTCGCTTCGTCCGAATCCTCAAAAACTACGAGATCGAACGCATCGTTGTTGAAGCCTCTGGCCGATATGAACATGCCTTGGTTCAGGCCTGCGACAAAGCCGGTTTGCCAATCATTATCGTCAATCCCATCAGTGTAAGGCGCTACGCCCAGGCCATCGGCGTGCTCGCCAAAACCGACCGCATTGATGCCCAGGTCATCGCGCAATACGCCGCCACACTGAAACCTGAGATCAAGCCCATTCCCGACAAAACCTCTCAAAAGATTAAGGACTTACTGGTCAGACGTTCTCAGCTTCTGGAAATGTCCACCATGGAGAAAAACCGTCTCCAGATTCTGCCGAAACCCCTTCACCGATCCATCAAAAGCCTGCTTCGAATGCTCCAGAACCAGATTGAAACGGTCACCCGGCAGATTGAGCAGGAGGTGGCCAAGGTGGATCAGTGGCGTACCAAAATGGAGATCATGACCAGTGTGCCCGGCGTTGGAAAAGTACTCGCTTACACCTTCCTGAGTGAACTACCAGAACTCGGTTCGCTGAACCGCAAGGAGATCGCCGCACTCGTCGGCGTGGCACCCATAAACCGGGACAGTGGCAAGCTCAACGGCAAGCGAAGGATACGAGGTGGCCGCCACAGAGTCCGAACCGTCATGTTTATGGCCATGCTCTCATCCATCCAGTGCAACCCGGTCTTCAAACGCTTTTATGAACGTCTCAAGGCCCAGGGAAAGATCCCGAAAGTCGCCCTCATCGCCTGCATGAGGAAGATGATTGTGGTGATCAATACCATGATCAAAAACCAGGAATCATGGCGGGGTGAAATGGCTTAATTTATGGAATTGACACCACAGTCACTTGTTATGCGCTGCAGTTGCGAATGGATGCGTATTAGATTCATAAAAATCTATATCTCTATCCTGATCAGAAAATAGCGATCTAATCCTACCCATAAAAAGTCTTTTTTCTGATAGATTTAATCCAGAGAAAACACTAACTG
Organism: Marinobacter oulmenensis; assembly: GCF_014201735.1. Taxonomy (GTDB): domain Bacteria; phylum Pseudomonadota; class Gammaproteobacteria; order Pseudomonadales; family Oleiphilaceae; genus Marinobacter; species Marinobacter oulmenensis. The sequence continues at coordinate 4,322 of NZ_JACHFE010000002.1, read as the reverse complement.
CAATTCTTTCATTACCACTCTGCCTAATAGCATCTATTATATGGCCATCAAAGTCTTGATTAAGGTCATGTCCGTAAATATCTAACTCGCCACAAGTCTGAAAAAGTGACTGATAACAGAATCTTAGATAAGAATTTGATTCTATTCTATTTAACTTTTGCTGAGAACTTCCTTCCGTAATGAATAACGGAAATGATCGTTCAAAGTCTAGTTCAAGCGCACCTTCTACATCTGATTGCAGTGTTATAGAGATTTTCTGTGTGTCCGATATATTTCTTGATCTTAAATGAAGCGCCCCATGTAAAAAAAACACAGGAATCTTACCCTCATATAAGCCTACATTTCTTGAATCAAAAAACGGTCCACCCCAGAAGAAATCAACTAGAACATGTGAGTAGCCACTTAAGATTGCCCAGTAAGGCAGTAAATCATAATTTGTTGTAAATACACTTCTGTATTTACAAAAACATTCTGCAATCATTTCGTTTGGTATTTGATAATGCTTTGGATGGACTGAATTTACAGCTCCAATTAGTGCTTTTTGAACATCTATGTATAAGGTTTTTGTTGCATCTAAATTATCAATTGATACCTGATAGGCATGATAAATAGCCCTAAGCACCTCCTCAAAATTTGATGTCTTTAACTTACTAAAAAGTTCTTTTGTACAAAGGTATCGACCAACTGGCTGATCCCCAAAGACATCTAAAAGTGAGTTGTAGCCAAATGCTTCCCAGTATGTTCTTCCCAGACCATTCCCAAAAAGTAAGTTTGGCTTGTTCAGGTTAAGGTCTAACCAGTTCTTAGGTACGTCCAAAGTTTATCCTTATACTGCATAACGCAGAGCTCAGCCGCGCGCCTTGCGCGTCGGCTGCAGCGAATTGTTATAGCTTTGTAAGAACTTCCAGGTCACCATCCACAAAGCCAATACCAACACCCTGAGCTTGTTTTAAGACTTTTGCCCCTGGTTCATTCGTTTGCAGGTAGCCTGAAAGAGCCGATTTCATATTCTCTAAGCATTGCTCCCAATTCTCGCCAGAATATGCCAAGGGAATATCCAATTGTCTTTGCTCTGGTTCGAACACTTCTTCACACGCCCAATCTGGATCAGCCTCATCGAATTCGGACGCACCGATAAGTTCAATGCCGAAGTTCGAACCAGTTTCGTACAGATTGAAGCTGAAAGCCTTTACTTGGGAAGGCACTCCGTTGACGAGGGATTTATTGATCCATTCGTATAAAGTTTGTTCAAAATCCATGATTCCCTCTTGGGCTATAACGCCAATATTAAGCGGCGCCCGACTAGGGCGTCCGGTGGACGGCCGCCAGGCCGGGAACGAACTTGAATGACTGGTTAAATTCAGCCTGACTGATTGCCATAGAGCCTTGCCCCGTAAACAATGTGCACATAGAAAAGAAGCGGCACAAAAATCAGTATCGCCAAACCCACGATCCCCTGATGCTCCAGAGATTGTCGATACGTCGGTTTGATAGCTCCAAGGGAAACTACGTCAAAAACAAGTCTCGACACTTGAATGAAGGGCCAAGCCACGACCAGAAAGAGTATCCACAGCACCGAAGCAACAACAAAAGCTTGGGCAAGTGACTCCAGCGTGCTGACGAATCCCGAACTATTTTCTTGCACAGGCTCCCTCAAATTTAACGCGGAGATAAGCGGCGGCCCGTAAGGGGCGTCCGGCGGACGGCCCTCTGGCCGGGAGCGAACTTAATTGACTAGTTAAAGGCAGGTACTGACGCTGCCTGCTCCCTGGCACTGACCGTGACGGCCTACTCCGTTTCCTTGCACCAGCTTACGCCGATACCCTTTGTTTGAAGCCACCGCCCAGCCAGCGGTGGATGAACCTGAACTCAAAGGTACCAGATCCTGACTGAATATGCGGCGGACTGCCCCAATGTCAACAACACCCAAGTTTGACCGCATTTCATCAACCTAGATTGTCCGGTTTTCATCCGTTTTCAGTGTCCGGTTTTTGAGCGTCGGTGTCGTCAGAACCCTCCTGTTGTTGACTAGTACCAGGAACGAGGCCAGCCTTCCGTTTGTCCTTCAGCCGGTAGCTCTCGCCTTTGATGTTCAGAGTGGTTGAGTGGTGCAGCAGCCGATCCAGTATCGCAGTGGCGATGACCTGATCACCGAATACCTCACCCCAGTCCATAAAGCTCTTGTTTGAGGTGAGGATGGTGCTGGCCCGTTCGTAGCGCCGATTGATCAGTCGGAAGAACAGGCTGGCTTCTTCCCGGGTCATGGGCAGATAGCCGATCTCGTCCAGCACAAGCACTTTCGGGTAGGTCAGTTGCTGGAGCTGCCGGTCCAACCGGTTTTCCTGGCGGGCTTTGACCAGCGTGCTGACTAAGCGGTCCAGGGTCATGAACAGGACGCGATGGCCCGCTTCAGCAGCCTTTACGCCAAGGGCGACGGCCAGGTGGGTTTTGCCCACTCCAGGCGGTCCCAGCAGGATCACATTCTCGTTGCGTTCCACGAACCCCAGGCCGGAGAGCTCCCGCACCAGCTTGCGGTCAATACTTGGCTGGAAGCTGAAGTCGAACTGCTCCAGAGTTTTGATCCAGGGTAGCCGGGCCTGTTTGAGGCGTGTGTCCAGGCCTTTCTGGTGGCGGCCACCCCACTCCTGGGCCAGCGCCTGCTCCAGGAACTCCCGGTAGTTCAGGTCTTTCTTGCTGGCGTGTTCGCACAGGGTGTCCAGGGAGGCTTGCAGGTGGTCCATCTTGAGCCGATCGAGGAGTTGGTCCAGGTTCATTGCAACACCTCCTCATACACGGCCAGACTGCGGTGTTGGACGGGCATCACTTGTTGCCACAGGGGGTCGTGGTGCTCGGCAACCGTCTGCCAACCCTGTTTGCGATTGGTCATCCGGTGTCGGCAGACTTCTTGGCCCCGGAGGTCGTAAACGGTGAGTTCACCGTCCAGGCTGATGCGGATGTTCACCCGCTGGCCACAACACTCGGCAGGCACGCTGTAACGGTTGCCCCGCACATCGATGTAGGCATCCCAACCCACATGGCGGATGTCGTAATAGCGGGTATCGAAGTCTGTTGCCGGACAAGGGCTGAGTTGATGACGCTCTTCCTCGAAGCGCTGAGCCGGTGTCTGCTGGAACTGGCGCAGTGTTCGCTGACTGGCATAGCTGCTCAGCCACTGCTCCAGTAACTGGTTCAGGTGCGCGTAACTATCGAAGCTGCGATAGCGCTGGAAGAAGTGGTGCTTCACGTAGCCCACCATACGCTCGGTCTTGCCTTTGGTTCTGGGGCGTTGGGGCCGGCACGCCCGGGCGGCGAAGCCGTAATGGTTGGCCAGCTCCAGGAAGCCTGCGTTGAACACCACGCGACCTCCGCTGTCGTGCCGGATGACAGCGGCTTTCTGGTTATCCACCAGAACTCGTTTAGGCACGCCATCAAAGTACCGGAAAGCCTGTACCAGCGACTCGTAGGTATGCTCCGCATCCTGACTGGGCCCTGCCCAGACATGGAAGTAGCGGGAGTACCCGAGGATGTTGACCGCGAAGTTGACGGTGCAAAGCCGGCCAGCTACCTCGGTACGGATCTGGCCCCAGTCGTGCTGAAGCTGCTCGCCGGGAATCGTCTCGTATCGAACGGTTTGTTTGCTGGCTCTCAGGCTGCGCTTGGGCTGGACGTAGCGACGGATAAGCGTCACACCGCCATCGTAACCCCGTTCCCTCAGCAACTGCCGAATGACTTCTGCGTTCCAGACATCCTGGCCCAGCAGCTCATCGATGTAGGGCTTGAAGGGATCAAGCTTGCTGCCACGCGGGGTCTTGGGTTTACCGGTCAGTGGTGCGGGCAAGGCCAGGTAACGGCGCACGGTGCGTTCGGAACAGCCAATCTGGTGTGCGATGTCCACGATGTACGCCCCCTGGCTGCGAAGTTGCTTTATCATGTGAAAGTCCTCTCGGCTTTGCATGATTCGGTTCCTGTTCGGTTTGGTCACCTTCAAGAAAAGATCATGCGGGTCGGGAGGACAATCTACGTTGCTGATTTAAGGTCTTTTAGCAGTGCTGTCGACACCAAAAGGCGAACACCGATTTTGCTACCAACGCCGCTGACGATTAAAGCTACCAAACCGGACGCGAATTCAGACCGCTTTGGTGCTCACCCAGTTACCGGGCTTAGCTGCCAAGCCCGGCACCAAAGCCCCTGGCACACGGCAACCCAAAAGACCAAGGCTTTTGCCATTAACGAGGCTGTAGAAAAACCCACTTCGGAGTCCAGCCTACCGCCCCTTTGTTCGTTTATTCACCCGGCCAGCAATCCGCTTGGCCGTCGTCATG
>NZ_JACHFE010000001.1 GCF_014201735.1 Marinobacter oulmenensis | reverse complement strand
GTGAGCTGGTAGTAGGTCACGCCGCCGTCTTCGCCCAGTAGGGCGGCTTCGGAGACCAGGCCGTGCAGGTGGCGGTAGCCGCCATCGGCCTGTAAAACCGACAGGCGGGCGGGCTGGGCCATCAGGGTTTTGAGTTCGATATCACCCTGCTGGGAGAAGCAGTCCAGGGTGTAGCGAAAGGGTTCGCTGACGCGCTGTTCGCCCACCAGGCGGTGGGGTAGCAACGGCGCACCGACCGACAGGCGCAGCAGGCGCTGGGACTGGGAGAGCGGCGTGTTGAAGGTGTTGATCAGATTGTCGAGCATGGACTCAGCCATCGTAAAATTCCCTTTTTAATCCCGACGGACGCTTGCCCCCATTACGGGTTGATTGCTAGATTAAAACCTCTCAAAGGCCCCAGTGACGGGGCTGACACTCCCACACCTGTCAGGAAGACCTACTCAGATGAAAGGAATCGTCGTACTCGGTGATGCTACAAACCATGGCGGTAAAGTGATCTCCGCCCAAAGCAACTACCTGATTGATGGCAAACCGGCCGCCTGCGTGGGCGACAAGGTCACCTGCCCCAAAGACGGACATGGCGGCACCACGGTGATCGTGGAAGGCCACCCCACCATGAAAATCAATGGCAAGCCGGTCGCCCTCCATGGCCATAAAACCGCCTGCGGCGCGAGCCTGATCTCGTCCCATAACGGCGACAGCGGTCACGAGTGATCCTCCCCGCTTTGTGTGGCCTCGACAACGGGGCCACGCAGTGCCCATAGCCGGGACTGGCTCTCGGCATGCAGCGACAGAAGGATCGCGTGCTCATCCGGTTTCATTTCCGCGATGGCCAGCACCAGCATCAGAGCCGTCACTGAGGCGCCGGGCCAGCCACAGAAGTCTTCCACGTTGACGCCATCATCAATGGTGTCGATTTCAGGCCAGCGTTCAATCACGGCCCCGCCCAGTTCAACGGCCCTGCCCGGCAGCCCAAGCGCATCGACAACGAGCCTTGAGGGCTTTCCGGTCGTCTCTTCCTCTGGCCAGAACTCACCGAACAGTTCGATCAGTCCCTGGCGTTTTGCGTGATCCCGGCGCGCCGACCGGGCGGGATGTTCCCTCAGCGTTCCCGCCCCCAATAGCCATCCTTCCTCCGGCTGCGGCTCCCCGTTTGACAGGCGGCGGATCAACACTGCCACAGCCGCCTCGCCGGCATGCAACCCTGTGCCCCGTGAACGCTGCACCAGCAATTGGCTGTGTGTTGGCGAGACCAGATCCTGCTGGTTGGTCACGGTGTCCACACTCAGCCAGAGCACGTAGGGCATGCCACCCTCGCCGGGCACCGCCAGCACGGTGTGAGGGTCCTCCCCGGCAGTACTGTGGCGGAGATCGCCCAGCCTTTCGCTATACTGGGTTTCGGCAATGACGGCCCGCAGCCGGTCCATGATGAGGGTGGCTGCCGCTTTAGAAACCACTGGCGCCGACAACACCACATCGTAATGGGCATCCTCCGGCAGGGCTTCGAGCAACATCAGCGCCTCGAGCACTATGGATTGCACGAGCCGGTGCAGCCGCAGTGCCTTGGTGCCCATACGCCCGAGCTCTGGCTCCTCGGCAACCGGCAGATCCGCAATTTCGTGAACCAGCAAGCGGTAGCCGTCGGCTCCGAGCAGTGATGACGACAGCTCCGGTGTGTGCGCCTCTGGCAGGCTGTCCAGCGTGATCAGGCCGGCAGCGGTCAGCGCCAGGCCGTCCAGCACCTGCAGGCGCTCATTATCATAATCGGACTGTCGCGGTTCCGGGGTGGGCTCCGGTTCCGACACCGGCTGGCGTTCATGGAGCAGGTCAAAGATCGAAGCTCGGGACATAATCAGTAATCTTCACTTCGGGGCTGGGTGCCCAACGTGTCCTGAATGTTGTCGATGACGCCGTGATCCTTGATCACGTCTTTGAGCCATTCCTCCAGCGGCATACGCCCCCACTTCACGGCCCGCTCAATCAGATAGGGCACCGGGCTGTGGGGTTCGCGCTCCTTGAAATAGCGGGCCACGCCATTGAGCATTTCAAAAGCTTCCTCACGGCTCTGGGGCTTGCTGCGCAGCGGGCCGGATGAAGTATTGCCTCCGGCCGACGCGGGCTCTGGCTCAACGACTTCAGTCATGGCTTGCTCCCCCTCATCGGCCGCCTCGGTGTCTTCACCTTCGACAATATTGGCGCCCCGGTCACGCAGCAGTTTTGCGATCAGGTCCCGGCACTGCACCATGACCTTCTCAAGGGCGATAAAGCTGGGGGCATCGCGCCCGAAACGCTGGTCCCCGATGCTGTCCAGGTGTTCCAGTGACGCCAGCGCTGAGCTGATCACCGCATGCTTCTCCTGCAGGAAGCCGGTGTTGGTCAGCACCACCGAGCGCTGGAATATCTCGTCGTTGATCTTGCCGTCGCTCAGCGCCTGGTCCATGGCGTCCGGGTCGTTTCGTGCCTGGTTCTCTACCTGGCGCGACTCATCATAATCCGCCAGGCTGTATTGCTCCCCCATCACCAGGGGCATCGTGCGCACTACATCAATCAGCGTGTCGCCGAGCCAGTTCAGGCGGGCCACACGTTCGTCAAAATCGTCTTCATCCAGTTCCGGATAGAGCGTTTCCCAATAGTCATCCAGCATGCGGGCGATCAGCATCAGGCCGAATGAAATGCCTTCAAAGCCCTCCCGGTGCGCAAGGCCCTCACATAGCCAGGCCGCCAACTGGATGTCTTTGCTTTGTGCCGTCAGTGCCTCGCTGGTCAGGCCAATCACCTGGGCCCAGTCTGACTGTTTCAGTTCCGTCTGCCATTCGCCCTGGGGCAAATAGGTGGGATCAGCGCGACGCGCTTCCTTGATCTCGTCAAACAGCAGAGAGAATGCGAGGTCTTCGCCTCCGGCATGACTGCCACCTTCAACGGGGGTAAGCAGCTCATCAATTGAGAGTTCGCCGAGTCGTTCCATGTCTTTGTCGCCATCCTTCCGGGCTACGGCCAATACGATTGCTTGAAGTGCGCCCGGCAGTCCATCCGGGCACTACCGGGCGCACCTCCTGTCACCCCAGAGGGGTAACAGGACCTACTTAGCTGTAGACCTTGTTGCGGGTGCGGTCCCAGCCACCGGCAACGTTACCGCCACCCTGGCCATCCGAGCGTTTCTGCTGGGTATAGGTGATCTTGATCCGTGCGTAGTTGAACTTGACGCTCTCATACGGCAGATCGAGACTGTCTTCCCGGTCATTGCGCTCGTAGCTGGATGAGGCAGAGGAACCCTGCATATCGGTGGAGGACACGATGACCTCCTCCAGCTTGATTTCCATGTAGCGGACCTTGTCGCCACCGGCACGGTTGACGTGCAGCACCACTTCCTTGATGTGCTGGCCTTTACAGCATGCCTCGAAGAGTTTCGGAGAAGCTTTGTCCACAAGCTTCTGGACCTGGAACTCACTGAGGTTGACACGCTCGGCAGACGCACCACCGGCAGAGCTGGCTGTTGCAGAAGTCGCCTGGCTGGCACCGAAGTCAAAGCTTTTCAGCTCGATCCAGTCAGGGTGTTTCTCATCCAGGCTCTCTCCCGGAATGCCGTCAATTTTGAGGTAAGTATCGAAAGCCATCCTGGTTTAATCTCCTTTTGCTATTTGACGAAAGCCACCCGGGGTGTCTTTCGCGGTCGCTAGCTGAGTTGTGTTCAATCCTAAACACACCGGCCCAATCTAGTGATGATCGGCGGTATGATTAAGCCTTTCATTCCGTTTTATTTAACTGCGTCACACTCTATTCGACGATTGCCCTCCTTAGCTGTTTACTGTTGTTTCCGGACTTCAATCTCCACTCGACGGTTAGGCGCCAGACAGTCGATCAGTTGTGCCCGGGACTGGTCCGGATCACAGGTCACCAGCGGGCGCTGACTGCCGGCCCCCTTCGCTTCGATCAGTCCCGCCGGTACTCCTTTACCGATCAGGTACTGCCGGATGGTCATGGCACGCTGCAATGACAGTTTCTGATTCACGGTTTCGTTACCGATGGGGTCCGCGTGCCCGGTGATCAGGATCTGCCCCAGGTCCTGGGTGTTGAGCAGGCGCTCGGCCAGGTTATCGAGCTCCTGCTGACCGGCCGCCTGAAGGCCCTTGTAGTCTCCCCGCCCGAAGGCGAACAGTGTGTCGGATTCCAGCACGATGGTTTCCATGCTGGTCAGGGTCTGCTCCAGGAGGCTGTCGATGTAATTCCGGCTGCTCGACACCAGAAACGCGTTTGAGGAAATGCGCGGTACATCCGGCTCACGGATCTGCTGACGATAGAAGTCGATCTGTCGTCCGGCGTAACGGTAATCCCGCTCGTTTTCATCAATGGCCACGCCGGTCTGTTTCTGGATGGATGGATACCAGAAGGCCGGGAGCTGGCCGCGCAACTCATCGGAATCGATCTCTGAGCGCTCCACATCAGACAGCATCAGGTAGGTGTCCAGGGTGGAACGCCCGAAACGGGCCAGGGACTCCGCGCTGTTATCCCGGGGCCGGGCAAAGGGAGAAACCGACTCCGGGCCTTCAACCGCGTGCAGTTCATCACTGTTGCGCCGGTACACCGGTATGGTCGTCAGCGTGAACAGGGACCGGGTGAGGTTCTGCTCGACCGGCTCCAGCATGACCGGCCGCAGGCGCTCAAAGTACTGGGCACGCAACTCCGGCTCAATCGCCTCACCCTGATAGAGCCCCCAGCCCAACGACCAGGGCGGGCCATCCTCGCGCCATTGATAATACCGGCTGCTCCATTTCCGAAGCGCGTCGAGTGTCGCCCAGCGGGCGTACTGTTCCTGGCCGCGCGCGCTATCCGTTGTTTTCGCGTCGGCAAAGGCCCGGGACATCGCTTCAATGTCGCCGTGGTTGCGCACGGCAGACGTCACCCACAGGCCGCAGACGATCAAACCGGCCAGACCGGCAGCCAGGGTCCAGCGCAGCTTGCGACGCCGGCCTCGGGTGTCGCTGGAGTAGAGTCCGGCCAAGTGCTGGTCGGCAATGATGACCTTGCGAAACAGTTTATCGATGAAGAACGGACGGGCCACACGCTCTCCGGATGACTCATCCGGGCGGGTCAGGGCGAAGTGGCGGCCAACCCTGGCGGCATGCTCGCCTTCAATGGTGCCGCCTTCCTGGAGGGCGCTGACGAAATAGAACCCCCGAAGCAGAGGCGCGCTCTGATACGGGTTGGCGTTGGTCAGCACTTCCACGAAGCGCGCCAGGGGATCGCGCAGGCCATTGAGCTCCAGGGGGAAGCGAAACGCGGCTATCTCTCGCTGGGTATCGACGATATCTCGCTGGACGATTTCGTCGTCCGCCACCTTTTGCCAGTGCCGGCAGAGCGTGGCCAGGGCGTCGTCAAACTGGCGGCTCCAGTTAACGTCGTCCGGCTGGATGTGCGGGAAGGTGTGCCCCATCACTTCGCTCTCATGGCCCGGGTCCAGGCGGTCGAAGAAGGTCGTAAAGCCTTCTATCAGATCGCACTTGGTGAACACCAGGTAGATCGGCAGCCGGGCTTCCAGGTGCTCCCGGGCCTCCTGAATCCTTTCCCGGAGCCGCCGGGCCAGATTGTTGCGCTCGGTATCGCTGGCCTGGACCACATCGCTGATATTGACGGTGACAATCAGTCCGTTGAGCGGGCACTGGCGGCGATAGTCCTTCAGCAGAGTCAGGAAGCCCTTCCACTTGCCGGCCTCTTCCTCGCTGTCCATGTACCGGCCAGCGGTATCCAGCAGAATCGCATCGGAGCTGAAGAACCAGTCGCAATGGCGGGTTCCGCCCATGCCCGCCACCCGTGCGTTCTCACGCTCGGCAAAGGGAAAATTCAGCCCGGACTGATACACCATGGTGCTTTTGCCCGCCGCCGGCTGGCCGACGATCATATACCAGGGCAGTGAATAGAGGGCATCGTTTTTCCGGCGCCCCTTGCCCTTGCCGCTTTTCTTCAGCCGTTCGATGGTCTTGAGCAGGCGCTCGCGCAGCAGGCTGATTTCTTCCCGGTCCTCGGGACTGGCGTTGAGCACGGCCGCATCGGCATCTTCCCGAAGCAGGTATTCCAGATCACGTTTCTGCCCCACGCCCCGATACAGCAGCAATATGTACAGCGCCGAGACCAGCACGAAAAACAGAATACCGGTCAGCAGGCTGGCCAGCGAGGACGCGCCAAAAGCTACCCCCAACCGCCAGATCAGAAAGATAGCGGCGAAGAACAGTATGCCCAGGATGTAGGGCTGATACTTGAAAAACGCATACTTCACATAAGCGAATTTGAAACGTTTCATGGCCACAATCTGCTCACATTCCTTTGTTTACCGCACATGGCGGGAAAAACGGTCCATAAAATCAGCCAGGCTCAGCCCGGTATCCGGCAACTGCAGCGTTCCCGGATGGGCCTCGCCATCAGCAAACGGCGAGAGCACGTCGATGCACAACTGTCGGTTGCCGGGGTTGGAGAGCACCTCAAAGAACTGCTCCGCACTCCGCCAGACCGGCATCAGCAACAGCCTCGGCCGCATAAAATCGTCTATCAGCAGGCTCATCACCGGCGTCCCCATGGCACAGGCCCGGCCCAGCCACTGTTGCCACAGATCGGCAACCGGGCGCTTCAGGCCGCGCTCCGCCGGCAGCGGCAGCATCACAGCCTCGGTGCTGCCGTCGTACCACCGGCCCAGGGCGTAGTGGAGCCGGTGCAAACAGGCGCCACTGACAAATTCCGGCCAGCCCCACTGCAGGGCCCGGGCAATATCATCAAAGCTGTAGTCATGGAGAAACCGCTCATGGATGCGCTGGTAGAGTGCCAGGTCCTGGGCATTGAATGCCCGCAGGTCCTGAATCGCTGCCACCGGATCAATCGGCGCATTTCCATGTACGGAATCCTTCAGTATCTGCTGGGCTTGCCCGGCAAACGTCTCCACCATGGTATTGATGAACGGAAGCACCGCTTCCCGGCCGCCCTCCGCTTTCAGCATCTGAAAGATAAAGAACGGATATCGGCGAGTGGACGCATCCGCCGAGCTGATCATCGCCCCCATCACATCACTGCCATTGCGCGCGTGATAGTTGAAAAAACACACGGGCAACGCATCAAACCGGTGCTGCCAGTCCTCGTGATCAAGAAACTGCAACAGGGCATTCTGCAGCCACTGGTCCAGTTCCTGAATCACCTCGCCGGAGGCATTGCGGCCCACAAAGTCTGCCTTTGAGGGCAGCTTGCCAAAACAGCCGATCATGAACGATTCCTCTTCATAAGCGGCTTATTCACCAATGTCCGGCAGCCTGAGCGACTTGATGTCTGTCAGATCCGAGACTTTCACCCCGCCGAAGTTGCGTACATCGAAACTCACGGTCCCCATGTAGGTATGCCAGCTCAGGCGTTGCCGGGCGTTATCGATGGGCACAATGTGGGCACTTTCGACCATGCGCAAAAAGCCCCAGCGGTTGGGATAGTCAAAGACCGTGTGCCGCTGCCCTTCGCTGTTGACGATATCCATGCGGGCCCCGAAGGCCTCGCTGTCGCCGGGCCAGGTCAACCGTTCCCAGGACTGGGTGTTATTCCGGTAATGCAGACGCTGCCCGTCAATGGTCAGGATGATGTCGGTCAGCCCGGAGGTCGGGTTCATCTGCAGTTCAAAACCGTTACGGAGATCGGAGAGACTGTCGATGACACGCCCAAGGGCGGCGGCGCTCTCAATGCTTGAGAGCATGCGCGGATCCACCATCGGGGCACTCTGATCGCCCCCGGGACCGGCGAGCTCACCGATTTCGTCCTTCCGGAACCGGGGCATAACACCGCTGTCCGGATCGATGAAATACTCCACGTCCCGTATCGATGCCTCGTTCACGGATTCGTTCATCGGGTAACGCCCGGTGATCATCTGGCCCCAGGGTTTGGCGATTTTCTCCTCCCAGGCCGCATGCAACTGGTCCCTCGCCGGGGCATTCAGGGCATTGCGGGTGTTCTCAACAGGCACACTGAACAGCGGCTCAAGGGCGCGGGCCAGCGGTGTGTTGGAGGTGTGAATCCGGGACGCGACAAAATTCCGCAATGTGTTGATTTCATTCGGCTGCCCGGACAGGGTCGAGACAATCAGTGCCTTACTGGCGTTGCCCACATCCTGAGCGCTGCGCACGTTGTCCACCCGCACTTTCAGTTGGCGCAGGTTCAGCAGGTACTGATTGAGAACCGAGTCGTCACTGCCGGTGGTGTCATCCGCCACGAGCATGCGGGCAACCGGCCGGAAATGGCGGGTCAGCAGCCCGTCGTTGATCTTGGGCAGAGTGGACACATTCACGCTGGCCGCCGCACCGTCGCTGCCTTCAAACACGCGCATCACGCGGCCCCAGAAGGTTCCGTCACCGGCAACGTCGGAGTTGCCCTCACCGTCTTCGCCGGAGCTAGGGTCATCCCAGTCCGTGTTGGCATCCACGATTTCCAGTATCTGCCGCAGCGGGGAATCCTGCAGATCGCTGAGATCAGCCAGGGTCGTGCTTGCCTGCTCGAGCGTGTCGAAGCTGGAGATGTAGGTATTATCGAGGAAACGCTCCCAGGCGATGGCATAATCGCGCTTGTAGCGGGCCATCAACTGGCTGACAAAACGGGCCTTGGAGCGCACCGCGTCATCCACGTTCTTGTCATCAAGCACCCAGTCGGTCTCGTGGTGCAGATCACCGGAAACGGTCTCGATAATCGCCGGGCGCAGGTACTCGTCCCACACCTTGCGGGTATAGAACGCAGGAACAGCCCGGCTTGAATAAAGCAGCCGCCCTTTCATGTCCGGCACCATTTTCGACAGCGTGAGCGGTTTGTAGCGTTCCTCCACTTCCAGTTGGTAACGCAGGTATTCGCGATCCACCAGCGTGCTGTCAATCAGGAAGGTATTGAGGCGGTCACGGCTGTGCGCCACCAGGGCGTCGTCGCGCTCAAGTGCCGGCGCCGTACCCTGCTGCATGTAGTGCACGTAAAGCGCGGCGTTATCCATGATGGTTTCCCGGGTGGTATTCCGGCCACGACGATCCGCGTAGTCGGCCCACAACCGGGGCAGCGTGGAGGCAACAAAGTCGCCCTGATCCTGATGGGTGGTGGGATCGGTCAGGGTCAGGTAGAGCTGGAGCGATGAGTAGCTTTCAATCAGTTGCGCAACATCGTCCCGGGACAGACGGGTCAGCATTTCTTCAGAAAGCGATGGCCCCTGCTCACCCGAAAGCTTCAGCTCGGAGGCGTCATCGCCGTTGCTGCCAACCGCACTGCCCATGGAACGAGTGCGGTCACGCAGGCCTTCCTCCAGAGAGGATTCCGCCCCGCTCTTCATGGAATACCAGGCCTCGCGGACGTTATCCGTGGTGCGCGAGCGCATTTCGCCACGGGCCCGACTGCCCAGTTCTGACGCACTGGTGGGCACACTGCCCATGGTGGGCGTTCGGCCGGAACGCTCCTGCATTTGCGCCAGGGTGTCTTCCCCGAGATCGCGGGAACGCTCGCCCACGGCTTCCGACGTGGCATTCAGGCCCGAGGCCCGGTTGCTAGTACCCTTGGACTGAATGCCCTGGCCGGATCCGGACGACCGGTTGTCCGGCTGGCCAAACTGGTCGAGTGACCGCAGCTGATCGATCAGCCCCAGGGAAATGGGAGTCAACACATCACGGGTGAAGAGCGAAGCCCAGGCCTGCTTGAGCGGGTCGTGCATGTCTTCGCCCTGATAGAGCCACAGGCCCAGCTCCAGGGGGATACCGTTTTCCCGATGACGCTCGATCCGGGCCAGTTGCTGCTCCAGGGTGTCGAGCAGGAGTCGGCGGTTGCGCACACTCAGGTGGTCAACCCGGTTTTCCGTCGCCAGTGTATCCACCCGCTGCTGGACCGAATCAATCCACTGATGGTTGTTGTAGGCAGACCAGCCCTGCGCGGCGATGGCTGCCAGCCCTACCGCCCCCAGGGCGCCGATCAGCAGCGTGGGCAGGGAGCGCTGATCCCCGTGCTGGGAGTAATAGAGACTCAGGTTGCGATCCGGGAAAATCACCTTCCGGAAGGCATCGGTGATGAAGTAGCTCTTTTCGCCGGTACGGGCTTCAGCACCAAGCCCGGCCGAAGGCGCCAGAGCGAACTCATTGCGGGTCTGCTCCTCCAGCAGCGGCGGCAGGCTGTCGCCGGTCTGCAGGGCGCTGGTGAAGTACAGGCCACGCAGCATCGGCGCCCGGTCGGCATTGTGTTCGCTGTCGAACTGCTCCAGAAAATCACTCAGTACGCCGGATAGCTCCGCGAAATAGTCCGGGAATCGCAACAGCTCGCTGTCCGCATCGGCGCCTTCTTCCAGTACGCGCTGATCAACCCGATGACGCAGGGAAGTGACCAGTGACGGGAACTGCTGCTGAAAAGCCTGGGTCACGCCCTGCCGTCGCAGCTCTTCCAGAGAGAACGTCAGGCCCCAGGGCCGCTGGCGCTCGGCCGAATCCATGGCCTCGAAGGTGCGGGTGAACCCGGGCAGGAGATCGGATTTACTGAAAAACAGATAGAGCGGCGGGTTACTGCCCAGGCAACGGCGGTATTCATCCACCCGGGCCACCAGTTTCTCGGCCAGGGCATGCATTTCCTGACGCGACTGCTGCAACAGTTCCGGCAGGCTGACCACCAGAACCAGACCATTGATGGCCGGTTTCCGGCGCTGTTTGCGCAGGGTTTTCAGAAAGTTGGAGAACTCACTTGCCGGGCGGTCTTCCACCAGATAGCGCCCGGCGGTATCGATCATCACCGCCTCGCGGCTGAAATACCAGTCACAGTGCTGGGTGCCGCTGACACCGGAAAGGTTGCTGCCCCCCGCCATGGTTGCAGACAGGGAAGAGCGCGTGAGCAGCGACGTTTTGCCAGAAGCGGCCATGCCGATGACCAGGTACCAGGGCAACTCGTAGAGGGACGCCTTGCCACCATCCACGGACCGGGCAGCCCGTTGCATTGCCATGGCATGTTTGAGGCGTTCACTGAGAATCTGGAAGTCGCCCTGGTCGTTGTCCGCGGCTTCCCGGTGGACTTCGAGTTCCACCAGATTTTCGATGTTGCGCTCGGCACGGACCCGGTAATACTGCCGCAGCACGACCACCAGCAACCAGAATGCCGTTACCAGCGCCATGGCGATGAAAATGAGTTCGCGCTCCTGGGTGACCAGTGGCAGCAGCAGAACACACAGCGACAGCCCGACCAGCCAGAGCACGATGGAGAGTGGCCAGAACCCTTTCAGGGCACGAAGGAATCGAAGAAAACGCATATCGACCTCGCCCCCGTCAGCGGTTCATGTTGAACAGATTCTGGATCTGCTCAATCAGCGAATCGGTTTCGCTACCCAGCCACCAGCGCAGCCCGCCGTAGACCACCAGACAGACCACGACGATGATCAGCAGGTACACCCACAGAGGAATCTCATAACGCAGCAGTTGGCCCACCTGATCCGGCAGTTGCCAGCTGTCGTGACTGCTGTCTTCGCGCTTGCGATAGCGGGCGATGTCCTGCCCCAGAGTGTTGGCGATGTAGCGAAGCTGATCCCGGCTTTCAAAGCTGTATTTGCCTTCAAACCCCAGTGCCAGGCAGAGGTGATAGACTTCCAGCACATCCACATTGGCGCGCAGGTCCTGCCTCAGGTTGTCCAGCCGCTCATAGAACCCTTCACCCGCCAGATGCACACCGAAGTAGCGGTACTGGAAAGGGTCCAGTTCAACATGGTCCCGGATATTACCGGCGCCACCTTTCAGGACACTTTCATCCAGGAAGGCACACAGGGCGTATTGGGCATCCTTGACCGCTTCGGCGCTGTAGTTGGCGGCACGGGCCTTTTCCTCGAACTCACGCAGCCACTGGTCCACACGTTCCAGAAAGGCTTCAACGCTTTCCGCCTCCTGTCCGTTGCGAACCATGAGCACCATGGAAATAAAATCGCGGGAGAGGTTTTTCAGGGTTCGCTGTTCGGCGACATCGTAAGAATGAGTCTGGGGCTCGGTCATTTCATTACCGCCATCAGTTCTATGGTGAGATTCTTGAATCCACTAGGGACGTAAAAGGCAATGGCCTGGGACTCCATCATCCGCTCGTAAACCGCGCCATGCGGCTCCAGTGCGAAGTAATGGTTATCCAGGCGCACCGGGATGGAGCTGGGCAACCGCGGAGTGTGGGTCAAGGTAGCGCCCGGCATGGCGGTGTTGACCACGACCTCGATCTCCTCTGGCGGGCCAACCTTGAATGCCCGTGGAACCAGTTCAAGTATCTGGGCGCCGGGCATATCGGCATGCACGCTGATGTAGAACTCGGCATCCTTGAGCCGGGCATCGTTGAGCCGACCAACGTAGTAGGAAGACCGGGTCTGCTCCAGCGGAATCGGGATGTACTGGTTGGGCACCACCACCTCGAGCAGTTCCCGGACAACACCCTCCAGAGCCAGCAGCACACCAGCCGGGTCACGATGGTTGTATTCCGGGATATCCGCCAGTTTGTGCGACATGGAGAAGGTCATCAGGCTGGCTGCCAGTTCCGCCAGGAACCGGTACAGGGTTTCCGGGTGCAGCCCGGGATGGGCCAGCAGATGCGCCAACTGGGGATAAGCCCGGTTGATGGTGTAGAGAAGCCAGAACAGGGTGACATCACTGGAACCAAACTCCGCCACCTGGTCGGCCCGCTCCCGACGGCGCCCGGACAGTGCATCACTGCGCGCCTGCAACATGCCGATCAGGCGGTTGCCGATATCGAATGGCAGGGAGACCGCGTCCATGTGCAGGGCCGGTGGCATGAAGTTCTCGGTGTCGAGACTGAAACCACCGGCAGCGTTTCGCTTCAGAAGCGCAATCGGGCAATAGGTGAAGCCGTCCAGCGTATCCCCTTCCATGAGCAGGGTTGTGTTGAGTTCCAGGGTACCCAGCTCATTCTCCAGCGACCCTTCATTGAGATCCGGCAGGGTTTCAAAACTCTGCAGGTAACGGCGACCGCCGTGGCGGGGAGCCTGCGGATCGAGGTAGCTGGGAGACCAGGGTTCCAGAGCCCTGAGCGCGACATGCACCCGGACTTCGCCGTTACGGGAAAGCTCGTTGAGATCCCGGCCGGGAGGCAGCGGGTCATGTTCCGGCGCATCGATCAACGTGCCATCCGGAAACAGCAGTTTGAGCCGTGTCAGGCGTAGCGTCCCCTGTTCCAGTGCGCCCTCGTCAAAGGCCAGCGCCTGCACGCCCCACTGGAATGGCGACTGACTGTGGCGGGCCTCCGCCAACTGCCGCTGATGGAATTCGTCCTGATACTGGAAATGCTGTGGCAGGAGGAACATACCCTCCGACCACATAATGCGGTTACGTTTACTCACGTCCTTGTCTGAACCTCTGAGTTCCTGTTCAACACAAAGCCACCAACGTCAGTTTTGATGGCGCGATCCTTCGCTGTCGGTTTTCTACTCTATTGCCAGAAAGGTCTGCCCTCGGGTGACCTCCATGCGATCCTCGACCAGATGCAGGTAGACGCCTTCAGACGCGCCTAGCAGACCATCCGTGCGCAACTGGTCGGCACTGAACACTGCCTGCCAGTCGTTATTGAATGTATTACGGAAAAAGGCTGCCACGCCGACGTATTGGGCAGCGGGATCCAGAGCGGCAAGATCAACCTTCAACTGCCCCGGCAGCAAGGTGACCTCGCGTTGCGAGATCAGGCCCCGGCCCAGCACACCTTCAGCGTCGTTCCAGAGCTGACGCGGTGAGGCCGTGGCAAAAGGTCCACGCTCTGACAATTGATAAATTCGGAGAACCACCGAGAGAGGTTTACCGTCGACCCCCGGATTAAGGGATTCGTCGGCATTGATGACAACCCGCACCCGTTCTTCATTGCCAACCAGTTCACCCGCCCAGGTATCCTCAAAGCGGTTTCCTACACGATCGGCAACGCCACAACCCACGAGTGCAAGCAAAAGGGAGCAGACTCCCAAACTGCGGATAAACACCTTCATTGCGATTCCATTCCGTTGAATCGTCGATCCGTCGGTCCATCTTTACTGGCTCACCATGCCCGAATGAGAACTGGTGCCAGAAAACCCGAATCAGGTTTATTGAATGTTCACCTTGAACATCTCCAAAACGTTACAATAAGATAACGTCTTGAACAAGGACTAGGACGTTCACACATCACATATTCCAAGGATGGCTTCGAGCATGAAAGCGATTAGCCGCAATACACTGGTTGCCGCCGGGCTGCTGTTACTGACAGCCTGTGCCAGTGATCCCAATCCTGATACGAACTTTATCAGGGTGACTGAGCGATTTGGCGGCACCCTCCCCTGCAACGATTGCCAGGGCATCCACACCGATTTAATCCTGAAACGCAGCGCCAGCACCGGCGCGCCAGCCGGGTTCTATCTGCACGAAACGCGCATTGATGCGCCTGGCGGCGAACGCGTTAACACCAGTTGGGGCCAATGGTCTCACAGCGACGGCAAAGGCTCCCGGCAGCAGGACTTGTACGTACTGCACCCCGAGGTTGGGGAGCAAAGGCTCTATCAGTCCGATGCTGACGGCAAGCTGCAACCCCTGGATGCCCGGGGCAACCCGGTCAACAACGCCGAGGGCGATCCGGTATTGCTCAATCGAATTGCCTCGGAACTGGCAGCAGCAACGCCCTGACGTCAGCCGGCTGACCCAGACGTGATCACCAACGTCGGCGACACACCGACATCGTCCAACAGGAACAGAACATGTCGCAGAGTTTTAACGTTGAGGATTTCATCCGGTCCCGCAAGCAGACCCGCCGGATCTCCGATCTGCTGAAATCCCAGGCAGCGGATTACCTGGCCACGGTCTCCCCCCTGGTTCGCCCGCAGCCCCTGTTCGGGGAATACCTGCAGGGAGCACCACGCGGCAGCGGGCGCGAGACCCAGCATCATTTCAAGGAATTCCGGACGCTCTTCGACAAACATGCGGGACAGCGCCCGTTCAACCTGATCAATGAGTTGGAGGTTCCGCTTCATATCATCAACTCGACACCGGAGCTGTTCCCGCTGGAATATGACCACGTGCTCGAAAACGGCACCAGCATCCGGGTGACCAGCCCGACCCGCTGGGTTGTGGGCTATAACTCCTTCGACCTCAGCCTGTTCCGTCAGGTGGTCAAGGACCCCAACCGCAGCGGCTCGGAACTGCACCGGTTCGTGCTTCACTACCTGATGCTGTTCCACTGCTTCAGCCGGGCAGGTGGCCTGGGGCGCCTGTTCAAAGGGCTGCGTTTCCCGGTCGGGTTCCAGAGCCTGGACGACTTCGGGCAACTGCCCTTCTGCGTCATCAGCTCACCGGTCACTTCCTCGCTGCCGAACGATGAGGTGATTCGTCACAGTACCGAAATTTCCGGCAGCCGCAGCTTCGAGGAACTCATTTCCGTAGATGCGATAGACGCCATGCAGGATGACCTGCGTGAACAACTGACCATGACATTGCAGGAAGCAGCACGGGACTGACCGCACTCAGTCCCGAACCCTACTCAGCCATAACGACAAAGGATGACACCATGGCCAACAGTGAAAGTACCCAGCACAAACTCTCCCGCATCCGGGCGCCCCGCGTTCACCTGACTTACGATGTGGAAATCGGCGACAGCATCGAGAAGAAGGAACTGCCCTTCGTCGTGGGTGTGATGGGCGACTACTCCGGTAATCCCCTGGAACCCCTGCCGCGCCTGAAGGACCGCAAATTCGTCAACATCGACCGCGACAACTTCGACAGTGTGCTCAAGGGCATCAAGCCCCGGCTGAGCTACCGGGTGGACAACACCCTTGCCAACGATGGCTCCCAGCTCCCCGTGGAACTCAACTTCAAATCCATGGAGGACTTCGAGCCCCAGGAAGTGGTGCGCCAGGTGGAGCCCCTGCGCAAGCTGCTCGATGTACGCAACAAGCTGGCCGACCTGCGCAACAAAATGGGCGGCAACGACAAGTTTGAAGAACTGCTGATGGACGTTCTGCAGAACACCGACAAGCTCAAGGCACTGGGTGAGGAACTCGGCCGTGAAGCGGCAGCCTCCCCCCAGGATGAAAAGGAATAAAAGGAGTTATCCATGACCAACCCCCAGACAGACGCACAGGCCCAGAGTGAAGCCGAGGAAATCTTTGCCCCGGAAACCTCCCTGCTCGACAGCATTATTTCCGAAAGCCGGGTTGCCCGTTCGGAAACCGAACGAACCCGCACCCGTGATCTGATCGATGAGCTCGTCAATCAGGTTCTGGAAGGCGAGGTCACACCCAGTAAGGACCTGATTGCCGTACTGGATTCGCGTATCGCCGAAATCGATTCCCTGCTCTCGGACCAGTTGAACGAGGTTATGCACGCCAGCGAGTTCCAGCAACTCGAAGCCTCCTGGCGCGGTCTCAAATACCTGACCGATCAGACCGAGACCAGCCCGAACATGAAGATCCATATCCTGAACGCGTCCAAAAAGGATCTGGTCAAAGACCTCAAGTCAGCCTCGGAATTCGACCAGAGTGCCCTGTTCAAGAAAGTCTACGAAGAGGAATACGGCACCTTTGGTGGCGCGCCCTACGGCATGATGATCGGTGACTACGAGTTCGGCCGCCACCCGCAGGACATGTACCTGCTGGAGCAGGTCTCCCACGTGGCGGCTGCGGCACACGCGCCCTTCATATCCTCAGCCTCCGCCGAACTGTTTGGCTGGGATTCCTTCACAGACATGGCCGGCCCCCGGGATCTTTCCAAGATCTTCGATACGGTTGAGTACGCCAAGTGGAAGTCGTTCCGCAATTCCGAGGATGCCCGCTATGTCGGCCTGACACTGCCGCATGTGCTCGGACGCCTGCCCTACGGCGAGGACACCGCGCCAGTGGAGGAATTCAACTTCACCGAGAACGTCGACGGCCGGGACCACAACAAATACCTGTGGATGAATGCCGCCTATGCCATGGGCACACGGATCACCGATGCCTTCGCCAAATATGGCTGGTGTGTGGCGATTCGTGGCGTCGAAGGGGGTGGTCTGGTGGAAGGCCTGCCGACCCACACCTTCCAGACCGACGATGGCGAAGTGGCCCTGAAATGCCCGACCGAAATCTCCATCACCGACCGTCGTGAAAAAGAACTGTCCGACCTCGGCTTTATCCCTCTGGTGCACTGCAAGGGCACGGACTACGCCGCTTTCTTCGGTACCCAGTCCGCCCAGTTGCCCAAGCAGTACAACACCGATGTGGCCAACGCCAACGCCCGGCTGTCATCGCAACTGCAGTACATCTTCGCCACGTCCCGCATCGCCCACTTCATGAAGGCGATCATGCGTGACAAGGTGGGCAGCTTCGCGTCCCGCCAGAACGTTGAGGACTTCCTGAACGAGTGGCTGTCCCAGTATGTGCTGCTGGATGACAACGCCGGACAGGAAGCCAAGGCTCAGTACCCGCTGCGTGAAGCCCGGGTGGAAGTGGCCGAGGTCCCGGGCAAGCCCGGTTCCTACAAGGCGGTGACCTTCCTGCGTCCGCACTATCAGTTGGACGAGCTGACCGCCTCCCTGCGTCTGGTGTCCGAACTGCCGCAATCGGCCCGGGGTTCCTGAGGAGCCTGACCGGTTCCTGATGCCACCGGGACATGGGATGTCGTGGTGGCGGAATCCCCCGGAATAGCAAGGAGTGCGACGCGATGAGCGATTCCATGCAGATGGTCCCGACCCTGCTTGACCGACTGCTCGACAACAGCCCCAATCAGGTGACCGAGGCTTCGCCCGGTCACCGGTGCTCGGTGTCCCATTACAAGGCATCGGTGGTCAGGGATCTGGAGCTGCTGGTTAACACCCGGCGTGAACTTATCGGTGGCGAGCTGGATGCCTGGCCGTCGCTGCAGGGCACCTTGCTGGACTTCGGGCTGCCTGACTTCCTCAGTCGTGGCGTGCGCAGCACCGAAGACCGCCAACTGATCCAGCGCCAGCTCGAACGCACCATCGAGCATGGTGACCGCCGTTTCAGCAGCGTTCGGGTTCATCTGCTCAACCCCGACACCCACGACCGCATCCTCCAGTTCCGGATCGAAGCCATGCTGTCGCTCAGTGAGGCCAGGCAACACGTGGCGTTCGATGCCGTTCTGCAGGTCAACACCCGACAATACAAGGTACAGAATCTAGCCTGATGCTTGACGACTTGCTGCCCTACTACGAGAAGGAACTCTCACACCTGCGCTACCTGGGTCAGGAGTTCGCCAATCGTTATCCGAAAATCGCCTCCCGGCTGCTGCTGGAGGGGGATTATTGCGAGGATCCGCATGCGGAGCGAATGATCGAATCCTTCGCCTTCCTGAGCGCGCGGGTTCACAAAAAGCTGAATGATGGCTTTCCGGAAATCGTCGAAGCGTTTCTGGATGTCCTCTACCCCCACTACCTGAGGCCAACACCGGCGCTTTCCATCGTCGAGTTTGATCCGGGCCCCAAGACCTCCCTGACCGGCCGCTATCACCTGCCCCGCCATACCGCGCTGCATTCACGGCCAGTGGGTGAGACTTTCTGCCGATTCAGGACCTGTTACCCGGTGGATGTCTGGCCGGTCACCCTGACCGGTGCCGAGCTCAAAAAACTGGAACGGTCGTCCTTCAACCGTCACGGCAACGAGCACGAAGCCAAGCTCAGCCTGACGCTGCAGAGCATCGGCAACACCGACTTTGGAAAAATGGGGCTGGACAGCCTGCGCTTCTTCCTGGACGGCGAGGGCAGCCTGATGCATCCGCTCTACGAGATGCTGCTGAACAACGTGGCAAGAGTTTCCGTCAGCTTTGTTGAAAACGGCCAGCCCCGTGAGATCGGGCTGGGTCCGGATGCCATATCCCCGGTCGGTTTTGGCCCGGATGAGGGGCTGATTGATTACTCGGAACGTTCCTTCCTGGGCTACCGGCTGCTCCATGAATACTTCACCTTCCCGGAAAAGTTCCTGTTCTTCGACCTGGGCGGGCTGGAGCGCCCCCTGGCCAACCAGGCGGTCACCCAGATCCAGTTGCATTTCCTGTTCCGGGACTACGACCAGCAGGAGACGCTTTCCCGGCTGTCCCAGACGCTGGACCTGCACAACTTCCGCCTGGGCTGTACCCCGGTGGTCAACCTGTTCCCGCAACAGGCCGAACCCATCAAGCTCAGCCATACCCGTGACGAATACCCGGTGATACCGGATGTGCGGCATGCAGGCTCCACCGAAGTCGTGTCCATTGATGACGTGACGCGGGTTGTACGCACCGCCACCCGCGACAAGGTCTCCCCCTGCCTGCCCTTTTTTGAGCCCAGGGACAGCGAGAGGCAGTCCCAGCAGAGTTATTGGCTGGCCCGCCGGGTCAGCTCCGGCAACGCCCGTGACCCGGGCACGGAAATGAAACTGAGGGTGGTCGATCGGGAGCTGGAACTGCTGGACGGCAGTAGCGATACCCTGAGCCTGCGCCTGACCTGCAGCAACCGGGATCTGCCCAAACTGATGACCATCGGTCATCCCCAGGGCGACTTCACGCTTGAGCAGGAGCAGGTTGTCGAGCAGATACGCTGCCTGCGCAAACCCTCCGAGTCTGTCCGGCCACCGATGGGCAAAGGCCTGATCTGGCGACTGGTCTCGCACCTGTCACTGAATCATATGTCGCTGGCCGCCAACGGCCGGGATGCGCTCATGGAACTGCTGTCGCTCTACAACTACCGGCAGGCTTCGGCCATCCGCAAGCAGATCAATGGCATCGCCAGCATCCACAGTGCACCGGTGATGACCCGCATAGGGCACCCGCGCCCGGCGTTCGTGCGCGGAACCGGGATCACCCTGGAACTGGACGAAAACCAGTTTATCGGCAGTGGCATCTATCTGTTTGGCATGGTGCTGGACCATTTCTTCGGCCAGTACTGCAGCCTCAACAGCTTCACTCAACTTACCCTGCGCTCGAGTCAGCGCGAGCAGAGAGTCGCCCAATGGCAGCCGAGAACCGGTACTCAGCCCCTGGTCTGATTGATCAGGCCCGTGCAGAGCCCTGGCGTTTCGGGTTCTTCCAGATGGTGCGGCTGCTTCGGCTGCACTACAGCCGTAATGGCCGGATTGATCCCGAAAACCGCCCCCATCAGGACCCGCTACGCTTCCGGTCCCTGTTATCGCTCAGCTTTCCGCCGAGCGAAATCAGTGGTCTGTCGTTTGAGAACGACAAGGCCCTGTCAGCCAGCAACGAGCCGCTCAGTGAAATCCAGACCACCTTCATGGGGCTGGTCGGGCCATCAGGCGTTCTGCCCCGGCCCTATACGGAACTGCTGATCATCCGTCACATCGAGAAACGCGACGACGGTGCCCATGCCTTCATGGACCTGTTCTCGCACCGGATGACGGCGCTATTCTACGAAGCCTGGCAGAAGTACCGGTTCCACATCGAGTATGAGCGCAAGGGTACGGCGGATTTCGAAGAGTGGCTGCTGCACCTGGCCGGTTTTACTCCGAATACCCTCGACCACACACTGGACCGGGAAGACGATACCGGCGCCCTGGGCCGCAATCTGTTCACCTGGTTCTCGGGGCTGTGGACCCAGAAACCGCGCAATGCCGGCAATCTGGAATCCATTCTGACTTACACCTTCGGCCAGCCCTGCCGGGTAGTCCCTTTTTCCGGCCGCTGGATTCAACTGGCTCCGGATCAGTGTACCCGGCTGGGGCAGACCAACGCCCGGCTGGGCTCAGGCGCGGTGGCTGGTACCCGGGTCCGGGACTACCAGTCCACCTTCCGAGTCCGGTTCGGGCCACTGAGCCTGAAGGCCTATCAGGAACTTCTACCGAAAACCGACACGCACAAAAAGCTGCTCAAGCTTTTGCGCTTCTACGCCGGTATCGAACTCGACTTCGAGATTGAACTGGTTCTCGACAAACGTGAAATCCCGGTCCCGCGCCTTGGCGGGAATGACAGTCCCCGCCTTGGCCACCTGGGGTGGCTCAGGCCCAACGACCGGTCAGCCGACGCAAACGGACACGCAGTCTTTGAAATCACCTATGATGGAGCAATGGTGTGAATCTCAAATCCCTTTTCAACAAACTGAACGATCCCTGCCGCGAAGCCACTGAAGGCGCCGCGGCCCTCTGTCTGGCCGAACGCCAGTACGATGTCGACATCGAGCACCTGCTGCTGAAACTGCTGGACAGTGACGACAACGACATTCTCCGCATCGCCCGGCACTATGACGTGTCACTGGACCGGCTCGCCGGCCAGTTGGAAGACACCATTGCCACCTTCAAAACCGGCAACACCCGGACACCGGCACTGTCGCCGAGGCTGACTCGCCTGATTGAGCGGGCCTGGGTGGTCACCTCCGTGGACCATGATGAAGCCCAGGTTCGCAGCGGCCACCTGCTGCTGGCGCTGCTCCGGGAGGACGAATTACGGCGGGTGGTCCTGGAGGGCGCCCCGGAGCTTGAGCGCATCCATGTCGATGACCTTCAGGCACACCTGAACGATCTGACCCGGGGCAGCAGCGAAGACAGCCATGTCCGGCCATTGGGTGAAACCGAATCCGGGCCGGCAACCACTCAGTCAACCAGCAGCGCCAAGGGTGCGGAAACTCGGAAAGCCAAGTCCAAAACCCCGGCGCTGGATCAGTACACCATTGATCTCACCGGCAATGCCCGGGCGGGCCGCATCGATCCGGTACTGGGCCGTGAAGAGGAAGTGCGCCAGATGGTCGACATCCTGACCCGCCGGCGCCAGAACAACCCGATCCTGACCGGCGAGGCAGGGGTTGGTAAAACCGCCGTGGTCGAAGGGCTGGCACTTCGGATCGTTAACGGTGACGTGCCACCGCCGCTACAGAACGTGGAACTGCGCACACTCGACCTCGGGCTGCTGCAGGCGGGGGCCGGGGTCAAAGGCGAATTCGAGAACCGCCTGAAGAGCGTGATCGAGGAGACCAAACGCAGCCTGCACCCGATCATCCTGTTCATTGACGAAGCCCACACCCTGATTGGCACTGGCGGACAGGCCGGCCAGGGCGATGCCGCCAACCTGCTGAAACCGGCACTGGCCCGCGGTGAGCTGCGTACCATCGCGGCCACCACCTGGGCCGAATACAAGAAATACTTTGAAAAAGATGCCGCCCTCGCCCGCCGCTTCCAGGTGGTCAAAGTGGAAGAACCCACGGAAGATGTCGCCATCCATATGCTGCGCGGGCTCAGCGAGCGCATGCAGGATCACCACAGGATCAGCATCCTCGATGACGGCATTATCCAGGCGGTGCGGCTGTCACACCGCTACGTGACCGGCCGCCAGTTGCCGGACAAGGCCATCAGCGTACTGGACACCGCCTGCGCCCGGGTTGCCCTGGCCCAGTCATCCCAGCCGGCGGCTCTGGAAGATGCTTACCGCCGCCGGGATAACCTGCAGACCGAGATCGCTGTTCTTAAGCGGGAACAGCGCGAAGGCGCCGACCATGCCGACGCTCTCAACGAACTCGACCAGCAGCTCACCCGTACCCAGGCGGAAATTGACGATCTCAGCGAGCGCTGGGAACGGGAGCAGGCCATTGTCACCCGGTTGAAGGAACTGGAAGCCCGGCGCGAAACCGCCGAGTCTGAAGGCCAGGAAGCCGAAGCCAACGATCTGAGCGCGCAGATTGGCGACGTGCGCCGGGAGCTGTCGGCCATCCAGGATGAGCATTCCCTGGTACACGGACACGTGGACGGCAACGTCATTGCCGAAGTGATTTCCAACTGGACCGGCATCCCCCTGGGCAAGATGCTGCGGGATGAAATCACCACCGTTCAGCAGTTGCCTGAGCTTCTGGCCGAGCGGGTACTGGGCCAGGACCACGCCCTGGCCGAGATTGGCAAGCGCATCGCCATCTCCCGCGCCCGCATGGAAGATCCCAACAAGCCGATTGGTGTCTTCCTGCTGCTTGGCCCCAGTGGCGTCGGCAAAACCGAAACGGCGCTGTCCCTGGCCGATGTTCTCTACGGCGGTGAGCGCAATGTCATCACTATCAACATGTCGGAATACCAGGAGGCCCATACCGTCTCCAGCCTCAAGGGATCGCCTCCCGGCTATGTCGGCTACGGCGAAGGCGGCGTACTGACCGAGGCCGTCCGCCGCAAGCCCTACAGCGTGGTGCTGCTGGACGAAGTGGAAAAAGCCCACCCGGATGTGCTGGAGCTGTTTTTCCAGGTCTTCGACAAGGGTGTGCTGGATGACGGCGAAGGCCGTGAGATCAACTTCCGCAACACGGTCATTCTGCTGACCTCCAACGTCGGCACCGACGACATCATGCGCCAGTGCCTGGGCGCCGAGACGCTGCCGGAACCAGACACCATCACTGAAAGCCTGCGGGACCAGCTCAATAACGTTTTCAAACCCGCGTTCCTGGGACGCCTGAACATTGTTCCCTACTACCCGGTACAGAATGAGATTCTCGACCGCATCGTTGAACTCAAGCTGGATCGGATCAAACGCCGTTTCGAAAGCAATCATAAAGCGAGCTTTGAATACGACCCGGCCATCGTGGAGGCCATCGCAGCACGCTGCACCGACAGTGACAGCGGGGCCCGGAACGTCGACAACATACTGTCCGGAAGCCTGATGCCGACCATTGCCGAGCAGACCCTGAATCGTATGGCCGTGGGTGAACCGATTGAAAGGCTGGTCATCAATCTGGATGGGCAGGGGGAATTCGCCTACGACCTGACCTGAGGCCATGAAGCCGCCAACCATTTGACCAGTATGGCTCATGGTTCACCAAAGAAATGAACTGATGTTCACCCGAATGCGGACACGGCGTAGGAGAAAGCTTACAAAGCCTCTATCCGATGTCCGATAGTCAGCTTTGCTGAAATCGGTACACTGAATCATGTCAGGGATGACAAGCTGGCAAGGATGTTGGCTCAAGGATGAAGACTCCAGGGATCGGGAGTTGCCCAAAGGAATCGGGTTACAGGGATGAAAAGGACACAGCGCCACGGATGCGGCGCAGCCTGAAGGATCTAGGCAGGGGTCAGCCACGGAATCCGGGAACCACAGGGATGTGGTTCCTTCCGTGCACCGGCCCGACTTTTCAGATGTTCCCAGCCTCTCCTCTGCACCTACCTGAACATCGGACGCCAAGGCTTGTCACGCCTGCCACCCCAACAATGACCGATGTCTTCAGGAGAATATCCATGAAACCAACGTCTCTTTTCGCCACACTGATCCTGCTGTTCACCCTTGCCACCGGCACCGCCTACGCCGCCGACCCGACCCCCGTCAACATCAATACCGCCGATATCGCCACCCTGGCCCAGCTTGACGGCATTGGCGAAAGCAAGGCCCAGGCAATCATCGAATACCGTGAGAACAACGGCCCCTTCAAGTCCGCGGACCAGTTGTCGGATGTCAAAGGCATCGGCGCTCGTACACTGGAAAAGAACGCCGAACGGATCACCGTTAAATAAAAAACCGGGCGGCCAAGCCGCCCGGTTTTATCCATCTTTCGTTGCCTGATCAAAACTGCCTCAGGTCTTGAACCGCGACACCAACTGCGTCAGTCGCAGGTTCAGGTCCGCCTGTTTCGAGCACAGTTCGTCGACGTTTCTGGAGGTATCGGTCACCTCGTTGGCCGAGTCGTTGATGGAAACGATGTTGCGGTTGATATCCTCGGTGACCGAATGCTGCTCTTCGGCGGCACTGGCGGACTGGGTGGAGACGTCACGAATCCGCTCGACAGCCTGTTCGATGTCATTGAAAGCCTCCAGAGCCTCTCTGGACAGCGCGACAGCGGAGGAGGACTCCTCAACACTCAGGCTCATCGCCGAAGCCACATCCTTGGTGCGCCCAATAAGGTTACCGAGAATCTGGTTAACCTCTTCGGTCGAGGTCTGTGTGCGCCAGGCCAGGTTTCTGACTTCATCGGCAACCACCGCAAAGCCCCTCCCCTGCTCACCAGCACGAGCGGCTTCGATGGCCGCGTTCAGCGCCAGCAGATTGGTCTGTTCCGCAATATCCTGAATCGTGGACAGGATGCCGTTGATATTGCCAGTCTCCTTCTCCAGTTCGGTAATCACATCGCTGGATTCGCTGATGCGCTGGCCCAGGGTTTTGACGCTTTCGGCGTTGCGGTTGATCACTTCCCGGCCGGAAAGGGTCGCTTTCAGTCCGTCCTCAGCGTGTGACGCGGTATCCACACAGTTGGTGGCCACTTCATTGGCGGCGGCCATTTCCGTCACGGCCGTGACTATCTGCTCAATGGCAGACAGTTGGCGCGAGGCACTTTCAGAGAGCTCCATAGACTCCGAGTTGGTCTTGGTGGACACGCTCTCCATGTTCTCGGCAGTGGTCTTGATGTCCTGAATCATGGTGCGCGTGGATTCGATAAAGCGGTTGAACCACTCGGCCAGCTCGCCCACCTCGTCTTTCGAGTCCACCTTGATGCGGGTGGTCAGGTCGCCCTCGCCCTCCGCAATAGTTTTGAGGTTGTCTTTCACCAGGTTGATGGGGGTGACGATGCGGTTAACGATGTACAGGCCAATCAGCCCGAAAACGATCACCAGAACCACGCTGACGATGGCGGTATTTCTGGCCACCTGAACCGCGTGGGCCAGGATTTCGGTGCGCTGCTTGAAGCTGACGAACTTCCATCCCAGGTCGCTGGATTGGTGCACGTTGGCCATGTAATCGACGCCGTCGATAGTGACATCCAGCACGCCGTCACTGGTCTCGGCGATCCGGGAGAAGTAACCGGCGTCCATTTCGTCCAGGGCCTTGAAGTTGTTATCCGGGTTGCCACCGTCAACCAGGATCTTGCCATTGCCCTGAACAATCATGAGGTGGCCCGTTTCGCCAAGTTTTACCTCTTTGACCATGTCGGTGAGCGACTTCAGCGATACGTCCAGGGCGACCACCCCTTCAAATTCGCCACGGCTGTTCTTAAAGGCCTTGATGACTGAGACATACACCGCATCGCCCGGCTCCCAGTAGTAACCATCACGGCGAACCAGTTCGTAATTGTTATCTTTGGCCATATCAAACCAGGGACGGGTGCGCGGATCCCAGTCGCCATACTCGGCAGTGCCCGGCCATTCCAGGTAGCCGCCGTCCTTATCGCCCATGTACACGTATCCCAGCATGGGGTTGTTGTCACCGATGGCGCTGAACAGCTTGAACATGGCCTCTTCCCGCCCGCCATTCTCCCGGGCGACCTCACTGGGTTTTCGGCCAGGACCGAAGTAGGTGGAGATGTCCCCTTTTTGCGCGTTGGTAATGATCGGATCGTCTGCGAGGAACGACACCTGGTAGCCCATCACATTGAAGAAGTTCCGGAAGGAATCATCCACGATATTGATGTTGGTGGTACTGGTGCTGACGAAGTCTTTCTCCGCCTGTTTAATGGCATCCCGCACGGTGAGGGAGGCAATGATCAGAACGGGAATAAGCGTGGTTGCAAGAAGGACGGAGAGCAGTTTTGCCTTTAACTTCGTGGTCTACCTACTGGATGTGTCGACTGTCTGACCGAACCTTTCCCTGCCGGTTTCCAGTCAAGCCCTGGACCGATATGCCTTCCCGTGCGTTCAGTCTGACCGAATATTAATCAGTTTCTGTACGGGAGTCGTTAGTATTTCTAACTATCGGCCTGCTTTTTACATTCTTTAGCGAAAGGTTCGTTAAGCCTCATGCCTTACTTATCCCAACAAGATTGCACGAGGGTGACGCCCGGGCCCGCCGCTGTTAATCTTCACGGTCCACTCAAAAACCGGGACGTTTCATGCTCCGAGGCGCACTCCTCATAGCCCTGGCGGCACTGCTATGGGCCACAACCGGCATTGTTGCCAAGTTCCTGTTTACCGGCACGGACCTGCAGGCCATAGCGCTGGCCTTTCTCCGGTTGCTGGTGGCCCTGCCGTTTTTCTGGGTGCTGATGATGCGCGAACGCCGGGCCCTCAGCGCTGAGGCCAGAGGGCGTGGCACAAGGGCCACGTCGCTGTTTTCCCTGTTGAGCAGCCGGTCACTGCTGCCCCTGGCGGCGCTGGGCTTTTTCCAGGCCGGCTACCAGGGCAGCTATCTGCTTGCGGTGGATATGACCGGTGCCGGCATCGCCACACTGATTTCCCTGTGCCTGCCGCCGGTGCTGGTGGCCATCCTGGCCGCCCCCTTACTGGGCGAAAAACCCGGTGTGCTGACGATTCTGTCGGCCCTGGCGGCGATACTGGGCACCGGCATGCTGGTGGCCAGTGATATGGATACGGCAGGCACCCTGCGCCTGGGCGGCATACTGATGGCACTGCTGGCCGCCGCCGTCTACACCGGGTTCACGCTGACCAGCCGGTACAACTCTGCTGGCACACCCGTGTTCACCACCGCGTTCATCTGTTTTTTCACAGCGGCACTGATCCTGCTGCCGGTGGTCTATCTGACCGGCGGATTTGAAGGGCTGGGCAGCCTTGGTTTCGGGCACTGGCTGATGATCATCTACATCGGGGTGGTGCCCACGTGCATCGGCTACCTGATGTTCTTTACCGGCATGAAAACCACACCCGCCACACTGTCGAGCATCATCGTGACGCTCGAGCCGCTGTTTGTGGCCATTCTGGCGTGGATCATTCTGGGCGAGGTTCTTGGCGTGGTGGGAATCAGCGGGGCACTGATTCTGACGGTCGCGGTGATCGTGGCTTCCCTTTACGGCCAGCCCCGGAACGCCAGCGCGAAAGGCTGACGCCGGGGCGCCTGGCGGGGGTGGCCTGTGCCCCCCGTCAGTCTTCCTTGCGCTGTTTCTCCAGCATGTCCGGCTGCAGGATTTCAATCCAGTAGCCGTCCGGGTCCTTGATAAAGGCCAGGCCTTTCATCTTGCCGTCGTCCGGCTTCTTGACGAATTCCACATCCAGTTTCTCAAAACGCTCGCAGGCGGCATACACATCAGGTACAGCAATGCCGATGTGGCCAAATCCCTGGGGCTCGTCGTTACCATTGTGGTAACTGAAGTCCTCCTGGTCTTCGGTGCCCCAGTTGTGGGTCAGCTCCAGCACGGCTTCGCGGCCAAAGGTGTAGGTGGTGCGGTGAGCGTCGTCGCCCGGTACGGACTGCAACTGCCGGTCGTCCAGGTAGCCCAGGAAATACAGGGTGAACTTCATCTCCGGGAAGTCCAGCTTGCGCAGCAGGTGCATTCCCATCACCCGGGTGTAGAAATCCATGGAGCGCTCGGGCTCTTTGATGCGCATCATGGTCTGGTTGAACACGTATCCTTCGGTC
The DNA here is from genome assembly GCF_014201735.1 of Marinobacter oulmenensis. Lineage (GTDB taxonomy): Bacteria > Pseudomonadota > Gammaproteobacteria > Pseudomonadales > Oleiphilaceae > Marinobacter > Marinobacter oulmenensis. The sequence continues at coordinate 674,191 of NZ_JACHFE010000001.1, read as the reverse complement.
TCGGTAACCGGACCGTCGTAAAGACCCGGTGCCTGTTCAAAGTGCTTGGGCATGTCGGTTTACCTTGTCTTTTCGGGGATTCAACCTCTAGTCTTGCGGGCCCTTTGCCCATATTTCAAGGTCGGCATCGTCTGGCACCGCGTTAACTGGACAAGCACCACACCACAAAGGGTAAACTGCCTGCCTTCAATCAACGGACAGACAATGACTGACAGCACCGATCGCGATTACCAGAAACGGACGTCCGGGAAACGACTGGCCCTGTTCAGTCTTGTCTTTCTGGCCATGACCGGGGCCGGTCTCTACGCCGTCTACGACCGCTTCGCCGACCGCAGTTTCCGGTTCGATGACCGCCTGCTGGATCCCGGCTTCCTGTTGTTGGCCGGACTGTTACTCTGCGTCTATTTCATCGCCGACGGATTGCGTCTGTATTACACCCTGCGGGCACTGGGCCACCGGATGTCACTTCGAAAAGTGTTCCGGCTGGTGTTCATCAACCTGTTCTTTTCCAACATCACCCCCATGGCCACCGGCGGTGGTTTTGCCCAGATCTGGTATCTGACCCGGGAAGGTGTGCCCATTGCCCGGGCCACGGCGGCCACCACCATTCGTACGGTGCTGGCGGTCATTTTTATCTTTTCCCTGACCCCGGTTTTCCTGTTTACCCTGCCGGCTCTGGACGGACAGGCCTGGTCATCCGGGGTGGCCACGGCACTGTCGGTGTTTGTCACGCTGTATCTGGGGTTCTTTGGCGTACTGCTGTTCCGGACCCGCTGGATGATCGTGCCGCTGAGCGCTCTGGTGGCCGGCATCAGGAAGTTCCACCTTATCGGCCACCGTCGCCATGATCGCTGGCAGTTCAAACTCCGGCGGGAAATGCTGAGGTTCGCCCAGAGTTTTGGCGACTACCTGCGGGGCGAGCGACGGTTCGTGGTGCTGTCCGTGCTGTTCACCATGGTGTTCCTGCTCAGTCTGTTCAGTTTTCCGGCGCTGCTGATCCACGCGCTGGGGTATGACGTGAACTACCTGGTCGCCCTGGGCCTGCTGGTCGTGACCACTTTCATCATGTATTTCTCGCCCACCCCCGGTGCCTCGGGCATTTCCGAGGGTGTGTTTGGCAGTTTCTTCCGCGACATCCTGTCCGGCAATCACCTGGTGCTGGTGACCGTCGCCTGGCGCTTCCTGACCATCTATATCGGCATGATCATCGGGCTTGTCGTCATGCAGAGGGAACTGATCAAAACGCACCGGAGGCCTGAATGACACACCGCAATCCCCTGAAAATCCTGTTCTACCTGTGCCTGGCTATCACCGTGTCACTAGTGGCCTACAAGTTCTATCTGAACTTTTTCAAACAGGATTTCGAAGCGGTCCACAGTGAGCAGGTTGAACGGATCTATCAACGTACACCGCCGGGCAGCGGCGTCCGGTTTGCGGTCGTGGGCAACATCAACAACTCGGTCGGTGTTTTTGAAAAGCGCATCATTCCGGAACTGAACAACGCCGGGCTGGATTTTCTGGTGTCGGCCGGCAATGCGGTCAGTGGCGGGGGCGAAGACAAATACCGGGCGCTTTACGGCACCCTGGGCCGCCTGGATATCCCCTACCTGCTCACCTTCGGCCAGCACGAGTATGAGGAATTTGGCAGCTTCCGGTTCTATGAGCACATGGGGCCCCATTATTTCTCGGTCCGCACCGGTAATACCCGCCTGATTTTCCTCGACAGCACGGGCAAGACGCCCTGGCGCTGGCAGATACGCTGGCTGCGAGACCTGCTCAACCAGGACACCAGCAATGCCCGCATCCTGTTCGTTGGCCATCCGGTGATGCAGCCAGACAACCCTACCCTGTTTGCCAGCGAGGACGATTACCTCCAGCCCGAGGCCTTCCGTACCGCGCTGATGAATGTGGCCCGCAGCTACGATATCGACATGGTGTTTTCCGCCAACCTGGCCACCTACGACGAGCAGGCGGTGGACGGCACTCAATACATCACCACCGGTGGCGCCGGTGGTCTGGTCCTCAACACCGAGAACAGCTTCTACCATTACGTTGAAGTGAGCGTGTCACCGGATGGCGAGGTACAGCACCAGTTGCATCGAATGGACATTGGCCAGCATCCGGTCTGGAAACGCCTTGAGGGGCTCTGGTTCTTCGTCTATTCGCTGTTCTACACCGGCTTTCTCAATTTCATCCTGCTGGTGGCGGTGTTCGTTGCCATCACCATCAAGCTTTACCAGATCATTTTCATCGGTCGGAACTACTACCCCGACTACGACCTGGACCCGACCCCGTGGCTCGAGAAGCCACTGCGGGTCGCCATGTTCACCAACAATTATCTGCCCTTCATTGGCGGCGTGCCCATTTCCATCGAGCGCCTGCGCCGGGGACTACGCAGCCTGGGCGACCGGATTCTGGTGGTGGCACCGCGCTACAAGGATCAGCCCGAACAGGAGGACAACGTCCTTCGGGTGCCCTCGCTGCTGGCGATGGGCGAGAAACGCGAGTTCCGTCTGGCCAATATTTTCCTGGGCCGCATCCGCAAACGGGTCCGTGCCTTTGTTCCCGACATCATCCATCTGCACCACCCGTTCTGGCTGGGCAGCCTGGGGCTGTTCATGGCACGGCGGCTGAAAGTGCCGGCGGTATACACCTATCACACGCGCCTGGAGCACTACGCACACTTTGTCCCGCTGCCGGGCATGCTGTTCCGTAACCTGATCTCCCATGCGCTGATCAAGCGCTTTGCCAACCGTTGTGACAGCGTGATCGTGCCGACCTACTCCACCGAGGAATATCTGCGCATGATCGGAGTCACCACACCGACGTTCGTCCAGCCGACCGGCATTGAGTTCGAGCGTTTCCAGAGTGTGGCGACAGACCAGGTGGAGGCCCTGCGCACAGAACTGGGCCTGACGGACGAGAAGGTCTTTGTCAGCGTCTCGCGGCTGTCCAACGAGAAGAACATCGATTTCATGATTGAGGCCATTGACCGGTTGCGCCGGGAGACTGATGTTCCCTTCCGCTTCCTGATGATTGGTGAAGGCCACCAGCATGAGCGTCTGCAGAAAAAAATCGAGGACCTCAATCTGACCGGGCATTTCCAGCTTGTCGGCGCCATCAAACCGGACGAGATGGCCCTCTGGTACAGCCTGGGCGATGCCTTCCTGTTCGCCTCCAAGTCGGAAACCCAGGGCATGGTGATTCTCGAAGCCATGTCTGCCGGTCTGCCGGTGGTGGCCGTGCGTTCCAGCGGCATTGAAGATGTCGTCCGCGACGGTCACAACGGCTACAAGACCCCGGAAAACCAGACCCAGTGGCAGGCCCGGGCCCAGCAGCTTCTGGAGGACGACGAACTCCGCAAGACCCTGTCCGACAAGGCCAGAGCCTTCGCGGCTGACTATTCCGTGGCCCAGTTCGCCCGGGATGTCCGGACCATTTATGCCACCACCCTGGCGGCTTACCAGAAGCGCTCGCAGACCAGGCATACGCGAGATTTGGGGCGTTCGGATTGATCGGTTTACACTGAAACTGCGTAATCAGTAAAGACGGGAAGGGGCGGGTATACTTTCCAAAAACCGCTACAAGCACATCCCTGTGCGCTTATTTCAGGCCATCCATGGCCTTCAAAATTTTTGGAAAGTATACCCGCCCCTTCCCTGATCACGAGACCGTTTCGTTAGGCTGGAGAACGCTGTGACCGGTATCCCTGTTGGCATCAGCACCTGTTTGCTGGGCAAGGAAGTACGCCACGACGGTGGCCATAAACATTCACGCTACTGCACGCAAGTGCTGGCCAAACACTTCGATTTCCGTCCGATCTGCCCGGAACTGGAAGCAGGACTGGGGGTACCCCGCCCCACCATCCATCTGCGCAAGTTCCCCGACGGCGTGCGTCTGATCGAAACCTCCGGCGATGCCGATCACACCGACGAGATGCGTGGATTCATCGACGAAGTGCTGCCAACCCTGGGCGACCTTCGCGGCTACATCCTGATGAAAAAGTCCCCGACCTGTGGCATGGAGCGGGTCAAGCTGTACACGGAAAAGGGCAACCACATCGACAGCTCAGGCGTGGGCCTGTTTGCCGAAGCGCTGATGGAAGCCTATCCGTTAATGCCGGTGGAAGAAGAAGGCCGGCTGAACGACGATATGCTCCGGGAGAACTTCATTGAACGGGTGTTCGCCTACGACGACTGGCTGCAGAATGTCGCGGGCGAGAACCTGAGCAAGCAGGCACTGATCGAATTCCATACCCGCCACAAGTTCACTCTGATGGCACACGGCGAGAAGATCTACCGCCAGCTCGGGCCGCTTCTGGCTGACCTGAAGTCCGAACCTCTGGAACAGATCGCGGACCGGTACATTCACCTGTTCATGGAAGCCATGAGCCAGCGGGTAAGCCGGGGTTCCCACGTTAATGCCATGCAACACCTGCTGGGCTATCTGAAAGACAGTATGTCCACAGAGGAAAAGTCGGTGTTGCTGGAGCAGATAGAGGCCTACCGCCGGGGAGAGGTCCCGCTGGTGGTGCCGATGACGCTACTGCGCCTGGCCCAGCGCAAGGAACCGGCAGACTATCTGACCAGCCAGAAATACCTGACCCCCTACCCGGACGAACTGGGGCTCAGAAACTCGGTCTAGAAACCGTAGAGCAGTGACAGGGACGTTTCGGTGTCGGTGTTTTCAGCCCCTTCCGGAGGGCGGGACTGGTGCTCGACCCGGAACGCCACTTTCATGGACAGGTCGCCCGCCACGGTGGCCTGAAGCGAGGTTTCCGATTCGGTAATCGTGTTGTTGTCGTCCAGCCCGATCTCGGTACTCAGCTTCTGACGGAACAACGCGGTATCGGAAACCTCGTAATCCAGATGACCGGCAAAACGGGCAATGGCTTCCTTTTCCGTGTCCTCGTCCTGCCCGGTAGCCTCTTCCAGCTTGTTGTAGCGATAACCGGCACCCGCTGACAGGTCCAGGAAGGACTGCTCACCGGCCGTCCAGACCCGCTGGCCATAACCGGTGGTCAGTGACGACTCGAAATCGTAGCCGGAGAAGCGGTCATCCTGGTACGCCCCGCGAAGAAACCAGTAATGTTTCTTCGCAAACTTGTAGTTGGTCTCCAGGGACCCCTGATACTTTTCCGCCGTGGTTTCGTCATCGGTTTCGGAGTAATTGGCTCGCAACTCGCCGTTGTTGCGCCAGGTTTCCACCTCATGAAGTACAGCCACACGCCCCTTGGCATTGGTTTCCTTGGTGTTGCCGGAGGTGACCAGCACACCCAGTTCCGTCTCGCCCTCCCAGTTGTCCGCCTCCTGCCCGTAGGCAAGAGGCGCCATCAGGATAGCGGCGGTGGCGACAGCGTGACTCAACTTCATGCAGTTTCTCCGTTGGATTGACGGTTCAGGATTCGGCCATTTCTCCCGCCTGGCTATTCAGCGCCTGACGCTTTCGTTCCTCTTTTTTCAGCGCCTTGCGCTCGGCTATCACCCGGGCAACCTCACCACCCACGTGGGCTTCCCCACGGGCCCGGGCCAGCCGCATCTGATGCTCACGCTCGCGGAACCGCGCCTTCTGCTCCTCGGTCAGTGAGTCAATGCACTGGTGGCAACTGACACCCTGCTCGTACTCGGGGCGCTGCTTGTCCGCTTCCGTGATCGGCCGGCGGCAGGCGTGGCACTGGTCATAGTCGCCCCGCTCCAGGCCATGGTTAACTGTCACCCGGTCATCAAAGACAAAGCATTCGCCCTGCCACAGACTCTGTTCCTCAGGCACTTCCTCCAGATACTTCAGAATGCCACCCTTGAGGTGATAGACCTCATCAAAGCCCTGCTCCTTCAGGTAGGCCGTGGACTTCTCGCAGCGAATGCCGCCGGTACAGAACATGGCAACTTTCTTGTGCTTCTGAGGGTCCAGGTTTTCCTTCACGTACTCGGGGAACTCCCGGAAAGTGTCGGTGGACGGATTAACGGCATTGCGAAAGGTGCCGATTTCCACCTCATACTGGTTGCGCGTATCGACCAGCAGGACCTCGGGGTCTGAAATCAGGTCGTTCCACTCTTTCGGGTCCACATAGGTGCCGACCACACGCTTGGGATCGATGCCCTCCACGCCCATGGTGACAATCTCTTTTTTCAACTTCACCTTCGTGCGTTTGAACGGCTGAATATCGACGAAGGACTCCTTGTAGTCGATGCCATCAAAGCGCTCATCGCTGGCAATCCATGCCTTGACGGCATCAATACCGTCGCGGCTGCCGGCGATAGTGCCGTTGATGCCTTCGCGCGCCAGCAACAGGGTGCCGTGTACGTCGTTTTCCAGCATCAGGTTCAGCAGAGGCTGGCGAAGCTGTTTGTAGTCGTTCAGGACCGCGAACTTGTACAGTGCGCAGACCACCACGTTATTGCTCATCGTCTTTTCTCCTGCGGGCCGGACCGTAAATCCGGAGCATGGTCTTGAGATTTCCAAAGGAGGGGGAGTCTAACCAAGCGTAGCGATTATTGAAATGCGGGAAGGGCGCAGAAGCTTACGGGAAGATTAAAGTTGGCGGAGGGCCGGCGCCCTCCGCCAATTACTCTCTAGGCACTCGGCTGCCAGGAGCTAGCAATAGAGGCCCGTACCTGGTCCTCTTCTTGTGGAGTCAACGTCATTTCTCCTCCAGAAGGCTCACCAAATGCCGCCATAGCAGTCACCAGTTGCTCCAACTGATTCGCGGTGATCATGGCATCATCAGTATGGACGCTGTCCAGTTTCTGGGTGTCAGCGCTGTACCAGTCCTGAACTCGCACCTGGTCATCACTTCCGAGAACGCTGGTGACCAAGTCATCACCCTCGCGCATGAACCACAACTGTGACTCATCGATCCCTGACCCGAAGTGCAGTTGATCGTCTCCAGCGCCATTGGAGAGGTTATTGATCGTGTCCTGACCATCACCACTCGCAAACTGATAGGTATCATTGCCCTCGCCGCCCAGGAGATAGTCATCGCCCAAGCCGCCCATGAGGATGTCATCACCAGCACCGCCATCAATCAAGTCAGCATCGGAAGATGCCAGGATGTTATCTGCCGAGCCAGTACCATTCACGATGTTGCCAAAGGCCCTTTCGTCAGGCAGCCCCTGGTAGGCTGGGGATCCTTGTGGATCCGGATTGGTCATCCCAAACGCACCAAAGATCTGGTTTGAGGTAAGCTGCCCTCCTGACTCAAAGGCAATCTGGTCAATAGACTGATCACCACCTGAGAAAAAGTCTCGGATGGTGACGGAGTCCGATCCTCCCCCGACCTGAAGCACGAGGTTATTGCCTGACTTCATCAGACCACTAGCGACCTGATTGAAGCTGACATCCTGAAAATAAAGCGTGTCTGAACCACCACCCGAATTATTGATGACATCCTGACCATCACCTGCGCGGAACAAATAGGTGTCGTCGCCACGCCCACCTATCAGCGTATCTGCACCCAGTCCCCCTTTCAGGCTGTCGTTACCATTGCCACCGCTCAGTAGGTCATCCCCTGCGGCGCCTTCCAAGACATCGTTGCCATTAAAGCCCTGAATCTCATCAGCATCCGCACCGCCAATCAATCCACTATCATCCCCGGCTGTACCGGTTACGGTTTGAGTGAACCCGGAAGAAGGTGCCGGCTCAGATAGCCCAAAAGCGCCATAAATCTGACCAGATGTAATTTGGCCACCGCTCTCGAACTCAATGGTTTCGACCACCGCGGCACCACCCAGAAAGAAGTCTTTCAAGGTAACCTGATCCGGGCCTCCATTTACCTTAAGCACCAGATCATCACCAGATTTCATCAACCCGGACGCCACCTGGTTAAAGGTAATTCCCGCACCGAATCTGAGAACGTCGGCACCGCCGCCTTCCCTGAGAACATCCTGCCCACCGGTAAACAGGTAGGTGTCGTCTCCGATGCCCCCTTCAAGGTGATCATTGCCGAGACCACCTGAGAGTGTATCGTTACCAACCCCTCCGACAAGGATATCGTTGGATGAGGTGCCTGTGAGGGTATCGTCACCGCCAAGCTCAGGTGTTGGCGTGTTACCGGGATCCGGATCTGTTCCGGAATTTCCACCATCATCACCGGAGCCTGTACCACCGCCCGTTTCATCCCCTGAGCCATCGCCGGGATCTGCTTCATCTCTGGGCATTGCAGTCAGCATGCTGGCTATCTGGCTGGCCATGATCGAGTTGCCACCATCCGTGGGCTGAACAAACGTGATTGAGTGCTCCCCGTCCAGGAAGTGGTCGGTAACACGGACCTGCTGTTCCAGATCACTATCAACCAAAATCACCAAATCGTTACCATCCTGATGGTAACTCAGCCGGTTACGATCAAGCCCGTCCAGGAAAAAGATGCCATCGGAACCGCCACCACGGTTATCAATGACGTCAACACCCTGCCCAGCCTTGTAGTAGTAATGATCATTGCCTGCCCCACCAGCAAGTGAATCGTTACCATCTTCACCGACCAGTACGTCATTGCCATCTCCGCCAATCAGCACATCGTCGCCGCTACCGGAGCCAGTGCCGCTACCACCATAGAGTTGGTCATCTCCGGCCCCACCTTCGACCTGATCATCGCCACCCATGCCAAACAGGGCGTCGTTTCCGGCAAGGCCTTCCAGCAGGTCCCGATCATGACTGCCAACCAATTGTTCACCAGAGCTCGTGCCAGTGACGACAGAGTCATAGTCCCCCTCGGTTTCGCCGGCAACCACGCGTTGATTGATCTGCGCAGTCGGAATCATGTAAGCGCCGTCAGGCTGAACCCAATCAATAGCGTGTTCACCACCAAGGAAGTGGTTAACAACACGAACGCTGCCTTCCGCTCCATCATCAATGAGCAGGACAAGATCATCCCCGTCTCGGGTGAAACCGATCCGGTCTTCGGTGGCACCGCCCGTGAACATCACGCCATCGCTGCCACCATCGGCATTGTAGATAGTGTCATGGCCCGACCCGGCTGAGTAGACATACATGTCATTGCCGGTGCCGCCGGTGAGTGTATCGTCCCCGGCGCCACCGCTAATCTGGTCGTCGCCCGAGCCCCCATTAACCACATCATCTCCGGCCCCGGCCTCGAAGAAGTCGTCGTCAGCACCGCCGTCAAGCTGATCGTTACCGTCACCGCCAAACAGGCTGTCTTCGCCTTCTCGGCCGAGCAGCACATCCTGCCCGGCGCCGCCCTGCAGCGAATCGTTACCGATGCCGCCATCGAGGGTATCTGCGCCAGCACGACCGACCAGGTTATCAGCCCCTGCACCGCCAATCAGGTGATCATCACCCTCTTCGCCGTCCAGGTAGTCATCACCGGCTTCACCGTGGAGTACATCGTCCCCGGTGCGGCCCCAGACCTGGTCATCACCGTTGCCAGCATAAATTTCTTCATTCAGCTCGCGATAGCCCAGCAGTGTATCGGCGCCTTCTGTGCCGACAGTTACAGATGCCTCTTCGATATCAAGGTCTGACCACTCCGTGCCGTCAGCAAACACAAACCGATTAACCTTGAAATGGTTATTCGGCTCCTGGAACCAGTTTTTGATGAGAATACCATCTGTGCCATTGGCATGGACGATCTGAAGGTCTTTGCCGGATCGGACATAAGACAGATCACCCGCCGTGATCCCAGGACCAAATTCCAGTGTATCTTCTGAGGGCGAGATATTGCTGAATGCACCGTCTTGAGGTGTTTCGGTGATCACATCCTGACCATCGCCCAGGTTGAAGCGGTACACATCGTTGCCGTAGGAGCCGAAAAGCTGGTCGGCACCTGCGCCCCCCTCCAGGATATTGCTGGTTTCCTGCCAGGGGTCGGTATTGGCGATCAGGATATCGTCGCCCGATCCACCCAGCAGCGTATCGGAACCCTGGCCGTGAAGCTCGTCATTACCAGAGCCGCCATCAAGGAAGCCCTGACCTTCCAGGTAGTCGTCACCTTCACCACCGGAAAGCTCGCCGGTGCCGTAAAGCTCATCGTTGCCGACGCCACCATTCAGAGTGTCAGAGCCACCATCGCCGAACAGGACATCATTTCCTGCGTCACCGTTCAGTGTGTCGTCACCGCTGCCGCCGTGGAGGACATCATCACCATCACCACCGGACAACCGATCAGCACCGAAACCACCAAAGAGTTCATCGTCATCCTGACCACCATAGAGTTCATCGGAGCCGTCGCCACCGTAAAGCACATCGTGACCGGCGTCACCATAGAGAACATCGTTATGCTGTTGGCCCCGCAATGTGTCTGAGCCGTCGCCACCGTGCAACGAATCTTCCTCTGAGCCACCTTCAAGCTCGTCATCGCCAGTGCCACCATAAAGTTCATCCTGGCCTTGGGCACCGTCAAGCATATCGTTGCCGGCACCACCCTGAATGACATCTGCACCTTTATGGCCGTAGATCTCGTCAGCGCCTTCACCGCCATTGATCGACTCGTCGAGGTCAAAACCAAGAATCAGGTCGTCAGAGTCGCTGCCTTCAATGGCTTTCGCCATCAACTGGTCAAAATTCCAGGTGACACCGTCGGAGAACTGAATCGTTTCGATACTTGTCGATTGAGCATCCACGCCCGCACCGTCAAACTGTTTTTCGATTAGCACGGAATCGCCAGTGGATGGTACTGTCAGGCGCAGATTGTCACCTTCCCGGCGAAGGATGACCTCTGAGGAAGTCACATCAACGAGCTCAATTCGATCCTCGCCCTCTGCATCGTAGGCTCGGTCCACGCCATCGCCCCTGCTGAACCGGTAAACATCATCCCCTTGCCCTCCTTCAAGGTAATCATCTCCCGAACCTCCGGACAAAACATCGGAGCCATCGCCACCATCCAAATCATCTGAGCCGTCCCCGCCATTCAATATATCGGCGGCGCCCCCTCCTCGGAGTTCATCATTCCCGGTGCCACCGTAGAGTTCATCCTGCCCTTCACCGCCCCAAAGTAGATCATTGCCGGCGCCGCCATAAACCGTATCAGCACCGTCATACCCATAAATCTCATCGGCACCCTCACCACCATTGATGGACTCATCCAAACGAAAACCGTGAATCAAATCGTCAGCGCCGGTGCCCTGAATAGCCTCATCCATCAACTGGTCAAAATTCCAGGTGACGCCATCGGCAAATAGGACGGCGTTAATACTGGACGACTGGACATCCACATTTGAGTCATCGAACTGTCCTTGGATCAGTACAGAATCCCCGGTGGATGGATTTGTCAAAAAAAGATTGTCGCCCTCCCGGCGAACTACAACCTCTGACGAGTTAACGTCGACAAACTCAATTCGATCCTGGCCTTCTGAATCGTATATAAGATCCTCACCATCGCCTCTGCTAAAGCGATAAACATCATCGCCCTGCTCACCCTGGAGGCGATCATCGCCTTTACCTCCAGACAGCAGGTCCGCGCCAGCACCGCTAAATAGATCGTCAGCACCGTCACCACCATCGATGGAATCATCAAGATCAAAGCCATAAATTAAGTCATCAGCGTCCGTGCCCTCTACGGCCTGAGCTATCAACTGCCCGAAATCCCAAGTAGTACCATCGGAGAACCCCACAGTTTCAATACTGGTAGATTGGGCTGCGGCATCCGCGCCGTCGAATTGACGCTCAATCAATACCGAATCGCCAGTCTCAGGAAGAGTGATGCGGAGATGATCACCTTCCCGGCGAACTACCACCTCGGAAGACGCAACATCGATGAATTCAATCCGGTCCACACCCCCTGAATCATAGATGCGGTCCACACCATCGCCCTTACTAAAGCGATAAACATCATCGCCTTGCTCTCCCTGGAGACGATCATCGCCTTCACCTCCGGACAGTAGGTCCGCGCCATCACCGCCATATAGGCGGTCGGCACCCTTGCCACCGCGAAGGGTGTCCACGCCGTTACCCCCGTATAGATAGTCACGGCCCTCGTCCCCTTCCAGAAGGTCACTGCCCTCCTGGCCATAAACTCGGTCGTCACCATCACCACCGCTCAGGACATCATCACCCGCCGCTCCATAGAGTTTGTCGTTACCGCCAGCACCGTTTAAAGCATCTTCGCCAGCATAGCCATACAGTTGATCGGCACCCTCCGTACTTTGCTGAACCAGCTCTTTCACCGTACCAATATCCCACACGGTACCGTCGGCGTGCTCTATAGCATCGAGCGCGTACGGCCCGACGCCATCGTCATCAAAGTAATTCTGGACAGTGATCACCTCACCGGTGCTCACAACCGTCAACAGCAGATTGCGGCTGGAGCGTGTGGCTTTGATACCGCTTGATTCAATGCCATCCAGAAAGCGCAACACATCGTTGCGCCCAGTGCCGAGATCATAGTTGTTGATGGTGGTATCGCCATCCCCAGCATAAAAAAGATAGGAGTCGTTACCCGATCCCCCCGACAGATAGTCGTTGTCACCTGTGCCGCCATACAAAGTATCATTGCCATCCCCTCCATAGAGGTGATCACTGCCGTCTCCGCCATTGAGGACGTCGTCGCCAGCATAACCTCGCAGATAGTCGTCACCGCCAGCACCATCCAGAGTGTCTACGCCAGCGTATCCGTAGAGTTTGTCTTCACCCTCAGTACTTTGCTGCACCAGACCTTTCACCGTCTCGACATCCCATACAGTGCCGTCATCAAACTCTATGGCGTCAAGCGCATAGCCGCCGGCACCATCTTCGATAAAGTAGTCCCGAACAGTGATCACCTCACCCGTGCTATTCAAAGTCAGAATCAGGCTACTATTGGAACGGGTTGCCCGGATATCGCTTGAATCGACACCGTCCAGAAAACGCAATACGTCATTGCGATCTGCCCCTGTGTCATAGTTATTGATAGTGGTATGGCCATCACCTACGTCAAAAATATAGGTATCGTCGCCGGCATCCCCGGAAAGATAATCATTGGCTCCTACTCCACCACGCAAAAGGTCATTCCCCCCGCCTCCATAGAGGTGGTCACGACCCTCACCACCATCAAGCATGTCGTCACCAGCCCCACCGTTCAGACGATCATGCCCTGCACCACCACTAAGCGAGTCGTTGCCACCAGCCCCATACAGGGTATCGTTACCGCCAGCGCCATCCACCGAATCCGAACCAGCATAACCGTAGATTGTTTCTGCGGTATCGGAGCCAACCCAATCAGCCGCTTCGGCAAGAGCGGCCTCTATTCCAACAACTGTACCGTCGGAAAACTCCATCTGATCAATGAGATTCCGGCTATCGGCAAAAGCATTATCAATGGTTACGGTCGTCGTTACTCCATCTATATCGATCTTTATAACCAGATCTCTGGTTGTTCTGGTATAGCTTACATCTGAGGGAAGAATACCCTCGTCAAAAACGATGCGATCAAGATTCGAGTTACTGGAGTCATAGTCCTGAATGACATCATGACTCCCGTCCGCCGCAATCAGATATGTATCACTACCCTTAGCGCCACTAAGCACATCGTCGCCGAGACCGCCATCAAGAGTGTCATTACCACGCCCCCCTGAGAGAACATCGTTACCCTCACCACCTAAAAGCGCATCGTTACCGGAGCCGCCCTCCAACGTATCGTCGCCCTGTGAACCAGACAAAACATCATCACCACCGTCTCCTATCAACAAGTCGTTGCCGGCCAATCCGTCAATATCATCAGCACCAGCCCCCCCATGGATCTCATCGTCATTGTCAGTCGCTTTACTGGCCAACTGCTCAAGCGTGTCGGCATCCCATAAAGGTACCGAGCTGGAGGGGTCACCAAATACCACATTGTCGATGCGGCTGGCTTCATTGCGATAATAATTCAAGACACGAACTTCATCTTCTCCAGCGCTGACAATGATCATCAGATCATCACCGGCCCGCCGGACAATCACCTCCTCGGGCAAAATACCGTCTCCCAGCAGGATAGTATCCGTATCTCCACTGCCACCTTGGTTGTCGATAGCATCCAGGCCATCTCCAAGGTTAAACACATACTGGTCATCTCCATGACCACCAGAAAGGGCATCGTCGCCCTGCCCTCCTGTTAGCGTGTCGTTCCCAGCGCCGCCCTGAATGCCATCATGCCCAGTACCACCAATGAGGGTGTCGTTTCCTTCATCGCCGTGGAGCTGATCATTTCCTTCCCCGCCGTCGAGAGAATCGTCGCCTCCATCGCCGTGCAATTCATCGTTCCCTGCACTACCTAAAAGGTTGTCGTTACCTTCCTTCCCGAAGAGACGATCATCGCCTTCCAGGCCATCAAGCAAATCATCAGAAGATGTGCCATGAAGCTCATCATCACCCTCGGTGATCGATTGAGAACTCACGTTGATGTTATCGAACTCACTCGGCCCAACATTCAGGGCACTTCCATCTTCAAAAATAAGGGCATCGACATACCGCTTCGAAGCACCCTCCTGGTCAAAATGAGATTCGACGCGCAACACATCATCGGTATCATTAAACTCAATGACCAGATCATCACCCTGGCGGGTCACGGTAATATCTTCTGAAGTAATACCACCAATCAACCGTACAACGTCAAAACGGCCACTATCCGCATCTCTATTACGGATTCGGTCATGGCCATACCCGATGCCAAAGCGATACTCATCATTGCCCTTCCCACCAATGAGCACATCATCGCCTCGACCACCGTCCAGCACGTCATCGCCGGCAGCGCCGTCTATGCGATCATTGCCATCAAGCCCAAACAACACATTATTATTTGAATCACCACTTATGGTATCGGCAAGCTCTGACGCATTCATCGCGGCAGCGACAACGATACCAACAGACTCTTCTGAGTATCCTGATAAATCTGAGGTCTGCGTATAGGCCAGAACAGCGGTTCTCAGTCGATCAACGTTAACGGGCTCATACACGTTAACTCCCCGTATACCTTGCACGAAATCAGTAAGTATATCCTGGGCGCTATCCGGGTTAGCTTCCGCATACTCAAGCAGCACAGGCACCACATCATTGAAATCGCCCAGCCAGAGCTCGCTCTCCGGATCCTGCGTCCATTCGATGTGATTGAAGAAAGCCTCAAGGTGAGAACCAGCACTTAGCTGGTAATAAATGGAGTCTGATAACCCCTGGAAAATATCATTGTATATCACAGCATATTGCTGTCCCGAGCCACGGGGTTTATCGAGTTCGAAGCCATAAAAGGCCTCCAGCGCACCGATTCTCCGAGTATCTATCGGGGACTGGTAGTGCTGACGCTTTTCACCCTCCTGACCAGTCCAGGCAAATATAATGTCCTCCGTCAACGACAGCCTTTCCTGCCGGGATTCCGCATTCACAAACTGGGTTACCAACCCCCGCAGCTCATCAGTTTCATCACGCACTATTGCCTGATGCAGTGAACGAGAGCGACCGTACCCTATAGCATCCGGAAGGTCGGCTATATCGGCCGGGACATCGATGATTTCTTCCTGAGTTTCCGTAAGATTGCGCGCGAACCAGACATCGGTCATATTCCTGACCTCACCGGATGTCGTGACGTATGACCCAACCTGACGATGCTCGTTTCCAAATTCATCGGTGTAGTGTTGATTGTGGTAGGAGACTGACAGCGACTCTACGCCAACCTCATCCAACGTAAACAGCTCACCTTCATCAGATTTCCCGTCCTGATCCAGGTCTCGCCATACACGCAAATCCGCGTAGCGCTCGTCATTGGCATCAATGACGTTATCCGCATTGGTATCCAGTTCCCTCAGCGCCAGAAATCCATTGGCTGCCGATGTCCCATCAGTTAGTCGAGTATGATTCCCAAACAGTTCGGCACCGGAATTTATTTCACCATCGCCATTTATATCCAGAGCAAGAAGACCGTCATCTGGTGCCACAAATCCCGAGCGCTCGCGGAAGGAGTCACCATCGTGATCAAAATATACATTCGATGCCAAGCCCGTAGTTTCAATGCCATCGCCATCTAGGTCCAATGCTAAAGGCGAGCCGGGCGTAGGTGGAGGCTCCGGGAGCGGGGGAGGTGGCGGGAAATAGCATTCACCATCCTCACCTCCTTCTTCTTCTCCTTCTTCTCCTTCTTCTCCTTCTTCTCCTTCTTCTCCTTCTTCTCCTTCTTCTCCTTCTTCTCCTTCTTCTCCTTCTTCTGTTGATTCTGGAGGCTCCGGAATTATAATTTCGTCTCCAACATCAATTTCATTTGGGTCTGTAATACTAGGATTCACATTCAAGATATCTTGTACGGAAATACCAAAATGCTCAGCGATTTCAGATAAAGTATCACCTGGCTCTACAATATAGCTATCCTCTGGTTCCTCTGGTTCCTCTGGTTCCTCTGGTTCCTCTGGATTTTCATCGCTATCATCCGGGTCAAGCTGTCCCAGTTCATGCTTACCGAATAACGCCATATATTCTGTAGGCTTAGTTCCCAATGCATCTTCCGGAGTCCCATTGCTCGGGTCGTTCAGCCAACTGTTCACCTTACCAGCACCAACCAAGTGAGCCGCAGCTAACAATCCAGCTTCAGTAATAACAATACCGTCAACATTTTCACCTATAAAGTCTGTAGCCCCTAAACTTTCAAGATAACCTAGCACCCGATCATGGTATGAGCTTACTGCATTAGTTTGAGCATTCGCATTATCCAGAAAATCCGAATATGAGCTAACACCATCCTCGCCAGTCCAACTATACTCTTCATAATTGTTATTCATTACCCCGTCATTTTCAATATATCCAGCATCTACAAGCGCAGCTTCCCCCATCTGGTACAACCCCAAATAACCCAAGCTATTTATCGCATACTGGTCACCTGATGATTCCCGGTTAGCCAAACCCTCCAAAAACCTTCCATAATCGCTCATCACTCACTCCCTAAGCATCTATTCAACAAGAGTTCATTCCCAAAAACCAATGAATACGAACACCCAAGTGACCCGCAAGACCACTCATAAAGGACCAAAGCAGTACGATCTACTATAATCTCACCGCCAAGCTTTGAGATACTCCAACCAGACGAGGCTCCGCCACCTTTGCATTGCAATTTACCAATAAAATTGCTTCCGTAATGGTTACCAGAAAAATCCATATAGTACTGTCCCTGTGGAATATCTATATGTAATCGCCTACCCCCCAGCACCTTATAACTAAACACTTGCGGCTCAACCAATGTATTATTTTGATAACTCTTCAGCAGAAATTTCGTACGCACTTTACCTGAGGCTCCCTCCATCATACTATGGTCGCCCGAATAAAATTGAGACAAAGCATTCTCAAGACTCAATGGACGACTAGCGCAAGCAGCACAGGAAATCAGACCAAAAAAAACAAGGACTCTAAAAAAAAATCCAATCATTATATGACCACCCTTAAAAATCTGACTAAAAATACAACTAAAAACCATGCTTCTTATTCAAAACAAAACCCATTTATGTACTTCAGCTCAACACCGCCTACAACAGCTGGCCTCCAGACAGTTTTTATCCGCAGAAACACAAAACCATCTTTTTATTTAATAATTCTTATATAATCCTACCTCAATAAAACTCCGACAATTTCAAGCCACATACTTGCACACAAAAAACCAAAAAACTCACCAAACCCCATAAAACAGCCAAACTCACAAATAAAAGCAAATGTGATCCACTTAAAGAGCTTCATCCCAACAACCATTGAATGCCAGATTGCCATCATCTTTCTCTTAAACTGTCTTCCTGGTACCTTAATAGGGGCGATAAAAAGAACTCAATAACCCGCCGCTGCCCAGTTTTTACTTCTGCCGTCACTGTCATCCCAGGCGCGAGACTCACCAGCCTTTCACCAACCTGCAGTGCGGAGTCCGAGGGGACCAGACGCGCTTTATAAACTAAGCCCAGTTGTTCATCTTGTATCGCATCACCGGAAATGTCGGAAAGCTCCGCATCCACCACTCCATATTTTGTGAAGTTAAAAGTATCAACCTTGATTTCCGCAGGCTGACCAGGGTGGATAAAACCGATATCTTTATTCAGAAAGCGGGCTTCCACTTCCACAGTACTTTCCTCCGGCACAATTTTCATGATTTCCTGCGCAGGCGTAACCACCCCGCCAATGGTGGTTACTGCGAGTTCCTGCACTTTCCCATTGAGAGGCGCCTTAAGTAGATAATTGCGACTGCGTTGTTCCGCTTTTAATAGCTCTTCTCGCAATGCCACTTCCTGAACGGTAAGCTCTTGCAGCTCCTGTAAAGTAAGCTTGTAGCGCTCAGATATTGTCATTTCACGCTTGGAAGCATTCGCTTGAATACTGGCTTTGAGCTGATCAATGCGGGCAAGCTGGACCGATACGTTCTGCTCAACCTCAATCTGCTCCTGCTTGACCTCAAGATAATCCATGCGAGAACCGGTACCGTTCTGCTGCAACTCGTTGTAGGCGGCTACTCGCTCATTAAGCACTTCCAATAATCGGCGGTTCTTCATTGCTTCTGCCTGTACCATCTTTTTCTCTGCCGCTAGCCGGTCAGACTCCTGCTGGATATTCCGCAAGTTAGCCTGAAGTTCAGCAACTTCCTGGCTCAGCAGTTCTCGATGTTCTTCCAGGAACGGAGCCAAACTCGGGTCATCCGATTCCAGAGTGAGGGCGCGATCGCTGGAGCTGGCAAACCAGTTGGCCAACGCAGTTAACCTTATGCGTTTCAGGGCAGCTCCTTGCCACTCACGCCGAAACCGACGGACATCCGCCTCCGTCACACTTGTATTCAGGGTAATCAAAGGGTCACCCGCCTTTACCGTCTGCCCTTCCTCGACATGAATGCGTTCGATGACCGCTGTCTCCAGAGGCTGTATGACCTTTACTCGCTCACCCGGAACAACCTTCCCCTGTGCGACTGCAACAATGTCAATTTTCCCGAAGATGGCCCACAATATGGCTAATGCGAACAGCAGCATGATGGCGTAGAGAACAGTTCGCCCGATTGGGGATGCTGGCGTTTTCTCGATCTCGATTGCCGCCGGCATAAACTCGTAGATATCGCTCTCCGACAGAACACTCGTCTTTTTTCGCTTCGCACGTTCCTGACCGTTCATGTCAGCCTCACTGACTGGACTTTCTGTGGCCCATAGGCAAAGCCCACCCGGTTTCCACCATTGGCGGACGACGCAGCCCCTACCCCAACGCCCTCATCGTCTTTCGATCGAGCCTTTATAGGTATGGACGTATTCTGGTACTCATGGAGCTTTGAGTAGTAGCCCTTCCGTCCGAGCAGCTCCTCATGGCTGCCGTGTTCCACGATATTCCCAGCTTCAACAACAACAATCCGGTCTGCGTGTCGCACAGTGGTCAGGCGGTGTGCAATGATGAAGACGGTGCGCCCTTCGCACATGGCCCGCATATTCTCCTGAATCACCCGCTCTGATTCGTAATCAAGGGCGCTGGTGGCTTCGTCGAATATCAGAATCCGGGGATTCGTGATCAGGGCGCGGGCTATGGCGATACGCTGGCGTTGTCCGCCAGACAGGCTGGCGCCCTGCTCCCCAACCGGAGTGTCATAGCCTTCGGGCAGCTCGACAATAAAGTCATGAGCCCCCGAGAGCTTGGCGGCATTCACAACCGCCTCTATTGGTAGACTGGGGTCAACAAATGCAATGTTGTCCTTCACGGACCCGTTAAACAGGCGATTCTCCTGAAGCACCACTCCCACCTGCCTCCGCAGCCAGGCTGGCTCCATGTGGGCCAGGTCGATTCCATCAATCAGAACCCTTCCCGACTCCGGCAGATACAACCTCTGGATGAGTTTTGTTAGCGTACTTTTGCCAGATCCTGACCGTCCTACGACCCCGACAATTTCGCCAGCATGGACATCTAACGAGAGCTGCTTCAGAACGAAGGGCGCACTTGGGTTGTAACGAAAGTTGATATTGTCAAACTGGACGTTGCCCTCTATACGCGGCAGGGTCGTCCTATTGGGGTTATGCCCGGGTTCGGCAGGGGTATTGAGGATGTCGCCCAGTCGTTTAATGGATATGCCCGCCTGCTGGAAGTCCTGCCAAAGCTGGACCAGCTTGAGGATAGGGCCACTGACCCGGCCCGCAATCATGTTGAACGCTATCAGTTGGCCAATGCTCATTTCATTCGCCATGACCAGAGAGGCACCGATCCAGAGGATCAGCACGGTCACGATCTTGTTAATGAACTGGGCAGATTGGTTTGCAATGTTCCCAAGGTTGGTCGCCTTGAATGACGCTGCCACATAGGCAGCAAGGTTTTCTTCCCAACGGCGCTGCATCTGGGGTTCTACGGCCATCGCCTTCACCGTTTCTATGCCGTACATGGATTCCGTCAGGAAGGCCTGATTCTCCGCGCCCCGTTTGAACTGTTCATCGAGCCGTCGTCGCAGGATTGGGGTAATGATGATAGAGAGAACAACGTAGAAAGGTATTGAACCGAGCACCACCCAGGTCAGAGTCGGACTGTAAAAATACAGAACCACAAAGAAGACGATCGTGAAGAATAGGTCGATAATCAAGGTCAATGCGGAACTGGTGATGAAGTTCCGGATAGTATCGAGCTCACGGACACGGGCCACGGTATTGCCAACCTGGCGGCTCATGAAATAGGAAATGGGAAGATGCGTCAGATGGTGAAACAGCTTGGAGCCGAGTGTCACGTCCACCCGGTTGGTGGTGTGAGTGAAGACATAGTTTCTTAACCCGTTAAGGAAGACGTCAAACACCGAAACAACAATCAGCCCAAAGGCAAGGACATCCAGTGTTGTCAGCCCCTTGTGAACCAAAACCTTGTCGATCATCACCTGAAAGAACAATGGCGTAATCAGGGCAAAAAGCTGGATAAAGAAGGAAGCGATGACGACGTCGCGCAGGAGGTGCTTGTACTTGAGGATAGCCGGGATAAACCAGCTGATATCAAACTTTTCATCGACTCCCGGTAGCAGACTTCTTTTTGAGACGAGAATGACTTCGCCGTTCCATCGCTCAAGGAAGTGTTCTTTAGTGAGCGTTTCTGGCGCCTTGGCCGACGGGTCCTGAATCAGGACCTCCTCATCCATCACTTTGGCAAGGACAATAAACTGTCCATCCTTGGTTCCTGCAATAGCGGGAAGGCTTATAGCCGAAAGCTTATCCCAGCGTGTCGTGAGCGATTTGGCTTTAAGCTTTAGATGACGGGCGGCGCGGAGAATTTCCGGCCTATCGAAAGGTCGTTCGTGTGTTCCGAAATGATGTTGAAGCTGACTGGCATCAGCCGCGACCTGATGGTAACGCGCCAACATGATGAGCGCGGCTACGCCGGTGTCCACCTTCCCTGATGGCTGAGCTGAGTGCATCCTTGCCCCTCATTATTTTGGCTCCACTAATACCAACATAGCACCGAAAAACAAAAAGGGGGCGATCCAGTTAACAAATATTTATTTTATTTTCATAGTAAGTGCAAAATCGTTAAAGGGGCCATGGTGCTTAGGGAGTGCCACTTCACTTACTTATCAACAAGTTCCCGCTCTACAACGGCGGAAAGCTGCCCCCAACCCGGGCGGGTGAGCATGATGTTGTCGACAATGACCGTCGGAGTGCGTGCCACCTGTAGCTGTCGGGCCACCTGGAGACTCTGCTCGATATCCTCACGGTGCAGGTCCGTGGTCATGCAGCGGCGGAAACGACGCTCATCCAGCCCCATATCAGAGGCATAGCGACTGAAGGTGGCGACAGGATCACTGGAGCTGTTCCAGTCTGACTGGTTATCGAACAACCGGTCATGCATGGCCCAATAGCTGTCCTGGTCTCCGGCGCAACGGGCAGCCATGGCAGCCGGCATGGCGTTCTGGTGCTGCCGTAAAGGCAGGTCGAAAAACACAAACCGGACCTGGCCGGTGTCGACGTATTCCTCTTTCAGCCGGCGGCTGGCCTCCGAGAACGCAGCACAGCCCGGGCACTGGTAATCGGCAAATTCCCGGACAACAACCGGCGCGTCCTCGGGCCCCACAGAGACTCCGAACCGGTCCACTTCGGCCGGGAAGGGCGGAGCTTCCGGATCGGCCACCGGCAGGGCTCCGGAATCCGGCTCAGGCGGCTTGGTCACCAGATAGATACCTGCAATCAGAGCCAGGGCAATGGCGGCACCACCCACCAGCCAGGTTTTACGCCGTTTGTTTGAGGACGAGGGTACACCCGTCTGCTTTCGTCGTTTTGCTTCACCCATGGGGCGCTTCTCCTGCAAAGGCTTTAAGTTCCGGGAAGAAGATCAGGAAATTGGCCTCAAGTTCCTCATCGTGTTCACGAATTTCTTCAATGATGCCGTCAAAACGATGAGCAAACCTCAGGCGGCCTGCCACCCGGTCCAGCGCATAGCCGATGTTGTCGAGATTTTCATAGGCGCCAAACCAGTCATGGGCGACCATCCGGCGGGTCACGATTGCCATCGTTTCGGGCATCAGGTGTTCGTGAGACTGGAACTCACCGTACACACGCCGGATAAAGCTGTCACGGTCAATACCGCTGAACGCGGACCAGTGCCTGAGCAGGTAATGGTCGTAAAGAATGTCCAGTGCGACGCCGGCAAACCGGCGCCTGCGCGCTGAAAACAGTCGTTTGCTGGCCAGTACAGCCGGGTGTCCATCGGTAAAGCTGTCCACGGCCCGGTGATGGCGCACGCCATAAACCACCGTCTCCGGATAGCGGCCCAGGTCCACGCCACGGGTAAAATCACCCAGTACGCTGCCGATACGTGCCTCTGGCGAATCCGGTGCCAGAAAGAGGTGGGCCAGGTGGTTCATATCATGCTTCCAGACATCGGGTACCTTACTCTCCAGTCAACTGGCGCAGGCGCTGGTTCAGTCGAGCCACCTCCCGGCGCATGTCTTGAACCTCATCGAGCAGGTCCAGAGCCACCGCCAGTCCCGGCAGGTTCATCTTGAGGTCCCGTTGCAGACGCATGGCCTTCTGCAATCGCCGGAGTGCCTGCACGTCGAACTGCCACCCCATGGGCTCAGGCTGCTCCCGGGCCGGACTGATGACCCCGTAATCCACCAGTTCAATAATGAACTCGGCGTGGCAGTCGCCCCGTTCACAGATCTCCCGAAGCGTGAACAGGGTGCCGTCCGCCTCCATCAGTTCTACCGTCAGGGTATGGTCACTGTTGCTCATGGCTCCCCCCGCTCACACATGCAGTTTACTGCGTGGATTGAAGTTCTTTTCCGCTTCCGCCAGTTGCTCGTAGAGTTTCTCGGCTTCGTCGGAATGCTGTTCAGGCATGGCAACCTGCAGGGTGACGATCTGGTCTCCCGGATGCTTGCCCGGTAAGCCCTTGCCCTTGAGGCGGAGTTTCCGGCCGCTGGAGGATCCTTTGGGCACCTTGAGATTCACCTTGCCACTGACGGTAGGCACGGTAATTGTCGCGCCCAGGGCGGCCTCCCAGGGGGCAACCGGCACATTGACCAGGATGTCCCGGCCCTCAATGCTGAAGTGTGGGTGCGGTGCCAGTTCCACCTCGATGAACAGGTCTCCCGGCTCACCACCACCGATACCCGGGGCACCCTGCCCTTTCAGGCGGATGTTCTGACCTTCACGCACACCGGCCGGAATCTTGACTTTCAGCGTTTTCTGACGCGGCACCATGCGGCCATGATCGTCGGTATCGTGCACCGTGAACGACACCTGTTTCTCGCAGCCATTGAAGGCTTCTTCCAGGAATAGGGATAGCCGGGCGTGAACATCCTCACCCCGCATGCGCATGCTCTGACGGAAACCATCACCACCGAAACCGGTGCCGGAGAAGCCGCCGGCACGGCGGCCACCGCCGAAGATTTCCTCGAAAAATTCACTGAAGTGCCGGGCGTCGGCATCGGTATAACCACCGCCACCAAAGCCGGATGCGCTTTCCCAGCCAGGTGGTGGCTGGAAGGAGCCATCGCCACTGGCGCCATACTTGCGCAGTTGGTCATACTCGGCCCGCTTTTCTGGGTCTTTCAGAACCTCGTAGGCTTCGCCCACTTCCTTGAAGCGATCGCTGGCGTTTTCTTCCTTGCTGACATCCGGGTGGTACTTCCGGGCCAGCTTGCGGTAGGCCTTTTTAATGTCCTCGGGGCTGGCTGACTCACTCACCCCGAGAACGGCGTAATAGTCCTTGAATTCCATCGCTCCCCTCGCGTCTGATCAAAGAATGCTCTCTGATACTTTATATTTGACGCAAAGAGGGAAATTACAAGGCCTGGCGCATTAACCAGACGGGACACTAGACCTTGAACTGTGCCGCCTTGCTCTGCAGGGCGGTCAGCAACTGGCTGATCTCCTGGCTGGCCCGGTCGGACCGTTCGATGGAGGCCACCGTCTCGCGCGAGGACGCCGCGATGTCTTCCACACTCCGGCTGA
This sequence comes from Marinobacter oulmenensis, assembly GCF_014201735.1. GTDB lineage: Bacteria > Pseudomonadota > Gammaproteobacteria > Pseudomonadales > Oleiphilaceae > Marinobacter > Marinobacter oulmenensis. Next base: position 649,883 of record NZ_JACHFE010000001.1, on the reverse strand, counting down.
CTTCGTCGGCGTTTCCACCTTCGGTTTCTGCCGTCTGTGCGATGACCAGAGCCCGCTCCTTGAGGGAGCCGAGCAGGGTATTGATCTGTTCGAAATGTTCGTCGGCATTGCGGAACGCCTGCGAGGACTCCTGAACCTGGCCAGAGACCGTATCGATCACACTCACGGCCTTGTTGCTGCCCGTCTGCAGACGCTCGATAATGGTACGGATTTCGGTGGTGGACTCCTGGGTACGGCTGGCCAGGGTGCGGACTTCGTCGGCAACCACCGCGAAGCCACGGCCGGACTCCCCGGCACGGGCCGCCTCAATGGCGGCGTTCAGGGCCAGCAGGTTGGTCTGCTCGGCAATTTCACCAATCACCGACAGCACGGATTCGATCTGGTTGCTCTGGGCGTCCAGGTCCTTGACCGACAACACCGCCTGCTCCACTTCGCGTACCACTTCATCGAGCTGATCACGCACTTTTCTGGAAATGCCGGCGGTCGCCTCACTTTCCGCATTGACCGTCTGCACCGAGCTGGCCACTTCCTGAATACTCAGGGCCACTTCCCCAATGCTCTGGGACATCCCCTGCATGGTACCCGAGACCTCGCCCACGGCCTGCTCCTGACGGTTCACCGCAGACACCGCCGCATGGCTCATTTCACCCTGTTTACGGGCTTCTTCCACTGCCCGTTCGGCAGACTGGCGAACCTCAGACACCAGTTCCTGGATACGGGCAATAAACTGGTTAACCCCCCGGGCCATTTCCGTCAGTTCGTCTTTGCCTTTGAGCGTCACACGGCGGGTGAGATCGGCTTCACCATCGGCAATGCCCCAGATAGCCCGACTTAGCCGGAGTACACGCGGCAACAGGCTGCCGCCAAGAACGCCAGCAATGGCAATGATCAGAATCAGGGAAGCGCCCAACAGGAGCCAGCTCAGGCTATTGGCCATACCTCCCGCCTCATCATCCAGCGATTCCAGCGTCTCGGTGATGCCTTCCCGCGTGGTACGGTCCACTTCGGCCAGTTGCTGCTGAAGCCGCTGATTGACCTGAGTCGTCTCAGCATCCAGGGTCTGCTCCAGGGCCGAAACACTGTTGTCGATGGTGCTGTTGAACTCCTGCTGCAGGTCCGCCAGATCGGCATTGATACCTTCCAGGGACAGGCCCATTTTCAGTTCCCCGATCTTGGAGCCCTGGGGTTTGATATCGGCTGATATAATCACCACGTTCGGATCCCGACCGGCAGCATCAAGCACCTTGTTGGCAGCCCCACGCCCTTCCCCGGCATCCATCAGAGCCCTAACCCGGTCGTCCCGCCGGTCCACGTAACGGGTCATCCGCTCACCGTACTGGTCATAGTAAATGGCAAAAAGCACTGATTCCCGCGCGTCAGCCAGTTCCACAAGATCGGTCAGGCGGGGAACATCCCGGTCCCAGATCAACGGACCGGCGACAGCAGCCAGTACGTTAGCCAGCCCCTGGGCTTCCGCCATGACGGCATCCCGCACATTTTCAGCCATGCGTTCCTGCTGGGCCGTCTGCTGACGGGTCAGCTCCGCGGCCAGTTCTTCGGTGGTCTGTTCTCGCATGGTCTGCAGCCGGGTGGCAACATCCTGCCGGCTCTGTTCGAAAGATTCACTGACATGCTGGGCACTCGACTCCAGGGCATTGCCGGCGGTATCCACCAGTCCCTGCACCTGATGGGAGATCAGCCACTGGCTGACCAGCAGCTGAATCAGACCAACCACCACCAGTACGATGAAGACCGGCCGCAGCAGGCGGCTGGTCACCAGCTGTTTGAGCAACTGTGGGAACATAGGGGCTCCATGTACGTCCTGAATCTGGCGCCTTGCGTGGCGTTTACGGCGTCCTTTGCGACACATCTGATAGGTATCTTAGGCAAAAAGCGAGCCACCTTCGATGTGCTATGGCAGTGCAATCACCGTGAGCATCGGGGCAGTCGACAGGGCATGGCGATCAGAAAGCGAACAGGAGCGCCCCAAAACAGGGCATTCGACCTTTCAAAAGGAAGATAATGAATGAAGGAAGGGTAGCCCCCCCGGAAGGCGTCCGGGGGGCGGGGGCGCTTTACTTGACTTTCGGGTCGAGTTCGCCGGCTTCGTAACGCTGGAACATTTTTTCCAGGTTGATCGGATCGATCTTGCTGGCGTTACCGGCCGTTCCGAAGGCTTCATAACGGGCGACACACAGGTCAGTCATGGCCTTCATGGTTTCCTTGAGGAATTTGCGCGGGTCAAATTCCGCCGGATTCTCACTCAGGAAACGGCGGACGGCACCGGTGCTGGCCAGGCGCAGGTCGGTGTCGATGTTCACCTTGCGCACGCCGTGCTTGATGCCCTCAACGATTTCTTCAACCGGGACACCGTAGGTTTCCGGAATCTCGCCACCATACTGGTTGATGATGTCGAGCCAGTCCTGCGGGACAGAGCTGGAGCCGTGCATGACCAGGTGGGTATCCGGGATGCGGGCGTGGATCTTCTTGATCTGCTCAATCGCCAGGATGTCACCGGTCGGCGGACGGGTGAACTTGTAGGCACCGTGGCTGGTGCCGATGGCGATGGCCAGGGCGTCCACCTGGGTTTTCTGGACAAAGTCAGCGGCTTCTTCCGGGTCGGTCAGCATCTGGCTGTGGTCCAGGGTGCCTTCAGCGCCGACGCCGTCTTCTTCACCGGCCTGGCCGGTTTCCAGGGAGCCCAGGCAGCCCAGCTCACCTTCGACGGAAACACCACAGGCATGGGCCATTTCCACGGTGCGACGGGTCACGTCGACGTTGTAGTCGTAGCTGGTCGGGGTTTTGCCATCTTCACCCAGGGAGCCGTCCATCATGACGGAGCTGAAGCCCAGTTGGATGGAGCGCTGGCACACGGCCGGGCTGGTACCGTGATCCTGGTGCATGACCACCGGGATGTGAGGAAATTCTTCAACGGCAGCCAGGATAAGGTGGCGCAGGAAGGGCGCACCAGCGTATTTACGGGCGCCGGCAGAGGCCTGGACAATCACCGGGGAGTCGGTCTTGTCAGCCGCTTCCATGATGGCGCGCATCTGTTCGAGGTTGTTGACGTTAAAGGCGGGTACACCGTAACCATGCTCGGCGGCGTGGTCCAGAAGTTGCCGCATCGAAATCAGGGCCATGGGTTGTCTCCTTTATTAAACTGCGTGATGTTTGGATTCTGTTTCTTGCAGACTCTGCATACAATTCATTAATTCTGGAGTCTGCTGCGGAAGGCAGGTGAGTCTTTCGCGGAACCGCTACGAGCACATCCCTGTGCGCTTCTCTCAGGCCTTCCATGGCCTTCGAAATTCCGCGAAAGACTCACCTGCCTTCCTTGCGATTCTGACTGCTCGGCTTTGTCGCATAGCGCCGCCTGTTACATGACGCCAAACGGCTTATTCACCGCGCTCTTCCAGTACAGCTACCGCTGGCAGGGTTTTGCCTTCCACGAACTCCAGGAAAGCACCACCACCGGTGGATATATAGGAAATCTTGTCAGCTACGCCGTATTTGTCAACGGCAGCCACGGTATCACCCCCGCCAGCCAGGGAGAATGCGTCACTTTCGGCAATGGCATCCGCCAGGGCCTTGGTGCCGTTACCGAACTGATCGAACTCGAAGACACCCACTGGACCATTCCAGAGGATGGTTTTGGCATTTTTCAGAAGCTCGGCAAACTGGCCGGCGGTTTCCGGGCCCACATCCAGGATCATGTCGTCATCGCTCACGTCCGAGATGTTTTTGGTGGTGGCGGTGGCGTTTTCGTCAAACTCCGGAGCTACCACAACATCCACCGGCAGAGGAATCTGGACGCGGGAGGCGATGTCCTTGGCGGTATCGATCAGGTCATGCTCGCACAGGGATTTGCCCACGGGATGGCCAGCAGCCGCCAGGAAGGTGTTGGCGATACCGCCACCAACGATGATCTGGTCACAGACTTTTTCCAGCGCGTTGAGTACGTCGAGCTTGGTGGACACCTTGGAGCCCCCGACAATGGCCACAACCGGTTTCGCGGGGTTATCCAGGGCTTTGCTCAGGGCTTCCAGTTCTGCAGCCAGCAGAGGGCCGGCGCAGGCTTCCGGGGCGAAGCGAGCAACACCGTGAGTGGAGGCCTGGGCCCGGTGCGCGGTGCCGAAGGCGTCCATAACATACACATCACACAAAGCAGCGTACTGTTTCGCCAGATCTTCGTTGTCTTTCTTTTCGCCTTTGTTGAAGCGAACGTTTTCGAACAGCACCACTTCGCCGTCCTGAACCTCAACGCCGTCCAGGTAGTCCTTGATCAGACGGACATCCTGGCCCAGCAGGCCGGACAGGTGATCGGCCACAGGTTTCATGGAGGACGCCTCATCGTAGACACCCTCTTCCGGACGGCCACGGTGGGACATCAGCATGACCCGGGCGCCAGCATCACGGGCAGCCTTGATGGTCGGCAGCGAGGCGCGGATGCGGGCATCGCTGGTCACTTTGCCGTCTTTTACCGGTACGTTCAGGTCTTCACGAATCAGGACCCGCTTGCCGGCGAGGTCCAGGTCAGTCATTTTCTTGATGGCCATAGTCGTGTTCCGTTCTTTCAGGTTGTTGGCAGAATGATCCGTTGGCAAAGGGGGTTATAAGTGAGCTATCCGGTGGTGACTTCACCCAGCCAGCACCGGCTGACATCCAGCATCCGGTTGGCAAAGCCCCACTCATTATCGAACCAGCACAGCACCTTGACCATGGTGCCGCCGGTCACCCGTGTCTGGCCGCCATCCACCACCCCGGAGTGGGAGTCGTGGTTGAAATCGGAGCTGGCGAGCAGTTCATCTGTATAGCCAAGGATACCATTCAAAGGTCCGTCGGCTGCCTGTTTCAGCACCCGGTTCACCGCGCCCACATCAGTGCCCTCCCGGACGTTCACCACCATGTCGATGGCCGAGACGTTCAGGGTCGGCACCCGCATGGCAACGGAGCTGAACCGGCCCTGCATATCAGGCAGCAGGCGTTCGATACCGCGGGCCAGCCCGGTTTCCACCGGTACGATGTTGTGCAGGGCACTGCGGGTGCGTCGCAGGTCCTGATGATGATAGGCATCAATCACCGGCTGGTCATTCATCGCCGCATGGATGGTGGTGGTACTGCCCTGCTCCACGCCAAAGGCTTCATCAAGCACTTTGATCACCGGCACCAGGCAGTTGGTGGTGCAGGAGCCGGCGGCGACGATGCGGTCGCTGTCCACCAGTTCAGATTCGTTGATGCCGAACACCACGGTGCGATCCACATCCGGGTCGCCCGGCTGGGAGAACAGCAGCCGCCGGGCACCGGCGTCGATGTGTTTCTGCGCGGTCTGTCGGTCGGAATAGGCGCCGGAGCATTCCAGCACCAGGTCCACATCCAGCAGGCGCCACGGCAGCTCCGCCGGATCGGGATGCTGCAGAATCCGGATGCGATCACCATTGACCATCAGGTCGTCACCCGAGGCTTCGACCTCACCCCGGAAGCGTCCGTGGGTGGAGTCGTAGCGCGTCAGGTGAGCGATGGTGTCGATGTCCGAGAGTTCGTTGATCGCGACCACCTGCAGGTGGTCGCGATAGCCGTTTTCATAGAGCGCCCGCAACACGCACTGGCCAATGCGGCCATAACCGTTGATGGCGACTCGAAAAGGCTTGTCGTTGCTCATCAGGCGCTCAGCAGTTCGTCAGCCACTTCCAGGATGTTGTCGACGGTGAAGCCGAATTCCTTGAACAGGTCACCCGCCGGCGCAGACTCACCAAAGGTGGTCATGCCTACTACGCGGCCATCGAGGCCAACGTACTTGTACCAGTAATCGGCGATGCTGGCTTCCACGGCAATGCGATTGGTGACTTCCAGCGGCAGCACCTGCTGCTTGTACTCGGCGCTCTGGGCATCGAATACGTCGGTGGATGGCATGGACACCACGCGCACCGCCTTGCCCTGTTCGCGCAGCTTGGCTGCGGCGTCCTGGGCCAGGCCGATTTCGCCACCGGTGGCGATCAGGATCAGCTCGGGCGTGCCCTCGCTGTCTGACAGGATGTAGCCGCCTTTGGCGACGTCTGCCAGTTGCTGGGCATCACGCTCCTGGTGGGGCAGGCCCTGACGCGAGAAGACCATGGCGGTCGGGCCGTCCTGGCGCTCCAGGGCGGCTTTCCAGGCGACGGCGGTTTCCACGGTATCGGCCGGGCGCCAGGTGCTCATGTTCGGAGTCGTGCGCAGGCTGGCCAGTTGCTCGACCGGCTGGTGCGTCGGGCCGTCTTCGCCCAGACCAATGGAGTCGTGGGTGAAGACAAAAATGGAGCGCTGCTTCATCAGAGCGGCCATGCGCACGGCGTTACGGCAGTACTCCATGAAGATCAGGAAGGTGGCGCCGTACGGGGCGAAGCCGCCGTGCAGGGCGATACCGTTCATGATCGCGGCCATGCCGAATTCACGAACGCCGTAGAAGATGTAGTTGCCGGAGGCGTCATCCTTGCTCAGCCCCTTGGCGCCGGTCCAGAGTGTCAGGTTGGAGCCCGCCAGGTCGGCAGAGCCGCCCATCAGTTCCGGCAGCATCGGGCCGTAGGCATTCAGGGTCTGCAGGGAGGCCTTGCGGGAAGCAATGGATTCGCCTTTGTCCTGGCATTCCTGAATGTAGGCCTGGGCCTTGTCGGCAAAGTCGGCAGGCAGCTCACCCGCCATCCGGCGCTTGAGCTCAGCGGCCAGTTCCGGTTCGGCTTTCTCGTAGGCGGCAAATTTCTCGTCCCAGGCTTTCTGGGCGGCTGCCCCTTTCTCACGGGCATCCCAACCGGCGTAGATATCGTCCGGCACCTCGAACGGGCCATGGTTCCAGCCCAGTTGCTCGCGGGTCAGTTGGACTTCGTCCTCACCCAGGGCGGCGCCGTGACAGGATTCGGTGCCCTGCTTGTTGGGTGAACCAAAACCGATGATGGTCTTGCAGCAGATCAGGGTCGGCTGCTCGGTGTTGGCCCGGCCCGCTTCAATGGCAGCACGGACCGCATCGGCGTCGTGGCCATCAACGGCCGGGATCACCTGCCAGCCATAGGACTCAAAACGCTTGGGCGTGTCATCGGTGAACCAGCCGTCCACTTCGCCATCGATGGAAATGCCGTTGTCGTCGTAGAAGAAAATCAGTTTGCCCAGCCCCAGAGTCCCGGCCAGAGACGCCACTTCGTGGGAGATACCTTCCATCAGGCAGCCGTCACCCAGAAACGCATAGGTGTAGTGGTCGACAATGTCGTGGCCCGGACGGTTGAACTGGGCGGCCAGCGCCTTCTCGGCAACCGCAAAACCAACGGCATTGGCGATACCCTGCCCCAGCGGGCCAGTGGTGGTCTCCACACCCGGGGTGTAGCCGTATTCCGGATGGCCCGGGGTTTTGGAGTGCAACTGACGGAAGTTCTTGATGTCGTCAATGCTTACGTCATACCCGCTCAGGTGCAGCAGGGAATACTGCAACATGGAGCCATGACCATTGGACAGCACAAAGCGGTCGCGGTTGGCCCACTGCGGGTTGGCCGGGTTGTGGCCCAGGTAATCGTTCCACAGTACCTCGGCGATATCCGCCATACCCATGGGCGCACCCGGGTGGCCGGATTTGGCTTTCTGAACCGCATCCATGCTCAGTGCGCGAATGGCATTGGCAAGATCTTTACGGGACGGCATTGACTATTCTCCAGTGTTTTATGGGGAAGGATTGGGACAGCTCAAAAATAAGGCGCGTATTTTCACCGATTAGGGTGCACCGGGGCAAATTCTGCGCTACGCCAAAGGCCGCCAGACTGCAAAAAACGCGCAAAGCCACTGATTTCAAAGCCCCATAAATCTATATCAAAAAATTTTGATATGGATGTTGAATAACCAGCGAAAGCCTCCTAAACTTGCCTCCCATGACAACACTGCGCTCACAGACCCCGGAACCGTCCTCCGTCGACACCCTGGCACCGGTTTTCAAGGCCAGCGGCGACCCCCTGCGCCTGGAGATTCTCCGGGTGCTCCGGCGTGACACCTTCGGGGTTCTGGAGCTCAGCCAGATGTTCGATATGCGTCAGTCCGGCATGAGCCACCACCTGAAAGTCATGCACAAGGCCGGGTTGGTGGAATCGCAACGTGAGGGCAACGCCATTTTCTACCGCCGCCCGTTGAACCTGGACAGCGAGAAACTGACCGACCAGGCCATCCGGCAGATTTTCGAGGCGGTGGACCGGGTCGCACTGCCCGATGAACTGCAGACCCGAATTGATGCCATCCGCGACCAGCGGGCGGAGCAATCACGGGCCTTTTTTTCCCGGCATGCCGGGCAGTTCCGGGAGCAGCAGGAACTGATCGCCGCGTTTGACCTGTACGCGGAACCGACTGCAGAGGTTATCCGCCAGCGCCAGGCCCGCCAGCACTGGCACAAAGCCCTGGAAATCGGCCCCGGCGAGGGCGGCTTCCTGCCCGTACTGTCCGGCCTGTTTGACCAGGTGATGGCCTTGGACAACAGCCAGGACATGCTGGCCAAGGCGGAACAGGCCTGCAGCGAGGGCCAACTGACTAACGTTGAACTGGTACACGGCGTGACCGATGACCTGCTCGCCACCGGCAACCGGTTCGACCTGATTGTGGCGAACATGGTGCTGCACCACGTTCCCAGCCCGGCGGATATGTTCCTGGACGCCGCCGGTCTGATGGCTGATGGCGGTTGCTTCATCGTCAGCGAACTGTGCAGCCATGACCAGAACTGGGCCAAAGACGCCTGTGGCGACCTCTGGCTGGGTTTTGAACCAGAAGAACTGACAGCCTGGGCGGCAGACGCCGGGCTGACCGCCGGAGAACAACTGTTCATTGGCCTGCGCAACGGCTTTCAGGTGCAGGTCCGTGAATTCTGGAAAACAACCCGCCCTCCCCGGAACCGGGCGGGCGAATGAACGCGCTCTATCCGAAGACGCTCAAAAAGGAGCAAGCCTATGGCTGACTACAACCTCTTCACGTCCGAATCGGTCTCAGAAGGGCACCCGGACAAACTGGCAGACCAGATTTCCGACGCGGTCCTGGATGCCATCCTGACCGAGGACAAGCATGCCCGTGTTGCCTGCGAAACCATGGTCAAAACCGGCGTCGCCATTGTTGGCGGTGAAATCACCACCAATGCCTGGGTCGATCTGGAAGACCTGGTTCGTGGCGTCATCAAGGATATTGGCTACACCTCCTCGGACGTGGGCTACGACGGTGACACCTGTGGTGTGATCAACATCATCGGCAAACAGTCCGTGGATATTGCCCAGGGCGTTGACCGCCAGAAGCCGGAAGACCAGGGCGCCGGTGACCAGGGCCTGATGTTCGGCTACGCCAGCAACGAAACCGACGTACTCATGCCGGCGCCGATCACCTTCTCTCACCGTCTGGTCCAGCGCCAGGCCGAGGCCCGCAAAAACGGCCTGCTGCCTTGGCTGCGCCCGGACGCCAAGAGTCAGGTGTCCTGCCGCTATGAAAACGGCAAGGTAGTGGGGATAGACGCCGTGGTGCTGTCCACCCAGCACGACCCGGACGTCAGCCAGGCCGACCTGCGCGAAGCGGTGATGGAGCTGATCATCAAGAACACCCTGCCGCCGGAACTGCTGCACAAGGATACCCAGTTCCACATCAACCCGACCGGCAAGTTTGTCATCGGTGGCCCGGTAGGCGACTGTGGCCTGACCGGCCGCAAGATCATCGTCGACACCTACGGCGGCATGGCCCGTCACGGCGGCGGCGCCTTCTCCGGCAAGGACCCGTCCAAGGTGGACCGTTCTGCAGCCTATGCCGGCCGTTACGTGGCCAAGAACATCGTCGCTGCCGGCCTGGCCGACAAGTGCGAAATCCAGGTGTCCTACGCCATCGGCGTGGCCCAGCCGACGTCCATCTCGCTGAACACCTTCGGCACCGGCAGGATCAGCGATGACCGGATCATCGAACTGGTCCGTGACACCTTCGACCTGCGCCCGTATGCCATTACACGGATGCTGGACCTGCTGCACCCGATGTACCAGCAGACAGCCGCCTACGGACACTTTGGCCGCGAGCCGTTCGAGATGACCGTTGGTGGCGAGACGTTCACCGCCTTCCCCTGGGAGAAAACCGACCGTGCCGAGGCACTTCGGGATGCATCCGGGATTGAGCGGTCCGGGTCTGGCCTCTGAGTTTTGGTTTGAGGAGCCCGCGACTTTAGCGGTGACGGCGCTGAGCGATGGCCTCCGGGGACACGCTACGAGCACATCCATGTGCGCTTGTTTCGGGCCGTCCATGGCCCTCAACAGTCCCCGAAGGCCATCCCTCATCACCGCTCCGCTGCTTTCGGTGAGGGCTTACCAGAGAGAAAGCCTTTCCAAATTGAAAATGGAGAGGCCTGAATGGAATTTAACGGCGTAAACAAGAGCGCCTACGCCAAGAATTTAACGAGGGAGTCGGGCTTTGCTTTTGCGGAATGTCGAAGGCCAGGGATGGCCTGAAACAAGCGCACAGGGGTGAGGCAAGCGTTTATGAAGCAGAGCTTCATGCGCAGCCGAACGACAGCAATCTATGATTGCTGGCCGGACCCCGAAGGGGTGCTTGTAGCGGTTCCGCGAAAGCAAAGCCCGACTCCCGCGGCACCCAAATCAACAGCCGGAGGATCAAAACTCCGAAGGCTGAAAAGAACTGACAGGAGAACCCAATGAGCACTCCGAACAACTTCGACGACTACAAAGTCCGCGACATTGAACTCGCCGACTGGGGCCGCAAGGAAATCAAGATTGCCGAAGGTGAAATGCCGGCACTGATGACCCTGCGCGACAAGTACAAGGGTGAGCAGCCGCTGAAAGGCGCCAACATCATGGGCTGCATCCACATGACCATCCAGACCGCCGTCCTCATTGAGACGCTGGTGGAACTGGGTGCCAACGTGCGCTGGTCCTCCTGCAACATCTTCTCCACCCAGGACCAGGCCGCCGCTGCCATCGCCGCCCAGAGCATTCCCGTGTTCGCCTGGAAAGGCGAAACCGACGAAGAATACGAGTGGTGCCTGCGCAAAACCATCGGCGCCGATGTCGATGGCTGGGAACCGAACATGATCCTGGACGATGGCGGCGACCTGACCGCCATGCTACACGACGAATACCCCGAAGTGCTGGCCAACTGCCACGGCGTCACCGAGGAAACCACCACCGGTGTTCACCGCCTGCAGGAAATGCTGCGCGAGGGCACCCTGAAAGTGCCGGCAATCAACGTCAACGACTCGGTAACCAAGTCCAAGAATGACAACAAGTACGGCTGCCGCCACAGCCTGAACGACGCCATCAAGCGCGCCACCGACCACCTGCTGTCGGGCAAGAAAGCGCTGGTTATTGGCTATGGCGACGTCGGCAAAGGCTCCGCCGCCTCCCTGCGTCAGGAAGGCATGATCGTGAAAGTGACCGAAGCCGACCCGATCTGCGCCATGCAGGCGTGCATGGACGGCTACGAAGTGGTCTCCCCCTACCTGGACGGCGTCAACACCGGCACCGAACAGGGCATCAACGCCGACCTGCTGGGCGCTACCGACCTGCTGGTCACCACCACCGGTAACGTCAACGTGTGCGATGCCAACATGCTCAAGGCCCTCAAGAGCGGCGCAGTGGTGTGCAACATTGGCCACTTCGACAACGAAATCGACACCGCCTACATGCGCAAGAACTGGGAATGGGACGAAGTTAAACCCCAGGTCCACGTGATCTACCGCGACAAGGCCACCAACGATCACCTGATCCTGCTGTCCGAAGGTCGCCTGGTGAACCTGGGCAACGCCACCGGCCACCCATCCCGGATCATGGACGGCTCCTTCGCCAACCAGGTGCTGGCCCAGATGTACCTGTTCGAGCGCAAGTTCGGCGACCTGCCGGAAGAATCCCGCGCCAAGGGCATCTACGTTCAGGTGCTGCCCAAGCAACTGGATGAGGAAGTGGCCCGTGCCATGGTGGAAGGCTTTGGTGGCGTGGTCACCAAAATGACACCGGAGCAGGCGCAATACATCGGTGTACCGGTCGAAGGCCCGTACAAGCCGGAAAGCTACAGGTACTAAGCGGACGACATCATGGAATCCCAGAAGCAATTCAAACGACGCTTCAGCTTTGAGTTTTTCCCACCCAAGACAGACCAGGGCAAGGAAAAACTGCAGGCAACCCGGGATAAGCTGGCCGAAGTGGGGCCGGACTTTTTCTCGGTCACCTTCGGTGCCGGTGGCTCGACCCGGGATCGCACCATCGAGACCGTGGTCAATCTGCACAAGCAGGGCATTTCCACGGCCCCTCACCTGTCCTGCGTGGGTGGCACCCGCCAGGAAATCGGTGAGCTGCTCGATCTCTACAAGGAAAACGGCATCAACCGGATCGTCGCCCTTCGGGGCGACATGCCCTCAGGCATGGGGGCTTCCGGTGAGTTGCGTTACGCCAACGAGCTGGTGGCATTCATCCGCGAACACAGCGGCGATCACTTCAACCTGGAAGTGGCTGCCTACCCGGAGTTCCATCCCCAGGCCCGCAGCGCGGAAGATGATCTGAACAACTTTGCCCGCAAGGTACAGGCCGGCGCCAACAGCGCCATCACCCAGTACTTCTTCAATGCGGACAGCTATTTCTATTTCATCGACCGCCTGGAGAAGATGGGCGTCACCATTCCTGTGGTGCCGGGCATCATGCCCATCGTCAACTTCTCCAACCTGGTGCGGTTCTCCGACATGTGTGGTGCCGAGATCCCCCGCTGGATCCGCAAGCAGCTGGAAGCCTACGGCGACGACAGCGACAGCATCCGCCAGTTCGGCGAGGAAGTGGTCACCCGCATGTGTGAACGTCTGCTCAAGGCCGGCGCACCCGGACTCCACTTCTACACGCTCAACCAGGCCCAGCCCAGCCTTAACATCTGGAAAAACCTCGGTATTGGTGATCGCCAGAAGATCGCATTCTGAGTTGTTTAGCTCCCGAATTCCCCACCCACGGGTTCGGGGGCTAACCGCCTGATTTCCTGCACATCATCCTTTTCTGTTCTACACTACCCCCGTTACACCCCAAGAAACGCTCCCCGCGGAGCACGGGTACCCCCTGGTGTTTTCGCGGTCCGCCTTATCGGGTGGAGGGAGCACTATAACGCATGAAAAGGAGACACCATGAGCACCAACTGGTTGAAAACACTGGGCGCAGGCCTGGCTCTTACCGTTGCCACCACCGCTGTCAACGCGGAAACCCTCCGGGTGGTAACCGACCCCAGCTTTGTTCCCTTTGAGATGATGGACCAGGAAACCGGCAAGATGATCGGTTTCGACATGGAGATCATCCGTGAAGTGGCCGACCGCGCGGGCTTCGAGATCGACCTGAACACCATGGACTTCAATGGCATTATCCCGGCGCTCCAGACCGGTAATGTGGATATTGCCATCGCCGGCATCACCATCACTGATGAGCGTGAAGAGATCGTCGACTTCTCCGATCCCTACTACGATTCCGGTCTGCGGATTCTGGTACGTCAGGGCAGCGACGTTGATGAACTCAGCGACCTGGAAGGCATGAAGGTCGGCACCAAGATCGGTAGTACCTCCTATGACTACCTGATGGCCAACCTGGACGAAGACGATGGTGTCACCCCGTACCCGGGCAGCTCCGACATGTACATGGCCCTGATGTCCCAGGCCATTGACGCCGTTTTCTATGACGCCCCCAACGTTGGCTACTTCGCCCGCACCAAGGGTGACGGTAAAGTGACCACGGTCGGCCCGCTGTACGAAGGCCAGCAGTATGGTATTGCCCTGGTTGAAGGCAGTGAGTGGGTAGACGAGGTCAACGAAGCCCTCGCCTCCATCAAAGAAGATGGTACCTACAAAACCATCTACGAGAAGTGGTTCGGCCCCATGCCTGAAGGCATGTAAGCCAGACACTCACAATCCAACCTCTGACGCCGGGGCACCTGGCCCCGGCAGTTCCTGATCCCAACCTCCTGCGGAGACGTTGACCGTGGAATCCACGTTTCAGTTCGACTGGCAAGCTGCCATCGACGCGATCCCCTACCTCCTCAAGGGGATTCCCTACACACTGTTGATTTCCTTCGGTGGTCTGCTCATCGGCTTTGTCCTGGGCATCATTTTCGGACTGCTGAGCATTAACAGAAAATGGTTCTTGCGCTGGCCGGCAACCGCTTACATCGAAGTATTCCGGGGCACCCCCATCCTGGTGCAGGTGCTGTTCATCTTCTACGGCCTGCCGGACCTGATCGGTGGTCCCATCGACCCCCTGACCGCCGGTATCGCGGCCATCGCCCTGAACTCCGGCGCGTATATCTCTGAAGTCGTCCGGGGCGGCGTCCAGTCCATCGACAAAGGCCAGTCCGAAGCCGGCCTGTCACTGGGCCTTTCCCGTACCCAGACCTTCTGGTCCGTTATCTGGCCCCAGGCTTTCCGACGCATGATCCCGCCTCTGGGCAACCAGGCCATTGTCAGCATCAAGGACACCTCGCTGTTCTCGGTGATTGGCGTGGGCGAACTGGTCCGTCAGGGCCAGGTGTACATCGCCAACACTTTCACCGCTTTCGAGGTGTATTTTGTGGTGGCGCTGCTCTACCTGGCAATCACCCTGTCACTGTCCCTGATACTGCGTCTGCTTGAGCGTCGCGGCGTGGCTTCTGTCTGAAGGAAAGGTACCCATGACTCAGATCGTAGAAATGAAGGGCATGAACAAGTACTTCGGCAAGCTGCATGTCCTGAAAAACATAGACCTGACCGTCGAACAGGGCGAAGTGGTGGTGATTATCGGCGCCAGTGGCTCCGGCAAGTCCACCCTGATCCGCTGCGTCAATGGTCTTGAAGAGTATGAAAACGGCAAACTGGTGGTCGACGGCCACGCCCTGGCCCCTAAAGGCGGCAACCAGAAATCGCTGGCCGAAATCCGCAAGGAAGTGGGCATGGTGTTCCAGCAGTTCAATCTGTTCCCGCACCTGACCGTGCGCAAGAACGTGATGCTGGCACCCATGAAGGTCAAGAGCACCTCCCAGACCGTGGCCAACGCCACCGCCGAGAGGCTGCTGGACCGGGTGGGCATCGGCAACCAGGCCGACAAATACCCGAGCCAGCTGTCCGGTGGCCAGCAGCAGCGTGTCGCCATCGCCCGGGCCCTGGCCATGGAACCGCGGCTGATGCTGTTTGACGAGCCCACCTCCGCGCTGGACCCGGAAATGATCGGCGAAGTGCTCGATGTCATGCGGGAGCTGGCCAGGGAAGGCATGACCATGATGGTGGTTACCCATGAAATGGGGTTCGCACGGGAAGTGGCGGACCGGGTGATCTACATCCATGAAGGTCAGATTGTCGAGCAGGGCAAGCCCGCCGACGTGTTTGACAATCCCCAGAACGAGCGGACCCAGGCGTTCCTTTCCCGGGTGCTGTCGCACTGACAGAGCGGTGGGCGGCTCAGGCTTCCGGGTCGTCCACCAACCTGGCCCGCAACCGGGGTAACTGGGCCGGATAGTTTTCCTGAATGAAGGTCACCAGCCCCTCCCGTACCGCACACCTCAGATCCCAGTTCCGACTGGAATCCGAGGCACTCATCAGAAAACGCACCTGCATGGCCTGATCACTGGTATCGGTGACCTGCACCGTCGCCACCTTGCCATCCCAGAGGTTGGAATGGGCCAGCAGACGGCGGAATTCCTGCCGTAACGCCTCCACCGGCATGGTGTAATCCACCCAGATAAAGACGGTCCCCAGCAGATCGGAGCTGTTGCGTGACCAGTTCTGGAACGGATTCTCGATAAACCACTGCAGGGGAATCACCAGCCGGCGAAGGTCCCAGACCCGCACCACCACATAGGTGGCGGTCACCTCTTCCACCCAGCACCATTCGCCCTGCACATGAATCACGTCATCGATGCGGAAGGGCTGCGTCAACGCGATCTGCATGCCGGCCAGCAGGTTACTGAGCACCGGCCGGGCCGCGAAGCCCAGGATCAGACCACCGACACCGGCCGAGGCCAGCAGACTGGCGCCCATGTGCTGAACCGAATCAAAGGTCATCAGGGCGGCCCCGAAACCGATGATCACGATCAGGATGTTCAGCGCCCGCACCAGAAAGCGGGTCTGGGTTTCCACTTTGCGCGCCCGCTTCCATTGCCCCTCAAGCACCGGGTTGAGGGCCACAATGACCTCACCGATCGCCGACGTCAGTCGCACGGATGCCCAGGTCATCGCCAGCACCAGCAGCAGTGTGGTGATCTGCTGCACGTTTTCAATCAGCGGCAGGTCATCCGGGGCCGCCTTCAGGGCGCCACTGAGCGCCAGCAGACTGACTACCAGCCCCAGGGCCCGGTCGGCCGCATCAAGGAACAGTCTCAGAACGGTCCGGGAGGAGAAGAAGTGGCGCACCAGGGCAAGGGCGAGGCGATACACAACATACGTAGCCACCACCGCAAAGATGGCAGACAGGCCCGGCCAGAGCCAGGGTTTCAGACCGGTTTCCAGTGTTTCCAGCATGCTTCCTCCGCCCCCCGGGCTTAACAGGCCGACTGACGACCTCTGCACGAAGATTCTATCGTTTCCGGGAAAGTGCGCACCAGCCCCCGAAAGGTCTGCAACCGCTTATCAGGCACATCAGAAGGTCTTTTCCGGGCTCGCTGTTAACTGTAGTATTCGCCAAGGTTAACAGCGACCCCGAACAAAAACCGGAGACTCCCATGCGAAACGCCGACCTCGTAGCCCGCGACCTCAAGTCTGTATGGCACCCCTGCACCCAGATGAAAGACCACGAAAGCCTGCCGCTGATTCCCGTCAAAAAGGGCGAAGGCGTCTGGCTGGAGGACTTTGAGGGCAACCGCTATATCGATGCGGTCAGTTCCTGGTGGGTTAACCTGTTCGGCCATGCCAACCCCCGGATCAACGCGGCCATACAGGACCAGATTGGCAAACTGGAGCACGTCATTCTGGCCGGGTTCAGCCATGAGCCGGTGGTGGAGCTCTCCGAGCGGCTGATTGAGGTGACCCCGGAAGGCCTGGACAAGTGCTTCTACGCTGACAACGGCTCCTCGGCCATCGAAGCGGCTCTGAAGATGAGCTACCACTACTGGAAAAACCACGGCAAGCCAGGCAAGAAAAACTTCGTGAACCTGTCCAACAGCTACCACGGCGAAACCCTGGGCGCCCTCGCCCTGGGCGATGTCGCCCTGTACAAGGACACCTACCAGCCGCTGCTGATGGAAGTGCTTACCGCCCCCTCTCCCGATGCCTTTAACAAGGAAGCGGGCGAAACCGATGAAGAGTACGCCCTGCGTCAGTTCGAAGCCATGGAACAGCTGCTGGCCGAGAAGCACGAAGAAATCTGCGCCGTGGTGGTGGAACCATTAATTCAGTGCGCCGGCGGTATGCGCATGCACCACCCGATCTACCACACCAAACTGCGCGAAGCCTGTGACCGCTATGGCGTGCACCTGATCGCCGATGAGATTGCCGTCGGCTTTGGCCGCACCGGCACCCTGTTCGCCTGCGAGCAATCCGGCATCACACCGGATTTCATGTGCCTGTCCAAGGGCCTGACCGCCGGCTACCTGCCCCTGTCCGTGGTGCTGACCACCAATGACGTCTATAACGCTTTCTACGACGACTATGAGACGCTCCGGGCCTTCCTGCACAGCCACAGCTACACCGGCAACCCCATCGGTTGTGCTGTGGCACTGGCAACGCTGGACATCTTCCGGGATGATAATGTCATTGAAAACAACCGCTACCTGGCAAACACCATGGCAGAGTCTGTGGCCCACCTGGCGGATCACCCCCATGTGGGCGACATCCGCCAGCATGGCATGACACTGGCTGTGGAAATGGTCAAAGACCAGGCCAGTAAAACGCCCTTCCCCTGGCAGGAACGGCGCGGCATCCGGGTGTATCAGCACTCGCTGACGCGACAGTCACTGCTGCGCCCGCTGGGGAATGTCGTCTACTTCATGCCACCCTATGTGATCACGGAGGAGCAGATCCGTCATCTGGGCCAGGTAGCGGGCGAAGGCATTGATATCGCAACCCGAGACTGAAAACCGATGCGCATACCCAGAATCTACACGGACACACCTCTGAGCAGCGGCCACTGCGAACTGGACGAATCCGCTGCCCATCACGTGGGACGGGTGCTGCGCATGCAGCCCGGTCAGGAGTTGCTGCTGTTTAACGGTGACGGCAATGACTATCGGGCGGTGATCACCGACGCCGGCAAGAAGCAGGTCTGTGTGGATGTCTCCGAGGTCGTGCCCAATCGTACCGAATCACCTTTACGCATCGTGCTGGGCCAGACCCTGTCCAAAGGCGACCGGATGGATTATGCCGTGCAGAAGGCCGTCGAAATGGGGGTCAGCGACATTGTCCCCCTGAGCACCGAACACTGCGACGTAAAACTCCGGGGCGACCGTGAGGAAAAACGCCTGCGGCACTGGCGCCAGGTGGCGATCAGCGCGGCGGAACAATGCGGCCGCGCGAGGGTCCCGCAGATCCATCCGGTCATGGATATCAACGGCTGGCTGGCACATAGCCAGGACTGCGATGTCCGGCTGGTACTGCATCACCGCACGGAGCAATCGCTGGGACAACTGGACCAGCCGGCCAGCGTCGCGCTGATGATTGGCCCCGAAGGTGGGCTCAGCGCCGGCGAGATCGAACAGGCCCAGCAACAGGGCTTCCTGCCGGTCGCACTCGGGCCCAGGGTACTGCGTACGGAAACCGCGCCCGTGGCCGCGCTGGCACTCTGCCAGTGGCTTTGGGGGGATATCTGAAGCCAGATCGGGCACTGTGCAATGCACGATTCCGTCTCTATACTGTCTGCCGGATTCTTCAATTGTAATTGTGTACGCGTTCGTCCGGAGGCAATGGATGCCTGGCTTTTTATCGTGGATAACCGATGCGCTGGCAAAGCGACACCCGCCCGCCGCAGACTGGCAACCCCGCCTGTTTAACCCGGACTCCCCCCCGACACCAGTCGGGGATAGCGCCCGCCGAAAAGCCATCGTCGAACATCTGGAGAGCAACCTGTTCTGCTGGTTGCTCGATGCCGAACCTCACCAGCTCAGGGCCGCTGATCCCATTCAGGAAAGTCTGCTGGCTGAGCTGGAACAGCGGCTCGACAACCGCCAGCTCGAAGAGCTGCCCCGTAAACCCTGGAGCCTGCCCGGCGTCATGCGCGCCCTGGCCAGCGACCATGCCGACCGTCGGGCCGTAACCCGAACCATCCAGAGCGACCCGTCGCTAACCGAGCAGTTGCTGTTGATGGCCAACAGCCCCTATTTTCGCCCGGGCGATCAGCCCATTGAATCCGTGGACCACGCCGTCTTTGTTCTGGGCGTGGATGGCATTCGAAATGTCATAACCGCCGCGGTCATGCGGCCCATGATGGCCGCCCGCAACAGCCGGGAAGCGCTGTTTGCCCAGCGGACCTGGCGCTGGGGGCTGGCCTGTGGCTGCGCCTGTGAAATGATTGCCGGCTACCGCCGGGAGGATTCCAGTGCCCATTTCATGGTGGCGCTCCTGCCGGCGCTGGCTTATCTGACCATACGCCGTGAGCTGTGCAGAATCAGCAGAGGCCAGAGACGCGGCAGTGAGCCCTCTCCGGCGGCCTTGCAGACTGCACTGTCCCGTTATCAGTGGCGGGTCTGTCAGTTGCTGGCCAACGCCTGGGCCCTGCCCCCGAAATACCATGCCTGGCTGATGGCGGCAGAGCGACCAGCCCCCAGGCAGCCCCACTCGATGCTGACTCAGGCGTTACTTCTGGGCTCCCGGGAAGTGCTGCGTCATGCCCGGCAACGTAATCTGCCCGAAGAGGAATTGCGCAGCAGCATACGTCTGCCGGAGCAGCAGGTGGTCTCCATACAGGCAGCCGTTCAGACCATGTTGGAAGAGAGCAAATCACCGCCCTCCCGGGGCTGATGTCTCCTGTTCCAGCAGGCTGGCAAAACTGATGTCTTCCCGGCCGGGGCCGACATCCTTGAGCACCCCCGGCACCTGGGCTCCCGGCAGCCGGTCAACCACCCGATCCTCATCGTGACGCACGGCCTGCAGCACATCACCAATACTCACCAGCTGTAAAGAGCGCCCGGGCACCAGCCGGTCACCATCCCGACCGGCCAGGTTGAGCAGGCCCGACCGGATCAACTTGTCGCTGATCCTGCGGGTGACCTCACCGGGTATCCGCAGTTCCTGCTCCAGTGCTTCCTGCTGGGGCGGTGGCTCCCCCCGGCTGAACGGGCGGGCCACCAGCCACATCATTGTCAGCCCCACCCGCTCCTGCAGTTCCGGTGACATCTGGATATCCCGGTAGCGCGCCACCGACCCCGGGTTCTGCAGGTAAAAAGCCAGGCTGGCTCCCAGCAGCAGGATCATCCAGTTCAGGTAGGTCCAGATCAGCAGAATAATACCGACGGCAAACCCCGAATAAATGGCGGCATAACGGGCCGATCCGGCAACGAACGAGGCAAACACCATCCCCGCTGCCTGCCAGGAAACACCCGCCACCAGGCCGGCGGTAAAGGCGTAGCGCAGCTTCACCCGGGTATTCGGGATGAAGATGTAGACAAAGGTGAAAGCCCCCACCACCAGGAAGAAGGGGGTGAACCGGCTGGCAAACACGATCAGCGAACCGAAGGGTTCGATCTCCATCACCTGCTGAACCAGGCTGGATGAGAAAATGGTGGCGGTCACGCCAATCGCCGACACCATTAGCAACGGCCCCACCATGATCACGCTCAGGTAGTTACTGAAGCGCTGCGACAGCGAGCGCATCTGCGGCACCCGCCAGATCATGTTGAACGAGCGCTCGATCTTCTGGACCAGGGAGATAACCGTATATACCAGCAGTGCCAGGCCCACCGAGCCCAGCACCCCAACCTTCATGTTATCCACGAACCCAAGGATGCGCTCGGCCAGCTCCAGGCCCTGGCTGCCCATGGGCTCAAAGAACTGATAGAGAAACGGCTCCATGCGCTGGTGCACGCCCAACGCCTTGAGCACCGAAAAGCTCAGGGCCAACAGAGGCACAATGCTCAGCAGGGTGGTGTACACCAGGCTCATGGCGTGCAGGGTCAACTGACCGCTGATGACGTCCCGAACCAGGGCATACAGTGACCGACCCACTTTGTAGAGCCAGGTCCAGGGCCAGCGCTCCGGCGGGTTGGGATTGGCCAGTATCCAGTTTTCAGCGGCCTGAAGCCGTTCTTTTACCTGAATGGAAGTCACACGACGCCCTGTTTTGTCAGTCCTTTGGGCCGAGTATCCACCAGATACCCGCCGCTGGCCAGCCCCGCCATTAACCGGCAGTGCTGGCGACGGATTCGAGATTGGATGCGGTGATGTCCACAATCCGCTGGCGAGCCTCCCGACTGGCCCAGGCCGAGTGCGGCGTGATGATCAGGTTGGGAATGTCATCCGCCAGCAGCGGGTTACCATGACGCGGCGGCTCCTCGGTCAGCACATCGAAACCGGCGCCACCAATGCGCCCGGCCCGCAGGGCCTGTGCCAGCGCCGCTTCATCCACCAGCCCCCCGCGACTGGTATTGATTAGCAGGGACTGGGGTTTCATCATCGCCAGCTCCCGTTCGCCGATCATGTTCCGGGTCTCGTCGGTCAGAAGGCAGTGCAGGGACAGCACATCGGCCTCGGCCAGCAGTTCATCCAGTGGTACCCGCCGATAGCCGTCCACTTCCCCGGGCGACTGTCCCGGACGGCAGCCCAGTACTACGTTCATCCCAAAGGCTTCTGCCCGTTCGGCCACGCCCTGCCCCAGATCACCGTAGCCGACGATGCCGATGGTCTTGCCTTCCAGTTCCATGATGGGATGCCCCATCAGGCAGAACATGTCACTTTTCTCCCAGAGACCGTTCCGGACATCCCGGTTGTAATCGAGCAGACGGGTGGCCAGCGCCAGAATCAGCGCCAGCGTATGCTGGGCCACGGTGGAACGGCCATACCGGTTGACGTTCAGAACCTCGATGCCGTGGTCCCGGGCAGCCTCCATGTCGATGTTGTTCACACCGGTAGCCACCACGGCAATGGTGCGCACCTCGGGGCAGGCTTCAAAATGCTCGCGGCCAAGCACGACCTTGTTCACCAGCACGGTATCAAAACCGCGCATGCGCTCGACGACCTGGTCCGGTGCCGTTCGGTCATGGCAGGTGATGGAGCCCACGACCCGCTCAATCGGAGACAGGTCAACATCCTCACCCAGAGTGGTGGCATCCAGAAATACGGTTTTCATGATTTTCACTCGACTCCCAATCCGGTAAACCGTCAGACTAAGTTAGACTGAGGAAAACGATCAACTTCCGGAGGACCAATATGGAGCATGAATTCTGGCACAAGCGCTGGCAGAGAGACGAAATCGGCTTTCACCAGGGCACCGTGAATGAGTATCTGTATGAGCACTGGACGGAACTGGCCGGCCAGGGTACAGACGCGGTATTCGTGCCACTGTGCGGCAAGGCCCACGACATGTGGTGGCTGCACGACCGCGGCCATCCGGTGATCGGTGTCGAGCTGAGCGAGATTGCCTGCAAGGACTTCTTTGAGGAAGCTGGCGAGAAAGCCAAGGTACACCCGGGCGAGCCATTCACGGTTTTCCAGCATGACAACCTGCAACTGTGGTGTGGCGATTTCTTTCAGCTGGTTCCGGACGACCTCCGGCACATCCGTCTGGTCTATGACCGGGCCGCGCTGATCGCCCTGCCCCCGGAAATGCGCAAAAGCTACGTCGAACACCTGACAGCGGTGATCCCGGATGGTACGGAGATTCTGCTGGTGACGCTCGATTACAACAGTGGGGAGATGAAAGGCCCGCCGTTCAACGTGACCAATGAAGAAGTCTACGAACTCTACGGCGAAGATTACGAAATCACCCACATCCGCAGCAACGACCTGCCCCGGGACAACCCGTTCGCCAAGCGCCGTGGCCTGCTTAACGGCGCCTCTGAGAGCGTATTCCGGCTGATCAGGAAGTGATCCCTCCGGCGGGCCGGTAACATAATTTAATGAACCTAATAGCTCCGCCAACTGTCCAAGACCCGTACCCTGATCTAAGCTCAGGTTAAAGGGCCGCGGGATTTGCTCCAGACAATCCCGTCCCGGCCCTGCCATTTCTTCCATCCATAACCAGACACCGACCGCCCGGAGAGGCGGCCAGACAAGCAACGGGGAAATTGCGTGAGTTAACAGGCAGATAACAATGCGAGCGGGGGATCATCCATGAGCATACTGCAGCAGTTCAAAGACCGCTATGAAGCGACCCAGGAAGAGGAATACTCCCTGGAGGAATACCTGGAGATCTGCAAGAACGACCCGGCGGCCTATGCCACCGCCGCCGAGCGTATGCTGATCGCCATCGGTGAGCCGGAGTTGGTGGATACCTCCCTCGACCCACGACTGTCCCGCATCTTTTCCAACAAGGTCATCAAGCGTTACCCGGAATTTTCCGAGTTCTACGGCATGGAAGACGCCGTGGAAAACATCGTCTCCTTCTTCCGCCATGCCGCCCAGGGCCTGGAGGAAAAGAAACAGATCCTGTATCTGCTCGGCCCCGTGGGCGGCGGCAAGTCGTCCCTGGCGGAAAAGCTCAAGCAGCTGATGCAGAAGGTGCCGTTCCACGCCATCAAGGGCTCACCGGTAAACGAATCTCCCCTGAGCCTGTTTGACCCGGCCGAGGATGCCCAGATTCTTGAGGAGGAATACGGCATACCCCGCCGCTATCTGACCTCGATCATGTCACCCTGGGCGGTCAAACGCCTGCACGAATACGGCGGCGACATCAGCCAGTTCCGGGTGGTCAAGAAGTACCCCTCGGTACTGGATCAGATCGGCGTGGCCAAGACCGAGCCCGGCGATGACAACAACCAGGACATCTCGGCCCTGGTGGGCAAGGTCAACATCCGCATGCTGGAGGACTACTCCCAGGATGATCCGGATGCCTACAGCTTCAGCGGTGGCCTGTGCAAGGCGAACCAGGGGCTGATGGAATTCGTGGAAATGTTCAAGGCGCCGATCAAGGTGCTGCATCCGTTGCTTACCGCCACCCAGGAAGGCAACTACAACACCACCGAAGGCATGGGTTCGGTGCCTTTCGATGGCATCGTGCTGGCCCACTCCAACGAATCCGAGTGGCAGACCTTCCGCAACAACAAGCACAACGAAGCCTTCCTGGATCGGGTCTACATCGTCAAGGTGCCCTACTGCCTGCGGGTGACCGAGGAAATCCAGATCTACCGCAAGCTGCTCACCAACAGCTCGCTGTCCGGCGCTCCCTGCGCTCCGGACACCCTGGACATGCTGGCCCAGTTCTCGGTGCTCTCGCGCATCAAGGAGCCGGAGAACTCCAGCATCTATTCCAAGATGAAGGTCTATGACGGCCAGAGCATCAAGGACACCGATCCCAAGGCAAAATCCATCCAGGAATACCGGGACGCGGCCGGCGTGATGGAAGGCATGGACGGGCTGTCCACCCGCTTTGCCTTCAAGATTCTCTCCAAGGTGTTCAACTTCGACACCACCGAGGTCGCCGCCAACCCGGTGCACCTGCTGTACGTGCTGGAAAAGCAGATCGAGCAGGAGCAGTTCCAGGCGGAAATTCAGGACCGGTACCTGCGTTTCATCAAGGAATACCTGGCGCCCCACTATGTCCAGTTTATCGGCAAGGAAATACAGACGGCCTACCTGGAAAGCTACAGCGAGTATGGCCAGAACCTGTTCGACCGCTACGTGACCTACGCCGATTTCTGGATTCAGGACCAGGAATACCGGGACCCGGACACCGGCGAAATCCTCGACCGCGCCTCCATCAACGAGGAGCTGGAGAAAATCGAGAAGCCGGCCGGCATCTCCAACCCGAAGGATTTCCGCAACGAGGTGGTCAACTTTGTACTGCGGGCCCGGGCCAACAACGGCGGCAAGAATCCGTCCTGGCTCAGCTATGAGAAGCTGCGGGCGGTGATCGAGAAGAAAATGTTCTCCAACACAGAGGACCTGCTGCCGGTCATTTCGTTCAACCCCAAAGCCAGTCAGGAAGACCAGAAAAAACACAAGCAGTTCGTCGAGCGCATGGTCGATCGCGGCTACACCGAGAAACAGGTTCGGCTGCTGGCCGAGTGGTACCTGCGGGTCCGTAAATCCCACTGACCCGGTGACCGTTTAAGGCAGGAGGTTCGCCATGGGCACGACGCATATTGTCGATCGTCGTCTGAACGGCAAGAACAAAAGCGCAGTGAACCGGGAACGGTTCCTGCGCCGGTATCGTCATCACATCAAGCGGGCCGTCAGCGAGGCGGTTCACAAACGCTCGATCACCGACGTGGAACGGGGCGAGAGCGTCAGCATTCCCACCCGGGACATCGACGAACCGGTGTTCCACCACGGCCAGGGCGGGCGCCGGGAAATGGTCCATCCGGGCAACCGGGAATGGATCACCGGCGACACCATCGAAAAGCCCCAGGGCGAGGGCGGCCAGGGTTCCGGTGCCGGCCAGGCCAGCCCGGACGGCGAGGGTATGGACGAGTTCGCCTTCCAGATCACCCAGGAGGAATTTCTGGACTTCCTGTTCGATGATCTGGAGTTGCCCAACCTCGCCCGCAAAAAGCTCAAGGACACCGAAGCCTTCAACTACGTTCGCGCCGGCTTCACCAGCCAGGGCGTTCCCGCCAAGCTGGATGTGGTGCGCTCACTGCGTGGCGCCCATGCCCGGCGGCTGGGCCTCGGCGGGGCCCGCAAACGCAAGATCCGGGAACTGGAACAGCAACTGGCAGAGCTGAAAGCTGCCCCCCATGAACCGGACCCGGCATTCTGCCACAGTGACCAGATTCAGGCTCTGGAGGAAGAGATCGCGCGCCTGAAAGCGAACGTGCGGCGCATTCCCTTCATCGACGAAATCGACCTGCGCTACCGCCAGCACGTCAAACAGCCACGGCCGGCCACCAGCGCGGTCATGTTCTGCCTGATGGATGTGTCTGGTTCGATGACCCAGATGCACAAGGACATCGCCAAGCGTTTCTTTATCCTGCTGTACCTGTTCCTGAAGAAAAACTACAAGAAGATCGACGTGGTCTTCATCCGCCATCACACCAGTGCCAAGGAAGTGGACGAGGAAGAGTTTTTCTACAGCCGGGAAACCGGCGGCACCATTGTCTCCAGCGCCCTGCGCCTGATGCAGCAGATCATCGAGGCCCGTTACTCGCCGGCGGAATGGAACATCTACGCCGCCCAGGCCTCCGACGGCGACAACTGGAACGATGACTCGCCGATCTGCAGCAAGCTGCTGGCCGAGCAGGTGCTGCCTCTGGTGCAGTATTACGCCTATGTCGAAATCACGCCCCAGGACCACCAGATGCTCTGGTACGAATATGAGAAAATCATGGCGCGGTTCCCGGAGAGCTTTGCCATGCAGCAGATTGCCGACGCCGGGGAAATCTACCCGGTGTTCCGCCAGTTGTTCGAGAGGAAAGCCGCATGAGCCGTATCGCCGACCAACCGAATGCACCGGAGCGCGAACAGCCCACGGCCGGGACGCCGATTTCCACCACCTCCGAATGGACCTTTGAACTGATCCGGGAATACGACGAGGCCATCGCCGAATGCGCGGCCGAGTTCGGCCTGGACACCTACCCCAATCAGGTGGAGGTGATCAGTGCCGAGCAGATGATGGATGCCTACAGCTCTGTGGGCATGCCGGTGGGCTACAACCACTGGTCGTTCGGCAAGCAGTTTCTCAACACGGCCCGCGGGTACCAGCGGGGCCAGATGGGGCTGGCCTATGAGATCGTGATCAACTCCAACCCCTGCATCGCCTACCTCATGGAGGAAAACACCCTGCCCATGCAGGCGCTGGTCATCGCCCACGCCTGCTATGGCCACAACTCCTTTTTCAAGGGCAACTACCTGTTCCGCACCTGGACCGACGCCAGCGCCATCATCGACTACCTGGTCTTTGCCCGCCACTACGTGGCCGAATGCGAGGAACGCTACGGGGTGGAGGCAGTGGAGGAAATTCTGGACTCCTGCCACGCCCTGATGAACTATGGCGTGGACCGCTACAAGCGCCCTGCCCCTATTTCCGCTGCCGAGGAGGCCCGGCGACAGAAAGAGCGTGAGGAGTACCAGCAACGGCGCATCAACGACCTGTGGCGCACCATTCCCCAGCCCGATGAGGACGAAGACCCGGTGCGGCGCCAGAAACGCTTTCCGGAAGAACCCCAGGAAAACCTGCTGTACTTCATCGAAAAGAACGCGCCGTTGCTGGAGACCTGGCAGCGGGAGATCGTGCGCATCGTGCGCAAGCTGGGCCAGTATTTCTACCCCCAGCGCCAGACCCAGGTAATGAACGAGGGCTGGGCCACCTTCTGGCACTACACATTGCTGCACCGGATGTACGACAAGGGGCTGGTCAACGACGGCTTTATGCTGGAATTCCTGCAGAGCCATTCGGCGGTGATCTACCAGCCGCCTTTCGACAGCCCTTACTATTCCGGGCTTAACCCCTACACGCTCGGTTTTTCCATCTTCACCGACCTGCGCCGGATCTGTGAGGCCCCCACCGACGAAGACCGGGAATGGTTCCCGGACATTGCCGGCAGCGACTGGCTGAAAACCCTGCATTTCGCCATGCACAACTTCAAGGATGAAAGTTTCATCCAGCAGTTCCTGTCTCCGAAAGTCATGCGGGACCTGAAGCTGTTTGCCGTCGAGAACGATGAACTGGAAGACCACTACACGGTCACGGCCATCCACGATGACCCGGGCTATCGGCCCCTGCGGGAGAAACTGGCCCGGCAGTACAATCTCAGTTACCGGGAGCCCAACATCCAGGTGTGGAATGTGGATGTCCGGGGCGACCGCTCACTGACCCTGCGCCACATCCCGGTGGACCGGGTACCGCTGGGTGGAGATACCGATGAGGTCATCCGCCACGTGCACCGGCTGTGGGGCTTCGATGTCCACCTGGAAAGCGTGGAAGACGGACGGGTGGTGGAGGAATTCCATTGCCCGACGCCACCGGCTGCGGACCCGGACTAGAATACAAAGTCGATCCGCACCCGAAGTCCGTTCAGCTCTGGCGACCGGTCCAGTGACATCCGGCCGCCATAGAGCTGTACCAGTTCGTTAACGATGGCCAGGCCCAGCCCGGAGCCTGACCGTTCCTCGTCCAGCCGGCCACCCCGCTCCAGCGCCTGCCGGATCTGCTCCGGAGACATGCCGGGGCCGTCATCATCGACGGTCAACGTCAGCGCCTGACTATCACCCGACACCTGCAGACTGACGCGGGCGCTCGCCCAGTGAATGGCGTTTTCCAGCAGATTGCCGACCAGTTCCTGAAGATCCTGCTGTTCGAACGGAACCGGCCCTGTCACCTCAAGGCCATGATGGAAGTTGATACCCCGGCGCCCGGCCAGGGTTTCCAGTGCCGACAGCACCGGGGTCAGGGTATCGCGGAGATTGGCCCCGCCACCAATGGCGGCCGGGCCGGCGGCCGAGGCGCGCGCCAGGTGATGACGTACGGCATCGTTCAGCCTCGCAAGCTCCGCCCGGAACTCCGCCTGTCGGGATGCCGGCAACTGCTCACAAAGATTGGTCAGGACAGCCACCGGTGTCTTCAGGGCGTGGGCCAGATTCCCGGCGGTGGTCCTGCCCCGCTCAATCAGTCGCTGGTCCCGCTCCAGCACCTGGTTAATCACTCTGGCCAGCCGGGCAAGCTCTTCCGGGAACCGGGTCTCCAGGGATTGTCGCTGGCCGGATTCCACCGCCTTCAGGCTGCGCTCGATGCGCCTCAGGGGCGCCAGCCCCCAGCGCACCTGCAAAGCGATCAGCGCCAGCAACAGGACGGCCAGAGTCACCAGCGACACGATCAGCAGGGCATGAAACCGCGCCACCTGCGCGTTTACTTCGGAAAGATCGCCGGCGACCGTGACGGTGACCGGGTCGGGGTACACAGGTAGTCGCACCTGGCGGGTCAGGGTCCGCAGGGACTGCCCCCGGGGGCCGGGCATCTCCTGCCAGCGCAGGCCATTCCCGGACGCCACCGGCAATCGCTGATCCCACAGCGAACGGGAGGTCACCACCGAACCTTCCGCCCCTGAAAGCTGCCAGTACCAGCCGGAGTAGACCCGGTCGAAGCGGGGATCGCCCAGTTGCGGGCCGGGATCCAGGGTGTTGCCCCCAGGGGTGAACTCAATACCGGCAATAACCACATCCAGCAGGGACTCCAGGCGATCATTGAACGCCGTGTTCACCGCTTCGCGGAA
This sequence comes from Marinobacter oulmenensis, assembly GCF_014201735.1. Taxonomy (GTDB): domain Bacteria; phylum Pseudomonadota; class Gammaproteobacteria; order Pseudomonadales; family Oleiphilaceae; genus Marinobacter; species Marinobacter oulmenensis. The sequence continues at coordinate 620,636 of NZ_JACHFE010000001.1, read as the reverse complement.
ATTCCAGGCCAACAGGCCACCGGCCAGCGGCAGTACCAGTGACACCAGCACCAGGGCGGAGACCAGCATACGTGTTGCCACCGGCCACTGGCGCAGAGGTGGCATCATCCCGCGTCCTCCGCCTGGCCCATCATCCGATAGCCCTGGCCGCGTATGGTTTCAATGGCTTCACTGCCGAGTTTGCGGCGCAGCCGGCTGACCTGGACATCAATGACGTTGGAGTCCGGCTCCTGGTCGCCGTCGTAGACATGCTCTGACAACTCGATACGGCTGACAATGCGCGGAGCAGCGTGAATCAGGTGCGACAACAGGCGAAATTCCTGGGCGGTAAGGGAAACCGGCATTCCGGAACGGGTGACCTGGCCGGCATGGGTGTCCAGGGCAATGTCGCCCACATTCAGTACCGGGTGGGAGTGGCCGTGAGCCCTGCGCACCAACGCCCGCAGGCGGAACAGCACCTCGGCGGTTTCAAAGGGCTTGGTGACATAGTCATCAGCCCCCGCTGAAAAACCGGCGGCCTTGTCCGACCAGCGTTCCCGGGCGGTCAGGATCAGTACCGGCAGATCAATGCCCTGCTCCCGCCAGCGGGACAACCACTGGGTGCCGTTACCGTCCGGCAGCCCGAGATCGAGAACCACTGCGTCGTAACACTCTGTAGACACAAGAAAATCCGCCTGGCGGCCGTCACCAGCCACTTCCACCAGCACGCCGGCATCCTTGAGTGTGCGCGCCAGACCATTGGCCAGAGCCTGGTCATCCTCCACAAGCAGTATCTTCATTGTCGCTCCATGGACCGCAGGTTCCTGCCTTCGACTTCCAGCACTTCGCCGGTGCGGGCATCAATCTCGAACTCGGCCACCTGTCCCTCCGGCCCCAGAAGTTCGATCTCATACAGGATACGGCCATCCTCCTTTTCAATATCGACATCAATGACATCGCCTTTCCAGTCCTGCTGAAGGCTGTCCATGATGTCACCCAGGGGCTTGATGCGGCCGGCTTCCACCTCACGGTGAAGCTTGCGCCACTCATCGTCATCAGCCGCCGCCATCTGCAGGGTAAACGGCAGGCAGAGCGCCAGCCCAAATACCAGCAGCAGACGTCGGGAAAAACGGTCCCGGGGGATGAGGTTTGGTTCCTGATGTTTCATGGGGTTAATGATCCCAAAAGCCACATGAACGGTTGATGAATGAGTTGCTCACGCCGGTGTCAGATGCACCGGGGTAATCTGGCATCACGCTGGTGGCAGAAGCACTCCGCCACCCGTTGTATCCATCATATCGGCAGACACAAGGAGCTGACCATGAAAAAACTGATGACACTGACCCTGATCACCGGCCTGGCAACCGCCCCCATGGCGATCGCCCAGACGTCTCCCTCCCAGGCGGACCGCATACTGTCCCAGGGAACAGACTACGGCATCACCCAGTTCCGCAGCGTCGAGTTCAGCGACGGAGGCTATGATGATATTGAGCTGGAAGGCTGGATGAACGATTGGTACGTTGAACTGGACATGAACGGTGATGGCACCATCCGCAAGGAAGAGCGCCGCAAATACGAGCGCGAACCCTACGGCCTGAGTGCCGGCGAAATCCAGGACTACCTTGAGGCCGCCACCAATGAAGGCATGGCGACCGTGGATGAAATCAAGGTCGACCGTCGCGGAGAAGTCGAGGTGGAAGGTGAAGACGACACCGGTCGAGAGCTGGAACTGGAGTTCCGCAAAGGCGAGCTGGAACCGGTTCGCATCAAACGGGATGACTGAGCCTGGATGACCTGCAAACCGGCACAACCAGCCCCCAATACAACCGCCGGCAACACAGGCCCTGTGCTGCCGGCCTGATCAGCCGCTGACCGATGGCAGGCCGGACAGGGCCATCGCCAGCTCCTGCTCATCGTACTCGTGGTCGTGCAGTTCGCCGGCGAAGTACGAGGTGTACGCCGCCATATCAAAGTGGCCATGACCACAGAGGTTGAACAGAATGACCTCGTCCCGGCCCTCACGCTTGCACCGCAGTGCCTCCTCAATCGCGCCCTTGACGGCATGATTGGCTTCCGGCGCAGGCACAATGCCCTCGTGGCGGGCAAACAGCACGCCGGCTTCGAAGCATTCGCGCTGAGTGTAGGAAACGGCATCAAACAGGCCCAGTTCACTGGCGTGAGACACCATTGGCGCCATGCCGTGATACCTCAGACCACCGGCATGGAAGCCCGGCGGCGTGAAACCGGAGCCCAGGGTGTGCATCTTGGTCAACGGCGTCATGTGCGCGGTGTCGCCATAATCATAGGCATACCTGCCGCGAGTGAGCGTCGGACAGGCCGAGGGTTCCACCGCCACAATCCGTGACTTTTCACCGCCCCGCAGGGCATGCCCCATGAACGGGAAGGCAATACCCGCGAAGTTGGAGCCACCCCCGGTACAGCCCACGATGACATCCGGCCAGCAGTCGGCCATCTCCATCTGCTCCATGGCTTCCAGCCCAATCACGGTCTGGTGCAGCAGCACATGGTTGAGTACCGACCCCAGGGCGTACTTGGTACCCGGATCCTGTGCCGCCAGCTCCACCGCCTCGGAAATGGCAATCCCCAGACTGCCGGTATGTTCCGGGGTCTCGGCCAGCACCTTGCGACCGAACTCTGTCAGTTCTGACGGGGAAGGCACACACCGGGCTCCGTAGGTTTCCATGACCGCCCGACGATAGGGTTTCTGGTTATAGGACACCCGGACCTGAAACACCGTGACATCCAGATCAAACAGGGATCCGGCAAACGACAGTGACGTGCCCCACTGACCGGCCCCGGTTTCGGTGGTCAGGGTCCGGATACCCGCTTCCCGATTGTAGAAGGCCTGCGGTATCGCGGTATTGGGCTTGTGACTGCCCGCCGGACTCACCCCCTCATACTTGTAGAAAATCTTTGCCGGTGTGCCCAACGCTTTTTCCAGACCATGGGCCCGGTACATGGGCGCCGGGCGCCACAGGCGGTAGACATCCCGAACCGGCTCCGGAATCTCGACTTCCCGCTCGGTGGACACCTCCTGTTCAATCAGCGCCTGGGGAAACAGAGGCTCAAGATCGCTCGCAGTAATCGGTTGCTGGCTGCCCGGATGCAGCACCGCCGGCAAAGGCTCCGGGAAATCGGCCTGCAGGTTGTACCAGTATCGGGGAATGCGATCCTCATCAAGTACGTACTTGGTTTGCATGGTTTTCCTCACCCTGAGAGTTGTTGTCGTCCGGCCCGCTCAGACCGGCAGCCACGTTTCCATAAGATCCACCAGCCAGGGCACCACCAGGGCCGTGGCAAATGCAGACAGAGCCATGGCCAGCCCCGAGAACGCGCCCATCTGATTGTTCACCTGAAACGCCCGGGCCGTGCCTATACCGTGAGCGGCCACGCCCATGGCGATACCCCGGGCCGCGTCATCCCGCACCCGGACCCACTCGAACAGCTTGGTGCCCAGCACGGCGCCAATAATGCCGGTGGTCACCACCAGTACTGCCGTCAGCGATGGCAGGCCGCCAATCTTTTCCGAAATCCCCATCGCCACCGGCGCTGTGGCGGATTTCGGTGCCAGCGACATCTGTATTTCCAGCGAGCCTCCGAACAGCCGGGCCAGCCCGATTGAGCTGGTAGCCGCGATCACCACACCCGCCACCAGAGAAATGGCCACCGGCAGCCAGAGCTGCCGCAACCGCGACAGCTGCTGATAGAGCGGAACCGCCAGGGCCACCGTCGCAGGTCCCAGCAGAAAGTGCACAAACTGCCCGCCTTCGAAATAGTCACTATACGGAGTACCCGTCGCCAACAGCAGGCCGATCAGCAACAGCACGGAAGTGACCACCGGATTGGCCAGAGGGTGACCATTGCTGCGCTGATATAACCGGAAAGCCAGCCCGTAGGCCACCAGCGTAATGGTGAGCCCCATCAGCGGCGACGCCGACAGGTAGACCCAGATATCCTTCAGCCCGGGCTCAGTCATGATCGGCCTCCTGCGTCTCCCGGGCGTTCCCCGTCAGCCAGCGGGTGGTCACCTGCATGACTATCGCCGTAGCCACCATGGTGACGATGGTGCTCAGAAACAGGGTCAGAGTAATGGGTAGCCACTCGGCGGCAATCCGGTCGAAATGCGCCATCATGCCAACACCGGCGGGCACGAACAGCAGCGACAGGTGACTGAGCAGAGTCGATGAGGCATGATCCACAGCCGCGGGCGTCCCGCCCCGAATCGCCAGGGTTGCGAACAGCATGACCATGCCCAGCACCGGACCGGGAATCGGCAGGGCAAACAGGCGCACGGTGATCTCACCCACTAACTGATACACCAGAAGCAGGGTGATTCCATTGAGGAACTGCATGTCGGTTATCCCCACAAAAACTCAGGATCCAGCCGGGAATACCAGAGGCCCCGGCCACCAGACCCCACACTATACTGCGAAGTTCCAGCCGGAGAACAGAATGGAGAAAAGGGTCAGGCGATCTGGAGCAAGCGCATCAACTGGGGGCGATGCTGACTCTGGATAACATCCGCCAGTGTGTACTGATCAAGTACATCCAGAAACGCCTTGAGGGCTTCACCAAACATGGACTTCAGACCACAGACCGGAGTTATGCGGCATCCATTCTTGCCGGAAAAGCATTCAACAATACTCAGGTCCTGTTCGGTTTCCCGGATCAGGATGCCGATGTTGATGTCTGCCGGTTTCATATTCAGGCGCATGCCACCCTTTTTGCCACGGATGGTTTCGATGTAGCCCTTTTTATTGAGCTGATGGACCACCTTCATCAGGTGATTCTTGGAAATGTCGTAGCTATCTGCGATTTCCTGGATGGTCGCAAGACGATCACCCTCTGCCGCCAGGTAGATCAGGACCCTGAGTGAATAATCGGTGTAACGGGTGATGTGCATTCAGTGCTCCAGATAACAGATAACTTCAGTAGCTCGGTCGACTGAGCATATAGCCAGCAACCGCAAGCAGGAACAGACCGGAAATGGTCAGAACCAGCCCTGAGGCTCCCAGCATCAGTAGCATCCCCCAGCTTATCGACATCATCGCCCAGGCCAGGATCTTGGCCTTCAGGGGAATGGCTCTCCTTTGCCGCCACTGTTCAATGGCAGGGCCAAACTGTGGGTGCTGTTCCAGCCATCGGGCAAAAGCCGGCGATCCCTTGCTGGCGAACCAGGCCGCCAGGATCACGAATGGCGTGGTTGGCACCAGGGGTAATACAACCCCCGCCAGCGCAAGTCCCAGTGAAAGATACGCAAGAAGTCGAAAACCGGTTCTACCGACACTCATACGCATGGCACGAGCCTCACAAACGTTCATGTCTGCAATCATTCTACCCTGATTTACCGGCACGGGACATGCGCCCTTATATCTCATATACAAAATATATCTTAGTAGAAAAACCACGCCCCTGCCGCCTCCAGAGGTCCCGGAAAAGCGACCGTGGTTTAACTGCGCCTGCCGTGCTACCGTAATCCTTAATCCATTGTTTCGGTATAGGAACCATGTCCGGAAACCGTCTGACAGACCGCTTCGGCAGAACCGTCAGCTACGTCCGACTGTCGGTCACAGACCGCTGCGATTTTCGCTGCGTCTACTGCATGTCCGAAGACATGACCTTCCTGCCCAAGGCCCAGATTCTGACCCTGGAGGAAATTGCCCGGGTCGCCCGCAACTTCGTGTCACTGGGCGCAGAAAAGATCCGCCTCACCGGCGGCGAGCCCCTGGTACGCAACAACGTGCTCGAACTCGTGGAAGAAATTGGCGGTTACGGGCTTCGGGATTTTGCGCTCACCACCAACGGCAACCGCCTGGCCAGCATGGCGCAGCCACTGCGTGAAGCGGGCTTGCATCGGGTCAACATCAGTCTGGACTCGCTGGATCCATCGCGGTTCCGGGAACTGTCCCGGACCGGTCGGCTCGAGAACGTACTCGACGGCATCGACGCAGCCCGCGAAGCCGGGTTTGACGGCATCAAACTCAACGTCGTGGTGATCAAGGGGCGCAACGATGACGAAGTACCCGAGCTGATCGAGTTTGCCCGGCGCAAGCGCATCGACATCAGTTTTATCGAAGAGATGCCTCTGGGCGAAATCTCCGAGCACGACCGGGGCCTGGGCCTGTGCACCAGCGATGAGGTGCGGGACATCATCAGCAAGCACCACGAACTGATCCCGACCACGGACGATTCCGGAGGCCCGGCCCGCTATTACCGCATGCCGGACAGCCCGGTTCGGGTCGGCTTTATCTCCCCCCATTCCCATAACTTCTGCGCCAGTTGCAACCGGGTCCGTGTCACCGCAGAAGGCCGCCTACTGCTGTGCCTCGGCAATGAACATTCGATGGACCTGCGGCGCGTATTGCGGGCACATCCCGATAATGACGATCCAGTGCGTCAGGCCATTATCGGCGCCATGGATCTCAAACCTGAACGCCACCACTTCTCCGCAGACGGGGATGTGCAGATACTCCGCTTCATGAATATGACCGGAGGGTGATGGAGCAACCATCCCATAAACCGGACAACAATAATGAACAACGACAAAACCGATGTTGTCATCATAGGCGCCGGCCTCGCCGGCATCACCACGGCTCTTGAACTGCTCGACAGCGGGTTTGCCATCACTCTGGTAGATGGTTCGAGTGGTCAGGCCCTTGGCGGCCAGGCCAATGAAGCCTTTGGCGGTATGCTACTGATCAACACCCCGGAACAGTCACGCAACCGCATACAGGATTCCCCGGAACTGCTGCTGGAAGATTGGCTGACAGCCGCCCGATTCGGCGACGGTGATCGCTGGGGTCGGGCCTGGGCGAGCCTCTATGCCGAGAAAAACCGGAGCATGATCTATGACTGGCTGCACGATCGCGGCATCCGGTTTGTCCCTTCCGTCCAGTGGGTGGAACGGGGCCTCTACGGCGACGGTAACCGCCGCCCCCGTTACCACATTGCCTGGGGCTGCGGCCGTGGCGTGGTCCAGACCCTGATCAGACAGCTGGAACAGCACCCCAGCCGCGACCGGTTGACCATACTGCGCAACCACCGGGTACAGACACTGACCCAGGACGCAGGGGGTGTCACGGGTTGCCGGGGCCAGACCGAAGACGGCAAGCCCTTCGAAATAACCGCAGACAACACCGTGGTCTGCACCGGGGGCATCAACGGCAACCTGGAAAAAGTCCGGGAGCACTGGGATGCCTGTTACGGCCCCGCCCCGGAAAACCTGCTTGCCGGTTCAAGCCCCGATGCTGACGGCGCACTTCATGATCAGGTCGATGCCATCGGCGGCCAGGTGGTTAACCTGCACTGGATGTGGAATTACGCCGCCGGAGTCCGTCATCCACAGCCACAATTCGAACATCATGGCCTGAGCCTGATTCCTCCCCGGTCGGCCCTGTGGATGGACTGCTACGGACGGCGCATCGGCCCCATGCCCTTGGTGACCGGATTCGACACCCACGATCTCTGCAAACAGATCGGACACCTGCCGAACCAGTATTCCTGGCAGGTAATGAACCGGCGTATTGCCGTGCGCGAACTGGCGGTGTCCGGCACTGACAGCAACCCCGATTTCCGGGATGGCAAGCTGTTGAAGGTCGTATGGCATGCCCTGCGCGGCGGCAACCCGGCCCTGATGGACTGGCTGATCGCCGAATGCCCGGACGTGGTCGTTGCCGACACCCCGGAACAGCTGGCACAGGCGATGGCCGGCGTCGACGGCACGGTGCCGGTCGACACAGCAGGCATGATCGCCGACCTTCAGGCCTGGGATGACCAGCTTGCATGCAGCTCCCGCCTGGCCAATGACGACCAGATCCGCCGCCTGCAACACCTGCACCAGTGGGGTCCGGACAAACTGCGCACCTGTAACCTGCAACCCATCCTTGATCCCAAAGCCGGGCCTCTGATCGCGATCCGCGAGCAACTGATCAGCCGCAAGAGCATGGGCGGCATACGCACAGATCTGGAATCCCGGGTACTGGATGCCTCGGACCAGCCCATTCCCGGTCTCTATGCCGCGGGTGAAGCGGCCGGATTCGGTGGTGGCGGTATTTCCGGTATAAGATCACTGGAAGGCACTTTCCTCTCCAACTGCATTCTGAACGGTCGTCGGGCCGCCCAAAGCATCAGCGGCCGGCTCTGAATCAACAAACACAACAAGGAACGGTCATGAAAAAATCCGGCGCGGCACTGGTACGATTCGCTCTCGAACAACTGGGCATTCGCAGGACTTTCGGCATCCCCGGGGTCCACACCACCGAAATCTATGACGAACTCGACCGCTCGGAAAGCATTACCCCCACCCTCGTTGCCCACGAGTGCGGCGGCGCCTTCATGGCCGATGCGGTCAGCCGGACCGGCGCCGAAATCGGCACCCTGCTGATCGTGCCAGCGGCCGGGGTCACCCACGCCGCCAGCGGTATTGGCGAGGCGGGTATCGACGGCATCCCAATGCTGATCATCTCCGGTGGCATTCACTCCCGGACCGAACACCGCTACCAGTTGCACGAGATGGACCAGCACACCCTGCTCAAACCCATCACCAAGGGCACCTGGCGGGTGGAGAGTCACCGGGACATCATTCCCACCCTTTACAAGGCCTACGAAACCGCCAACAGTGGCGAACCCGGCCCGGTCTTCGTCGAGATCCCGTACAACATCAGCAATTTCTTGGGTGACGTGGATGATCTGCCCCAGTGGCAACCACCGCAAAGTGAGGCACAGCCGGATCAGTCACTGATCGAAGCCGCGGCAAAGGCGCTCGCCGGGGCGAAGAAGCCGGGCATCTTTGCCGGCTGGGGCGCGGTTGATGCCCAGCCGGCGCTCATTGAACTGGCCGAACACCTGGACGCGCCGGTGGCAACGACCCTCCAGGGCCTCAGTGCCTTTCCCGGCAACCACCCACTGCACACCGGTATGGGCATGGGGGATTACGCCGTCCCCGCTGCCACCAATGCGTTCAGGCATGTGGATTGCCTGCTGGCCATCGGCACCCGCTTCTCCGAGATCCCCACCGGCAGCTACGGCATCACGCCCCCGGACAACCTGATCCACATCGACATCAACCCCGAGGTATTCAGTGCCAACTACCCGGCCAGCCACACCCTGGAAGGCGATGCCCGAACTCTGGTGCCGGCACTGCTTGAGGCTGTCAAAACCCTGAAACCGGAGGCAGCCGAAACGGGCATCCGCGACCAGATTGCCACCGACAAGGCCGAGTACCGCAAGGAATGGCAGGATCACGACAGCGGCGACCGGGTCAACGCGGAACGGTTTTTCACCGAACTGCGCCAGCAACTGGCCGACGATGCCATTGTGGTGGCGGACGACGGCAACCACACCTTCCTGGTGGCCGAGCTGATGCCCATCCTGGGCGCCCGCAATTACATGTCCCCGAGCGATTTCAATGCCATGGGGTACTGCATCCCCGGAGTTATCGGCGCCGGCCTGGCCAACCCGGACCGGCAGGTGGTGGGCATCGTCGGCGATGGCGCCCTGCTGATGACCGGCATGGAGCTGGTCACCGCCGTGCGCCAGCAACTGGGTGTGGTGGTGTTCGTGTTCAATGACGGCGAACTGTCCCAGATCGCCCAGGCCCAGCAGATTCCCTACAACCAGAAGACCTGCACGGTGCTGGGCGAGGTGGACTACGAGGCCTTTGCCCGGGCCTTCGGGGTGGAATACGTCGCCATGAACGGCAACGAAGAGGTCACCGATGCCATCAGGGCGGCCCTGGCCAAATCGGCGGAAGGGCGGCCCGTTCTGGTGAACGTGCGCATCGACTACAGCAAACCCACCCGTTTCACCCGGGGCGTGGTAAAAACCAACCTCGGGCGCATGGCGACCCGGGACAAGGTCCGCATTGTTGGCCGGGCGCTCTGGCGGAAGGTGCGCCCCTGACGGGGCGCGACGCACTCACTCGTGCGTCATATCCTCCATGGGCTCCATGCTGCCCATGGACATGCCCTGATTAAGATGGGCCATGGTCACCTCGGCGAAGGCCAGGACCTCGCCACCGAAGTCTCCGGCGAAGGCCTGTGCATCATCCTGGTTAGCAAATGACGCCAGGGTGGGGCCCATGGCCCCGGCCATTTCCGATCCGACCACATACCAGGCTTGCCGGGCATCCACCAGATGGCGATCATCCGGCGTATGCCAGTCAGAGCGGGCCATGTCATGCACGTAGACGGTATGGTCCCGGTTTTTGTTCTCCGGTTGCAGCAGCCAGGCAAACAGATCCCGGGTGGAACAGAACTTGTGCACGCCGCCGCCATTCTCGGGAAACGCTTCGCCCTTGGGGCCCGGGAATCGGGTGATCGCCATGCCGCAGACATGGCACTCGTCTGCGGACTCAAAATGAACCGGGTCCGGGCGCTCGGCAGTTTCTGATGACTCCTGCGAACAACCTGCCAATAAGAGAGCGGCCAGCACGAGCCCGGAACACCGCATGAAAAAACTCGCCATGGTCATAGTCCCCTCAGATTCGACGATTACGGAAAAGCATCAGGGCGCCGGCCAATGGCAGCCCGCACCACAGAAGCAGAGCCAGCCAGAGGCCAGCCGGCCCGACCGGCAGGTCTGAGCCCAGACTCAGCACACCACTCAGGGAGTCGCTACCACCAAACGCCACAATATTCAGTAACCGGTAGATATCGGTGGGATTAAGCAACAGCAGCCAGGGCAGAAGCTCCGGGTTCAGTGTTCCCTCGCTGGCCACCAGTCCTCCCAGCAACATCAAATCGAAAATCAGCACAAAGAAAAACCAGATCGCCAGGGCCAGGCCTGCGGCTACCGGCTTCTCGCTGACACGGACACTGACCAGATAGGCCAGAGCGATAAAGCCCCACCCCAGCAGAATCGTGGACCCCATGAACCGGGCCATGGCCGTCGCCAGGCCGGCAATGGCCACGTCATCCACCAGCAGTGCGATGGCAATACCCGCCACGCCAAACCCCATCACCGTTGCCAGAGCCAGAGTCAGGCCGTGGCCCAGGAACTTGCCCAGCAGCAACTGGGTGCGACTGAGCGGATAGGTCATCAGAAGCAGAAGCGTGCCGCCCTCCTCTTCCCCCACAATGGCGTCGTAAGCCAGCAGCAGGGCGATCAGCGGAATCAGGAAAATACCCAGGCTGGCCAGACTGGCGATGGTCGCCGGCGTGGAGGCATAACCAACCTGCCCGGAGGCCGCCGCACCAAACCAGGCAATGCCCAGCGCCAGGGTCGCGAACACCAGGGCAATAGACACCAGCCACCGGTTGCGCAGGCTGTCACTCAATTCCTTCCGGGCGATGGTCCATACAGCGTTCATTGGCCTCCTCCCCGGTGGGCAAGACCGCCGGCACCGATAAAGTGTACGTAGATGTCCTCCAGGCTTGGCTGGTGGATGGCAAGATCCGCAACCGCGCCGGAAGGCAGCAATGCCTGCAGGAACGCCATTTTATTCTGCGGGGCAATATCCACGCTGAGCTGATCACCCTCCCAGCGTAACGCCGCGCCCAGACCATCGGCGGCCGTGTCGACAGCGTCCGCCAGCGAATCAATGGCAGCCACAGGAGAGAGCCCCAGAGTCACTGGCATATTCGCCTGCTGGCGCAATGACGGCAGGTCACCCACCGCTTTCAGGCTGCCATCGGTCAGGATGGCTGCCCGATCAATATAGGGTTCCACCCCGGGCAACACGTGGGAACAAAGCACAATGCCGGAGCCTTCGTCTTTCAGTTGCTGTAGCAGTCGATACAGGTCGGCGGTGGCAACCGGGTCCAGTCCGACGGTAGGCTCATCCAGCATCAGCAGCCGGGGTTTGCCCAACAGGGCCTGGGCCAAACCCAGGCGCTGGCGCATCCCCTTGGAGTATGTGCGGGTGCGGGCATCCATGGCATCCGCCAGGCCCACCTGCGCCAACAGGTCCGGCACCTGCCCGGGCGAAGCCCCTTTCAGCCGGGCGAAGTGGCTGAGAATTTCCCGCCCGGTCAACTGGGGGTAAAACATAACGTTCTCGGGCAGGTAACCGATATGCTGGCTCACCCTGGGATCGCCCGCTTCGCCCCCCAGTACAGACACACGGCCAGCGCCGGGTTTGATCAGCCCCAGAATCAGCTTGATGGTCGTGGTCTTTCCGGCCCCGTTATGGCCGAACAGACCCAGGATTTCTCCCGGCTTCAACTGCAGGCTGATGTCCCGCAACACATCTTCCCGGTCATAACGATGGCTGACCGTCTCCAGCTCAAAACAGTTCATCGGATCTCCGATTGCAGAGGTTCAGGTATGCGCATCAACGGGTGCGGATCGCTCACCCCGGCCGACTTGACCACCGGAAAGGTCTCCTGCACCCAGCGCAGGGTGTCCACCGCCGGGCTGAACATCAGGACCTTGGCTTCCGGGTATTTCCAGAGCAGCCGGTCCACGTTGTCGTTGGGCTCATAGGGCACATCGCCAATGCCATCCTGGTCCCGGTCCCAACCCAGATAGTCACTCCAGTAGTTGCCGGTTTGCTCATCGGCCCAGGTCTGGGTCCGGGTGGCAACGTATTTCACCTGCCGCTGGTTATCCACGAAAGCGTTACCGAATACCGCGTTGTCCTCGGAACCGGCAGTCAGGTGAATACCGATATCGCTGTGAGCGAAGAGGTTGCCTTCAAAGGTGTTGTACAGGGAGTTGTAGATAAACACCGCCTTGCCCTCGGCACCGTCGATGGAGACTCCGGCAGACTGGCCCTGGGATACCCCGGTCACCACATTACCCCGCAGTTCCGACTGGGTGATGAAATTCATCAGGATGCCGTAGTTCTCGTCACTCTCGGACCGGTTGTTAATCACCTTCAGCCGCTTGCTCTGCATCAGCGCATAACCGGTCCGGGTTCCCCGGGTGATGTTGTTCTCCAGGAGGTTATCCATGGAATACATGTAGTGGATGCCGTAGCGCAGATCGGTCATCACATTGCCCCGCAGGGTATTGTGGTTGGCCGTCTCTATATAAATGGCATCACGGGTCTGGCTGATGTCGTTACCTTCAATCAGCGCCCCGGTGGTATTGAACAGGTGAATGCCGTTGCCCCGATCCTGGGAACGCAGACTGGTGTCACCCCGGATATGGTTGTTGCGCACCGTGACATCCGGCGTTGCGTCCAGCCAGACCCCGAACGCCGGCCCCTGCAACCGATTGTTCTCAATCATCACCCCCTGCGCCTCCCGGGCCACAAAGATCCCCGCATCCAGTTCGTTCAGGTCGTTGCCCCAGTTACGCACGGTGCAGCCGGACAAAGTCACTTTCTCGGCAACAACATGCACCGCATTACCCTGCCCACCAGCGTCAATCACGGTGTCGGGATGACAAGACACCGTTACCCCGGGCACCCGAATGGCCAGCGAAGGCACCTGCCCGGCGGGAAGCTCAAAAGCGGCGCCTGGTTCCAGGGTATCCAATTGTTCCTGTAAGTCCGCATGCGCGGTTAGCGATAAAAGAGCGACGGTCAGGGCCACTCCATAACGCAAAGGTGAATACATCGATGTCTCTCAGAAACTAAAGTTATCTTCGGTCAATACCGAAGCTGGGCAAGCCAAGAGGAGGACCCTTTCCAAAACTGTGCGGAGCCAGGGAAGGCGGAGCTCAAGCGTCACATGGATGTGCCGCAAGGAGCGTGTTTTGGAAAGGGTCCTCCTCTTGGTTTGCTACTGCCAATTCAAGGACATACCGGAGCCCCAAAACAGGAGCTCCGGTACACAGGCAGCCTATCAGGCCTTCTCAACCAGCATGCGACCACGCATCTCCATGTGCAGCGCATGGCAGAACCAGTTGCAGTAGTACCAGTGAACTCCCGGCTTATCAGCCACAAAGGTCACAGAGGATGTCTGCTGCGGACTGATTTCCATGCTCACACCGTGGTTGACCATGCAGAAACCGTGAGTCACATCCTCAATGGTATCCAGGTTGGTCACATAGACCGTCACCTCATCCCCCTGCTTCACCTTGAACTCGGTCAGGTTGTACTGGGGCGCAACGGAAGTGATGTAGACCCGCACCTTGTTGCCGTCACGGACAACCTTGTTGTCGGCCGTCAGGTTAACGCCATCCTTCTGTGCCTGCTCACGGGCAGAGGCAAAGAACGGATCCTCGCGGTCCCAGACTTTCCTGGTCTGGGTAATCTGATCACGGCGCAGCAGGATGCAGTCGTGAGGCTCGGCAAAGGTCGGGCCATCGTGAACCAGCTTCATTTCCTCCCCGGAAATATCGATCAGCTGATCGTTTTCCGGATGCAGGGGACCAGCTGGCAGGAAGCGGTCCTTGGAGAACTTGGACAGCACCACCAGCCACTTGCCATCGGCATCCCGTGACTCGGTCAAAGAAGCGTGGTTGTGGCCCGGCTGGTAATGAACATCCAGTTTCTGGCGGATGTAGTTCACCTTCTCGCCGTTGTAATGACGAATGGCATCCTCGATGTTCCACTTGCACACCTGGCTGTCGATAAACAGCGTGGTGTAGGCATTACCACGGCCATCGTAGGTGGTGTGCAGCGGCCCCAGACCCAGTTCAGGCTCAGCGACAACGACATCACGCTCGTTCTCCAGCTTGCCGGCAAACAGATCGTCCAGTTTGTCGATCTGGATGATGGTGCAGGTCGGCGACAGTTTGCCGTTGGCAATAAAGTACTTGCCATCCGGAGACGTATTCAGACCATGCGGGTTCTTGGGAACCGGGATGTAACGGGTCAGTTCGGAGCCATGGCGACCATCAACCACGGGCACCTCGGAATCACCCAGGGTCTTGTAGTTGCCGTTCTTGACCGCCTGCTCGATGCGTTCGATATTGAACACCACCGCCCAGTCGCGATCGTTACGCATGGTGCCCGCCAGATCCAGCGCCTTCTCGGAGTTGTAGCAGGTTGAACAGGCGTATTTGCCGGTGTAGTCGGCGTCGGTGTTATCCAGGTTGCCATCGACGATCACCTGGAAGGCCACTTCCATGGTCTCGGCATCGAGGGCGTTGAACATGGTAAAGCTGCTTTCCAGACTGGTGTCACTGCCGTCGTTCGGATGCGGAATGACATACTCTGCGTTACAGAAGACATACTTGGTCTTCGGTACTTTCTGCAGCCGCAGCCCGTGGATTGCCTGCACGTTGGGAATAGTGGTGATCTTGTCGCACTTCATGATATCAAGGCGGATACGCGCCACGCGGGTATTGGCCTTGTCATTGATAAACAGGTATTTGCCGTCGTAACGGCCGTCGGTCATGGAAATGTGCGGGTGGTGACAGTCACCGTTCAGGTGGGTGTTGTCATGGCCCAGAACATCCTTGCTCTCGTTGGTCAGACCCCAACCGGTGGCCGAGTCCACGTTGAACACGGGAATCCGCATGATCTCACGCATGGAGGGAATGCCCAGCACCCTCACTTCACCGGAGTGGCCGCCACTCCAGAAACCGTAATACTCATCCAGTTCGCCCGGGTGAATCACATAGTTATTGCGCGCTTCCTCTGCCGCAGCGGCAAACGCGTCCCTGGACATGACCGCCGTACCGAGGCCGGAGGCACCCGCCACACCCGCCAGGGCAGCGGCACCCATGAACCGGCGGCGGCTCAGGCCGCCTTCAGCCGGTTCCGGCACGTCATTGGTCAGTTCATCTCGTTTTTTCATAGCCTCTATCTCCGTTTCTGGTTATGACGGTTTTCATTTTTTCGGGTACTGCTGCTTACTCCACCTGGGCCACGGGAATCTGCTCCGGGTGCCCGGGGGCGTTGTGACCACGGCGCCGGCCCCGACGTTTAACGATCAGCGGCGGGCACTTGTGGTCATCGAAATAGGTCATCTGGCAATCCAGGCAGTAGTGGCACTCCATGTAATTGATGTGGCCATCGGGATGAATGGCCTGCACCTCGCATTCCTTGTCACACAGACGACAGGGGTTACCGCACTCCTTGCGCCGTTTGAGCCAGTCGAACACGCGCAGTTTGGTCGGCAGCGCCAGGGCGGCCCCCAGGGGGCAGAGATAGCGGCAATAGACCTTGCGGGTGAACAGGTTGACGACGAGCAGCGCCACGGCGTAGACCACAAAGGGCCAGCTGCGGGCAAAATGCAGGGTGATTGCGGTTTTGAACGGCTCCACTTCCGCCAGTTGCTCCGCGGTGCCCATGGCTTCCAGGGACACCCCGAACAGAACCAGCAGGATGATGTACTTGATGGCCCAGAGCCGCTCATGCCAGACGAACGGCACCGTGTACTGGGGAATCTTCAGTTTGCGGGCGATCTCATTGAGCAGTTCCTGCAGGGCACCGAAGGGGCACAGCCAGCCACAGTAGACCGCCCGCCCCCAGAGCAGGACGATGCCGGCCACCACGGCCCAGAGCACGAACATGATCGGATCAATCAGGAAAGTTGCCCACTTGAAGCCGCTGATCAGGCTGTTGACGAAGGTCAGCACATTGACGATGGACAACTGCCCCAGGGCATACCAGCCGATAAAGACCAGGGTATAAACCAGAAAGCCATGCCGTATCCAGCGCATCATCCGGGGCTTTTTCACCAGCCAGTCCTGGAAGAACAGGATGAACAGCAGAACCCCGATCCCCAGGCCCAGCACCGTGATCTGGAACTGTTTCTGATACCAGACCTGCACCCACATGGGCTGTGACTCCAGCCACTCCTCTTCGGTCAGCACCGGCTCGGGTCGAGTGAAATACTGGTCAGGCAACTGGTACTCCAGAGGAAAGACCTGGAACTCGCTGTCCAGTGGACCGGTCTGGCGTTTGACGGTCAGCTCCAGAGTCCAGGGCGTACCCGGATCAAAGTTGTACTGCTGGCGAACGATAAAGATCGCCATTTCATTGAAGTCCGGCATACCCTCGGCATACACATCGCTCAGGCGATAGTAGTCCAGGTCCCGGAAGTTGAAGGTGTCACCGAACTGGCGGATCTGAATGCGATCGAAAATGCCGCCACGGACATAGCCGGAGCCCTTGAAGGAATAATCTCCGTTGGCCATGACGGCAATGGCGTGCTCGCCGGGCTTCAGCTCGCGGGTCAGTCGCTGGTATTGGTTTTCACCCAGCAGGTTGCGCCCGATGCTGGGAACATCCAGATAGGCGGCATAGAGGTCGATCAGGGTATCGTCGCGCTCTTCCGGTGAAGCACGATCGACGTCTTCGGCGGGAGTCCCCTTAAAAGCATCATCCACCTGGCCCCGTGTCAGGCGCAGCCGGCGTATCGCGCCGTTGCCGGTCAGCTCCTGCCAGCTACGTGGCTGGAAGCCGTCTTTCTGTACCTGTGCAATAGGCGGCCGATTGGAAGCGCCGCCTTCCACCACACCGATTTCCACACCCACCCGGTGGGCGGTGCGCATCAGCACCTCATTGACCACCATGACAGTCACCGTGGCGCCGGACACACCATCCACAGCAATCTTGCGCTCATTGGACGTACCACCCACCGTGACTTTCTGGTCAGCCTTCAGGCCAACGTACTGATCGGTGAATTCGTGCAGCTTGCGCTCGGGAATACCTACGAGAAGGATGGGCTCATGGTGCTCGATAACCCGGGCCGCCCGGATTTCGCCTTCGGGGTCCAGAACCACCACCGCGTTGATCGGCTTACCGGAGTAGGCCGGCGTCTGGACAAAGTCCAGGCTCTGGTAGACATAGCCCTTGAGTTGCTCACCGGCATACAGGGCCTGGATGGCCCGGTTCCCATCCAGAGGCTCAAGACGGCTGGCTTCCGGGAAGGCGTTTTCAATCACCTGACGGCCAGCTACCGGCTGGTATTCGGAAACAGGCGCAGCCTGCACTGCCCCGCCGGCGAGGCCAGCCAACAGAACACAGAGCAGTACAATCCTTGAAACCAGCGTCACACGACCTCCCCGGCCCGATGTTTCATACCTTCCAAGCCTATGCGGATTAATTTCAAATCAAATACCTCTTTTTAAATACTCACCCGGAGCAATGCAGTGCCCGAGCTCCTCAGTCGCCGGAGTCGCTGAGGATGAGCCGACACACGTCATCAACCGCGCGTTCGTCGTAGCTCTGGCCGTAATGCTTGCGGAAGCCAACTTCATACAGGCGCACATGCCGCTCCGGCACCACGCCGATGTTTGCCAGGCAGGCCCGGGCACAGTGCAGAGGACAACCATCGATCACGGTGATAGCCCGCCCTGACCGGGCCGTTTTGACCAGGGCCGGCACCTGGCCTCCGACACCGGAAATGCAGGACATCTCAAAGGCACCGGAATGATCCAGACGCACGGCGGCGTTATTGGCCAGTTGTGCCACATCGGAACAACCCGAGCAGGCATAGATCAGCGGGCGCTGCTTGCGGGGTTTTATGGCGTCTCCATCAGACATGGCGTTACTGCCCCATCTGCATCAGGGCATTGGAGTCCGGAATGAACAGACGGCTGCGGTTCACCCTGAGCAGGTTGTTGGACTTGAGCTCCGCCAGAATCCGGGAGAATGTCTCAGGCTGCATGGCCAGGCGGGAAGCCACCAGGCATTTGGGCAGTGGCAGTTCGACCTCGCCGCCCTGGTTGGCGTCTTCCGGCAGAAGATCAATCAGGTAGCGCACCAGCCTGTCCCGGGCGCTCTGTACCGTCATGATTTCCAGTTCGTGGAAACGGTCCACAGCGCGCTTGGCGTAATGCCCCAGCGCAGCCCGGGCGTATTCCGGATGCCGGTCCAGCAGTTCGCGGTAAGCCCGGATCGGCACCATCATCACTTCCGATGCCTTCAGTGCCTCGGCATAGCAGGCATAACGGGGCGGGTCCGCGTAAATCATGACCTCGGCGAAGCAGTCACCGGGCGCGATACTGTCGAGTGTGCGGTCCACGCCGGACGAATCCAGGCGATACAGACGTAACCGCCCGGACACCACAAAAAAGAAATGATGGGCCAGCATGTCCTGGCGATACAGTAACTGGTGATGCCCCAACCGAAGACGCCGGGATTGCTGGATCAGGCGCTCCATATCCGCCGACCTCAAGCTACGGAACATGGCGTGCGCACGCATCGCCCGGAGACCGTCGTCCTCTTCCAGACTGCTGTTTACAGCCACAAGGACAGGCTTGGAGTACTGCGTGTTGGCGGCTTGAGTGACGGCCATGGGAATACCCCCTGCATAATCATTCATCAAGAATATTTGTTTATAATGCTAGACCCAGCCCCCGGAAAAATCGCTCCCCCGATGGGGGTAGAATCCGGATAACCGGCAGGGAATTGATTCAGCTCAATCCATTGGGAGGAGAGGTCGCCGGGGCCGGGTCTGCCCGCAACTGCCAGGCGAACATCCAGAGCGTGCCCGACAGCAATCCGAACAGAACCATGAACACGGCCGTACGGATGCCCAGCCACTGGTTGATTGCACCAAAGACCATGGGCAACACAAACGCCACGCTACAGGCGGCTACCAGCAAAAATCCGGCGAACAGGGAAGCCTCAATGCGGTGAGCGAGAATGACCCGATGCTGGAGGCTGCCCATGGCACAGCCCATGGCGAGTCCCAGCAGGACCACAATGGCAGTTTCCAGGGGCAGGGGCATGGCAAAGTCAATGACAATGACGGACCGGATACCCTGAATCGCCATGGTCATGGGAGGGTAAGACAGAACGAACAGCGCCATCAGACAAGTTACCAGCGCTCTCATGGCAACCCGGGCGCTGCCATAGCGATCAGAAAGCCCGCCCCCAACCACCTGCGCCAGAGCCCCTGGAATCACGAACCATTGAGCAAGGCCCGCCCCTTCATTCAGGTGCAGACCGAACTGTGCTGACAGAAAATCAGGCAACCAGAGCGCGAGCGCAAAGAAGCTGCCGGCGACCACACCGAAATAGAGGCAATAACGGAAAGTCGGCCCATGACTCAGGCGTTGCGCGAAATCCACCATGGATACCCGCTGGGCAGAATCTGCCGCCAGAGCCGGCTCCCGATCCGTCAGCATCATCAGAAGAGCAATCAGCAATAGCAATACAATCAGGTAGGCTACCGGCACGCCCTGCCAGGAAAACGCCTCGTGGAACAGCGGCACCAGATAATAGTTCAGGCCAGCGCCGGTTACCCCTGCCCCGAAAAGCCCAAGCACCAGCCCAAGGCGGCGAACCGGACAATGGCGTATGACAAACTGCAGACCGGCACTGTAGAAACCACCGGCCAGGCCAAGCCCGCCGGCAACCAGCAGATAGCCGATAAACGTATCCACCAGCAACAGCAACGCCATGCAGGCCGCCAGCCCTGCCAGACACCAGAGCATCACCTGACGGGCACCCCGGTTACGGGCTGCCAGCCCGGCTGGAATCGCCAGGGCGGCACTGACGGCCATCGGCGCAGACAGCAGAGCGCCGAACTGGAGACTGTTCAGGGCCAACCCCTGCCTCAGTTCAACGCCGGCCACGGCAAACAACGTCCAGCAACCGGCCGCCACCACAAAGCCGGTCACCGCCAGTGGTAAAACCACCGCCAGCGACGTCCCGTCCTCCTCCTGCCAAGGCTCCTGCATACCACCCTCTCCCGGAATTCCGAAATTTATTCTTCCTCCGGGACAGACAGCCGGTCAAAGACTATGATGGGTTATCAACCATCGGGGTAATTGACTATCATAGAAGAGGTATCAGGTTTCCTGGTTTTCGACCATAATTCCCCGCAAAGCACGACATCAGCACAGAACCACTGCCCAGGCTCCCCATGACTGCAAGAAATCCCCTGGTAAACCGAATCGGCATTGTCATTGGCGCGATTGTGCTGACCGCCATTGTCAGCATGGCCACGACCCTGGCGGTTTCCAGCAGCATTGAAGGTAACGCAACCGCCATCAACGTTGCCGGTTCACTGCGCATGGGCGCGTTCCAGCTGGTGTCCCGTTCAGGCGTACCACCGGGGCCGGGAGCCCAGAGCCAGCAGAGGCAACTGGCAGACTACGAAGCGCGCCTGCACGCGCCGGTCATCACCCATTCGATCCCCAAAACCGACGACCATCCGCTGGCTGTTCAGTACCGCACAGTGAATGAAACCTGGAATACCCTGCTCAAGCCCGCGCTCACCCGTCATTCGGTGGGCCAGCCCATTTCCCGGGAACTGATGTCTGCCGTGGAAACCTACACCGGTCAGGTGGACCGCCTGGTCACCATGCTCGAAGAACGCACCGAGGCCCGCATCGACCTCCTGCACCTGATCCAGATTATCAGCATGGTGTTCTCGATCCTGATCGTGGTGGCCCTGTTCCTTGACCTGAAAAACCGGATTATCCGTCCGCTGCTGAAACTGGTTGCCATTGCCAATGCGGTGGGCGAGCAGGATTTTTCCCGAAAGGCCCGGCTGGAAGGCTCGGACGAGCTGGCACGACTGGGGACCGCTTTTGACCAGATGACCGACGAGCTGGCCCAGACCTACCATGAACTGGAAAGCCGGGCCCGCCAGAAAACCGAAGAACTGGAAATCAGCCATGCCGCACTGCAGGCGATGCATTCCGCCAGCCGTGGCCTGTTCGCCAACCATGATCTTTGCAGCGGCGCCATCCCCATGCTGCACCAACTGGAGCGGCTACTGGGCATCGGCCCGATTCGCCTCTACCTGCATGACAAGGAATCCTCAGAGCCGGTGGAGGCCATCACCACCGCCACCGCCAAGCGCCCGTTCTATTGCCGTGACCACCACTGCAACGCCTGCCTGGTCAGCCCCGAGCAGTTTGATCAGATGCCCCTGGCAAACAGTGATGGTCGTCGCCTGCTGTTACCCATCCGCACACCTGGCCAGTTGCTGGGCACACTGGAGGTCTGGTACCCGGCCCGGACCGGGCTGTCTGCCACTTCCCGGCGACTGCTGGAGACCCTGACCGACCAGTTGGCCACCGCCATTTTCCTGGAGCGTCAGATTACCGAAGAACAGCAACTGACCCTCAACGAGGAACGCACCGTCATCGCCCGGGAGCTTCACGATTCCCTGGCCCAGTCCCTGTCTTACCTGAAAATGCAGGTTGCCCGTCTGCGCCGGCTGAACATCGAAGGCGAACAGGAACAACTGCATGCCGACATCATGGACGAACTGAGCAATGGCCTGAACAGCGCCTATCGCCAGTTGCGGGAACTGCTGGCAACCTTCCGGCTCAAGCTCGACACGCCGGACCTGGTGACTGCCCTGGAACGGACCATCGAAGAATTTTCCGAACGACTGGGCAAACCGGTGGAGCTGGAATACAACCTGCCCCCCCAGACCCTGTCACCCAACGAAGAGGTGCACACCCTGCAGATTATCCGTGAAGGGCTGGCCAACGCCGTCAAACACGCCGACGCCAGTGATATCCGGGTACAGGTACTGTTTGAATCACCCGGGGTCTATGCCTGTGTCCTGGACAATGGCAAAGGGCTCCCGGACGAAGGTCAGCCAACCAACCACTATGGCATGGTGATCATGCAGGACCGGGCCCGAACCCTTGGCGGTGACGTGACCGTCCGCAACCGGGAGCAGGGAGGTGTGGAAGTCGTGCTGACCTTCATCCCCAAAAGCCGGAACCTGATAAAGACAGAAACAGCGCCGGTCTGATCGCCGGCCACAAGACAGATCAAGAGAGAGACTATGGCTGAGACACCGGCAAGCATTCTGCTTATCGACGACCATCCCCTGCTGCGCCAGGGCATCAAGCAACTGATCGACATGGAAGAGGACATGGCCATCGCCGGTGAGGCGAGCAACGCCGAGGACGGCATCCGGCTGGCCACCGAACTGGAACCGGACTTGATCCTGATGGACCTGAACATGCCGGAGATGGATGGCATCCAGGCACTGCGGGAACTGCGGGAACAGAACGTGGCCTCACGCATCATCATGTTCACCGTGTCAGACCAGGAGGACGACGTGGTGGCTGCCCTGCGCGCCGGTGCCGACGGCTACCTGCTCAAGGACATGGAACCGGAAGACATGATCAAGCAACTGCATCAGGCGGCAACCGGCAAGATGGTGATCAGCGACCGCCTCACCACCCTTCTGGCCGAAGCCCTGCGCTCCAACCGGTCCCGCCAGGCGTCACGGCCGGACTTCGACAGCCTGACGCCCCGGGAGAAAGACATTCTGCGACTGATCGCTGAAGGCCTGTCCAACAAGATGATTGGGCGAAAGCTCAACATCAGTGATGGCACCGTGAAAGTTCACGTAAAACACCTGCTGAAAAAGCTCAATCTGCGCTCCCGGGTGGAAGTCGCGGTATGGGCGGTCGAGGAAGGTTTCCACCGGGGTTAATCCAGCTGAGCCATATCAAATCCCCGGGGAAAGCTTTCCAGTATGGTGGAAGGCTTCTGACCGTACGGAGCCTTTCATCATGCTGACATTGCCCAGACTGCCTTCCCCCGGTTCCCTGGCACAGGTTGGGGCGTGGTTTCAGCCCAACACCCTGGCCGGCCAGTCGGTTGCTGTTCTGAAGGAGTTTCTGCCCTCCCCCAGCCCGGCACTCGGACTGATTGAGCGCAGCATTCCCATGCCCCTGAAACAGCTGTTGGCTGAAACCCCGCTCAACCGACTGTTTGCCGAGGCCATGGAAGACGGTGAATTTGACGACTTCGAAGGCCGGCGCATCCGCCTGGAAGTCAACGGGGGCCACCCGGGCGTCACCTTCGGGTTCCGGGACGGCCGGCTGAGAATCGTCGAGGGCCCGGGCGAAGCCACCATCCGCGGTTCGCTGGCCGCTTTCCGCACCCTGGCCGAACGCCGCCAGGACCCGGACCAGCTGTTCTTCCAGCGTCGGCTGGTGATTGAAGGCGATACCGAGCTGGGGCTGGCCCTGAAAAACCTGCTCGACAGCCTGGAATGGGACGTCAGCCCCGGTAAACTCCTGCGCGGCTGAGCCCCGGGGTTCAGTCGTCCTCAGCCGGGCTGCCATGCCCGGCCATCGCCTGCAGTTCTGGCAGGGAGATCAGATCACTCCGCCGGAGCTGGTTTACCGCTGTCCGCCCCATCAGAGACAGGGTCAGTTCGGTTTCATAGCGAATATTGGTGAGCAGGTGTTCAATGGCCGGCTGGCCACCAGCGGCCAGGGCATACCCCCAGGGCCGCCCCATCAGGCAACCGTCCGCCCCCAGGCATAGCGCCCGCACCAGATCCTGGCCGGTCTGGACACCGCCATCAACCAGCACTTCACAGTCGCCAGCCACCGAATCCACCACGGCAGGCAAAGCTTCCAGGGAGGCCGGCGCGCCTTCCAACTGGCGGCCTCCGTGATTGGACACCACCACTGCATCCGCCCCGACCCTGACGGCGTCTTTGGCATCTTCCGGCTCCAGAACACCCTTGATCACGAGCTTTCCGGGCCAGTGCTCGCGAATCCAGTCCAGATCCTGCCAGGTCACTGAAGGATCAAACTGCGCCTCTACCCAGGCCTTGAAGTCTTCGGGCCGGCGTCCGGAGGGAACGGCGCTGGTGAGATTGCCGAACGACAGGGGTTTACCTCCCAGGGCAACCTCCTTCAGCCAGCGGGGATGTGCCAGAAGGTCGGCAAGCTTGCGCAGCCTGCCAACCGGGGAAAGACCGCCATTCATACCATTGCGGACATCCCGGTAGCGCAGCCCCAGGCGGGCCAGATCCACCGTAAAGACCAGCACCCGATAACCGGCCTTCCAGGCCCGGCCCAGCAATTCGGCCGAAAACCCACGGTCGCGCAGGACATAGAGCTGGAACCAGCGATCCGCCTCTGGCGCCGCCTCGGCCACTTCCTCCATGGAACAGATGGAAACGGTGCTCAGACAGAAGGGCACCCCGGCAGTCAGAGCCGCGCCCGCCGCCTGGCATTCGCCCCGCCGGGCCAGCATGCCCGCCAGCCCCATGGGAGCCATCACCAACGGCAGAGCAACTTCATTGCCAAGCAGAATTGAGGACGTATCCGCCTTCGAGACATCACGCATGACGCGTTGGCGGAAATGCCAACGGCTAAACGCCGCCCGGTTGGCGGCCAGGGTGGTTTCCGCGAAAGCGCCGCCATCGAGATAGTCAAACAGCAGCCGGGGCAACCGGCGACGGGCAATCCGGCGGTAGTCATCCACCGAGGCGGGGGTCAGCATGGAGCGCTCCTGTTTATTGTTATCGTGCCCTCTGCCTTCCGGAAGATACCGGCAAACAGCCTATCCAGGCTTTCCGTCGGCCCTTACGGAGAGCAGATAATGGTTATATCCAACAATATAGAGCAGATAGGCCAGTAACCAGAAAACGAATGGCAAAGCCACTCCCGCCAGCAGGTAGTATTCAGGCCAGAGCATAGGCACCAGAGTACGGAGTATCACCGTGACGACCAGCGCAGCCAGCGCAATCCAGATCACCCGTGGCAGACGAAGAGGCCTGCCTGTGTGGCGAAGCCCGGCAATGCATAGCACCGCAAGGACCGCAGTGCCGACGGCGCCGGCCGACAACGCATGACGGCCGGTATAGCCGGGGAGCAGCGCCGTCAGATCGGTTATTCCGACCAACACCAGGCCAACCATCATCCAGACATAGGATAACGTCAGTAGTAAAAGATACGGTCGCTTCATTGACCGCCCCCAGGGCCATTCGCTGATCCGGTCCGCCTGCGCAGCGGCGGCAGCCAGAGCAATCCAGCCCGTCACCGCATGCCCCGGCGCAAAAACATCCGCAATAGCGAACAAGACCAGCATGAACACAGCCAGACGCTCCCTGGCAACGGTCAGGCGGAACGGTCCGCAGAGACCGGATTCATGACGCGCTGCCATAGCCACCACCCGAACAATGCGGGAAACGGTCAGGGCAATCATCACCAGCAGGAGGTTGACCGTGCTGTTCAGCACGTCAATAGACGTCATGCCGGGCAGGCGTTCCGGCCATAACCAGCTCAGGTAGAAAATGCCCTGCATAACCACATAGACCGCCAGACCAACACCGATACTGGTATGAGCCCGCCCGCCTTCTGAACAAAAGGCAGGTACAACCGATGCCAGCAATGCCAACGAAAACAACAGGTTCACAGCAGCTACCAGCACAGGCGGGACGGCCGCGCAGAGCCAGAACAGAACCCGTCCGGCAAGCCAGATCAACACCAGCGCCAGCAGTCGCCCGCCGGTAACTGGCTCATATCCGGACCAGGATGGAACGGCTGTCAGCAGGAATCCGGCCAGTGCCGCGCCCACAAATCCGAACAGCATTTCATGTCCATGCCAGGCAATGGGTGGCAGGGGCATTGGCAGGGTGAAAAGCTGAAGCAATGCACCCACCCAAGGCAGCAGGGCCAAAGGTGCATAAATAGCTGCAAGCAGAAAGAACGGCCGGAAACCGTAGGCGAAGATGGGACTGGAAACCAACGACGACTCAGTGTTCATCTGCATTTTCTTTCTTCCCGGGCACGATTCAACTCACGGCATCCGGCAGATAGAAACCGGTATCCGGCAGCCTGCCGCCAATAAAGTCCGGTGAAAGCTCTGCCAGAGCGGTCAGGAAGGCTTCCAGCTCTGGCCGGGCTTTCGACGCCGGCATCATGACCATTTGGGTACGGGGGATGGCCCCCTGGTACACATTCTCCGCGAGGGGGGAAAGCTCAGCGCCCAGGGTCGCGGCCTTGGCGGGTTCACTGGTTACCCAGGACACAGCCCGGCCAATCGCCGACTGCATCACTTCCAGTGCCTGCGGATCAGCCTCCAGCAGATCCCGACGACAGATAACTCCGGCCTGCGGCAGCGCCGCACCTTGCCCTGTAAGCCGCCCCCACTCTTCCTGCAAATCAAGTTCTTCCGGTTTCTGGCCGAATTGCCCCGCCTGCAGCCGGGCGGCTGTGCGCACCGGCTCGGGCAGGACCGCGGCATCGAGGCGTTGCGCCACAAACATCTGCACCGTTTCAAGGGGGCTGGACTGATAAGTCACCCGCAGGTCCCGGTCAACCTCCAGCCCCGCCTTCCGGATCAGGAAACGGAACACAAGATCCGGCATATCACCGCGCCAGGGAATACCAATGTGCTTGCCCGCCAGGTTCTCGACGGCTGTCAGCGGGCCACTGGCCGGCAATCCCAGCATACCGAGCGTGCCCCAGATATTGACATTCATAAGAACAATAGGAACACCACGGTTGTATAGATTGGCAGCCACATTGGTGGGTGTTGCCGACAGGCCCACCTCCCCCCGGGCAAGCCAGGCCCGGAGCTGGTCCGGTGTCCTCCAGTTTCGTAGCTCCCGCTCAGGAATTCGGGCATTGACGTCCGGATCCTGCAGCGCGCGCGCGAGAATAACCTGAGGTAGTCCAAGTGGCGCGGCTACCGACAGCTTGCCGGTCATCGCAGCCAGGCAATGCTGCAGCGGCAATGACGCCAACACGGCAGCTCCGGCTGCCAGCTTCAGGAAGTCCCGTCGATCCGGATTCATGACATTCGCTCCGATGTGCGCTGAAACAGGAAACTCTTCCGGACCACCTCTTGGCGCAGAAGATGGCCAGCCTGTTCGTAAAGCCAGGCCGGCGAGCGTTGATGGAACGGGGTTCCAACGCAATGCTCAAACACCACTCTGCCGGGATGGCCCGACACCACTACAACCCGATGGGCCAGCCGCAAGGCTTCGGTAAGATCATGGGTAACAATCAGCGCGGACATCCCCTGATCCACAACCAGGCGTTCAACGAGATCCTGGCCCTCGGCCCGCAAACCCACATCCAGTGCACTGAAAGGCTCGTCCAGCAGCAGAATGTCAGCCTCGATAGCCAGGGCCCTCGCCAGAGCAACCCGCTGCTGCATGCCGCCAGACAACTCATGGGGAAAACAGTCATGGCTGTCTTCCAGACCCACCTTGGAGGCCAGAGCCCTGGCCCGTGCCAGACGCTCGCGGCGTCCGACTCCCCTTGACTTAAGGCCCAGCGCGATGTTTTCCAGCGTCCGGTGCCAGGGCAACAGGCGTGGGTCCTGAAAGACCACCCCGGTTGCGCCAAAGCGGTTGTTCACCGTCCCGGAAGATGCCTCAACCACACCAGCGGCAAGACGCAAGAGACTGGTCTTACCACAGCCGGATGGCCCGACCAGGCATACCGATTCACCTGGGGCCACCGTCATATCGATATCGGCAAGAATGCCGGAGGTGCCGATCGTCAACGAGACATTTTCAAAAGACAGCAACATGGCCTCCCGTTTCACACGGCCCCGGATGGTTTTGCCGACTGGCGCCAGGGTTCCATCTTTTTCTGCAGTGGGCGCAGCAAACCATGTTCAGCCATGAGAAGGAGGGCCACCACCACCAGAATCCAGGCCATGGCACCCGCGGTATCCAAGTTCACCCGAGTCAGCGCCATGCCTGCCCCGACACCATCATCGGTTGCAAACAGTTCCGCCATAACGGTGACCTTCCATGCTACGCCCAGTGCCGTAACCAGAGCGGGGAAAACGTAGGACACAACGTGTGGCAAATAGAAATCCCAGACCCTCATCCTCAAGGACACGCGGTAAACATCGGCCATCTCCCGCAGACGCGGGTCCAGAGTCCGCGTACCCATCTGAGCGCCGGCAAATGTCACCGGTACCGTGGTGACCGCCACCGTGTAGATCGCCGCCATGGAACCACTGCCGAACCAGAGCAGCGCCAGAACAATCCAGGCAATCGGCGGAATGCCCAGAAGCACCGTTGACACCGGCTCCAGAACCCGGCCAGCGGTGCCTGAAATGCCAGCCAGCATCCCGAACACGATTCCCAACAGTGCAGACAAAGCAAAGCCAGACATGGCCCGCCAGGTAGTTGCCCAGACGGCGCTCCATAACTGATCATCCACCGCCAATTCAACCAGCGCCCCGATGGCGTCCCGGGGGCCAGGTAACAGGAAGCTGCCGTAAACAAGACTGCCCCATTCCCAGAATGCCGCAAACAACAGGACTCCCGTCAAACTGCCAGCCCAACTCAGACTGCCCCGAATCAATCCGCCCATAGTTCTTCCGCCCAGATAGACCTTGGCAGTGTACCTTCAGCAAAGCTCACATCCTTTGACAATTATCAAATAAAAATTCATCTCATTCTCATTATAATTACCGACTGTCCTTGAACCTGTCGGAGCACCTTATGCCCTATCGTCCCCAAACCCTGAATCTCACAGCCCTACTCCTCTCCACCATAATGATCCCCGTGGCCAGCGCGGATGAGTCACAACTCCAGGAACTGGTGGTTACGGCAAAAGGCTATGAAGCCGACACCCTAGAAACCGCCAGCGCAGCAGAACAGATCACCACAGAGAGTGCCGCCGCATCGAAAACCACCGGTGACCTGTTTCGTGGCAGGCCGGGCCTGGCGGTCCAGGGAGATGGTGGCGCCTGGGGCGGCAACCCCGTTATCCGGGGCCTGAAAAAAGAAAGCGTGGTGATGCTGGTGGATGGTGTACGCCTGAACTCAGCTCAGCCCCAGGGCGCAATTGCCTCCCTCGCATCCATGAGCCTGCTCGACACCGTAGAAGTGGTCAAAGGCCCGGCTTCTGTGCTCCACGGCACCGGAGCCATGGGGGGCGCTATCAACCTGCGCACACCACAGGCCCGGTTTTCTGAAAAGCCGCAGGCAAAGGGTCGCTTCAGCGGCAGCACAGGCACGGTTGACAGCAGCCTGGCCGGCGGTGCCCTGCTGGAACTGTCAAGTCAGGACCACGGCCTGGTACTGGGAGCCGCCGCAAAAGACGTCGATGACTATGAGACACCGGACGGTGACGTGGAAAACAGTGGCTTCCGGTCCAACTCGTTTCTCGCAAAATACGCCTACCGGGTCACAGAGAACCAAAAACTCACGATTAACCTGCAGAACCATGAGGACCGGGATGTCTGGTATCCGGGTTCTGCCAAATCAGGTCCCGGCGGTAACGGTACTCTGACGATTCACTCGCCGAAACAGGAACGCACCCTGATGGAACTGGGGTACGAAGCTGCCCTGGCAGGCGGCACTCTGGAAACCAGTGTTTACAGGCAGGAGGTTGACCGACAGATCCGCGCCTGGTGGGACTTCCAGAACCGCAACCAGGTCTGGAATGACGTCACCTTCCGAACCGACGGCATCAAAGCCCAGTACCGTTTTCCGGTTGGTGAAAGCCATCTGATCACTCTTGGGGCCGATGCCTGGGAAATGACCGGCGACCCCCAACGATTCACCTACAATCCACCCATGTCCAACTCCGTGATCGCCAATTCGCCTTTCCGGGACGGTGAGATCGAAAGCCGGGGCCTGTTCGTCCAGGACGACATTCACGCCGGCAAATGGAACTTCCAGATTGGTGCCCGCTATGACAAGGTAACCGGCGACGCCAGCGTCGTTGGCAACGGTCCGGCGGCCCAGACGCAAGGTCTTGAGAACACCGCAGAAACCCTGTCCTGGTCAACCGGGGCCATCTATAACGCAAGCCCGATGCTCAACCCCTACATCAGCCTTGGCACCGCCTACCGCGCACCCGACATGAGGGAGCGCTTCGAGGATGCCAGCCGGGGCGACGGCTATTTCCATCGTGGCAATTCACAACTGGATCCGGAGAAATCAACCACTGCCGAGATCGGCCTCAAAGGTCGCGGTCAAGATGCCCAATACCAGGTTGCTGCATTCTATACCCGGATAGACGATTACATTGCCGGTCGGGTTACCGGTCAGAATCACCCCCAAAACGGACTTCCGATCAAACAGACGGAAAATCTGGATGAGGTGATCATCTATGGCATTGAAGCAGGCTTCCTTATGCCCCTGGAATCTCCACAGATTGATATGGATGGCAGCCTGACCTGGCTTCGTGGCGAAAACAAGCAAGACAATGAGCCGCTTTACCAGATGCCCGCCCCGGAACTGACACTGGGTCTGGGGGAACAAAACCGGGCCGGTTTCAACTGGCATGGTCAGGTACGGGCCGTTGCTGAACAGGATCGCACCGCTGATCGCTTCTCCAACGGAACCGAGAACACCACACCCGGCTACGCCACCCTGGACATGGAACTGGGCTGGAACTTCGGCGCCATCGGACGTCTGAGCAGCCTGGAAGTCTCCGTGGAAGGCAATAACCTGCTGGACAAACGCTACCGGGAACACCTGACCGATGGCGATATCCTGTCACCGGGGCGGGGCCTGGTAGCCAAGCTCTCCGGGACATTCTGAGGCGTATCGTCAACGCGCAGTTCCCGGAAGAATAACTTCCGGGAACTGCGGATGCTCGACGTCAGATTTCAGTTCGACTGCTCACGCAGTTCCCTTGCAGCAGCCACCATATTGTCCAGGGCCGGGATCACCTCGGGCCATTGGCGGGTTTTCAGGCCACAGTCCGGGTTCACCCACAGGCGCTGTGCCGGAATACGCTCAGCCGCCATTTTCATCAGCTTGACGATCTGCTCCACGCTCGGAATGTTCGGCGAATGAATATCATAGACGCCCGGGCCGATCTCGTTGGGGTACTCGAACTCCTCAAACACATCCAGCAGCTCCATATCGGACCGCGACGTTTCAATGGTGATCACATCCGCATCCATATGGGCGATGGATTCGATGATGTCGTTGAACTCCGAGTAACACATGTGGGTATGAATCTGGGTTTCGTCCCGGACACCATTCGCCGTAATCCGGAAAGACTCCACCGCCCAATCCAGATAGCTCTGCCATTCCAACCGGCGCAGCGGCAGGCCTTCCCGTAGCGCGGCTTCATCAATCTGGATGATGTTCACACCCGCCGCTTCCAGATCCTGGACCTCCTGGCGAATGGCCAGGGCCAACTGCAGGCAGGACTCGCTGCGCGGCTGGTCATCACGCACGAATGACCAGTTCAAAATCGTGACCGGGCCGGTCAGCATGCCTTTCAGGGGCTTGTTGGTCAGGGACTGGGCGTACTTGATCCAGTCAACGGTCATTGCTTTCGGCCGACTGATGTCACCGAACAGAATCGGCGGTTTAACGCAGCGGGAGCCATAGGACTGGACCCAGCCAAACTGGCTGAACACATACCCCTCAAGCTGTTCACCAAAATACTCCACCATGTCGTTGCGCTCGGCTTCACCGTGGACCAACACGTCCAGGCCCAGCTTCTCCTGCTCACGCACGGCATGTTCGATTTCCGCTTTCATTTTTGCGGTGTAGTCGCCGGCGGATATTTCCTGCTTCTTGAACGCCAGGCGCGTTTTGCGAATATCCTGGGTTTGCGGGAAAGAGCCGATGGTGGTGGTCGGATACAGCGGCAGGTTGAGATGAGTGTGCTGTTTGCCAGCACGCTCGCCATAGGGGCTCTTGCGCTGCCCCAGATCCGGACTAATGCTCCGGACGGCCTCCTTCACCTTCGGATTGTGAACCCTCTCGGACCTGGCGCGGCTATCAATAGCCGCCTGATTGGCCGCCAATTCATCGGCTACCGTTTCATAGCCATCATTGATCGCGCGGGCCAGGACACTCAGCTCCGCCAGCTTCTGCCTGGCAAAGGCCAGCCAGCTTCGGATGTCGCTGTCCAGCTTCGCTTCGCTGCCCAGGTCAACCGGCACATGCAGCAGCGAGCAGGATGGAGCCAGCCACAGGCGGTCGCCCAGTTTTTCGGCGACCGGGTTCAACCACTCCAGCACCCCGTTCAGGTGGGTTTTCCAGATATTCCGCCCATTGATCACACCCACCGACAGCACCTTGTGCGGCGGCAGCCAGTCCACCACCTTGGTCACTTCCTCGCGAGCGCGCACCGCATCCACGTGCAGACCGGCCACCGGCAGATTGCAGGCCAGTTGCAGGTTTTCCTGGAGGGTTCCGAAGTAAGTGGCCAACAGCAGCTTCGGCCGATTGGCCTTCAGGGTGTGATAGGCGGTCTCAAACGCGTGCTTCCAGTCCGAATCCAGTTCCGTGACCAGCGCCGGCTCATCAATCTGGACCCATTCGGCGCCCGCATCCGCCAGTTTCTCCAGCAACTGGCTGTACACTGGCAACAGTGCCGGCAGCAGGTCCAGACGGTTTGATCCATCCTTTTCCTTGCTCAGCCACAGATAGGTCACCGGACCAATGATCACCGGCTTGGCATTGACGCCGTTTTCCCGCGCTTCCGCCAATTGTCCGAGAAGGCGATCCGCGTTCAACGAGAAGGTGGTTTCCGACGTCACTTCTGGAACAATGTAGTGATAGTTGGTATCAAACCACTTGGTCATTTCACCGGCGTGGACACAGTTGCAGCCGCTGTCATTGGCGGACCGACCACGGGCCACGCGAAAATAGTTGTCCAGCTCACTGCCTTCCAGGCCATCGACCCGGGCCGGCAGGTTGCCCAGGGTAAAACTCATGTCCAGGACCTGGTCATAAAGGGAAAAATCGCCCACCGGCACCAGATCCAGGGATGACTGGGTTTTCCAGTTTTCAGCCCGGAGTTGCTTGGCCAGATCCAGCAACTCTGCTTCAGAACTCTGTCCCTTCCAGAACGCCTCCTGGGCGAATTTCAGTTCGCGCTTTGCACCAATACGCGGAAAACCAAGGTTATGAATTAACGCCATGTTTATTGCCTTTTCCATGAATTCTTGAAAGTAGGCGCAGCATAAGGGTGTTTCAAAATGAACAAAAATGGTTTATTTTCAGCATTCCATTAATTTTACTCATACAAAAATGCTTGAACGTCACCACCTCAAAGTTATTCAGGCCGTGCATCAACAAGGCTCCGTGACGGCGGCAGCCAATCATCTGCACCTCACCCAGTCCGCCCTGAGCCATACCATGCGCAAGCTGGAACAAGGCATCGGCACGCCCCTCTGGCTGCGGGAAGGCCGACAACTGAGGCTCACCCAGGCCGGAGAGTTCCTGCTCAACACAGCCAACCGCCTGTTGCCACAGATGGAACATGCAGAAAACCGATTGCGACAGTTTGCCGAGGGCGAGCGGGGCTCGCTTCGCATCGGCATGGAGTGCCACCCCTGTTACCAGTGGCTACTGAAGATCGTATCGCCCTTCCTGGCGCAATGGCCGAGCGTGGATGTGGATGTAAAACAGAAATTCCAGTTCGGAGGCCTTGGCGCCCTGCTGGATTTTGAAATTGACCTGCTGGTCACGCCAGACCCTTTCTATCGCCCCGGCCTGACCTTTGAACCCGTGTTCGACTATGAGCAGGTTCTAGTGGTGCCCTCAGAGCACGCTCTGGCGAACCGGGACTACGCCCAACCGGAAGACCTGCGGGGCGAAACCCTGCTCAGCTACCCGGTGGCGCTTGACCGCCTGGACGTCTATACCCATTTCCTGAACCCCGCAGCCGTTGCCCCCAGGCGCCACAAAACCATCGAAACCACCGACATCATGCTGCAAATGGTGGCCAGTGGGCGCGGTGTGGCGGCGCTGCCCCGCTGGCTGGTCAGGGAGTACTGTGAAAAGCTGCCCCTGGCAGCCGTCCGCATGGGCGCCGGAGGCGTTGATAAACAGATCTTCGTGGGTACCAGAGACAGCGACAAAGGCACGGAATACCTGCGGGCCTTTATCGAGCTGGCCCGCAACTACGAGCACCCGGAGGTAACATAAGGTCTGAACCTGACCAATCCTTAGGCAAGCCCCAGCCATTTCCGGATGGCCGGGACAAAGCGCTGCCTCACTCCCGCACCTCCAGGGATTCGAAACAGGGGGACAGCGCCTGCCTGACCAGGTCCGTATCGCGGCGTCTGTTTGTCGCTGTAAGCAGTGCCGGGTTCAGCATGGTTCCCCCT
Source organism: Marinobacter oulmenensis (assembly GCF_014201735.1). Taxonomy (GTDB): domain Bacteria; phylum Pseudomonadota; class Gammaproteobacteria; order Pseudomonadales; family Oleiphilaceae; genus Marinobacter; species Marinobacter oulmenensis. Next base: position 586,060 of record NZ_JACHFE010000001.1, on the reverse strand, counting down.
TCCCTGGCCAGTTGCAGGGCAAACCTTCGGACACCTTTGCGGGAAAGGGCTTCGCCAATGGCGATGACGTCTTCAGTGGCATGGAGGGCACCATGCCAGGTCAGCCGGCACTCAAAATCCACGGCAGCGGCCTGTAACGTGTCAATGGCCGCCCAACTGTCGGGCCCCGACTGTCGGCGAGTGGTGACTGCCTCGTAGCCGGATGGCAGCGCCTTGATATCCAGCCCCACCCAGTCCAGCCAGGGCAACAGCGGGCGCAGTCGTCTCAGGTTGGGAGCGCCGGTGTGCAGGCCGTTGTGAAACCCCATGGCCCGGGTTTCCTGCAAGGCCGGCAACAGGGCTTTCTGGATGGTGGGTTCACCACCGCTGAAGATAACGGCATCCAGAAGACCCCGCCGGTTGTCCAGATGCTGGCGAACCTGTTGCCAGGTGACGGGGTCGCGGCCCGGGTAAGCCGGGATCAGATGGGGATTGTGGCAGTAATGGCAACGCCAGGGGCAACCCTGCAAAAACAGGGTTGCCGCCAGGTGTTGCGGATAATCGACGGTGGAGAAAGCAGCCATGCCTCCGATCACCAGGTTATCCGCCTTCATTTCAACGCTCCCGGAAATGGGTCCGCTCACGGTGCTCGGACTGCTTGCCCTTGTTAAAGGCCGAGACGGGGCGGTGGTAGCCCATCACTCGCGTCCACACTTCACAACGCTGGCGCTGGCTGTCATGGGGAAGTTTCTGGTGTTCCATGCTATTCTCCTTTTGCTTACGGGAAATACCGGTAACGGCTGCGGCAACAGCCGTCGCCGGCTCTGTTCGGGACCGGGCACCATGCCCGGTCCCGTCATTCAGGCTGCGGTGGTCGGCTTCTCTGCCAGTGTCTGCCCGGCCAGCAACTGTTCATCGCATTTCGGGCAGAACTCGTGCTCGCCGTTCAGGTAACCGTGAACCGGGCAGATGGAAAAAGTCGGGGTAACGGTAATGTAGGGCAGCCGGTAGTTCTCCAGCACCGTTTTCACGAACCGGCCACAGGTGGCGGCATCGCTGATGCGCTCGCGCATGTACAGGTGCAGCACCGTGCCGCCGGTATATCGGGCCTGCAGGTCGTCCTGTAGGTCCAGGGCTTCGAAGGGATCGTCGGTAAAGCCCACAGGGAGCTGGCTGGAGTTGGTATAGTAAGGCGCCTCGTCGGTTCCCGCCTGGAGTATGCCGCTGAACCGTTTCCGGTCTTCCTTCGCAAAGCGGTAGGTGGTTCCTTCCGCCGGGGTTGCCTCCAGGTTGTACAGGTGCCCGGTCTCCTCCTGGTACTGTTTCATGCGTTCGCGCACGTGATCCAGCAGTTCCAGTGCAAAGCCCCGGCCCCATTCGGTGCTGATGTCTTCCCGGTCGTCGGTGAAGTTGCGGACCATCTCGTTCAGCCCGTTCACGCCAATGGTGGAGAAGTGGTTTCTCAGGGTGCCCAGATAGCGTTTGGTGTAGGGAAACAGGCCTTCAAGCATCTGTTGCCCGATCACCTGGCGCTTGGTTTCCAGGCTGTCCCGGGCCAGGTCCATCAGACCACCCAGCCTGGCGATCAGTGCCGCCTTGTCGCCTTTGTGCAGGTAGCCCAGCCGGGCGCAGTTGACGGTCACCACGCCCAGTGAGCCGGTCTGTTCCGCCGACCCAAACAGGCCGTTGCCACGCTTGAGCAGTTCCCTCAGATCCAGCTGCAGCCGGCAGCACATGGAGCGCACCATGTTGGGTTCCAGATCCGAGTTGAGGAAGTTCTGGAAATAGGGCAAACCGTAACGGGCCGTCATCTCGAACAGTCGTAGGGCGTTGTCGGATTGCCAGTCAAAGTCGCGGGTGATGTTGTAGGTGGGAATGGGAAAGGTGAATACCCGGCCCATACTGTCACCGGCAGTCATGACATCAATGTAGGCGCGGTTGATCATGTCCATTTCCGCCTGCAGATCACCGTAGCTGAACGGCATTTCCTCACCACCGATCACCGGAATCTGTTCGCGCAGGTCCTTCGGGCACACCCAGTCAAAGGTGATATTGGTGAACGGCGTCTGTGTGCCCCAGCGGGACGGAACGTTCAGGTTATAGACAAACTCCTGGATGCACTGTCGCACGGCGTCGTAGTCCAGCGTGTCCTTGCGTACAAAGGGAGCCAGGTAGGTGTCGAAAGAGCTGAAGGCCTGGGCCCCGGCCCACTCGTTCTGCAGGGTGCCCAGAAAGTTAACCATCTGGCCAATGGCGCTGGAGAGGTGCTTCGGCGGCGCCGCCTCTACCTTGCCCGGAACGCCGTTCAGCCCCTCATGGAGCAATGTTCGCAACGACCAGCCCGCACAGTAGCCACTGAGCATATCCAGATCATGAATGTGGATATCGGCATCGCGGTGGGCCTGGCCGATCGCCGGGGTGTACACCTCGTTCAGCCAGTAGTTGGCGATCACTTTACCGGCGGTGTTCAGTATCAGGCCACCCAGGGAGTACCCCTGATTGGCGTTGGCGTTGACTCGCCAGTCACTGCGGTGCAGGTATTCGCGAACTGTTGCGGAAATATCCAGCAACGCGGGGTCGATTACCTGAAATGGGCTGTTGGCGTGCATCGGGTTCCTCCTGGAATCGCGTCAGGTCGTCGTCACCCTCGCCGAATCAGGAGACCAGGCAGGAACGCACTGCCTGCCGGTTGGTCAACTGTTCACCCTGAGTCGCGAAGGTTCAGTACATGTTGCCTGGCAGGTCTTCGGACTCAGGGGCATGAACCTTCCGGTTCGGCCTTGCGGGGCGACTTCCCGGCGTGCGCCAGTGTCTCCATGCCCCGCTTGTTCCCCAATACCGCTGCGCGTCAGTTCCGGAGTCTCACCGGATTCCCACAAAAAGCACAATATATTGTGCCCCTCCAGACCCTAACAACTATATATGCACACTAGGACACATGCAAAAATATTTATTTTATTTGAATGTTTCTTGATATTAATCAGGCCAGACGGAGAGTCCACCTGATGTCTGCCCCCCCCCTCCAAGATACCAACCGGCAATGTCTAGACCCGGCCGTCCTCTTTCAGACCCATTTTCTTCAGGATCACCATGGCCGGGCACCATTTGGTGAACGCGGACTGAATCAGGTTCAGGGCGATAAAGCCGGTAAAGAAAAGCCAAAGAGGGCTGACGTAATGCGCCAGCAGGATGGATATCAGGGTAAACACACCCGCCATCAAACGAAGACCTTCGTTGACTGTCATGGAAACCTCCAGAGAATATAGATATGCCATCAAGGTATATAGCATACCTCCCATCAAGTAGCCATGGTTTTACAGTCCGTCTGAAGCTACCAACCGGCGCAGACGGCTCATCACATCCAGATTGTTACGCTCCATCCGCTCCAGGGCTTTAAGCGCATCCTCGGGCTGCCCCGCATGATGGGCCGCAACAGCCTGCCGGGCGTATTCATGAACCTGCCTGTGAGGCTCCTCAATGGCACTGAAATCCAGTTGGCCAGCAAACTGCTGCTTGCCCACCCCCTGGTAATACCACTGCCCGAGCCTGCATTCGGTTTCCGCGGGCAGGCTTTCTGCCTTCGCATCCGACAATCCCGACAGCACCTGATAAACCTGCAGCTTAATCTCCAGCTCCTCCAGATTGGCCAGTTCCACCTCGGAAAGAAGAGCCGCATGATCCAGGGCCGTGGAGGAATTGCCGGCCAGATCAATCAGCACCATCAAACGCTCCCGTGCGGTATTGGCCTCCACTGCCAGTTGCTCCATCTCATCACTGTTGTTGCGGCTCAATCCGGACACGGTCGATGTTTGCTGGCGAATACGACCAATGGCCTCGCCAATCTCCAGGGTGGCCTCACCCGCGCGTGAAGCCAGGTTACGTACTTCCGAGGCGACCACACTGAATCCCCGACCATGTTCGCCGGCGCGGGCCGCTTCAATACTGGCATTGAGCGCCAACAGCGAGGTCTGATCGGAAATCCCGTCAATCACCCCCACCAGGGAGTCAATGCTCTTGGTATCCTGTTCCAGGGATGCCATTTCCCGGACAGAGTGCGTCGCACTCTCCCTGGAGCTCTCCAACCGCTGTATCAGCACCGCCACACTGTCCCTGACACGCCCGGACTCATCCCGGGTAGTCAGCGCATCGGCCCGCCGCGACCCCAACAGCCCGGACAACTCGCCAAACGACGCCTTCAGTTCGGTCAGCGAATGACCGAACTGCCCCAACCCCGACATCAACCGCTGATTGATCGCCAGCTCATGCCGGGTTCGGGCATGGGCGTCGGTTTCCTGGGCCAGCTTTTCATTCAGTTCGTTCCTGTGCCCCGTGGCCACCGCCAGCTCACCCTGAACCCTGGCCAGCTCCTGCTCCAGCACCCGAACCTGCCTGCCGTTTTGCCAAAATTTCATGCTCCTGCCTCAAGCCTCTTAAAGATTCATTATTAATGAATCTTAACAAAAAAACTCTAGGGGTTTGTAACAAACTGAAGGCACGCCTCGGTTTTGATGACAATTGTCATAACTTAATGAGAATTAATTTCATTACCATGATCCCTAATGATTGTTAACAGCCCGCGAGGGCTCGATACCACAAGAGCAGTTGCTAGGGAGAATAAACAGGCATGGCTTTTACAGTGTTCCCGTCAGAGGCGGGCAAAAGACCCCATTGGGCCCGCCGGGGGTCCATCACCGCCGTCATGGCCATGGTTATCGCCGGTACCGGCGGGGCACAGGCAGCGGATGATGACACCGAGCAGGCCCTGGAGCTTTCCCCCATCCTGGTCACCAGTGACCGTGACAGCGATGAGGTCAAACAGGAAAAGGTCTACACCGAAAACGTCACCAACCTCTACAAAGACCGCGAACAACTCAAGCGCCTGCAAACCGCCAACCCCGGCGATGTGTTCAAGGGCATGAACGGGGTGTACAGCATGGACACCCGCAGCAGCCAGTCAATCACCCCGAACATCCGGGGCATCACCGGCGAGGGCCGAACACCGTTGACTGTCGACGGCACCGAGCAGTCCACCAACGTCTGGCTGCATTTCTTCGGCGCGGGCAACCGCAATTACATTGACACCGCCCTGCTGCGAAGCATCGAAGTGGAAAAAGGCCCGTCACTGAGCCGGGACGTCCGAAGCGGCGTGGGCGGCGCGGTGAACATGCGCACCATTGAGGCCAGCGATATCATTCCCGAAGGTGACAGTGTTGGCGTTGAGCTCAACCTGGAAACCTCGGGCAACACCAGCGAGCCCCAGTTCGACGCCAGCGCCGTCTACGGCCAGGATTACCGAGACATACCGGGCGCGGAGCGGGCCAACATCACCAACATCAATGTGCCCTCACCCAACCCCCGCACCCGGGACGACGGGCAAACTCTGAACCTGGAAGACCACGCGGAAACACTCGCGATTGCCGCCCGTAACGACTTTGTGGACATACTGCTGGCACGCAGTGAGCGCACTACCGGCAACTACTACGCCGGTGAGGAGAATGCCGACAAGTACGCCGGCCATGACCCCTACGCCGAAAACACCACCGACAGATACATCCCGAACCTGACCAAGCTGTACTACCCGGGCAATGAGGTGTTCAACACCGCCAGCGACACCAGCACTACCCTGGTGAAAAATAACTGGTACCTGCCCCAAAACCAGAAGATTGGCCTGCAGTTCATGCGCACCGACTCCACCTTCGGGGAGACCACACCCGGCCAGTCAATACTGCTGTGGGGCTACCGGGAGGGCGCGGAACAGGCAGAGCCAGACCGCGACTGGGAAAACGAACGCCAGTTCGTGCTCGAATACCCCCACTCGGATTTACGGCTCGACCGGTACCGCCTCAGTTACGACCTCAAGCCCACCGGATCGGACTGGCTCAACCTGGAAACCAGCCTGTGGCGCACCGAACTGGAAGGCACCCGCTACCAGACCGGCGCCAGCCCCTACACCATTGACATCGACCAGGCCACCTACGACGAACTGGAATTCTGGGAAACCGTCTGGGAGGAGGTGTGTCCCGGCTGCATGCCCGAGCCGGAGCACGACGGCACCATCGTCTCCAAGGGCCGGCAATGGACCCGCCACGACCGCACCGGCTTTGATTTCAGCAACCAGATGCACCTGACCGACGCCCTGCAATTCACCTTCGGTGGCGGCTACCAGGAGGAAACCCTGGACGAGAAGATAACCGGCGCCAATTCCCTGTCTACCACCACCGGAGGCGTTGGCGTTGAAGGCGGCACCCTCTATGCCTCCACCGACCGCCTTGGCCCACGCTCGGGCGAGCGCGAAGAATACTCGGCCATGATCAACCTGGCCTGGCAGCCCACCAACTGGCTGAACATCACCGCCGGCACCCGCTACCTGCACTATACCGGCAAGGACACCGGCACCGCCGAGCGCCGGCGCCGGCAGGAGGCGTTTTATGCGGCCGAGCGGCGCCTGGCCGGGCTGGAACTGGAATATCAGGAGCTGATGTCGCCTGAAGAGAAGGCGGAACTGGAGCGCTTGAGCACGGCGTACGAAAACGCACGAACCTCAGTGGACCTTAATGACCCTGCAAACTTTGAAACTTACGAATTCATCTACCATGCCACTGATGGCGATCGTTACCTCGAGGCCGATTTCCTAACAGGAAACGCCGGATTCCGGGATGCCGCGACGGAGCTGGTGAGTTTTCTGTCTTCACAGGATGCGACCAGCTTTTCGAACTTTGGTAAAGAAACGCTCCTTAACGCGGACGGCTCAGCCAATACCGATGAGTTTGATAACGCTCTATTTGGCCTCCTCAGGGGAACCCCTAATGATATAAGAAACGGAAACTACTGGAAGAAACGCGTCCTTCTGCCCGCCGAGGACGGCAAGTACGATTCGTCCCAGAACCCCTTCGCCACCGGCGAGGTGGACGCCACCGAAGTGGTGGAGGACCCCTACAACCCGGGCACCACCGTACGCCGGGTCATCCCCGAGGGGGGTTATGGCAGGCGTGTCTACAACAATATTGATGCCGGCCAGGCCTGGGAAATGCCCGAAGAGCAGTCCGGCGAGGCTTTCAGCCCGGTGTTGAGCGCCACCGCCCGGGTGACCTCCCATGGCACTGTATTCGTGCGTTACGCCCAGACCACCCGCTTCCCCAGCGTTAACGAGCTGACCTCCAGCGCCATCATCGACGGTGGCGGTACCGTCGGCAACCTGGCGGTAAACGGCGCCAGCAAACCCGAGCGCAGTACCAACTGGGAGCTGGGCTACAGCCACGACCTGACCCAGTTCTTCCCCGACCTGCGGTTTGCCGACGTTCGCCTGAGCTACTACGACACCGAGATCGAGAACTTCATCGACCGGGACTTCTATTACAACGTCATTCAGTTCGACGAGAAGAAAACCACCGGTATCGAACTGCAGTCCCGCTTCGATACCGGCGGGTTTTACGGCAGCCTGGGTGCCTCCTACCGGTTGAAGCAGAAACTCTGCGACCAGGATTACGCCTCCGGCATGGACCCCTACTACAACCGCATCCCCAGCTGTATCACCGGCGGTTTCCCCGGCACCTACAGTGGCAGCAGCCTGCTGCCCAAGTACTCCATCGACATGACCCTTGGCACCCGCCTGCTGAACAACCGGCTGGACCTGGGTTGGCGCGGCACCTATCACTCCGCGGTGGAAAACGACCAGTTGGATAACCTGCTGGCTTCCGAGACAGGTTCTTCGGTTAACGACTTCCTTGCCCGTGATGCCTGGTTCCGCCAGGGGGTGGACACCTTCTACACCCAGTCAGTGCTGCTGCACGACCTCTACGCCCACTACCGCGTTCACCCGTCTATCACCGTCAACCTGGGCGTGACCAACGTGACCAACGAATACTACCTGGACCCCATGGCCAAGACCCTGATGCCCGGGCCCGGGCGCACCGTCACAGCCGGGCTGAAGGTCAGTTTCTAGCTTTTTTGCTGGTTTTTCTCGAAAAAACCAGTGTTTCATCACTATCAACCAAAAGGAAATGGATATGAAAAAGTCAACATTAACACTGGCAATCATGGCCCTGATGGGCAGCAGTACCGCCTTTGCGGCATCCCCGAATGTGCAGGGTAGCAGCTCGAATACCAGCGGCGTGGAAACCGGGGAGTCCAATCACATCCTGTTTGGCGGCGGCAATTCCGGCGTGGCGCTGAACGGTGCCAGCAGCTACATCGACCTGGCAGGCGGGCCAATCAACGGCTCCAACAATGCCATCGATGACCATGGCAACGGCGCCATCATGACGCCTGCGGATATGGGCCTGTTTGGCGGGCTTTCCGTCGCCCAGGTGTGGAAGGCCGACGCAGCGGTGAACGGCGGTGGCAGCACCTACGCCAACTTCGCCATCAACAGCGTACGCCAGATCACCACCCTGTCCTTCGCGCCGCAGTTCGGCGGCCTGGTGATCGGCCAGGTGGGTGCTAACAGCACCGGCTCCGCCGCAGACCCGGCACAGCCCCTGTCGGTCGGCGAAGGTGTCTACTTCGGTGAATGGGCGCCCCGGGCCGACGGCACACCGCCCCAGGACAGCACGGACCTGAACATGGCCAGCAGCGAGCGCACCGTCTGGTACGTGGGTGACGATGCGGTAGACACCAACAGCATGCCGACCGCCATCAATGCTACTTACGGCGTGATCGGCATCAATGGTGTGGGCACTACCGCCGGCGGGTCGCCGGATAACCCGAACCTGTATACCGGTACGCTGACCGCCAGCTACTCGTCCGGCTCTGGCTCTCTTTCCGGGTCCATCAGCCGCGGTGCAGCCAGCGTCAACTTTAACGGTACCAACATCCACGACAACGGCCGCTTCAGTAATGGCAGCAACCCGACCATAGAAGGGCGTTTCTATAACGGCGCCGAGGCCCTGGCCGGTATCTACACCGGCTCCAGCGGTGCCGCTGACGATGTCGCCTTCGGCGGTAGCAAAATCAGCGGCACCATTACCCCGTAACGTTTGACCACTCTCCACTGGCGGCCACCAGTGAAGAGCGTCAAACAGGGCGATGCCGGATGGGTTCCGTTCGGTATCGCTTTCGGGAGCACCTTCGGAGGCCGGTTCGCCGGCCTCCATTCTAATGCACGCACATTCGTTGTGGGAATACGCTATGCCTTGCCGTTTCACCGCCATGGGGCTGTTGCTACTGTCCTGCCTGGTCGCACCCGGCACCCGGGCCGATGACGACGACACACGTTTTCTGCAGGACCAGACCCGCCGAACCCTGGAACAGCAAACCCGGGGCGAGGAAAAGTTGGCTGCCCCGCCCGGCACACTGATGTACGAAGGCCGGCGCTATCAGGTGCCAACCACCCTGGAGGCTCTGGCCCCGGCCATCTACGTGGCCATCAACACCAACCAGTGGTCCCAGTTGCCCGGCTTCCTGGACCGCTACCGGCAACTGTCTGGCCACCGGCCGGCCCTGGTGGCCATGGCCGAAAGCCTGCTGGCTCGGTTCAGGGGCAACCACACCAGGGCCCTGGAACTCATGGAAACCGCCAGCGAGCTGGAACCGGACGATGCCCGCATCCGCCTGGAACTGGCACGGCTGTGGTTTGAAGACAACCAGGACCAACGGGCCAAGGCAGGCTTTGAAAAGGCACTGGCCGCAGGCCTGCCGCCCCAGGCGCAGCATCTGGTCCGGCAATACCGCCAGGCGCTGGCCATTCGTGACGACTGGCATGGCAGCTTTGCCCTTGGTCTTGGCTATAACGACAACATCAACCAGGGCAACGGGTACTACTCCTGCCTGTCGGCGTTTGCCGGCTACTGCCTGTTCGAGCGGCGGATGCCAGAGGCCATCGAATCGGAAATGGCCAGCTACGAGCTGTCTCTGCAGCGCCGCGTGAACCTGGCCGGCAACCACAACCTGCAATTCCGCCCCGTCAGCTATGGCAACTACTACCCGGAAACCAATCCGTCCGAAACCGCGGTTATCCAGGATTACAGCACCAACCTGGCACTACTGCAGGCCGGCTATCAGTACCTGGACGCCCGGGACAGCGTCCGCCTGACCCCCTACCTGGAGCACTACTACCGCAACCGCACCAGTGAATACCTGGCCCACGGCCTGGAACTGGAATGGCGCCATTTCCTCAACCGCCAGTGGCAACTGGCGACCAGCCTTGACGCCAAGCGCTACGAATACACCAGCAATGGCGAAACGGTCGGAACCGACTACAAGCGTTACCAGTGGGATGCCAATGCCACCTACCAACCCCGGGCAAACACCAGCCTCTATGGTGGCGTGACCCTAAGCCGCCGGGAATACGAGCAGGAAGCCGCCAGCAGCAAATCCTGGGCCGTTCGGGCCGGCCTTTACAATGCGTTCCCCGGCGAGGCGGGCCTGTTCGTCAACGCCCTGGCGATCTACCGGGACAGCCGTAACGACGCCTACGACTTTTTCCTGGGCGACCGCCGCCATGACCAGCAGCAAGTCTACATCCTCAGCGCCGGTGCCAACGGCTGGTCCATCGCCGGCATGACTCCGGAACTCCGGGTACGCCACACCATCAACCACAGCAACCTGGATTGGGCGTTTGGCTTTGAACAGACAGAAGCCAGCCTGCTGCTGCGCAAAAAATTCTAAAAATAAATGTGAAAACCGGGGCATCCAATGCTCTAATATTTAGTCGAGGATAGATCGACTCAACACTTGTGGTTACCTCACGACGCTGGGAATCCGGTTTCCAAGCTCCCCTGGGCAAACTCCTGAAGGAGTGCGCCCACTGAGATGATACTGAACTCTGCTACCTCTGATTAAATTAATCGTCCGTTCTGTTTGTAGCCTGCATAGACTAGGTGTCCGTCACTCGACCGAAATACCCTGGAGCAAGCTCTAAATGACACCGAACGCCAACATCGCATCGGCGACCCGACAGAACCCTGTGGTATTGGCGCCGAACACATAGTCTCCGGGCCGCCCGTACTCTTCGGCGGTTTCGAAACAGGAGCGGTGGATTTCAATCATGATGTCCTTCAGGCGCTGTTCGCTGTAATCGAAGCTCCAGGAATCCCGGGAAGCGTTCTGCTGCATCTCCAGAGCACTGGTGGCAACGCCACCGGCATTGGCCGCTTTCGCAGGACCAAATAAAGTGCCCGCCTCACGGAACAACTTAACGGCTTCCGGAGTGCACGGCATGTTGGCTCCCTCGGCGACGGCCATAATGCCATTACGAATCAATATCTTGGCGTCTGAGCCCGTCAGTTCGTTTTGCGTCGCACATGGCAGCGCAACCTGACACGGCAGCTCCCAAATGGACGCTCCGGCTACAAAATCACTGCTATTCTGGCGACGAGCTGCGTAGTCGCTGATTCGTCCCCTCTCGACTTCCTTGATCTGGCGAACCAGACTGACATCGATTCCGGCAGGGTCGTATACATAGCCCCCCGAATCGGAGCAGGCGACGACCTTGCCGCCGAGCTGCTGGACCTTTTCCATTGCGTAAATCGCGACATTTCCGGAGCCGGAGACCAGCACCTCTTTGCCCTCCAGGCCTGCGCCCTGGGCAGACAACATTTCCCGAACAAAATAGACGGTCCCGTATCCCGTCGCTTCCATGCGAACTCGGGCACCGCCCCAGCCAAGTCCCTTGCCGGTCAGCACTCCGGATTCGTAGCGATTGGTCAGGCGCTTGTATTGCCCGAACATGAATCCAAGCTCTCTGGCGCCGACGCCAATATCCCCTGCAGGCACGTCCGTGTACTCACCGATATGTCGATACAGCTCTGTCATGAACGACTGGCAAAACCGCATAATCTCGTTGTCAGACCGGCCCTTCGGATCGAAATCCGAACCGCCCTTGCCCCCGCCGATCGGCATACCACTCAGGGAATTCTTGAAGATCTGCTCGAACCCCAGAAACTTGACCACACCCAGATTCACGGAGGGATGGAACCGCAAACCACCCTTGTAGGGGCCAAGGGCCGAGTTGAATTCCACTCGAAAACCACGATTAATTTGCACCGCCCCGTTGTCATCCACCCAGGGAACCCGAAAAATGATCTGCCGCTCAGGTTCACAAATTCTCTCCAGAAGTTTCGCTTCCTTGTATTCCGGATGTTTTGCGATCACGGGCGACAAAGACTCGAGAACCTCCAGAACAGCCTGATGAAATTCTGGCTCCGCAGGGTTTCTCTGAACTACCTGCTCGTAAAGCTTGTCAAGGGTGTCTTTCTGATGCATAGGGCTTCCTTGTTCAGTTTGCGTTAGTCACATGAATAATTCTCAGACTTAGAGTCTTCTTGCCGACCAAAGGCCAATCAATGCGATCGCCTACTCGAAGACCCAGCAGGGCCGCACCCGCCGGAGCCAAGACGGAGACACACTCCTCCCCTACCTCTCTCTGGGTAGGGTAAACGAGCCTTAGCGTGTGCTCCGCATCGTTGCCCTCGTTCTTGAAATGGACCAGAGAATTCATAGTCACTGTGCCAGAAGGCAACTTCTCGACTTCAACCAGCGTCGCTCGATCCAGCTCCAACGAAAGCGCTTCGGCTGTCTCGTTGCCATGTGGTTGTTTTTCCAACATGGCGGACAAACGATCAAAATCATGCTCTAGAACAAAAATATTTGGACGATCGGACATACCGACTCCTTTAGGCCTTGATGGCAAAGTTCAGTTTGAGAAGAGTTTCAGAGGGTCTCGCCGAATTCGGCGATTAATACGACGAATTCAGCGGGAGGAATGGAAAGCAGCGTGGAGCGTGTGACTCTGTGCGGTCAGAGTACGCTCAGCGGAATATTTTAAGTTAGAGAGTCGACACATGTTGCAAATACTACTTCCCTAAGAGATTACGAAATACGTTACCCGAATCGACATGAAAAGAGAATGCCCTTGAAGCATCACCTAAGATGCTGAACTTACTGAGATCCATCATACTCAATCCGAATACACATCCTCGGTGTCAGCAATTTAAATCCAAAATCAAAAGATGTCATAGATCTTTCAAATCAACCTTCTCTATCCGACCACTACGGTGATGCCTAAATTCGGAACTGACACGTCTGTGGTTTGAAGACAACCAGGCCGATGGGTACTACTCCTGCCTGGCGGCGTTTGGCTTCGAGCAGACAGAAGTCAGCCTGCTGCTGCGCAAAAAATTCTAAAAACAAATAAAGTTATTCGTCATTGATCTATTGAGTCCCGGCCTCCGCGCGTCCTCTTAAATACAAATGATCACCATTACTATTTAAAGAGGATGTTCTGTGGTTCCCCTTTCCAACCAAACGCACCGGCGCCCAGCCGCTCTCCTGTGTATGAGCCTGGGCCTGATGGCCGCCTGGCCCTTATCCGCCAGCGCCCAGCAAGGTGCCCCGACAACACAACAACCAAACGTGACCGCTTACAACTTCAACATACCCGCCCAGGCCCTGGATGACGCCCTGCTCTCCCTCGCCCGGCAGACCGGCGTAGAGATCGTCATGGGCGATGCGGTGTTTGCAGACACCCGCAGTCAGCCCCTGACCGGCCGGCTGACTCTGGACCAGGCGCTGTCAGAACTGCTGGGCGGCACCGGTATTGGCTATGAGCTGCAACCCGGACAGAACAACCGGATGGAAGTTCACCTGCATGAAATCTATGCCACCCGGAACACCGGCGGCGGCGCGCCTCAGTTGCCCATCATCGAGGTGCTGGGGAACCCGGACGACGTACCCAGAGACGAGAAAGGCTACAACGCCGTTTACGACGACAACCTGGCCACCAGTTATATCGGCAAGACAGAGATTGAACGCTACAAAGGTGCCAACCCGGCCGACCTGCTCAACGGCATTGCCGGTGTCTTCAGTGGCGATGCCCGCAACAGCAATGCCCTGGACCCCAACATCCGGGGTATCCAGGGTCCGGGCCGGGTGCCCCTCACCATTGACGGAACCGAGCAGGCCATCACCGTCTGGCGCGGCTACAACGGGGCAACAAACCGCAACTACATCGACCCCAACCTGATCGGAGGCGTTCAGGTGATGAAGGGGCCAGGGCTGGAAAGGGACGTCTACACCGGGGTCGGCGGTGCGGTCGTCACAACAACCATCGGGGTGGACGACATTGTCGAGCCCGGCGAAACCTTCGGCGCCGAGCTTAAGCTCGAAGGCAGCAACGGCTCCGTGGACCCACGGGTACCGAGCCTGCACACCGGCGAGGACTACCGCGATATCGACGGATTCATCCCGGGCATGCTGGGGTCCCTGGGCGACCCCACCCTGAAATTGGAGCCCAAGAGCAGCAGTGACAACGACCTGCTGTCCAGCGACGACTACGCCTACCGGCTGGCGGTCGGCACCCGCCAGGATCATTTTGATGCCATGATTGCCTACGCCTACCGTGACAAGGGCAACCATTTTTCCGGCAGCCACAACGCCGGCTTCTACTCCACCCCCCATGATTCCGACGGCGACACCCTGGCCGAACTGAACCCGATACGGGGCCTGGCGATTGGTTTCCCGCCGGGTGATGAGGTCCTCAACACCTCCAGTGAGATGGAATCCTGGCTGGGCAAGCTGACCTGGAAGATCGATGAGCGGCAGGAACTGAGTTACACCCTGCGCGACACCGAGAGCCTGTATGGCGAGGTGATGCCCTCGCGCATCCGCGGCTCCGGTTACGGCAGCGGCTCCGGCCGGATCCAGTGGCCACTGAGCAGCGTTGATGCCCAGGCCCACAGCCTCAAGTACACCTGGAACCCGGAACACAACCAGTGGATCGACTTTTCCTCCAACTTCTGGTTTACCGACACCCGCAGTGACACTTACACCGCCGGCGGCACCCCGAACTTTGCCTTCGGCCCGGACGATCCGCTCATTATCAATACCGCGCTGCGTGGCCAGGACAATGAGCGCACCGGGGTCACCCTGAGCAACAAGATGGCCCTGCTGGATTCGCTGGACCTGACCCTGGGCGGAAGCTGGCAATATGAAAAACTGCGCTCCGACAGCATGGGCCTGGACTACGACCCGGATTCATGGAATGGCAGTTGGAGCCTGCCCCGGGCTGGCCGGCGGAACGAGTGGGAAGGCAACTTCCGGTTCGACTGGCGCCCCTCCAGCCGGCTGAGCTTCAGTGCAGGCGCACGCTACTCCTCCTACTGGTCATTTGATGATTACCTCGAGGAACAGCAGGAAGCCGGCAACATGGCCACCTCGGAAACCCTCGACAGGGGGCGGGTGGTGTCCTGGACCGAATACGTTGTTTACACCCAGGAACAGTGGGATAGCGTCTATCAGCCCAGTTATGACGAATTCGTGGCGGCTGGTTTATCCCCGTCACTGGCTGACATACTTGCCTCCAGCGTAGCATCACAGCAATACCCGAACCCGGGACAACAGACCCCCGTGGTCAAGGCAGACGCCGCCTGGTATGCCGACGACCAGGGCGAATACGACCGGGCAGACAACCCCTGCACCAACGGCGAGCTGGCCGATGTCGAGGACTGCACCGTCTGGTATGAAGGTACAGGAACAGCCCCCGACGCCGTGCGGGAGAAAAAGGAAGAACTCGAATACACCGTGGATACCACCGCTGAAAAGAAACGCGGCCACGCCTGGACCCCGTTCTTCTCTGCCACCTTCAACATCACCGACTACAGCCGGGTGTATTTCCGGTACAGCGAAGCCAAACGCTACCCCAGCATGTTCGAGAGCACCGTGGGTTTCTCGGCCAACCAGAACGCCGGCTACGACCTGGAGCCGGAGCACGCCCGCAACTACGAGCTGGCCTTCATCCAGGACCTCACCCAGTGGGTCGATGCCGACTACGCCGATCTGAAGCTCACCTACTACCAGCACCGCACCGAGAATGTCATTGAGCGGGATGCGCACTGGCAGTTCGACAACATTGAACAGCAGACCATCCGCGGCGCGGAGCTGCAGGCGCGCATAGACACCGGTGGTTTCTTCGCCAGTACCGGGGTTTCCTACACCTTTGAAAACGAGGTCTGCGATGAAAGCAGTGCCGAGTTCTTCAGCCGCCCGCGGATAAGCGGCTCTCAAAAGTCACCTTACAGCGATCGATGCGTACAGGACGGCTTTATGGGCGGCTACCTGATCACCCAGGCCATTCCGGAGCTCTCCGCCAACCTGTCGCTGGGCGGACGCTTCCTGAACCGGGACCTGGAACTGGGCACCCGGCTTGTCTACTACAAGGAACACAGCAACAAAGACCTGGAGGAATACGCCCGCAACTACGGCAATTTCGGCGTCAACACCCCTTTCACCTGGGGTGACCTGCTCACGGTGGACGCCTACGCCAGCTATCGGTTCAACGAGCACATCGCCATGGAACTGACCGGCACCAACCTCACCGATCAGTACTACGTGGACCCGGCCACCCGCTCGATGATGGCGGCGCCGGGTCGGGTCTTCAAACTCAGCACCACGATCAATTTCTAGGTGGCCCCGGAGCTACCTGGAGTAACGAATTGGAGCACCGCTCCAATACCCGGTGTGCGGCCCATCGCACACCACCCAAACCATGCAGAAAGGAGTCTTGTTATGAAAACCAGAACACTGTTCAAGCACGCCAAGCTCGCCCGCAACATTGCCCTGTGCACCAGCGCCCTCGCCATGGCCGCCCAGGTTCAGGCGGCACCCTGGGCTGGAAGCCAGAGTGATGCGGTTTCCGGCTATGAGCATATCGAAGTGGGCGAATCTGTTGTGCCTTTCGGCCCGCACACCGCGGGCAACGCCGGTATCGGCGTCTCCAGCTTCCCGGTGTTCGAAACAGCAGGGAAGGTGGACTTCGAAGGCCTCACAGACGGCCTTACCGGCCCCATCTTCCAACTGGAGGCCCCGATTACCGAGGCCCCGGAAACCCACGATGAGCTCGGTGTGTTCAGCTTTGCCCGTGCCGGTTCCGGCGATGTCTGGTTTGGCGAGTGGTCGGAAAACGGCGACACCCCGGCCAAAGGTGGCACCTACAACGGCCGCCAGGTTTATTACTACGGGGACGATGCGGATGAGTCCATCCCAGGATCGGCTACCGCACCAGTGCAAGTCACCTATAACGTAACCGGCATCAACAATGCCTACAGCAGCACAGGCGTGCTTTCCGGGCAGTTTGACGCCAGCTTCTACGGCAGCGCTGGCACGCTGACCGGTGACATCACGGATGCCAACGGTTTCACAATCGACATTGGCACCGCGACCATCTCCGATTCGGCCGCCATATCCGGCTCTGGTGCAACAGCGTCTGATTCCGGCGGCACATTGGCCACCAGCGGCGCCGTTGATGGTCATTTCTTCAATGACCAGGATGCCCTCGCCGGTATCGTCGACTTCGGCGCAGGCTCCGATTACAACACGGCCTTCGGAGGACAGGCCCAGTAATCGCCGTTGCCATTAACGACGAGAATAGCCAGGTGCCGTAAGGCATCTGGCTATTTATTGCCTTTACACCCGGCCAGCCAACGTCACTCTATGTATCCACAATTCCCGTTACCGCTTGTGTGTTTCAGTCGCCGGGCCCTGCTGGCCCTCTGCCTGACTCTGCTGATCGCCCCCTATTGCCAGGCCGACGATCAGGACACGTCCCTGCGCCTCAATCAGAGTATCGACCTGAATGCCTCCCAACAGGAAAGGCAGATCCTGCAGGAGGAGGACTACCTCCAGGGTGAACGCCCGGAGCTGACTGTTAACGGCAAAACCTACACCATCCGCCACCATGTCAGTGATGTCGGGCGCGCCCTGTACGTCTCCATCCAGCAGAAGCAATGGCCCGCCGTCGTGCATTTCCTGGAAGAGTACCTGACATTCGACGACGCGGATCCGATGCTGGTCGCCTATGCCCGGGGTACGCTGGCCCGGCAGCGGGGCAACATGGAAGAGGCGGAGGCCCAATTCCGCAAACTGCTGGAGATCCGGCCGGATTTCGTCCTGGGCCAACTGGAACTGGCACGGGTCCTGTTTGAAAGTCGCCAGGATGCGGAGTCAGCTACCGCGTTCCAGCAGATTGCCCGAACCCTGGACCCGGCCGATGCCCGCCAGCAGGGTGTCCTTACCACCGTCGACAGTTTTCTGCAGGCCGTGGACAGGCGCCAGTCCTGGCAGGGTTCCCTGAGCCTCGGCCCGATCTGGTCTGACAACCTGAACAACACCTCTGAAAGCTATACCTGCATTGCCTATTTCCAGTCCATCTGCTGGTTTAAACGGGAAACGCCCCAGGCCATCAGCGGCCGGGGTCTGGACTATGAATTCACCCTGAACAGGCGCTTTGCCGTATCCGGCCACCATGGCCTGTTTACCCGCTCCCTGATCTATGGCCAGAGCTACAAAGACCACGCAACCTACAACGAAAGTGAGCTCAGCACCCGGTTTGGCTACAGCTACCATGACAGGCGCAACCAGTTGTCCCTGGCCCCCTCGTTCCAGCTCTCCCGATACGGCAACGACTCGGTCTACGACGCATGGGGGCTGCACGGCGAGTGGCAGCGCTACCTGAGCGCCCGGGTCATGGTCAAGCTGCAGGCCGACTACCAGGATCAGAACTACCGTCAGGACCGACTGGCGGACCAGTACGACGGCGAGGTCTGGTCGGCTTACGCAACGGCCTGGTATGCCTTCCCCGGGGACTGGACCCTGTTTGGCGGGCTGGACTGGAGCGAGAAGGCCGCCGAAGTGGACCAGAACGCCTACCACCAGGCCGGAGCGCGCCTGGGCCTGGCCAAGACGTTCAACCGCTACCTGAATGCCGTCCTGTTCTCTTCCGTGCGCAAGCGCGAGCACGATGCCTACAGCCCGCTACTGGAAGAGACCCGCCAGGACACCATCCAGAACTACAGCCTGATTCTGCGCTCGCCGGCACTGGCCCTGTATGGATTGGAACCCAGCCTGACGCTCAAACACCGGCGCGTGAACAGCAACGTGGACTGGCTGTACTCCTATGAGCGCAACAGTGTCAGCCTGAAATTCGAGAAACGTTTCTAGGATTAGACCATGCCCCACAACCGGCTTTTTCCCAACGGCTATCTCACCCTGTTAATCACCCTGCTGTTTGTGGCATCTGCTGTAAGCGCGGCCACGGACGAATGGCAAACACTGCAGTCACAGGCCACGGCGGCTTACCAGGCCGCTGAATACGAACAGGCCCGAAAGGCCGTGAACAAAGCCATTGCCCGGGCCCAGAAAGCGGACAACGGCGCCGCCTACCAGGCCAGCAGCCTGAACCTGCTGGCGTTTATCGAATCCGCCCAGGGTGACAGCCAGGCAGCGATTGAAGCCATGGACCAGGCCCTGGCGCTGGCCGGTCAAACCTATCCCGATCCCCATGGCACTCTGGCCTCCCTGCGCCTTAACCGGGGACTATTGCTGCACCGGGCAGGCCAGGCCAAAGAGGCGGACGCCGCCCTGGGACAGGTGATCGATGACTACCTGCAGCTCAATGACACCGGCAACGGCAATCTCTGGAAAGCAGTTCTCACCCGGGCGCAGATACTGGCCGATCAGTCACCGGGTGAAGCGGTAGCGTTGCTCAGCCAGGCAACCAGAGGCTTAACCAGCGCATCGGGCAAGACGCTCCAGCCCGATGCGAACAACGCCGTAGCCCTTACCCTGCTATTGGGACGTGTCCAATACCAGCAGGGACAGTACCAAAAAGCGCTGGACAGCCTGAACGCGGCCAGATCCAGCAACACCAGCACCGGGGACAGCCAGCAGCAGATCGAGATACTGGAGCTGATGGCCCGTTGCCATGACGCTCTGGGGCAAAGCGACGTATCCATCCAGGCCCACAAACAACTACTGGAACTGCGGGCCGGGGAGCCCGCCAGCATGGCCAGGGTCATGCATCTGAACGAACTGGCCATGACACACCAGGGACAGAAGCAATACGGCCAGGCTGCCCAACTCTACCAGGAGGCCCTGGAGATGCTCGAACAGATGGGGAAAACCGGCTCGGCGGAGCAGGCCCTGGTACTGGGTAACTTCGGCAGCCTGAGGCTGACCCAGAAACGAACCGACGCGGCCCTTCCGTTGCTGAAGCAGGCCTACGCCCTGCACCAACGGCCCGGCCAGTATCCGCAGGAAGCGTCGGCAAGCGCCGGTTACCTGGGCGCGCTCTACTACAACCTGGGGCGCCTTGAGAGCGCCGAACAACCCTTCCTGGATGCACTGCGATGGCTGGAGCAGGCACCCGGGACTAACCCACAGGCTCGCCTGGTGGCCCTGGAAAACCTCAGAGCGCTGTACACCCGTTGGGGCAAGCCCGGCAAGGCACGGCCCTATGAGCGCAAGGCACAGGCGCTCAGGGCCGAGATCCGTGAACAGCGAGAACGGTGATTCCCCATGACCCTCCCCAGGCGACAGTTGCGGCAAACAATTCCCGGCGCTAAAATGCAATTGATTATCATTTTTACGTCCTGCCATAACACCTTATCCGAACCAGGATGTGTCCGTGCTGGAAAAGCTGTTCCATATCTATTCAACGCCACTGTACAACCATCTGCTTGGCAAGACCGGCGATCCGGAGCTCTCGGAGGACCTGGTCCAGGAAACCTATCTGCGCGCCGCAGACAAGCCGGACCTGGACTCGGTCAGGAATCTGCCCTCCTACCTTTTCCGGATCGCCAACAACCTTCTGATCGACCACCACCGCCGCCAGACGGTCCGAAAAACCGACGCCGATACCGACCGCCTGGACACCTGTCATGACGAGTCCGGAGGCCCTGAAATGCAGGCGGGGACTGTTATCACCCTGGAACGCATCAAGGCGAGTTTGGCAACCATGCCCAAGCTGACGCAGGATGTCTTCATTCTCTGCCGGGTGACCGGTAAAACCCACAAGGAGACCGCCCGTTACCTGAGAATTTCCACAAGTTCGGTGCAGAAGCACCTGGCCTCGGCACTCAACCGAATCAGCCAACATAACGAGACAGGCAACAACCGCTAAACCGATATATGCTTAACAAAGCACCTGATGACGACCACTGTTTTGGCAGACACCCGATGTTGAATAACCCGGAACCCAGCAGGATTGATCAGCGCGCCGCGCTCTGGGTCATGAAGCAGCAACAGGGGCGGCTATCGTCGCGCCAGCAACGGGCTTTTACCCGCTGGCGGGAACGCGACCCCCGACACGAACAAGCAGCCCAAAAGGCATTACAGGCCTGGCAGGCCAGTGCCAGCCTCTGCAATGACCCGGATCTGGCCATGCCGGAGCGCCCGGCAACCCGGCGCTTTCGCCCGACGCTGGCCTGGCTCCGGCCTAACCCCATGCACTGGCAATGGCCCCAGGCGACAGCCCTTGTTCTGGTGCTCGGGGTATTCTCCCTGTGGTTGAGCCAGACGCACTGGCTGATGCAAATCCAGGCGGACCATTATGCCCGGACTGGTGAAACCCTCGACTTTACCCTTGAAGATGGCAGCCGGGTGCAACTGGCCAGCGAGAGCGCCATCAACGTCAATTACTCCGCGGATGGACGGCGGGTGGAACTGCTACAGGGCGAAGGCATTTTCAGCCCCAGCCCGGTGACCAGCCAGGACCCCAGACCGTTCATTGTGGAGACCTCAGGCGCTGACATCCGCGCTCTGGGAACCCGCTACCTGGTGCGCCAGGAGGACAAGGGCGCAGGCCTGGTCGCCGTTCTGGAACACAGCGTATCGGTCAAGCTCGACAGGACACCCGATAGCGGCATGGGTTACCGGGAGGTAAAACAGGCGCAGACCGTCCACTTCAACCCTGAAACCGGCGTCACGCCGGTTGACCTCAATATCGACAACATTACAGCCTGGAGCCGGGGCATGCTGGTCTTCCGGCGGGCGCCGCTGGCCGAGGTCACCCGACAGTTAGGCCGTTATGGTGCTGGCCGGATAGTTATCGCCAGCGAACAGCTTGCACAGCGCCCCGTCAGCGCCGTATTTGCCCTGGAGAACATGGACAGTGCCACGGAAAACCTCGGTCGCGCCCTGGATGCGGAACTGGTCAGCCTGCCGGGGATGACGGTTATTTACTGAGAAAGACTAATAAAGACAATCCTAATAACAAAAAGGTATACCTGAATCGGGTGGGTACTGCGTCCTAGTTAAATGCGAATGCACAGCATTCAAATCATGACCCAGTCTCAATTCAAGGATATTCCATGACAGCGACCATGACGGCGGAACGGGGGCACTGCGCCCGTTTCCGCGCCCTGACCCACGATACCCACGACAAGCTCGACAACCGCATCATGGCGTTTGACCCCTTCGCCAGCCGGGAGCACTATACCGCCTTCCTGCGCGTTCAGTACGCCTTTCACCGCGACGTCGCGGCGCTTTTCCATAACGAACAGTTGAATCAGTTGCTTCCCGGCCTGTCGCAGAGACGGCGCCTTGAGCGGGTGGCCAGGGACCTGTCCGACCTGGGCTCCGGCCTGCCAACATTCAGCACAGCCCCGGTTTTCTCTGACGCTTTTGATTTCCCCACGGCCCTGGGCTGGCTCTATGTGGAGGAAGGCTCCAACCTGGGTGGCGCGATACTGTTCAAGAAAGCGGCCAAGCTGGGGCTCGACGACACCTTCGGCGCCCGACATCTTGCCGCACACGCCGATGGCCGGGCGCCCAGCTGGCGGGAGTTCATGGCTCAGGTGGATGCCATTGAGCTGTCCGACGAGGAACAGAAGCGGGCCGATGCAGGGGCTCAGGCGGCGTTCTCCACGGTGATGGGTTATGTCGAACGATTCTGCCAGCTTTAACATCGAGGTACCCACGGCCTTGTCCATGAGATCACGGGTGGCCCGTTTTTTTCTGCTGATCCTGGCCCTGATCAGCCTGGCGGTTGCCGGCATCGGTGTTGTCGTGCCGGGGCTGCCGACCACCGAGTTCGTGCTCCTGTCAGCCTGGGCGGCTTCAAAAAGCTCCCCCAGGCTGCATAACTGGCTGCAAAGGAATCGGGTATTTGGCCCGCTACTGGAACATTGGCGCCAGGGCCGGCTGCCAAGGCGCGCCAAATGGGCGGCCACCGGCACCATGTCGCTGGCTGCCGCGGTTCTGATACTGTCCGTGGAGCACCTCCCCAGCGTGGTGTTTTCTGTAACCTCCATGGCCTGCGTGTTGATCTGGCTATGGCGGCGGCCGGAGCCCTCAGAGGGTCGTCATAGCCTTGGCAAGGATGACAATCAGGATCATGTGTGCAAACACGCTGTAATGGGTCAACCGAAACCGGCGGGATGTCATGGTGTTGCATACGGCGGCACGGATCGCCGTAATGAAGTGCACCAGAACACTGATGGCGAGAAGGATTTTGACGGTCAGCAGCGTTGAAAACGTGCTAGAAAACGGTGGGTACCAGCCACCCCAGTAGATACGCCATAGCAAGCCGATACCCGAAGCGAACAACAACCCAACAACAAAAGGCATGAACCGCCGTGCCCGGGTGTGAATACCAGCCTCCACCAGTTCCATCATGTTATCCGGCAGATGAGTGCGAATAGGCTCCAGGAACAGCACTTCGAACGCCACCACGCCAATGAACAGGATGGCACAGCCCAGATGAACAAGTAACAGCACAGTGTATTCCATGGATAACCCTTGATTCCTGATCCGGTAAATGATGTAGTTTGATAACCAGTATTATCCGCACTTCAATTCTATTCGATAATGACTATTGTCAACACAATGCCGAGGTTCAGCCATGAAGGAACTGGCCGAAATAGAACTGTTCCGGAATCTGTCAGTGGCCCAGCGCGAATCGCTCTGCCGTGACGCCGTTAAAGTTTCGGTCACCAAGGGCGAACACCTGTTCCTTCAGGGCGACAGGCTGTCGTGCTATTTCCTGGTGTTATCCGGCTGTGTGCGCCTGTACCGGCTGGGCTACGAGGGGCATGAGAAGGTCTATCAGGAGTTGCACGGCGGAATGGTCTTCGCGGAAACGGTGGCCTTTCAGGAAGAACGGAGGGCCCCGCTGTCAGCGGTCACCATGCAGGACAGTGAGCTGATGCAACTGGATAGCCAGCACCTGCGGACACTCTTTGAAACCAGTCCAGCATTTGCCATGGCCATTGCCCACAACATGGCCGGAAACCTCTATTCCGCGGTCAGCCGCATAGACCAGCTCACCGTCAACAAATCCGGCCAGCGCCTGGTGATGTTCCTGGCCGAACTGTATCAGGATCAGCATACACGCTGGTTAAAGCTGCCCTTTACCCAGGGAATTCTTGCCCGGCAACTCAACATCGAGCCGGAAACCCTGTCCCGCACGCTGTCGAAGTTCAAGGAAGCCGGCTGCCTGAGCGTCAAGGCCAGGGAATGTGTCATTCTGGACCCGGAGCGGCTCTGTGCCATGGTCAACCTCCCGACCAACACCTTTTCCAACCAGCATTCAGGGCTGACATCGCCCGATCTGCTGCGGTGCTGTGGTATCGGCTAAAGAGTCATCAATGACCGAATTGCGGTCATACAAACGAAAACCATGTTCATGGTCAACGACTTGGGCATTGGTGTATCGTTTGATGGTCGGCCAACTGCACAGGCCTTTCAAGTTTATCTGACGGACCCCATTTATGACTCAAACCGGAAACCGGGATAACACTGCCACCGGCATTATCCATAATCGCCGTCACAGGGATGCGTTTGGCAGCCCGTACTCACCAGTGTACAACACCACAACCTATCGATTCCGTGACACCCGCGCATTGCTGGATGTCATCGAAGGCCGTGAAGAAGGCTACCTGTACACACGCTGGGGAACCAACCCGACCATTCGGGAACTGGAGCAGGGGCTGGCGGCGCTGGAAAACGCGGAGGATGCCCTGGCCTTTGCCTCTGGCATGGCCGCCATTTCCGCAACCCTGTTGGCACATGGCCGCAAGGGCATTGTCTGCGTCGGTGATGTGTATGGTGGCACGCAGGAGCTGCTGATCAATCACTGCCGGCTCCTGGGTATCCCGGTCAGCTTCCTGCTTCAGCAGGAACTGGGTCAACTCGAAGAGGCCCTGACTCAACCTGGCATGCTGGTCTTTTGTGAAACGCCGGCCAACCCCACTTTGGCCATCCTGGATATTCCGGATCTCGCCCGGCGGGCTCATGGCAAAGCTGCGTTACTGGCGGTGGATAACACCTTTGCCTCCCCGATCAACCAGAGGCCGCTGGCGCTGGGCGCAGATCTGGTCGTTCACAGCGCCACAAAATACCTGGGAGGTCACAGTGACCTGACCGCCGGCGCTCTGATGGCCTCACATGCCCTGGTGGCAACTGTCAACGCGTGGCGCAAGAACCTCGGTCAGCTACTCTCGCCGGAAACCGCGGCTCTGCTCTCACGTAGCCTGCGCACACTGCCGGTTCGTATTCGTCAACATAACGACAACGCTCTGGCCGTGGCCCGGGCCATGGAACACCACCCCAGAGTCAAACGGGTGCTCTATCCCGGCCTGGAGGCATTCCCGGGGCATCATCTGGCCAGCCAACAAATGACGGGATTCGGCGGCATGCTGACCCTTGAACTGGACGCTGACCGTGAGCAGACCGCAGCAGTGGCTGACCGCCTTCAGGTGTTCCTGCTGGCCACCAGCCTGGGTGGTGTGGAGAGCCTGGTCAGTCAGCCCTGTGCCACCAGTCACTACGCATTGAGCCGGGACGACCGGGAGCGACGGGGGATCAGTGACGGTATGTTGAGACTGTCGGTGGGGCTGGAGAATCCGGACGATTTGATACACGACCTGACACAAGCCATGGATTCCATGTAAACCTGCCATAGCAGCCACGGGCCCGTCGTGGCCCGTATCACGACTAGAGTTGATCATTCAACAAGTAGCCTCGCAAAGCGACGGCGTTGTTGTGTTCGGTATCCCTGGCGGCAAAGACCAGCGTAATACGGTTGTGCTCCTCAAGTAGGGCTTTCAGGGCATGCACCTCATCGGCGGCAGCCTGCTGCTGGAGTTCCTTAAGGTAGCGTGCCTGAAATTCCGGCCATTTGTCGGGGTCATGCCCAAACCATTTGCGCAGTTCGGTGGACGGTGCCAAGCCTTTGAACCAATGGGCAATATCAGCATCGGCCTTAGACACGCCCCGGGGCCAGATGCGATCAACCAATACGCGTGGCCCATCGGACCGGGCAGCGGATTCATAGGCTCGTTTAATGCGAATATCCACGTCGTTTTCCCCGAATGGTGATTAGGGCTTTCACTCTACTCACGGATCTCAGACGTTTCAAAGCATGGAATTCAATGCTTGATGGATCCGCGCAAAAGCGCTTCTATTGTGCGAAAGTACTCAATCAGAGAGGAAATCCCCCACATAAACAAGGTGTTCAAATGGCAGCTCCCGCCCTTGTAGCGCAGCAACCGCGGTGTCAAGGGTTGCTCGCACGACAGACTGCTGTTCACTCTGGCCGGCGTGGCAGACGACCGCGAGCGGGGTGGAGCCAGGCAGAACGCGCTTCAGGTGCTCAGTTAACTGCTCGAACCGTGACCGCATCGTAAAAAAGACCAGCGTGGAGCCGGTTTGCGCCAGGCTTTGCAGGGTGTCGGTGCCGGCATAGTCATCCCGGGCATCAAAAGCAGATGAGAGGATAACTGATCGGCTCGTGCTTCCGGTCATGAGATCGCGCGCCAAAGCCGCGTTGGCGGCATTGAAGCTCGACACCCCGGGCATGACCACCGGATTGAGGTCATTGAACTCCCGGAGAAAGCCCGCCTGCGGCCCGAAAATCATGGTGTCACCATAGTCAATAACCGCGATTCGCTTACCTTGCGCCGCTGCGCTCCGGACGATGTGCCTGACTTCAGCCTCCATCGCATCAGCTTGCTCGACTGGCGTGTCCTTGCGGATCAGATCCATAAAGAGACCATGCCCGGCATCATGGAGCTCCTTGCCCCTGAAAAGATCCGCAAAGGCCTCCAGCAAACGAGACGTTCCGAATACAACATCGGCGCGTCGCAGAACCTCCTGAGCGTTCACGGTAATGTTACCGGCATCACCGATGCCGGTGCTGACCAAATGGAATCGACCGCTGAGGTGAGCAGGCAGAGGTTCGCCGGCGGCTCGATGGACAATAGAATGTGAGCTTGTATCAGTCATGATTCACTCCTTGATAAGTTAATGAAATCGAAATGGGTGTCAGGCGCTTCTTCCCAACGAAAAAGGCCACAATGGCAAGTCCGAACGAGCCTGCGGCCAAGAGAAAGGTGAAGGAGAAGGCTTCGCCAATGGCGAAGGTAGAACTCAAGGTCACGCCCTGCTCACCCAGCAACGAGGCGAAAAGCAGCGGCATCAGTGATGCACCGGTCATGAACCCCAGGTTACGCGACAGGCCAAGCAGCCCGGAGACCATGCCCCGTTGCGCATCTGGCGCTTCGGCCATCATGGCGGTGTTGTTGGCGGCGAAGAACAGTTGAAAGCCCGGTGTTGTCAGTATCAGCGCCATTATGTAGCCGGGAGTCCCAACTCTAATAGGCAGAAACGCCAAGCCGATCAACCCGCCCGTCGCAAGCACCAGACCCGCAAGCAGGGTTCGATCGGTGCCAAACCGGTCCGTGAGTTGCCCCGCGGGGACACCG
Source organism: Marinobacter oulmenensis (assembly GCF_014201735.1). GTDB lineage: Bacteria > Pseudomonadota > Gammaproteobacteria > Pseudomonadales > Oleiphilaceae > Marinobacter > Marinobacter oulmenensis. Next base: position 558,608 of record NZ_JACHFE010000001.1, on the reverse strand, counting down.
GCCAGCGCGGCAGCAGCAGGGCCGACCGCCATCACAATGCCGGTCATCAGTTCACTCAGGCCCAGGCCATATGCCAGATAGAAGGGCCCGACCACCAGCGTTGACATCATGATGGCGCTGACAATGAGGTTCATGATCAGAGAACTGGCAAGCGTTCGGCGACCGAGCAAGGCCAAGGGTACCAGCGGGTCGGCGGCTCGCCTCTCGACGCCGACAAACACAGCCAGCGCAATGGCGGCCGAAGTCAGTAGCGCCCAGATCGGGAGGGCCATGCCAACTTTGCCCCCCGTGGCAGACATCGCGAAGAACAGCAGCGCCAGGCACAACCAGAGATTGCCCGCCGAATCCATGCGAACCGTCGTGGTAGCCGCTCTTTTTTCTCTGGGAATGCCCTTCACCGCGATCAGCATCATGCCCAGTGCACACAGCAGCAACAGGGCAAAGATCGAACGCCAGCCCATCAGCTCAATCAGACCTCCACCCAGAGAAGGCCCCAGCGCAGTACCGATTGCCGACATAGTGCCCAGTAATCCCATCACCGTACCCATGCGTTCCTTGGCGACCAGGACTCTGACGAGCGACATCGGCAATGCCATCAGAACCGCCGCAGCCAAGCCCTGTGCCACCCGGCCAGCAATGAGCCAGCCCAAGCTTGGTGCCACAGCACAGGCAATTGTGGCCAAGGTAAAGAGCAACAGGCCAGAAAGCAGCACACGACGATTTCCGTACAGATCGCCCATACGCCCCGCGGAGACGATAGCCACCGTCAGTGAGACCAGATAGGCGAGCACGACCCATTGCACCTGCTGTACCGATGCCGAAAAAGCAAAAGCCAGCGTTGGAAGCGCCACGGTGGTAACACTGATGCCGAGTGAGGCCAGCAGGATGGAGCCGGCCAGGGCGGCCACAGCGAGCTTGTTACCGTGCGGGGGAACAGGTTCTTTCATGGACTTGACCCTTGATCGAAGCTTGGTTGCAAACTACTATGCAACTTCAAGTCAACTTGAAGTCAAGCATGAATCTCATCGATATCGGTATACTCTCGAAGGCCAGTGGAGTCGCTACGTCGACTCTGCGCTATTACGAGGAAATCGGCCTTATCCGGTCCGTCGCCAGAAACGGTTTGCGCCGGCAGTACCGCGAGGACACGCTCGTGCAGCTCGCCTTGATCTCATTGGGCAAGAGTGCCGGCTTCTCGCTGGAAGAGATCGGTAGCATGTTCGACAAGGATCGAAAGCCAAGCCTGCCTCGATCTACATTGAGCGAGCGCGCTGATGAGCTTGATCGCCAGGCGCGACGACTGAAGGCCTTGAGCAACATGCTTCGGCACGTTGCAGAATGCCCGGCACCGTCCCATCTGGAGTGCCCCAGGTTTCAGAAGCTGCTTCGCGCAGCCTGCCCCACAGAGGCGGCCAGGGAGGTGTTGCAGCACTCGGTCATAGGGAGTGAGGCGTAGTATCACATAGCGATTAGATAGTCTGGATATACCTGCTTTTCTGCGGACTCACCCAAACAGCATCGGAGTCACTACCGCCCCACCGAGCACCAGCGCCACGAACAGGCAAAGCGCCAGCACAAACGGTCGCACGCCAAGGCTGCGCAACGCCGACAGCCGGGTCTGGTAGCCAAGGGCCGCCATGGCCATGGTCATGGCAAACTGACCGGTTGTGACCAGACCGCTGCGAGCGAACGCTGGCAAGTCCAGCAGGCTATTGATCGCCACGACCGCCATGAACCCGAAAGCGAACCAGGGTATGGTCACCGGCTGGCGTTCTGAACTGTCCGCTGTGCGGTTGGCCCAGAGCTGCCCGATGATCAGCAGGAAAGGCACCAGCAGCATCACCCTGACCAGCTTTACAATAACGGCATTGGCCAGGGCATCCGGCCCAACGGCCCCACCGGCTGCGACGACTTGCGCCACCTCATGCACGGTAGAGCCAATGTAGACTCCGTAAAGCCCTTCGTCCCACCCCGTCAGAGGGTACAGCGCCGGGTAAACAAACATAGCCAGCGTTCCAAACAGGACTACCGTCGCCACCGCCATGGAGGTGGCCGCCGGTTTTGCCCGGATGGCACTCTCCGTCGCCAGCACGGCCGCCGCGCCACAGATGGCGCTGCCGGCGCTGGTCAGGATGGCCGTGTCACGGTCCAGCCCCAGCCAGCGGGTGCCCAGCCAATAGCCCGCCGTCACCACGCTGGTAATCACCAGCACATCCAGCACCACCACACGGGGCCCCAAAGCCACCAACTGTTGCACGGTGATGGAAAACCCAAACAGGACGATGCCGGCACGCAACAGCCACCGGGCGGAAAAGGCAAGTCCGGCCCCCGTGTCACCCAGACGCCCGGCAAAGCCGGTATTGCCCAGTAACAGCCCCAGCAGAAGCGCAAACACCAGCGGGCTGAGCCCCGTCTGCCCGATAGCGGGAACCGCTGTCAGCAGATAGCCAGCTAACGTGATAATGAGGCAAAGGCCAAGCCCTTTGATCATGAACCCCCCGAAAACCAAAAGCTATATGCTTATTCTTGCGGAGGACTTCTTATCGAGGAAATGAATTTTTTATTTATGCCTTATTTGCAATATCGATATAACAAGGCGGCCACCCCCCTCCGGGCGGCCGCCCTTTTTCTCAGTAACCGCCTTTCTTGCCGGTGCCGACGTAGGCGAACTGCCAGGACACATCAAACGGAGACCACCATTTGCCAACCCCGGTTTCCTTGTCCTTGTGACGGTAGAATCCCTGATACGGAGGCGGATCGATATGGTAGGTCACCTGGTACTTGCCGGGACCATCCAGCTTGATATTGGCACCGTAATGGGGCCCGTCAGAGGCAACCATAGGCATGAAGGCGCCGGTTGTGGACCAGTCCGAGCCTTCCTTGGTCAGGGTATAGGTAACACCCAGGTAGGGCACCCAGGCACCGGCGCCAAAGCCATTGTTGTTGCCGGGCAGGGCCACCACATCGGCTTCCAGGTGGATGTCCTTGTTACCCATACCGGGCAGTTCCGGCGTCATCATTACCGGTTGCAGGTACACCGCACCAATTTCCATACCGTGTTTTTCCACCGGCTCGCCGATCATCACCTCACCGGCCAGGGCAGAACCTGCCGCAGTCAGGCTGCCCGCCATCAGGGCGGCCGAAGCCAGTTTTCGGGTAACTGCTTTCATCGCATTGCTCCTTCTTTCGGGGGGTAAACTTGTATCACTTGTCTCAGGCCTGTGCCGTCGCCCGGCGACGCCACCACAACCAGCCGCCGGACAGGATGAGCGGCAATAGCACCACAGCCTGAGCCAGCAGAGTTTCAAGGGTGGGATAGACGCCCAGCCAGGTTATCCGGGGAACACCCGGCAATGGGGTGATGTCCACCCACCCGGCTTCCTGGAGTTCAAGAATGCCGGTGCCGGCAAAGCTGAAGGCGAGATAGAACAGCAGTGCTGCTGTCGCACTGAAGAACAGGGGTAAGGGCAGTCGCAAGGAGGCCGTGCGCATCACCAGGAAGGCAATCACCAGCGCACCGGCAGCTCCCGCAGCACCCAGCAACATGGGCAAGGCGGCATTTTCCGCCTGCCCCGCCAGCGCGTAATAGAACAGGATGGTTTCCGCCCCTTCCCGGTATACGGCCAGGAATACCGCCAGTCCCAGCGCCCAGAGCTGGCCTTTGGACAGGGCGTTATCCACCTTGCGGCGGATATAGGCCTGCCATTTGTCGGACTGCCGCTTGGCCAGCAACCAGTGGCTGACGTACAGCAATACCGCAGCGGCAAAGAGCATGGTGATGCCTTCCAGCGCCTCTCGGGCGGTTCCGGAAACATCGAACAGAATCTTCATGCCGTAAGCCGTCAGTACGCTGGCCAACAGGGCCAGACCAACCCCGGCATAGAGCGACGACATGCCACGGCCGCCGGCGGAACGACGCACGTACGCCGCCAGGACCATCACCACCAGCATGGCTTCAAAACCTTCACGCAACAGGATCAGGAAAGACTGCAGGACCAGCCCGGTGAAACTCAGGTCTTCATTGGCAAACAGATTGGCCACATCGCTGGTCAACGCACCCTTGAGTTTGGACCAGGCTGCAGCCACCTCGGCTTCCGGTGCGCCCTTGGCGGACAGGCCAATCACCTCACCGAACCGGGATTCCACCCGGGTTTTCAGGGATGGGTCCTTCATGCCGACGGCAGTTTCCAACCCCCTGCCCTCGAACACATCGAAGTACAGGGCCGAAAACCGGTCCATGGTGTCCATGCCGTTGGCGGGTTCGTAGGCCTGCAGGGCTTCATTACCGCTGGCCACCAGCTCAGCGATGACGGCATCGGCATCCACTTTCTGAGCGGCGGCATTGGCGTTGCCGGCCGTCAGCGCCATCAGCAGTAACAACAGACACCGGACAATCATTGGTTCACCTCGTACACCGAGCGTGGAACGCCCGCTTCGTTGAGCTGTTTCGCATGATCGACAAGGGCCTGCTTCAGCTCATCGACCGCAGTTGCCACCTCGTTCTCCGGCGCTCCGCTCTTGATGTCCTTGCGGATGTCACCGAACTGGCGCTCAAGCAGAAACGCCGGTTCAATACCCAGATGGCTGCGAATGGCCGCCTCCATCTTTTCCCCTTCAAACGGACCGAAATAGGCCTGGATGACCTCCCGCCGCGCTGTTTTGGCATCTCCGGCTTGGTAACTGGCCAGTGCGGCCTCCAACTGTTCGATGACCTGATCGGCCACTGGCATCCAGTCCTCGTCCGCCGCCTGGGCCACCGAGGCTGCCGACATCGCCAGTAACAGACACAACACACGGACTACCATCATCAGACTCTCCGTTCCGGTTCAGACAAAATTGAAAAGGCTCAAAGCACGGCCATCCACCAGGCCGCCGCCATGGCACTGCTGCCCATGGCCGCTGGCAGGACGGCCCAGACACGCCCCCGGTCAACGCCCAGACCAGCCAGAATCCGCCAGGCCAGCCAGAGGCTCCAGAACCAGCCCAGCAGAATCATGGCCGCCTTCACATCATTCACCACTGCCGGGGCCATCCCCAGCCGCAGGAAAGGCGTGAACAACTCGGTGGCCAGCCCGATCATCAGGGCCATCAGGGCAACGGGGGCCTGGCTATAGCCAATCTGCACGGTGGCGCGAAACAACTGGGGCGCACCCCCAAGCCATCTCGCGATCAGGGCGCTGCCCCAGGAAGCGGCGCCAAGGACCAGAGCGGACAGCACCATGACCGTCATCATGGTGCCGGTGATCATGAAGAAGTCGAGCCAGCGGAACACCTCCCGCCGTTCGGGGTGCACGCTCATCAGCCAGGCCGGACCGGGTTCGCCAATCCAGTACTGGCCCTGCTCGATGAACCAGGTACCCAGGGCCTGACGCCAGACGTTGTAGAAAGGCAATACCAGCCAAAGGAAACCACCCAGGGCAATCCCTGCGCCCAGGAAGATAAACAGGGTTTCCCAGCCGTCGGGCGCATGCTTGCGGATCGATTCCAGTTCCTGCCCGGGGCGGCGGAAAGACACCGCCAGCCCCGCCTGATGCCCGGGCAGGATGCAGCGCATGCATTCAATGCAATGCCGGGCGGCACGTTTGCGGGGCAGGTCAATATAGGTGGGGCAGATGGTCTTGTCGGTCAGCGCATCGGGGCCGTCTTTTCGCTTGCGGGGGGAGAGCTGGACCGCGCCCAGTCGGGCAAAGACACCAAGCAGCAGGCCGATGGGGCACAGGTGCCGGCACCAGACCCGCTTGTTCCGGCCCCAAAGCCAGCCCACCAGAATGGCCAGCAGGAAGGTGCCGCCGAAGATTTCCAGGGCGGCTTCCGGGTGATCACGGACGCCAGTCGTCTGCCCTAACAGGGTAATGACGATAAAACTGAGGATGGGCGTGCCCGGCCAGCGAATCCAGGCCGGGGTCCGGCGCTGCAGGCCATGCCGGTTGACGAGTTCCGAAGCGGCGCCCATCGGGCAGAGAAAGCCGCACCAACTCCGGCCGGTCACCACGACCGAGAAAAACACCAGCGGAAACCAGACGCCCCAGAGCAGGTAGTTGGCCAGCACGCGGCCGTCATCAAGGAAGGTGGCCTGTTCGGAAGACTCGGGCAGATAAACCGGCACCACCAGCACCGCCAGGAACACCACGAACATCGCCAGGTGTACCCAGGGCAGCCAGGGCCGCAGACGAGCCAGCATGTGCTCGGTGGCCGGGCTCTCCGTAACCGGTGCCGTGTCAATACTGAAGCGACGGGGACTGGCCGGCTCGGTAACGTTCGTGGCGGGAATAGGTTGCATGGCATCTCCCTGGATCAACCATGCCTAAACTACTCCAGATAAGGTCTATCAATAATGATTCTTATCAAATTACGCGGATGAAAACGGTTACCGTTCAATTTTCAATCAGCCGACCAGATCCATTCCCGGCCTGCCGTACCAGTAGCCGTTACAGGGCGGTGCCTCAACCAGCTGTAATGGATCGGTCTGTGGCACCTCGCCCCGGCGCACCTGATCAAAACGCCGGACCACTGCCTCCATGCCCTGGTGCTCGGGGCTCAGCCTGACAGTGTTGACGCCCATGCGCTCCATCTCGGGCATTTCGCGCATCAGGTCATAGCGGGCGCCGGAGAGCGTGGAAATACCGTTCAGGCGGAACAGTTCGCGGGATTCCCGTGACCTCAGCTCCAGGCCGTCCGGGTGCTGCAGGCAGCGGAACTCGCAGTTGTCCTTGGGCAGGTTGTAGTGCCGGGCGGTAAAGCACCGGGACGACCAGGCCAGGGGCAGAAAGCCCCACGCGAAGACTTCTGCGGGCAGATCCAGCCCTTCATCCCGTATTCCGTCGATCAGTTGGCCCAGGGTTTCCTTGCCCAGCTCAACAGGCAGGTTCCAGCCTTTGAGCCCCTGACGCGCCAGCACTTTCAGGGTGGCAACATTGTAAATATTCATGGATGGCCCGGTCACAAACGGAATACCGTTGCGGGCTGCAACCTGTAATGCACTCTGGTCATTGGCCTCCACCAGGAAGTCATCCTGCTCGCAGATCCGGCGCAGGCGCCGCAGGTCTGCTTCCGACTCGATCAGGGTCTGGGTCGACAGCACCACCTCCTTGCCGCAGGCCTTGAGGTCCCGCGCCAAGGCAAACCAGTCATCGGGCTTGAGCTCCCGGCGCCGGGAGCAGACAGCCTCGCCCAGGTAAATCGTATCCACCGGCCAGTCGGCCGCCTTGCCGTAGAAATCAAATACGGTCTGTTTGGACCAGAACCACAGAATCGGGCCCAGTGATAGTTTCATCATGATTGGCAGAACCTTATTTCCACTTGCGGTGATAGGCCCCGAGGGTGGTCAGGCCTCCCTCGGAGAGCCCCGACAACGTGCTGCGCCAGGCATCTTTCACGGCGTATTCCTCCGGGGCCCGGCCCAGGCTGTCCAGCGCCTGACGCCAGGTGCGAGCCACATCGGCAATATAGGCGGGGCTGCGCTGGCGGCCCTCGATCTTCACGGCACTGATGCCCAGTGACTGCAGTTCCGGCAACAGGTCCATGGTGTTCAGGCTCACCGGCTCCTCAATGGCGTGATAGACGCTGCCGCCAACCTCGAACCGGCCCTTGCACAGGGTCGGGTAGCCAGCCGGTTCACCGGGACCATAGCGGTCAATCAGCACGTCGTTCAGACGGGACTCCAGCCCCCGGGGCGTTTCCTGCCAGCGCACGGCCTTGGCCGGAGAACAGGCGCCCCGGGTGTTCGGGGATTCATCAGTCAGGTAGGAGGACAGATAGCACCGGCCCTCGGCCATGATGCACAGGCTGCCGAAGGCAAAGACCTCCAGTTCCACCGGACTTTGACGGGCCACGCCCCGAACCTGATCCAGAGACAGCACCCGGGGCAGCACCGCACGGCGAATACCGAAATTGTCCTTATAAAAGGAAAGCGCCTCGTAACTGGTCGCGGAACCCTGTACCGAGAGATGGCGGGCCATGTCCGGGTAGCGGTTGGCGGCGTAATCCAGCAGCCCCATGTCGGCCAGGATAATGGCGTCGACACCCAGAGCGGCAGCCCGGTCCACTGCCGCTTTCCACTGTTCCCAACCATCCGGCTGGGGATAGGTATTGATGGCGCAGAACACCCGGCTGCCATGGTTATGGGCATACTGGATACCCTCGGCAGCGCGCTTGTCGTTGAAGTTCAGGCCGGCAAACTGGCGCGCGTTTGTGCTGTCACGAAAGCCAAGGTAAACGGCATCAGCGCCGTTATCCACGGCGGTTTTCAGGGCTGGCAGACTGCCGGCGGGGCAGACAAGTTCCATGACGTTCTCCGGGTTACAAAAACTGCCAGCACCATAACCATACCGCCCCTACCTCTCCTTGACCTTCGTCAGCGGAAAGCGGGAAAGTCATTGCTACCCATATGGTAGTACCCTACGCATTTTCCCTTACCTGGGAATATTACCAGTCCAATCAGCATGATATGGCCTGGTAACAAAGCGTTACAGGGTATGAACTACCTCAACATTTACCCCAAACCGCCGATACACCAACGACCCTGATGTATTCATAATCCCCCGCAAAATCGGTAAAGAGGCTCAGTCGATGAATCTCCTGAACAATCTGTCGATGCGCGGCAAACTGATCACCCTGGTGCTGCCCGCCCTGCTGGTCATCCTGTTTTTTGCTGCTCAGAGCGTTACACGCAACCTCAATCAGTTGTCCGGTATGCAACAGCTCCAGGCACTGGTAAGTCTGGCCAGGCTTGGCGACCCGGTGGTGGAAGAACTGCAACGGGAGCGGGGCCGCTCAGCCATTTACGTATCCAGCCGGGAGGATACCGGCTCTGCCCAGCAGGCCAGCGATAACCTTACCCGGCAGCGGCAGAAGACCGATCAGGCCTACACGGCGTACCGCCAGGGACTGGAGAAGCTGCTTGGCGACGCCTCGTTCGACGCCACGGTTCAGGCCAGCATCGGAGAATTCCGTGATGCCATGGCAGACCTTGGCAGCCTCAGGACATCAGTCAGCGAACGCAACCTCGCCACCGCAGAATCCGCAGCCCGGTATACCGGGCTCATCATGGAAGTGATCAATCGCACCTCGCTTCTGATACGCCGGGCATCGGATCCTGAGCTCACCCGCCGGATTGCCGCCTACCAGGCCCTGGCTGAAGCCGCAGAAAGAGCTGGTCGTGAGCGGGCGATTGGCGCAGGTCTCATACGCAGTGGTGACTTCAAGCTCGGCATTCTGGACACTCTGGCCTCCCTGGACGGACAACAACAGGCCTACATGAACACGGCAACCGCGATGCTGCCATCCAACAACACGGTTCGCGGGCTTGTTGAAAGGTTTAATGATACCCCTGAGCACCAGGCCATCGCCGAACAGAGAGAGACCCTGTTCAGCAGTGTTTCCGGCATGTACGCACTGGATGCGGGCGACTGGTTCCAGGCCACCACCAACCGTATTGATGCGATGAACGTGACCCGCCAGTCTCTGCTGGACCAGATTGGCCAGTTGGCGGAAACCTCCGTTAACAGCGCCCGCCAGGAACTGGTCTTCGCCTCGTTGATTGCCACGGGCGCGATTGTGCTGGTCATCCTGCTGATGATCGTCATCATCCGCGCCATCCACCGGCAGGTGAACAGTCTTCTGGGTAACCTGCAGCAGGCCATGGATACCAAGGACCTGACCCATACCATTCCTGTTACCAGTCGCGATGAGACCGGCACCATTGCACAGGCCATCAATGACCTGTTTTCGAAATTCAGCGCAGCCCTGTTGCAGATTGACCGGTCCAGCGTCCAACTGGCCACGGCCACCGAAGAGACCAGTTCCACGGCTGGCCAGAACGCCACTCAGGTGAAACGCCAACAGGAGCAGATTGAACAGGTGGCTGCCGCTACCGAGCAAATGACAACGACCTCCGAGGAAATTTCCCAGAACACCCAGGAAGTAGCCGACGCGGCCAATCGCGCTACCGAAAAAAGCCAGAACGGGGAGAAGGTCCTGCACAGCAGTGTCTCGAAAACCCGATCCCTGGCGGATTCGGTTCAGGAGGTCAATCACGTCATCGAGCAACTGGAGGAACGCAGCACCTCCATCAGCGACGTCGTGGATGTCATCCGAAAAGTAGCCGACCAGACCAATCTGCTGGCCCTGAATGCGGCCATTGAGGCAGCGAGGGCCGGAGAACACGGCCGCGGCTTTGCAGTGGTGGCAGACGAAGTGAGAACCCTGGCACAACAGACCCACGATTCCACCACACGGATTGAAGAAATCATCAACGGTTTCAGGGAAGTGACAGAAAACGCCAGCCGCTCCATCATCGCCAGCCAAAGGCTGGCGGATGAGACCTGCGATCAGGCCCGGGACATGGAACAGGCCTTCGCCGACATCCTCAACGATGTCGGTTCCATCTCCGATATGGCCAGCCACATCGCGACCGCCTCGGAGGAACAGGTTGCAGTCACCCGGGAACTGGCTGGTAACATGGAGTCGGTCAGCGAAGTCGCCATACTGTCACTGACCAGCTCCCAGGAAATCACACAAGTGACCGAAGAGCAGGCCAGACTGGCCCGCCAGCTGCAGGATCTGGCCAATGAGTTCAAGGTCAGCCAGAAAAACCCTTGAGGCCGGATAACTGAATTTGAGCGAACGCACCCCCTGGTTGGAAAGAGCATTCAAAGAGTTTGACCGACTGCCCCTGTCGGTTCGCTTTGTGCTGGCATTCACGCCTCTGGTCATTGCCGTCGTGTGGATGTCGGTCTCCAGCGGGGTTGAACGTTATCAAACCACCCGTGACATGGCGCGAATGGAGCACTATACCGATCTCGCCATTGAATCCGGCCGTCTCGCCGGCCACCTTCAGCTGGAACGGGGCCTGAGCGTCATCTTCGCAGAACAGGCGTCCCCGGCTATCCGAACGGAACTGAACCAGGCCCGGACGGCCACCGACGAGGTGTTCAATTCCCTGCGCCAGGCACTGGACCAGTCGACTACCCGTGCGTCCGCCACGCCCTATCTGAGCGACCTCAGGGCCTTAAGCGAATCCCTGCTCCAGCTACGGGCACTGAGAAATGACATCGATCGGCAACTGGCGACAGCCGAGCACATCAGTGTGTATTTCAGCAACCTTGTGCAGGAACTGAACAACCTGACCGGACGGCTATCAGGCATGCCCAGCGACAACCAGCTTGGTCGCAAGCTGCATGCCTACTTCATCATCAAACAGCTCAAGGAGTTGTTGGGGCAGGAGCGATTGCTCATTACCCGGGCACTGCTGTCCGGAGCACTGACCGAAGAGAACCGTGCACAGCTGCAGACGCTGCTGGCAAGACAGGCAAGCGTCCAGAACCAGCTATCGCACCAACTGAGCAACACTTCCCGGTATACCGGCCTGACGGCCGCTTCCCCTGCCATCCGGTTTCGGGACAGGCTGCTTGAGATTTCAGGCCCCATCCTGGACAACACCGACGTCTCGCCCCGACAGTGGTTTACCTGGCAAACAGCCCGGATGGACCGCCTGACCCAGGTGGAATCCCTGCTCGCCGATGACATCCATACGCTCACCGATGACCTGATGTTTTCGGCCACCGAGGAACTCTGGCGCTATCTGCTGATATCACCGCTGACGCTGCTGGCCTGCATGACCTTCGCCATCCTGATCTTCCGCCAGACCCACTGGCGCCTGCTGCTGTCCCAGGCGGTGTTCGAGCATACCCATGACCGGATTACCGTGACCGACCAGCAGGCCCGGATCATTGAGATCAATGATGCCTTTGAACGCAACACCGGCTACAGCCGGGAAGAAGTGCTGGGACAGAACCCGAACATGCTCCAGTCCGGCCGCCAGGACAAGTCCTTCTACCGGGAACTCTGGCAGCAGCTAAATTCCGAAGGCACGTGGCAGGGAGAAATCTGGAACCGCCGGAAAAACGGGGAGTTTTTTGCCGAGCTGACCACCATCAGCGCTATTCGCAACCGCCAGGGCAACATCGAAAACTACGTGGCGGTCTCCTCCGACATCACTGACCGCGCACTGGAGCACCAGCGTCAGCTGGAATACCGGGCCTACCACGACCCGTTAACTGGCCTGCCCAATCAGATCCTGCTCCGGGACCGCCTGGACCATGCCCTGACGCTGGCCAGGCGCACCGGCACCCAGATTATCGTCGCAGCTCTGGACCTGGACCATTTCAGCACCATCAACGAGCAATACACCCATGCCTCCGGCGATGTTCTGATTGAACGCATCGCCAAACGCCTGCGCGGCATGATCCGGGATTCCGACACCCTGGCCCGGATTGGCGGCGACGAATTTCTGGTGGTTGTCGAGCAACTGGGCAGCCTCACCGAAGGACAGATGCTGATGGAGCGGCTGCTGGATGAGCTGTCCGCCCCCATTGAATTCAACGGTCATACCGCCGCGCTGACCACCAGCATCGGCGCCACCGGTTTCCCCGACGATAACGCCGACGCTGACACTCTGATCCGCCACGCCACCGAAGCCCTGCATCAGTCCAAGCATAATGGTCGGGCCAGGCTCAGCTGGTTCGATCCGGCCCACGGACGAAACCAGAGCGACTTTTCAGACCTGCTGCAACGGCTTGAAAGAGCCCTGGCCAACGACGAACTGCAACTGCACTACCAGCCCAAGGTGGATATGCTGACCGGTCGGCTGCTGGGCGTTGAAGCCCTGCTACGCTGGCAGGACCCGGACCACGGAATGGTATCACCGGGAGACTTCCTGCCTGCGGTGGAGCTGCACCCGATATCCATCGCCATCGGCGACCGGGTCATTGAAATGGCGATTGATCAGGTTCAACGGTGGCAGAGTGAGGGCCTGACAACCGGCGTGAGCGTCAACATCAACGCGACCCAACTGCTGGCCCCGGATTTTATTGCCAGCCTCAAACGGCACCTCCGCCACCACCCTGGCTTCGATCCGTCACGACTGGAGCTGGAAGTGCTGGAAAGCGCTGCCATCAATGACATCGACCGGGCGGCGACGGTGCTTGCCGAATGCCGCAAACTGGGGGTCAAGGTCTCGCTGGATGACTTTGGCACCGGCTATGCCGCGCTCGACTACCTGAAACGGCTGCCAGCCGACACCCTGAAAATCGACCAGAGTTTCGTCCGGGATATGGACGCCGGCCGGGGCAATCTCGCCATTGTCAAAGGCATTATCGGCCTGGCCCGTGCGTTCGGGTTCGAGGTCATTGCGGAAGGGGTCGAGACCATCGACCAGGGCTGTGAGCTGATCGAACTCGGCTGTTTCCACGGTCAGGGTTACGGCATTGCCCGCCCGATGCCCGCCGGGGAAGTGGCAGGCTGGTTACAGGGCTGGCAGACACCGCCAGCGTGGCGCCAGCGCAAGGTCGGCTGACCTGGCCGGCGCCACGAGAAAGGCAATCAGATAATGCGGGAGAAACGCTGGCTGGCGCCTTCTTTGCGGTAGAGATCGAAGATCTGGCAGATAGCCCGGATCAGCAGCCGACCGGCGGGCTGAACCTGCAGAATCCGCCCGTCATCGCCGATCAGCTCATCTTCCATCATCGGCTTCAGGCGCTTGAGCTCATCGGCGAAGTAAGCGTCGAAATCCTCGTCCCACTGATCCACAAACTGCTGGCGGTCCAGACGGAACTGGCAGATCAACTGGCCAATCACCCAACGGCGGATACGGTCATCACGAGTCAGCCCCACGCCACGGATAATGGCCAACTGGCCGGCGTCGATGGACTTTTCCCAGGCTTCCAGGTCATGGTTGTTCTGGAAGTAGGCATCGTCGGTCTGACCAATGGCCGACACGCCCAGGGACACCAGGTCACAGTCGGAATGAGTGGTGTAGCCCTGGAAATTCCGGTGTAGCCGGCCTTCGCGCTGGGCCACCGCCAGGCTGTCATCCGGCTTGGCAAAGTGATCCATACCGATGTATTCATAGCCGGCTTCCAACAGCCGGTTGATGGTATTGTGCAGGATGGTCAGTTTCTGCTGCGGTGTCGGCAGGGTGTCTGCCTGAATGCGGGTCTGCGGATAGAAACGATCCGGCAGGTGCGCATAACTGAAAATCGACAGCCGGTCCGGCGACATCTCCAGCACCGCTTCCAGGGTGTCGGCAAAACTCTCCGGGGTCTGGTGCGGCAGGCCGTAGATCAGGTCGAGACTGATGGAACGGAAGCCAAGACGGCGGGATTCGTTCAGCACCGCTTCGGTCATATCCCGGGGCTGTACCCGGTTCACCGCCTTCTGCACCACAGGATTGACGTCCTGGACGCCGAGGCTGATCCGGTTGAAGCCGATATCCCAGAGGGTAGCCAGGGTGTGGTCGTCCACCTCACGGGGGTCGATCTCGACACTGTAGTCCCGGTCATCCCCGGATTGCAGGTTGAAGTGCTCGGCATAACCCGACATCAACATGCGCATTTCCTGCTCCGGCAGGAAGGTGGGCGTGCCGCCGCCCCAATGCAACTGCTGTACCGGCCGGTCCGCGCCAAACAGTTTCGACTGCATGGCTGCTTCTTTCAGGATGCGCTCAACGTAAGGCATGGCCTTGTCGCGTTTCTTGGTGATCACCTTGTTACAGGCGCAGTAGTAACAGAGGTGGGCACAGAACGGCAGGTGGGTATACAGCGAAATCGGGCCACCGGAGGCCTTGCTGCGGGCCGCCGCTTTGACCATGTCTTCCACGGAGTAATTACGGTCAAACTCCACGGCCGTTGGGTAGGATGTATACCGTGGTCCGCTCAGGTCGTAGCGGCGTATGAGGTTGTCATCCCAGATAAAAGCGGGCAATTCAATGTTCTGTGCAGAAGCAGCGTTATCGGAGGCCATAATCAAAACTCTGAACGTAAAAGGATCGGCAGACAGTATTATGCCTGAGTGGCCGTATATTGCAGTTGACGCGTATCAGTCGAGTGTATCAGAACCCTGACATGTAACGGAGCCAACCATGGCCAATCTCATCCTCGTGCTCGGCGACCAGTTGAGCCGGTCACTTTCGGCACTGAGTGACGCCGACCCAGAGCGGGACCTCATCGTCATGGCCGAGGCCGCCGAGGAAGCCGGCTACACCAACCATCACCGCAAAAAACTGGTGCTGCTGTTCAGCGCCATGCGCCACTTTGCCAATGAACTGAAGGCCGCAGGCTATTCCGTTCATTACCAGAGCTATCACCCGGACAACTCCGCTCAAAGCCTGGAGTCGGTCGTGGCCGATCAGCTGAAACAGGGGGATTTTGACCGGGTGATCACCACCGAGTGTGGCGAGTGGCGCCTGCATGAGCAGATCGCCCAGTGGCACGAGCGTCTTGGAGTGCCCGTGGAAATCCGCCCGGACACTCGCTTTATCGCCAGCAAGACGGAGTTCGCCCAATGGGCGGAGGGCCGCAAACAGCTGCGTATGGAGTTTTTCTACCGGGAAATGCGGCGCAAGACCGGTCTGCTGATGACACCAGAAGGCCAGCCCGAAGGCGGGCAATGGAACTTCGACGCCGACAACCGGAAAAAATGGTCCGGCAAGCCACCGGCCCCTGCTCCCTTCCGGGTGGAACCGGACGCCATCACCCGAGAGGTGATCCAGTTGGTGGACACCCATTTCGCCGACCACTTCGGCACCACCGGGGATTTTCACTTTGCCGTCACGGCCGATGACGCCCAGGCGGCCCTGGCACACTTCATTGACTTCGCCCTGCCCTGCTTTGGTGACTATCAGGACGCCATTTCAGACAGCGAGGACTGGCTGTTCCACGCCGTTCTCTCGCCCTACATCAACTGCGGCCTGCTCGATCCGCTGAGCGTCTGCGAAACGGCGGTGCAAGCCTGGTATTCGGGACGCGCCCCCCTGAATGCGGTGGAAGGATTCGTACGCCAGATTCTGGGCTGGCGAGAGTTCGTGCGGGGCATCTACTGGCTGCACATGCCCGGTTATGCCCGGGAAAACCGGCTGGGCAACAGCCGCGCCCTGCCCTGGTTCTACTGGACCGGCGAGACCAGGATGCGCTGCATGCATAAAGCCATCGACGCCACCCGCCGAAACGCCTACGCCCACCACATCCAGCGCCTGATGGTCACCGGCAATTTTGCCCTGCTGGCCGGGGTGAAACCGGAGGAAATCTGCGACTGGTATCTGGCGGTCTACGCCGATGCTTATGACTGGGTGGAACTGCCCAATGTGCTGGGCATGGTCATGCATGCCGATGGCGGTTACCTGGGGTCCAAGCCCTACGCCGCCAGCGGCAAGTACATCCAGCGCATGTCCGATCACTGCAAACACTGCCATTACCGGGTGCAGGATGCGACCGGGGAGCGGGCCTGCCCCTTCAACGCCCTGTACTGGCACTTCATCGACCGACACCGATCCGATTTCGCCGCCAATCCACGCATGGGCATGATGTACCGGAACTGGGACCGGCAGAAGCCGGAGAAGCGCCAGGCGCTGCTGGAGCGGGCCGAGTACCTGCTGGCCAATCTGGAACAGCTTTGACCCGCCGGGCGGACGCCCGGGTTTGCATTCAACGGCCAGCCGGTCAACACTCAGGGGAGAATAACAAAGCCACCCGATCACCTGTTCTGGAACCCGGTGTCCATGCCCGAGCTTGGCGTTCTACTGCCCTATGACTATTCGCCACTGACCATCCTGGCCTTTGTCCTGGTGCTGGCAGCTTATGGCTATGCGCTGCTGCGCATGCCGGAGCATCACAGGCCAGGCGCCGTCCGCATCGTGGCATTCGTGGTCGGTGTCCTGTTGTGTTACGGGGTCATGCAGACGCGGTTCGACTACTACTCCCAGTACATGTTTTTTGTCCACCGGGGCCAGCACCTGATCCTGCATCATATTGGGCCCTTCCTGATTGCCCTGTCCAATCCTCTGCCGGTATTCCGGTTCTGGCAGCAGCGGCTGTCTCCGGTTTTGGTCAGCGCGTTGAAACCACTCGGTCTGATCTACCGGTTGCTGCAGCATCCGCTGATCGCACCGATCCTGTTCGTGGGCCTGATCTACTTCTGGCTGTGGCCGGCGGTGCATTTTGACGCCATGCTGTCCCGGGACCTGTACTGGCTGATGAACTGGAGCATGCTGCTGGACGGCCTGCTGTTCTGGTGGCTGATGTTTGACCCGCGCTCACCGGCCTCCGGCACCGCCCTGGGCTATGGCAAGCGGATGCTGATCCTGGCGCTGGTGGCACTGCCCCAGATGATTCTCGGCGCCTGGATCGTGTTCTCCCGGGGCATGGTCTATGACGTCTACGAAGTCTGTGGCCGCGCCTGGCCCATGGCGCCGGAGACCGACCAGTTGCTGGGTGGCCTGCTGACCTGGATTCCGCCGGCGATGATGAGCGTACTGGCCATCCTGATCCTCCTACGCCGGGCCATGCACGAGGACGAGCGGGCCGCAGGCCGGCCCCCAAACCTGAAGGGAGAAACCGTCTCATGATTCGATGGCTTGCGGTGGCGCTCGCCACCCTGACCCTGACAGGCTGCCAGGCCGAACCCGAAAACTGGCACGGCAAGGATATACAGGGCCTGATGCCGGATCTCGCCTTCGAGCTCAAGGGCACCAACGGCGACACCGTCACCCCGGCAGACTCCCGCGGCCAGGTTCGCCTGCTCTACTTTGGCTTCACGTCCTGCCCGGATGTCTGCCCGGCCACCCTTGCCAAGCTGCGCCGGGCGGTCAACGACATGCCGGACCCATTGGCCGGGGACGTCACCATCCTGTTCGTCAGTGTCGACCCACAGCGGGATACCCCGGAGCGGCTGGCAAGTTACGCGGCTTTCTTCGGCGACCGGGTAGTGGGGCTCACCGCACCGGAACCCCGGCTGCGGGACCTGACCAAACGGTATCGCACCACCTTCGGCTACGACGAACCCGATGCCGAGGGCAATTACAATGTCTCCCACAGCAGCGCTGTCTATGCCTTCGACCGCTCCGGTGAAGCGCGCCTGCTGCTACGCCCCGACCTGACCGCGGAACAGGTGACCGAAGATCTGATCCAACTGGCAAGCGCCGCGCCTGATTAAGCTTTTGCCGGCTCGTCGGCATCCACCAGTTTCTGGGACGGCAACACCATCACCGTGCAGGGCGCATTCACCGCCACGTTCTCCACGGTCGCCTTGCGCAGGGACCAGCGGCTGTTACTGCCCCGGGACACCAGCAGCACCAGGTCCACCTCCAACTGGCCAGCCAGTGCGACCAGTTTGTCACCGATGCTGCCGGCCACCACATGAATGGTCGCTTCCCGGTTCAGCGGCAGGTATTTGCGGACCAGCAGATCCAGGCTTTCCCGAACCGCTTTCTCGCGGTCCTCGGGGGCTTCTTCCGTAACGTGCGGGAAAAAGCCTCCGCCGCCCGGGTTGTAGACACTGGCGAGGTGCAGCTCGCCGTCCTCGTCCAGGAGTTCCAGCGCGGCCTCCAGGGTTCTCCGGCCCTCGTGATCGTCTTCCGGATCGATGGCGATCAACAGCTTACGATACATAGTCGCTCTCCTGTTTCACTTGAGTCGGGGTGGCTTCCACCTCCGGGAACACCCGCCCCTGAACCAGTTCGGTCACATCATAGCCACGATAGTCGGCCCGCAGCGCCCGGAACAGCGACACCGCCATGAACAACAGCAGCAGGCAGAATGGCAGCCCCAGTGAGGTAATCACATTCTGCAGGGCATCGAGCCCGCCGGCGAGCAGCAGTGACGCGGCCACAACGCCCTGGGCGGCGGCCCAGAAAATCCGCTGACGGACCAGCGAGGGCTGATCCTCACGGCGGGTCAGCATGTCGATGACCAGCGAGGCGGAATCCGAGGAGGTGGTGAAGAAAATGACGATGATGACAACACTCAGCGCCGAGGCCACTTCGGCCAGCGGGAAGGCCTCCAGAAAGGCGAAGATGGCAACCGAGGGATCGTTTTCCACCTGGGTCGCCAGGTCCACCAGGCCGCCGGACTCCACATCGATGGCCGACAGCCCGAACACCCCGAACCAGACCAGGGTAAAAGCGGTGGGCGCAAACAGCACACCGGCGACAAACTCACGAATGGTGCGGCCCCGGGAAATCCGGGCAATGAAGATACCCACATAAGGCGCCCAGGAAATGGTCCAGGCCCAGTAGAACAGGGTCCATTGGCGTTGCCAGTCGGTCTCCTTGAAGGTTTCAGTCCAGAACGCCAGCCAGGGCAAGGCGTCCAGGTAATCACCAATACTCTGCACCATGCCTTCGGCGATAAACACGGTGGGCCCGACGGCCGCCACAAACAGGATCAGCAGCAGCGCCAGCACAATGTTCAACTGGGACAGCCGACGCACGCCCTTGTCCAGCCCGAGGGCCACGGACGTGGCGGCAATACTGGCGATCACCGCGATCAGCAGCACCTGCACCAGTCCGGAGGTCGGTACTCCAAACAGGTAATTCAGGCCACTGTTCAACTGCAGCGTGCCCAGTCCCAGGGAGGTGGCAACCCCGAAAAGCGTACCGAGCACAGCGATGACGTCCACGGTCCAGCCCAGCGGGCCGTAGATACGTTCCCCGAGAATGGGATAGAACAGACTGCTGATGCGCATGGGCAGGTCGTGACGGTAGGCGAAGTAGCCAATCGCCAGCCCCGGCATGGCAAAGATGGTCCAGGTATGCAGGCCAAAGTGATACAGGCTGATGGTCATGGCGTCACTCGCCGCCTGCTCCGTGCCGGCCTTGACGCCGTCAAACGGCGGGCTGGCAAAATGGGATACCGGCTCAGCCACGCCCCAGAACATCAAAATGGTGCCAATACCGGCGGCAAACAGCATGGTGAACCAGGTCAGGTTGGAATAGTCCGGCCGGCTGTCGTCGCTGCCCAGGCGGATGCTGCCATAACGGCTGACCGCCAGCCCGAACAGGAAAATCAGCAGGGAGGAAACCGACAGGATGTAGAACCAGCCCAGGTTGCGGGCCACCCAGCCAGTCAGTACACCAAAGGCACCGGCCACCTGCTCGTCAAAGGGAATTGCCAGGGCCACAAACAGGATGGCGATGCCGGCAGAGGTAAAAAAGATACCGGGAATCGTCTGCAGACCCAGTCGGCGTTGCAGCCGCTCAAGCACAAGAGCCTCCGTTGTCCTTGCCAAAACAGGCAACGACTGTAGCATACCGGTAGCAACGCTGCAGATTTACGACAATACCGTAGGTTCGCAAAAAGACAGGGCCAGAGAGCGTGAAAATCGGTGAAATTTCAGAAAAATCCGGAATTCCTGTAGAAACCATCCGGTACTACGAGAAAATTGGCCTGTTGCCGGCACCAGAGCGCCAGGACAACGGTTACCGGGCCTATCGGCAGGCTCATCTGGACCGTCTGCTGTTTATCAGACGCTGCCGGGGCCTGGATATGGCCCAGGATGAAATCCGCCAGTTGATCCAACTGGCTGACAACCCGGACGCAGACTGCAGTGACGTGGATGCCCTACTGACCCGCCACCTCAGCCATGTCCGGGAGCGCCTGCAGGAACTGGCCAACCTTGAAGCCACCCTGGAACGGCTGCAACAGGCCTGCTCCCATGGCCGAACCGTGGCCGAATGCGGCATCCTGGAAGGGCTGACCTCCGAACTCGGCGATCCGGGCGGCGCCGGGGCCGACAATCACATCCCGGGCACCCACGGTCCGGGCTGAACGGGAACCAGAGGCTTGACCCTGTAGCAACTTCAGGGTTTTAAATGGAAGCATCCACGGTTCAGGAGGTTTCCATGGCATGTTCCTGTGATGCACCACAACCCAAGTCACCGGCTCCCGGATTTCGCCGGGCCCTTTGGGTAGCCCTCTGGGTCAATCTGGCCATGTTCCTGATTGAAGGCATCGCCAGCCTGCAGTCCGGTTCTGTCTCGCTGCTCGCCGATGCCATCGATTTCTTCGGCGACAGCGCCAACTACCTGCTTTCTCTCAGCGTCCTGGGCATGGGGCTGCTCTGGCGTGGCCGGGCGGCCATGATCAAGGGTCTGACCATGACGGGTTTCGGCGTGATTGTCTGGGCTCGCGCCATCTGGGTGGTACGCACGGGCATTACCCCGGAGCCACTCACCATGGGGCTGGTCGGCGTACTGGCACTGGCCGCCAACGTGGGCGTGGCGGCACTGCTTTTCCGGTACCGGGATGGGGATTCCGATATGCGTTCGGTCTGGCTGTGCAGCCGTAATGATGCCATCGGTAATCTTGCGGTCATGCTCGCCGCCGTCGGCGTTTTCGGCACCGGCACCGCCTGGCCGGACCTGGTGGTCGCCGCCATCATGGGCAGCCTGGCAGTAACCGCCGGTATCAGTGTTGTCCGTCATGCCCGGGCGGATATCGCCAGCGCCAGAACCGGCACAGAAGCCGCACCGGTTCAGCCCGCCACCAACAGCCGGTCCTGAAGGGCCGGTTGTGTTCAGAACACCAGAGCAATCATTACCGGAATAAAACCAAGCGCAAACAGGGTGCTCAACAATGCCGTGCCGGCCGCCTGCCTCGGAGCCGCGTCCAGCAGGGTGGCAATCACCACCGTATTGGCAGCGATGGGGGTGATGGAGATCAGGAAAATGGCCTGGTACACCGCCCGGTCGTAGATGCCCAGCCAATGCGCATCAACCCACCAGAACAGCAGCGCCAGTGCCGGCCAGGCGACAAACTTGCCGAAGAACGCCAGGCCAGTGAACACCGGATTGCCGGCCAGCCCCCGGAAACTCACGATACCCATACCAATGATCATCATCCCGAAGATACTGTAGGCCCCACGCAGGTTATCGAACAGGGGCACGAACACATCGGGAATGGTAAAGCCGGACAGGTTAAGCATCACCGCCAGCGCGAAGGCATACACCGACGGCAGCCGGACCACCCGCTTCAGGGCATCCCGGATGCTGTAGCGGCCCCGCGCCGCCAGATAGAAGCCCACTGACGTCTCGAACAGTGTGGTGCCCAGCATGCAGACGATGTAAAGCGCCAGTCCCTCCTCCCCGAACAGCAGTAACGCCACCGGAATCCCGAAATAACCGGTATTACCGGTGCCCACCGACAGCGGAATCACCGGCGCACTGCCATCGTTCAGCAGGCGCCGGGCAAGGGCCATGTGCACCAGCGCCAGCACCGTACAGAAACTGAAAACCAGCCCGGGCAGCAGGATCACCTCCGGGCTCAGTGGCGCGGCCATCACCCCGGAAAACACCACCGACGGTGTCACGATGTACAGCATGATGCCGGCAATGTGCCGACCGCTAGCCTCCAGATACCGCCCGGCAATCCAGCCAAGGGCGACGGTGATATACAGCGGAAGCAGTTTGACAAAAAGAGCCAGCGCGGCAGCCATGGAATCTCCGGAAGCATCGGGCAATACGACAGGCGGAGCAGTCTATCACCTACCCATCCTGGGGTAACTCCCCGGCGCAATAGAGAAACACCCGGCCCTGCTTGATAATCATCAATAGCATTTTAGATGCATGTTTATATCCTAGTGGGGCAGTCAGGTATTCCCAACAACCAAGGAGAGAGACCTATGGCCGAGCGCTTTACCAAAAGCATGGCCAGGAACATATATCTGGGGGGAAGTGCATTCTTCGTCCTGCTGTTCCTGGCCCTGACTTTTGACACACAGGTCCGGGCCATGCCCGAGCGCGACAACCGCGACCAGCTGACTGAGCAGGTGGTGCGCGGCAAACATCTCTGGGAAGAGAACAACTGTGTCGGTTGTCATTCCCTGATGGGTGAAGGAGCCTACTTCGCCCCGGAACTGGCCAACGTATTCGACCGCCGTGGTGGTGGCGATTCGGAGGTCTTCAAGTCCTATCTCAAGGCCTGGATGAACGCCATGCCGACCAACGTCCCCGGTCGTCGCCAGATGCCGGACTTCGGCCTCACTGACGAAGAAATCGAAGACCTGGCCGCCTTCCTGGAGTGGACCTCCAAGATCGACGACAACAACTGGCCACCCAACATCGAAGGCTGAGGGAACCGATATGAAATATGAATCCCAAAGGGTCGCCATGCCCTACTTCATCTTCGCCCTGATTCTGTTTGCCGGACAGATCCTGTTCGGCCTGATTCTGGGGCTGCAGTACGTTGTCGGTGATTTCCTGTTCCCGGAAATCCCCTTCAACGTTGCGCGGATGGTGCATACCAATCTGCTGATTGTCTGGCTGCTGTTCGGCTTCATGGGCGCGACCTACTATCTGGTACCGGAAGAGGCCCAGACGGAACTGCACAGCCCGCTGCTGGCGAAAATCCTGTTCTGGGTATTCGCGGCCGCCGGCACCCTGACCATTCTGGGGTACCTCTTTGTGGACTACGCCACTCTGGCGGACGTCACCATGAACAAGCTGCTGCCCACCATGGGCCGGGAGTTCCTGGAACAGCCCACCATCACCAAGATCGGCATTGCCGTGGTTGTGGTCGCATTCCTCTACAACATCGGCATGACGGCGCTCAAGGGCCGCAAGACCGTGGTCAACATTGTGCTGATGACTGGCCTGGTCGGTCTGGCAGTGCTCTGGCTGTTCTCCTTCTATAACCCCGGCAATCTGACCCAGGACAAATACTTCTGGTGGTTTGTTGTTCACCTCTGGGTGGAAGGCGTCTGGGAACTGATCATGGGCGCCATTCTGGCCTACGTTCTGATCAAGCTGACCGGAGTGGACCGGGAGGTCATCGAGAAGTGGCTTTATGTCATCATAGCCATGGCCCTGATCACCGGCATTATCGGTACCGGGCACCACTTCTTCTGGATCGGGCCGCCCGACTACTGGCTGTGGCTGGGCTCCGTATTCTCGGCCCTGGAACCGCTGCCGTTCTTCATGATGGTGCTGTTCGCCTTCAACATGATCAACCGCCGACGCCGGAACCATCCCAACAAGGCCGCCATGCTCTGGGCCATGGGCACCTCGGTGATGGCCTTCCTGGGCGCGGGCGTGTGGGGTTTCCTGCATACCCTGGCACCGGTGAACTACTACACCCACGGTAGCCAGATCACTGCTGCCCACGGGCATATGGCCTTCTACGGCGCCTATGTGATGATCGTGCTGACCATTATCTCCTATGCCATGCCGATCATGCGCGGGCGCCCCTATGGCAACAGCAACACCGCGCAGATCCTAGAAATGTGGGGGTTCTGGCTGATGACCATCGCCATGGTGTTCATCACCCTGTTCCTGACCGGCGCCGGCATTCTCCAGATCTGGCTGCAGCGGATTCCGGAAAGCGGCGAAGCCCTGTCGTTCATGGCCACTCAGGACAACATCTCACTGTTCTACTGGATGCGACTGGTCGCCGGCTGCTTCTTCATGGCGGGCCTGCTGGTGTACTTCGGCAGCTTCTTTATCAAGGGCCAGGCATCTCCGGCGGAGGAAGTCCGGGGCCCGGCCATCGATAACCCGTAAAACCACCCTGCAGGGCCGGCTCCGGCCGGCCCTGACCATCCGGATATTGACCGTGCTGGCACAGACCCGACATCCCAGGGACACACTGCAGCAAAAACGGCTGGCCACCCGGTCGGCTTTTTTTGTGCTGTTCCTGCTTGCGCCCGTACTCGACCTTTTCCGGTACGACCTGACACAAACCCGATTCGTGGTGCTCGGTTTTCCCCTGTCTTTCAACCTGAACACGGTATCCCAGAGCGCTCCGGCCGAGCTGGCCGGACAGATCCTGTTCTGGTTCATTCTGCCCATTCTCATCCTGGTCCCGCTGGTGCTCTGGGTCGCCTGGAAGTGGGGGCGCATTTACTGTGGCTGGCTCTGCCCGCATTTTTCCGTTGTCGAGACTATCAACCACCTGATGACCCGGATCACCGGTCGACCAACCCTATGGGAAGCCCTGAAAAAAGGTCGGCGGGGCCGAATCCTCCACTGGATCGGACTGACACTTGTCTGCGCCGCCATTGGCTTTTCCTGGGCGCTGGCGATGCTGTCCTACCTGCTGCCACCGCTGCCTCTGTATCGCGAACTGATCACCGGAACCCTGGGGTTCCACCCGACCCTGTTCCTGGCGATCGCGAGCACAGTATTCACCCTGGACTTCCTGTTCGCACGACACCTGTTCTGCAAATACGGCTGCGCCTTTGGCGTGGTCCAGAGCATCGCGTGGATGACTAACGGTCGCGGGCGCATGGTTACCTTCGACACCCGGCGCGCCGCCGCCTGCCGCGACTGCACCAGAGCCTGCGATACCGCCTGCCCGATGCGACTGCCCACCCGCAGTCACAAGCGGGCCAAATTCACCTGCACCCAGTGCCTGCAGTGCGTCAGCGCCTGTCGCGAGGTGCAGAAAGACAACCCGGAAGGCGCATTGCTGCACTGGCAACCGGGCGAACCCGGTAAACAGACCGTGCTTATTCCCGTTCGCCAGATCGAAACCCGGGCCTCGCAGACCCGTGCCTGAGGAGGAGTTGTAATGGAAGAGTGGGTTGGCCTGAAATGGCATGATTACGTTACCCGTCACGCCATGGGCGAGTTCCCGGAGCATGCGGTTCACCTGAAAGACGAAGCCCGCACCCTTGGCGTGCTGTTCCGGGCCCTGGGCGGCGACCCGGCCCTGAGCCTGGTGACCGCTGAGCCCCGGCATTTCCAGATTCGTCGCAGGTTCCTGCAGAAGCTGGCTGGCACCCATCGCAAGTTTGAACTGGCCTGGCGCGACGAGGAAAGCCTGCGCCTGCCTGACCGCCTGGCCCTGTTTCCCTCCAGCCAGGTCAACCGGGAACTGTATCTCTGGCTGGCTGCCCTGGCCTCACTCGGTGAAATCCACCACCACAGCTGGCTGCAGGGCAACCAGGCCATGGTGCAGGAGCTGCTGGCCCGCTGGCCCGGGCTGGAGCCCGTCTACCAGCGGCTGGTGAAACACACTCTGCAATGGCGCCCGGACCCTGACAGCCTGCCCGATCACGAAGGCCGGCGCGAGCAGGCCATCCGCCAGGCCTTGATTCACCCCGGCAGCGTGATGGAGTTACCCGATGCCCTGACCGATCCGTGGCCGGTGGTGCTCTGGCTCTATCCGGTTCTCGGCCGGGGCCAGATCAAGGGCGAGGTCATTGGCGACGACAATGCCAGCTCCAAACCCGGAGGCCTGGCGAAAAAACGCAAACGCCGCCGGGCCGAGCGGGTGGATGCCTTCGACAAGGACCAGG
The DNA here is from genome assembly GCF_014201735.1 of Marinobacter oulmenensis. Taxonomy (GTDB): domain Bacteria; phylum Pseudomonadota; class Gammaproteobacteria; order Pseudomonadales; family Oleiphilaceae; genus Marinobacter; species Marinobacter oulmenensis. The sequence continues at coordinate 532,544 of NZ_JACHFE010000001.1, read as the reverse complement.
GGCTGATGGTGTTCCGTCTGGAAAACCTGTTTTCCTGGTCCGAATTCATTCCCGTGGACCGGGCCGGCGACGACAGCGAGGAAGACGACGCCGACGCTGTGGCCGATGACATGGACATGATCTCCGTATCCCAGGACCGCAGCGAGGCCTCGTCGGCTATCAAGTTCGACCTGGACCTGCCTTCGGAGGAGAACGACGACCTGCGACTGGGCCCCGGCATTCACCTGCCGGAGTGGGACTGGCGGCGCCAGGGCTACCGGGAAAAGTTCTGCTGCTTGCAACCGATGCTCAGCAAGGACGCCATCCCCGGCCCCTTACCCGAGCACCTGCAACGCCCGGCGCGGACCCTGCAACGCCAGTTCAGCGCCCTGAAACCGTTACGGCAGTGGCAACGCCGTCAGCTGGATGGCGAAGAACTGGACCTGGACGCCTGCCTGGACCGGGTGGTGCAACAACACCAGGGCGTGGGTGAGATGGACCAGAAGCTGTTTCGCCAGTGCAAACAGAACCAGCGCGACCTGGCCTGCCTGGTGCTGGCCGATGTCTCTTTGTCCACCGACACCTTCATCAACAACAACCAGCGGGTGATCGACATCGCCCGCGACGGCCTGCAGCTGTTGAGCGAAGCCCTGACCGCCAGCCGGGACCCGTTCGCCCTGTTTGCGTTCTCCTCCAGGCGGCGGGACCACGTGCGCTTCCACCACATCAAAAGCTTTGACGAACCGTACAACGACACCAGCCGGGGCCGAATCCAGGCCCTGGAACCGGGCTATTACACCCGCATGGGCGCGGCCATCCGCCAGTCCATCAAACTGCTTCGAGCCCGCCCGGAGCACCAGAAGGTCCTGTTGCTGCTGACCGATGGCAAACCCAACGACCTGGACCTGTATGAGGGGCGCTACGGCGTGGAGGACACCCGCATGGCCGTCCAGGAAGCCCATCGGGCCGGCATCACCCCGTTCTGCGTGACCATTGACGAAGAGGCCAACGAATACCTGCCCTACGTCTTCGGCAGCACCAATTACGTGGTCATCAAGGACCCGACCCAGTTACCCAGCCAGTTGCCCAAGCTGTACATGAACCTGACCCGCTAACGGAGCACCCATGGCGCAAATCCAGGCAGCCCAGCACAAACACCTGCCCGGCGACCTCGCCGTCTGGTTCTTCATCTTCGCGGAACTGGCGGTGTTTGGCATCCTGTTCATCGGCTTCGGCGTGGCCCGGAGCCTGGACCCGACCACCTTCCACGACGGCCGCGCCGCCCTGCACCCATGGACCGGCCTGATCAACACCATCGGCCTGATCAGCGCCAGCTACCTGGTGGCCTGCGCAGTGCATCGCCTGCGGAACGAAAAAACCGGCACCACCGCCCTGCTCTGGGGCGCCGTTGCGGCGTCTTCGATTTATACCTTCGGCAAACTCTGGGAATATGGCGTGCTCTACGCCGATGGCTACAACTTGGGGACCGACACCTTCTTCATGTTCTATTTCTTTCTCACCTTCTTCCACTTCATGCACGTGGTGTTGGGCCAGATCATTCTGGTGGTACTGGCGGTGAAGGTGAAAAAAGGCGACTACCACACCGACAACATGAACGGCATGGAATCCGGCGCCTCCTACTGGCACATGGTCGATCTGGTGTGGCTGGTGCTTTTCCCCATGCTCTACGTTCTGGCCTGAGGAGGTAAGTGAATGCTTGCTGTGTACATCGCCCTGATGGTTTGCACCATGCTGCCAGTCATCATCCTGCAGGCAGGCGCGGACATGACCATCCTCGTCTGGCTGGTATTCGCCCTGATGCTGGTGAAAGCACTGCTGCTGGTGGACCATTTCATGGAAATGAAGCACGCGCCCTGGGGCTGGCGGTTTGCGGCACAAGGCTGGGCAGTAGTGGTTGTGGCCGTCCTGGCGGGCATTCATGCTGTGGGTTAAGGCGGCAATGGCATAAATACCACCTTAAGAGTCGCGGACATCGTGCTCAGAGAAAGAACGGTTGGTCGGTGGAGGCCCTGCCCAAACTGTGCGGAGCCAGGGATGGCGGAGCCCAAGCGTCACATGGACGTGCCGCAAGGAGCGTGTTTGGGCAGGGCCTTCATCGACCAACCCACCCCGGAATCACAGAGCTACATTAAGCTCCGTGGAAAATAAGGACGCCGGCCACCAATAGCCTGAGCCAGGGCAATCATCCCCCACAAGACGAACGATGTGTGCAGCACGATGGCCCAGACAATGGCGTAGGTCCAGAACATGCCGGTAAAGCCAAAGATCAACCAGCATAGGGTCACGCCGGAGCTGATCAGCACCGCCCCAGTGACCGACATAATCGCGCCCGCCCGACTGTGCGCTTTTCTCAGCGGTTGCGATTCATCAGTGGTCAGGGCAATCCACAGAACCACCACAAAACCAATAATGGGCAAGGCCAGCAGATTCAGCAGATACCAGACCGCCGGTGTAATCGCACCTTCCCGTTCAGCCCCCTGATTTCCCGAATACCGCATAAACCACCTCCATCAACGCATTCACAGTCACCGCATCATCCGACAGCGGCTCAATCAAACCGGCCCGACAGGCCTCGACCGGCGGCATCCCGGCCGCCATCAGATAGGCGGTATGGATCAGCAATCGGGTGGACGCAGCCTCTTCCAGATCATGATCCTTCAGATTCCTGAGAGAGTTGGCCAAGCCGACCAACTGGACAGCCAGTGCGTCGCTGCAGCCACTCTCCTTCCGGACAATCACCTGTTCCACATCCGGCTCCGGGTAATCAAAGCTCATGGACACAAACCGTTGACGGGTGCTGGGCTTCATGCCCTTCAGCAGACTCTGGTACCCGGGGTTATAGGACACCACCAGCATGAAGCCGGGCGCAGCTTTCAGCAGCTCTCCGGTGCGCTCGATGGGCAGTTCCCGCCGATCATCCGCCAGCGGGTGCAGGACGACCGTGGTGTCCTTGCGGGCCTCCACCACTTCATCCAGATAACAGATACCGCCTTCGCGAACCGCCCGTGTCAGGGGGCCGTCCTGCCAATAAGTGCCCTCCGGCCCGATCAGGTGGCGGCCAACCAGGTCCGAGGCGGTGAGATCATCGTGACAGGCCACGGTATACACCGGCCGGCCCAGCTTTTCCGCCATGTGGCGGACAAAGCGGGTTTTGCCGCATCCGGTCGGACCCTTGATCAGGACCGGGAGGCCATTGCCGGCGGCGGCGGTAAACAATTCCACTTCATTACCCACAGGCTGGTAAAAACTCATGAACGGCGTTCCTATTCGTGCGTGAATTCGAACATTGTCGTTGGGTCAGAGCCCCAGGGAGTGCGCCCGGTTGGTAAAGAAAATACCGGACGGACTTTTTGCCTCCAGAGTGGCCACTTTTTCCAGAGTCCGGGTGCTGTAAACGGTTACCCGATTGCTGTCCCGGGCAGAGACCCAGATCTCTTCGCCACGGGGCGTGAATTCCATGTGAAGCACCGATTTGCCCGGCTCCATGGTCCGCAGGATCTCGTGGCTTTGGGAGTCAATCACCTGGATTACGTCATTGCGTGGATGGGCAAAGCTGACCCAAATCTGGCGATTGTCCGGGCTGGCCATGACAAAAACCGGCTGCCCGTGCACCGGAATACGACCCACCAGCTCCCGGCTTTCCATATCCGCCACCAGCACCTGATGGTGACCGACCGAGGGCACAAAGGCCTTGTCGTCGGCAATGGCCCAGCCTTCCAGGTGGGGCATCTTGTAGACCGGCAAACGCTTCTCGCCCTTGCCATAACCGGGCAGGATAGTGGTCACGCCCTGCCCCGGCTGCCAGAGATCCAGCATTGAAAGCCCATCCTCACCAAACAGGCCGGCGATGTAATAACGACCGTCCGGGGTGATCAGGGCGTCATAGGGCGCCTTGCCAGCCTCAAAACGGGAAACCTCGGGCGGGTTCGTCAGCATGTCCACCGTCCAGATCTCATTGGCGTCGAACAGGCTGAACACAAAGCGGTTGCCCGGGGCATCCACCAGGCCAACCGTCTTCGACTGCGCAGGCTGGCCTTCGGCGTTGGTGTACTCCGCAGGAATCTCGGCCACGAGCTCCAGGGTGTCACTGTCAAAAACATTCACCCCGCCCGGTTCATAGTTGGACACTGCCACGTATTCGCCATCCTGGGAGATGGCACCACCAATACTGTTGCCGGACTGAATGATGCGCTTATCGATGGCCTGGGTCAGCAGATCCACTTTCGTGAGCCCGCCATCGCGCCCGAACACATAGCCGTAGCGGGCATCCCGGGAATACACCACAGAAGCGTGGGAGAGATCGCCCAACCCGGTCACACGTCCCAGGATGTCATGCTCGGAGTGGTCGATGACCAGGACCGATCCGGTCGCCCGTTCAATCACCAGGCCCAGGTCGCCGGTGCCACGCAAAGCGGCCTGTTCAGTCATGCCCATGGACTGGCAGCCGGAGACCAGCGTCGCCAATGTCAGGATCATCAGTGCAAACAACGGTTTCATCGCGCGTCCTTGGTTTCGTTGGTTAACAGGGCGCCGGATTTCAACTGCCGGCTGATCCAGAGCATTTGCTCATCGGTAAGCAAGGGTTTCCAGGGCGGCATGGCCGTGCCATCCACGCCCTCGCTGATAATGGCGGCAATGCCTTCGACAGACTGCAGCTTCAGATCATCAGGACGAAGCGGCGGCCCAAGCCCGCCTTTCAGGGTCATGCCGTGACAGGAACCGCAATCCTGAAGCACCATGTTGGCCAGCTCTGCCCGTGTTTCCGGCGCCCCGGCAAAGGCGCTCCCTGTCAGCAGCATCATGGCCGCCAAAGCTCCCAGTCTGTAACCGCAATTCTTCATTAACCCGCCTCCCGAAACGGCGTCGCCGGCAGTCGTGGAACCCCGCCTGAAACGGCCTCCACCCAGCAGCCCATTAACATTGATATTGATTGAATTATTTCGGGGCAACCACTGGCCATTCGATATACCCATGGAGGGGTACTCTCTTGAAAACCCGGATCTATATGACATTAATCAATGTCCAGAATCCCCAACAAGAGAAACCTAGGCGTGCTCTTGAACCCCAAGGAGAGAACCTGATGAGAGTTACCAAGATGATACTCAAGCCGCTGGCCATCGCCGTGGCCGTTACATCCCTGGGCGTAATGACCGCCCAGGCCGCCCCGAAGGATCCGGACAAATCCACCATGGCCTACGAGGGCACCGCCAGCGCGGTTGATCCCGCCGATGCCAAGGTGGTGCGCACGCCGGGTGCTCCCGACCTGACCGAAGCCGAATTCGAGAAGGCCAAGCAGATTTACTTCCAGCGCTGTGCCGGCTGCCATGGTGTATTGCGCAAGGGCGCCACCGGCAAACCGCTGACCACCGAAATCACCCAGGAACGCGGTATTGAATACCTGAAGTCATTCATCACTTACGGCTCCCCGGCCGGCATGCCTAACTGGGGAACCTCCGGTGAACTGACCGAGAGCGAAGTTGAGCTGATGGCCAAGTACATCATGCACGAGCCGCCGCAACCGCCGGAATTCAGCCTGGCTGATATGAAAGACACCTGGGAAATCATCATTCCGCCGGAAGACCGTCCCACCGAACAGATGAACGACCTGGACCTGAAAAACCTGTTCAGCGTGACTCTGCGGGATGCCGGCGAAATCGCCCTGATCGACGGCCACACCAAGGAAATTGTTGAGATCATCGAAACCGGCTACGCGGTCCATATCTCCCGCATGTCCGCCTCCGGGCGTTACCTGTTCGTGATCGGCCGGGATGCGCTGATCAACATGGTGGACCTGTGGATGGAACACCCGGACACCGTGGCCAAGATCAAGGTCGGCATGGAGGCCCGCTCCGTGGAGACGTCCAAGTACAAAGGCTGGGAAGACAAACTGGCCATCGCCGGTACCTACTGGCCACCGCAGTTCGTGATCATGGACGGCCAGACTCTGGAACCGAAGAAAATCGTCGGTACTCGTGGCATGACCGTGGACACCCAGGAATATCATCCTGAGCCGCGCGTCGCCGCCATCGTGGCCTCCCACGAGCATCCGGAATTCATCGTGAACGTCAAGGAAACCGGCAAGATCAAGCTGGTTAACTACGAGGATCTGGATAACCTGAGCATCACCAACATCGATGCCGCGCGTTTCCTGCATGATGGCGGCTGGGACTCCAGCATGCGGTACTTCATGACTGCTGCCAACAACTCCAACAAGATTGCCGTTGTTGACGCCAAGGACCGCAACCTGGAAGCGCTGGTTGATGTCGGCAAGATCCCCCACCCGGGTCGTGGTGCTAACTTCGTGGATCCGGAGCATGGTCCGGTCTGGGCAACTTCACACCTGGGTGACCCAACCATCCAGTTGATCGGTACCGATCCGGAAGGACACCCGGAAAAAGCCTGGAAAGTGGTCCGCACCCTGGATGGTCAGGGCGGTGGTTCCCTGTTCATCAAGACTCATCCGGAGTCCGACAACCTCTACGTGGACACCGCCCTGAACCCGGCCGAGCCGGTCAGCCAGAGCGTGGCCGTGTTTGACATCAACGACCTGGACGCCGGCTACGAAGTCCTGCCGATTGCCGAATGGGCAGACCTTGGCGATGGCCCCAAACGGGTGGTTCAGCCGGAATACAACGTCGCCGGTGACGAAGTCTGGTTCTCCGTCTGGAACGGCCAGGAGCAGACATCCGCCATTGTGGTGGTTGATGACACAACACGTGAGCTGAAAAAAGTGATCAAGGACGAACGGCTGGTGACCCCGACCGGCAAGTTCAACGTCTACAACACCCAGCACGACGTGTACTGAGCCGACAACACCCGGCGGGAGGACCCAATGCAGCTTGATGCCGCGGACAGACAACTGATCGACAGCTACCAGCGCGGGCTGCCGGTCTGCGAACGGCCCTACGCGGAAATGGCCAGTCATCTGGGCATGACCGAGGAAGAGGTGCTGAAAAGACTGTCTGCACTGCAGGCGCACAACGTCCTCAGCCGGGTGGGACCGGTGTTTGAACACAGCCGGGCAGGCGCCAGCCTGCTGGCTGCCGTGGCGGCCCCGGTCGACCAGATCGACCTGGTGGCCGCCCGTATCAACCATGCTCCCGGTGTCAATCACAACTACGCCCGGGAGCATGCCTACAACCTCTGGTTCGTCATGACGGCGCCCGACGAACGCACCCTGCACGAGCGCCTGGACGACCTGGAAAACCGACTGAGATTGCCCATGCTCAGACTGCCCATGGTCGAGGGCTACCACATTGACCTAGGTTTCAGCATTGACTGGGAGGCACTGTCATGAACCTGCCCACCGGTCACAGCACCCGCAAGCCACAGCCCTACCTGTTCGATACCGAGCGCGTCAGTGCCTGGGGCCTCCTGCGGCTACGCCAGCAGTTGGAGCACGGCCTGCCTCTGACCAGCCGCCCCTACCACACCCTGGCCGAACGCACCGGCCTGACCGAACAGCAGGTGATCGAAGCCGTCCATCAATGGCAGGACACCGGACTGATCAAACGCATGGGCCTGGTGGTCCGCCACCGCACCCTCGGTTACCGGGCAAACGCCATGGTGGTATGGGATGTCCCGGACGACCGGGTCGCTGAACTGGGAGCCCTGCTGGCCGGAGTGCCCTTTGTCACCCTCTGCTACCAGCGGCCCAGGCAACGGCCGGACTGGCCCTACAACCTGTTCTGCATGATCCACGGCATCAGCCGGGACCGGGTCATGGCCCAGTTGGAGGGAATGATCCGCGACTTCCAGCTATCAGACCTGGAACATGCCGTGCTGTTCAGTAACAAGGCCTACCTCCAGCGCGGAGCACGCTATGTCAATGACTGCTGAAACCGGCAAAGCCGTAGATTTCACCGACACCGAAAAGGCCATTATCAACCGGCTCCAGCACGGTCTGCCATTGACACGATACCCCTATCGGGATGTTGCCGAAGAACTGGGCATCACAGAGAACGCACTTCTTGATTATCTTCAGGCCCTGCTTGCCAGTGGCATCCTGACCCGTTTCGGCCCCATGTTCCATGCCGGCGAAATGGGCGGCGGCCTGACGCTGGCCGCCATGCGTATTCCGGAGCGGGAGTTTGATGCCGTCGCCCACACGGTCAACCAGTTCCCGGAGGTGGCCCACAACTACCGCCGCGAACACAACCTGAACATGTGGTTCGTACTGGCCACCGAAACTCCGGAAGGCATTGCCGACACCATCCACCGAATCGAAGCCAGTACCGGCTACCCGGTCTACAACATGCCCAAGGAGCAGGAGTTCCATGTCCACCTCCACTTCCCGGTCTGAGCTCACCCTGACCGATACAGACCGGCAACTGATTGTTGCCACCCAGTCCGGCCTGCCTCTGGTTCCCGATCCCTGGGGAGAACTTGCCCGACAGCTCGGCATAACCGCCGACGAGGTCCTTGAGCGCTTCCAGCGCATGCAGCAGGCCGGAGTCATCCGTCGGGTTGCCGCAGTGCCCGACCACTACAAACTGGGTTACCGGTTCAATGGCATGACGGTCTGGGATATCCGGGATGATGCCATCGTGGCCATGGGCGAGCGCGTCGGTGAGCTGCCTTTTGTCAGCCACTGCTATCAGCGGCCAAGGCACCTGCCCTACTGGTCCTACAACCTGTTTGCCATGGTCCATGGCACCAGCCGGGAAGAGGTCGAGGAAAAAGCCGGAAGAATACGGGAACAATTGGGCGACACCTGCCGTGGCCAGACCATTCTCTACAGCTCCGCCATTCTTAAGAAGACCGGTTTGCGGCTGGCAAAACAGAAAGATACCCCCTGATCTACTCCATCGAAGGTATGGATCAGACCCATGCCGGAGAGGATAGTGACAGGGTAGAGAGCCGAAAAGGCCCGCCCGGAGAGGCCCGAAAGCCACTCCCGATGAGAGAGAAAGACTATGTTTCGCATGACCCGCTACATCAAGACACTGATGGAGCCAACACCGGTAAGACCGGCTCACAAGCCCAGCGGCCCGGTAGTGATCTGGAACCTGATCCGCCGCTGCAATCTCACCTGCAAACACTGCTACTCCATCTCGGCCGACATCGACTTCAAGGGCGAACTGAGCACCAGTGAAGTCTTCACCGTGATGGATGACCTGAAAGCCTACGGAGTGCCGGTACTGATCCTCTCCGGCGGCGAGCCCCTGATGCGCCCGGATATCTTCGAGATTTCCCACCGTGCCAAGGCCATGGGTTTCTATGTGGGCCTGTCCACCAATGGCACCCTGATCAACGAGGACAACATCGACCGGATTGCCGGTGTCGGTTACGACTACGTGGGCATCAGCATCGACGGGCTGGAAAAGACCCACGACGAATTCCGCCAGAAGCAGGGTGCCTTCAAAGAATCCATGCACGCCGTAGCCCTGTGCAAGCAGGCCGGCATCAAGGTGGGTCTGCGTTTCACGCTCACCCAGGACAACTTCCCGGAACTGCCCGCGATGCTGGACATGCTCGACGAGCACGACATCGACAAGTTCTACCTCTCACACCTGAATTACTCCGGCCGCGGCGGCCGCAACCGCAAGCGCGATGCCTGGTATGACATGACCCGCCAGGCCATGACCCTGATGTTCAATCACTGCCACGACGAACTGAAGCGGGGCATCGAGCGCGAGTACGTTACCGGCAACAACGACGCCGATGGCCCCTTCCTTCTCGAATGGGCCAGGGCGCATTACCCGGATCAGGCGGGCGCCCTGGAACAAAGGCTGACCCACTGGGGCGGCAATGCCTCCGGGGTCAACATATCCAATATCGACAACCTGGGCGAAGTACACCCGGATACCTTCTGGTGGGACTACGACCTGGGCAATGTCCGGGAAAAGCCTTTCTCCCGGATCTGGTCAGAAGCCGCTGACCCGCTTATGCAGGGCTTTCGCCAGCACCCGCGCCCGGTCAAGGGACGTTGCAGCGAATGCCGGTACCTGGGCATCTGTAACGGCAATACCCGGGTCCGCGCCTACAACATCTCCCGGGACTTCTGGGAGGAAGACCCCGGCTGCTATCTCACCAACGAGGAAATCGGTGTCATGGACAACGTCGCCCGCCGGGTAGCGGCCCCTGTCATCGAAATTCCGGTCCACAATCTGTAAGGAACAACACCATGACGACAAGCGCACGAAAAAAATGCCTGGTGGAATTCCAACTGGCGGAACAACCCCTGCGGGCCGGAGAAGTTGCCATTGTCGGCGCAGGCCCCGGCGACCCCGGCCTGCTCACCCTGCGCGCCCTGATGCTGATCCAGCAGGCCGACGCCGTGGTGTACGACCGCCTGGTATCCCCCCAGATCATGGAGCTGGCCAGCGCCGACGCTGAACGAATTCACGTGGGCAAGGCCAGCGGCTGTCATTACGTCCCCCAGGAGGAAACCAACGAACTGCTGGTCAAGTTGGCGACCCAGCAACGCCGGGTGGTGCGACTCAAAGGCGGCGACCCGTACATCTTCGGCCGCGGAGGCGAAGAAGCGGAATTTCTGGTGGATAACGACATCGACTTCCAGGTGGTGCCGGGCATCACCTCCGCCGCAGGCTGTGCCTCCTACTGTGGCATTCCCCTGACCCACCGGGACTATTCCCAGAGCGTCACCTTTGTGACCGGGCACCGCAAGGCCGATCAGGGCCTGGAACTGAACTGGCAGACCCTGGCGGCACCGGGGCAGACGCGGGTGTTCTACATGGGCCTGCACAATGCCCCGACCATTGTCCGTGAACTGACGGCCCATGGTCTTTCGGAAAAATGCCCGGTAGCTCTGGTCGAACGGGGAACCACGCCCTTACAACACATGACCGTGACCACGCTGGACGACCTGGAGGAAACCATTGCCCGGGAAGACTTCCAGCCACCGACACTGATCATCGTCGGTGACGTGGTGCAACTGGCCAACAAGCTCGCAAGACCGGCCCAGGCAGGCTGGAACAGCGCCCTGGCCGGGCCCTCTGCCGTCCATGCCGGGCAACGCCCGGCCTGATGCCCTCACACTCAAAAAACCAGGAGCTGTTGCTGGTGACCATTCCCCATTGCTGCCAAACCCTGGCCCGGACCCTGCTGCTGGCAGGCGCCCTGATCAGCACCCCCGCCCTGGCGCAGGACAGCGCCAGCAGTGATATTGACCAGCTGTACCGCCAGCAGTGTGCCGCCTGCCATGGCCCGGACCGGCTCGGTGGCATGGGGCCGGCACTGCTACCCGAGAACCTGTCCCGACTGCGCCAGACAGAGGCTCTGGAGGTGATTCGTGAGGGCCGGCCGGCCACCCAGATGAACGGTTTCGGCAACCGCCTGACCGAGCAGCAGATTACTGATCTGACCGACTACATCTACCAACCACCCGATCACGAACTGCATTGGGGCGAAGCCGAAATCCGGGACAGCCGGATCGTGAACCACCCTCCCGGTTCGCTGCCGGATAAACCGGTTTTCCAGGTGGACGACCTGATGAACCTGTTCCTGGTGGTGGAAATCGGTGACCACCATGTCACCCTGCTGGACGGCGATAAAATGGAGCCCATCCATCGCTTTGCCAGCCGGTATGCCCTGCACGGCGGCCCCAAATACGGCCCGGAAGGACGATATGTCTACTTTGGCTCCCGGGATGGCTGGATCACCAAGTACGACATCTACAACCTGAAGGTCGCGGCCGAAGTACGCGCCGGCATCAATATGCGCAACATCGCGGTATCCGCAGACGGCCGGTATGTGATGGCGGCAAACTATCTGCCTCACACCCTGGTACTGTTTGATGCCAGCACTCTGGAGATGCTCGAACTGATCCCCGTGCGGAATGACGCCGGTGACAGCTCCCGGGTCAGCGCAGTTTATGCGGCGCCGCCACGAAACAGCTTCATTGCCGCCCTGAAGGACATTCCCGAAGCCTGGGAAATCAGGGTCCAAAACGATCAGGCCGATATCCGTCGCATCGCCACGGACACCGTGCTCGATGACTTTTTCTTCGACCCGGACTACAAGCACCTGATGGGGGCCGCCCGTGACGGCAAACAGGGCGTGGTGATTGATCTGGACAGTGGCGACACCATTGCCCAACTGCCGCTGCCCGGCATGCCCCACCTGGGCTCGGGCATTACCTGGGAGTACCAGGGGCGCCGGGTCATGGCCACACCGCATTTCCGGACCAACGCCATTTCCATCATCGACATGGAAAACTGGGAGGTCATCAAAACCCTGGAAACTGACGGACCGGGATTTTTCATGCGCAGCCACGAGAATTCCCGTTACGCCTGGGCGGATGTGTTCTTCGGCCCCGATGCCGATAAGGTTCACGTGATCGACAAGCAGACCCTGGAAATCGTCAAAACCCTGCAGCCGGAGCCGGGCAAGGTGGCCGCCCATGTGGAATTTGACCGCCACGGGGAGAAACTCCTGCTCAGTATCTGGGACCGGGACGGTGCAGTGATTGTTTATGACGCAGACACTCTGGAAGAGCTCAAGCGCCTGCCGATGGACAAACCGTCCGGTAAATACAATGTCTGGAACAAGATTCACTACGAGGAGGGCACCAGTCACTGAGACGGCTCTTATCGACTGGATGAAAATGGTTTAATAATTTAAGTCATTTGAAATGAATCTTTAATGGTAGAATAATTGATCCACGCCAATGCAGCGGGGTCCAAACCATGAACAGCGCATTCAAGCCAGAACTGTCGTCCGCACCGTGCCTTCTGGACAGCGATGACCCGGATATCCTTCAGCAACAGACGGCCTCTGCGGAGGTCGCCCTGCTGAATGGCCTGAGCCGGGCCTTTGGCATCTGCCTGAATGAAAACCGGGACGACCCGGAAGCCCGATTTCTTGCGGACCTGGCCCGCCTGTTTCACCGTCAGCGTATCGATGCGGAAACTCCCCTGGAAAAGCACGACCGGCCCTGGGCCAATGTCTATCTGGTCCAGTACGGCATCCTGCGGCTGTTCCGGGAATCGACCACCGGCAAGGTGGCGATTCACCATTTCTTCACCGAAGGCGACCTGATCTGGCCGGTGTTCGGCAGAACCCGCACTATCCGTAACACCCTGTGTCTGACCAGCGTGCTGCCCTGCACGCTTTGGGTGGCGGATTTCTCGGCTTTCCGGTCGGCGATCCAGAGTCATGGCGAAGGCCGCTGGCATCGTTTTGCCCTGGCCCTGACCGAGGAACTGGCGGAACTCACCAGCATGCGGGAATTCCGCAAACAGACCATGCCGGCGAGCCAGCGCTTCCAGTTGTTGCAGGAAGAATACCCGGAGTTGATGAAGCGGGTGCCGGACAACCAGTTGGCTGCCTGGCTGGGAGTGGTACCCGCCACCTTCTCCCGGCTGAAAACCGCCAGCCGGTCCGGTGGCAAGGCATAAAAAAGGCGACAGGATCAGACCTGCCGCCTGAGGAAAAACCTGAGTTAACCCCTGTAAGCCGGGATCAGCCGTGCAGTTTCACCGCCAGTTCCGCCACATGCTTGCCCTGGAACCGCGCAATCGAGGTTTCCTTTTCGCTCGGCTGGCGGGAACCGTCACCACCGGCGATGGTAGAAGCACCGTAAGGCGTGCCTCCGTTCACCTCGGAGATGTCAAAGAATTCAGGGATGCCGTAACCCAGCGGTACCAGGACCATGCCGTGGTGCGCCAGAGTGGTCCAGAAAGAGGTAATGGTCTGCTCCTGGCCACCGCCGGTACCGGTGGAAGTAAACACGCTGCCGACCTTGCCGAACAGTTTGCCCTGAGCCCACAGACCACCGGTCTGATCCAGGAAAGTCCGCATCTGGCCCGCCATGTTGCCGAAACGGGTGGGCGTACCGAAAATCACCGCATCGTAGTCGGCCAGTTCGCCGGGGTCGGCCACCGGGGCGCCCTGATCGGCCTTGCCTCCGGCATCCAGAAAGGCCTGATCCGGCATGGTTTCCGGGACCCGCTTGACCACCACATCGGCGCCGTCAACACTGCGGGCACCTTCAGCCACGACATTCGCCATGGTTTCGATGTGACCATACATGGAGTAATACAGAACCAGTACTTTTGCCATCGCAACGGACTCCTTCGTCTCTAATGATGATAGACATAGCCTAGCGCCCGGCGCGGCAACAGGAAAACGGAAGATTTCCGGCGGGTCGTTCAGTTTTTCTGAACGGTGTCACCGGATGTTCATGGTATTTAATTGCGTACACCTGTACGCTGAACCCGCTATAATCACAGACACCAAGACGTCTTACTGAATGACCCAGACCATGAATCAACTGAAGTCCACAGCAGATTCCATCCACTACCGTATCGAGGAGTGGATCAACAGCGCGACCCACGGCATTGGCGCCCTGCTAAGCGTGATCGGCACCATCGCACTGATAGCCGCTGCCAGCCAGTCCGGGGATGCCTGGAAGATTGTCAGCTTCAGTGTCTTTGGCGCGTCTCTGATCCTGCTATATCTGGCGTCGGCGCTCTACCACGGAGCCCGGCATCCAAAACTCAAGGCCCTGTTCAAGACGCTGGATCACTGTGCCATTTTCCTGCTGATTGCCGGCACCTACACGCCCTTCCTGCTGGTGAACATGCGCGGCACCACAGGCTGGACGCTGTTCGCCGTGATCTGGTCACTGGCCCTCACCGGGGTAGTGCTGAAGGTTATCTTCAAACATCGCTTCAAGCTGGCCAGGGTGGGCATTTACATTGCCATGGGCTGGCTGATCACCTTCGCGTCATCGGATCTGGTGGCCAACCTAAGCGAGACCGCCCTGAACCTGACCATTGCCGGCGGCATCGTCTACACAGCCGGGGTCGCCTTCTATCTCGCAGACCGTATTCCCTACATGCACGCAGTCTGGCACCTGTTTGTGATTGGCGGCAGCGCCTGTCATTTCAGTGCCATCTACTATGGCGTACTGCCCCACGCGGTCTGATACGTGCCCGCCCCCAAAAAACTGCATGCCTTCTGGCTATTCTTTCCCGCCGCCACCCTCTGGGCTGCGCTGGTGGTGCCACTGTCTCTGCTTGCTGTGCTGTCCGGTCATGGCTGGCCACCCGGGCTCATGGCCAATGGTCATGGCCATGAACTGATCTTTGGCTTTGCCCTGGCTCTCGTCGCTGGCTACACACTGGGGCCGCAGCCCCGCCGCGTTCTGTTGCCGCTGTTCAGTCTCTGGCTTGCCGCCAGGCTGTGCTGGCTGCTGGCGCCCGACTCTCTGGCCGCCACTGTGCTCAGCCCCCTTTTCGCCCTGTTGCTGGCCCGTCATGTTGTTCCCAGATTCCAGGCAGCCAAGAAATGGCGCAACCGGGTTGCCGGCCCCCTGATCCTTGCCCTCTGCCTGTTTGCCGTGGCGTTCGGCCTGAGCCGGGCGGGCATACCTTTGCCCGCGCCACGTACACTGATGTTCAGTGCCATCATCGGCCTGTTGCTGCTGATGGCCTTCATTGGCGGACGGATGATAGCACCGGCGGTTGCCGGAACCCTGGAGAAACAGGGCATTTCCCTGAAAGCCAGGGTGCAGCCACGGATTGAGGGAAGCCTGCTTGTCCTGCTGTCGATCGCGATGATCATGATGATGGCGCCGTTTCTGGCTCCCGTTGCTGGACTCACCCTGATCACAGCGGCGGTCTTGCTGGCCCTCCGGGTGATGCGCTGGAAGCTTTGGCACTGCCGGCAACGCCCGGACCTGCTGGTGCTGGCCGTCGGCTATCTCTGGCTGGCAGCTGGGGCCGCGGCAACGGGCACTCATCTGTTGGCCGGCGCCGGGGTGTTGCCGGCTTTGCACCTGATTACAGTGGGTGCTCTGGGCACACTGTCCTGCAGTGTCATTCTCAGGCAGGCCTGGCAGAGGGCAGAACGCAGGGCGCCGCCAGGCTGGCAGGTAACAGCCGTGGCACTGGCCATGCTGGTCGCGGCCACCGCACGCTATCTTGCCGGCCCGGCGCCATTTTCAAGCCCGGGGCTGCTATGGCTGGCCGCCATCGGTTGGAGCCTGTGCTACCTGGGTGTCACCTGGCAAGTAATCACCCTGTTCATTGCCGACCGTCAGCGCCGGGCTCGCACTCCAGCAACTGCCGGATAGCCACATCCCCGGCCTGGCCATTGGCCGGCGGCGCGAGCTCCTTCACGGTTTCCCCACGGTCGTTGCGTATGCCGGTATCGGCACCGGCGGCCAGTAACTGACGAACCAGCTCTGGGTCACGGTTGCGCACTGCCATCATCAGGGCGGTCTGGCCTTTCTCGGCTTCCTGAAGGTCGGTGTCCGCTCCCCGCTCCAGCAGAATGGCCACGGCCTCCGGCCGGTTGTTGATGACGGCGCCCATCAAGGCGGTGTAGCCGGTTTTTTCGGTGTGGTCAATGGCCGCCCCCTGATCCAGCAGATAGCTCAGGATATCGGTATGGCCCCGAGCGGCGGCCCGCATCATCGCGGTCCAGTTGCAGTCGTCGCCGGCATCAATCCTTGCGCCACGGCCCAGCAGATCACGTACCCGGTCCGCATTGCCTTCCTCGGCCGCCACAATCAGCGGTGTCCGGCCCCGGCTGTCCCTGGCCTCCAGGTTCTCCTCCTCACCAAGCAGTTGCCAGATCACCACCAGCAAGACAACGGCAACCAGCCCCCCAAGCAAACCCGACCATTTTTCCAGTATGCTCATCCTTCACTACCTTCAGGGGCGTCGCCCCAGTAAAATGCCTCTCCCCGTATTGATCCGGAGCCAGCCAATGTCCATGGGCATGAACCCCGCCAGCAGTCTCGAAAAGCTCAAGCGTGTTGAATCCAGCAAGCTATTCCAGGGTGCCGTCATTGCCATCATACTCCTGTCGGCCCTGACCATCGGCGCCAAGACCTACAATCTGCCGCCACTGGCCGAGCAGGTCCTAGGTGTGCTGGACACGGCCATCACCGTGTTCTTCCTGGTGGAGATTCTGTTTCGTTTCGCCGTCTGCCCCAACAAACGCCGGTTTTTCCGGGACGGCTGGAACCTGTTCGACACCATCGTGGTGATTGGCAGCCTGATCCCCCTGGACAATTCCGAAGCGGTACTGCTCGGCCGTCTGCTGCGGGTATTCCGGGTGCTGCGTCTGGTGTCCGTGGTGCCGGAGCTGCGTTTTCTGATCAACTCGCTGCTCAAGGCGATTCCCCGCATGGGTTACATCGCCCTGCTGATGTTCATTATTTTTTACATCTACGCGGCCATGGGGTCCATGTTCTTTGCGCGGGTGGACGAAAAACTGTGGGGCGATGTGGCCGTCTCCATGCTCACCCTGTTCCGGATTGCCACCTTTGAGGACTGGACGGATGTCATGTACGCCACCATGGACGTTCATCCCATGAGCTGGATCTACTACGTCACCTTCATCTTCCTGGCGGCGTTTGTGTTCCTGAACATGATGATCGGGGCGATTCTGGAGGTGATGGGCGAAGAGCAGAACGCCCGGGCCGCCCAGCAGGCCCATGACGAGCGCGATGAGATCGCCCGCCAGCTCCGGGCTGTTCAGGAACAGCTTCAGGAGCTAAGCAGGCAGGTGGGCAACCGGCGGGAGTGAATCAGCCAAAGGCAGGCTTGGCCATGGCCAGATGGAAAATGGCGCTGACACAAACCAGCGCGGCAATGGAAGCCGTCACACGTACCGGCTTGCCAAAAGCGGGCTTCATGGCGAACACGCCGGCGGCGATATAGCCGATCAACAGAACAATCTTGGCGATGACCCAGCCGGGCATATCGGAAATGTACCCGGTGACGAACAGCAGGGCGATGGCCGCCACCAGCAGGATCGTGTCATTGGCATGGGGAATCCAGCGCAGCGGCGTCTGGCGCCAGCCCGGCCGCCCCACCGCATCCAGCAGCAGGCGCAGGGCAAACAGGGTCACCGTCAGGTAGGCGGTGGTCATGTGCAGGTGTTTCAGAATCGCGTAGGCAGTCATAAAGATTCCCGATCCGGTTCGTAAAAGTGCCGACCATTGTACGCAAAATACCTCCAGACAGGTATGGCCAGGAAGCCGACCCGGATATAACATTCACAACAAATGAATGTTCACGGAGCCGAATCATGCAGGCTATCCCCACTTCCCCCGAACCACCCAGAGCAAGCGTCCGACAGTTGTTTGCCTATCCGTTCCGGATTTTCTTCCTGTCCATGGCCCTGCTCTCGGTGCTGGCCATCCCGGCCTGGGTACTGCAGGTGTCCGACGCCATTCAGTTGCCTCTGGCCATGCCCGGACTGCTCTGGCACCAGCACGAAATGCTGTTCGGGTTCCTGTCGGCCGGTATCGCCGGGTTCCTGCTGACGGCGGTCTGCGTCTGGACCCAGACCAACCGCATGCACGGCGTGCCATTGCTCCTGCTCTGGGGCGTGTGGCTGGCAGGCCGGCTGTCCCTGGCCTTCGGCGCTGGCTGGCCGGAATGGCTTGTCCAGGGACTGAATCTGGCCTTCCTGCCACTGGTGATGATGGATGCCGGATGGCGCATCTGGCGAGCCAAACAGAAACGCCAGGTGCTCATCCTGGTGGTCCTTGGCCTGCTCTGGGCCATGCAAATCGGCTTCATTACCCGGCTGGACATGGCGTTCAGCCATGGCGCCCTGATCATGGCCATGGCCCTGATCAGCATCATTGGCGGGCGCATCACCCCGGCTTTCACCTCCGGCTGGCTGAAGCGTCAGGGCATCAACAGTCCGGCGGTACGCATGATCCCGGCCCTGGATCTCACCACCCTGTTAAGCCTGATTCTGGTACTCGCTGGCATGCTCGCCGGCATGCCCCGGACAACCGCCATCCTGTCCCTGATTGCCGCAGTGCTCATGCTGACACGCCTGTTCCACTGGAAGGGCTGGCTAACCCGACGGGAGCCTTTGCTCTGGGTACTGCATCTGTCCATTCTCTGGGTACCGGTGGCCCTGGCTCTGCTTGCCGGCTCCCTCCTGGCGGGCTGGCCCGCCAATGCCTGGAGCCACGCGGCTGGTGCCGGCGCCATCGGCGGCCTGATTCTTGGCGTGATTGCCCGGGTGTCCCTGGGCCACACCGGCCGGCCACTGGTGCTACCCCGTGGCATGGTCACCGCCTTTATTGCCATCCAGATCGCGGCGTTGCTGAGAGTGCTGACTGCGTTCGAATTCATTCCCTGGCATGCCGGCATTGGCACGGCCAGCCTGCTCTGGGTCCTCGCCTACGGGCTGTTCCTGATCCGGTACACCGGTGTCCTTGCCCGCCCCCGGGCCGATGGCCAGGACGGGTGACACACCCAACGGCACACTCATGCATTCTGCAATCATCCACTAAAGGTCAATAGTCTCTGGCGCGGAACGCGTTAAAGTATCGGGAAATCATTTTGCAACAGAGAAACCGGCAACATGTATCCCGATCACTTTGACAAAGAAGACCTGATCCGGTGCGGCCATGGCGAACTCTTCCCCGGAGCCATGCGCCTGCCCATCGACGAAATGCTGATGGTGGACCGTATTACCCACATCGCCGCCGATGACGGCCTGTATGGCAAGGGCAGCCTGGTGGCTGAACTCGACATCGACCCGGAACAGTGGTTTTTCAAGGTGCACTTTCAGGGTGACCCGGTGATGCCGGGCTGCCTGGGTCTGGATGCCATGTGGCAGCTGGTCGGTTTCTTCCTCGCCTGGAGTGGCGGTGAAGGCAAGGGCCGCGCCCTGGGCGCCGGCGAAGTGAAGTTTTTCGGGCAGGTTCTGCCGGAAAACAAGAAGGTCACCTATTACCTGGACATCAAACGGCTCATCCGCCGCAAGCTCACCATGGCCATCGCGGATGCCCGCATGGAAGTAGACGGCCGGGAGATCTATACCGCCAAAGATCTGCGGGTTGGCCTGTTCACGTCTACCGATGACTTTTAGGAGTTAGCAAGATGCGTCGCGTTGTAGTTACCGGCATGGGGATTGTCTCCAGCCTCGGCAGCAATCAGAAAGAAGTGGCCCAGTCACTGCGGGATTCCCGCTCCGGCATCGCGTTCAGCGAGGAAGCCAAGGAAAACGGACTGCGCAGCCACGTTGCAGGCCACATCGGCCTTAACCTTCCGGACCTGATCGATCGCAAGATCTATCGCTTCATGTGCCCGGCCGCAGGTTACACCTACCTGGCCATGCAGGAAGCCATTGAACAGGCCGGCCTGACCGATGAGCAGGTTCGCGCCAACACCACCGGCGTGGTCTGTGGTACCGGCGGTGCCTCCACCGTTGAACTGATCGATGCCATCGACACCCAGCGGGCCAAAGGCATCCGCCGGGTTGGCCCGTATCGCGTGCCGCGCACCATGGGCAGCGCCATCAACGCTTCCCTGGCAACCGCGTTCGGCATCACCGGCATCAACTACGGCATCACCTCTGCGTGTGCCACCAGTGCCCACTGCATCGGCCATGCCGCCGATCAGATCGCCCTGGGCCGCCAGGATGTCATGTTCGCCGGCGGTGGTGAGGACATTCACTGGACCCTGAGCCTGATGTTTGACGCCATGGGCGCCCTGTCGACCAAGTACAACGACACGCCGGAGCTGGCTTCACGTACTTACGACGCCAACCGCGACGGCTTTGTCATTTCCGGTGGTGGCGGGATTCTCGCCCTGGAAGCGCTGGAACACGCCGAAGCACGTGGCGCCAACATTCTGGCCGAGATCGTCGGTTTCGGCGCAACGTCCGATGGCGCGGACATGGTCGCTCCGAGTGGTGAGGGCGCCGTGCGCTGCATGAAGCAGGCCATGGCCAATGTCGATGGTGAGATCAGCTATATCAACACCCACGGCACGTCCACACCGGCCGGCGACATCACCGAACTGAAGGCCCTGAAGGAAACCTTTGGCGACAACATTCCGCCACTGAGCTCCACCAAGCCCCTGTGTGGCCATGCCCTGGGCGCGGCGGGCGTGCACGAAGCCATCTACTCGCTGATCATGCAGCGCGAAGGCTTCCTGGCACCGTCCGCCAACATCCAGGATCTGGACGAAGGCGCCGAAGGCTACCCGATCGTGCGCGAACGCCAGGACAACCAGAATCTGGACCTGGTGATGAGCAACAGCTTCGGGTTCGGCGGCACCAACGCCACCCTGGTGTTCAAGAAAGTCTGACGGAGCGGTATTCAGCCGGGGAAGTGCCCATCCAGCGCTTGAAAGCCCGGCTGAATGCGCTCAGTTCCGAAAAACCAAGCTGCTCGGCAATTTCCACCAGCGGCTTGGTTTTATCCCGCATATAGGTGAGCGCCCGCTCACGACGCACCTGCTCCAGCAAAGAAGCAAAGGTAACGCCTTCCTGACGCAGCTTCTTGTGCAGCGTGTACCGGCTCATATTCAACTGGCCGGCGACGGTTTCCACACCCACTTTGCCACGCTCCAGCTGAACCAGGATCAGCGAGCTGACCCGCGCACCCAGCGGACGCTTTGATGATTCAGGCTTCAGAGGGTCTGATGCCATGCGTATTCCTCCCACATCAATAACAATGGCAACTTATCATTCTGGCAATCAGCGTACACATGTTCGCCGAAAATAATCAATAGGACTTTTGAAGACCGCCATTCGGTTATGACGACTTCCCTCGGCACTTGAAGTTTTCCATAATGCCCGGATCTTTATGACCCTTCGATTAACTCCGACCTTTCTGGAGAGACCATGAACACCCCGGAACTGCTGGCGCCAGCCGGAACACCCGACCACCTGGAAACCGCCTTTGCCTATGGCGCCGATGCCGTTTACGCCGGTCAGCCCCGCTATTCACTGCGCGTGCGCAACAACAGCTTCAAAGACATCGAAGCGCTGGCTGGCGGCATTAACCGGGCCCACGAACTCGGCAAGCAGTTCTATCTGGTCTCCAACATTGCCCCGCACAACAACAAGGTGCGCAGTTACCTGCGGGACCTGGAACCGATTATCGAACTGGGCCCGGACGCACTGATCATGTCCGACCCCGGCCTGATCATGCTGGTCAGGGAACGCTGGCCGGACCAGCCCATCCACCTGTCCGTCCAGGCCAATGCTGTGAACTGGGCCACGGTCGAGTTCTGGCGGCGCCAGGGCATCAGCCGGGTCATCCTGTCCCGCGAACTGGCCCTGGATGAAATCCGCCAGATCCGGGACAAAGTGCCGGAGATGGAACTGGAGGTCTTTGTCCATGGCGCCTTGTGCATGGCCTATTCCGGCCGCTGCCTGCTGTCCGGCTACATGAACCACCGGGACGCGAATCAGGGCGCCTGTACCAACGCCTGCCGCTGGAACTACAAGGAAGTGGCCCACAGCCACGACCAGACCGGCGACCTGATTGCCTCCTCCGCCGACGCACCGGTCGGACAGGTGGAACCCAGGGAAATCCTGCTGGAAGAGCCCAACCGCCCGGGCGGTTTTATTCCGGCCTATGAGGATGAGCACGGCACCTACATCATGAACTCCAAGGACCTGCGCGCCGTCCAGCACGTGGCGGAACTGGTCAAAATGGGGGTTCACTCCCTGAAAATCGAAGGGCGCACCAAGAGCACCTATTACGTGGCCCGCACCACCCAGGTCTACCGCCAGGCGATTGACGATGCCGTCGCCGGAAAACCCTTCGACATGGGCATGATGGATGAGCTCGAAGCCCTGTCGAACCGTGGCTACACCGAAGGCTTCCTGCGTCGCCATGTGCCCCAGGAATACCAGACCTACGAGCAGGGCTCTTCCTACCTTGGCACCCAGCAGGTGGTTGGTACCGTGGCCGAACAGGACGGCCAGTGGCTGACCATTGAGGTGAAAAATCGCTTCGCACCGGGCGACACCCTGGAACTGATCACTCCGGAGGGCAACCTGCGCTTTTCCGCCAACATCATGGAGAACCGCAAGGGTGAACCCATGGAATACGCACCGGGCAGCGGTCATGTGGTGCGCATCCCCCGGCCGGAGGGCCTGCCAGCGTCCCTGGACCGCAGCTACCTGACCCGGATTCTGCCGGAAAACAACTGACAGCCCGGGACGCGAGCGGGGAGGTCTTTCCAAAACACGCTGTAAATACATCCCTGTAGCGCTCGGGCTCCGCCATCCCTGGCTCCGCACGGTTTTGGAAAGACCTCCCCGCTCACTCCCTGAGACGCTGTGCAAGATGGGGCTATAACCGCTATTAAGGTATACTTTCCCCGGGATCAATTTAATACCTGACTATTTTACTCTGGTATTGTATAATCACTCGCCAGAAGCAACGGGGCAGCCCTTCAGGCCCGGCCCCGTTCATCCATAAAGCGATTGCAGGGCGTAACCTGAAACAGGACGGGCCGCTGCAGCACCAGGGCCCGAAGCCCTCGATGAGAGAATTGACGGAGCGACGATCATGGCGACCACCGACACAGAGGTGAAAGAGCTGATCAAACGGGAATACGAACACGGTTTCGTGACTGAAATCGAAGCCGACACGTTCGAACCCGGTCTCAACGAAGACGTTATCCGCCGCCTGTCCAAGGTGAAGCAGGAGCCGGAATTCATGCTGGAGTGGCGTCTGAAAGCCTATCGTCGCTGGCTGGAGATGGACGACCCCACTTGGGCCCACGTGGACTACCCGGAGATCGACTACAACGCCATCTCCTACTATTCGGCGCCCAAGAAACAGGAAGACATGCCCCAGAGCCTGGACGAAGTGGATCCGGAGCTGCTGCGCACCTACGAGAAACTGGGCATTCCCCTGCACGAGCGCGAGAAGCTCGCAGGCGTGGCCGTGGATGCGGTGTTCGATTCGGTATCGGTAGCGACCACGTTCAAGGAGCAACTGGCCGAGGCCGGCGTGATCTTCTGCCCGATTTCCGAGGCCGTCCAGAAATACCCGGAACTGGTGGAAAAATACCTGGGCTCGGTGGTGCCCGCCGGCGACAATTTCTTCGCCGCCCTGAACTCCGCGGTCTTCTCCGACGGCTCGTTCGTCTACATACCCAAAGGCGTTCGCTGCCCGCTGGAGCTGTCCACCTATTTCCGGATCAACGCAGCCAACACCGGCCAGTTCGAGCGAACGCTGATCGTCGCCGACGAAGGCAGTTACGTCAGCTACCTGGAAGGCTGCACCGCCCCCATGCGCGACGAAAACCAGCTACACGCCGCTGTCGTGGAACTGGTGGCCCTGGGCGATGCCCAGATCAAGTACTCCACCGTCCAGAACTGGTACCCGGGTGATGAGCACGGCAAGGGCGGCATCTACAACTTCGTGACCAAGCGCGGCGCCTGCCTGGGCAAGAATTCCAAGATTTCCTGGACCCAGGTGGAAACCGGTTCCGCCGTCACCTGGAAGTACCCGAGCTGCATTCTCAAGGGTGAGAACAGTGTTGGCGAATTCTACTCCGTGGCACTGACCCACAACTACCAGCAGGCGGACACCGGCACCAAGATGATTCACCTGGGCAAAAACACCCGGAGCACGATCATCTCCAAGGGTATCTCCGCCGGCCGCAGCTCCAATGCCTACCGCGGACTGGTGAAATTCCAGCCCGGCGCGGAAGGGGCGCGCAACTACACCCAGTGTGACTCGCTGCTGATTGGCGACCGCTGTGGCGCGCACACCTTCCCGTACATTGAGAGCAAAAACAAATCCGCCATCGTCGAGCACGAGGCTACCACCTCCAAGGTGAGTGACGAGCAGATGTTCCTGTGCCGCCAGCGCGGCATCGACCCTGAGCAGGCCGTTTCCATGATCGTGAACGGCTTCTGCAAGGAAGTGTTCAAGGAACTGCCCATGGAATTTGCCGTGGAAGCAGGCAAACTGCTGGAAGTCAGCCTCGAAGGGTCCGTCGGTTAACCGTGACGCGGCACCGGCAAGAGTTTACATTCAAACAGAATTGCAGATGACAGAGAGACGCCATTCATGCTGAGCATCAAAAACCTGCACGCATCCGTTGAGGGTGAGGAAATCCTCAAGGGCATCAACCTGGAGATCAAGGCCGGCGAGGTACACGCCATCATGGGCCCGAACGGCTCCGGCAAGAGCACGCTGTCACAGGTTCTCGCGGGCAACGAAACCTTTGAGGTGACCGAAGGCGAGGTCACCCTCAATGGTGAAAACCTGCTCGAACAGGAAACCGAAGAGCGGGCCCGCGAAGGCGTCTTCCTGGCATTCCAGTACCCGGTGGAAATTCCCGGTGTCAGCAACCTGCAGTTCCTGCGCACTGCCGTTAACGCCAAGCGCAAGCATCGTGGCGAGGAAGAACTGAACGCAGCCGAGTTCATGAAGCTGGCCAAAGACGTTTCCCGCCAGGTGGACCTGGACCCGTCCTTCCTGAAACGGGGCGTCAACGAAGGCTTCTCCGGCGGCGAGAAAAAACGCAACGAGATCCTGCAGGCACTGCTGCTGGAACCGAAACTGGCGATCCTGGACGAAACCGACTCTGGGCTCGACATCGACGCCCTGAAGGTGGTGTCTGACGGCGTCAACGCCCTGCGCTCTGAAGACCGGGCCATCCTGATGGTGACCCACTACCAGCGCCTGCTGAACCACATCGTGCCCGACTATGTGCACGTGCTGGCCGGCGGTCGGATCATCAAGTCCGGCGGACGTGAACTGGCCCTGGAACTGGAAGAGAAAGGTTACGGCTGGCTGGGCGTGAAAGACGACGACGCCAGCAACTGATCGGGAGGTCGCGGAATGAAAACAGCACCCATGCTATCCAGCGCCTTCCTGCATCCGGCGGGCCAGACGCTGCCGGAACCGTTACTGGCGCTGCGCAGGGAGCGGGCCGGCAGGCTCGTGGACATGCCCCTGCCCACCCGCAAAACCGAGAACTGGAAATACTCCAGCCGGCACCTGAAACTGGCCGACGACATGGCCATTTCCCTGCCGGTCGGCGGCAAAACCGGTCACAGCCTGGCGGTGCCCGGGTACAAGGTCGTGTTTGTCAACGGCGTGATGATTCCGGAAGCCAGCGAGTTCCCGGACTTTGACGGCCTGAGCATCCGCAGTTTCAATGACCTGCCGGAAGAAGACGCCGGCAAACTCGCGGACCGGCTCGGCAGCACCCTGGATCCCAAACAGGTGCAGTTCGCCCATCTCAATGGTGCCCGTTTTGAAGATGGCCTGCTGATCCAGCTCAAACCCGGCGCGGTCCTGGATCAGCCATTGTTCGTGATTCACGAGACCGTCGGCGACGCCAGTGGCTCCGCCTACCCGCGGGTGTTTGTCGACGCCGGCGCCAACAGCCAGATGACCCTGGTGGAAGAGTACATTTCCGACGGCGATGCGCCGGTACTGGTGGATACCGTAACCGAGTTCAACCTGGCCGACGGCGCCAACCTGACCAGCATCCGCCTGAACATGGAAGGCGAGAATGTTCAGCACATCGGCGCCACCGGCGTGGTCCAGCAACGCAACTCCCGCTTTGAAAGCCACTGCGTGGGCTTTGGCGGCCCCTTGCGCCGGCACGACCTGCAGGTGCGACTGGAAGGCGAAGGCGCGGAAACCAAGCTCAATGGCGTAGTGGTCACTCAGGGCAAGCAGCACTATGACAACCACACCTCTATTGACCACGTAGCCGCGCACTGCAACAGCGAGGAAACCTATCGCAACATTGCAGCGGATGAGTCCCATGCCGTGTTCAATGGCCGCATCCATATCCATCAGGATGCCCAGCAGTCGAATGCGGACATGAACAACAAGAATCTGCTGCTCTCCAGCAAGGCGGAAATCGACACCAAGCCGGAACTGGAAATCTACGCCGACGACGTCAAGTGTGCCCACGGTGCCACCATCGGCCAACTGGACCGCATTGCACTGTTCTATCTGGTATCCCGGGGTATCGGCCGGCGCCAGGCCAACGTCCTGCTGACCATGGCCTTCATCAACGAACTGGTCGAGCAGATTCCGGTGGAAGCCGTCCGGGAAACCGCCCAGACACGGCTGAACGAATTCTTTGAGCAGACTTTTATCGAGGAGAACTGAGGGCGATGAGCGACCTGTCCACGGCTAACCCCAGCAGGGCCAAAGGCTTTGATGTCCAGGCCATCCGCCGGGACTTCCCGATCCTGTCCCAGGAGGTCAACGGCAAGCCCCTGGTGTATCTGGACAACGGAGCCTCCGCCCAGAAGCCACAGGCTGTTCTGGACGCCATGGACCGCTATTACCGGGAAATGCACTCGAACGTGCACCGGGGAGCCCACACACTGGGTGATCGCGCAACCACGGCATTTGAGGGCGCACGTGAGACGGTTCGTCGCTTCCTCAACGCCGGCAGCACCCGGGAAATCATCTGGACCCGGGGCACCACCGAAGCCATCAATGTGGTGGCCAACGGCCTGGCACCGCGCCTGAAAGAAGGCGACGAAATCCTCGTCAGCCACATGGAGCACCACGCCAACATTGTGCCCTGGCAGATGATTGCCGAACGCACCGGCGCCAAGGTGATCCCCATTCAGGTGACCCCCGAAGGCGAGCTGGACCTGGATTCGTTCAACAGCCTGCTCAACGAGCGCACCCGGATCCTGGCTCTTGCCCACGTGTCTAACGTGCTGGGCACGGTGAACCCGGTGGCGCCGCTGATCGAGCAGGCCAAGAAATTCGGTGTCCTGACCCTGCTGGACGCAGCCCAGGCGGTCCCTCACTTCCAGCCGAACATGCAGGAACTGGGCTGTGACTTCTATACCTTCTCGTCACACAAACTGTTCGGGCCCACCGGCATTGGTGTGCTCTACGGCCGCGCCGAGCTGCTGGAAGAGATGCCGCCTTACCAGGGCGGCGGCGAGATGATTGAGCGGGTGTCCTTTGAGCGTACCACCTGGAATGTCCTGCCCTACAAATTCGAGGCGGGCACGCCGGCCATCGCCGAAGCCGTCGGGCTGGGTGCGGCCATCGACTATCTGAATGCCCTGGATCGCCCGGCCATGGAAGCGGCGGAAATGGCCCTTCTGGAGCGCGCCAACGAGCTGGTACCCAGTGTGCCGGGGCTGAAAATCCTCGGTAATGCGGCCCGTAAAGTCCCGGTTCTGTCGTTCACACTCGAAGGCCTGCACCCCAGCGATCTGGGCACCCTGCTGGACCAACAGGGCATCGCCATCCGCACCGGGCATCACTGTGCCATGCCGCTGATGGATTTCTACGGAGTTCCCGGCACAGCCAGGGCCTCGTTCGCGTTCTATAATACGCTGGATGAGGTCGATCAATTGTTCGCAGGCCTGCAGAAAATCCAGCGTCTGTTTACCTGAGGAGGTGGAAACATGACAGCCGAAGTCTTCACCCCGAATGAAGTGACCGTGACCATGACCCCGAGCGCGGTCAAACACGTTCGCAAGCAACTGGACAAGAAGCCGGATGCCAAGGGTATTCGCCTGGCCATCAAGAAAAGCGGCTGCTCCGGTTTCAAGTACGAGACCCAGTGGGTCGAGACGCCCGCGACGGATGATCGTATTTTTGCCATCGACGGCGTGGATGTGTACGTGAAGGAAGAACACCTGCCGCTGGTCAACGGCATTGAAATCGATTTTGTCACCGAGGGCGTGAACTCCCTGTTCCGCTTCAACAACCCCAACGCCACGGCGGAGTGTGGTTGCGGCGAAAGCTTCACGGTGGCATGAAACGCTCAGAATGAGGGCTGATTGAGTATGCAAGAACGGGAAGTTGTCCTGACCAAGCGCGAAGTCGAGGCACGTCTGGTACCCTCCGGAACCGAGATCATGATTCCGTCGGATACCTTCGTGACCATCACCCAGTCACTCGGTGGCACCTTCACCGTGGCGGTGAACGGTAACCTCGCGCGCGTGGAAGGCCACGACGCGGACGCGCTGGGCAAGCAGCCCCTGGAAAGCAGCTTTGAAACGCCGGAAGACGGCACCGTCAACGAAAACCAGGTATGGGAAGCCCTGCGTAACTGCTATGACCCGGAAATCCCGGTCAACGTGGTGGATCTGGGCCTGATTTACGAGTGCAACATTGAAAACGGCGGCGAGGAAGGCAATCACATCTACATCCGCATGACCCTCACCGCCGCCGGCTGCGGCATGGGTCCGGTGATCACCGACGACGTCAAACGCAAGGTGGAGCACGTGCCCAATGTCGACAAGGTCACCGTAGAGCTCACGTTTGACCCGCCCTGGAGCAACGACATGCTCACCGATGAAGCAAAACTCGAACTCGGGATGCTTTAACCAGCGCCCGGGCCGCTGAAACACACTGACTGACACAGACAGCCATGACCGCCAGCAAAGAACAGTTTCTGAACAACCCCCTGGGGCAGAAAACGACACTGGAAGACGTTCTGGACGACTTCGATTTTCTCGATGACTGGGAAGAGCGTTACGCCTACATCATCGACCTGGGCAAGCAGTTGCCCGAGTTCCCCGAGGACGAGCGCGTCGAGAAGAATTACGTGCATGGCTGCCAGAGCCAGGTCTGGCTGATTCACCACCAGGATCCGGAAACCGGCAGGCTCTATCTGCTGATCGACTCCGACGCCATGATTGTACGCGGGCTGGCCGCGATCATCCTGGTGGCCCTGAATGCCAAGACACCCCGGGACCTGCTGGCCACAGATATCGACGAACTGTTCGAACGGCTGGACCTGTTCCGACACATTTCCCCGACCCGGGGCAACGGCCTGCGCGCCATGGTCGGCAAGATCCGGGACATCGCGGCCGCCGAAGCGGCCTGATCACCAGATAATGGCGATATCATCACGCTGAATGTTCACCTGCCCGGAATGCCGGGGCATCTGCCCTGTGCTGAAATCCGGGTGAACGTTATTCAGCGTGATGGCCACCCCCGCATCGGTCAGTTCCGGTGTGCCATTCAGCGAATCAAAATAACGGCGGGTCCGGTAAACATCCATCTCCACACCCGGCCGTAGACCGGCGGTTGCCCCCGATTCCAGAGTGACACGATCACCGTCCACCCGGGTAATCCGCGTCATGAATGGCTGGCAGGCCAGGCTTTCATTCACGGTGCCGACCATCCGGTCAATCACACCGGATACCGCCCTGCCCCATTGGGAGCTTTCAAAGCCCGAGGCGGAAATCCCGTCACTGCCCTGCGGGTCCCACTGGGCCGAGGTTTCAAAACGCTTGCGATAGACCGGCGAGCCTGAGAAGCCGTCGAACACCATCAACTCCACCTCAAACCGCCGGGTGGTATCGACCACGCCAATGCTCCGCTGCATCTTGTCGACGATGGAGGAGCCCCAGGCGTTGGGATCAGACAATCCCATATCCCGGATCACCCCGGATACCACAAACTGGGCCCCCAGTTCGCGGGCCAGTTGAACCACGTTGGTCAGGTGATTGGCGGCAATATTGCCCCGGGAGGTGGGTGCATCCGCCAGGTTGCCAAACAGTTGCAGGGAGGTATTGCCCAGCACCTGCAGGTTGCCTTCACGCTGGAGCCGGGCCACCAGGGCCTGGGGCAGGCGTTCGCCGGCATTATCCAGTACCTGGTTGCCACCCTGCTCAGGGGAGACAATGGGAAAACCGGTCACCGCCACCCGCTTGCGCAGCTCCCGGGCTGCACCGGCCTTACATTCATCGCCATTACCGGAAACCACATCACCACGGACAATCACCCGCAGCAGGTTGCCATTACGGAATTCATCCACCACCTCGGCATCCCGCACCGTGGCAGTGCTGGAAACCCGGGTACTGGACTGCACCAGCTCCCCGTTTTCCACCGTGTCACTGGAACTGATTCTGGCCTCGTATTGAAGCGCCAGATCACGCATGGCGGCCTGGCGGGCCTCGGCACGGGCCTGCTCGACATCGCCGTCATGGATGGTGGCGTGGCCAACGCCCTCAAGCATGGCCGCCGCCCCAAGGGCGGGCCAGAGCATCAACCAGAACAGGACTATACGCTTCATAACACTCCCGATATTCGCCGGCCGGTTTGCCGGATCAATCCAGATAATAGAGAGACTCAGCCTTGTCACCACTGCTTTGCTCATTCACCCGTTCATTGGCACGGGGGATGGGCACGCTGCACTTGTCGTGCACCGCCTCATCCGCGTACTGGGCGGCGCAGGCAATAAACGCCGATTCCAGCTTGAGCTGCATTACGGTTTCAATCACACCATCGCTGTGCTCATTGA
The DNA here is from genome assembly GCF_014201735.1 of Marinobacter oulmenensis. Classification (GTDB taxonomy): domain Bacteria; phylum Pseudomonadota; class Gammaproteobacteria; order Pseudomonadales; family Oleiphilaceae; genus Marinobacter; species Marinobacter oulmenensis. Next base: position 501,579 of record NZ_JACHFE010000001.1, on the reverse strand, counting down.
CCGCCACCACCCGGGCTCCGCGGACATAGCTGTCGACATAGGCCCGGAAACTGTCATCCTGAAGGACGAAATCATTGACGGTGGAGCGGCCAAAAATCACCGTCCCGTAGACCCGTTCCGCCAGGTTCCGGTAGGCATCCAGACGGGAGGCCCGGCGGGCCTTCAGGCGCTTGCCGGTATCCGTGCGGTCCTGATCCACGTTTTCGTAGGTGCCATAACCGCTGACCCGTACGGTAACCGGGTCAATCAACTGCTGACCAACATCTTCACGCTGACTGTCGCCAGTCGAGGCGCAGCCAGCCAGGGCAATGGCCAACGCGGGCACGAGCATCCATCGCGGCATCATAGGGTCCTGTCTCCGGAAAAAGCATTTTGGCACAACCATGAAAAAATCACGCCACATACAGCAAGCAACTGATTTACAGCGATTAAAGCCTGAACGGCGCCTGCCCGAAGGGGCCGGGCGGCAAAAAACTGCCTGTCAGACATCAACACCCGCCGGTACCCGGTTTGCCTCCGGCCACGCCGGGCCGGATAATCAATGGCTTTCACCCTGAACAGAGGATACACCGATCCATGCAATGCTATCTGGTGGGCGGCGCCGTCCGGGACAGACTACTGGGCCTGGAGGTCAAGGATCGGGACTGGGTCGTGGTTGGCGCCACCCCGGAAGACATGCTGGAGCGGGGCTTCAAGCAGGTGGGGGCTGATTTTCCGGTCTTCCTGCACCCGCAATCCCGCGAGGAATACGCGCTGGCCCGCACGGAGCGCAAGCAGGGACAGGGCTACCATGGCTTCACCGTCTACAGTGCTCCGGACGTCACCCTGGAGCAGGATCTCCTGCGCCGGGACCTGACCATCAATGCCATGGCCGAAACCGAAGACGGCGAACTGGTTGATCCCTTCAACGGCCACGACGACCTGCACTCGCGCATCCTCCGCCACGTGTCCCCGGCCTTCGCCGAGGATCCGCTGCGCATCCTGCGCACCGCGCGCTTTGCTGCCCGGTTCGAGCCTCTTGGTTTCCGGGTTGGCGAGGAGACACTGGCACTGATGCGCGACATGGTGCAGCAGGGAGAGCTGGACCACCTGGTGCCGGAACGGGTCTGGCAGGAGGTTCAGCGGGCGCTCAACGAACAGGCCCCCTGGGTATTCTGGGAGGTGCTTGAGCAGGTGGGCGCACTGCCCTCCCTGGTCCCCGAACTGGCCGGCCCGGAAACGCTGCCCTCAGCCATCAGAGCCCTGCATTGCATCCACAACCGGGACGGCGCCACCGCCCAGCGGTTCGCAGCCATGCTGTTCCCGCTGGAGGAAGACCAGGTGGTCAAACGTGCAAATGCAATGAAAGCCCCCAACGAATGCCGGGACCTCGCCGGACTGGTCTGCCGCTTCAGCCACCGGCTGCACCAACCCGACACCGGCGACATGGCGGCAGCGGATTGGCTGGCGCTGCTGGAACACGCCGATGTCTGGCGCCGCCCTGAACGGTTCGACGCCCTGCTGGAAACCCTCGGCTGCACCCTCGACGAAGATCGAAGCCCGCTGCTGAAGCGACTCCAGACCATGGCTGACCGTACCCGCGACATTTCTCCAAGGGAACTGATGGCCCAGGGTTTCAAGGGCCGGGAGTTGGGTCAGGCCATCCACCGGGAGCGTCTGGCACGTATCAATGCCCAACTGGAATCCTGACACCAGAGGAGCAAAGCATGAGCACACCTGTCGCACTGATTACCGGCGCCGCCCACCGGCTGGGCGCCGAAACCGCGAAAGCACTGCACAAACGGGGCTGGAACCTGGTGATTCACTATCGCAGCCGGGCCGAGCAGGCACGGGCTCTGGTGGAAGAGCTGAACCGGGCCCGGTCCGATTCCGCCACCTGCGTTGCCGGCGAGCTGACCAATCCCGATGACGTCGCCCGGGTGGCAGACGTTGCGGTTAAACACTGGGGCCGGCTGGACGGGCTGATCAACAATGCCTCGGTGTTCTACCCCACCCCCACCGGGACCGCCAGTGAAGACGACTGGAACCTGATTCTCAACACCAACCTGAAGGCGCCGTTCTTCCTGCTGCAGCATTGTCTGCCGGCGCTCAAAAAGGCTTCGGGCGCTGTCGTCAACATGATTGATATCTACAGCGAACGCCCGCTGCCGGACCACCCGCTTTACTGTGCCAGCAAGGCCGGGCTGGCCGCCCTCACCCGTTTCTGGGCCCGGGAACTGGCGCCGCAGATCCGGGTCAACGGTGTCTCGCCAGGGGCCATTCTCTGGCCGGAAGGAAACGACCCTATGGACGAGTCTCACCAGCAGGCCATACTCGACAAGACTGCCCTCGCCCGCACCGGCAACCCGGAAGATATTGCCGGTGCCATCACCTATCTGATCTGTGATGCGCCGTTCGTGACCGGGCAGATCCTGCCCGTGGACGGTGGCCGCAGCCTGAACATGTAGCGGCCGGTTTGGGCCACTTCCGGCTTTCCGGCTACAATGCCGCCTTTACTATAAAAATGGGTTGGAACGCCCGACCCAGCCATTAAACGGAGAAATACCATGCGTGATGTCGTTATTGTTGCCGCCAGGCGAACCGCCGTTGGCAGTTTTGGCGGGGGGCTGTCCAGCCTGCGCGCTGACCAGCTCGGCTCTGCGGTGATCGAGGCCATACTGGCGGAAACCGGCGTGGCCGGCGAACAGGTCAACGAAGTCATTCTTGGTCAGGTGCTGACGGCCGGTTGTGGCCAGAACCCGGCCCGTCAGGCAGCGGTGAATGCAGGACTGCCGGCGTCCACGCCCGCCATGACCATCAACAAGGTCTGTGGTTCCGGCCTGAAGGCCGTCCACATGGCGGTACAGGCCATCCAGTGCGGCGATGCCGAGCTGATGATTGCCGGCGGCCAGGAAAGCATGAGCCAGGCGCCCCACGTGCTGCCCAACAGCCGTAACGGCCAGCGAATGGGTAACTGGACCATGATCGACACCATGGTCAATGACGGTCTGTGGGATGCCTTCAATGACTACCACATGGGCGTAACCGCCGAGAACATCGTCGACAAGTACGGTATCAGCCGGGAAGAGCAGGACGCCTTCGCCGCCGCATCCCAGCAGAAAGCTGTGGCGGCACAGAAAGCCGGTTATTTCGACGACCAGATTGTTCCCATCACCATCCCCCAGCGCAAGGGCGAGCCGCTGGTCATCAGCCAGGACGAGTGCCCACGGGACGGCGTCACCGGTGAAAGCCTTGGCAAGCTGCGCCCCGCCTTCAACAAGGATGGCACTGTCACCGCCGGTAACGCCTCCTCCCTGAACGATGGCGCCGCGGCCGTGATGGTCTGCAGTGCCGACAAGGCCCGGGAACTGGGCCTGACACCGCTGGTCACCCTCAAGGCCCACGCCAACGCGGGCGTTGATCCGGCCATCATGGGCACCGGTCCCATTCCCGCCAGCCAGCGTTGTCTGCAGCGTGCCGGCTGGAGTGTGGACGACCTGGACCTGGTGGAAGCCAATGAAGCCTTTGCCGCCCAGGCCATCTCGGTCAACCGCGATCTGGGTTGGGACACCAACAAGGTCAACGTCAACGGCGGCGCCATTGCCCTGGGCCACCCGATTGGCGCCTCCGGCTGCCGGATCCTGGTTACCCTGCTGCATGAAATGAAACGCCGGGACGCCCACAAAGGTCTGGCGACCCTCTGCATTGGCGGTGGTATGGGCGTGGCGCTGGCCGTCGAGCGCTGAAACCGGTGCTGAACATTGTGCTCTACGAGCCGGAGATACCGCCCAACACGGGCAATATCATCCGGCTCTGCGCCAACACCGGCTGCCGACTGCACCTGATCGAACCCCTCGGCTTCTCCCTGGAAGACAAACAGATGCGCCGGGCCGGCCTGGATTACAGTGAATACGCCAGGGTCAATGTGCACGCCAGCTATCAGGCCTTTCTGGATTCCGAACAGCCAGGGCGGCTGTTCGGGCTAACCACACACGGCTCCCATCCCTATCACCAGACCCGCTTCCGCGAGGATGACTACCTGATGTTCGGACCAGAGACCCGCGGCCTGCCTCCGGCGGTTCGGGATGCCCTGGCCAACGGCCATCGCCTGCGTATTCCCATGCGCCCGGAAAGCCGCAGCCTCAACCTGTCCAACGCGGTGGCGCTGGTCACCTACGAAGCCTGGCGCCAGCTGGGCTTTGACGGCGCTGTCTGACGCCCGATCAGGCATAAAAAAACCGGCCACCCGGGCCGGTTTTGTTTTTCGGCAGAACTGAAATCAATCAGTGCGCCTTGTCTTCCGCCGACTCACCGTTGGCTTCTTCCTGCTTGCGCTTGAGCGCCTGGGCGTAGATGGCATCAAAGTTCACCGGCGCCAGCATCAGTGCCGGGAAGCTGCCCTTGTTGACGATACCGTCGATGGCCTCGCGGGCATAGGGGAACAGTACCGTGGGGCAGTAGGAACCGAGCATGTGGCCGAGCTGGTTGCTCTCGATACCGGATACCATGAACACACCAGCCTGCTGGATTTCCACAATGTAGGCGGTCTTCTCGCCCAGCTTGGCAGTCACGGTCATCGACAGTACCACTTCGTACTGGTTCTCGCTGACCTGGTTGTGAGAGGTATTCAGATCCAGGCTCACTTGCGGCTTCCACTGCTCCTGGAAAACCGTCGGGGAGTTCGGGGATTCAAACGACAGGTCCTTCACGTAGATACGCTGAAGGGCGAACTGGGGTTGGCTCTGGTTTTCGTTGCCTGCGGCTTGCTGGTTCTCAGCCATGATCAATCCTTTCGTTAATACGGAGCGGGACAAGCCCGTTGTTAAAGTCACTGGGCCGGAAGGGCGTTGGCGGTTCCGGCGAAATCACAGGATGAAACAGTGCGGCAGATCCGGGCCCGGATCAAGCCCTGTTACTTTTTGACCAGCGGCAGGTTGGCGCCTTTCCAGTCTGCGATACCACCGTTCAGGCGGGCCACATTGTTCAGGCCGTGGGCATTCAGTTGCTTGACCGCCATGGCCGAGTGCTGGCCCATCTTGTCCACCACCACAATCTGCTTGTCCTTGAACTTGTCGAGTTCACTGGCCCGGCTTTTGATGCCGCTCAGCGGAATATGGACGGCCCCGGTAATGTGTCCCTCACCGAAGTCCTTGCGATCGCGGATATCAACCACCACCGCCTCGTCCTTGTTCATCATGCCCACCAGCGCCTGGGACGACACCTTGGCACCGCCGCGCCGCGTCTCCAGAAACAGGATGGCGAGGAGAAACGCCACAAACAATGACGCCAGAATGTAGTGATTCACAACGAATTCAAACAAGCGATCCATGAAACTGCCCTGACAAAATTTGGTTTGGCCGGATTATACACAGCCGGGCCGGGTCAAAGAAGGAGGGGAAGGCAAGCCATCCGCCCCGGGCGCCGCACCGTCTATCGTCCATGGCTTGTGAGAATGAAAACGGTTAGAATCTGCACTCCCTGTCGACAACCAACCGGACGAAGTGATGACCGAGATGCGCAAGCCTACTGCACTGATCATTCTGGACGGCTGGGGCCATCGTGACCCGGCCGAAGACAACGCCATCTCCAGAGCCAATACCCCTTTCTGGGACAAGATCTGGCAGCAGCAGCCCAAGACACTGATCAACACCTCAGGCATGTTTGTCGGCCTGCCACAGGGCCAGATGGGTAACTCCGAGGTTGGCCACATGAATCTCGGCGCCGGCCGGGTGGTTTACCAGAGCCTGACCCGCATAGACAAAGACCTGGAAGACGGCGTTTTTCAGAGCAACAAGGCCCTGTGCAAGGCCATCGACAAAGCCGTCAACAATGGCCGGGCCGTACACCTGATGGGCCTGCTCTCCCCGGGTGGCGTACACAGTCACGAAGACCACATTCTGGCCGCTGCCGAAATGGCAGCCAGTCGCGGCGCCACGGAAGTCTATATTCACGCCTTCCTGGATGGCCGGGACATGCCTCCGCGCAGCGCCCGCCCGTCACTGGAAAAAGCGGCCGCCAAGATGAAAAGCCTGGGCGTCGGCCGGGTCGCCACTATTGTTGGCCGTTACTTCGCCATGGACCGGGACAACCGATGGGACCGTGTTGAACAGGCTTACAACGCCATAACCCTGGGTGAAGCCGAATATACCTTCGAGGATCCGGTCAGCGCCCTTGAGCAGGCATACGAACGCGGTGAAAACGACGAATTCGTCAAAGCCACCCGTATTCACAGGGAAGGCGAGCCGGCGGGTACGGTCAATGACGGCGATGCCGTGCTGTTCATGAATTTCCGCGCTGACCGGGCCCGGGAGATGACCCGGACGTTCGTGGAAGACGATTTCGACGGCTTTACCCGCCGCAAGCACCCGTCACTGGCCGACTTCGTCATGCTGACCGAGTACGCAGCCGACATCCGGACCAGTTGCGCCTACCCGCCGGAGAAACTGGTGAACGGGCTGGGCGAATACATTGCCAAACAGGGCAAGACCCAACTGCGCATTGCCGAAACCGAGAAATACGCGCACGTCACCTTCTTCTTCAACGGTGGTCTGGAAACCCCGTTTGAGGGGGAGGACCGCATCCTGGTGCCCTCGCCCAAGGTGGCCACCTATGACCTCAAACCGGAAATGAGCGCACCGGAGGTCACCGACAAACTGGTCGAAGCGATCCACAGCGGCAAATACGACCTGATCGTCTGCAACTACGCCAACGGCGACATGGTGGGCCATACCGGCAGCCTGGATGCAGCCGTAAAGGCGGCGGAGTGCCTGGATCAGTGCGTCCAGCGGGTGGTCGAAGCCCTTGACGAAGTGGGCGGCGAATCGCTGATCACCGCCGATCACGGCAACTGCGAGCAAATGACCGACCCCAATTCCGGGCAGTTGCACACCTCCCATACCGTTGGTCCCGTGCCGCTGGTCTATACCGGCCCGCGCAGGATCCATCTGAAAAACGATGGCAGCCTGAGTGACATCGCCCCCTCGCTGCTTTCACTGATGGATACCCCGCAGCCGAAGGAAATGACCGGGCACAGCCTGGTTCAGTTCGACTGATCCGGAACACAGGCGGCATCTTGAGCTCTCTTCGAACACTGGCCCTGGCCCTGGTACTGACCGGGGCCCAGGCCGCCAGCGCACAACAGGAAGTGACGCCCGAGCAGGTGGAGGAACTCAAGGAGCAGATTGCTGACATCGACGAGTGGCTGGCCGATGCCGAGGAGGACCGCTCCAGCCTGGAACAGCAACTGGCGAAGAGCGAACGCCGGATCAGCGACCTGACCCGGGAACGCCGGGAACTGCGCCAGAAAGCCAGCGAGCAGGAAAACCGGCTGGCCGAACTGCGTCAGAAAGAGCAGGAACTCACCAGCACACTGAAGCAGCAGCGAAAGGGCCTGGAAAAACAGATACGTGCCGCCTGGATGGAAGGTGATGCGCCTTCGTTACGGGTGCTGCTGAATGAAATCGAACCGGGCAAAATCGCCCGGACCATGACCTACTACGAATACCTCGGCCGCGACACTGTGAAAAGGCTGGAGGCCTTCCGCCAGAGCCTGGCTGACCTCAGGGCCACCCAGGCCGATGTCCAGGCCACCCGAACCCGCCTGGCCCGAACCGAGTCCGACCTTGAGCAACGCCAGAAATCCCTTCAGGAAAGCCGTGCCGAGCGCGAACAGACACTTGCAGCCCTGAACCAGGACATCCGTAGCCGCCAGGACGAACGCAAGGATCTGGAAGCCGACCGCAAACGCCTCGAGCAGTTGCTGGAAGAGGTGCAGCAGGCCATTGCCAGCATTCCCGCCCCCAATGAGAGCCGCCCCTTCAAATCGCTTCGCGACAAGCTGCCCTGGCCAGCCTCGGGCCGGGTGGTCAGCAATTTTGGCGCGAGCTACGCCGAAGGCAAGCTGCGCCGGACCGGCATTCTGATGAACACCAAGGAAGAGGCGGACGTAAAAGCCGTACACTACGGCCGAGTGGTGTTCGCCAACTGGCTCCGGGGCTTCGGCCTGATGACCATCATTGATCACGGCGACGGCTATCTGACCCTCTACGGGCACAGCAGCAGCCTGTTTACTTCGCCGGGCGACTGGGTCCGGGCCGGCGAAACCATCGCACTGGCCGGGCGTACCGGCGGCACGGAGGACCCGGCCGTGTATTTCGAGGTCCGCCGCCAGGGCAAACCGATCAACCCGCTGCGCTGGCTGGGTAAGCCTTAAGGGCAGGCCCTGTCAGCAAATCCGTCACACGGACAGCCCCCTGGCTGCCAAAGGGCTGACAAACCAGGCAGTGAGCGCCATACTGTGACAATCGCAGCCGCGCGCCAACTGTCGGAAAGCAAACAGGATATGTGAATGAAACTGGCCACAAACACTCTCGGGTTCCCGCCACTACGCCGCATCGCACTGGCAGTCGGCATCTTCACTCTCTCTGTTTCGGCACTGGCCCAGGACCGCGAACTCGACAGTGAGCAGATACTTCAGGACATGGACGGCGCGAAACAGATGGAAACGCCAGCGCCTGCCCCCCGTGAGCAACTGCCCCTGGATGATCTGCGCAAGTTCACCGAGGTGTTCAGCCGGATCAAGGATGCCTACGTGGAAGACGTCTCCGACCAGCAACTGCTGGAAAGCGCCATCAAGGGCATGCTTTCAAACCTGGACCCCCATTCCGCCTACCTGGCCCCCAAGGATTACGAGGAACTGGAGGAAAGCACCTCCGGTGAATTCGGTGGCCTGGGCATCGAAGTGGGCATGGAAAACGGCTTCGTCAAAGTCATCTCCCCCATCGACGACACACCCGCCCAGCGCGCCGGCGTGCAGGCCGGTGATCTGATCATCAAGCTCGACGACAAGCCGGTTAAGGGCATGTCGCTGGAGGAAGCGGTCAAGCTGATGCGAGGCAAACCAGGCACGGTACTGACCCTGACCATCATGCGCGAGAGCCAGAATGCCCCCATCGAAATCGATGTTACCCGGGACGTCATCAAGGTCACCAGCATCAAGTCCCGGATGATCGACAACGGCTACGGCTACGTGCGGATCACCCAGTTCCAGGCCGACACCGGCCGCCAGTTCCTGGAAACCCTGGACGACATGGAAGCCGAGTACGGCAATGACCTCGACGGCCTGATCATTGACCTTCGCAACAACCCCGGCGGCGTATTGCAGGCCGCTGTGGATACCGCTGATGCCCTGCTGGACGATGGCCTGATTGTCTATACCGAGGGCCGCATCCAGAGCTCACGGCTGCGTTTTTCCGCCAAGCCCGGTGACGCCATGGCCGGCACACCGATTGTAGTCCTGATCAATGGCGGCTCGGCCTCCGCTTCGGAAATCCTGGCCGGCGCCCTGCAGGATCATGAGCGGGCGGTCGTCATGGGTACCCAGTCCTTCGGCAAGGGCAGCGTGCAGACCGTAATCCCGCTGGATGAAACCCACGCGGTCAAACTCACCACGGCCCGTTACTTCACCCCGGACGGTCGCTCCATCCAGGCCACCGGCATCGAACCGGACATTGAGGTCCGCCCGGCGGAGGTCAACGAGCTGGACAGCCAGCCGTTCTTCACCGAAGCCGACCTGCAGGGGCACCTGAAAGGCGAAAACGAAGAGCAAAACCCGCAGGGAGCGGAACAGGGCGAAGGCGAATCCGCTTCGGCCGCCAGCCGTGATTACCAGTTGCGCTCTGCCCTGAACCTCCTGAAAGGGCTGCATATCCTGAACCGCAGGGATACCGGCCAGGACGACGGGCAATGAAACTGAGTAAAGTCCTGGCGTGGCTGCTGCTCGCCATCGCACCACTGTCAGCCCAGGCGGACGGCCCGGCCGAAAGCCAGCAGCCGACCATTGCGATCATCATCGATGACATGGGGTACAACGTCACCGAGGGCCGTCGACTGGCGCAGATGGACCAACCCCTGACCCTGTCCTTCTTGCCGTTTCGCCGGCACACGGTGCAACTGGCCGAGCTGGCCCATGATCACCGCAAGGAAATCATGCTGCACGCCCCGATGGCCAACACCCGCCACATTGGTCTGGGCGCCGGCGGCCTGACGCCGGATATGGACGCCCGGGCCCTGGCCACCACACTCCGGCGGTCCCTGCAGTCCATCCCCCATGTTCAGGGCATGAACAATCACATGGGCAGCCTGCTTACCCAGCAGCTGGTCCCCATGGACAGCATCATGCAGGAGTTGAACCGGTACCCGGTGTACTTTGTCGACAGCCGGACCATTGCCAGCTCCATCGCCGGAGAAGTGGCCAAGGTTTACCGGATTCCCAGCATGACCCGGGACGTCTTCCTGGATCATCAGCAAACCGAGGAATTTGTTGACCAGCAGTTCAAGGAGTTGATCCGCATTGCCCGCAAAAGAGGCACAGCCATTGGCATCGGCCACCCCCATAAGGTGACCGTGGACTACTTGGAGAAGCATCTGCCCATGCTGGACAAGGAAGGGATCGCGGTTGCCACCGTCAGTGGCCTGTGGGCCATTCGCAATGGCAACCGGCAGATGTTTGCAAAGGGAGAAAAACAGCCGGTAAAGCCGGCCTACGCCCACAAGCTCCGGAGCCTGACCGGCGCTGACTGAGTCCGGGCCAGTCAGTCCCGGACTTCAATACCCCGTGCTTTCATGAAGGCTTTGGCCTCGGGAATACTGTGCTGGCCAAAGTGGAAGATGGAGGCGGCCAGAACAGCATCCGCTCCGCCTTCGGTCACACCGTCCGCCAGATGCTCAAGCTCCCCCACTCCGCCAGAGGCAATCACCGGAACCGCCACAGCATCACTGATGGCGCGGGTCAGCTCCAGATCAAAGCCGACCTTGGTGCCGTCCCGGTCCATACTGGTGAGCAGCAGTTCCCCTGCCCCCAGCTGCACCATTTTCCTCGCCCACTCGATGGCATCCAGAGCAGTGGGCTTGCGGCCGCCATGGGTGAAAATCTCCCAGCGCGGTGCTTCGCCCTCGGCGCTGACCCGTTTGGCGTCGATGGCGACCACAATGCACTGGCGGCCAAAGCGGTCTGCCGCCTCTTTGACGAATTCCGGGTTAAACACCGCCGCGGTGTTGATAGAGACCTTGTCCGCGCCGGCGTTCAACAGCTTGCGGATGTCCTCCACGGTGCGGACGCCGCCGCCCACGGTCAGCGGAATAAAGACTTCCGCCGCCATACGCTCGACGGTTTCATAGGTGGTGTCGCGGCTTTCGTGACTGGCGGTAATATCGAGGAAGGTGATCTCATCCGCGCCCTGTTCGTTGTACCGGCGGGCCACTTCCACGGGATCACCAGCATCCCGGATATCCACGAAGTTGACGCCTTTTACAACCCGGCCCTTGTCCACGTCCAGGCAGGGGATGATGCGTTTTGCCAATGCCATGATACGCCCTCAGCTTCCCAGACTGTCGCAGTAGGCCTGGGCCTCACTGACGTCCAGGCTGCCCTCGTAGATGGCCCGGCCGGTAATGGCGCCAATCACGCCCTTGTCGGCAACGGTGGCCAGATGCTTGAGGTCGTCCATATTGGTCACGCCGCCGGACGCAATGACGGGGATACCGCCGTCCTGTGCCAGCTTGGCAGTGGCTTCCACATTAACGCCCTGCATCATGCCGTCACGGCTGATGTCTGTGTAGACGATGGCTTCAACGCCATCGTTGGCAAAGCGCTTGGCCAGATCCACCGCCTGAACCTCGGACACTTCCGCCCAGCCATCGGTGGCGACCCGGCCGTCCTTGGCATCCAGGCCAACAATAATGTGGCCGGGGAACTGTTTGCACATATCGGTGACGAAGTCCGGATCCTTGACCGCCTTGGTGCCGATAATCACCCACTGCACGCCGGCCCGCAGATAGGCTTCGATGGTCTCGGCGGAGCGGATGCCACCACCGATCTGGATCGGCAGGTTCGGATACTTCACGGCAATGGCCTCAACAATCTCGCCATTGACCGGCTCTCCGGCAAAGGCGCCGTTCAGGTCAACCAAGTGCAGTCGACGGGCGCCGGCGTTTACCCATTTGGTGGCCATTTCCACCGGGTCGTCGCCGAACACCGTGGAGTCGTCCATCCGGCCCTGGCGCAGTCTGACGCACTTGCCGTCTTTGAGATCGATTGCTGGGATAATGAGCATAGTGTTCCTCGGGCTTTTCTGCCCCGGAAATCGCTGACCGCCCACTGCTACGGGTGGCCCCTCCGGGACACGCTGTTAATACATCCCTGTACGCTTGACTGCAGCATCCATGCTGCAGACAGTCCCGGAGGGGCCACCCGCATCAGCGGGCTACTCTGTTGCTGCCCGCACACAGGTCATGAGCAGGCAGACGCTAACAGAAGCTCCTCTCAGCTTTTTCCAGTCCAGTTCGTGAAATTTTCCAGCAGTTGCAGACCTGCCCGGGCGCTTTTCTCCGGGTGGAACTGAGCCGCAAAGATGTTGTCGCGGGCGACGGCCGCCGCCACGTCCACACCGTAATGGGTACGGCCGGCCATATCGGCGTTGCCCTCGGCCTCGGCGTAGTAGCTGTGAACAAAGTAGAAACGGTCGCCGTCGGGAATGCCGTGCCAGAGAGGGTGATCCATGGTCTGCCAGACCTGGTTCCAGCCCATGTGCGGCACTTTCAGGCGCTCGCCATTTTCCGACAGGTCATCCCCGAAGTAGCGGACTTCCGACGGAAACTCACCAATGCATTCCACGCCGCCGTTTTCCTCGCTGCGGGCCATCAGGGCCTGCATGCCCACACAGATGCCGAGGAACGGACGGTCACGGGACACTTCCCGCACCAGTTCCACCACACCCAGGCGGTGCATTTCCGCCATGCAGTCGCGGATGGCGCCCACGCCGGGGAGGATCACCCGGTCCGCCTCACGAATGCGGGCGGCGTTGTCAGTGACCAGTACGGTACAGTCCGGAGCCACGTGCTCCACGGCCTTGCGGGCAGAATGAAGGTTGCCCATGCCATAGTCGATGATGGCGACGGTATTCATGTCGGTACAGATGTCCTTTGAATGCGCGGGTTACAGGGCGCCCTTGGTAGACGGGGTGACACCCGCCATGCGCTCGTCCATTTCGACAGCCACTCGCAGGGCGCGGCCGAAGGCCTTGAACACGGTTTCGATCTGGTGGTGCGTGTTCTTGCCCTTCAGGTTGTCGATGTGCAGGGTCACCATGGAGTGGTTAACGAAGCCGTGGAAGAATTCCTCGAACAGGTCCACGTCGAAACCGCCCACGCTGGCGCGGGTGTAGGGCACGTCCATGCTCAGGCCGGGGCGGCCGGAAAGGTCGAGAACCACACGGGACAGAGCCTCATCCAGCGGTACGTAGGCATGGCCATAGCGGCGGATGCCCTTCTTGTCACCAACCGCCTGTTTGAAGGCCTGGCCTAGGGTGATGCCGATGTCTTCCACCGTGTGGTGGTCATCGATGTGCAGGTCGCCCTTGCAGTTGACGGTCAGATCCACCAGGCCGTGGCGGGCAATCTGGTCCATCATGTGTTCCAGGAAAGGCACACCGGTGTCGAAGCTGGATTTGCCGGTGCCGTCGAGATTGATCTCGACGCTGATCTGGGTTTCAAGGGTATCGCGTTCTACCCGAGCCTTGCGTTCGGCCATGGTGACTCCGTGATGAATACTGGCGGTTACCAAAACTGTGAGCGCGAATTATACCTGTTAAGAGCGGCGGAGTCCCGCAAAGGCATCAATCGGGGCAATAGTTCAGAAGGCTTCCCGCAGGTTGTTCACGTAGGTATCAACCAGGGAGTTGAACTCGTGCTTGATCACCGGGCTGATTGCCAGCTTGAGCAGGCTGGGCATGGCAACGGTCAGCTCACCGCTGGTCTGAAAGCGCACGGACGTGGTCTTGCTGTCCTTGCGGGTCAGTGTCCAGGAACCACTAAACAGGGCGTTACCCTCGTCTTCGATAGGCTCCCAGGTGATTTTCCCGGCAGAGCGGTCGGTGTGGTAGCGGCAGGCGTACACGGTCTGGATGGTGTGCTTGTCCACACCCACTTCTTTCATTTCCCAGCGGTACACGCTGTCGCCCAGATCAATCAGCCGGGCGACCTTCGGGAAGTGGCTGGCCGCCTTGGGCACATCCGCCAGTAGATCGAAAACTTCATCGTAGCCTGCTGGAATATCCAGCTCCCGACTTACTTCAATCGATACATTGATGGCCACAGCCGACTCCTTCTTATGATTATGGGCACAGACAGTACGAATACCCCTGCATTCTGTCCGGACGTATTTTAACCAAGATCAGGACATTGTCATATTCCGTCACTGTCAATTTGCCAACCTTGCGTTATCCTTCGGAATATTATCCCCACTAGGGCCGGTATACGGCCGCAAGGCAGAAAAAGGACCGGGTCATGAAAGCAGTTCGATATCTAGTCTACGCCGTTCTCGCACTGATTGCGCTGGCAGTGATTGCCGTTGGCGTGGCGGTCGCCGTCATCAACCCCAACGACTACAAGCCCCAGATCGAAGCCGCCGTGGAGAAACAGACCAACCTGGATCTGGTGCTGGCCGGCGATATCAGCTGGTCGTTTATCCCCCTTGGCCTCGAACTCAATCAGGTAGAGGCCAAGCTGGAAGACAAGCGGTTCGTTGCACTGGAACAGCTCATCGCCGAACTGGACTTCTGGTCCCTGGTGAGCATGACCCCGCAGGTCAACACCTTCCTGCTCAACGGCCTGGAAGTCAATCTGGAGGCCAATGAACAGGGTGAAGGCAACTGGACCCGGATCATGAAAGAGGGCCAGACCGACACCCAGAATACCGGCCAACCCGGCGCCAGCGATCCCGGGCAGGATACAGGGGCTGGCACAGCCGGTGGCGATCCGCTGAACTTCAATGTGGAGAGCGTGGAAATCAGCAACGCCAACGTTCACTACACAGACCGTAGCACCGGCCAGTCCGTCACTCTTGAGAACTTCGGCGCCAGCGCGAGCAACATCACCCTGGGTTCGGAGTTCCCGCTCAGCATCCGTTTCCGGGTAGAGACCGCACAGCCGGCCATGACCGTCGACGGCACCATTGATGCCCGCCTGAGCGCGAACGAAGCCTTGAACGAATTTGCGGTGTCCGGCCTTGAGGCAGTCTTCGACCTCGCTGGCGAACCGTTTGGCGACAAGTCCCCCCGTGCCGAACTGACAGGTTCCCTCAACGCCAACCTGGAGCAGGAAACCGCCGACCTAAAGGGCTTCAGCGCCAGCCTCGCCAACCTCAATGCCAATGCCGACCTGAGCGTGAAAGGCTTTGGCGACAGCCCCTCTATCAGCGGCAAGCTGGAAATACCCGAATTTTCCCTGAAAGCCCTGCTGGATAATCTCGGACAACCTGCCATCGAAACCGATGACCCGGATGTTCTCGAAGCCATCTCGTTCAACGCCAACCTCGGCGGAGACCCTGGCGTGGTGGCCCTCTCCGGCCTGACCATCGGCCTGGATGATACCACCTTCAATGGCGAGGGCAGCTACACCCTGGCCAACGGCGGGCTGGTGTTTGATCTGCAGGGCGACAACCTGAATGCGGACCGCTATCTGCCTCCAGCGCCGGAAAACGGCGACACCAGCTCAGGTGACAGCGCCCCCGAGACCGCCGGCAACGGCCAGCAACCGGAAACCGACCTGCTGCCGCTGGAGACGGTACGTGGCCTGGTGCTGGATGTAGACTTCGGCCTTGGCCAGCTCATTGTCAGCAACCTGACCATTAACGAAGTCACCGCCAGCGTGGTAGCCGAAAACGGCGTACTCAAGCTGGATGAATTCAGCGGCAAACTCTATGACGGTGGTTTTGGTGCCGCCGCCACACTCGACGCCCGCAGCGACAACCCAAAATGGCGTATGAACGCCGACGTCACCAACGTGCAGACCCTTCCGCTGCTGACCGATCTGGCGGAAGTGGACATGCTCGGGGGTGGCGCCAACCTGAAAATGAACGTGACCTCCAGCGGCAACCGGATATCTGCTCTCCGCAACAATGCCGACGGCCAGATCACCTTCAACCTGGCCGAAGGCGAATTCCGGCGCATGAACCTGACCCGCATGGCCTGCCAGGGCATTGCCCTTGCCAACCAGGAACAACTCACCACCTCCGATTGGGGCACCACCACCCCATTCAACGACATGAGCGGCACCCTGGACATCAACGGCAACATTCTGAACAACCGGAATCTCACCGCCGCCCTTGCCGGCATGCGGCTTGAAGGCGAAGGCGAGGTAGACCTCCAGAAATCCACCGTGGATTACGAAGTCGGCCTGCGCATCGTCGGCGAGATCCACCGGGACGAGGCCTGCCGCGTGACGGAATATGTGGAGAATGTAGTGATCCCGGTGGAGTGCCGGGGCAACTTCGCCGAAGAGCCGGGCAAACTCTGCTCCTTTGACGGCTCCCGCTTCCGCGACACCCTCAAAGACATCGCCACCAATGCAGCCAAAGCCAAGGTGAAACGCGAAGCCGAAGACAAGGTCAAAGAAAAACTGCAGGAAAAACTGGGCGACGAAGCCGGCAAGAAGGTACAGGACGCCCTCAAGGGGCTGTTCAAGTAATGCCGGACCGCTTCGCCCAGAAACTGCTCACCTGGTACGACCAGCACGGCAGGCACGACCTGCCGTGGCACCACAACCAGAACGCCTACCGGGTCTGGGTATCGGAGATCATGCTCCAGCAGACCCAGGTGGCGACAGTGATCCCCTACTTCGAGGCCTTCATGGCCCGCTTCCCGGATGTCCAGGCACTGGCATCGGCTCCCGTGGATGATGTACTCAGCCACTGGTCCGGGCTGGGGTATTACGCCCGGGCACGCAACATCCACAAGGCTGCCCGGCAAGTGGTCGAAGAATTCGGGGGCGAGTTTCCGGAAGACCAGGAACAACTGGAATCACTGACCGGCATTGGCCGCTCCACGGCCGCCGCCATCATCGCCCAGGCCTTCGGCAAGCGGGCCGCCATACTCGATGGCAACGTCAAAAGAGTGCTGGCCCGTTACCACGCCATCCCCGGCTGGCCGGGGCAAACCAAAGTGCTCAAACAACTCTGGCAGCACGCCGAGGAACATACCCCCGATGAACGGGTGCGGGACTACACCCAGGCCATTATGGACCTGGGAGCCATGGTCTGCACCCGCAGCCGGCCGGACTGCCAGGCCTGCCCGGTTCAACCGGGCTGCACTGCCTATGCGGCGGGGGAAACCGGACTTTACCCAGGCTCGAAGCCCAAGAAGGAAAAACCGGAGAAAACCACCTGGATGCTGATCCTGGAAGACCGGGAAGGACGCATCCTGCTGGAACGGCGGCCACCCAGTGGCATCTGGGGCGGCCTCTGGAGCCTGCCGGAACTGGACCCGGCCTACGGAACCGAGGAACTGCAGGAAGCCTGCCAGCAAAAACTGGGGCTGGACTGTGCCGAACCGGAGCTGATTGCCGGCTTCCGCCACACCTTCAGCCACTATCACCTGCACATCCAGCCGGCCCGTTTGACCGTCACCGGACAGAGTTCCGTGGCGGATAGTGACAACCAGCGCTGGCTGCACCGGGACCAGGCCCTCACCGCCGGCCTGCCCGCGCCCATCCGCACACTGCTGACCCAACCCGAACAGAACGCCCTGCTGTGAAGCCTCACACCCGGCAGGGTGTCTGTTATCATGCGCCGATAAAGAACCCGTACAGGAGTCAACATGAGCCGCACCGTATTCTGCCGCAAATACCAGAAGGAAATGGAAGGTCTGGATTTCCCGCCTATGCCCGGCGCCAGGGGACAGGACCTTTTTGACAATATCTCCAAGCAAGCCTGGGAAGAATGGCAGAACCAGCAGACCATGCTGATCAACGAAAAGCACCTGAGCCTGATGGACCCGAACAACCGCAAATACCTGCAGGCGCAGATGGAACACTTCTTCAATAACGAGCCGTTCGACAAGGCCGAGGGCTACGTACCGCCGGAGAAATAACCGGGATTGTTCAAGGCCTGATCAACGCTGAAAAGATTCGGAAATTTTTACCGACCGGCCTTGACTCACCACCTCTAAACCGGTTTAATAGCGCCCCGTTGCAGCGCAGACCGCAACACGCCCGGATAGCTCAGTCGGTAGAGCAGGGGATTGAAAATCCCCGTGTCGGTGGTTCGATTCCGCCTCCGGGCACCACGAATTCAATAACAAAGCCCGCCTTGTGCGGGCTTTGTTGTTTCTGGTGTCCACCAAACGCCCACGCATAAGGCGCCATCGTTTACTGCGCCTCGCAGAAGTAAGCCGCTCCTACTCCCCACAACACTCGTCTCTTGCCTCAACCCATCGCTTCCGCGCTTCAGGATCACTTGGGCCCGTCTATCACGACCGGGGCTCCAAGAGAATAACTTGTTTATGCTCGTCCACTGTTTTGGACCCTGATACACTGATTTTCGCAACTTAAAACCAGTGGCCTTGATTTTAAGGACGCCGTCATTTTAGGTATACCTTAGATTGGGTGCGTGTTACGCGGCATTGCGAAGAAGACGCAAGAAGCATCGAACAAACGAAGGGTTTCTAAAGGAGACCTACTCGAAAGCGTCTGTCACTGTCAGAAGCGGCTCAAATACACCTTGTGGCTAATGACAGGAAGGGCCGACCCAGAATGCGGACAGGTAGATACGGATGCGGAGAAAGCTAGAAGAGCAAACAGCCTGAAAGCAGGGTAGGTTTCAGCTAGGCCGCCCGGATCGTGATGGCCTGGTATGGCAACCAGGAAAGGGAATCACAAGAACGATAGGGAGTGTCGTATGGCTACTAAGACAATCAAAGGACTGATCACCGCATCCATTCTCATATTCTGTACACCCTCTCTCTCCCATGCAGAGAAAGGCCCTATCCAGGAAGGTATCGAGACCCTGAACCGGTTAAAGCAACGGATGATACTTGAGCAGATGGCGGGCGATGGTGAGACTAAACTTCAGAGAGCGCTGCAAAGGAAGCTAGACGGAGAGAGTCAAAGCCAGGACTCGGGCAACAGCACAATGAATCAACAGCTTTGCGAGTTTTGGAAGCAGCAGAATGAGAGCGAAAGGCGCACCCAAAAAATAGAAAGCTACTGTAGCTAAGTGTATCGATGCCACCAAACCAAAACACAACACTAGCATAGGGGAACTAATGTCTAATTACGATGAAGTAGAAGATGCCATTCAAGATGCTCGTGATACCCTTGAGTCAGCCCCCAATGTAGTTGCACTACCTTTATCGTTTATATCCGGAAGCCAAAAATTAAAAGAACTCATCGGAACAAAAAGCGCACCTCCCACAAAATTCAGGAAAAGCGACTCAAGTATAACTATAGACAACACTTTTCTGCTAAGAAATATACAAATAGAAACAACTAGCCCGATAAAACAATTTTCTTCCGAATTCGAAATAACAATAAAAGGAATTGAGGGCTCATCGGAAACAATAAAGCCTGACAGAAAAACAAACGATGGCAAGATTTTCATTTTCGTAAACAAGGTAGTAACAGAGCTGACAATCTCTGCAAAAGGGAAAGCAAAGCTCAAGAATAGGCCGGAAATCTCAGGAATTGAAATATACGGATATACAGAATCTGATTTTGAGAGCATCGCAGATTATGCAAGTCAGCTATTAACCCAAAGAACATCAATCGTTGATTTCGGCAAAGAAACACAAGAAGAAATCGAGAGAACAGAAAATGAAATACAAGACAACGAACTTCGAAAACAGGAGATAGAGCAAGAAATAGCCGTACTATCGGACCAAAAGAAGTCATCTGACTTAATATTAGAAGAACTAAACACCAAGATTTCAGAAATAACTCAAACAGTAGCGGAAAAAGAAGAAAGTCTATTAACTGCGAGCAACAAACTAACCAACATAGAAAACTCCATTGAGGTAAAGTCTGACGAACGCTCAAAACTAATATCAGAAACGAATGACCTTAAGTCCGATCTACAAAGACTTATTGAGGATAAAAACACATTCTCTTCAGAACTTTCAGACTACATCAGCGAAGGGGAGAAAAACATAAAAAAATATTATGCCCTAGCAAGCATCCCTGTAGTTATTATGGCCACTCTGACCATAATCTTGATATCAAACTCTATAGACCTTCTACACACCGAAACCTCATTAAATGGAGTCATATCAACGGTGATATCCCGACTCCCATTCACACTAGTCACAATAGGTCTGATCACGGCGTCTTTTAAAATATGCAAGTTTTTCATCTCGGAAATGACAAGAATTTATGATGAACGCCTAGCAATGACAAAGCTCTCGATAATAGCGAAAGAAGTATCAAATTCTGTATTTGATGACGTAAATGACCCAGAAATCAAATACGCACTGAGAGCTCAACTAAAAATGGACCTATTAAAACAATACATGAAAAATGAAATAGGTGGCGATTTCCAGCTATCTCGCATTAAAGAAACCGGAGAAGATTATAAAACATCAGGCGAAGACGAAGACGGTGATCTAAGCACAGCAACATCACGGCAAGCTAAAGATATATCCTAATAGCAGAACTCTCCCTGTAGTCACACCACTATGCAGGTGTCGCGCTCGCCTTGGCATCCATGCCGGCACTGAGTCTATCCAATCCCGGGATAAGCGACTCACGGCTCAGGTTAGCGCGCTGGCCGGGAATCGGCAGAGGCAATTTCTCCACCTAGCGTGAGAGATTGCCTACAGTCGCCACGACATGTCAGTTGCGCATGCACTCTTTCGCCCAGGAGCTGTATCACACAGTCAGGACTATGAGGTACTCAGGGGCACCATGCGGCGACATTTCGGGTATCGAGAGCAGACCTTCACCTGTACTGTTTTTCCTCCCGCTCCCTTGATGTTGCGTATCTTCATTGGCGCATAGCACCTTGAGCAGTTACCCGGCTCGGGGACAGCCGCTGGGGCTGGCTCTGTAACCGGCTCTGGTTCCTCACTTGGAGCTTGAACGCCTAGTGCTATTGGCTCAGGCGTTTTATCCGGGGTATCAGAAAGGCCGAGCGTGGATAGAATGAACTCCCGGCTATAACCCCGTTTTGCCGGAAACCGGATCAGCGGCAAACCGGCCGCCTCAAAAGCTCGATCCAGAAACTCGTCCCGCTCCTGTCGATCTTTGGCCCGATGGCTCTTATCGTCCAGCTCAATGGCCCACACCGGCACAAACGTTTTGCTATCCACCACAACAATATCAACATGCCTGCTGCGGATGCGGTTTCGGGCGGACTGCCGCCCTTCCCTGGAAAGGCCGGACTTCACCACAATCAGGTCCTCAACCCGGACCTTGCCAAACAGCCGGTATTGATCCGCTGGCAGCGCCGTTTCCAGGACCTGGAAGAACGAACCTTCAGCATGACTCATGAGCCGATTCCGGCGCGTGTAAGGGACCGGGATCCTGGGCTTAGCAGGCGGAGTGATAGGAGATGAAGGGCGGGGAAATAATGGCTCGACGGGATCGGGCCTTCGGGCGTCACGCTTCGCAAGCGGCGAGTGTGGCGAGAGGACCAGAAAGCCAACGGCACACGCAATGAACAGGAATAGAAGGAACTCAAACATCGGGCAGCAAACCTTAGAAACCTATCGAGGAGACTACCCAAAGTGTCAACAAAGTGTCCACGGGGATGCGGTTTTCAGTGGTTTTGTGTGGGACCCCGAAAGTCTCAAGACTCTGTTTTTAAAAGAATAGTGCAATACTTTGGCTTACTGTGAGCCGACCGAATAGGATTGAGAATCCCCGTGTCGGTGGTTCGATTCCGCCTCCGGGCACCACGAATTCAATAACTGCTCTCTCAAGTACTCCAGCAACCACTCATGAGCTCGCCCAGCACTTCTACCGAAGGGCTTGAACCGATTTTCTGTTTTCGGGCATTAATTTGAGCCAGCAAGAAAAGATGTCACAGCTCCGGTCGAAGAATATGAGCGCAGGAGCAAGAAAGGGACAAAAGAGGCATGAAAAGACCGGGAGCAAAGCTCCCGGCTAAAAGGAGAGCACCTCAAACCATGGAAGCCACTCTATAGCCGGGAGATGACAGGAAGATGGCAACGACCGCCGTCTATCGCAGAGACTGGAAACCGTCCTGCAGTACCTTCCAGTTCTGGATGTTGCCCTGCTCATCAAACTGGACATAGCCGGTATAGCCATCGGCTTCCTGCCAGGTTCTGACATACCCGGCAATCTCACCTTCTTCGGTAAGCATGACAAACGCGGCTCGGGTGTCATCGGGCGTTCGCGCTCCATCGGGTTCAGGCTGGAGCTGGCGAAGCAGACAATCCGGGGTTCCGTGGCGGGCGATATCGAGAAGGCTCGGGTTCATGGTGAGATACCTCTGTCGGAGCTGTACAAAGAACAACCACCTGTAGCGTATCCCCAGTATATGAACAATTCGGGTCAGAAAATTGACGTGCCTCAAGGGATTTCTTAACCCACTAGCTCCATGCGTCAAATTACCGCAGTCCACGGAGGGCCAACAGCTCATTACCGGTTGGCGCCAGAGAGCCATGCCGCGTATGCAGTACCCCAAAAACAAAAAAGGCAGCCGAAGCTGCCTTTTCTAGCGTGTTGGCCTGTTTATTTACAGGGCAACAACATTCTCCGCCTGGTCGCCTTTCTGGCCCTGGGTGACGGTGAAGTTCACTTCCTGGCCTTCAGCCAGTGTCTTGAAACCACTGCCCTGGATCGCGCTGTAATGAACGAACACGTCAGATCCGCCTTCACGAGTGATAAAGCCAAAGCCTTTTGCTTCGTTGAAGAACTTAACGGTACCGGTAACTGTAGACATAATAATCTATCCTGAATTCAATCTTTTAGAGTGCCCTCGCGATCAATGGCGTCACGGAAGGCGGTATGCGGGAAACAAGAAGGGGCTAAATCAAAAACAGGACGTTGCACAACTTGGAGACAGGAAGCGTCTTATTGATGAATGCTTTGCTAAATCTTTCCAACGGCACTCACTGTACACCTATTCATTGAAGATGCAAACTTTTTGCATAGGTAATAACCCTCCAGGGCATCAGCAGTTGGACGACCAGGCCAGCCCGACCTTTGAACCGTTGGCACGGTTTAATCGCGCCGAGATCCAGTGCCCCCTGGCCACCAACTTCTCCAGATCCACACCGGTTTCGATCCCCAGGCCATTGAGCATGTAAAGCACATCCTCCGTCGCAACGTTGCCGGAGGCACCTTTGGCGTAGGGGCAGCCGCCAAGGCCGGCGACGGACGCATCGATCACACTGACGCCCTCCTCGAGTACCGCATAGAGATTGGCCAGCGCCTGGCCGTAGGTGTCGTGGAAATGCGCCGCCAGTTGCGGCATCGGGATACGGGCCGCAACCGCTTCGAGCATACGCTTGGCTTTTAGCGGCGTCCCCACGCCGATGGTGTCGCCCAGGGAAATCTCATAGCAGCCCATGTCGTAAAGCGCTTCGGCCACGGCCGCCACCTGTTCCGGAGCAATGTCCCCCTCGTAGGGACAGCCCAGGACGGTGGAGACGTAGCCACGCACGGGGATACCGTGCTGGCCGGCCGCCTCCAGAACCGGGGCAAAGCGCTCCAGGCTTTCGGCAATGGAACAGTTGATGTTCTTCCGGGTGAAAGACTCCGAGGCGGCACCAAAGACCGCCACCTCATTCACGCCGGCCGCCAGAGCATTCTCAAACCCTTTGAGATTAGGGGTGAGGGCGGAATAACGCACATCCGGACGACGCCGAATGCTCGCCATCACCTCTGCGGCATCCGCCATTTGCGGCACCCATTTGGGCGACACAAAACTGGCCGCCTCAATATGGGCCAGACCGCATTCGGCCAGGCGGTCGATCAGCCCGGCCTTGATGGCCGTGGCCACCACAGGGCCGGGCTCATTCTGCAACCCGTCCCGCGGACTCATCTCAACCAGTCTTACTGCCTTGGGAAATGCCATGCTACGTCCTACCCTCACCCGGCGTTATTTAACCTCTGTGTTACGGCTGATTTGCGTACAGCGCTGTTCCTTCAGCGAAGCCCTCAGCCCGGAAGATCTGGGAACCTTCGCCCTTGTCCCAGTCATTGGTGAATATCAACAATTCGTTGGTCCCGGGGCGGAAAGCCATGCTGGTTGAACGCAGGTTGTGCCCCTTTTCCCGTCCTGGCAGAAGGATCTGGCCAATAGGCATGCCGTTACCGTTAAAGGCCAGGATGCGGCCCTGTCCATACATGGCCACGTAGACATTGCCGTCCTGATCCGTGCGAATGGAGTCAGGTGCCGGGCCCGTAAACTGGTAGGTAACCGAAGTACCGAAAGGCGCGATCGTGGTGGCATCACTCATGCCAACCCGGTGTAACCGGCCGGCACTGAATTCCGTCGTCCAGAGGAACTTACCCTTGGGCCCCAATGCCACGCCGTTGGCTATGGCCATGTTGGGCAGAATCGGCGTGACCTCCGATTGATCGGGCGATACGTAGTAAACCCCCCCGGTCTTTTCCGTCGAGGTTCCGCGGAAGTCGGTAAAATAGAATCCTCCCTGGTCATCAAACACCAGGTCGTCCGGCAGGTACCCCTGCTCCGGGCCGACAACAGTCTGCATATCTGTTCCGTCAGGCCGGATGGAGACGACACTGCCGGTATCCTGGAAATTCCCAAGGCCAGCAATGTATAGCCGGCCGTCCTGGTGTATCGCCAGCCCCGCCGGCGCCAGGTCGTTTTCACCAAGAATCGTGGTCAGTTCCTTGTCCGGTGTAAGCTTGAAAATGCGGCCACCAAACACCTCGACGAAATACAGGTTGCCGTTTGAATCAAAGGCAGGCCCTTCCAACTGGAGCCCGTCATCAGAGACTTTGAACCAGGGCTCAGCCGTCACACTCTGAAGTGACTGTTCGCTTGGAGGGATAGGGGCCGGCCCCTCAATACCGGACTGGTAGGAAAGCGAAGGGGGCGCACCATTAGCAAAACCCGCTGAACTGACCAACAAAGCTGAAAGCAGGGTGTGTCGAAACATACGCATTGTGTTTTCCTCTTTATTGTTTTCGTTGGTGTTACACCTGTATATCCCCGGCCAGGTTCAGGAAGAACCTAGCCCCGCAGGGATTTGAGAATGTCTTCGGCCACGTCCATACGCACCTTGCCTTTGGCCACTAGCTCCTGGGCAACTTTGTCGATCTCATCGCCAACGGCACCAACCATGACGGCGATGTTCTTGGCGTGCAGGGCCATGTGGCCTTTCTGGATGCCGGTGGTGGCCAGCGCCTTGAGCGCGGCAAAATTCTGAGCCAGGCCCACTGCCGCGATGATGCCGGCAAGCCGGTCGGCGGTTTCGACACCCAGAATGTCCAGGGCGATGCGGGCGGTTGGATGGGAGCGCGTAGCACCACCAATCAGCCCGACGGCCAGCGGCATTTCAATGGAACCGGTCAGATTGCCGTCGGCATCGATCTCCCACTGGGTCAGTGAGCCGTACTGGCCGGACCTGGCTGCGTAGGCATGGGCGCCGGCTTCCACGGCCCGGGTGTCATTGCCGGTGGCCAGCACCACCGCACTGACCCCGTTCATCACGCCCTTGTTGTGGGTAGCCGCCCGGTAGGGGTCAATGTCGGCAAAATCAAAGGCAGCCAGGATGCCGTCACGCACCTCGGCGCCACCTATGTCCTCCAGCGACCAGGTTGCCCGGGCCCGGGCCAGCCGGCGATCCGCCAGGTTGGAGAGAATCCGCAGGTAGGTGCGCCCGCCGGTCCATTCGGCGATGCGTGGCGCCACCGCCTCGGCCATGGAATTCACTGCGTTGGCGCCCATGGCGTCGCGGGTATCCACGACCAGGTGGGTCACCACCATGGGGCCGGTTCGGCCTTCCAGAATGCGTACTTCGATGTCCCGGAAACCGCCGCCGTGTTTGACCAGCACCGGATCGGTTTCATCACAGATCGCCTGGATGTCCGCCTTGTGCTCGAGAATCTGCAGACGCGCGAACTCCGGATTGCTGACGCCCACCAACTGAACCTGGGCAATCATCAGCGAACCGGACATGGCCGTGGTGAAGCCACCGGTGCTGCGGCACTGGCGGGCCGCGTTGCACACAGCAGCGACGACCGAGGATTCCTCGGTGGCCATGGGAATCAGCACCTCTTCACCATCAATCACCATGTTGGTGGCAATGCCCAGCGGGATATTCAGGGTGCCGATGACGTTTTCGATCATCGAGTCGGCGGTGGCCGCTTCCAGATTGCCGGTGTTGCCCAGATGGCTGAGCACACCGTCACCCAGGCCGGCGGCCTCAGCGACTTTTTGCAGACGTTCCTGGGGCGAGAGTTTGTGGAGTCCCGGAATGCGGGAAGTTTTTGTGGTCATGGTCTGTTATCTCCTGTACTCAAGAATGGGCCGGCTTGGCAATCTGGTCAGGCAGCCAGGTCACCAGGTCGGGGAATAGAATGAACAGCGTCAGCGCAATCAACTGCAGAATCAGGAAAGGCACGATGGCCCGGTACACGGTTTCCATGCCGATGCCGTCAGGCAACACACCCTTGATGTAGAACAGCGTGTAACCGAAGGGCGGCGTGATGTAGGCCATCTGGGCGGTGATCAGGAACAGCACACCGAACCACAGCGGATCAAAACCGAAGGCATCGATGATCGGCAGGAAGACCGGCACACACAGCAGGATGATGCCAATCTCATCCAGGAACAGGCCGAGGAAGACCAGCACCAGCATCATCGCCAGCAGCACCAGCCAGCGGTTAACCTCCAGGTCCTCGATAAACAGCAGCAGCGAATCCGCACCGCCAGTGCCGGTGAAGATCGACACGAAGATCTTGGCGCCGATGGTGATCCACATGATCATGGTGGTGACCCTCAGGGTATCCATGGCGGCAGCCCGGAGGTTGGTCAACTTGAGCTCCCGCTGGAAACCGGCGGAGATCAGCGCGCCCACCACGCCTACAGCGGCGGCTTCGGTGGGTGTGGCAATACCAGCATAGATACTGCCAAGTACCGATATCACAATCAGCGTGGGCAGGATCAGGGACTTCAGCGAGGCGAACATTTCACGCAGGTTTACCTCGCCATCCATCTGCCGGGGGGCCTTTTCCGGCTGGATGATCGCCCGAATAACGATGTAGGCCACATACAGGCCTGCCAGCACCAGCCCGGGCACAATGCCAGCGGCAAACATCTTGCCCACCGAGATCTGGGCAGTGGCGGCGTAAACGATAGTGATGATGGAGGGTGGAATCAGGATACCGAGAGTACCGCCGGCACAAATGGTGCCCAGCGCCAGGCGCTGGTCATAGCCGCGCTGGAGCATGGAAGGCAGCGCCAGTATGCCCATGGCCGCCACCGCCGCCCCGACAATACCGGTCATGGCGGCCATCA
The DNA here is from genome assembly GCF_014201735.1 of Marinobacter oulmenensis. Classification (GTDB taxonomy): domain Bacteria; phylum Pseudomonadota; class Gammaproteobacteria; order Pseudomonadales; family Oleiphilaceae; genus Marinobacter; species Marinobacter oulmenensis. Next base: position 474,314 of record NZ_JACHFE010000001.1, on the reverse strand, counting down.
CGGTACAGATGGCAATCGTGCCAACCGCAAGACCACCAGGCAGACGCCGGAACCAGAGCTCCATCGCCCGGTACAGCGCTTCGATAATACCGGAACGCTGCAGCACGCTGGCCATCAGCACATACAGCGGAATCGCCAGCAGGATATCGGAAGTCATGGCATCAAAGGTCTGGAGCACGGTCAGCACCAGCGCATCCACACCCCAGAGAGTGATGGTAAACAGTACGGCCAGGGAAGTGAGCACAAAGGCCAGGGGCATACCACTGAGCAACAGCATCAGCAGGCCGACAAACATCATGGCCAGAACCAGGGTGGAACTCATACCGACACCTCCCCGGTCAGGGCACGGCGGGCCGCCTCGATGGACTCAGCCAGGGCCTGCAGGAGCAGCATGAAGAAAGCCACAGGAATCAATACTTTCACCGGCCAGATCGCCGGGTTCCAGGCGGTAAACGACGTCTCACCACTGTTGTAGGCATTCATCGCAACCGGCAGGCTCTGGTAGATAAACACGGCGGACACCACCACGATCAGGCCATAGGTCAGGCAATCCAGCCCACTGGCCGTCCGCTTCGGCAGCCGGCTATGGAGAATATCGACATTCACATGCCCGGCGGTGTGCAGCAGGTACGGCCCGGCCAGCAGGAAATACGGGCCAAACAGCAGCGTGGACAGCTCCATCGCCCAAACGGTGGGCGCATCGAAAAAGTAACGGGCCACCACCTCATAACTGATGACGGCAACCATCACAAAGACGAGCACAGAGACCGCGCCGGCCAGCCAGCGGTTAACCGCCGTGATCAGCCGGCAGTAGCCAAGAAGTACAGCCATAGTGAACCTCGGTGGGAATGGCAGCCCGGCCGGATGACCGGGCTGCGGTCTTACAGTCAGTGGATGGAGATCACTCCATCAGGCCAAGCTCTTTCATAAAGGCAACCTGGCTGTCGAGAACCTCATTGGCCAGCTCATCGTCACCGGCCGCCTTTTCCCAGGCCTTCATGGCCGTGAGGCGACCTTCCGCGATGATGGAGGAATCCAGGTGAATAACCTCAACGCCCTGCTCTTCAAACTTCTGAAGCGCTACCGCGTCCTGGGCCATAATATGCTGGCGCAGTGAAGATGAGACCTCCCGGGCTGCGACTTCCAGGGCTGCCTTATAGGACTCCGGCAGTTGGTTGTACGCGTTCTGGTTGGCCACATAGCTGGTTGCCGTGGTGGGCTGATGGAACCCGGGCACAATCACATAGCCCGCCACTTCACCCAGGCCGGCTTCAAGGTTGGCTGTCAGGTCGCCCCGGTCGGCCAGGTCAATCACACCTTTTTCCAGGGCCTGGTAGACCTCGGCCGTCGGCAGGCCGGTTGTGGCCACACCAAACTCGCCCATCACGGTACTGGCCAGCCCGACAAAGCGGCCTTTCTTGCCTTTCAGGTCATCCAGGGATTCCAATGGGAACTTGGCGTGAATGGGCTCCTGGCCATAAACCGTCGGAGCGATGTAGAACAGGCCGGCCTTGGCGTAGGCTTCCCGGGCCAGCTCCAGCCCACCCTTCTCATAGAACCAGGCTTCGTACTGGTCCGGCTCCGGAAAGCCGAAAGGCACGGTACTGGTGAAGGCAAAAGCAGGAATGGAGCCGGCCTCATAACCGTCAAAGGTTTTCATCATCTGGAAGGCGCCGGCGCGTACCGCTTCAAATGCCTGAGCAGACGGTGCCAGTTGGCCTCCGGCAAACAGCCGGATCTGGAACTGACCGTCGGTCAGCTCGGCCACCCGTTCAACAAACTTCTTCTCGTATTCATAAGGCGTGGTACCTGCATCCCACAGCGCCTGCATCCGCCAGTTCACACTCGGGTTGTCCTGTGCGGCGGCAAGCGAGGGTACAGAAGCGACGGCCGTGAGCGTCACGGCAGCGGCCAGGGATTTGAAAAAACCACGGCGATTGTTGTTGGTCTTGGATGTCATAACCTTCTCCATTGTGAGTGGCCGCAGGGTTCTGATGGGAAATCCGCTACGCCACAATTTCTTGTTAGAAGTCGTTCCTGCCGGAAGCGTCCGATGCCGTGAGGCAAAGTACTCAATCTGCTCACGGACGCTCCCCGAATAGTTCAAGGCCACTGGTTTTTGTTCAGAGCCTGGAACAAACTTAGGACAATGCCCTAAACTGAACAAGGTACAATTAAGACAATTGATCCATATACTGTACCCATAAAAATGTAGGCACAATTTAAGGAAGCCATGAATCATGCAGACTGCACGAGCCCAGCAGATCGCAGACAGAATCATCGGCCAGATTGAACAGGGAGACCTGGCAGCAGGGTCCCGACTGCCCTCCATTCGCAGCGCCGCCGAGAGCTTCGGGGTATCGAAGAATACGATTATCGATGCCTACGACCGGCTGGTCGCCACCGGTTATGTTCGCCCCAGACGGGGCTCCGGTTTCTATGTGGAAGCGGCCAGGCCAGCACGCCCGGACATCAAGCCGGAACACTTTACCGAGGCGGTGGACCTGGTATCGCTGCTCAGAGAACAGCTGAACCAGCATTACGAAGTACGAGCCGGTGACGGGCGCCTGCCGGCAAGCTGGATGGAAAACGCAGACATCCGTCGTCAGTTCAAACGGATTGGCACAGGCAATGACAGTGACGGATTTGAATACGGCAACCCACAGGGACTCATGGGGCTGCGGGAGGATATCTCACGCACGCTGCTGGACCGGGCCATCAACGCCCATCCAGACCAGATCCTGCTCACCTTTGGCGCCAATCACGCACTGGACCTGATTGTCCGACACTTTGTGGATACTGGGGATCCGGTACTGGTGGAAACCCCGGGCTATTACCCAATGTTCGGCAAACTCCGGCTACAACGGGCCAGGACCATCGGTGTTCCCCGGGGCCCGGAGGGGCTGGATATCGAGCAACTGGAGCAGGCCATCCGGACCTACCGGCCACGACTGCTGTTTGTCCAGCCCATGGCCCACAACCCCACCGGCACGTCCATGTCGTTGCAGAATATGCATGCGGTGCTGCGGATTGCAGAACAGCACGATCTCACCATCATCGAGGACGACCCGTTCGGCGATATCCTGCCCCGCGCAACCCCCCATCTGGCATCACTGGACGCACTCAACCGTGTGATCTACGTGGGCACTTTCTCCAAAACCCTGTCTGCCAGCCTCCGCTGTGGCTATATTGCCGCCAGCCGGAAACTGATTCACTCTCTGACTGACATCAAGATGCTGACGGTGGTGAACGGCTCCAGCGCGATCGAGGGCATGATCCACGAGATGATTATCCGGGGCCGCTACCGACGCCACATGACCCGGCTTCGGGACCGGGTTGCAAAAGCCGGGGCCGAAGCCGTGACAGCCCTGGGCAGCATCGGCCTCAACCAGGTACACCCGCCAACCGGCGGCTACTATGTCTGGTGTCCGTTGCCCGGGCATGTGGATACAGTCGAGCTGGCACACCGGGCCTCCGCCCAGGGTATTTTCCTGGCTCCCGGGCACCTGTTCACCCTGGCGAACGATGAAAGCGGCCAGGCGCTGAGGATCAACATCGCCCATGCCCGCAACCCGCGCTTGCTGGAGTTTCTCCGCAAAGAAGTCGTGGAACCGGGCGGCTAGCTTACCCGGTCATAACCGCCTTCCAGGCCATCCCGGGACAGCACCCACTGCCATAGGTGAATCTCCCGGGAACGGAAGGCGCCAGCGCAGGCCATGAGGTAGTAGGTCCACATGCGACAGAAACGGTCGCCGAGCTGCTCCCGGAACTCCGGCCAGGCGGCGCGGAAATTGTCGTACCAGGCCATCAGCGTGCGGTCGTAATCAGGGCCGAAATTGTGCAGGTCCTCAACATCAAACAGGCCCCGCGTAGCACTGCTGATCTGGCTCAGGGTGGGCAGCTCGCCATTGGGGAAGATGTAGCGGTCCATCCAGGGATCAGAACCGGCGGCATCTTCCCGGGTACCGATGGTATGCAGCAGGAACAGCCCATCCTCCGCCAGGCAGCGATGCGCCACTGCCATGAAGGCCCGGTAGTTTTTCCGCCCCACGTGCTCGAACATCCCTACGCTGACAATACGATCAAACTGTCCCTGCACCTCCCGGTAATCCTGCAGGCGGAATTCCAGCGGGAGATGGGGGTATTGCTGCTGGGCCCAGGCGGTCTGTTCCCGGGAGACCGTCACCCCAACGCACTCAACCCCGTAATGCTCGGCGGCGTAGCTCATGAAACTGCCCCACCCGCAACCGATGTCGAGCACCCGCATACCGGGCTCCAGCTTCAGTTTGCGACAAATAAGGTCAAGCTTGGCCTCCTGTGCCTGCTCCAGGGTCCGGGCGTCTTTCCAGTAGCCGCAGGTGTAGGTCATCCGGGAATCCAGCATGGACCGGTAAAAGGCATTGCCCAGGTCGTAGTGGTGCTCCCCGACCTGCCAGGCCCGGCGGCTGTTCTGGCGATTAAGCAGTCGCGCCCGGAGGATGTGGAACAGTGCGCGCGACGGCCGCACCTGATGATGCAAACGGGCTTTGAGCAGGCGATGGAAGAACTGATCCAGACGGTCACAATCCCATTCACCGGCCATGTAGCTTTCCCCCAGCCCGAGGCTGCCCCGGGCAAGAATCTGCTCGGCAGCATTGGGGTCATTCAGACGCAGGTCCCAGCTATGGTGGCCATTGATTTCAATATCTGCCTGCTTGAGCAGCTCACGCAGGTACTGCTCGGACGAGGACCGGCGTAGCCCCCATCGATGACTGTCATGGCCGGGCCCATTCGAGGTGATCGTAGACAAAACGCTTCCCCCCCTCTGTCAGAAAAGACGTGAGAGAAACCTCTTAATCACTCCAAGCGGCAGCCTGGAGTGATTAAGAGGTTCCCTTCGCTAAATCTAGGACAAATTCGGGGAATCTGGGGTTAAATCTGTTAATCGAGGCAATAGCTTGCTTGCTAATGGAGGGCCGCAGCCCTCACCAGAGATCCTTCTGGATAGTCTGCCAAAGCTTGCGGTAGGCGGCCGCTGCCGGCGTGTTGGGTGCCAGTTTTTCCAGGGGCAGTCCTTCCTCTCCCATGCGTTCCACCACGCTGGCGTAGGGCACCGCCACATTGGTGCAGTTGGCCATCAATTCCGGGCCACGCTCGACCAGTTCCCGGTGCAGGTTCTTGCGACGATCGACCATGGAGAAAAAGGGCCTCAGCTTCTTGGCACCGAGTTTCTTGTCCTTGGCAAAGTCATACAACTGGTTCCAGCTGTTCATCGACAGCCAGGTGGGCACCAGGGGTACGTACACCTTATCAGCGGCATTCAGCACCTGCTCGGTCAGGCGGGACAGTGTCGGCGGGCAGTCCAGAACCACCAGGCTGGTTTCCTCAGAAAGTGGCGCCAGCAGTTTCTTGAGCTGGTTATCACCGGACTCCTGCTCAAGCTTGATGTCGAAATTCCGGAAGCTGCTGTGCGCGGGGATAAAATCCAGCCCCGGATAGACGTCGTCATGAATGAACTTGGCCATCGGAGACTTGCCTTCCAACAGCTTCGAGAGCTTGCGACCTTTAACCGGCTCGGCACCGGCCAGATAGAAACTGGAGGCACCCTGGGGATCCAGGTCCCACAGAAGGGTCTGGCAATTATTCTGGCTGGCCAGGTAGGCAATGTTGACCGCCGCCGCCGTTTTACCAACACCGCCCTTCGGACTGTAGAACGCAATTATCCTCATGCTGCCTCACTCCTGCCGTGGTCATTCCGTTATAAAAACACTACAGGATAACAGTTGGATCGTCGTGCCCTGTTACGGTTTTATGACGCCGCTCCTCTGGGTCCCGGGCGCCGGGTCGGGCGGCAGGCAAAGCGGTTTGGTGCTAGAATGGTCGCCTGCTATTCAACGAGGACACTGCGCCATGACACTCACCCTCTGGCTTACCTTTCTGATCGCCGCCGTCCTGATCAGCCTGTCGCCGGGCGCCGGAGCGGTGAATACCATGAGCAACGGCGTTCGCTTTGGCGTCAAACGGTCCCTGCCGGCCATTCTGGGCCTGCAGTTGGGGTATGGTGCGCAGATTGTGCTGGTGGGTGCGGGCCTGGGCGCACTGGTCGCGTCGTCAGCCACCCTGCTGACCGTCATCAAATGGATCGGTGTGGCCTACCTGATCTGGCTGGGCATACAGAAGTGGCGTGAGCCGGTACTGGCGGTCGATGAAAACGAAGAACCGGACATCAGCCCCCGCCGCCAGTTCTGGGATGCGGCCCTGGTCAACGTCACCAACCCAAAGGCCACCGTTTTTCTGATTGCGCTCTTTCCCCAGTTCCTGGTGGCGGAGGCACCCCATGGCCCGCAACTGGTGACCATGGGTACCACGCTGATTCTGGTGGACTGTCTGGTGATGCTGGGTTACGCCCTGCTGGCCAGCCAACTGTTGCGATTCATGACCACACCCCGCCGCCAGCGCCAGATGAACCGGCTGTTCGGCGGGCTCTTTGTCACCGCTGCCGTGGCCCTTGCCAGCTTCAAGCGAGCCTGAGCATCAGCCCAGCAGTCCGGGACTGGCCAGCCAGTCAATCACCGCCGGATAGTCGTCCAGGTCCAGAACAAACTCCTGGCCCCGGGCTGCGCTGCGCAGCCGACACCAGCCATCGTGTGTTTCAGACCAGCGCTCGGGTTTGTGGTGGTAACTCAGCGGCACACGGCCGGTACCGGGCAGGAACGCGGCAGGCAGTCGCCAGTCCGTGACGCGGGTCGCTCCGGGCTCGGTCAGCCGATGCGCCCCGGTCAGGGTGGACAGGATGCCGGCACCGGGAAGGTTGGTCTGACGTCCCGGCAATGCCAGGCGATCCCGGCCCACATACAGGCAGTTGTGCCGGGAGCGATCACCGTGAAGGTGGGGATGGTAGGCGGCCCAGGCCGGCACCGATCGGGTTCCGTCCAGCGGCCAGACCTCCGCCACCTGAAGCCAGCCCCAGAGGCTGTGGAATGCCTGGCTGCCCGGCACAAAGCGCCAGCGGCCCCGGAACGGTTCCACCGGCTGGAACAGGGCGAAGAAAAGAAACAGGTCGCCCTCGGCCACCCCATGGTTGGCCAGGTGCGCCTGGGCGGAACTGTGCTGTCCCAGCAGTGGCCGCCAGCCGGCTTGCCGGGGCAACGCGTCGGCCAGGAGGTCCGGATCCAGGTGGGCACCACGGCGGGAAAACGCCGGCTGGCCGGTCAGTTGCGCCACCAGCCGGCCAAGACTGGCGCCCTGGTGACGGATCTGGCTGTAACGGATCGGGGATTGCGGGTCGGGAATGGGCAGGGCCAGACAGCGGCCATCCGGAAACACCGGGTTCGGGCATCCTCCGGAGGCGCTGTCAAAGCCTTTACGGCTGAGGATCAGTTTCATGGGGCCATTTTACTGGACCGCGTTCACCACTTCACCTACCTGCAGACGCACACTCATCAGGCCACCACCCGACAGGTACCAGAGCCCCGGGTCCAGAACCACCATGCGGGTGCCATCCGGCAGGGCGTCACGCAGCCAGCCCGCATCCAGTGGCTCGGCACCGATGGCAGCGCTCCGGTCCACCACCAGCAGAACATCGGGCGCCATACCGGCCAGGGTATCCAGATCGACCGGGTAGAAGATTCGGGTGCCCCGGTGAATCGGCTCCACCGTGTCAGGTACCGGCGCCGGCGTCAGCGCCAGCAGATCGTAGACCACGGCCTCGTCACGGAGGGAGAAATGGCCGTCGTTGTGGGTCACAACCGTGATCGTGCCGGCATCCGCCAGACGGTTTTTCTGACGATCCACGTATTGCCATAGTGACGCCAGCGCCTCACCGGCCCGGTCCTGAACGCCATAGAGTCCGGCCAGGTCCTGCACGCGTTCGGTGATCGCCTCGCGGTAATCGCCCTCCGGCGTGGCCAGTTCTTTAACCCGGGTCATCGCCCTTACATCATCAATGGCCTCGCCCTGGCGTCCGGTCATGATCACCAGGTCCGGGTCAAGCCGGGCCAGCGTATCCAGGTCCGGTTCCTTGAGGCTGCCGGCATCCGGGAGCCTGCCGGCCAGGTCCGACAGATAATCCGGCAGTCCCTGCTGGGGAACGGCAAGAACGCGATCGCCCACGCCCAGTTCCAGCAGCGTATCCAGGGCCCCGTGGTCGTAACTTACCACGCTCGGCCCGGAGGTCTCCGGTGTTGCGGCACAGCCGGCCAGGGTCAGCGCCGCCAGCGCGCCGGCCATCAGTGTTTTCAGTGAAGTCATTCAGGGTTCCTCCGGTCAGAAATCGACGGTCAGGCCGACGTTGAGCATGCGGCCGTCCAGGACCACTTCGTAGTCGTCGTTGGTCACTTCGTCATTGGCCAGGTTATAGATGCCGGCTTTCATACGGGCGCTGCTGCTCAGGTTGTAGACCAGGCCCACATCCACAAAGCCGTAATCCGGCGTGCCGTCGCCCATGCTGGTGCGGCTGAGGTAATCGCTGGTCTTGCCCCGGTAATTGCCCTGGGCCCAAAGGCTCAGGTCCGTAGTGGCCTGCCAGTCAACCGACACATTGGCCATGTGTTTGGGAACCCGGTTCAGCGGCTCGCCGGCGAACTCTCCGGTTTTCTGCTCGGATTCGGTGTAGGTGTAACTGGAGCTCAGGCGAACATCGCGGGTGATGTCGTAATCCATGGTCAGTTCCACCCCCTGCATTTCCGCCTCGGAAATGTTGCTGCGGGTGCCGACAAACTGGTAAGTCACGCCCTGATAGCTGCAGTCCCAGGTGGACGGGTCGTAGCGGTCCGGGTTCGCGGTTTCGCACAGACGGTCCTCGGCGATCTTGTCGTCGAACTGGGTGAAGAACAGCATGGCACTGGTGTTCAGTGTCCGGGCGGGGTTCTGGTAGACAAACCCGAACTCGTAGTTGGTGCTGGTTTCCGGATCCAGATCCTCATTACCGATGATCAGCGCCCGCGGGTTATTCCGGTTGGGGATGTTACGCCAGTCACCGCCGCCGGTGCCGCGGCCAAAGCCTTCGGTGGCATCAGACAGTCCCGGCTGGCGATAACCGGTGGAAATCCCGCCCTTAAGGGTCCATTGCGGTGTGGCATGGTAGTTCGCATAGACCCGCGGAGACAGGTGCCCCCCAAACAGCTCATCGTCGTCGTAACGCACACCGGTGGTCAGGTTGAGCTTGTCGGTCAGGCGCCACTCCATTTCCGCATAGAGCGAGGCGAGCCAGCGATCAACACTGCGGACCGCCCCGGGAACATTGGCGCTCAGCAGCCCGTTGCTTTCATCAACCAGCTCCTCCTCCTTGTACTGGCCGCCCATGGTGAGCACGTGCTCACCCCAGAAGTAGGTAGCCTGGGTGTTGAACGTGGTCAGGTCCTCTTTCTTTTCGTCTTCCTGGATACGTTCGGACACGTCGTGCTGCAGGTAGGTGTCCGTCATCAGGTTGCCGTAGTTGCCCTTGTGACCGACGGTGTACACATCCTTGTCGTAACGGGTGGTGCTGACTTCGTTGGGTGTGTTGCCACCCCGGCCACCCATCAGCGGAATGCTGGCACCGGGGCGGTGGGTGTATTCCTTGGTGGAGGAGGTATAGCCCAGGGTGAATTCGTTTTCCTCATCCGGCGTCAGATAGAGCTCGACGCCGCCCTGGCGGGTATCCGTTTCCGGGGTACTCTCCGCGTTATCATCGCCACCGATGTAGTCGGCTTCCTCCAGCCCCAGCCAGCTACCATGCACCTGGGCACCCAGCAGTCCCTTGATGATCGGCGCGGACGTGGAGAAGCTTACCTGTTGCCCATCGTTGTTGATGTCATTCAGGGAATGGTTGTATTCCGTGGTAATGGACCCGGAAAACTCATCGGTCGGCTTCTTGGTGATGATGTTGATCACACCGCCCATGGCACTGGAGCCATACAGCGATGACATGGGGCCACGGATTACTTCCACCCGCTCAATCATGGAGACCGGCGGCAGGCCAATCTGTTTGCCGCCATCGGTGCCGTTGGTGTTGACCGAACGCCCGTCGGATATGGGCCGGCCATCGATCAGATACAGAGTGTAGCTGCTGTCCATGCCCCGGATGCTGATGTCCTGGGAGGCGCCGCCACCGGTGACGAATACCCCAGGAATGTTATTCACCGCGTCTACGATGCTGCTGTAGGACTTTTTTTCCAGCTCGTCACCGGAAATGGTGGAAATACTGGCCGGTGCGTCAGAAATGTTCTGTTCAAAGCCGGCAGCGGTCACCACGATCTCGCCAAGTTCCATGGGTTCGGACTGGGCAAACGCCGGGGAACCGGCAGTCGCCATGGCGATGGCTGACGCCAGCAGGGAAATACGACGGGGCATGAATCACTCCTTGTGTTCAATGTTGCGCTCACCGCAACTGCAGGATTTAATTATCACTGGCAGATGCGAATCATTATCAGTGCGGCGAACATTAACACACGGAAAGCTGATTGATGCCGGAATGATCCGTTCCGGTTTACGGAACGTTCTCGCCTTCGACAGACACTGACTGCCCCCAGGCAGCGGGGACGGCGGCCCGGATATTAGCCAAAAAGGCTCTGACGCGGCGCGGGAGATGGCCATGGGGATACAGCATGGTCACCGGCAGCGCCGGCCCCTGCCATTCAGTCAGGCAGGGCTCGAGTGTGCCGGGATGGGCCTGCAACCGCTTTTCCACCAGCCAGTGAGGCATCAGCCCAAGCCCCCGTCCACTGGCAATGGCATCGCCCTGGACACTCAACTGGTCCACCGTCAGCCCTCTGTCAGGTACTGTCAGCGGGTAGACGCCCAACCGCGAGTGCCGGAGTACCACACCCTCGGCGCTATCACCGAGCAGGTCCACCCAGCGATGATCGTCCAGATCGCCCGGGGTCTGCGGCGAGCCATGCTCTCTGAAGTAGTCCGGGCTGCCATAGACCCCCTGGGTCAGGTTGCCCAGGTTTTCCTGACGCAGGGCCGTGTCACCCACCGGACCCAGCCAGATGCAGACATCACTGTCCAGGCTCTCGGGCACGGCTCGCTGGGTACCGATCGCCACACGCAGGTCCGGATGCGATTCCATGAACGACTCAACCAGCTTGGAAAACCAGCCCCGAACAAAACTTTCGTGACAGCGCAGCGACAGCCTGCCGCTGACTTCCTCACGCAATTCGTCCAGGGCTTCACGGCCCTGGGAGGCCAGTTCGAGCATGTCATTGCTGTAGCGGTAAAACACCCGCCCCGCCTCATTGGGAAGGATCCGGCGGGACTGGCGTAATAGCAGGGGCTGGCCAACCGCCTCTTCCAGTTGCCGGATCCTCCGGCTGAGCGTGGACTTTGGCAGCCCAAGATCCCGGGTGCTGGCGGTCAGGCTCCCGGTCCGGACCACCGACACAAAGGCTTCAAGTTCCTGAAAATCATACATGGCAACCATCCCGGAATATGAAACTGAGTGTTCCAAGATAGCACTTTAAAAAAGCAATGAGAACAATTATCATTATTTGATCCTGGATCGCCACGCATAGTCTGGAGCCTTTACCGAATGAGTCGTTCGCACCACCCCCTAAAAGCCATCCTTACCAAGACCCTGGCCGCCCTGGTCCTGCCACTGGCTGCGTTGTCACCGGCTCAGGCCGCCGAGCATACGGTTGATACCGCCTTCGGACCGGTCACCATTGAGGGGCAGCCGGAGCGGGTGGTCACGCTCTACGAAGGCGCCCTGGATGCAACCCTTGCGGTGGACGCCAACGCAGTCGGCGCAGTGATTACCCGTGGCGGAACCGACGTGGCGGACTACATCAAATCCGAGGCCGGCGACATCCGCATTGTCGGCACGCCGGGCGAAACCAACATTGAAGCAGTCGTCGCCGCCCGGCCGGACCTGATTCTCACCAGTAGCCGCACCAGCAAAGAACAGTTCGAGCTGCTCTCCCGGGTGGCGCCCGTGGTGGTGTCCGACGTGCCACTGTTCCAGCCCGACAGCTGGATCCGGGAGACGCGCCTGTATGCCAGCGCACTGGGCCGGGAAGGAGCCGGCGAGTCGGTGATTGACCGGGTTCGGAACCGCATCGCCGAGGTGGCCGACCTGGTGAATGAGACGATCCCTGCCGATCAGCGCGACGCCACGCTGGTGCGCTGGATGCCCCAGGGGCCTCTGGTCATGGCCGAGGGTCTGTTTTCCGCTTCCATCCTCCAGGCTGTTGGCTTTGACGTAACCGACAATGGTCTGGTGAAAGAGGGTCGCCCACACAGCGAACCCCTGAGCCTCGAGAACCTCTCTAGCATGGATCAGACCTGGGTGTTCCTTGCGACCCTGAATGAGGATGGCCAGAAAGCGCTCGACTCCGCTCGCAAATCCCCGGCATTTGCGCGCCTTGAGGCTGTCGAGGCCGGCCGCGTGGCCTCCGTCAGCGGTCAGCTCTGGACCAGCGCTTCCGGCCCTCTGGCCGTGCTTGCCATCCTTGATGACATTGAGGTTGCTGTTCGTGACATGAATCCCTGAGGTCACGAATCTTGGCAACATCTGCAAGAAAACGCGTGGTTGTGTCTCGCGCCTTCCTTCCGCCGCTCGCTTCGGCGGTTTTTTTACTTCTGCTGGTCGCAATCGGCAGCCTGCTGTATGGCGCCGGCCCGGTATCGCCGGCAGAAGCCCTGGCCGTTCTGGCCGGTGGCGGCACGGATGAAGCACGATTCGTCCTGATGGAACTACGCTTGCCGCGCACCATCATCGGCATGGTGACCGGCCTGGCCCTGGGGCTGGCCGGCGCACTCCTGCAATCAATGACGCGCAACCCTCTGGCGGAACCGGGACTGCTGGGCGTGAGCGCCGGCAGCGGTTTTGCGGTGGCGCTGGCGATCCTGCTGGGGGCAACCACCGCCACCCTCACCACCCTGGTAGCTCAACTGGGGGCGCTGGCCGGCTGCGCCCTGGTGATTGCGGCCACCCGCGTTCAGGGACTGGGGAACGATCCGGTCCGGCTGGTACTGGCCGGCGCCACTCTGAGCGGCCTGCTGATGGCACTGACCTCCATGCTTATGCTCGTCGACCAGCGGGCCGCCGACGAAATCCGTTTCTGGATCACCGGCAGTATCGCAGGCAAGCCCCTGGATATGCTTGGCGCCACCCTGCCCTCGATCATCCTCGCCCTGGTCATGATCGTGATGGTGGCCAGGCCTCTGGCCGCCATGGCCCTGGGTGAGAAAGCAGCGGTAGGCCTGGGACATCATCCCGGCCGTATCCGGTTGCTGATCACCCTGTCCGTCGCGCTGCTGGTGGGTTCCGCCACCGCGCTGGCCGGCCCCCTGATTTTTGTCGGGCTGGTGGTGCCATTTATCGCCCGCGCTCTGGCGGGCCCCGACATTCGCCGGACACTGTGGCTGTGTGCTCCCATCGGGCCGATCATCCTGCTGGCCGCCGACATTGTCTCCCGGCTGATTGCCGCCCCGGCCGAAATGCCCCTGGGCGTTGTCACGGCACTGGTGGGCGCCCCCATCCTGCTGGCCATTGTCAGGGCCGGCCGTATGCCTTCGCTGTAACGGACAAGGACCCGACATGACACTGCCCGACAAGCGAACCACCATCACCAATATCGCCCTGTTCGTGGTCATGCTGGCAGCCATTACGGCATCTCTGGCTATCGGCACGCTGCAACTGACACCAACAGAGGTGGCACTGGCGCTGGCTGGCCAGGCCGACCCCATGACCGATCTTGTGGTAAACCAGTTGCGCCTGGACAGGACCCTAGCCGGGCTGCTGACAGGAGCCGCCCTGGCCATGGCCGGGTGCCTGATGCAGACCCTGGCCCGCAACCGGCTGGCGACTCCCGGCATCATCGGCATTGATAACGCAGCCACAGCCTTTGCCGTGGCTTCTGTGGTGGGTATCGGGGTCTCCCTAGCACCGTCCACCATGGCGCTGACCGGGGCCGCGGTTGCCACCGCCCTGGCCTTCGGGCTGGCGGGCGCAAAAGGCACAAGGGGTTACCGTTTCATCGTCGCAGGCATCGGCATCGGTGCCATTGCCGGTTCGGCCACCCAGGTCCTGCTCAGCCGGGTGGCCATCGACACGGCCAACGCCGCCTACCCGTGGACGGTGGGCAGCCTCAATGCCCGCTCTGACCAGAGCGTCCTGGTGCTGGCTGTCGGGCTGGGCATCGGCTATCTCGCGCTGATGGGCATCAGCCGCGCCCTGAACACCCTGCAGTTCTCTGACCCGGTTGCCATTGCCCTGGGCACGCGCCTGCGCTCTACCCGGGTGCTCGGCCTTGGGCTGTCGGTGCTGCTGACCGGGCTGGCCGTTTCCGTCTGTGGCCCGGTGGGTCTGATTGCCCTGCTGGCGCCGGAACTTGCCCGCACGCTTTGTCGCCCGGGCAAGGTGCCACTGACCGCTTCCGCACTGGCCGGCGCAACCTTCATGGTGACCGCAGACCTGCTTGGAAGAACCCTGTTTTCACCTCTGGAAGTACCGGTAGGGATCATTACCGCCATTATTGGCAGTCCCTATCTTCTGTGGATACTGCTGAGACCTTCCCAACGGAGTCCGACATGAGTCCAACCAAGACGTCGACCCTGGCCGCCGACGCCATTACCCTGGCGCACCGTCGCTTTATCGTGGCCGAGAACCTGAGCGTTGCCCTGCCCCCGGGCCGGGTGACGGCCATCGTTGGCCCCAATGGTTGCGGCAAGTCGACGCTGCTCAATGGCCTGGCCCGTATTCACACTCCGGCACAGGGCTCGGTCCTGCTTGATGGCAAGGATATCCACACACTCCCGTCCCGGGAAGTCGCGCGCAAGCTTGCCCTGCTGCCCCAGGACAATACCGCACCGGAAGGGCTCACGGTCGGGGACCTGGTCCGTTTCGGACGCCAGCCGCATCAGGGATGGATGAAACAGTGGTCCCGTGAGGATCAGCGAGCCTATGACGAGGCCATGACGGCGGCAGACATGGAACAACTGGCGGACAGGGCCCTGGACACCCTGTCCGGCGGCCAGCGCCAGCGGGCATGGATCGCCATGGCCGTGGCCCAGCAGACGCCTCTGCTGCTTCTGGACGAACCCACCTCAGCCCTGGATCTGGGGCACCAGATTGAAGTCTTCGAGCTGATCCGCGAACTCAGTGCCCAGGGCAAGACCATTGCCATGGTGGTTCATGACCTGCCCAGCGCCTGTCGCTACTCGGACCACATGGTGGCCATGAAGGCCGGTGAGATCATCCGGGAAGGGGCTCCGGCCGAGATTGTCTCGCCGGAACTGGTGGAGCAGCTCTACGGAGTACACTGCGAGCTCACCCATGATCCGGCCACGGGCAGCCCACTATTGATCAATGTCCGGCGGGCCAGCGCCCGCTGAAATCCTCAGGCGGCAGCAGCCGCCTGTCTCTCCCGGGCCACTGCACCGGGTGCACCCAGAACCAGCAGGGTCGCCCCGGTCGAGCAGGCCAGCATACTCACCACAATCGGCAACAGGGCGTCGCCGCCAAAGGCCGACGACAGCGCACTGATCCCGCCCGACAGGGTGAACTGGGCCGCCCCCAGCAGGGCCGCCGCCGTGCCGCCGAGATGGGGAAAGAACTCCAGCGCGTTGGCCATGTTGTTGGGCACAATACCGCCCTGGCAGCCAATGGCCGCGATCATGCAGGCCACCACCGCCCAGAACGGGCCGTCCATGGCGACCACGGTCACCAGGGCCAGCAGGGCCACAAACTGCATGATCACCTGCACCCGGAGCAGTTGCACGGATGGTATCCGGCGCAACAGCGGCCGGTTGATCAGGTTCAGCGCCGCCATGAAAACAATATTGGCGGCAAACAGTACCGAAAACATGCTGTTCGACAGGCCGAACCATTCCTGGTAGATAAATGAGGAATGCGTGATGAACAGCAGCATGGTGCTGAAACAGAGTACCTGGATGCCAACAAAGCGCATGGTGGCGCTGTGCCGCAGCACCAGGCCATAGTTGGTCACCAGGGTGCTGACCGGCGTGGTGGCCCTGGGTTTGGGAGCCAGACGAGGAAACAGCGCAGTTTGCAGTACAAAGGCCAGGAAGACGGCATAGACAGCCAGCACTACGAATATCCAGTGCCAGTCACCCAGGCTCAGCGTAAAAGCACCCAGTGACGGCGCCGCTGCCGGTGCGATGAACATGATCAGGCCGATCAGCCCGAACAGGCGCGCCGACTCCTGGCCACTGGTCTGATCCCGCACGATGGCAGGGACCGACACCGCACAGAAAGCCCCGCCAATGCCCTGAATCACCCGCCAGAACACCAGTTCCCCCAGGGTGCCGGACTGGGCAATCATCAGCCCGGCGGCGGCGAACACCGTCAGCCCGCCAAACAGAATCAGTTTACGCCCGTAACGGTCGGACAGGGGCCCGCCAACCAACTGGGCCAGACCAAGCGTAAAGACATAGGCACTGAGGCTTAGGCCGATATCGGCATGGGGCACGGAAAAGCCGTCGGCCATGTCGGGAAATGCCGGCAGATAGGCGTCCAGGGCCAGGGGCCCAAGCGCCACGGTCATGCCAAGCATCAATGCAAGCTGAAAATGCGACAACATCTACCCTCCTGAGAATCAGGTAGATAGCTAACAATAACCGTTATTAAATAGCAATGAGAAGTTTCCGAAGTTGCCGCACTGCAGACGAACTCAGTTCAGTATGCACTCGCGGCTGTACTGATCCCCAACCTCCCGTTTTTGCTCCCTGAGCCGGTTGCCCCGTTCATTGCTGTGACCGCGCCGCAACTGCGCCTGAATCCGCTCAAGCCGCTGGTTCAGCTTCCGGCATCGGGCGGCCCGGGCCTGGGCCTGCTGTTTTTCCTGGCGGTAGCGATCCTCGCCGGACGGGGCCAGCATGCGGCCAACGGCCTTACGACTCTTGCGGACCCGCTCCGCCTGCCCGATGTTATCCGCCATCGGAACCGTCACAGGTTCCCGCAGTTCCACCCTCGCCGGCTGCCCGGTGTCTGGCGGTGTGTCCGAGAAATGCACAGCGCCGCTGGCATCGGTCCACCGATATACCTCGGCGCTCGCGGTTACTGCAAGCCCGCTGCTCAGCAGCAGGGTTAAAGCCCTGATCCCTGGTTTCATGATCACATCCTGTGATGTACTGGCAAACAGAAAGGCCGATGCAATCCCTGCACCGGCCCTTCTGACTATACCCGTATTTGCTGTCGACGGGATACTACCGATCCAACAACTCAATCCAGTGATGTACCGGCACCTGCGCCTTGCTCTCAATGTGCAACTGGCAGCCAATGTTGGCAGTGACAATCCTCACCGGGTCCTCCACCGTCAGCGCCTTGATCTTGTTATCCAGCAGCTTCTGGCTCATCTCCGGCTGCAGAACCGAATAGGTACCTGCCGAACCACAGCACAGGTGTTTGTCGCGGGTCTGGGCCAGATCCACGCCGGCACGGGTCAGCACCTGCTCCACGACACCTGTCTGTTTCATGGCGTGCTGCAGGGTGCAGGGGCAGTGAAACGCAACCTTTCCGGCCCCGGCGCTGGCTTTCAGGGGCTCCAGGTCCTCGTTCAGCAGGAACGCACCAAGATCCGTACACAGCTCGCTGACCCGCTTCGCCTTGTTGGCGTAGACCGGATCATCCTTCAGCAGATGGCCATAATCCTGAACCATCGCACCACAACCTGAAGCGGTCATCACAATGGCCTCGGCCCCGGCCTCAATAGCAGGCCACCAGGCATCAATATTCCGGCGCATCTGCTCGAGACCACGTTCGTGTTCCGACAGATGGTAATTAACCGCCCCGCAGCAGCCAGCTTCCGGCGCCTCGACCAGCGTAATGCCCAGCTTGTCCAGAACCCGCGCCGCCGCCGCGTTGGTGTTGGGAGTGGCCGAGGGCTGGACACAGCCGGCCAGTGCCAGCACCACCCGGCTATGACTGCTGGCCGGCCAGGGGCTGGCCTGGCGCCGGGGCGGCACCTTGGCGCGCAGCGCCTGTGGCAATACGGGCCGGAAGGCCTGGCCCAGCTTGAGCATGGAACCAAACAGCTGGCGATTTGGCAGCACCCGGGTCAGACCCCAGCGCACCCAGCGTTCCCGGGGTGAGCGGGGCATTTCCCGGTCCAGCAGGCCCCGGCTGATGTCCACCAGCCGGCCGTACTGTACGCCGGACGGGCAGGTGGTTTCACAGCTGCGGCAGGTCAGGCAGCGGTCCAGGTGTTCCCGGGTTTTTTCCGTGACTTCCCCACCCTCCAGGAACATCTTCATCAGATAGATGCGCCCCCTAGGCCCGTCCCGCTCGTCATTGAGTTCCTGATAGGTCGGACAGGTGGCCGTGCAGAATCCACAGTGAACACAGGCCCGGAGAATGTCTTCGGCTTCCTGTCCTTCCGGTGTATTGGCAAATTGTTGAACCAGATTCGTCTGCATAATTACAACCAACTGTAGAGACGGCCCGGATTGAACAGGCCATCGGGATCGAACGATTGCTTCACTCGGCGTTGAATGGTTTTCAGCGCCTGAGGCTGGGAGTGCATGACCTCTCCGTGACGGTCACCGCCCCGGAACAGGCTGACCTGACCGCCGGCGGCGGTGGCCAACGCTTCCATCTCAGCCAGATCGCCCTCGCCTTTCAGCCACCGCTGGGAGCCGGCCCAGTCGATAAACCAGTCGCCCCGACCGGCATCGATGGCTGCGGTGGATCCCACAGAAAACCGCCATAACGGCTGATCATCGTCCGCGAAAAAGCTGTGCTGAAGATCGCGCACCTGCTGCCAGAAGGTCTCACCGCCTTCCATGACCTCGCCGGACCACTTGTCCGCGGTGGCCTCGACCGCCGAACGGGCGCCGCTCAGACGCAGATAAACCTTGCCGTCGACCCAACAGGCGCCGGTGATCGGTTTGGGCTCTGCTGCCCGGCGGTTCATGTAGTCAATCACCTCGTCCGGTGACATGGCCTGCACCAGTGTCAGGGACGACGCCGGACGGGGCATGACTTTCAGGCTGATTTCGGTCATCACGCCCAGGGTACCCAGGGCGCCGGCCTGCAGACGGGAGACGTCATAGCCGGCCACGTTCTTCATCACCTGGCCGCCAAAGCGCAGGTGCTCGCCCTTGCCATTGATCAGCCGGACGCCCAGTACCTGATCACGCACCGAACCGCTCCATGGCCGCGCCGGGCCGGAGAGGTTACAGGCCAGTGTGCCGCCGATGGTGGCGGCGTCACCAAACCGGGGCGGCTCGAAGTGCAGGCACTGATCGTGTTCAGCCAGTGCGGCTTCAATCTCGGTCAGCGGTGTGCCCGCCCGGACGGTCATGACCAGTTCGACCGGATGGTATTCCACAATGCCGGAATGGTCCGCCAGGTTCAGGGTATCTGCGGTTTCATCCGCGGTGCGGCCCATAAACGACTTGGTGCCACCACCGACGATATTGAGTTTATGCCCGCTGTCACGGGCCTGGAGCACCTGCTCCTGTATCTGTTGGGTGTTATCAGCCATGGGCGGCATCCGTCTGTTCGTGCTTGTGTTGCTTGTGTTCGATGGACCGGTATTCCTGACAGAACCTGAGCGTCGGAACCCCTTTGCCCGGGTTCAGAATGCCGGTGGGATCAAAGGCGGCCTTGACGTCATGGAACTGCTGCAGTTCGTCATCGCTGAACTGAACCGCCATCTGCCGGATCTTCTCCACGCCCACGCCATGCTCGCCGGTAATACAGCCACCGACTTCCACACAGAGCTCCAGAATCCGGCTGCCAAAGGCTTCGGTACGCTCGAACTCACCGGGCACGTTGGCATCAAACAGGATCAGCGGGTGCAGGTTGCCATCGCCGGCATGGAACACATTGGCCACCCGCAGTCCGAATTCCTCGGTCATTTTTTCCATTTCGAGCAGCACATGCGCCAGGTAACGCCGGGGAATGGTGCCGTCCATGCAGTAGTAATCGGGCGAGATCCGACCGACCGCGGGGAATGCCGACTTGCGCCCTTTCCATAAAAGCGCCCGTTCCTCGTCGCTGCCGGAGGTTCGGATGGAGGTGGCGCCGAGTTTGCGGAACAGGGCCTCGGCCTCGGCAATGTGCTCATCCACTTCCTCGCGGGTGCCATCCACCTCGCACAGCAGCAGGGCTTTAGCATCCCTGGGGTAGCCGGCGCCGCAGAAATCATCCGCGGCAATAATGGCGTGCCCGTCCATCATCTCCAGACCGCCCGGAATGATCCCGTGCGAGATCACACCGCCGACCGCATCACCGGCTTTCTCGACACTGTCGAAACCGGCCATGATCACCTGGGCCACTTCCGGGGTGGGCAGCAGTTTGACCTTGACCTCCGTCACCACCCCGAGCAGCCCTTCCGAACCGGTCATCAGGGCCAGCAGGTCCATACCGCAGCTGTCCAGGCCGTCACTGCCCACGGTCACCCGATCGCCCTCGGCGGTGACCATCTCGACACTGAGGATGTTGTGAACGGTCAGGCCGTACTTCAGGCAATGGACGCCACCCGAGTTCTCCGCCACGTTGCCCCCAATGGTGCAGGCAATCTGGGAGGACGGGTCCGGCCCGTAATACAGCCCGTGCGCCGCGGCCTCCTCGCTGATCGCCAGGTTTCGCACCCCCGGCTGCAGCCGGGCGGTGCGGGCGACCGGATCGATGTCCAGAATCCGGTTGAACTTGGCCAGCGACAACACCACGCCTTCCCGGTGCGGCATGGCACCGGCGCAAAGGCCGGTTCCCGCGCCCCGGGCCACCACCGGTACACCCTGTTCGTGGCAGATGCGCATTACCCGCTGGACCTGGTCCACGGTCTCGGGCAGCACCACCAGCATGGGCATCTCGCGGTACATCGCCAGGCCATCACACTCGTAAGGCTTGAGGGTTTCATCATCGGTAATGACAAATTCCGGGTCGATGAATGACCGGAACTCGTCCGCCAGCCGATGTTTGCTGGGTATGGATTCGGTTGTCATGACATTCTCGGGTAATTATTGGCGTTTGCCTTGAAAGTAATCGATTCCGGCCTGGGCGCAATCCATGTCCTGCTGGGGGGTGCCGGAACTCAGCCCGATGCCGCCCACCACCTCGCCATCGACGATGACCGGCAGGCCGCCGCCAACGGAACTGATGCGTCCGCCCGCTTCGGTGTGGATGCCAAACGCCAGACTGCCCGGCACATTCGCCGCATTGTATTCGTGGGTCGCCTTGCGGGCGGCAGCGGCGGTATAGGCTTTGTCCTGGGCAATGAGGACACTGCTGGTTTTGCCACCGTCCATACGCTCGAACGCAATCAGGTTGCCGGATTCGTCGACAATGGCGATGCACATGGGAACCCCGATGTCCCGGGCTTTTTCCGCAGCCCCGGCAATCAGCAGTCGTGCGTCTTCTATGGAAAGCCGCTTGAAGGTCAGCATGGTCGGTACCTCTTTTGTTTTCGGTTTGGTTACCACGACGTACCGCAGATGGTCTTTGTATTCGCTCCGCACGTCCATAATTTTTGCCACTGGTCAGACCAGTTTGTTCGCCGGGCTCTACCCTGACTTCCGCTAAGCCACCGCCTGCCGGGCAGTTTGTGGTCACCCGGAGTTATCGCCTAAACTACCGGAAAACACCAAAACTGGTCAGACCAGCAAGACATGGGCATATCCAGAGACATCTCCTACCGGCTTGAACATCTGATTCTCGAAGGCGGACTGGCCCCCGGGCAGAAGATGCCCTCCGAACGCCAGCTGTCGGCCCGACTCCAGGTTTCCCGCTCCGTGGTCCGGGAAGCCCTGCACGAACTCCAGGCCCGCGGCGTCGTCGAAACACACCATGGCAAGGGCTCCTTTGTGGCCAGCATTGTCCCGGATTCCGACAATCGCCGCTCTGACAGCCCGCTGATGTATCTCTACCAGGGCCATTCCCGCACCCTGTTCGACCTGCTCGAAGTACGTGAGCAACTGGAGGGCCAGGCAGCGTTTCTCGCCGCCCAGCGGGCCACCAACCTGGACCGGCACCGCCTGACCCAGGCCTATCAGGCGCTGGAGCAGACCGATCCGCTGAGCAACGCCCGGCCGGATCACGGCTTCCACCAGGCCATTGTTGAGGCCTCCCACAACCCGGTGCTGGTGCATGTACTCAGCGGTCTGAAAAACATGATGCTGCTGACCGTGCAGGCATCCGTATCGAACCTGAACCCACGGGAGGAGATGCGCAGCCGCATCACCCGGCATCATCGCCAGTTATACGAAGCCATCATGGCTGCCAAACCCGAACAGGCCCGAAAGGTGGCGACAGCGCACGTCCGGTTTGTCCGCCAGACACTGCTGGAGATGGAAAAACAGGGGGAACAACTGCTTCGGGTACCCGCGCCGGAGGAACTGGAAAACCTGATGACCGACACCGAAGAGCGGCAATAGCGCAACACTTGCGTTGATCAGTAATTAAGCCAGAATGACGGGCGGGGTTTTTGGCCCCGATCTTGCCGTAATATAGCAACTCGGTATTGATTTCCGTGACGACAGTCCGTAAAACATGCGCCTTTGAACAATAGCCAGGAGTCAACCATGGCGGAGCCCGCGCCCCTGATCTGCAGGGACATCCACAAAACCTTCGACCAGCTTGAAGTGCTCAAGGGCATCTCGCTGGAGACACGCAAGGGGGATGTGGTTTCGCTGATCGGCAGTTCCGGCTCTGGCAAGAGCACCTTCCTGCGCTGCATCAATCTGCTGGAAACTCCCACCGCCGGCGACATTATTGTGCACGGTGACCCGATCCGGTTCACCGAGAACCGCAAAGGCGAGCGCATTCCTGCCGACAACCGGCAGGTTGAACTGATTCGCAGCCGGCTTTCGATGGTGTTCCAGAGTTTCAACCTCTGGTCCCACATGACCGTTCTGGAAAACATCATCGAAGCTCCGGTACACGTCCTGAAGGTGCCCAAAAAGGAAGCCATCGAGCGGGCGGAGGCCTACCTCCACAAGGTGGGTATCTACGAACGCAAGGACTACTACCCGGCCCAGATGTCGGGCGGCCAGCAGCAACGGGCCGCGATCGCCCGGGCCCTGGCCATGGAGCCAGAAGTGATGCTGTTTGACGAACCCACCTCGGCACTTGATCCGGAACTGGTGGGCGAGGTACTGAAAGTCATGCAGAGCCTGGCCGAGGAAGGCCGCACCATGATCGTGGTGACCCACGAAATGGCTTTTGCAAGGGATGTGTCTACTCAGGTCCTGTTCTTGCATCAGGGCGTGATCGAGGAGCAGGGAACCCCGGATAAGGTGTTCAACAACCCCGATTCTGAACGAATGAAGCAGTTTCTTGCTCCCAAGTTCTGAAAACCGGTGCTATCTTGAAGCCGGAAACTTCGATAAGAAACAAAGCCATCAAGGCAAATGACCGGAGAAGTGACGCATGAAAAAACTGTTTGCAGCAGCCAGTATCGCCCTGACCATGGCCGCCGGTGGCGCCCAGGCCCAGGACCAGAACCTGCGGATTGCATTTGACGTTCCCTACGCACCGTTCGAATACAAGGACGACAACGGCGAACTCACCGGCTTCGAAGTGGAGCTGGCCGATGCCATGTGCGAGGAAATGGAAGCCAACTGCGAATTTGTCATCCAGGCGTGGGACGGCATGATCCCCGGCCTGCTGGCCCGGAAATTCGATCTGATCATGTCTTCCATGTCCATTACGCCCGAGCGTGCCGAGCGCGTACTGTTCTCTGAGCCGTACTACATCACACCGGGTGGCTGGTTCGCCCATGACAGCTTCGACACCGACGTGACCGACATGGACGCCATGGAAGGTAAAACCGTTGGCGTTCAGCGCGGCACCACCATGGATACCTTCGTAACCGAAAACATGGGCGGCGTTGTGACCATCAAGCGCTACACCACGGCCGAGGACATGGCGCTGGACCTGGAAGGCGAGCGTCTGGATGTGGTCTTCGTGGACTACCCGGTAGGCGAACAGACCATTCTGAACAAGGATGGTTTCAAGGAAGCCGGTGAGCCAGTCAAACTGGGACAGGGCGTTGGCGTTGCCATGCGCAAGCGTGATGCCGACCTGGCCGAGGAAGTCAACGAAGCCCTTGCCACCCTGAAGGAAGATGGCACCTACGACGCCATCATGCAGAAGTACTTCAGCTACGACATCAAGATGTAAGAAGCCAGCGGGGTGGCTTCGGCCACCCCCTGATGACCGGATAATTCCATGATCGACCTTAAAGGCTACGGCCCGGCTCTCGCAGAGGGGGCAGTGGTCACCGTTGAGCTTGCCTTTCTGTCACTGGCCCTGTCCATCACACTGGGCCTGCTCGGAGCCAGCGCGAAGCTCTCCGGAAACCGCTTCGCCCACGGCGTGGCGGCCACGTACACAACCCTGATCCGAGGTGTTCCCGACCTGGTGATGATGCTGCTGTTCTACTACGGCGGGCAGGTAATGGTGAACACACTCTCCGACTATCTGTGGTACAACCACGAAATCGAGTTTTTCTTCCAGTTCGATCCGTTCATCTCCGGCGTGGTCACGATCGGGCTGATTTTCGGCGCCTATATGACGGAAACCTTCCGGGGCGCCTTCCTGGCCGTAGAGAGTGGCCAGATTGAAGCCGCCCGGGCCTACGGGTTCAGCCGCTGGCACACTTTCCGCCGGATCATGGTGCCACAGATGCTGCGCCATGCCCTGCCCGGGGTGGGCAACAACTGGCAGGTGCTGCTGAAAACCACCGCCCTGGTGTCCATTATCGGCCTGACCGACATGGTTCGGGTTGCCGAGGAGGCCGCCAAGGCCGAACGCATGCCCTTCCACTTCTTTATCCCGGTGGCGGCCGTGTACCTGGCCCTGACCGCGGTCACCGAGCTGTTCATCAAATGGCTCGACAAACGCGCCAATGTCGGCGTGGTGCAGGGAGGATAAGGCATGCCCGACTTTATCGCCCAATGGCTGAACCAGAACGACATCTTCACCGCCATGACCCTCATGGAATACTGGGATGGCCTGGTGACCACCGTGCATCTGGTATTCCTGTCACTGGTCATCGGCCTGCTGGTCGCTGTGCCCCTGGCCATCCTGCGCACCGTGCGCAATCCATTCGTGTCCGGCCCGGTCTGGCTCTACACCTACCTGTTCCGGGGCACGCCCCTGCTGATCCAGCTTTACATCATCTACTACGGCGTCGCCCAGATCCCCGGCATTCAGGACACCTTCTGGTGGGACATCTTCAAGGAGCCCCTGTACCCGGCGCTTCTGGCCTTTACCCTGAACACGGCGGCCTACACCACCGAAATTATCCGTGGCGCCATAGCCGCCACCCCCTACGGGGAGATCGAAGCCGCCAAAGCCTACGGCATGAACTGGTTCCTGAGACTGCGCCGGATCGTACTGCCCAGTGCCGCCCGCCGCGCGGTGCAGGCCTATTCCAACGAAGTGATCTTCATGCTCCATGCCAGCGCCATCGCCAGCGTGGTCACCATCGTGGACCTCACCGGGGCAGCCCGGAACATCTACTCCCGGTTTTATGCACCCTTTGATGCCTTCATCTTTGTGGCCCTGTGCTACATGGCCCTGACCTTCATGCTGGTGTTCGCCTTCCGGAAGCTGGAAAATCACCTGTTGCGGCATCAGAAGCCGGTCAGTTCCTGATCTTCAGGGATAGCACTCAGTCGGCAGGGTCCGGCATCCGGGAATCTCGAAGGCCAGGGACGGCCTGAGAGAAGCGCACATGGACGTGCTCGTAGCGGTTCCCGGATGCCGGACCCTGCCGACTGCCCGAGGTCTGCTATCTGCTCAGGCACCGATCGCTGTACATCCCGGGGAAGCCATGAATACATCCAGACCACTCTTTGACACCCACAGCGACTGGCTGGCCCATACCCTCGCCTGCGCCGGCCAGGAATGCCCGGAAACCAGCATGGTGCTGCACGACGGCACCCGAATCCTGCGCAAAGCCCTCGGCGTTCTGTGGATCACACCGCCCGACCTCGCCGACAACCGGCACCGGGAGGCCCTGATGGTCTCGGCGGGCATCCACGGTAACGAGACGGCGCCCATTGAAGTGCTCAACGGTCTGGTGTCAGAGCTGCTTGAGGGGCGCTGGTCACCGGGCTGCCCGCTCCTGCTGATCCTGGGCAACCCACCGGCCATGGTTGCCGGCGAGCGCTTCACCGGCGTCAATCTGAATCGGTTATTCAACGGCGCCCATGGACGCAAGGAGTACCGGGGTGAGCCGGAAGCCGACCGGGCCCGCTTGCTCGAAGGCGTCTGCCGGGCTTTCGCGGACACCTACCCGGAACTGGCCCTGAGCCATTACGATCTGCACACCGCCATCCGGCCATCCCGGCGCGAACGCTTCGCCCTGTATCCCTACCTGGAAGGCCGTTCAGCGCCGCCCCGGGAACAGTGCGACTTCCTGCTGGAAGCCGAGGTGGAAACGCTGCTGTTACAGCACAAGGAATCAACGGTGTTCTCGGCCTTTTCCGCCAGTGAGCTGAACGCCGAGAGCTTCACCATCGAGCTGGGCAAGGTGCGGCCGTTCGGCCAGAATGACCTGAGCCGCTTCGGTAGCATTAAGCAGGCCCTGCGCCGGCGATTTCAGGGGCAGATCGCGCCCGGATGCGACCACGCCACCGGGCAGCTCACCGTGTTTGAGGTGGTGCATGAAATTCTGAACACCGGCGACGGGTTCCGCTTCCACATCCCCGACGATGTTGCCAATTTCACCGAGTATTCACCGGGTACGGTCATCTGGGAGGATGACCAGACACGCTACCAGGTCGGCAGCGTGCCGGAGGCCATTGTCTTCCCGAACCGGGAGGTGCCGGTCGGGCACCGGGTCGGCCTGCTGGTCAGGCCGGCGCATTCTCCGGCTCGGGCACCGGCGCCCTGAGCACTTTCGCACACACAGACGGCACCACCAGCAGGGTCAGCACGGTGGATGCCAGCAGACCGGAGATGATCGCCCAGGCCATGGGCGGCCACAGGGTGGAGCTGGAAAACGCCAGCGGCAACAGCCCCGCCACTGTGGTCGCGGTGGTCAGCAGGATTGGCCGGGTCCGGCGCTCCACGGCCGTCCGGACCGCGCCATGGATATCCCTGCCCCGCGCCAGTTCCCGATCCATGACATCCAGCAGAACAATGGCATTGTTGACCACGATCCCCACCAGGGCGATAACCCCGAGCAGCGACTGGAAACCAAACGGCGAACCGGACAACACCAGTCCCGGGAAGATCCCCACCGCCGACAGGGGCACGGTGAGCAGGATGATGCCCACCCGCCGGAAGGAATTGAACTGGATCAGCAGGAAGAACAGAAGCAGCAGTATGCCAATGGGCGCGGACTTCAGCAGGGCGGTATTGGCATCACTGGAACCCTCGGCATCACCGCCCATTTCCAGCCGTGTCCCCGGAGGCAAGGGTTGCTCCGCCAGCCCGGCACGCAGGCCATCCAGCGCCTGACTGAAACTGAATCCGACTTCCAGGTTGGCCAGCACCGAATTGACCGGCGCCTCGTTGCGAAGGTAACGCACCGCCGGCTGCCATTCGGTCTCCACCGTGGCGACAGCGGACAGAGGGATGGCATCGCCCTGAGCGTTGTAGATATTAACGGACAACAACCGGTCCAGAGCCAGTGACGTGCCTTCCCGGGAGCGCAGGACGATGGGAACCGGATCATCGCCCTGGCGGAAACGCTCCGCCACGGCCCCGAAGCTCTGCCCGTACAGGCTGTTGGCCACATCCGCCCGGGTCAGGCCGTAGCGGGCAGCGGTGGCATCGTCCACGTTAATGGCAATACCGGGCACGCCGATGTCCAGGTCGTGGCGTACGTCCACGGTGCCCGGGGCCGACCGAAGCAGCCTGTAGACCTGGCGCACGGCCGTGGCCCGCCGGGCATCGTCGGCATTGAACACCCGCACTTCTACCGGCGCTTTGCGTACCGGGCCCTGCCCCAGAATGCCGACATCAATGGTCAGGTCCGGCAGATTGCGGGCCACCCGCTCACGGATCCAGTGCATCAGATCGGTGGTGTCCTCAAGGGTGGGCGTGCGCACCACCAGCCGGGCCAGGTTGGGCGCATCCGGAGAACGCCGCAGGTTGTAGTAGAAACTCGGGCCGGAAAAGCCAACGAACCGGTGCACATCCAGGACGTCCGGGCGCTGGCGCAGGGCGTGCTCCAGCTCGGAGGCCGCCTGCCCGGTCCGGGCCTGGTCGGTGCCCTCCGGCATGTGCAGTTCGACAATGACCCGTGGCCGGTCGGCGTTGGGGAAAAACTGCTGGGCCATGAACGGCGTCATGCCCACACTGATGGCCACCAGCACCAGGCCGGCCAGTATCAGGCGACCGGGGTAACGCTGCACCAGCCGTCCCAGAAAACGGGCCAGGCCGATCAGGCGGTCACGGTGGCCACTGCCACTGCGTTTCAGGAACCGGGCCGCCAGCAACGGCACTGCCGAGATCGCCAGCAGATAACTGACCGACAGGGTCAGCATGATCATCACCGGTACGCCGCGGGTGAAGTCCGCCGTACCGCCCTTGGCCATCAGCAGGGGCGCGAAGGCGGCCAGGGTGGTACCGGTCGAGGCGCCCAGTGGCCCGGCCAGTTCCGACACTGCCCGGCGCAGGGCATCGAGCCGGCGTATACCTTCATCGAGGTGGCCCTGAATGTTCTCGACGATGACGATGGCATTGTCGATCAGGATACCCAGGGAAATCACCATGCCGATCACCGCGATCTGGTGCAGCACGCCCCCGCCCAGGTCATACAGACCCACGCTGATCAGCGCCACCATGGGCAGGATGGACGCCACCAGCAGCCCCATGCGGATACCCATGCCCGTAAACACCACCGCGACGATGATCAGAACCGACAGCACCAGGCTCCAGGCCAGGTTGTTCAGGCGTTCCGCCACCTTGTCGGGCTGGAAGAACATTTCGTGGATGTCGTAAGGCGCAAAATCCGGCCGGATTTCGGTCAGTCGCTCACGCACGCTCTGGCCAAAACGGATGGCATCGGTGGTGTCCTCTTCCATGATGATGGACAAAAGCACCGCCCGCTCGCCGTCGTACCAGGTTTCCGGCTGACGTGGCTCCGCCGGCCCGCGCCAGACCTCGGCCACCGCCGACAGGGGCACCTGGGAACCGTCCGGCAATTCGATGGGGGTGGCCCGGATGGCCTGCATGTCCGTAAATTCGGAGTTGGGCAGCACCGACAGGCGCCGGCCATCCACCACCACGAAGCCACCGGTGATGGTCTGGTTGCGGCGGCTCAGGGTATCCAGAATCCGTTGGGGTGACACGCCCAGCCGGAACAGGGCGGCGTCATCCAGCGCCAGGGTGATCTGCTCATCCGCATCACCCTCCAGTTCGATTCGCGACACCCCCGGGATATCCGACAGGTTGCGCTTGAGACGTTCAGCCACCTCACTGAGCTCTGCCACCGACGGCGAGCCGGCAACCGCCAGCACGACGGCGGGAATGTCGATGACACGGTCATCAAGGGTCATCTGGCCGACACCGTCCGGGAAATCCAGACGTGCCCGATCCATGGCCTGGCGTACCCGGTCCCAGGCGGCATCGGTGTCGTAGATATCGTCCTGAAGGCGCATCCGGACAAGAGCGACACCGGTTCGTGCGGTGCCCTCGCTGTAATCCACTTCCTCTACTTGGCGGAGCTCCTCCGCCAGCGGCCGCAGAACCAGACGCTCCACTGTCTCGGCGCTGGCCCCGGAATAATGGGCAGTGATCAGACCGGCACGATCCGGAAACGACGGATCTTCCTGCCGGGGCATGGTGCTGTAGGCCGCCACGCCCAGCAGACAGAGCATGGTGACCACCATGCCCAGAAGACGTTGATAATGCAGCAGACGACGAACCATCAGTGGATCTCCACCCGGTCACCGTCCACCAGACGACTCATGCCGGCGTAAACCACCTGTTCCCCCGAAGTCAGGGGGCTGTTCGCCAGAATCGCGCGCTCGCCCATCACCCGGTCCACTGTGACCGGTACCCGTTCGACCACCGAGTCGCGGACCCGATAGACCGCGGTGCCATTGGCGTCACGAATCACCGCCAGCAACGGCACACTGACACCGTCGTTACGCTCCGGCATGATTCCCACTTCCACCGGCGCTCCGGTTTCCATGCTTGCCGGCGGCAGGCTGACCAGCACCGGGTGCAGCTCACCCCGAACAGCGCTGCCCCGGGCTACCTCGACCACGGTCCCCTGCCGGGGCTCCACATCCCGCTGGCGGACCAGCCAGACCGGCAGAGATTGCCCCGGTGCCACCCGGTCCAGCAGGTAGGCCGGCAACCGGACCTCCACTTCCAGGCCGGAGGGTGAGGCTAGGCGAACCACCGGCTGACCGGCACTGACAAACTCATCAGGTTCTACCGGCAGGGCTTCCACCTGGCCGGCAAACGGTGCCCTGAGCACGCTTTCCTCCAGCAGACGACTGGCTTCCGCCAGTTCCGCTTCGGCCGTTGCCATACCGGCCCGCAGCGCATCCCGGCGGGCCGCCAGTTGTTCCAGCTCCTGCTCGGAGACCACGCCCCGCTCATGCAGGCGGCTGGCTCGCTGCCACTCCCGCTGCGCCTGATCGAACCGGGTTTCCAGCTCCCGCAGCCGGGCCGCTGCGGAATCCCGCGCTGGCTGCAGCGCCGGGTTGTAGAGTCTGGCCAGCAACTGGCCGGGATCGACCGACTGCCCCAACTCCACCGGCCGCTCCCGAAGCGTCCCGCTGACCTGGAACGTCAGCGTGGCCCGCTGCACGGCGCGAACCACGCCGGCAAACCGCAGCGGCGCCTCCACGGTTTCACCTGCGGTGACCGGCGCCACGCGCACAGAGACGGTGGCAGCGTCCTGGCTGTTCGCAGACTCCGGTTTACAGCCCACCAGCGCGAATACAAACACCAGCACCAGCAAGCCACCGGAACGCAAGGGGGAGGAAGGAAAACACAGCACGGTTTGGCGACCTCTTTTTGTTGTTTGTCCGGAACATCGGACCGACACCGACATGACAGGGTGTTAATCAGACGATTACGACATCATGTCACTCTTTGACAAATTGTCAATATTCGGTTCTTATTCCGGATCAGGTACCCTGAAGCCAGGCAACAAGGATCCATCCGCACCATGAATGACTCCCTGAAATCGAGACGGGAACGGGAAAAACAGGCCAGGTATGACGCCATCCTGGATGCCGCCGAACAGGTGTTTCCGGAAAAAGGCTATGAGCGTACGTCGATGGACGACATCGCCCGCTCGGCCAGCCTCAGTCGGGCCCTGCTCTACGTCTACTTCAAGGATAAGGCGGCCATACAGCGGGGCATCATGCTGAGAGCGGGCGAAAGCCTGGTGGCCCGGTTCCGGGAGGCACTGGAAGGGGTAGAAACGGGGCTGGCCCAGATTCGCGCCATGGGCGAGGCGTATTACCGTTTCTACCTGGAATCACCGGACTACTTCAATGCCCTGACCAAAGCCTCGACGGCCATCGCTGAGGCCGATGAAGACCAGGCCCGGGCCATTGTGGAATCCAAGAATGAACTGATGGCACTGATGGAAGGGACCATCCGTCGCGGCCTGGACGACGGTACCCTCTGTGCCCGGCGGGTTGAATCACCGGCCCGGACAGCCCTCTATCTTCGGGGTGCCCTGCACGGGGTGATCATGCTGTGCCAGGCCGAGGCGGGCCAGGACAGGGCGTTCCCGGCGGAATCACTGATCCGGCATACCATGGACATGCTCAGCCATTCCATTGCCCGCCCGGACTAGAACCTAAAGCTGGAAATCGTAGATACTGCCAAGGCCAAGGATGCCCGTCAGTTCATCCAGCGCCTTGCGCACCTCCTCCAGCAGCATCGGATCCCCCAGATCCTCATGACTGAGCTGGTCCCGGTAGTGGGCTTCCACCCAGGCTGTCAGGCGCTGGTAAAGGTCATCCGTCAGGATCACCCCCCGATTGAGGGCATGCAACTCGTCATCATTGAGCGCCACCCGCAACCGCAGGCAGGCAGGACCACCGCCATTGCGCATGGACTGCTTGACGTCGAAGACCTCCACCGAGGTGATCGGACCATTGCTGGCCAGCAGCTCATCAAGATAGCGGCTGACCGAAGGGGTTTCCCGGCACTCGCCGGGTACGGCCAGCAACATGCCATCGGGCGTGTTCAGCAACTGGCTGTTAAACAGGTAGGAGGCCACCGCATCCTCAATGGGCACTTCTGCACCGGATACCCGCACGGTTTCCAGTGAAGCGCCCGTCAACCGGTCCGACAGTTCATCCAGTACCCGCTGCTCTTCCAGAAAGGCCATCTCGTGATAGAACAGGGTATTGCCGTTGCCAACGGCAATGACGTCGTTGTGGAACACGCCGGCATCAATGGCTTCGGGATTCTGCTGGGCGAAGACCACATGGCGGTCGGTTAGTCCGTGCAGGCGGGCAATGGCCTGGGATGCCTCCAGCGTCTGACGCGCCGGATACCGCCGCGGCGCCGGCGCAGACTCGTTGAAGCCTTCACGGCCGTAAACGAACAGTTCCACGCCCGGCTCCCCGTAACGGCCACACAGGCGTGTGTGGTTGGCGGCGCCCTCGTCACCGAACTGGCTCACCGCCGGCAGCGCCGGATGGTGGGCGAAATAGCTTTCGTCGGCAAAAATGGAGCGCAGCGTCCTGCCCGTTACCGCATGTTCGATGGAGCGATGGAATTTGGCATTGAGATTGGCCGGAGTGAAATGCACCCGGTGATCCGCCGTATCGGCACTCGGTGACACCGTGGCAGCGTTTGCTGTCCACATGGCCGAAGCCGACGATACCGACGCCAGAATGCCCGGCGCCTTGCGCCGGGCCTGCTCCAGCACCTGCCGGTCATCACCTTCGAACCCGAGGCCGCGCAATGTCGGGATATGAGGGCGCTCATGGGGTGGCAGGACGCCCTGGACATAGCCCCGGTCGGCCAGGCGCTTCATCTTCGCCAACCCCTGAAGCGCAGCCTCCCTGGGGTTGGACACCGCGTTCACATTGGACCGTGAAGCCACATTGCCCCAGGACAGGCCCGCGTAATTGTGGGTCGGCCCCACCAGGCCATCAAAATTGACTTCCACTGCGTGTTTAACCATGGCGGGGATTCCTGTCAGTCAAAATCGAGCCCGGGCGCCAGGCTCTCGGGTTTTTCAGCCTTGCGCGCCTCCAGAGAAGCCATGGGCCAGGCACAATAGTCGGCCGCGTAATAGGCACTGGGGCGATGATTGCCGCTGGCACCAACGCCGCCGAAGGGAGCCGCACTGCTGGCTCCGGTCAGTGGCCGGTTCCAGTTGACGATGCCCGCCCGGACTTCCTCGGCTAGGCGCTCATAGAGCTTGCGGTCGTCGGTCAGGATGCCGGCCGACAGCCCGAAACGGGTATCGTTGGCCAACGCCAGCGCATCGTCAAAGCTGCGATACCGGCAGACTGTAAGCAGCGGGCCGAAGTGCTCCTCATCGGGCCGGTCCAGACCGGTCACATCCACGATGCCCGGTGATACCAGGCCGGTTTCCGGGGCCAGCTGTTTCATTTCCAGCAGCACCTTGCCACCCTGCTCAACCATGGCGGCCTGGGCGCCCAGCAACTGCTCGGCGGCTTCAGAGGAAATCACCGAGCCCATAAACGGTTGCGGGTCGTCATCGTAGCCACCGACCCGGAGCCTGGACGCCACCTCCACCAGACGGGCCAGGAACTCGTCCCCCTTGCGCCCTTTCGGCACCAGCAGGCGGCGGGCGCAGGTACACCGCTGGCCGGCAGAGATAAACGCCGACTGAATGGCATGATGCACCGCGCCATCCACATCCGAGACCTTCTGGACAATCAGCGGGTTGTTGCCACCCATTTCCAGCGCCAGGATTTTTTCCGGCTGGCCGGCAAACTGCTCGTGCAGCAGGTGTCCCACCGTAGCGCTGCCGGTAAAGAACACACCATCCAGCAAACGGTGTCTGGCCAGGCATTTGCCGACGTTGGCCCCACCCTGCACCAGATTGAGCACACCATCCGGCAAACCGGCTTTCTCCCAGAGTTTGACCATCAGTTCCGCTACGCCGGGCGTCAGTTCACTGGGTTTGAACACGACCGTATTGCCCGCCAGCAGGGCGGGCACGATGTGGCCATTGGGCAGGTGGCCGGGGAAATTGTAGGGGCCGAACACCGCCACCACGCCGTGGGGACGGTGGCGCAGAACGGCATGACCGCCAGCCACTTCGGACTCCGACCAGCCGGTACGCTCGTTGTAGGCCTTGATGGAAATAGGGATCTTGCCTGCCATGGCGGCGACTTCGGTGCGGGCTTCCCAGAGCGGCTTACCGGTTTCCAGTCCGATCAGCTCGGCCATTTCCTCCCGGTGTTTTTCCAGCAGGCTGCCAAAGCCTTCGACCACCGCCTGGCGCTCGGCAAACCCTTTACGGCGCCATTTCACGAACGCGTCTCCGGCCTCACGCACGGAGGCGTCCACATCCTCCAGACTGGCGGAGTTGCCGTCCCAGACAGTTTCTCCGGTAACCGGCTGAACCGATTCAAAGGGAACACCGTGGCCCTGGAACCACAGTCCATCAATATACAGGTCGCCCGTGAGGGTATGGCTCATGTTGCACCTCCTGGCCGGAGAATCTGCGAGTGGCTGAATGTGTCACGGTAACAGGTATCGGTCAAAATCGGGGCTCTTTCAGGGAAACCAGTCTGACCTGGTCGCCCTCCTGAACGTTCAGGGCCTCCATCATCGGCCTGGGCATCGCCACTTCCTGGCTCTGCACTGCCGATTTGGCCAGCAGCGCCACCCGGAAATCCCCGAAGGACCGGTTCGAGACCATTACTTTGCTTTCCTTTTCTTCGCCGGATGGACCGTCTGACGTCGCCGGCACAGCGGTTCTCAGCACACTGTGCCGGATGATCCGGATGTTGTGGCCAAACGCCTCCACAACCGGCCCGCCATCAAAAATATCCACCAGGCCGTTAAAGTTGAAGCCTTCATCCTGGAGCATCCGCAGGGCGGGCTCGGTGTCCCGGTGGACTTTGCCGATGACTTTCGTTGCACTTTTCGGCAACAGCGACAGATAGATGGGGAAGCGGGGCATCAGTTCGGCGATGAAGGATTTGTTGCCAAGGCCGGACAGTCGATCCGCCTCGGCGAATTCCATATCAAAAAAGCGGCGGCCCAGTGCTTCCCAGAGCGGACTCCGGCCCTGCTCATCGGAGACACCACGCATCTCCGCAAAGATCTTGTCGGAGAAATGTTCGTGGTATTCGTTCAGGAACAGGAAACGACTGCGGGACAGCAGCAGGCCATTGCCACCCTGACGGTGACTTTCGGCCAGCAACAGTGAGCCGATTTCGGTGGCATCGGTCATGTCGTTGGTGAGGTAGAGCGTGGGCGTGCGCACGTGAACGTCCAGCTCGCGGCTGTCGTGCACGGTGGTACTCAGGCGATAGTTGTAAAAGACTTCATCCAGGCCCACACGCGCCTGGATGCCACTGATGCC
Organism: Marinobacter oulmenensis; assembly: GCF_014201735.1. Classification (GTDB taxonomy): domain Bacteria; phylum Pseudomonadota; class Gammaproteobacteria; order Pseudomonadales; family Oleiphilaceae; genus Marinobacter; species Marinobacter oulmenensis. The sequence goes on along the minus strand of NZ_JACHFE010000001.1, from coordinate 438,933 downwards.
GACACACCGTTGCTGCTGCAGATCTTCCAGTACAAACAGATAGAGCCCGGCATCAGGCGGGCACCGGCCTTCGAAGGTGTCGCGGGCCTTGCGGATCTTGCTGGCAAGCAGATTCCTGTCCTGGGGCAGTGTGGTCAGGCCATTGCCGGCAGCCCCGGTCAGCTCGTAAAGGTCATCCAGATCCTGCTCCTGGATGGGCCGGATGATCAGCATAGCTCTTTCCTTTGCGGTACAGGGGTTACTGGCCCGGTTACGAGCCCGTCAGTTTCTGTACGGCCGCTTCGAAACGCGCCAGGGCATCATCGATATCCGTGTCGGGAATGATCAGGGACGGCGCCAGGCGGACCACATTACCACCGGCAACCAGCACCATCACGCCCTCATCCAGGCCAGCGGCCAGAAATTCCTTGGCGCGCCCCTGCCACTGTTCGGTCAGCACGCACCCCAGCAGCAGGCCAGCCCCCCGGACTTCCGAAAACACGCCGTAACGTTCGCCAATGGCCATCATGCCGTCCCGCAGCTTGTCGGACCGGGCTTTCACACCCTTGAGGACCTCCGGCTGGCTGACGGTATCGATCACTTTCTGGGCAACGGCGCAGGCCAGTGCGTTACCGCCATAGGTACTGCCATGGGTACCAACGCCCAGGCTGGCGGCGACGCTGGCGGTCGTCAGCATCGCGGCCACGGGGAAACCGCCACCCAGGCCCTTGGCACTGGAAAGAATATCCGGCTCCACTCCGTACATTTCATAGGCATACAGGTGACCGGTCCGGCCAACCCCGGTCTGCACCTCGTCAAACACCAGCAGCGCATTGTGCTCATCACACAGCTCACGCAGGCCGGTCAGGAACTCCGGATCCGCCGGCAGGACGCCACCCTCACCCTGGATGGGCTCGACGACCACGGCACAGGTTTTCTCGCTGGAGATCAGGGCCTTTACAGAGTCCAGGTTGTTGAACTCGGCATGATGGATGCCGCCGGGAGCTGGTTCAAAACCCTCCAGATACTTGGGCTGGCCACCGACACTGACGGTGAACAGGGTGCGGCCGTGGAAAGAGTTGGTGAACGAGATGATCTCGTTCTTCTCCGGTCCGTAGTGCTCCCAGGCATAACGACGAGCCAGCTTGAAGGCGGCCTCATTGGCTTCGCCACCGGAATTGGCAAAGAAAACCCGTTCGGCGAAAGTCAGTTCACAGAGCGTCCGGGCCAGGCGCAGGGCTGGCTCATTGGTCATGACATTCGACAGATGCCAGATTTTTTCCGCCTGGTCCTGAAGTTCACCCACCAGTCCCGGGTGGCAGTGCCCCAGACTGGTGACGGCGATGCCTCCCTGCAGATCCACGAACTCGCGCCCTTCCTGATCCCAGACACGGGAGCCCTCGCCTCGCACGGGAATGATGTTGCCCGGGGCGTAATTCGGCACCATCACGTCATCAAACAGTTCACGGGAGACGGGTTCTCTGTTCATAAATCACTCTCAGCGGCTGAATAAATCTGACCCCATAATACGACACTCACGGCATAAGAACAGCCGGTGTGCCCGATGCCGGTAACCCGATCACGCAGCAGCCCGCCCGGGCAGCCGATGAGCGAAGCCCTCTCAGTTTTTTTCAGCCATTTCAATGAGTACGAGCAGAATCGCGCGCTGGATTCAAGCATCGGGTGTTTTTTGCACATAGACATTCGTCTAAATAATCTGTAATTCATTTGAAATGTCACATGTTCGTAACTACCTTGTTTCTGGGTCCAACAAAAACAAACCTTTGGAGACAACAACGATGCAGAACAACAAGCTAAGAATGGCTATTCGCGCAACGGCCGCCATGGCTGCACTGGGCATGGCAGGTCAGGCAAGCGCCATCAGCTTCGAAACCGGCGGCTGGGAAACCTCAATCTACGGTTATGCCCGTCTCAACGCCAGCTACGATATTGACGAACAACACACCAACTCGGCTCAAACGGCCAGCTTTTCCGACATCAACGTGGGTGATGAGGAAGACGATGAAGTAAGCGGCCACTTCGATGCCGACGCAGTACAAACCCGACTGGGCATCCAGACCATGACTCCCGAAGGGGTGAAAATGGTCGTGGAAGGGGACTTCCGCGGTAATGGCGGTGGCGATCTCCGCCTGCGTCATGCCTACGGCGAGTACGAAGGCGTCCTCGCAGGCCAAACCTGGTCAAACTTCAACAGCTTTGTGGGCAACACCTCCACTCTGGATTTTGACTCACTGCCGGGTCTCGCCGGTCTTCAGGGACGTACGGCTCAGTTGCGTTATACAACTGGCCCCTTCTCTGTTTCTGTTGAAGAGCCAAGCAGCAGCGTTGCGAGTGTAACAACCCCCACTACTGGAGCTAATGCTGGCAACCTCGTACTTGACGATCAGGCCGGCTCTAAAGACGGCATGCCCACCTTCACCGCCCGTTTCCAGGACTCCAATGGTGGGCTGTCTTACTCAGCGGCCGCCCTGGTGCACCAGGTGGAATACGACACTGGCACGGATGACGACAGTGCTATCGGTTTCGGCGCATTTGTCGCCGGTAAAATCGCAATCACTGACATGGTCTCAATCCAGGGGTCGTTCAACTACAGCGACGGCGCCAACAGCTACCTCTGGCGCTCAGGTGAAGACTACTACGGTTATGATGCCTACGTGACTCCGGGTGGAGACGTGGAAACCCTGAAAGGCTACAGCGGCTCTATCGGGACAGGCATCAAGCTCGGCAACGGCAATAGCATCAACGTTGGCTATGGCATGACCACCATGGACGTGGATGATATTGGCGACGACTACACCGGCAATGAGTCCATTGCAGAGACTAACTCTGCCATCATGGCCAACTACCAGTTCACTCCCGTCAAAAACGTGATGATGGGCGTTGAATTCCAGCACCTGAAAACAGAGGATGCCAACGGTGATGACGGCGACTCCAACCGCCTGCTGTTCGCAGCCCAGTACAACTTCTAATACTTCCTGTTAGAAGTTAACTCAGCAGAAGCCCCGGCCTTTGGCCGGGGTTTTTGCGTTCAGGGCGGGCCATTATGCTGCCTGCCCCTGATCTCCAGACATAAAAAACCCCGGCACCAGGCCGGGGTTTTCCGTTTAGTGGCTTGACCACTCGCCTTACAGCAGCAGGGTTCGGATATCCCCCAGCAGTTGCGTCAGCAGGTTGGTGAAACGGGCCGCGTCGGCACCGTTGACCGCCCGGTGGTCATAGGACAGCGACAGCGGCAGCATTAGCCGCGGCTGAAACTCCTGGCCATCCCAGACCGGCTTCATGGACGCCTTGGACACCCCGAGAATCGCCACTTCCGGCGTATTCACGATCGGCGTGAAAGCGGTACCACCAATGCCACCCAGGCTGGTGATGGTGAAGCAGGCACCCTGCATTTCCGCAGGCTTGAGCTGCTTGTCCCGGGCCTTCTGGGCCAGTTCGGCACTCTCTGCCGCCAGCTCCCAGAGCCCTTTCTGATCCACGTCACGAATCACAGGAACCATCAGGCCATGGGGCGTGTCCACCGCAATACCGATATGGATGTACTTCTTGTGAACCACCTCCTTGCGCTCCATGTCCAGGGACACGTTGAACTGGGGCAGTTCCGCCAGTGCCGCCGCACACGCCTTGAGCAGGAACGGCAGGGGCGTCATCTTGATGCCCTTCTTCTCGCCGGCGGTTTTCTGGGCTTTGCGGAAGGCTTCCATCTCGGTGATGTCGGCATCATCAAACTGGGTCACGTGGGGCACGTTGAGCCAGCTGCGCTGCATGTTGGTGGCGGTAGCCGCCATCATGCGGGACATGCCCTCGCGCTCCACTTCGCCAAACTGGCTGAAGTCCGGCAGTTTCACACCCGGAATACCGGAACCGGTGCCGACAGAACCGCCCTGCTGAGCCTGTTGCAACTGACTCTTCACATAGGCGTGAACATCATCCTTGATGATCCGGTTTTTCGGACCACTGCCCTTGATGCGGGTCAGGTCAGCGCCAAGCTCGCGGGCAAGCTTACGAACCGCCGGCCCTGCATGCACCTTGGTGCCGGGCGCGGGTGGCTCGTAGGTGGAACCCTGAGGCTGGGAAGGCGCAGACTCCTGCTTTTCCGGCGCCTTTTTCTGCTCCGGTTCGGAGGTCTTCTCCGAGGCCTTGCCGCTATCCTCGCTCGAGCCGGCGTCTTCGGCTTCGTCGCCGCCCTCTTCCTCAATGGTCATTTCCAGCAGATCATTGCCTTCGGAAAGCTTGTCACCTTCCTTGACCAGGATCTTGCCGACTTTGCCGGCATAAGGTGACGGGATCTCCATGGTGGCCTTGTCAGACTCAACGGTCACCAGCGGGTCTTCCTCGCCGACCGTGTCGCCTTCAGACACATTGATCTCGATGACCGGTACATCCTCGAAACCGTCCAGGTTCGGAACCTTCACGGTCTCGGTGCGGGAGCCGCCGGATTTTTTCGGTGCCGGCTTGGACTCTTCCGCCTTGCCGTCATCCGAACTCTCAGCCGCTTCCTGGCTCTCGCCTTCGGGCTCCTGGTTTTCTTCAGGCTCGTCATCAGAGGACCCGGAGTCACCAGCATCGCCGCTGACTTCCAGGGTACCAACCACGTCGCCTTCTTTGACCTTGTCACCGACCTTGGCGGTGATCTTGGTGATCTTGCCGGCTGCCGGTGACGGCAGCTCGACAGAGGCTTTGTCAGACTCGAGGGTCAGGATCGGATCTTCCTCACCAACCGTATCCCCTTCACTGACCGTGACTTCGATGATCTCGACTTCGTCTGCGCCGCCAAGATCGGGAACCTTGATTTCCTGTTCACTCATTGGGCGGACTCCTTAGCTCAGCACCGGGTTCGGTTTGTTGCGGTCGATACCATACTTGCGCATGGCTTCCAGCACTGTCTCCTGCTTGATGTCGCCATCATTGGCCAGCGCAGACAGCGCCGCAACGGTGACGTAGTAACGATCCACCTCGAAGAAGCTGCGCAGCTTCTCACGGGTGTCACTACGCCCGAAGCCGTCGGTTCCCAGAGTGACGTAGGTCTTGGGAATGAATGACCGGAGCTGCTCGGAATGCAGCTTGATGTAGTCGGTGGAAGACACCACCGGCCCTTTCTGCTCTTCCAGCATCTGGGTCACGTAAGCCTTGCGTGGCTTGTCATCCGGATGCAGGTGGTTCCAGCGTTCCACGTGCTGACCGTCACGGGCCAGTTCGTTGTAGCTGGTCACGCTCCAGACGTCGGAGGCAACGCCCCAGTCTTCCTTGAGCATTTCGGCGGCTGCGGTGACTTCGTTGAAGATGGCACCGGCACCCAGCAGCTGGACCCGGGGCGCTTTCTTGCCGCCCTTGGCTTCTACGGAGCTGAACTGGTACATGCCCTTGATGATGCCGTCTTCACAGCCTTCCGGCATGGCCGGCTGCTCGTAGAACTCGTTCTCGATGGTCAGGTAGTAGTAAACGCTCTGGTTGTCCTCGAACATTTCCTTCATACCGTGACGGATCACCACGGCCATCTCGTAACCGAACGCCGGGTCATAGGCCTTGCAGTTCGGAATGGTGTTGGCCAGAACGTGGCTGTGGCCATCCTGGTGCTGCAGACCTTCACCGTTGAGGGTGGTGCGCCCGGCGGTACCGCCGATCAGGAAGCCGCGGGCCTGCATGTCGCCAGAAGCCCAGGCCAGGTCACCGATCCGCTGGAAGCCGAACATGGAATAGAACACATAGAACGGAATCAGCGGGAAGTTGTTGGTGCTGTAGGATGTGGCCGCGGCCATCCAGGTCGCCATGGCACCGTCTTCGTTGATGCCTTCCTGCAGGATCTGGCCTTTCTTGTCCTCACGGTAGTACATGATCTGGTCACGGTCCTGGGGCACGTACTTCTGGCCCTCGGACGTGTAGATACCCAACTGGCGGAACATGCCTTCCATACCGAAGGTACGCGCCTCATCCGGCACGATCGGTACCACCCGCTTGCCCACACGCTTGTCTTTCACCAGCGCGGTGAGGATGCGCACAAACGCCATGGTGGTGGAGATTTCACGGCCGTTGGAGCCTTCAAGCACCTGCTTGAAGATGTCCAGTTCCGGAATCTGCAGCGGCTGACAGTCCTTGATGCGCTTGGGATAGAAACCACCCAGTTCCTCGCGGCGCTTCTTCATGTACAGCAGTTCCGGACTGTCCGGTGCCGGACGGTAGTAAGGAATCTCTTCCAGCTCCTCGTCCTTGAGCGGCACACCGAAACGGTCACGGAAGGCCTTGAGGGTGTCCAGGTCCAGCTTCTTCAGGGAGTGCGCGGTATTCTGGGCTTCGCCTGCAGCACCGAAACCATAGCCCTTGATGGTGTGGGCCAGGATCACGGTCGGTTTGCCGTTGGACTGGTTCGCCGCCTTGTGATAGGCCGCGTAAACCTTGTAGGGGTCGTGGCCGCCCCGGTTGAGCTTCTCGATTTCCTCATCGGACATGTTCTCAACCAGCTTGGACAGCTCCGGATACTTGCCGAAGAATTCCTTGCGGGTGTAGGCGGGGCCCTTGAACGTGTAGTTCTGCAGATCGCCATCGCAGATCTCGTCCATGGTGCGCTGCATGATGCCGTCCTCGTCCTTCTCGAACAGAGGATCCCACATCCGGCCCCAGACGACCTTGATGACGTTCCAGCCGGCACCCCGGAACACGCCTTCGAGTTCCTGAATGATCTTGCCGTTGCCGCGTACCGGGCCGTCCAGACGCTGGAGGTTACAGTTGACCACGAAGATCAGGTTATCGAGACCCTCACGGCCAGCCTTGGAAATGGACCCCAGGGTTTCCGGCTCGTCGCACTCGCCGTCACCGACGAAGGCCCAGACCTTGCGGTGGTCCATGTCGATCAGCTCACGGCTGTGCAGGTATTTCATGACGTGAGCCTGGTAAATGGCCTGAATCGGCCCCAGACCCATGGAAACAGTCGGGAACTGCCAGTAGTCGGGCAGCAGCCAGGGGTGCGGGTAGGACGGCAGGCCATCGCCATCGACCTCTTCCCGGAACTTGTCCAGTTGCTCTTCACTGAAACGACCTTCCAGGAAGGAGCGTGCATAAATACCCGGCGCCGCATGACCCTGGAAGTAGACCAGGTCGGAATTGCGCTTGTCGTCGCCGCCGTGGAAGAAGTAGTTGAAGCCGACGTCGTACAGCGTCGCTGCCGAGGAGAAGGTGGAAATGTGGCCACCCAGGTCACCCGGACGCTTGTTGGCACGCACCACCATAGCCATGGCGTTCCAGCGGATCAGTGAACGGATCCGGCGTTCCATGAACAGGTCACCGGGCATCTGAGCCTGCTGGGTGACCGGGATGGTGTTGCGGAATGGCGTGGTGATGGAATAAGGCAGCTCGGTACCGTCCCGGCTCGCGCGTTCGGACAGGCGCTCCAGGATATATTTGGCGCGCTCGACTCCCTCGTTCTCGATCAGAGATTCCAGAGCGTCAAGCCACTCACTGGTTTCAATGGGATCATCGTCCTGGTACATCAAACCTCCCGTTGGCATTGTTTTGAAACTTTCTCAAGCATAGAACAGCTTTCCTGTTTTTTCTGTCCGGGACCTCCGACATAAGGACAGTCAACCGATGAACCGGGCCGCATACAAGTCAGAGGATTTCTATCAGACCATAAGGAATAAAACTTTCGTATTTTTACTACAAAAACACCCCAAAAAACAAACAAACACCCGTTTTAATTGTGATCTGAAGCAATTTATTTAGATTACTTACGCAATCCTTGGTGCTGAAACCCGTCGACACAAAGCATTTCCCGACCCGCACCGGGAAAATTTCGTTAGACCTGAAAATAAATTTCTATTTATGTATACTTCCTGCCCGTTTTTTGACCATTGGAGGTGGTCAGACCATTTCCCCATCGCTAACAACAACCGAGGGCGATCTATGAACTCCATCGTTACCTTCCCGAACCGTATCCCGGTCAAGGAATTCGAGGAGCGCAGGTTCAAGGTTTATACGGACCGCCAGCTCGACAAGATTGAAGCCATCCAGAATCTCCCGGAAGATACCCTGTTTGAAATGAAAGTGGTGGCCAGCGTGCTGCCCTTCCGGGTCAACGAGTATGTGATCAACGAACTGATCAACTGGGACCAGGTTCCCAACGACCCGATCTATCAACTGGTCTTCCCGCAAAAGGCCATGCTGAAGGAAGAACATTACGAACGCGTGGCGCAACTGCATCGCGAAGGCGCCGACAAGAAGGAAATCCAGACCATTGCCAAGGAAGTCCGGGACGAACTGAACCCGCACCCCGCCGGACAGATGGAAATGAACATGCCGGAACTGGACGGCGAAGTTCTTGACGGCGTCCAGCACAAGTATCGGGAAACCGTGCTGTTCTTCCCATCCCAGGGCCAGACCTGCCACAGCTACTGTACCTTCTGTTTCCGCTGGGCCCAGTTCGTCGGTGACAAGGACCTGAAAATGGCCAGCACCGACGCCGGGAAGCTGCACGGCTACCTGGCGGAACACCCGGAAGTGACCGACCTGCTGGTAACCGGCGGCGATCCGATGATCATGAAGACCAAGAATCTGGTGCAGTATCTGGAACCCCTGCTGGACCCGGAATACGACCACATTCAAACCATCCGGATCGGCACCAAGGCGCTGACCTTCTGGCCCTACCGGTTTGTCACCGACAAGGACGCCGATGAGTTGATCGAACTGTTCGCGAAACTGGTCGATGCCGGCAAGCACGTGGCCATCATGGCCCATTACAACCACTGGCAGGAGATCACCACGGACATTGCCGAAGAGGCCATTCGCCGTATTCGCGCGACCGGGGCCGAGATCCGCGCCCAGGGCCCGCTGATCAAGCATGTCAATGACGATACCGACGCCTGGGCCCGGCTCTGGAAGAAAGAGGTCCAGCTGGGCATCATTCCCTATTACATGTTTGTGGAACGTGACACCGGCGCCAAGAACTACTTCGAAGTACCGCTGGCCGAAGCCTTCAACATCTACCGCGAGGCCATAAAAAAGGTCTCCGGCCTGGCGCGGACCGCTCGAGGCCCGAGCATGAGCGCCGGCCCCGGCAAGGTGGAGATTCAGGGCATTACTGAAGTTCAGGGAGAGAAAGTATTTGTCCTGCGCTTCCTGCAGGGACGCAACCCGGACTGGGTACAGCGTCCGTTCTTCGCCAAATACAGCGAGACCGCGACCTGGCTCCATGAACTTGAGCCCGCCTTCGGAGAGGAAAAGTTCTTCTTTGAAGACGAGTACGAGGCCATGAAGAAAGGCAACGGCTGATCCGTTGGACTCCTACGCTGAAAAGCCGGGCTCACAGCCCGGCTTTTTTATGGAAGCAGCCAACTACTCTGGATACCCAAACAGTCTCTCCAGCAGCCAGGGCGAGTCAAAGTGCCGGGTACCGACGAACGCAGTGGCATGGCTGCCCCACTGTCGCATCGCACCCGGAGACGGCACCCCGGTGGGCCAGAGCAGAAATCGCTCGGGGCGCTCGGTTCCCGGAATCAGGCCCTCACTGTTGAACAGACGTCCACCGGCAAAGCTTCTACCCCTCAGCCTTCCGTAAGGCTCCAAAGCATAGGCCGTCACTCGATCACCAGCCTCTGCCGGCTCCCGGCTAACCCCCATCAGATAATGCTGCCCAGCCGACACCTGCAGAGCCAGCCCGCCGTCTGTCGCCGGCGCACTTCCGGCAATCCACAGCGGCTCCTGCCAGTATGACAGCCCGCCCTTCGGCCTCAGGCCGCCGGGCGCCAGCACCCAGGTGTGGTAGCAGCCGCAGGGATGAATCGAGTCGTAGATCAACGGCTGGCCGTCAGTGCCCAGGGTAACGCGCCAAACCAGGCCATCCAGCTCGCCCGCGGCAATACCAAATCGACTTTCGGCCGGGCGACGGGGGAACCAGAGGGTATACACCAACTGCGGCAATACCTGGCCACCAAACCGTGTATACGCAACCTGACTGAAAACCACGGGCTCCGCCCGAAACTGCAGAGCACCGGCAGGATCGCGGCCAGGCGTGCCCGGCTGGTCACTGGCACCGGCAGTCTCCACCTGCCAGGAGGGCGCGTACCGGGTAAACAGTTGGCGCGCCTCCTCCGACCTGAAGGAGGGAATCCCGAGAACACTGCGGCTGGTTGCCCTGGCCATCAGTTCGGCCGGATCCTGAGCCTGGCCGGACTCCGGAGGCCTGTAAATCCGCACCGGATGCGCCGGCCGGTACCGATTGAAATCAGCAAGCAGTTCGGTCATCACCACGCCGGCCCGCCAGCGGACCACCGGAGCAACCAGGGGGTAGGCCCCGGCCACCCGCGCCGGGGTATTGTAGCTGTCCGGCACATCAACGAGGGCCGCCATCTGATGCCAGCGCTCGTCATCGCTCTTCAGGGTATCGACAGCCCGTTCGCCGCACTGGCGGAGCCGCTCCAGCATCACACCCCGGGCCCCGTCCATGGCAGCGGACTCATACTTCCAGGCATTCAAGGCCAACTGGTGGGAACGACTCAGCCACTCCTGCCGTTGCAGGCCGGAGAATGTATCAAGCGGGAAACTGGCCAGAAGCCGGTTGACCCGAAGGAATGGATAGCCCGGCACCGGCACCGCCTGGGCATCGAAGCTCCCGGTCTCGGCAACCTGCCGCTGCCAGTCGGAAAACACCCGCTGGCACTGGTCTGCGCCCGGAACCTCGGCCGGGTGGCCGGCATACTGACGGGAGGCACAGCCGGAAACCAGCGTGAGAGCCGCCAGTAACACCAACCATAGGCGCAAGCTACCTCTGCTCACAACGCACCCTTTCCCTCTGGCCGAATCAGCGTTGATCAGTGCATCAGGGTATACAGTTTACGACGATAGGCCCGGACATCCGGGTTGCCATTGCCCAGCTTGTCAAACAGCTCGATCAGGGTGTTTTTGGCGACGCCGTCCTGATAGTCGGGCTGGGCCTGCATCAGACGGATCAGCAGCTCCATGGCCTCGGCATTGTTATCCCGAAGCACATGCTGGAGCGCCAGTTGGTGCAGGGCGTCCGGGTCTTTCGGGTTGTCCGCCAGCCGGGCTTCCAGGTCGGCCATCGGCGGTAACTCCCCGGCCTGTTTCATGAACTTCACTCGGGCAGCCAGCTGTTTGGCCTTGTGCTGCATTTTCTCCTCGGGCGGCAGGCTCTCCAGAACCTGTTCAGCGGTTTCCAGGTCGCCCTTTTCAGCCTTCAACTGAGCCAGGTCGATGAGCACTTCCAGGTTCTCCGGATCCTTCCGGTTCAGCTCGGTGAGGATAGCCAGGGCCGCATCCACTTCACCCTCTTCCCACAGGGCCTGCGCTTTCTCATAGGGATCCTCGGCTGGCGCATCGACGTGTTTCTCCAGCACTTTGCGGATTTCACTTTCGGGCAGGGCGCCGTTGAAACCATCCACCGCCTGGCCATCTTTCACCAGGATGACTGTCGGCAGGCTGCGCACACCCAGGGACGCGGTCAGTTCCTGCTGCTGGTCGGCATTTACCTTGGCCAACTGCAGGTTGCCCTCATATTCCCCGGCCAGCTTTTCCAGAATCGGCATCAACTGTTTACAGGGGGCACACCAGTCAGCCCAGACATCCACCAGCACCGGCGTGGTGGCCGAAGCCTCCATGACCCGCTGCTGAAAGTTCTCCATGGTGGCGTCGAAGATGTAGGGGGAGTCGCTCATGTTTGAGGCACCTGAACCGGAAATGAATGAATGGTTGTAGACATATGATGTCAGCCCCACAGAAATCAAGCCAGCTTGAAAAAACCAAAGCCGCCGTCACATAACCAGTTAATCCCTAAAGCCTTGAGAGCAAAACGGTATGAACGACGAGAACCGCAACGACTCCCTGGAAGAATTCGAAGAGGACCTGGCCGAATACATTGGCAAGGACGAGCACAGCAAGGGCCTGGCCCTGCCCGACCAGGTCATGCCCCAGCGCATGTATGTGCTCCCGGTGTCCAACCGGCCGTTCTTCCCGGCCCAGGTCCAGCCCATCATGGTCAACCAGAATCCCTGGCAGGAGACCCTCAAACGCGTGGGCGAAACCGACCACCGGGTGATGGGCATCTGTTACGTGGAGGATCCCGAGTCGGAGGATGACGTGCCCGCCAGCGAGAAGGTGGAAACCATCGGCTGCGCCGTGCGCGTGCACCAGGCCCAGCAGGAAGGCGGCAAGGTACAGTTCATCGCTCAGGGGCTGAAACGCTTCCGGATCGTGCAGTGGCTCCGGCGTCGCCCACCGTATCTGGTCGAGGTGGAATACCCCGAGGAACCCGAGGAAGCGGCCGACGAACTGAAGGCCTACACCCTCGCCATCATCAGCGCCATCAAGGAACTGCTGCGGACCAACCCGCTCTATGGCGAGGAGGTCAAGCAGTACCTGTCCCGCTTTGGCCCCGACGACAGCTCGCCGCTGGCCGACTTTGGCGCCTCCATGACCAGTGCCCCCGGCCGGGATCTGCAGGACGTGCTGGATGCGGTGCCCCTGCTGCATCGTATGGAGAAAGTCCTGCTGCTGATGCGCAAAGAGCTGGAGGTGGCCCGCCTGCAGTCCGAAATCAACGAGGAAGTAAACGAAAAGGTGCAAAAGCACCAGCGCGACTTCTTCCTGCGTGAACAGCTAAAGGTCATCCAGCGGGAACTGGGCATTGCCAAGGATGACAAGACCGCAGACATTGAGCGCTTCGAGGAGCGCATGGAAAAGCTAGACCCGCCCGAAGCGGTTCTGGAGCGTTTCCGTGATGAAGTCCAGAAACTGCAGGTCCTGGAGCAGGGCTCACCAGAGTATGGCGTTACCCGTAACTACCTGGACTGGCTGACCCAAGTGCCCTGGGGCATCCATTCCGAGGATCATTTTGATCTACCCGAGGCGCGCCGGGTACTCGATCGGGACCATGACGGCCTGGAAGACGTGAAAAGCCGGATTGTGGAGTTCCTGGCCGAGGGTTCCTTCAAGGGCGAAGTGAGTGGTTCCATACTTCTGCTGGTCGGCCCGCCGGGCGTGGGCAAGACCTCCATCGGCCATTCCGTGGCGGATGCCCTGGGCCGGAAATTCTATCGCTTCAGCCTCGGCGGCATGCGCGACGAGGCGGAGATCAAGGGGCATCGGCGCACCTACATCGGCGCCATGCCGGGCAAATTCGCTCAGGCCCTCAAGGATACCGGTGTGGCCAACCCGGTGATCATGCTCGACGAAATCGACAAGATCGGCTCGTCCTTCCAGGGCGACCCGGCATCTGCCCTGCTGGAGACCCTGGACCCGGAACAGAACCGGGAGTTTCTGGACCACTACCTGGACGTCCGCATGGATCTGTCCAAGGTGCTGTTCATCTGCACCGCCAACCAGCTGGATACCATCCCCAGAGCGCTGCTCGACCGGATGGACGTGATCCGGCTGTCCGGCTACATCGCCGAAGAAAAACTGGCCATCGCCAAGCATTACCTGCTGCCCAGACTGCTCAAGCGTACCGGGCTGCTCAAGAAACAGCTCAACATCACTGATGCGGCCATCCGGCAGGTGATCGAAGGTTATGCCCGGGAAGCCGGGGTCCGAAGCCTGGAGAAACTGCTGCACAAGATCGTTCGCAAGGGCATCGTCAAACTGCTGGATGATCCTGACAAACCGGTGAAAGTGGGCGTTCAGGACCTGGCCGGCTATCTGGGCCAGCCCGTGTTCCGCAAGGAAAAGTCCCTCAAGGGCACCGGTGTGGTGACCGGCCTGGCCTGGACAGCCATGGGCGGCGCCACGCTGAGCATCGAGGCGTCCCGGATCCACTCCAGCCAGCGAGGCTTCAAGCTGACCGGCCAACTGGGGGATGTGATGCGGGAATCGGCGGAAATCGCCTACAGCTTCGTGTCGTCCAACCTGAAACGTTACAAGGGCGACCCGGGCTTCTTCGACAAGTCCTTCGTCCACCTGCACGTACCGGAAGGGGCGACGCCCAAGGATGGTCCCAGCGCGGGCGTCACCATGGCCACTGCCCTGCTGTCCATCGCCCGTCGGGAGGCGCCGCAGCAGAACATCGCCATGACCGGCGAGTTGACCCTGACCGGGCAGGTGCTGCCCGTGGGCGGTATTCGCGAGAAAGTGATTGCGGCCCGGCGCCAGAAGATCAGCAGCCTGATCCTGCCGAAAGCCAATCAGGGGGATTACGAGGAGCTGCCGGAGTATCTCAAGGAAGGATTGACGGTCAATTTCGCCGGACACTTCAACGATGTATTCCAGGTCTGCTTTGCCAGCAAACCCAGACAGGGCGCGTCTGTGCACTGACGCGCCGCCGGCACGGAAGGGCGGGGCTAGGCCTTGCCCTTCCAGCCGTCGTCCTTGAGGACAGAGCCAACATCCAGCACCGGAGAGGCATCGATTTCATCGGCATCCATCATGTTGGCCACACGCTGCAGCGACGCCAGAATCATGGTCTGCTCCCACTCCTGCAGGTTCTGGAACTTCTCGATGAAATCCTCCTGGAGCGGGTTGGGGGCCCGGGCCAGAATCTCGGCGCCCTGCTCCGTCAGATGGGCATGGACCTTACGTTTGTCCCGGGTACTGCGCACGCGGTACACCAGATTCCGGTGTTCAAGGCGATCCAGAATAGTAGTCACCGTCGCCTGGCTCAGGCTGACGTGCTCAGCAATGGTGCCAATGGTGACCTCGCCGAGATCCCGGATGGTGCGCATAATCAGCAACTGCGGCCCGGTAAGGCCGGCATGCTTGCTCAACCGCTTGGAATGAAGATCTGTCGCCCGGATTACCCTGCGCAGCGCCACCAGAACCCGATCGTAATCACTCACACCTGTCCTCCATACCCTCTGTCCTTATAACTCTAATTATTAGAGGTCTTTGAAATCAGGAATGCAAGTAGACCATTTCCCTTACCTGTCTCAGCCGGCCACCCCGGCAGGAACGCGGGCAGGGCCCGGCATTATTTCTGTCAGCCACTATGCTAAGGTCTACAGCCTTAAACTCACCCACAGACGGAAACGTTTGATGATCAGGTATTACCTCGCTTGCCTTCTCGCCCTGCTGCTCGCCGGCAATGCCCA
Organism: Marinobacter oulmenensis; assembly: GCF_014201735.1. Classification (GTDB taxonomy): domain Bacteria; phylum Pseudomonadota; class Gammaproteobacteria; order Pseudomonadales; family Oleiphilaceae; genus Marinobacter; species Marinobacter oulmenensis. Next base: position 423,907 of record NZ_JACHFE010000001.1, on the reverse strand, counting down.
GGCCCAGCAACAGGAACTCGGTCCGGAAAAGGAACTGACCGCTGAAGACGTCAAGGAGAGCATCAAGGCTCAGGACGAACCCATGTACACGCCGTTTGTGGAGCTGTACCTGCTGGAGGAATCCAAGGCCCTGCGCAAGGAAATCCAGAACACCCGCGCAGAGCTGATCGAAAAGGTGGTGGACAAGGAACTCTCCGTGGCGGACAAGACCATGTCTTACGCCACCGATACCGTCACCTATTTCTTCTACCTGATCGCTGGCGCCACCTCTATCCTGGTGGTGATTGGCTGGAACTCCATCCGCGACATGCGCAACCAGTTGACCAGCCTGGCGGAAAAACGGGTCAACGAACTGGTGGTGGAATACGAAAGCCGGCTGCAGTCCATTGAGGACCAGTTGCATCAGAAATCCGAGATCATTCACCAGAACCAGGCCGAGATTGAGCGCACCAACGAGGTGCACGCGCTCTGGCTCAAGGCAAGCCAGGAGACCTCACAGCAGAACAAGATTGCCGCCTATGACCAGATTCTGGATCTGCGTCCGGACGATGTCGAAGCACTCAGCTACAAGGCCGACGCCGTGCTTGAAATGCAGGAACCGCTCTGGGCCATCAGCCTGTGTCAGCGCGCCCTGAAACTGGCCCCCGACAATGGCCACGCCCACTACCAGCTGGCCTGTGCCTACGCGGAAATCGGCCGCTGGGAAGATGCCGTGAATACCCTGGCCAAGGCCATTGAAATGTCCGAAGCGTACCGGGACGACGCCTCGGTGGACCCCAGCTTCGAACCCCTGCAGGAACACCAGAGCTTCCGTGATCTGGTCTTTGCCGATGATGAGGAAAATCCGGGCGAATAAAACCTATTCCGGCATAGGGCTTGCATCGTTTTGGATGACTTGAGTAGCCATGTTCCAGACTGGTGCGCCTTTGCTTGACAACCTGAAGGCAGTGGTGTTTGTTTACCGTTCTGAGAACATAAGAATAACCCTGACAACGACAGGAAAACACGATGACAATGTCTGTAAAGAAACTCGCTACCGCTGTAGGAACGTCCGTTGCGCTGATGGCCGCAGGCCAGGCTGCCGCTGAAATCAAAATCGGTGTTGCCGGCCCGATGACCGGCCCGGTTGCCCAGTACGGTGACATGCAGTTCTCCGGTACCCGCATGGCGATCGAACAGATCAACGCCAATGGCGGCGTTATGGGTGAAGAACTGGTTGCCGTTGAGATGGACGACGTCTGTGACCCGAAACAGGCGGTAACCGTCGCCAACAGCATGATCAACGAAGGCGTCAGCTTTGTGGTTGGTCATCTGTGCTCCAGCTCCACCCAGCCGGCATCCGACATCTACGAGGATGAAGGCATCCTGATGGTCACTCCGGCCTCCACCAGCCCGGACATAACCGAGCGTGGTTACGAGCTGGTATTCCGGACCATCGGCCTCGACAACATGCAGGGTCCGGTGGCCGGCGACTACATCGCCAGTCAGAACCCGGAGCGCGTGGCAGTCGTTCACGACAAACAGCAGTACGGTGAAGGTATTGCCACAGCCGTCCGTGACACCCTGAAGGACAAGGGCATCGAGATTGCCATGTTCGAAGGCATCACCGCCGGCGCCAAGGACTTCTCTTCCCTGGTCACCAAGCTCAAACAGGCAGACGTGGACTACGTTTACTACGGCGGCTACCACCCGGAGCTGGGCCTGATCCTGCGCCAGGCACGCCAGGCTGATCTGGACGCCACCTTCATGGGCCCCGAAGGCGTGGGTAACAAGGACATCAACACCATCGCCGGTGAAGCTGCAGAGGGCCTGCTGGTCACCCTGCCGCCGAGCTTCGACGAAAAAGCCGAAAACAAGACGCTGGTTGATGCCTTCCAGGCCAAGGGCGAAGATCCTTCCGGCCCGTTCGTACTGACGTCCTATGCCGCCGTCCAGGTGATCGCCGATGGCATTGAACAGGCGGGTTCCACCGATCCGTTTGAAGTGGCCGACACCCTGCGCAGCGGCAGCTTTGAGACTCCGATCGGTACCGTTCAGTACGACGACAAGGGTGATCTCGAATCATTTGAGTTTGTTGTCTACGAATGGCATTCAGATGGCAGCAAAACTCCGCTAAACTAAGCCCCACCGTTAACAAACGGTAATGATAAGAGCACCTTCCCACCGCGATCCGGGGGAAGGTGTTTTTCTAGTTTCCCAGCGAAGCGCTATTCGGCCAACCCGCTATCCGGGTCGACCGCGTGGTTGCGGAGGGAAAAGGCTCGCGGAGTAACAAGAATGTCAGAAGCCCTCCTGTATTTTATCCAGCAGCTCATCAACGGGCTGACGATCGGGAGCGCCTATGCCCTGATCGCCATCGGCTACACGATGGTTTACGGCATCATCGGCATGATCAACTTTGCCCATGGTGAGATCTACATGATTGGCGCCTACACCGCGCTGATCGCCATTACCGGCCTGGCCACTCTGGGAGTGACCTGGCTGCCCCTGGTTCTGTTGGTGGCACTGGTCTGTGCCATGATCGTCTCCAGCTCCATGGGCTGGGCCGTCGAAAGGGTTGCCTACCGGCCCGTGCGGGGGCGTCACCGGCTGATTCCGTTGATTTCCGCCATCGGCATGTCCATCTTCCTGCAGAACTATGTTCACCTGGCCCAGGGCTCCCGGAACATCGGCTTTCCGTCACTGATTGAAGGCAGTTTCCGTTTCGGGTCTCCTGAAAACTTCCAGGTATCGCTGTCGTTTATCCAGATCACCATCTTTATCACCACCCTGATCTGTATGACGGCGCTGTCTGTGTTCATCTCCCGCTCCCGGACCGGGCGCGCCTGCCGTGCTGTATCCCAGGACCTCGGGATGGCCAGCCTGCTGGGCATTGATACCAACCGGATCATCTCGGCCACGTTCGTGATCGGCGCGGCCCTGGCCGCTGTCGCGGGCCTGCTGCTGGGCATGTATTACGGCTCCATTGATCCCCTGTTCGGCTTCATTGCCGGTCTCAAGGCCTTTACAGCGGCAGTGCTTGGCGGCATCGGAAGTATCCCCGGCGCCATGCTCGGCGGACTGATCCTGGGCGTGGCAGAAAGCATGACCTCCGGGTACCTCAGTGGTGAGTACAAGGACGTGATTTCGTTCAGCCTGCTGATTCTGATTCTGCTGTTCAAACCCACCGGCCTGCTCGGCAAACCGGAGGTTGAAAAGATCTGATGGCTGCTCAAAACTTCAGGCACGCACTGTTCTGTGCCATCGTCACACTGATTATTGCCTACCCGATCCTGGGGCTGAACCTCGAAGCCCGGGGCATCGATATCACCCTCACCGGTGCCGACACCTTCACCGTTGTCATGGTGTTCATCGCGGCCGTTGTGGTCTTTGCCTTCCAACTGTTCCGTGACGGCATCATGGAAACGTTCAAAAGCCTGCCCGGCCTGCGCTCCGGTGGTGCCCACAAAGAGCCGATGGCGGAAAACCGCCGGGCCAGGATCGAATCCTGGGTGATCACCGGGATTGTCGTTTTGGCCCTGTTCTGGCCCTTCTTCGTGTCCCGGGGCTCGGTGGACCTGGCGACCCTGGTGCTGATTTACGTCATACTGGCTCTGGGCCTGAACGTGGTAGTCGGCCTGGCCGGCCTGCTGGACCTGGGCTATGTGGCCTTCTACGCCGTAGGCGCCTATACCTTTGCCCTGCTGTCGGAGTATCTGGGCGTATCCTTCTGGCTGGCCTTGCCGATTGGTGCCTTGCTGGCAGCCCTTTTCGGCCTGGTACTGGGTTTCCCGGTACTGCGCCTGAGGGGCGACTATCTGGCCATTGTGACCCTGGGCTTCGGTGAGATCATCCGGATCCTGCTGAACAACTGGACCTCCCTCACCGGCGGTCCCAACGGCATCGGCGGTATACCCGACCCGACCCTGTTCGGTATGGAGTTCGGTCGCCGGGTCAAGGAAGAAGGCAACGTCTCCTTCCACGAAACCTTCGGCATCGCCTACGCCGGCGAACACAAGGTCATCTTCCTGTACCTGATCGCCCTGGTACTGGCGGTGTTTACCGCTCTGGTTATCCGCCGCTTCATGCGCATGCCGGTAGGACGCGCCTGGGAGGCGCTGCGGGAAGATGAAATTGCCGCGCGTTCCCTGGGCATGAGCCGGACCGCGGTGAAGCTGTCGGCGTTCACCATCGGCGCTTTCTTTGCCGGTTTTGCCGGTACAGTGTTCGCCTCCAAGCAGGGCTTTATCAGTCCTGAATCCTTTGTGTTCCTGGAATCCGCCATCATCCTGGCCATCGTCGTACTCGGTGGCATGGGCTCGCAGATTGGCGTGATCCTGGCAGCCGTGGCTGTCACCATCCTGCCGGAACTGGCCCGGGAGTTCTCGGAATACCGGATGCTGATCTTCGGCGCCGCGATGGTACTGATGATGGTCTGGCGCCCGCAGGGCCTGATGCCCATGCGCCGGATCCACATTGAACTCAAAGGGCAGGAGTGACAGACCCATGCTTGAAGTAAAGAATCTGTCCATGCGCTTTGGCGGCCTGCTGGCGGTGGACCAGGTGTCCCTGGACGTTCAGGAGCACGAGATTGTCTCCATTATCGGCCCCAACGGGGCCGGTAAGACCACCGTGTTCAACTGCATCAGTGGTTTTTACAAACCGTCCGGGGGCCAGATCCTGTTCGAGGGCAAGGAAATCCAGGGCAAACCGGATTTCCGGATCTCCAGGCTGGGCATGGTGCGCACCTTCCAGCACGTGCGCCTGTTCGGCAACATGACCGTGGTGGAAAACCTGCTGGTCGCCCAGCACCGGCACCTCAACACCAACCTGATTGCCGGCCTTCTGAAAACGCCGGATTACCGGGAACGGGAGAAAAAGTCCCTGGAACGGGCCCGATACTGGCTCGACCGGGTCGGGCTTCTGGACCTGGCCAACCGCGAGGCGGGCAACCTGGCCTACGGCCAGCAGCGACGCCTGGAAATCGCCCGCTGCATGGTCACCGAGCCCAAGCTGCTGATGCTGGATGAACCCGCTGCCGGCCTGAACCCCGCCGAGACCCGGGAACTCGACCAACTGATCGTCAGCCTGAAAGAGGACTACAACGTCTCGGTGCTGCTGATTGAGCACGACATGAGCCTCGTGATGGGCATTTCCGACCGGATCACCGTGATCAACCAGGGTCGCCCCCTGGCCAGCGGCAAACCGGAGGACATCCGCGAGAACGAGGACGTGATCAAAGCCTATCTGGGTGAGGCCTGAGGAAGAACCATGCTAGTAGTTGATAACATTCATACCCATTATGGGAAGATCGAAGCACTGCACGGGGTTTCTGTCGAGGTCAACAAAGGCGAAATCGTCTCCCTGATCGGTGCCAACGGCGCCGGCAAGACCACCCTGCTGATGAGCGTCTGCGGCAACCCGCAGGCCAGTTCCGGGCGCATCCTGCTCGAGGGCCGCGACATCACCACCGCACCCACGGCGGAAATCATGCGTTCCGGCATCGCTATCGTGCCGGAAGGACGTCGTGTGTTTCCGGGCCTGACGGTTGAGGAGAACCTGCACATGGGCGGGTTCTTCAACACCAAATCGGAGATCCAGAAGAGCCTCGAGCACGTCTACGAACTCTTCCCCCGCCTGAAGGAACGGGAACACCAGCGCGCCGGCACCATGTCCGGAGGTGAGCAGCAGATGCTGGCCATTGGCCGGGCGCTGATGAGCCGCCCGCGGATGATCATTCTGGATGAGCCCTCCCTGGGGCTGGCTCCGATCATCATCGCCCAGATCTTCGAGATCATCGGGCAGCTGCGGGACGAAGGCATCACCGTGTTCCTGGTGGAGCAGAACGCGCACCAGGCCCTGAGCCTGGCTGATCGCGGCTATGTGCTGGAGACCGGCCGTATCCGCCTGCATGACACCGGTAAAAACCTGCTGGCCAACCCGGAGATCCGCGAGGCCTACCTGGGCGGCTAATCCTTTCGCCAGCCCCATCAAAGCCACCCCTGCCCCCGCAGCGGGTGGCTTTTTTATATCCGAACACAAACCGCGCAGGCACAAAAAAACCCGCCAGGCCGAAGCCGAGCGGGTTCCAGGAAGCTTACCGACGGTGATCAGTCGGTAAAGTCGGTCGGCTGTTCGCCTTCCTTCACTTCCTTCATGGACAGCTTCACGCGGCCCCGGTTGTCCACGTCCAGAACCTTCACGAGTACTTCCTGGCCTTCGCTCAGTTCATCGGTGACGTTTTCAATGCGACGCTCGGAGATCTGGGAGATGTGAACCAGACCGTCTTTGCCCGGCAGGATGTTCACAAAGGCCCCGAAGTCGACAATGCGCTCAACGCGGCCTTTGTAGATCGCGCCCACTTCGATCTCGGCGGTGATCTCCTTGACCCGGTTAACCGCTGCCTGGGCAGCCGCCTGATCCGCTGCGTAGATCTTCACATTGCCATCGTCGTCCAGGTCGATGGATGCGCCGGTTTCATCGCAGATGGAGCGGATGGTGGCGCCGCCCTTACCGATCACGTCGCGGATCTTATCCGGATGGATCTTGATGGTGGTGATGCTCGGAGCATGCTCGGACAGCTCGGCACGCGGCTCGGCGATGACCTTGTTCATCTCACCCAGAATGTGCTGACGCGCTTCGTGCGCCTGCTCCAGGGCAATTTCCATGATCTCGTCGGTGATGCCGTTGATCTTGATGTCCATCTGCAGGGCGGTGACGCCCTCTTTGGTACCGGCGACCTTGAAGTCCATGTCGCCCAGGTGGTCTTCGTCACCCAGGATATCGGTCAGAACTGCGAACTTGTCGCCTTCCTTGACCAGGCCCATGGCGATACCCGCAACCGGCGCTTTCAGTGGAACACCCGCATCCATCAGGGCCAGGGAGGAACCACAGACAGAGGCCATGGAGCTGGAACCGTTGGACTCGGTGATCTCGGATACGGCACGGATCGCATACGGGAAGTCATCAATGGTCGGCATGACCGCCGCCACACCGCGCTTGGCCAGACGGCCGTGACCGATTTCACGACGGCCCGGAGAGCCCATACGACCGGCTTCACCGACGGAGTACGGAGGGAAGTTGTAATGGAACAGGAACGGATCCTTACGCTCGCCTTCCAGGGCATCCACAATCTGGACATCACGGGTGGTGCCCAGGGTGGTGGTGACAATCGCCTGGGTTTCACCACGGGTGAACAGGGCAGAACCGTGGACGCTCGGCAGGATACCCACTTCGATCTCGATCGGACGAACGGTCTTGTTGTCACGGCCATCGATACGCGGCTTGCCGTCCAGCACCTGCTGGCGAACCACGGTTTTTTCCACCTTGCCGAAGTACTTTTTCACTTCGTCTTCGGCGGGCTGATCTTCCTCTTCACCAGCCAGTTTTTCCACGGCAGCGGAGCGGATTTCGCCCAGGCGCTCGTAGCGGGCCATCTTGTCGTGAATGGAATACGCCTCTTCGATGGCGCCACCGAATTCAGAACGGATGGCTTCCAGCAGGCTGGTGTTCTCAGCCTCCGGCTGCCAGTCCCAGCGCGGCTTGCCATGTTCGGCGGCAAATTCCTTGATGGCGGTAATGGCAGTCTGCATTTCCTGGTGGGCAAACAGAACGCCACCCAGCATCTGGTCTTCGGTCAGGCCCTTGGCTTCGGATTCCACCATCAGGACGGCGTCTTCCGTACCGGCAACAACCATGTCCAGCAGGGAGGTTTCCAGGGCTTCGAACGACGGATTCAGAACGTAGCCATTCTCGTTGGTGAAGCCAACACGGGCAGCGCCGATGGGGCCATCGAACGGAATACCTGAAATTGCCAGGGCTGCAGAGGCCGCGAGCATGGCGGCGATGTCCGAATCCTGCTGCTTGCTGGCAGACATGACGGTCAGGACGACCTGAACTTCGTTCATGTAGCCGTTCGGGAACAGCGGGCGGATCGGACGGTCGATCAGGCGGGAAGTCAGGGTTTCCTTCTCGGAAGGACGACCTTCACGCTTGAAGAAGCCACCGGGAATCTTGCCGGCTGCGTAGGTTTTTTCCTGATAGTTGACAGTCAGTGGGAAAAAGCCCTGACCAGGTTTCGGCTCGCGGGCGCCGACGACGGTACCCAGTACCGAGGTGTCACCGGTAGTGACCAGTACAGAACCGGTTGCCTGACGGGCGACCCGGCCTGTTTCCAGGGTGAAGGTTTCCCCACCCATTTCAAAGGTTTTCTTGTGTGCTTGCAGTTCCACAATAAACTCCTGCGATATCTCTTTCTTTAATGTTCCGGAGGCAACAACGCCAACCGGTATTTTCCAACCGCTGCAGAAGTCTGGTCTGTGAACCGAAAGCCAACCCGTCTGAAAGCTAACAGGCTGTTGCAAAACCCCGGTCTGAGCCTTGGCGAATCACCGTAGCCCGGGCTTTTCAACAACCTGCTATCAATATCGGCTTTCTTTTGTGACAGGGAAAATCTTTCGGTTTCACGGACAAATCGACTGCAGCATAAGCCAACTGGTCTTCCTGAACAGGCAGACGCAGGTAGCGGGAGAGAGGCGCGGCAGAGCCGGGCAAGCCCGGACTCTGCCTTCAGGTCGTAACCCGGATTAGCGACGCAGGCCAAGACGCTGGATCAGATCCAGGTAACGGTCGGCGTTTTTGCGCTTGAGGTAGTCCAGCAGTTTACGACGCTGGTTTACCATCCGGATAAGGCCACGGCGGGAATGGTGATCCTGCTTGTTGGCCTTGAAGTGATCCTGCAGCTTATCGATGTTGGCGCTCAGCAGAGCCACCTGAACCTCGGGGGAACCTGTGTCGCCATCACCTTGCTGAAAATCCTTGACGATCTGAGCCTTCTCACTGGCAGACAGTGCCATATTTCACCTCATTGGTTGCGATGCAAATCAATACAGCCGAACCGCGCATCTCTACAGCCCGGCTATCCGGCAATCCGTTAAACGGCGTTGCCACTCTTTACCAGGCGACGGGGAACCAATCGGGTTTCCCCGCCCTCCGGTATTGCTTCAGCCAGCCCCACAAAATCCTCGTTGCCGTACAGGCGAACGAAGCCTTCAAGGGACTGGTCGGACATTCTAACCGGTTGTCCGTTCAATATCGACACCAGCGAGGTCCCGGACAACCGATGCTCCGGGAACATGGTCAGGGCGCTCTCCGGCGGCAGCAGCAGGCCGTCCAGGCTTTCGCCCCGCTCCCGCATGGCCTCCAGTTCGTCAACCGGCCGGGCGTCCGTTAACGTGTAGCCTGACGCCATGGTTCGACGCAGCGCACTGACATGGGCGCCACAGCCCAGCGCTTCACCGATGTCTTCAACCAGTGAACGCACATAGGTCCCCTTGGTGCAGGCAACCGCCAGGTCGATTTCATGATCACGAACCGCCAGCAGTTTGAGCTCATGAATCGTGACCGGCCGGGCCGGGCGCTCCACTTCAATGCCTTCACGGGCGTACTCGTACAGCGGGCGGCCCTTGTGCTTCAACGCAGAATACATGGAGGGAACTTGCTCGATCGGCCCCCGGAACCGCGCCAGCACAGTCTCGATGTCATCCTCACTGAAAGACGGAACCGGACGTTCGTCCACCACATTGCCTTCACTGTCACCGGTTTCCGTGCGGACACCCAGTGTCGCCGTGGTGATATAGGCTTTGTCGCTGTCGAGCATCATCTGGGAGAACTTGGTGGCCTCCCCGAAACACAGCGGCAGGACACCGGTGGCGAGAGGATCCAGGGCACCGGTATGACCGGCCTTGGCGGCTCCGAACAGGCGCTTGACCTGCTGGAGTATGCCGTTGGAGGTGACACCCTGGGGCTTGTCGATCACCAGGATGCCATTAACGTTGCGGCCCTTGCGTCTGCGACTCAAGCGTCACGCTCCGGGTTGTCGGAAACCGGGTCGTCGTTATCATCGCGAGGGACGGCAGGCTGATCGCCCACCGCTTCGCGAATCAGGCGATCCATTTTGCGGCTCTGACCAAGCAGCGTGTCAAAGTGGAAGCGCAGATGAGGCACCACCCGCAGCTTCATGGCACGGCCGACCTGACCGCGCAGATAGCCTGAAGCCTTCTCGAGAACCTTCAGGGCATCGACCACTTCCGGGCTGTCCTCGGTCAACTCTTCGGTGGACAACAACGACACATAGATGTCGGCATAGCCCAGATCGCGGCTGACCCGAACATCATTGACGGTCACCATATCAACGCGAGGGTCTTTCACCTCGCGCTGGATGAGCTGGGCGAGCTCACGCTGCATCTGATCGCCGATGCGATCAACCCGGCTGTATTCCCGTGCCATCAAGCCCCCGTGGATTCGAGCTGACGTTGTACCCTGACGCGATCGAAGACCTCAATCTGGTCGCCGACTTTCACGTCGTAGCCTTTCACGCCGATACCACATTCCATGCCGTTACGGACTTCCTGGACGTCATCCTTGTAGCGACGCAGGGATTCCAGCTCGCCCTCGAAGATAACCACGTTGTCCCGGAGTACGCGGATCGGCTTGTTACGGTAGACATTGCCCTCGGTCACCATACAGCCAGCCACCTGGCCGAACTTCGGTGAACGGAATACTTCGCGGACATCCGCCACGCCCAGGATGTCCTCGCGGAATTCCGGCGCCAGCATGCCGGTCAGGGCCGATTTCACGTCATCAATCAGGTTGTAGATGATGCTGTAATAACGCAGGTCCAGACCTTCCTGCTCAACCAGGCGCTTGGCCGCGCCGTCTGCACGGACATTGAAGCCGAACAGAACCGCATTGGTGGCCAGGGCCAGACTGACGTCGGTCTCGGCGATACCGCCAACACCGGAGGACACGACCTTCACCTGAACCTCGTCGTTGCCCAGATCCTGCAGGGCCTTGGTAATGGCCTCCAGGGAACCTCGAACGTCGGTCTTGAGCACCACGTTGAGGGTCTTGACCTCGTCTTTGCCCATGTTCTCGAACATGTTCTCGAGCTTGGCCGCCTGCTGACGCTGCAGCCGCTGCTCACGATCACGGGACTGACGGAACTCGGCCAGCTCTTTGGCCTTCTTCTCGTCCGCCACGGCAAAGAACTCGTCGCCCGCGTTCGGGGTGCCGTTCAGGCCCAGAATCTCAACCGGAATGGATGGCCCGGCATCCTTGACCTGTTTGCCGGCCTCGTTGGTCATGGCCCGCACCTTACCGAAGCAGGCACCCGCCACGATGGTGTCGCCCTGGCGCAGGGTACCGTTCTGTACCAGCACAGTCGCTACAGAGCCACGGCCACGTTCGAGGCTGGATTCGACCACAACCCCTTTGGCCGGGGCATCCGGAGACGCTTCCAGCTCCAGGATTTCCGCCTGCAACAGAACTGCTTCGAGCAGGTCGTCAATGCCGGCGCCCGTGTGGGCTGACACAGGAACGAACTGGACCTCACCACCCCAGTCTTCCGGGATCACGTCCATACCGGCCAGTTCGGTCTTGATACGATCCGGATCGGCCTCTTCCTTGTCCATCTTGTTGATGGCCACGACGATCGGCACGCCAGCGGAACGAGCGTGATCGACCGCTTCTTTGGTCTGAGGCATGACGCCGTCATCGGCGGCAACCACCAGAATGACCACATCTGTACACTGGGCACCGCGGGCACGCATGGCGGTAAAGGCCGCGTGGCCCGGGGTATCCAGGAAGGACACCATGCCGTGACCGGTTTCCACGTGGTAAGCACCGATGTGCTGGGTAATACCACCGGATTCGCCAGACGCCACTTTGGTACGACGGATATAGTCGAGCAGGGAGGTCTTACCGTGGTCAACGTGGCCCATCACACTGACAACCGGTGCACGCTTCTCTTTGTCTTTACCATCATGCCCACTGGCGATTTCACTGAGCACTTCTTCTTCAAAGGCGTCTTCACTAACCGCCTTGGGTTTGTGCCCCAGTTCCTCGGTGACCAGAATCGCGGTTTCCTGATCCAGTGCCTGGTTGATGGTGGCCATCACACCCATGCCCATCAGTGTTTTGATCACGTCGGCGGCCTTGACCGCCATCCGCTGGGCCAGGTCGCCCACGCTGATGGTTTCCGGAATCTCTACTTCTCTTACCATTGGTTTGGTTGGCCTCTCAAAGCCGTGACGCTTTTCTTTGGGTTTCTTACGTGCCCGCAGCTGTTTACGGGGAGACGCTTCTTCCTCGTCTTCGGAGATCACCAGAGGCTCTTCAACCGGCCGGGAGCGCGGGCCACGATGCCCCGCCTGCTTCTTCTTCGGCTTGCCTTCGTCCAGTTCCTCTCCACGCTCACGCGCTTTCTTCTTCTTGGCCTTGGAAGCCTTACGATCGCGACCGTCATCTTCAGGCGGCGGCATAGGGATTTCAGCCTCCGCGGGGGCTTCCGGCTCGGCCGCTTGTGCCGGCTCCGGTTCTGCCTCGTTCTCAACCTGCGGCTGCTCGGCTTCAGGCTCCGGTTTCGCCGGCGCCTCGGCTGCCGCCGTTTCCTGCTCTGCCGTTACGGCCGGTGCTTCTTCGGTAGCCGGTTTCTCAGCCACCGGCTCCGGTGCCGCTTCCACGGGCTGTTCAGCCTCTTGCTCAGACTCCGGTTGCAGTTCCGCCCGTTTAACGTAGGTCCGACGCTTGCGAACCTCTACGTTGACGGTCTTGGCCTTGCCAGCCTTCAATGTGGTGGTCGTCTTGCGTTTCAGAGTAATCTTGCGCGGTTCGGCGTCGGCTTCGCCGTGGTTCTTCCTCAGATACGCCAGCAACTGCTGCTTCTCGTCGCCGGTCACCGCGTCGTTTTCGCTGCGAGCGTCAAGGCCCGCCTCTACAATCTGCTTCAGCAAACGATCCACGGGAGCGCCTACATCTGCGGCCAGTTGTTTTACCGTTACTTCAGCCATACTGGTCCTCCTCTCCCGAATCAGGCCTGGTCTTCAAACCAGGGTGCGCGCGCAGTCATGATCAACTGACCGGCACGTTCCTCATCCATACCTTCAATCTCGAGCAGATCCCCTACGGACTGCTCGGCCAGATCTTCCATGGTGCGCACACCCATACCCGCCAGCTTGAAGGCCAGGGCACGGTCCATGCCGTCCATTTCAAGAAGATCTTCCGCAGGCTCGGAACCTTCCAGAGCCTCTTCGCTGGCCAGTGCCTGATTCAGCAGGGCGTCCTTGGCCCGACGGCGCAGTTCGGTCACGGTTTCCTCGTCGAACCCGTCGATAGCCAGCATTTCATCCATCGGCACGTAAGCCACCTCTTCAATGGAGGTGAAGCCTTCCTCAATCAGCACACCAGCAAATTCTTCATCCACATCCAGGATACCGGTGAAGTTATCCAGCAGCCGGTTGTATTCCTGCTCCTGGCGTTCCCCCGCTTCCTCTTCGGTCATGACGTTCAGCGTCCAGCCGGTAAGGTCGGTTGCCAGGCGGACATTCTGGCCGTTACGGCCGATGGCCTGGGCCAGGTTATCCTCGGCGACCGCGACATCCATGGTGTGGCGGTCCTCATCAATGACGATGGACGCCACTTCGGCGGGTGCCATGGCATTGATCACCAGCTGTGCCGGGTTGTCATCCCACAGGACGATATCGACCCGCTCACCGCCAAGCTCATTGGACACGGCCTGAACGCGGGAACCACGCATACCGACACAGGCGCCGACCGGATCAATGCGACGGTCATTGGTCTTGACCGCGATCTTGGCCCGGGAGCCCGGATCACGGGCGGCACCGCGGATTTCAATCAGATCCTCAGCGATTTCCGGCACCTCGATACGGAACAGTTCCACCAGCATCTGGGAATCGGTGCGACTCAGGATCAGTTGCGGGCCGCGATGGTCCGTGCGGATTTCCAGCAGCAGGGCCCGAACCCGGTCACCCATACGGAAGGTTTCCCGCGGAATCAGGTGTTCACGGGGCAGAAGGGCTTCGGCGTTGCTGCCAAGGTCCACAATGACGTTGTCCCGTGTCACTTTCTTGACCGTACCGGAGACCAGTTCGCCCACGCGGTCACGGTAGCTGTCGACCAGCTTGGTGCGCTCGGCCTCACGTACTTTCTGGAAGATGATCTGTTTGGCTGCCTGGGCACCAATCCGACCGAAGGAAACAGACTCGACTTTCTCTTCGTGAATATCGCCGGGCTTGAGGCCGCTGTCGATTTCCTCAGCCTCCTGCAGGGTCAGCTCGGTACCCAGGGCCGGCACGGCGTCGTTGTCGACAACCAGCCAGCGGCGGAAGGTCTCGTACTCACCAGTCCGGCGGTCAATGGCAACCCGGATATCCGCTTCCTCGTCTTCGTAGCGTTTCTTGGCAGCGGTGGCCAGGGCGAGCTCGATCGCCTCAAAAATCACATCCTTCTCAACGCCTTTCTCGTTTGAGACGGATTCCACTACCAGCAAGATCTCTTTACTCATTGGATTGCCCTGCCCTCAAAATAAACTCTTAATCCTAGGATTTATCCGAAACTCTTATTCAAATACCGGCACGATATTGGCCTTCTCGATGCTATCGAAAGGCAGCAGATACTCCTGATCATCGACCTGGACAACCACCTCGTCGCCCTCGACTCCCTTGATCAGGCCCTGGAATTTACGACGCCCTTCAAAGGCCATACGCAAACGGAGACGAACCTGATGGCCAACAAACGCCCGGTACTGGTCGAGGTTGAACAAAGGCCGATCCATGCCCGGGGACGAAACCTCCAGGGTGTACTCGGTCTGAATCGGATCCTCGACATCCATTACCGCGCTGACCTGGCGGCTGACTTTTTCACAATCATCGACACTGACCCCGTTTTCGGCGTCATCAATAAACACCCGCAACAGGGAATGATGGCCCTGGGAACGAAATTCAATCCCCCAGAACTCAAACCCCAGCCCTTCCACTACCGGGCGCAGGATCTCTTCAAGTCGTTTAAGCTTGGCTGACAAGGTGTCGCAGCCTCCATGTCTCAGATTTACCGGGTACAAAAACAAAAAAAGGGCTGTTGATCAGCCCTTTTTATGCATCAGGGCACTGTTCGCCAGGCCCCTTAATCAAAAAGCCCCTGAACCTGGGGCCTTTTGTTGCAAGAACTCACGGAAAGCCGCAACCCGCAACTTTTCCGCTGACAGACACCTGGCCTGTCCGGAGCCGCAGGCTCCGCATGCGCCGGAGTATAGAGACGACCGGCCAAGTGGTCAAGGACTGACCAAAAAAAACGGCCTGGGTATACCAAGCCGTTTTCTTCAATAATGGTGCCCGGGGCCGGACTCGAACCGGCACGGCTTGCGCCACTACCCCCTCAAGATAGCGTGTCTACCAGTTTCACCACCCGGGCAACAACCTTACTCGAGCTCGGGAAGATCAGACGACTTCCCTTGCTCGGATTCACCATCGGCCGCGTCCTGCTCAGCAGCGGCCTGACCGGAAGCATCCTCGGCAGGTGCCTGCTGGGCTTCCTCAACCTGGGGAATACCCACCTGACCTGCCACTTCGGCACGCTGCTTGGCGAACACCGCCAGCGAAAAACTTGTCACAAAAAAGATGACCGCCATCAGCGTGGTCATCCTGGTCAGGAAGCTGCCGCTGCCCTGACTACCGAAAACGGTCTGTGAGGCACCGCCACCGAATGCAGCACCGGCGTCCGCACCTTTACCCTGCTGGATCAGAACCAGACCCACCAGCGCCACGGCGATGACGACGTGAACAACAACAACCAGTGTTTCCAACCAATCCATACAGACTCTCGTAAATTCTCGGCTTAATGATCCGCCGGAAACGCCCGACAGATATCAAAAAATTCTTCCGCCTTCAGGGATGCTCCGCCCACCAGGGCGCCATCCACATCCGGCTCCGCAAACAGAGCGGCCGCATTATCCGCTTTTACGCTGCCGCCGTAAAGTACCGACATATCATTTGCCGGCGCACCCATCTCAGCCAGCACGTCCCGGATGGAGGCGTGCATGCCCTGGGCATCCTCTGCTGTGGCTGTCTTACCGGTGCCAATGGCCCAGACCGGCTCGTAGGCGACCACGATCTGCTGCCACCGGGATTCAGCCACCTTCGACAACCCACTGCGAATCTGTGCAGCGACAACGGCTTCTGCCACACCGGCTTCACGCTGTTCCAGCGTTTCGCCAACACAGAGCATGGCAACCAGTCCGGCTTCAAGCACCCGCTCAACCTTGGCCGCGATCTGCTCGTCGGTTTCGGCGAACAACTGGCGACGCTCCGAGTGCCCAACCAGCACATAACGGCAACCGAGGTCTTGCGCCATCCCGGCAGACAACTCGCCGGTATAGGCGCCGCTCTGCCACTGACTGACGTTCTGGACGCCGACTGCAACGGCACGCTGCCCGGACGCCTGAACCTGCGCCACGTATAGCGCCGGCGGAATCACGACAACCTCAACCCGCTCAGCCAGACTGCCGACTTCGTCGTGCGCCTTGCCGACCAGCTGTTTCACCAGGTCCTGAGACCCGTTCATTTTCCAGTTTCCGGCTACAATTCTGCGACGCATACCCTTTATCCCGACAGTCCCGAACACAAGGGAGGGCGAACTATACAGCAGTCCTCCGGCTTGCACAACCAGCCCAAGCGCCGGTTAAGGCTCGGATTTTTCCACCACCCGGGCAAGCTGGTCCGCCACCCCGGCAATCCGTTCACGGTCCTGGCCTTCAGCCATAACACGAATCAGTGGCTCAGTACCCGATGCCCGCAACAGAATACGCCCGGCCGCACCCAGTTCCTCCTCCGCCTGGCGGACCGCCCGCACAATGTCATCCCGATCCCACGGGTCAAAACGTTCCGCAACCCGGACGTTGACCATGGTCTGGGGCAGCTTGCTCATGCCCTGACGAAGTTCCGCCATGGACTGGCCCGAACGGCGTACGGCGAGCAGTACCTGCAGGGCCGAGACAATGCCGTCACCAGTGGTGGTGCAGTCACGGATCACCAGGTGCCCGGAACCTTCTCCCCCCAGCGACCAGCCGTTGGCAACCAGCTTTTCCATCACATAGCGGTCACCGACCTTGGCACGCTCAAAACTGATACCCAGGTTGCGCAGCGCCAGCTCAACCCCCAGGTTGGTCATCAGGGTTCCGACCACCCCGCCCTTGAGCCGGCCCTCAGCCGCCCGCTGGGAAGCAAGAATAAACAGCAACTCATCGCCATCAATCTCGGAACCATCCCGGTCCACCATCAGCACCCGGTCGCCATCGCCGTCAAAAGCAATGCCCAGATCCGCCTCCCGATCCGCTACCGTCTGTTTCAGGGAGTCGAGATGTGTGGAGCCGACATTAAGATTGATGTTCAGACCGTCGGGCTCTGCCCCGATCACCGTCACCCGGGCACCAAGCTCGCGAAACACCTTGGGAGCCACATGGTAGGTGGCGCCATGGGCGCAATCGAGCACCAGATGCATACCCTCAAGGGTGAATTCGTTGGGCACGGTGCTCTTGCAGAACTCGACATACCGGCCCGGAGCGTCATCGATTCGGGAAGCCTTCCCCAGTTCCTCGGCGGCGCAGACCTCAATAGGCCGATCCAGCCAACGCTCAATCTCTTCCTCAAGCGCGTCATCCAGCTTGGTGCCGGCGGCGGAGAAAAACTTGATGCCATTGTCATGATGGGGGTTGTGGGAAGCGCTGATCACGATGCCGGCGGATGCCCGGAAGGTACGGGCAAGATAGGCAATGGCCGGTGTCGGCATGGGGCCGAGCAGCTTCACATCCACCCCCGCAGCCGAGAGCCCTGCTTCCAGGGCGGACTCGAACATGTAGCCCGATAGCCGGGTGTCCTTGCCGATGATCACACTGTTACGCTGGCCGGCGCGCTTGAACGCCTGGCCGGCCGCCCAGCCCAGGTGGAGCATGAAATCCGGCGTCACCGGCTGGTCTCCGACCTTGCCGCGAATACCATCCGTTCCGAAATACTTTCTCTGGGACATTACATGACCTCCTTCATCGCGGTGACCAGCCGGACCGCATCCACCGTCTCCCGCACATCGTGCACCCTCAGGATGCAGGCATCCTTCATTGCCGCTATTGTCGCGGCCGCGATGCTTGCCGGCAAGCGTTCATCCACGCCCCGCCCGGTAATCGCGCCCAGCATGGACTTCCGGGAGAGCCCCACGAGCAGCGGATGACCAAGCAGATGCAACTGCTCCAGCGACGCCAGCAGTTTCAGGTTGTGCTCAACCGACTTACCGAATCCAAACCCCGGATCCAGGATGATGTTATCCGCCAGCACTCCGGCCTGCTCTGCCACCCGCATACGCTCGGTCAGGAATGAGCTGACCTCGCGGCGAACATTGCGGTAACGGGGATCATCCTGCATGTGATCGGGCTCGCCCTGGATGTGCATCAGGCACACCGGCACTCCGGCACGGGCGGCGCTCTCCGGTGCCCCCTCCCGCTGCAGCGCCCGGACATCATTGATAAGACCCGCTCCGAGGCGGGCCGTCTCTTCCATGACCACCGGATTGCTGGTGTCCACCGAAATCACCGTTTCCAGCTCCCGGGCCACCGCCTCAACCACCGGGCAGACCCGGTCCAGCTCTTCCTGGGTCGACACCGGGGCTGCTCCGGGCCGGGTGGATTCACCGCCAATATCAACGAATGACGCTCCGTCCTCCACCATTTGCCTGGCCCTGGCCAGTGCCAGCTCAGGCCGGTCGTAATGGCCACCATCCGAGAACGAATCCGGAGTGACATTGAGAATACCCATCACATGACACCGGGAAAGATCGAGCTCCCGGCCGGCGAACGTCATTTTCATTGCAGCGATTCCAGAGATGCTTTTTCGGGGGAGGGAAAAACAAACGCCGCCCGATGGCGGACGGCGTTAATCAGGGCTGTGCCGGCGTGGTGGCTCAGTGCTCACCCGCCGGACGACCGACACCAGGCTGCTGGCCGTCATCGGAACCTTTCGGCTCCGGGCCAACCTCGGTCTCGCCTGCAGCGGCGCCACCGGTCGGGCCATTGCCCCCCCAGTTTTTGGGCGGACGCGGCTCACGGCCAGACATGATATCGTCAATCTGCTGACTGTCGATGGTTTCGTACTTCATCAGGGCATCGGCCATCAGGTCCAGCTTATCCCTGTTATCAACCAGCAACTGCTTGGCTTTCTCATAGCAGGTGTCGATGATGTTACGCACTTCCTCATCGATGCGCTGGGCGGTTTCCGGCGAGTACACGGTATGGCTCTGCCCGGCACTGCGCCCCAGGAACGGCTCCTCGCTCTCGGTATCGTACTGCAGCGGACCCAGCTTCTCGGACAGCCCCCACTTGGTGACCATGTTACGGGCCAGTTGGGTAGCCCGCTCAATGTCATTGGAGGCACCGGTGGTCACCCCCTCGAAGCCCAGTGTCAGCTCCTCGGCGATACGGCCGCCAAACAGGCTGCAGATCGAGCTGATCAGGTAACGCTTGGAGTGGCTGTACTTGTCCTCCTCCGGAAGGAACATGGTGACACCCAGCGCCCGGCCCCGGGGAATGATACTGACCTTGTAGACCGGATCGTGTTCCGGCATCAACCGGCCAACAATGGCGTGGCCGGATTCGTGATAGGCCGTATTCTGCTTTTCCTTCTCGTTCATCACCATGGACTTGCGCTCGGCGCCCATCATGATCTTGTCCTTGGCGAGCTCGAGCTCCTCCATGGACACCAGTCGCTGGTTACGACGGGCGGCAAACAGGGCTGCCTCATTCACCAGGTTCGCCAGGTCCGCGCCGGAAAAACCGGGCGTACCACGGGCGATGGTGGACGGCTCCACGCCATCCGCGAGGGGCACCTTCTTCAGGTGCACCTTGAGAATCTGTTCGCGGCCGATGATATCAGGCAGGTTAACCACCACCTGACGGTCGAAACGGCCAGGACGCAGCAGCGCCGGGTCCAGAACGTCCGGACGGTTGGTCGCGGCAATGACGATGACGCCTTCGTTGCCTTCGAAACCATCCATTTCAACCAGCAACTGGTTAAGGGTCTGCTCACGCTCGTCGTGACCGCCGCCCATGCCGGCACCCCGATGACGACCGACGGCGTCGATCTCATCGATAAAGATGATGCACGGGCTCTGCTTCTTGGCCTGTTCGAACATGTCACGGACACGGGATGCACCCACACCCACGAACATCTCGACGAAGTCGGAACCGGAGATCGAGAAGAACGGCACCTTGGCTTCGCCCGCGATGGCCTTGGCCAGCAGCGTCTTACCGGTACCCGGAGGGCCAACCATCAGCACGCCTTTCGGAATCTGACCACCCAGACGCTGGAACTTGCTCGGATCCCGCAGGAAGTCCACCAGTTCCTTCACGTCCTCCTTGGCTTCATCGCAACCGGCGACGTCCCCGAAGGTGGTCTTGATCTGATCTTCGCTCATCAGGCGGGCCTTGGACTTACCGAAGGACATAGGACCCTTGCCGCCGCCACCGCCCTGCATCTGTCGCATGAAGAACACGAACAGCGCGATGATGATCAGAATCGGGAAGGCCGCCACCAGCAACTGAGTCCACAGACTCTGGCGCTCCGGCTCCTTACCGATGACTTCAACGTTGTTGGCCAGCAGATCATCCATGAGCCTGGCGTCGGAAACCTGCGGACGGACTGTCTGGAACTGGGAGCCGTCATTGCGGACACCCTGGACTTCCAGGCCGTCGATGGTTACCTGTCGAACACGGCCCTGCTGGACCATTTCAACGAATTGCGTGTAATTGACCTGTTGCCCTGTGGTGGTCGGAGAAAAGTTCTGAAACACCATCAGAAGAACAGCGGCTA
Source organism: Marinobacter oulmenensis (assembly GCF_014201735.1). GTDB lineage: Bacteria > Pseudomonadota > Gammaproteobacteria > Pseudomonadales > Oleiphilaceae > Marinobacter > Marinobacter oulmenensis. The sequence goes on along the minus strand of NZ_JACHFE010000001.1, from coordinate 403,223 downwards.
TAACTAGCCAGAGAACCAGATTTTTTGCCATATCGCTCAAGGATCATCACCTGTGAATTGCAGAGCCCAGCCTATCAGGCCATCGCCCTTTTTCGACACCTTACACCAATTGTACGCCCGCGAACCAGAAACGGCCCAACCGCAATGGCAGCGGGAAGCTGCACCCGTCAGCCCTTGAAGCCCTTGCAAACCTGATAGATTTCCCGGGACCGTGCCCGCGAGGAATCCGGCTTGCGGCTGACCACCGTGTCAAAGCTGCCGCGCATGTCTGCCAGCAAGGCATCAAAGCCTTCGCCCTGAAACACCTTGGCGACAAAAACGCCGCCCGGCCGCAGGACCCGCTGGGCCATATCCAGGGCCAGCTCAACCAGCCCCATGGCCTTGGGAATATCCACGGCCGCCATACCACTCATATTGGGCGCCATATCGGAAATTACAACGTCTGCGCGACGATCGCCCAGCAGGGCCAGCAGTTCGTCCAGCACCTCATCCTCGGTGAAATCCCCCTGAACGAAGTCCACGCCGGCGACGGGGTCCATGGGCAGGATATCGCTGGCGATAACCACGCCCTTGTCCCCGACCTTCTCGGCAGCCACCTGGGACCAGCCGCCCGGCGCGGCGCCGAGATCCACCACCAGTTGCCCGGGGCGGAACAGTCTGTCTTTGTGGTCCAATTCAATCAGCTTGTAGCTGGCGCGGGAACGGTAGCCGTCTTCCTGGGACTTTTTGACCCAGGCATCGTCGAAATGTTCCTGCAACCAGCGACCACTGGACTTAGAACGAGCCAAACCTGCCTCCTGACGGTTCCGGGGCCCGAACAGGGTACGTAGAGACGCCCATTCGTGGCCCGGAGCAATCTGTTACAATTGCCCGATTATACGATGTTGTCAGCCTTTACGCCGCTGACCTTTTGTTAATTGCACTGATAAAGAGATTACATAATGAGCCTTTCACCGGAACAGCGCCGGGAATACCGGGCCATCGCCCACAACCTGAAGCCGGTCATCATTGTTGGTGACAAAGGTCTGTCAGAAGGCCTCCAGGAAGAACTGGAGCGCGCCCTGAACGATCACGAGCTGATCAAGATCAAAGTCGCCAGCCCCGACCGGGAAGTCCGCCGCGAGGCCATCGACGCCCTGTGCGAGGCGTCCGGCGCTGAGCTGGTACAGACCATCGGCAAAATTGCCGTCATCCTGCGCCGCGCCCGGCAGCCCAACCCCAAGCTGTCCAACCTGTTGCGTCAGCGCTGAATCGCCCTGCGGGCGCGGTTACCGCGCACCGCCAACAAAAAAGCCGGCCCGGGAAACCCTGGCCGGCTTTTTTGTATCGGCTATCGCCTCAGATGTACTGAACTTCAGCGATCTCATACTCCACGGTACCCGAGGGGATGCGCACAGCAACAACGTCCCCTTCGTTCTTGCCGACCAGGGCACGGGCGATCGGAGAGGCGATCGACAGCTTGCCTTGCTTGATATCGGCTTCGTCCTCACCCACGATCTGGTAACTCACCTCTTCGTCGGTTTCCATGTTCACCAGGTGCACGGTGGTGCCGAAAATCACCCGACCGGTGTTTTCCATGGTGGTCACATCGATCACCTGGGCGGAGGCCAGCTTGCCTTCAATCTCCTGGATGCGACCTTCAATGAAGCTCTGCTGCTCGCGAGCCGCATGGTATTCCGCATTTTCCTTGAGATCGCCGTGTTCACGGGCTTCGGCGATGGACGCAATCACCCGGGGACGATCCTCGGACTTGAGCTTCTGCAGCTCCTCGCGCAGGCGGGCTTCGCCCGCCGTGGTCATGGGTACTCTGTCAGCCATGGCATTACTTTCCTGCGTGTAGTTCCTGGAGGCGGCGAACGGTGCGTTCCGGACCAAAGCGGATGGCCCGGCAGAAAGCTTCGCCCCCTGCCAGCGTGGTGGTATAGGTTACCTTGGTCTGCAGGGCGGACTGGCGGATCTGCGCCGAGTCCGAAATCGCCTTGCGACCCTCGGTGGTATTGATGATCAATTGCACTTTGCCATTCTTGATGGCATCGACAATGTGCGGACGCCCCTCGCGGACCTTGTTGACCCGCTCGGCTTCGATACCGGCGTCAGCCAGCGCCTTGGCGGTACCGGTGGTGGCAATGATCCGGAAGCCCACATCGATCAGGTCCTGAGCGACACGGGCGGCCGCCGGCTTGTCCACATCGCGCACCGACATGAACGCAACACCCTGATCCGGAAGCCGCTCACCGGAAGCCAGCGCGGCCTTGGCAAAGGCCTCGTCAAAGCTGTCGCCGATGCCCATCACCTCACCCGTGGATTTCATTTCCGGGCCGAGGATCGGATCCACCGCCGGGAACTTGTTAAACGGGAACACAGACTCTTTCACCGAGTAGTGCTCCGGCACAATTTCCTGGGTAAAGTTGAGCTCTTTCAGCGTCTTGCCGGACATCACCCGGGCGGCAACCGCCGCCAGGGAAACACCCACCGCCTTGGACACGAACGGCACGGTCCGGGATGCCCGTGGGTTCACCTCGATCACGTAGATCTCGCCGTCCTGCCAGGCCAGCTGCACGTTCATCAGGCCGATGACGTCCAGCTCGATGGCCATCTTCTTGACCGCCTCCCGCATCTCGTCCTGAACGCTCTTCGGCAGGGTGTACGGCGGCAGGGAACAGGCGGAATCACCGGAGTGCACGCCGGCCTGCTCAATGTGCTGCATGATACCGCCGATCACCACATCGGTGCCGTCAGAGATAGCGTCGATGTCCACCTCGATGGCGGCATTGAGGAAGTGATCCAGCAGTACCGGGCTGTCGTTGGAGACCAGCACGGCATTGCGCATGTACCGGACCAGCTCGGTTTCGTCATAGACGATTTCCATGGCGCGGCCACCCAGCACGTAGGACGGGCGAACCACCAGCGGATAACCGATTTCACGAGCGGCCAGGATGCCCTCTTCGTGACTGCGCACGGTGGCGTTTTCCGGCTGCTTCAGACCCAGGCGGTTGATCATCTGCTGGAACCGCTCACGGTCCTCGGCGCGGTCAATGGCATCCGGCGTGGTGCCGATGATCGGCACGCCGGCCGCTTCCAGGCCACGGGCCAGTTTCAGCGGCGTCTGGCCACCGTACTGGACGATCACACCCTTGGGCTGTTCCAGATGGATGATCTCCAGCACGTCTTCCAGGGTGATCGGTTCGAAATACAACCGGTCGGAAGTGTCGTAATCCGTGGACACGGTCTCCGGGTTGCAGTTGATCATGATGGTCTCGTAGCCATCCTCCCGCATCGCCAGGGACGCATGCACACAGCAGTAGTCAAACTCGATGCCCTGGCCAATCCGGTTCGGACCGCCGCCGATAACGACAATCTTGTCGCGGTCACTAACGTCTGCCTCGCACTCTTCCTCATAGGTGGAGTACATGTAGGCGGTATCAGAGGCGAATTCAGCGGCACAGGTGTCCACACGCTTGTAGACCGGGCGGATACCCAGGTCGTGGCGCAGCTTGCGCAGGCTGACTTCGGAAATACCCAGCAGCTTGGCCAGGCGGGCATCCGAGAAGCCCTTGCGCTTGAGGCGGAACAGGGTCTTCTGGTCGATGTCGGCCTTGCCTGCGCTCTTGAGCATCTGCTCTTCGAGGATCAGATCTTCGAGCTGGACCAGGTACCAGGGATCGATCTTGGTGTAACGGAAGATGTCCTCAACGCTCATGCCGGAGCGGAAGGCATCGCCCAGGTACCAGATACGGTCCGCGCCGGGAATGCTCATTTCCCGGTTGAGGGTTTCCCGGGCATCTTCGGTGTCCAGGTCTTCAAGCTTTTCATCCAGCCCTTCGGAACCCACTTCCAGGCCACGCAGCGCTTTCTGCAGGGATTCCTGGAAGGTCCGGCCAATGGCCATGACCTCGCCCACGGATTTCATCTGGGTGGTCAGGCGCGCATCCGCCTGCGGGAACTTCTCGAAGGTGAACCGGGGAATCTTGGTGACCACGTAATCGATGCTGGGCTCGAACGAGGCCGGAGTGACACCACCGGTGATTTCGTTGTTCAGCTCGTCCAGGGTGTAACCCACGGCCAGCTTGGCCGCCACCTTGGCAATCGGGAAGCCGGTGGCTTTGGACGCCAGGGCCGAGGACCGGGACACCCGTGGGTTCATCTCGATGACCACCATACGGCCGGTGTCCGGGTTGATGCCGAACTGGACGTTGGAGCCGCCGGTTTCCACGCCGATCTCACGCAGGACCGCCAGCGAGGCGTTCCGCATGATCTGGTATTCCTTGTCGGTCAGGGTCTGGGCCGGCGCCACGGTGATGGAGTCACCGGTGTGCACACCCATGGGGTCGAAGTTTTCAATCGAGCAGACGATGATGCAGTTGTCGTTCTTGTCGCGGACAACCTCCATCTCATACTCTTTCCAGCCGATCAGGGACTCGTCGATCAGCAGCTCGTTGGTGGGCGACAGGTCCAACCCGCGCTGACAGATCTCTTCAAACTCGTCCCGGTTGTAGGCGATCCCGCCACCAGAGCCGCCCATGGTGAAGGACGGGCGAATGATGCAGGGGAAACCGATGTCTTCGGCCACTGTCCAGGCTTCGTCCATGGAATGGGCAATAGAGGCGCGCGGGCACTCCATGCCGATTTTCCTCATGGCCTTGTCGAAACGATCCCGGTCCTCGGCCTTGTCGATGGTGTCGGCGTTGGCGCCGATCATCTCAACACCGTGTTTTTTCAGAATGCCGAACTTTTCCAGATCCAGCGCGCAGTTCAGCGCGGTCTGCCCGCCCATGGTCGGCAGCAGCGCATCCGGCTGCTCCTTCTCAATGATCTTTTCGACGGTTTTCCAGGTAATCGGCTCGATGTAGGTGGCATCGGCCATGACCGGGTCGGTCATAATGGTGGCCGGGTTGGAGTTCACCAGAATCACCCGGTAACCCTCTTCGCGCAGGGCTTTACACGCCTGCGCCCCGGAGTAGTCGAATTCGCACGCCTGCCCGATCACGATGGGGCCGGCGCCCAGGATCAGGATGCTTTTGATGTCGGTACGTTTTGGCATGTCTTGGTAAACCTGTCAGCAACTTTTGAATTCTTGCAGCGCAAAACGCGGCGCCAGTGAGTTATCCGTGAACGAACCGCCTCAGGCGGATCGCTGTTCCATCAACTGGATAAACTCATCAAACAGCGGTGCCACGTCGTGGGGACCGGGGCTCGCTTCCGGGTGTCCCTGGAAGCTGTAAGCCGGCTTATCGGTCCTGCGGATACCCTGCAGGGTGCCGTCAAACAGCGACTTGTGCGTCGCTTGCAGATTATCCGGCAGGCTCGCCTCGTCCACCGCAAACCCGTGGTTCTGGCTGGTAATCATCACCGTGCCTTTGGCGATGTCCTGCACCGGATGGTTGGCGCCGTGGTGGCCATGGCCCATCTTGACGGACTTGGCGCCACTGGCCAGGGCCAGCAACTGGTGCCCCAGGCAGATGCCGAACACCGGGGTGTCGGTTTCCAGCACTTCTTTGATGGCGTTGATGGCGTAATCGCAGGGCTCGGGATCCCCCGGGCCGTTGGACAGGAAAATGCCATCCGGATTCATTGCCAGCACTTCCGAAGCCGGGGTTTTGGCCGGCACCACGGTGATGTCGCAGCCGCGCTCGGCCAGCATCCGCAGGATGTTGTACTTGACGCCGTAATCCCAGGCGACCACCCGGAACCTGGATTCGGTACGCTCACCGTAGCCACCGCCGTTCAGGGTCCACTCTGACTGGCTCCACTGGTAGCTTTCGGTGCAGGTGACCTCTTTGGCCAGGTCCATGCCCTTGAGGCCGGGGAAGGCCTTGGCCAGTTCCAGCGCTTTCTCGGCACTGGCATCCTCACCAGCCACGATGGCGCCGTTCTGGGAGCCCTTGTCGCGCAGGATACGGGTCAGGCGGCGGGTGTCGATGTCCGCGATGCCAACCACGTTGTTGCTGCGCAGGTAGTCATCAAGAGTCTGCTCGTTACGCCAGTTACTGGCCAGCAACGGCAGGTCGCGGATGATCAGGCCAGCGGCCTGGACACGATCGGATTCCACATCTTCCTTGTTGACACCGGTGTTGCCAATGTGGGGATACGTCAGGGTGACAATCTGGCGGGAGTAGGACGGGTCGGTCAGGATTTCCTGATAACCGGTCATAGCGGTGTTGAACACGACTTCGCCGCTGGTTTCTCCGTCTGCGCCGATGGCGGTGCCGTAGAAGAGGCTTCCGTCTGCGAGTGCAAGGATTGCTGGTGTGCTCAAGGCTTGTATCCTCATCGAGTGGCGGTAAGTTCGTCACGAACAGGAACGCAAGCGCATACTCAGGTTGCAAAAAAGCGAGACTGAGCTTTGAACTCGGTCCCGCTTTTCATAAACTTCTAGATGGTACGCTTGGTGCAGTCAAATCGCCTTATTGTAAGAAATCCGACGATTTTTGTCCACGGGGATTTGCCCCGTACTTCTTGGCACCAGTCCGGCCGAAGTTTCGGGTCTCCCTTCCGAAAACCGCTACGAGCTTACCTTAACCTTTGAGCCCCAAAACATCCTGCATATCGTACAACCGGGCCGGCTTGTCCTGCAGCCAGAGAGCGGCGCGCATGGCGCCTTTGGCGAAGGTCATGCGGCTACTGGCCTTGTGGGTCACCTCGATGCGCTCACCTTCGGTGGCAAACAGCACGGTGTGATCCCCCACCACGTCGCCGGCCCGAATGGTTTCAAAGCCGATCTCGTTGCGGGTCCGCTCGCCGGTAAAGCCTTCGCGGCCGTAGACCGCGCACTCTTTCAGATCACGCCCCAGGGCATTGGCCACCACTTCGCCCATGCGCAGCGCGGTACCGGAGGGTGCGTCTTTCTTGTGGCGATGGTGGGCCTCGACGATTTCCACGTCGTAGTCGTCACCCAGGGTGGCCGCTGCAGTACGCAGCAGATTGAGGACAACATTCACGCCCACGCTCATGTTGGGCGCAAAGACGATGGGGGCAGACTCGGCTGCCAGCGCAAGACGGGCCTTTTCAGCGTCGGTCATGCCGGTGGTTCCCACCACCAGCATCTTGCCGTTGTCCTTGCAGAACTCAGCATTTTCCAGCGTCAGGTCCGGGAAGGTGAAATCCACCAGCACATCGAAATCATCCTTCACGTCCTCAAGGCTGCCCGCCATGCTGACGCCGGTTTTACCGATGCCGGTCATATCGCCGGCGTCGGCGCCGATGAGGCTGCTGCCAGGCGCAACTACAGCGGCACCCAGCTCAAGGCCCTCGGTGCCATCCACGGCCTCAATCAGAACCTTGCCCATGCGCCCGGCGGCGCCGATGACTGCTACCCTCATCACATCCGTCCTCAGAATTTCATCTCATCGAAGAAACTTTTCACGCCCTCAAACCAGGAGGTCTTCTTCGGTGCGTGATTGGTGCCATTGCCGCCATCCAGCGTCTTCTGGAACTCTTCCATCAACTCTTTCTGACGCTTGGTCAGGTTGACCGGCGTTTCCAGGATCACGCGGCACAGCAGATCGCCTGCCGGGCCACCCCGAACCGGGCTGACACCCTTATTGCGCAGACGGAACAGCTTGCCGGTCTGGGTTTCCGGCGGAATCTTGAGTTTGACCCGGCCATCAAGGGTCGGCACTTCCAGCTCGCCCCCCAGGGTGGCGTCCACGATGCTGATGGGCACCTCGCAATACAGGTTGCGACCATCCCGGGTAAAGATGGAGTGCTCCCGTACCGCAATCTGAACATACAGGTCGCCGGGAGGACCACCGTCAACACCCATCTCACCTTCACCGGAAAGACGGATGCGATCGCCGGTATCCACACCGGGCGGCACTTTCACCGACAGGGTCTTCTCTTCGCGCACCCGGCCCTGGCCATGACATACCTTGCAGGGGTTCTTGATGATCTGACCGGAACCACCACAGGTCGGACACGCCTGCTGAACGGCGAAGAAGCCCTGCTGCATGCGAACCTGGCCGATCCCCTTACAGGTACCACAGGTTTCGACACCCGAGCCTTTCTCGGCGCCGCTACCATGACAGGAATCACACTCTTTGTGGCCGGGAATGGTGATCTCGACGGTTTTGCCTTTGACGGCCTCTTCAAGGTCCACCTGCAGGGTATAACGCAGGTCGGCGCCCCGAGTGGTGCGACCGCGGCCACCACCGCCTCCGAAGATATCCCCGAACACGTCACCGAAGATATCGGAGAAGCTGGCACCACCACCGCCGAAGCCACCGCCTCCGGCCTGACCGTCAACGCCGGCATGACCGAACTGGTCATAGGCCGCCCGTTTGTTTTCGTCCGTCAGAACCTCGTAGGCTTCGCTGGCTTCCTTGAATTTGGTCTCGGATTCTTCGTCATCCGGGTTGCGGTCCGGGTGGTATTTCATGGCGAGCTTACGGTACGCCCGCTTTATTTCCTTCTCGTCCGCGCCCCGGGAGACCCCGAGCACTTCGTAATAGTCGCGCTTGGCCATGCTTCAGAACCTTGTTTTACAACGAGGAAAAACGCGGGACCAGCCCGCGTTTTTCCAGTTGCCTGATGTACCTCGGATTACTTCTTGTCGTCGTCTTTGACTTCTTCGAACTCGGCGTCAACGGCGTCATCAGCGCTCTGCTGTGACTGGGCACCTTCCTGCCCTTCAGCCGCCTGTTCACCCTGCTCCGCGTACATCTTCTGGGCCAGCTCGGAAGACACCTCTGTCAGCTTCTGGGTCTTGGCCTCGATGTCTTCCTTGTCAGAGCCTTCCAGAGCTTCCTCGAGCTCTTTGATGGAAGCTTCGATGGACTCTTTCTCGCTGTCGCTGACCTTGTCGCCGGCTTCGCTCAGGGTCTTGCGCACGGCGTGAACCATGGCATCACCCTGGTTGCGGGCCTGGACCAGTTCCTCGAACTTGCGGTCCTCTTCGGCGTTGGCTTCCGCGTCCTGAACCATCTTCTCGATTTCATCGTCGTTCAGACCGGAAGAGGCCTTGATCACGATGGACTGCTCTTTGCCAGTCGCCTTGTCTTTCGCAGACACGTTCAGGATACCGTTGGCGTCGATGTCAAAGGTGACTTCGATCTGCGGTACGCCACGCTGTGCCGGCGGAATGTCGGCCAGGTCGAAGCGGCCCAGAGACTTGTTCTGGTTCGCCTGCTTGCGCTCACCCTGGACCACGTGAATGGTCACGGCTGTCTGGTTGTCTTCCGCGGTAGAGAAGGTCTGCGACTTCTTGGTCGGGATCGTGGTGTTCTTCTCGATCAGCGGAGTCGCAACACCACCCATGGTTTCGATGCCCAGGGTCAGCGGAGTCACGTCCAGCAGCAGTACGTCTTTCACGTCACCGGCCAGTACGGCGCCCTGGATGGCAGCACCCATGGCAACGGCTTCATCCGGGTTCACGTCTTTGCGCGGCTCTTTGTCGAAGAACGCTTTTACCTTCTCCTGAACCAGCGGCATACGGGTCTGACCGCCCACCAGAATGACTTCGTCGATTTCACCGGATTTCATGCCGGCATCCTGCAGGGCAACCTTACACGGCTCGAGACTGCGGGTAACCAGATCTTCAACCAGCGATTCCAGCTTGGCCCGGGTCAGCTTCACGTTCATGTGCTTCGGACCGCTCTGATCCGCCGTGATGTACGGCAGGTTCACATCGGTCTGCTGGCTGCTGGACAGCTCGATCTTCGCTTTCTCGGCGGCTTCTTTCAGGCGCTGCATGGCCAGGGAATCGCCACGCAGGTCGATGCCGCTGTCCTTCTTGAACTGGTCTGCGAGGTACTCGATGATTTTCAGGTCGAAGTCCTCACCGCCCAGGAAGGTGTCGCCATTAGTCGCCAGCACTTCGAACTGGTGCTCACCGTCTACATCGGCGATCTCGATGATGGACAGGTCGAAGGTACCACCGCCCAGGTCGTATACGGCCACGGTACGGTCACCGCTCTTCTTGTCCAGGCCATAGGCCAGAGCAGCAGCGGTCGGCTCGTTGATAATGCGCTTGACTTCCAGACCGGCGATCTTGCCGGCGTCCTTGGTGGCCTGACGCTGGGAATCGTTGAAGTAGGCCGGCACGGTGATAACCGCTTCGGTTACCTTCTCGCCCAGGTAGTCTTCTGCCGTTTTCTTCATTTTCTTCAGAACTTCGGCAGAAACCTGCGGCGGAGCCATCTTCTGGCCTTTCACCTCAACCCATGCGTCGCCGTTGTCCGCCTTGGCGATGGTGTAAGGCACCATCTTGATGTCCTTCTGGACCACGTCGTCTTCAAAGCGGCGACCAATCAGACGCTTGATGGCGTACAGGGTGTTCGCCGGGTTGGTAACGGCCTGGCGCTTGGCAGACTGACCAACCAGAGTCTCACCATCATCGGTGTAGGCAATGATGGACGGGGTTGTGCGATCACCCTCTGCGTTTTCAATAACCTTGACCTTGTCACCATCCATGATGGCAACACAGGAGTTTGTGGTTCCCAGGTCGATACCAATAATTTTGCTCATCGAATCACTCCAACTCTTCTTAATACGGTTCCGGTGGCTTTAATTCCGGTTTTGACTGTTAACTCGGTATATTGGCGCTTGAACTGACTTTTCAAGCCTGCTCGTCGATTTTTGGCGACTCTTCCGCCTTCGAGACAATCACCATGGCCGGACGAACCACTCGGCCGTTCAGCAGGTAGCCTTTCTGCACCACGTTCACCACGGTGTTGGGCTCAGCATCCGGCGCCGGCACCATGGACATCGCTTCGTGCTGCTGGGGATCAAACGGCTCACCTACCGGATTCACCTGCTCGACATTGAACTTGCCCAGGCTGTTCATAAACAGGTTGAGCGTCATTTCGACACCCTCACGGATGGACGCCACCAGCTCGCCGGACTCCTCCTGCCCTTCGGTGCTTTCGACCGCCTTTTCCAGGCTGTCAGCAACCGGCAGCAGCTCCTTGACGAACTTTTCCAGCGCGAACTTGTGGGCTTTCTCCACATCAATCTCCGCGCGGCGACGCACGTTCTGCATCTCTGCCTGGGCACGCAGCGCCTGCTCCTGGTACTCCTGAAGCTTGGCCTGCAGCGCCTCGACTTCGGAGCCTTCGCCTGCAGAAACCTCTTCCTCGGCAGCAGCCTGCGCTTCCGCTTCCGGCTCTACCGCCTCGTTCTGCTCTTCCTCTACCTGCTCGTTGCGCTTTTCGTCAGCACTCATGACAACTCCTGATACCTGTTTCTCACGGCCCATTCGGGCGCTCGGCTAAATGAACCCGCCTGTCTGCGGCAGGAAAACTGGCTTTGCGAACGGATATGGGGCCCTGCTCAGCGGTTTCAACCGCCTTTAAGGGCAATCGATGAAATTTTCACCTTTCCCACATTTGCAAACCGGAAAAACCCTGTATATATTCACAGTCACTGTATGAACGAACAGTATCACCGAGCGGAGGTCACGGCATGCTCACAGAACTCACGGTATCCAACTACGCCATTGCCGAAAGGGTTGAACTGAACTTCAGGCAGGGCATGACAGCCCTGACCGGGGAGACCGGTGCCGGCAAATCCATCGTACTGGACGCCCTGGGCCTGGCCATGGGCGGCCGAGCCGACGCCGGCGCGGTACGCCATGGCGCCAAACGGGCCGACATCACCGCCAGTTTTGATATTGGCCGCATTCCCGACGCCCGGGAATGGCTCGAAGAGCACGAACTGGACGACGGCAGGGATTGCATCCTGCGCCGAACCATCAGCAAGGAAGGCCGCTCCAAGGCGTTCATCAACGGCCAGCCCTGCCCGCTTTCGCAGCTGAAAGAACTGGGTAGCACCCTGATGGACATCCACAGTCAGCATCAGCACCAGTCACTGCTGCGCAAGGACACCCACCGCCGGCTGCTGGATGAGTTCGCCGGTTGCGAATCCCTCGCTGCCGACACCGGCGCTGCCTGGCGCGCGTGGAACCAGACCCGCCAGAAACTGCATCAGCGCCGCCAGAACGCCGACGAAGCCGAAGCCCGGCTGCAACTGCTGCGTTATCAGGTGGAAGAACTGGACCGCCTGGCCCTTGAGGACGGCGAACAAACCGCACTGGAAGAAGAACAGGCGCAACTGAGCCAGGCCGATGCCGTGCTGCACAGCAGTCACCAGGCTGCCCTGTTATGCACCGAAGACGAGACCAGCGCCGCTGGGCTGGTGCGCCAGGCCCTGCAACAGCTTGAACAACTGCCGGTGGAAGTGCCGGCCCTGGCCGACACGCTGCAGATGCTCAGCGAGGCGGAGATCCAGATTTCGGAGGCCGGCGACAACCTCCGCCACTTCGTTGACGACTACGAGGCAGACCCGGCCCGACTGTCGGAAGTGGAAGACCGCCTGAGCAGCATCTACCAGATGGCCCGGAAGCACCGGATCACCCCGGAAGAGCTGCCTGAATTCCATCAGCGCCTGGCTGCGGAACTGGCGGAGCTGGACGGCGGGGCCGGCAGCCTGGAGCAACTGGAAGCGGAACTGGCAGAACAGCAGGCACGTTTTGACACCCTGGCCAGCGAGCTGACCGACAAACGCCAGCGGGCAGCGGCGGAACTGGACCAGCGCATCGCCGAGGAACTGGCGCAGCTGAGCATGCCGTCCGTGCAGTTCGTTACTCACCTCAACCGTAACGATGACGGTGAGCCGGCACCCCATGGCCAGGAAGACATCGAGTTTCTGGTCAGCGCGAACCCCGGGCAACCGGCCCGGCCACTTGCCAAGGTAGCCTCCGGTGGCGAACTGTCCCGGATCAGTCTGGCAATCCAGGTTGTGGTGGCCCAGACGTCCACCACCCCGACCCTGGTCTTTGACGAAGTGGACGTTGGCATCGGCGGCGGCACGGCGGAAGTGGTTGGTCGACTGCTGCGCTCACTCGGGGAAAACGGACAGGTTCTGTGCGTAACGCATCTGCCGCAGGTGGCAGCGCAATCCCATCAGCACCTGTTTGTCAGCAAGTTTACCGAAGCGGAAACGACTTACTCACGAATTGAGACACTGGATGATCAGGGAAGGATCAGCGAAGTGGCAAGAATGCTGGGTGGAATGGATATGACGGAGCACACAATCGCCCATGCGCGGGAAATGTACACCAAGGGCCAGGCCACCCATCACTGAACCCCTTCTCTACTTCGTGGAGAGCTTTCAGGGCCGACGCTGTCGGCCCTTTTTTTCACCGGTCAGCTTTTGTCGCCACTTGCCGGCTTTACATAGAGGATCAGGCTGTGATCAACGATCTCATAGCCATGCTCCTCGGCAATCTTCTTCTGGCGCTCTTCAATCACCTCATCGACAAACTCGACAACCTCACCCGTCTGGGTACAGACCATGTGGTCGTGGTGATCATCGCCCGCCATCTCAAACACGGCATGGCCGCCTTCAAAGTTGTGGCGCAGCACCAGTCCAGCCGCTTCGAACTGGGTCAATACACGGTAGACCGTCGCCAGGCCCACGTCATCGCCCTGATCGAGCAGCTTCTTGTAAACGTCCTCCGCACTCAGATGGTGCTCGTTAGCGTTTTCGAGAATATTGAAGATTTTCACTCTGGGCAGAGTAACCTTCAAACCGACTTTTCGTAATTCGGCGTTTTCAGATGACATGTTAACATTCACTCTTTGGTGTGCCTTACGGCTTCGGGTATGATGAAGCCGCCGTTCAACGGTGTACCCGTTTCACTCCTGCCCCGCGCAGGCGACTTCAAGATAGAGGATTTCCCCTGGCGATGCAAAAGCTCACCGCTATCGTTCTTATTAGTATTTTATCCTTGGCCGGCTGCGCGTTCCCGGGCGTCTACAAGATCAATGTCCAGCAGGGAAACATCGTCACCGATGAAGAACTTGGCCAACTGTCCGAAGGCATGCCCAGAAGCCAGGTACACGCCATCCTCGGGACACCGCTGACCATCGATCCGATTGACCCAACCCGGGACTACTACGTGTACACTTTCCAGCGCCGGGGCGGTGACATCGAGGAGCAGCGGATCGTCATCAACTATGACGATGACCAGTACACCGGCCACGAGGCCAAGCTGCTGGAAGAGACCCCGGCCTACTGAGCCGGGCGCCTAGCCCTTCTTCCTGGCGCGGTTCAGCCGCGCCTGCTTCGGGTCAATCTTCAGGGGGCGGTACAGCTCAATGCGGTCCCCTTCCCGGAGTGCCTGCTCCGACGGGCTTTTCACCACCTTGCCGAAGATCCCCATATCAATGGCGTCCGGCTCAATCTCCGGAAACACCTCGGTAATACCCGACAGTTTGACCGCTTCCAGCACCGTTGTCCCTTCCGGCACCTTTACCGGCACAATACGTTGCTTGTCCGGGCGGGCATAGGCAACTTCCACCTGCATCAGACCGTCTCCTTCTGATAGATCTCATCCGCCCGCTGGCAGAACGCCTCGACCATGGAGTTGGCCACCTGATTGAAGATGGGGCCGAAGGTCATGCGTGACAGGGTACCGGAGAACTCGAACGCCAGGGTCAGAATCACCTTGCAGGCATTGTCCCCGATGGACTGGAAACTCCAGCGCCCGGTCAGGTTTTTCAGGGGCCCGTCCACCAGTGTCATGTCGATGGTGTCCGGCTCAGCCAACTGATTCTGGGTCGTCAGACGCTGCCGAATACCGCCCTTGGCAATCTCGATGGAGGCCACCACCTCCTGCTCGCTGCGCTCATGAACTTCGGCGTCGGCACACCAGGGCAAAAACTCGGGATAGCGGGCAATATCGTTCACCAACTGGAACATGCGTTCAGCCGAGTGCATGACAAGTGCGGTTTTGTTGATCTGGTGGGCCATCGAATCCGGAATTCCTGCAAATTAACTGAATGACGACCGGGCCTGCCGGTTAATGCTCATACGCTATCATAAAGGATATTGCCTTCCTTTGGCGCGTTTTCAAGGGAATCCCCTTCTCGCACATGCGTGCTGAGCCCCGCCTTGGTGGGCTCGACCACCTCTTCCGCCTCGTCACCCGCCGGTGCCTCGGGGGAAGCCTTCGACATCGGCGCCTCAGCCGCCTGATCGTTACCGCACCAGCCCGCCGTATTCTGCCCGTGGCACAGGCTGGTGACCGAGAACACGGTGTACTGCAAACCGATCCAGGCAATCACAAACGGCAACACCAGGCGCAGCACCCAGTACCACACCTTGCGGAAAAGCTTGGGCGTATGCCCCAGCAGAAGTCCGCCAAAGCGACGACTGAGGCACCAACCGGCAAACGCCGACACCAGCACACCCACCGCCGGGATCACCAGGCCGCCGGCCACCAGCTCGATCCAGCGGAACGGCGACGCACCACCCGGGCGCACATCGGCCCAGGCATTGAACGACAACAGGGACGCCACCCCGACCAGCCAGACCGCCAGCCCCACTAACGCCACGGCGACGACCCGGGAAGCCCCGCTCCATTCCATCAGCCAGCCAACCACCGGTTCCAGCAGAGAAATCGCGCTCGCCCAAACAATCAGCACCACCGCCAGGAAGACCGCAGCAATCATCACTTGGCTGTAGGGCAAGGCGGCCAGATGGGCTGGCAGCGAGACAAACAACAGGCTGAAGCCGCGCTCACCATCCAGCCCGGAACCGTCGCCCGCGATGGAAAACACCATCAGGCCGGCACCGATGGAGACCAGGGTATCAATCAGCACCACCGCCAGAATCGAACGCTTCAGGCGCGTATGGGAGGTGCTGTAGGCCCCGAACACTGTCCAGACGCCCATGCCCAGGCCCAGGGTATAGAACGCGTGGAAGAAAGCGCCCTGAACGCTGTCCATGCCCAACTGATCCGGACGCAGCTCCAGGATGTGCCGGATGCCGGTATCCAGGCGACCATGACTGGCCGACATGAAAAACAGAACGGTCATCAACACCAGCGCCAGCGGCACAATCATCCGTACCGACCGCTCAACCCCCTGCACCACGCCGCGGGCGGAGACCAGCAGCACCAGTAACAGGAAAGCCCCGTGCCAGGCCATGAAAATGCGATAGTTGTCCGGGTTGGACACCAGATCGGAAAAGACGGCGGACGCGGAATCCACCGTGGCGCCCTCAAACACATCACGGGCACCGAGGAAAACATAGGCCAGCGCAATGCTGCCAAACACGGCGGTAAACGACAGCACGAGAAACGCCGCAAGAATACTCAGCGGCCCGGCCAGCCGCCAGAACCGCCGGACACCCGCCGTCTTCACCAGGGCGTTCATGGTCGGCACAATACCCTGGCGGGAATAGCGGCCAAAAACCGCCTCGGTAATCATCAGCGGCAGCGTAATAATCAGCAGGCAGGCCAGGTAAAGCAGCACAAAGTAACCACCACCGTGCATGCTGGCCAGATAGGGAAACTGCCAGAGGTTCGCCAGGCCCACCGTAGCGCCCACCGACGCCCAGAAAAACGTGGATTTGCGGGTAAACGAGCCGATCGAGTTCTGATTCGTGAGTGACATTCCTGTCCCTGATCGCAATGGTGGCCACATTGTAGCCGAAGCAGGCCCCGGCAAACGACCGTTTCTGCTCGGCAGCCACCGGATATCGTGACCCGCCACGCAGTCCTGAGCTACAATCCCGCTTCCGCCGACAGGCCATCCCGGTCGGCGACGTCATTCTTCCGACTCCGGACAGGATTCATGAGCAAGAAGAAAGCCAACGCACCGACCAGCAACACCATCGCCCTGAACAAAAAGGCGAAGCACGAGTACCACATCGAGGAACGCTTCGAGGCCGGGCTGTCGTTACTCGGCTGGGAAGTGAAATCCCTGCGTGCCGGCAAGGCACAGCTGGTGGACGCCTATGTGCTGCTGAAAAACGGCGAGGCGTGGCTGCTTGGGGCACACATCACGCCTCTGAGCACCGTTTCCACCCACATCATTCCGGACCCGACCCGCACCCGGAAGCTGCTGCTGCACGCCAAGGAAATTGCCAAGATCATCGGCAAGGTTAACCAGGCCGGGCACACCTGCATCCCGCTGGCGCTCTACTGGAAACACAACAAGGTGAAGTGCGAGATCGCCCTGGCCAAGGGTAAACAGAAGCACGACAAGCGCGCCGCCGAGAAGGAAAAAGACTGGAACCGCCAGAAACAGCGCATCCTGAGGGAAAACAACTAAGGCGGCCGGGTAGGTACAAATAGCGAACGCGGCCCTTGAAGTTCCCGGTAACGGCCACATATACTTAAACCAAGAGGGGACGACATGGCTTCGACGCCGGTGACGAACCCTTGGGTGCATGTCGAGATGGCAGCGAATCTCGTTAATCCAAAGCTGCTTTAAAATAGTCGCAAACGACGAAAACTACGCACTGGCAGCGTAAGCTGCCGGTCGTCCTGGCTGGGGCGCCTATAACCCAGTAGCAACATCCCAGGACGTCATCGCTTATAGGCTGCTCCGTTAGCCAGAGCTCACTGTCTAACGGCTAAGATCAAAGAGCTCGCCTCCTGCACCCTGACCTTCGGGTCGCTTGAGGCTAAATCAATAGAAGGACGCTAAGCATGTAGATCTCAAGGCTGAGTGCTGGCGGACGCGGGTTCAATTCCCGCCGTCTCCACCACCTTCTAGGAAAAAGCCCCTGACTTCAGGGGCTTTTTTTGTGCCCCCCTCTCAAATTCGCAGAATGCCCAAAGATTGCCGCCCAAGAGGTGGTGATGATCGACACCAATGAGAGGAAATTACTGGACGGGCATATCTACATGATGTGGAGTGGATACCACTTGCTGGTTAAGCAGATCAGGCGCTTTGGAATGATGGTTTACAGCTGCCGAGTGACAATAAGGAGCGCGCTCCTCAGAAGATTGCCACCACCGACCTAGACGATCTTAAAATAATTGGGGAAATGAGGTATCGCCGTAAAGAATTTTTTAAAGGCCTACCATCTAGGCCTTTATTTGCTCTAAATCCCACCCTTTACTCTCCACTTCTGGACGGCACACATCTTCCCAAAACGTGTCAATACATTTGCCACATTGGTCGAGAAAAGCAGCAAGGTCCTTTGAAATACTTCGATAACTTTCTTGCTCACCAAACAACATATTCTCAACCTTTTTCGATTCCTTTACCTTCCTCACGAATCTGGATGCTACTAATCCCTCAGGCTCGATACCACCTTCATCGTCTGGTATTCGAACAAGGTTGCGAGGGTCTTCGCCCCTTAGACCCACCTTCTCAAACCTTAATACCAATGAAAACATATCACTGTCCGCCTGATCTCCTTCCACATCATATCTTACAACGCTCGTAAGCTTTACCTTCACGCTGGAATCTATGGCGGACGAAGCGATCCATTTCAAAAAACCTAGTATAAAAAACTCACTGTAATGATGTTCACATTCATTAATGCTTTTCAGCTCAAGAGTATTACCATCATCGAGACCATCTAATGAATCCATATAATGGTCAAAAAACTGATTTAGGAAATCATCACTTTTTTCTACGTTGTCTTTAATTATATCAAAAACTTCGCCAAAAAAATCTTCGCTAACCGCACCTCTAGTAGTACGGGTAGTGAACATAAAAACCCAGGGCTTTGCCTGATAGCTAAACTGGTACCTCAGAATTTGGAAAATTGATGCGACTCTGCTTTTCACACCGGGTGGCGCAACACTATTACAATAGTCTAGATTAACAACCTCAAAGGGCCCTCGATTTCGAAACGCCCGATTCACAACCCCATTTTCAGAAAGGTTATCAATGGTATCATTTTGTATGAGCGCATCTTTTGATTCAGGCTGAGAAATCCCAAGAAGTGGAAGGTTCCGCTGTGCCTCTTCATAATCCTTTGTATTATTTATGAAACCGACCAACCGGAGCTTCTTAACATTAGTTTTCTCATCATCAAGTTTAAGTTTTGAATGAAAATATCGGACATCAAGCAACTCACCGCCAGGGAGAGTCAAAACATTAAAGTAGGAGCTCTGCTCATGAGCTGGGTCTTTTCGCAAAGAATCAATCGCAGCCCACCATTGCTTGGATCGAATCCAATGCTTTCGGGGTCTATGCCAAGCCTCAAAGGTAGTACTCTTAACCACCTCCTCAATTTTGTCAGCATCGACATCACCACCAAATGCCTCACTATCGGCGAATTCGTCCATCATCACCTCAACTATCCCGGGAATATATTACAGCCGCCAAATCCGCGATTAATGCTTCCTGATCTTCATAGCTCATATCCTCCAGAACACCATAAAGATCCAAAACTGACACAATTGCTCTAATTTTTTCCTTGGCCAGATCTTTTTTAGGACCTTTCTTATGCCTTTTAGGTACACGCTCAAATACACTATCGGAATCAAACTTATATGAATCCCAGGTATCGGAGTCATCATCAAAATAAACAGGCCGAATATCTGAGAGGTCGTAATTACGGGAGTTGGCAACAGCTTCTATAGTTTCAGAAAGTTGCTGTCTAAACTGACTCGCTTGTTCCACCTTACCCTGCTCTAAGGCTTCTTTCTTTAGATCCTTATACTTACCAATAACCTGCCTTAGCGCTGAGTGGAGCCATCTAGAGACAATCTGGTAATGGGGGTGCGCAGTATTAAAAGACTCCCTGTCAATGTTCAGAGCAGACTCCAAACCTTCTTTAATAAAGATTTCAGCAACAAGCTGACTCTTAATGGTATGCTCAGCAACCTGATACTTCATGAAAGTTTCATCAAATAGCGTACCAGTGGCATTATGAACTCTCAACACAACGCCATTATGCTCTTTTGGGACAACCTTTGGGCACCACATAATATAAGCGTCAAAGCTTAAAGAACCGCCAGATTGGGTAGGCTTCATATTTTCAAATTTATTATGATAGCTTCCAATGAATAGTATTGGATTCCTAACAGCTGCCTGAGTGGAGGGGAGCCTTCGATGTCTTATGGGTCGATAAATTTTCACGCCATCAATTTCGACATTAAAAGCTGGACTCTTTTCGTCTATCTCCAGATTGACAAAATCGCTAACTGACTGATCCCCGGATAGCTCAACTCGTTCAGCCTTACCCTTAAGGCTATTAACTATCTTATAAATTATTGGATAGTCATCTGAGCCCAAATCAAATGGATGTTTATCAATATAAGGAACTGGAACCGAAAGACCGATGCTCCACAGCATCGCTAAATAGTTATCAAAAACCTCATGTAATTTAGGGCTTACCGTTTTTCCCGCAAGAGATAACATCGCATCATATAACTTGTTAAACCTATCTTCAGGCTTATCACTATATGACCATGGGAGCTCTTCATCTCTTGCAACGATGTCCTGATTTTTACTCTGGGTCGTACCAATATGAAAGTTTGGAGTATGGACTCTGGGATTCGACGAGGGTTCATCGCCATCGTTTTCACTTGCTTCCAGAGACCATATTTCAGTACTCCTCAATTGATTACGGGCGCTTTCCTTTATATTTTTAAGAAAAATATTTGTACCATGATCTTCGATATTATCGGTCTTTATGGACTTTATGGCCACTCGACCTGCGGAAAAGCTTTGACCTCTTGCATCAACTTCTGACGTAGAATCTGGATCTGCATAATTATGCAGTACAACATGAGCTTCTATATAGTAGTCATCACCACTCTTTTTGGTCGTAATAAAAAACTCTCGTGTCAACTGAGCAACGCTAAATAAGCCTATCCCAATTTTTCCAATAAGCTTTCTATTCTTTACCGGACTTCGAGATGGATCTACTTCGTTGACAATCCCTAAATTCTCTTTACTTTTGTCTCTTTTGGCGCTTCCACCTATATGATGAATAAGGTTTGTCAACTCTGCTGACGACATACCATTGCCATCATCCTTAACTATTATATTCTTAAATCTTGGAACATCAGTGTCAATCCAAACGTTATCTGCATCAGCGTCATAGGCGTTGGAGATAAGCTCCCTTATAGCCGAAGCGGGCTGCCTATAAATACCATCAGTAACACGAGCCAAAACCTTCTCGTCCGTGTTTAATTCAGCATAGGCGACGCCTCCACTCTCCTTGTTACGGTCAATCTCTTCCTGAAGGTCTACGTCCTTCTTCTGATCCAACCGCTTCTTCTCATTTGTATAGTCTTCCCTAGACATGAGACTGAAGACCTCCTAATCGTTTTTATACACAGTAGACGATCAAAAAGACCCTAACTCAATCGCCAATGGTGAATATTCGCCACTGCTTCTCTTAGATTTTAACAAGGTGGCAAGGAATAAGCCTAGAGCCTCAGAAAGCAGAGGAGGAACAGCATTGCCCACTTGTGTATATCTAGGGCAAGTTACTTTTCTGCGCTTACCACCTGTTGTATACGGACCGAGAAAGGCAAACCAATCAGGGAATGACTGTATTCTAGCCATCTCCCTAACCGTAAGTATCCTAGGCTCACTATAATGCAATATATCATCAGGCAACGTGGTAAGCGTCGCTGAAGGTTTGTCAGGATGCAAGGGAGTAATCGCGTGCTTTTTTATACCGTATCTATCCCTATCTTCCTTACTCAACGTATATCCCTTTCGACAATCCCTAAGGATAGAATTGAATCTAAAAACGACATCTGAGCTATGTCTCGGCAATCTCAAACAATTAGGCGCGAATCCTACGCCACACCCTTTTCTCATCAACCTAGTAAAGGGGGAGCTTTTTACAGCTCTAGCATCATAATCAATTTGCATAAAGCCTTTAATATTACCATCCATAGCGGCAACAAGTTTTTTTCCAGAAATTTCCAGATCACATATAGCCTGCCGGACTGTAACAGGCTTAGCGACAGGTAATCGCTTCGATTTCAAAAAGTTACTTCTCTGTTTTTTAAGCAAAACAAAAGGATCCTCCTTAATGCCCATATTTTTTTTCACTGCAATTAATATAAATCTAGGCCGTAACTGAGGAACACCAAAGTCGGAGCTCTTTAAAATCTCATATTTTGCATCATACCCCAACGCATCCAAACGTTCCTTAACAATTTCTGAGTAAGGTACACCGGAATACGCGCCGCCGGATTTCGTAAAGGGAGAGTTAAAACCGCGGACGTTTTCTATTAGCAGGAACTTTGGTTTAACAAGCGAAACCACTTCCATATACCGCTCAGCCATCCTATTCCTCGGGTCGTTCGGATCACGGCGACCTGCGGGAGAAAACCCTTGGCAAGGAGGGCCGCCTGCAATGAGATCAACCTTTCCTTCAAGTTCGGTCAGTCTTTCAGAGTGTGTTTTGAGGAACCCCTCAATGTCATGGGCTCGCTCAGACAGCCAAGAAGGCCACTGGTAATCGAAACGTCCTGAGTCGACGAGATTATGGTGGAGAGTAGAGAACGCATCTGGGCTCCGCTCAATAGCGAAAAGTCCCTGCCAGCCTGCCTGGAGAAGGCCAAGTGACAAGCCTCCACAACCGGCAAAAAGATCAATAAATACAGGAGCCTTTGACATCCAATTTTCCAGTATGCGCGCTATTTTTACGTTATTGGCATTGTACAGGAATCATTACAAATGTCCAGGACATTGGGCACGTCTGGATAGACTACCCCCGATCCGTATCGAAATTGAGGTTGTTAACCAACACTCCATCCAATCGAGTTTGATCCATCGTTACACATTCCCAGACAACCTCTACCAGCCATCTCATGTCCTCGAGAGCCAACTTGTTCCTCTTGTCCCTCAACCGATTCGACCTGAACTTCGCTTCCCAGAATTCTGGTCGGGTCTTTGGAACCGACGCCAGCCGACATCCAGAATGACGGTGCCAGAAACAGCCATGGACAAAGATGATGAGTCCGTGCCTTGGCAGGACAATATCAGGTTTGCCAGAAAGATCCCTTCGATGGATCCGGAACTGCATGCCCATGGAATGGAGCGTTTTCCTGACCCGGATCTAAGGCCGTGTATTTGCGGGAAGATTAGCCCTCATTATGCGTTTCCGTGTCTCAGAAACCATGGTTTCCCGGAAAACGACACTAGCGTCTATTTTGTGGACAGGAACGACCACAGAAGAGTAATCATGTCCTCTCCAGATATGGGTCATTCAACTACTACTTGTACCACTGATACACGCAGTCTTAGACTCGCCCCCGATACGGATCTAGGTCGACATCTATCTAAGGAGTAAATAACCAACAATAAGGCGAGGCATTAGCCTTCCCTACTATGGCAATGCAGGCAGAGGTGTCCCAACAGTATACTTAGCCCTGATCAGTACCAATATAGATCGTAGTTCCTACACGGTACACGGGAGCCTACTACAGCTACCCTTCATTATCATAGGAGCCAGAGACAATCTATGCGCACAGGCCGAGCCGTATCGCCATAGGGAACCGGAGATCCGATACCCGCATATGTGAAGGGCGCGATCTGCCTCCCGGTAGAAAACTCGGACTTGGTAGCCCCCTGACACCAGATTCCTGATGGCCTACAGCCCAAAGCGGGAACAATTCCTCCCGTGCCATACAAGTTTCTCACCGTCCCAGCAGTTCTCGTAGCCGTACCCAGTTCTCCGCAGAACACCCACGTTGCAGAAGACAGTATTCGGAGCCTTGGCGATGGCAACCGTTTAGCTAATCACCTCCCCTCTGCTCACGGGGTATGTCTAGGATCTCGTGATATCGTTGTGGGTGTAGGTGAGGCCAACTTTGCACATAGGAGCCTGCCAACAGCAGAAAGGGTCAATAATGATTAGCGTCATTCAGGTGTCAACAACGTGTCCACGCCTGCTCTTTTCAGGGCCTTTCGGCGCCCGGCCTACTCCACCCAATCCACCACCCAATAACCCGCCTCAGACGGCCCCTCGGGCAAATCCGCACAGGTATCGTAGCGCACGATGCTCTGGCGCTTGCAGTGCACCCGCAGTGTTCGGGCGGAACCACCAGAATCATTGAGGTTAACGGGTACGATGAGCTGCTCACCGTTTTCGACTTCATCCCCTACATCCAGCCAGCTATAACCTTCCGCTTCGGGGTGGTGCGTGAGTACATGAATCTCGGCCACCTGCTGGGCCTGGGTCAGGTTGCCCCGGCCGCGGTAGCAGGGCAGGTAGGGCTTGTCGGCGAGTTCGCTGTCGAGCAGCGGGCGGATGTCGGTGTCCGTGAGGCGGCCGTATTTTCTGAGTGCCGGGAAGGCAACTGCACTGGCCGCCAAGCGGCAGCCGCCCAGGTGTGAGCTTTCCCAGACGTCGATGGGCAGGTTGCCTGCCTGGGCGGCGTCACGCAGTTGTTTGTAGGTGCTGTAGCCGAATTTGGCGCAGCACTTGTCCTTTTTGCCGTGGGTACAGCACAGCAGCATCGGTCGGGTTTGCGGTTGCGGGTTCCAATGCTCCAGGGCGTCTCCCGCCCTGATGGCGTCCAGCAGTTCCGGGAGGGCCACACGGGGCACTTCCAGGGTGATGGCTTCGGGGAACAGGAACAGCCGATGGGTTTCGTCGGGCAGGTCCCGGTCGTAGATCATGTTCACGCGGCGCCCTTCCTCAACCATCTGGTTCAGGTGTTCGGTCACCTCCGGGGCCATGTCACTCGCCCGGCGCAGGCTCCGGGTCCAGGTCTGGCGGGGCCAGGTGATCAGAAGATTCCGGGTCAGATGAACGCCCGTGCCGGCCAGCGGGTCGCCGACGCGTTCGCTTTCAACCGCACAAAACAGCTTTGCGCTGCTCATGACACCACCTGTTCCCGGGCAATGCGGTCTGCGGGAGGGGCGTCAGCGCTTCGCTTCAATGGCAAACAGACCGGCGCACCGTGTTGCGGATCAGCCAGTACCTGCGCATCCAGGTCAAAGACTTCTTTCAGCGACCGCTCGGTGAACACGGCCTGGGGGCTGCCGCGATACCGTATTCGCCCGTCACGCATCATCACCAGTTGGTCAGCGTAGGCCGCGGCCAGGTTCAGATCATGGAGTACCACCAGGAGGGTTCGCTGGTGATGGGTGCACAAGTCTTTCAGTAGTTCCAGCAGATCCACCTGGACCTTCAGATCCAGGAACGTTGTCGGTTCGTCCAGCAGAAGCAGCTCGGTTTCCTGGGCCAGGACCATGGCAATCCAGCAGCGCTGGCGCTGGCCGCCACTCAGGGCCTCGACCGGGCGATCCGCAAACTGGCTGACATCGGCGTTCGCCATGGCCTTTTCCACGGCAGCCTGATCCGCTCTCGACCATTGCCGCAACAGGGACTGATACGGAAAACGGCCGAGGGCCACCAGTTCCCGCACGGTCATGCCCTCGGGCGCGGTGGGACTCTGGGGTAGCACGCCCAGACGGCGGGCCACGGCTTTGGCGGGCTGGGCCTGTATGTCCTGGCCGTCCAGCAGGACGGTCCCCTGCCGGGTCGGCAGGGTGCGTGCCAGGGCTTTCAGCAGTGTGGATTTGCCACAGCCGTTGGGGCCCAGTAACACGGTCAGTTGTCCGGCCGCCAGCTCAAACTCCACGTTGTCCAGGATGATGCGGTCGTCGTAGCCCACACACAGCCCCTGCCCCACCAGGGGAGAGGTTATGGGAGGCCGGTCGGCCTGTTCAGGGCGAAAAGTCATAGGCAAGTCGCTTGGCATGGGGAACAGATGATATTCTTACGCATTCTCATTATCAATGTTGCCCCATTGTCCCATGGCTCACCCTTCCCTGACAGACCTTTCGCCAGCCAGATTCCTCGCTGCCCTGCCCCTGCTTCTGCTGTGCCTGTTTCCGCCGGCCGCACTGGCCAGTACGGCCGTCAGTCATGCCTTGGGCACCACCGAGGTTCCGGCCTCACCAGAGCGGGTGATGTCCCTGTTCCAGGGTGCCACGGACAGCGCCGTGGCGCTGGGGATCAAGCCGGTGGGCATTGTCGAGTCCTGGATCGAAAAGCCGGTGTACCGATACCTTCGGTCATCCCTGCAGGAGGTGCCGCTGCTTGGCCTGGAGACCCAGCCCGACCTTGAGCGCATTGCCTGGCTGCATCCGGACCTGATTCTCGGTGCGCAAAACCGCCATCAGGATATCTATCCCCTGCTTCAGCGTATTGCGCCCACGGTCATCGCCGAGGACGTCTACGACTTCAAGGCGGTGCTGCGAACCGTCGCCCTCGCCACCGGCAAAACGGAGAAAGGCCAGTGCCTGCTGAACCACTGGCGCAACCGGGTCACGGACTTTCGCGAACGCATTGCCCGCAAGCTGGGCGGGCGCTGGCCGCAGACCGTGGCCATTCTGAGCTTCAGGGCCAACCACGCGCGAATCTACTACGGCGGCTTTGCCAGAACCATTCTGGATGAACTGGGTTTCCAGTCACCGGAGGCTCACCGGCAGGACACCTGGGGCATCAAACTGACCAGCCAGGAAAGCATCCCCACCATGGACGCCCAGGCGATTTTCTATTTCATGCAGGATGAGCCGGCGGTCAAACGGACCTTCGATGACTGGACCGCCCACCCGCTCTGGCAAAACCTGGAGGCCGCCCGCAACGGGCAGGTGTATCGGGTGGACGTGGTGGCCTGGAACATGGGCGCGGGCATCCTGGCGGCCAACCACATGCTTGATGATCTCTACCGCCACTACGGCCTGAGTAATACCCTGCCTGAGGTTCAGGACGCATGCTGAACAACCGATCGCTTCGGATATCCGGTGTACTGGCCGGACTGCTGCTTCTCGCCACCGCGCTGGTGGCGAGCCTGCGCTTTGGTTTCCAGCCGGTCTCGCTGGCCGATGTGGTCAACAGCTTTATCGCCTACGATGGCGGCACGCTGGAACACCTGATCATTCGGTCCGAACGCACGGTGCGCACCATCATTGCCCTGTGTGTGGGCTCGGCCCTGGCGGTGGCCGGCACGCTGATGCAGACCCTCACCCGCAACGCCCTGGCCTCCCCGGGGCTGCTGGGCATCAATGCCGGCGCCCTGTTCCTGGTGGTGATCGGGATCACCCTGTTTTCCCTGAATACCCCCCTGCAACTGATCTGGCTGGCCTTTGCCGGGGCGGCCCTGGCGGCAACGCTGGTGTATTTCCTGGGCCGCGAGACCAGCGGGACGCTCTCGCCCATGCGTACCATCCTCGCGGGCGTTGCCATCACCACACTGTTCGTGTCGGTGTCTCAGGGGCTGCTGATTTTCCACCAGGAACGGCTGGAAACCCTGATGTTCTGGATTGCCGGTTCCGTCTCAGGGCGGGATCTGGACACCGTCTCGGCCATCCTGCCGATGATCGGCGCGGCGCTGTTGCTTTCCCTACTGCTGGCCCGGCAACTGAACCTGCTGGGGCTGGATGACGATGTCATGCAGGGCCTGGGACTGCAGGTTGCCCGGGTCAGAATTCTCTCCGGCCTGCTGGTGGTGGTCCTGGCCGGGGCCTCGGTGGCGATCTCCGGGCTGATCGGTTTTGTCGGCCTGATTGTGCCCCACATCGCCCGGGCCCTGTTTGGCACGGACCACCGCTGGCTGCTGCCCGCCTCGGCGCTGATCGGCGCCATCCTGCTGTTGGTGGCGGATACCCTTGCCCGCCTGATGATTCCGCCACGGGAGATTCCCATCGGCGTGATCACCGCCCTGCTGGGCACGCCCCTGTTCCTGCGCCTGGCCACCCGTGGGAGCACCTCAACATGAATCGTCAGTGGGTTGTGCGCAGCCAGTCAGACCGTTTCTCTGTTCGGGCCAGCACCCGCCTGCTGGCCACCGGCACCGGCCTGAGCCTGTTGCTGCTGGCCAGCGCCCTGTTCTCGCTTTCCGTCGGTAGCTACCCAACGCAGCCGGGGGATCTGCTTCATCTGGTTCTCGGCACTATCGACGATCCGGGCCTCGGGCTAATTTTCCATGAAATCCGCCTGCCCAGGGTGCTGATGGGCATCCTCGTGGGTGCCTCACTGGGAGTCGCCGGTCTGGTCCTGCAGGGCATGGTGGGTAATCCGCTGGCATCGCCGGATGTCATCGGGATCTCCCACGGCGCCGCCGCTGCGGCCGTTCTGGCGCTCTGGTTAACCGGAAGCGCCGGCAACACACCCTGGATGGTGCCGGCGGCCATGGCCGGCGCCCTGTTGGTGGCGGTGGCTCTGGTCGCCCTGGTGTGGCGCGTTGGGATCCGCCCCGCGCGGCTGGTGTTGATTGGCATCGGCCTGGCCGCGGGTTTGTCCGCCCTGACCACGCTGTTGCTGGTCCTGAGCCCGGACGCCACCGCCATGACCGCGTACGTCTGGCTGACGGGCAGCCTGTACGCTACCCGCTGGAACGAAGTCTGGCAACTGGCTCCGATCACCATCGGTGCCGTTGCGGTCATCCTGCTGAATGCCAGGCACCTGGACCTGCATTCACTGGGGGCAGACATGGCGCAGGGGCTGGGTAGCCGGATAACCCGCATGCGCCTGCTGTTCCTGCTGGCCGCGGTGACACTCACCGGCAGTGCTGTGGCCTACGCCGGGGCTCTGGGATTCGTCGGACTGATTGCACCGCACCTGGCCCGGCAACTGGTGCGGGCGGGGCACGCCGGCATGGTGTGGCTCAGTGGCCTGACCGGGGCCCTCCTTCTGGTGTGGGCCGATGTCATCGGCCGAACCCTGTTCCTGCCCCGGGATATGCCGGCCGGCATCTTTATCGCCGGGCTGGGTGCCCCTTTCCTGCTCTACCTGCTATACCGCCTGAAAAAACGCACCGGCTGATACAAAAAAGGCGCCCGTTGCAGGCGCCTTTTCACAGAGACCGACCGATCAGAAGTCGTAGGCGTAGCCTACAGTGACAGTACGGCCACGACCACGGAAGTAGTATTCATCACTGACCCGGGCGGCCTGTGAGTAATACGTGAAGTAGTCTTCGTCCAGCAGGTTTTCAATACCCAGGGAGAACGCCCCGACCCGGCTCTGATAGGCGAGAGAACCGTCCAGAAGACCGTAGCCGTCGAAATCCAGCTCGTCGTCATCCACGTCCCGGTTCATGTACTGGGTGTACCTCAGGTGGCTGGACAGGTTCGGTGTCCAGGCCGCAGACCAGGTGGCACGGACCGTCTCGGGAGCGATGTTGATGCCGGTCAGATCCTGGTCGACCCGGCCGTCACCGTCCGTGTCGGATTCGCCGCTGGCGTAGGTGTAGCTCAGTCCCAGACGATGGCGGTCCGTCACATCGGCCTTGGCGACCACTTCCCAGCCGTGGATTTCAGTTTTCTCCCGGCTGCCTACCCAGACACCGTTCTCCTCGGTCAGGCGTTCGCCAAAGTCGGAATCCGATTCATAGTAGCTGACTTCCACCTGATAACGGTCCCAGTTGAAGCGTGCGCCCACTTCCCGGTTATCAGTGACAATGGGCTGCAGTTGCAGCAGGGTGTCCACGTCCTGCCCCGGATCACCAATGCCCCGCAGAACACGACCGACATCAGGCATGCCGAAGCCTTCGGAATAATTGGCGTATACCTGCGCGGCCTCGGTTACCTGGTAGACAACCCCGGCGTTTGCCAGCGTTTCACTGAAGTCGGGCTTGCCACCGCCGACCCTGACGTTGTCCTGGGTTATGTTACTGCGATCGATGGTGCTGTAGCTGTCGACCTTCAGCTCCGCCTCTTCCTGGCGAAGTCCGCCATGGATGGACAAAGCATCGGTGATGAACACGTCGCCCTGAAGGAAGGCGGCAATGTTGCGGAACTGGGATTCCGGCACGTAGGTCCGCCCGGTTTTGACCAGTTTCTGGCTGGTTTCGTCCTGCAACAGGTCCAGGCCTGTGGTCAGGGTCAGGTGGTCATCAAACAGGCCGGCGCGGGTCAGCGTGAACTTGGCGCCCAGCTTGTCGGATTCATTGCGGGTCTGATCGAACTGGTTGTTGCCATTGCCATCCACGTACGGGAAGTACGGCGTTATGCCGAAACGGGCACGGAATTCCTGCCGGTACAGTTGGGCATCCACCCGGTTGCCCAGCCAGTCGTCGTGGGTATAGGACAGCCGGGCGGTGGTCACTTCGTTAAAACCGGGAGCGCCATCGGGATCGCCCCGCCTTGCGGTGGTTGGCACACCATTGTCCCGGTCCCCGACAACCGGCACGTAATCGCCATTGCCTTCCAGGTCGAAATGGTTCACGAAGAGCTCAATGTTCTGGTTGTCATCCAGCCAGTAGCCAACCTTGGCAAGCACGTCGTAACTCTCGGAATTCTGGATTTCGCCGGGGTAGGCAATGCCAATGCGCTCATCCTTGCCATCGTAATAGACCCCGCGTTCCTGGTAGGTCAGGCCCGCCAGGTACTCCCAGCTTCCTTTCTGGCCACTCAAACGGTAGCCCAGCTTGTAGCCCTGGCCATCGGTGGAGACGTCGTCATCCGTGGTGGCGCTGGCAGAGACCGACTGGTTCATCTGCCCGCCTTCCGGTTTGCGGGTGACAAAGTTGATGATGCCGCCGGTCGCCCCCAGACCATGCTCGGCACTGGCGCCGTGAATCACTTCGATTTTTTCCACCATGGAAAAGTCGATGGTGTAACTGTCCCGGGCACTGTCACGCAGCGGGTTGGTCTGAGGCACGCCGTCAATCATGAACAGCGGGGCCCGGCCACGGAAACTTTCACCGGCGTTGGTCAGTTTCTGTCGGCCCGGCGAGTAGGAGGGAATCAGGTTGCCAAGCACCTGGCCGGGATCGTTATTGATCGCCAGTTGCTGCTCGATTTCCTCGCGGGTGATGATGGTGACTTTCTGAGGCGTCTTGTCGGCCGTGGCCTGGTTACGGGTTGCCGTGACCACCAGCTCCTGGAGTGTGGATGCGCCCTCAGACTGCGGAGTCTGGGCAAGCGCCACGGGTGCAATCATAGAAGCGCCGGCCAGAAGAAACGGGCTCAGGGGGGATTTGTGCATGGATATGGCTCATTGCTCGATGGGTTAACAGCTTGTAGGCGCCAGAAGAGGCAAAGCCGAACGAATACCAAACAATAATGATTTTCGTTTAATATTTCAATATTTGGCCATCCCTGCGGTGAGGCCAGTACGAGGTTCCATCACACGCCAACAGCCTCCCATAAAAAAAGCCCCTGTCGGCAGGGGCTTTGTCATAGATGTGTGATCACCTGACTCTCGAGTGCCAGCCCGCCATCAGGCGGAACCGTGGGGAGCCGGCGGCGCCCCCAGAATATCCAGCCCGGTGCCGAGCTTGCGTTCAATCGCCCGCCCAACCTCAAGGAGGAAGGACTCCTCGTTAGCCCCTCCGATCACCTGGAGGCCAACAGGCATTCCCGCCCGGTCACGGCCAACGGGCATGGTCAGAGCACTCAGGCCCAGGAAGTTGGCAACCACCGTATTCCGCAAAGCCAGCATGTTGCTCTTCTTGTATTCGCCCTCCGCTTCGAGATCAGATAACGCCGGCGGCGTAATGGCGACGGTCGGTGTCAGGATGGCATCCACCTTGTCCACGTATGGCCGGGCCTCTTCAGACAGGCGCTCGATCATCTGGCGACGGTGTACGTACTCCCAGGCCGGGATGTTCTCCGCCTCTTCCACCCGCAGCGCCACATTCCGGTCCAGCCGGTTTATAAGCCCCGTGTCTTCCGTGTGGAGGAACGACGCCAGCTCGGCTGCCGCGACGCCTCCACGCTGGAACAGCTCGAACACTTCCTCTGCCCCGGGCAGATCCAGTGTTACGATCCGTGCCCCCGCAGATTCCAGGGACCGGATGGCCGTTTCAACAGTCTCGGCGATGCCCGGACTGCAGCTTTCCCAGAAATAGCATTCCGGCACCCCGAAGGTGAGGTCCGCAAGATCAAGGTCAAAGGCATTCCCGCGCCCCGCCTTTCTTCCTTTCGGGTCCATCGCCTCAAAGGCGAAGGCGAGATCATCCACACGAAACGCCATCAACCCGGGCGTATCCAGGGTTGGTGACAGCGGCACAATCTGGTCAATCGGCCAACGGCCGGCTGTCAGCTTCAGGCCTGCGACACCGGTCATGGCCGCCGGTATGCGTATGGAGCCTGCCGTGTCGGACCCCAATGCCAGGCTTGCGGTACCCCCCACCAGCGACACCCCGGCACCGGAACTGGACCCCCCGGGAGCCCGCTGGCGAAGTTCATCCCAGGGATTGCGCGGCGCGCCCCAGTGGGCGTTGGTACCCAGGCCACCAAAAGCCAGCTCCACGGTATGGGTTTTACCCATCAACGACGGCAACTGTGACAGCAGGGTCTCAACCACCGGCCCGGCCTTTTGCCACTTCTCCGGGAGGCGCTCTGAGGCTCCGGCATAGATTGGGAAGCCGGGCACACCGTAGTTGTCCTTGATCGACACCGCACAGCCCATCAGCGGGCCGGCATCGCCTCCATTGGCGAGCACGGAGTCGACGGCAGTCGCGTTGGCCACCGCGCCGTCACCGTTCCAGGTGATGTAGGCATTATCGTGCCCGCCCCGTCTCTGATGAGCATCAACGGCCGCATCAACAACCGTGCGGGCACTGAGACGGCCATCGCGTAGCCGTGAATGCTGCTCACGCAGGGGCAGCAGCAAAGGCGAATCAGCCATATAAGTTTCCATAGTTCAGTAAATGAGGGAGGGCAGCCAGGTACTCAGCCAGGGCACATAGGTAATCACTACGAGCGCGACCATCATCAGCGCGATCAGTGGCAGACAGGCCCGGAAAACTTCCTTGAGCGACATCTTCGAGATCGACATGGCCACAAAGAGGTTGAGCCCCACCGGCGGCGTAATCATGCCCACCGAGAAGTTGATCAGGGTAATCACACCAAAATGCACCGGGTCCACACCCACCTGGGCCGCAATCGGCTGTAGCAGAGGCGACAGGACGATGATCGCTGACGCGCTGTCCAGGAAGAAGCCGGCAACCACCATGACAAAGTTGAACAGGGCCATCACCTGCAGCGGCTCGTCAGTTACCGACAGCACCTCACTGGCCAGCTGTGTCGGCGTACCGGAAATCGCCAGCAGCCAGGAGAACGCCGATGCCCCGGCGGTGATCAACAGCAGGGTCGACGAGGTCAGACCGGCGCTTCGCAAGGTCGCCACGAGCTCGGGCAGCCGAATGGTGCGATAGACAAACACGCCGATCAGCAGGCCATAGACACAGGCCACAGCCGCCGACTCGGTGGGCGTGAACACACCGCTGTAGATGCCACCCAGCAGGATCACCGGCAGCCCCAGCCCGAGCCCTGCCGAGCGGAAGGCGCGGCCAATCTCAGCCAGCTTCGGGAACGGTGCCCGGTCGTATTTCTTGAACGAGGCGTAGATGATGCAATAGGCGATGAGCAGAGCCGCGATAAACAGCGCGGGCAACAGGCCGGCGGCAAACAGTTTGCCGACGGAGGTTCCGGTCACCGAGCCATAGATAATCAGGGCAATACTGGGCGGTACAATCGGGCCAAGCGTTCCGGCCGTGGCGATCAGGCCAATGCTGAAATGCTTGCTGTAGCCCGCGGCCACCAGGGCCGGGAACATGATCGAACCGATGGCCACAACCGTGGCCGGGCTGGAGCCTGAGATGGAGCCAAACAGCAGGCAGGACAACACCGTTGCCGCGCCCAGGCCACCCGGCACCCAGCCAACCAGTACCTTCGCCAGGTCAATCAGGCGGTCAGACAGCCCACCAATACGCATCAGCTCGGCGGCGAGTATGAAAAACGGAATCGCCATCAGCGAAAAGTTGTTCATACCGGTGAACATTCGCATCGGCACGATGACACCACTGGTGCCACTGAAAAACTCGATCGCGATGAATACCGAGAGCGCAAGCGCGGCGAAAATGGGCAGCCCCAGGAGGAGCACCGCAAAGAATGCGGGCAGTAATGCTGAAATCATGGAAATCCCTACCCTTTACGCAAAGTTGTCAACGTCAGTCGCCAGCTCTTCCGAGTGGCTGACGGGTGGCCGGCTCCAGACATCCTTGACCAGCCCGAGGTAACGGATCATCAGCAGCACCCCCGACAGGCCAATGGGCAGGTAGAACCACGCAACCGGGAATCGCAGGGCGGAGGACAGCTGGCCGCGATCCAGTGCCGAGAAGAAAAGCTGAAAGCCGAAATAGATCAGGAACCCGGCAAACACCATTCCCAGGACACAGGCGATGATATGCAGCCAGCGGTTAACCGCAGGAGGCACCATGGCGTTGAGAACATCCACGGAGATATGGGCTCCGTGGCGAACACCCATACTGGCGCCCACGAAGCTCATACAGATGATGGAGTAGATAACGACTTCCTCAGCCCAGAACAGAGAGCTGTTGAAGCCGTAGCGATAGACAACCTGGACAACGGTAATGACGGTCGCGATCGACATGAACGCGACCATCGCAAAGCCTTCCAGCCAGTCAATCAAGCTATTAAGAGCTTTGAGCACAACGGGCCTCTCGAGACTTAGTAGTCAATGCCGACAACGTCGTAGACTTTGTGGAGGAGTTCCGGCGTAACAATGTCCTTGTACTCCTCGTGCACGGGCATGCTCGCTTCCACGAAGGCAGCCTTCTCTTCTTCGGTCAGGCGATTGATTGCGATCTCACCCTCAATCTCATCGAGAATTCTTTTCTCGTCGCGAACAGTCAGCTCACGGGCCAGGTCCCTGGCGTTGTCAAAGGCGGTGCGCATGACGTCCTGAAGATCAGCCGGCAGGGATTCCCAGACGTTCCGGTTAACGATGGCGGCATAACCGTGGTAGGCGTGGCTGGTCAGGGACAGGTAGTCCTGAACCTCGTAAAAGCGCATGGTGTAGATATTCGCCAGCGGGTTTTCCTGGCCTTCCACAACACCCTGCTGCAGCCCGTTGTAGACTTCCGCGAACGCCATGGCCGTGGCATTTGCCCCGTAGTTCTCGTAGGTCGAGATAATGATCGGAGACTGCATGGTGCGCATGCGGATGCCGCTGAGGTCTTCCGGGCTGCTGATCGGGCGGATGTTGTTGGTCATGTGGCGGAAGCCGGCACCCCAGAAATTGACGCCGTAAACACTGTCGTCATTCAGGGTGTCCAGGATTTCACGGCCAACGTCGCCGTCCAGCACTTCCATCATGGTTTCCCGGTCGGAGAGCAGGAAGGGAAGATCCAGGATCTGCATCCTTGGCTCAAAGTTGCCCAGGGTGGCTGTCGGAGGAATGCCGATATCCACCAGCCCCATCTGGATCTGTTCAATGATTTCAACATCACCACCGACCTGGGCCGCCGGAAGTACGTTGATTTCAATGGCCCCGTCGGAGTTCTTCTCGACCTCTTCCTTGAAGTGCAGTGCTGCCTGGCCATTGGGGGTGTCCTCGACCAGTACGTGAGCAAAGGTCAGTGTGTAATCTGCGGCATAAGCCGGCAGGGAACTGACCGCAGCTGACAGGGTCACTGCGCCCAGGAAGGCCTTGAAACGAAAATTCGTCATGTCATCACCTTTTGCGTTAATACGTTGCTTAATCCGTTTTTTGCGATTGGATGCTCACGGGAACCCGACAGGAACTGACAGCCGGATTCTCTCCATTCGACATTTTTAATAGTTGTGCGCGACAACCCCGGATCAGTTTCAAAGCTCACACTGACCGGCGTCGACAGGAGAGATGCTAGTTGATCGTGCGGGATCTAGGGATAGAACTTTTCTTTGCTCAGCTGTAAAAAAATTTACAGGCGTTTCTGCTACTGGGCGGGGCTGCTCAGGAACAGGGATTGCTCCCGGGCGAAGGCATCGACGATAAAATTCCAGACCTTTAACAGACCATCAAAACGGTGCAGATCCCGGTTGGTGGATATCCAGTAGTGG
This sequence comes from Marinobacter oulmenensis, assembly GCF_014201735.1. GTDB lineage: Bacteria > Pseudomonadota > Gammaproteobacteria > Pseudomonadales > Oleiphilaceae > Marinobacter > Marinobacter oulmenensis. The sequence goes on along the minus strand of NZ_JACHFE010000001.1, from coordinate 367,701 downwards.
CGGAGAAAAGCGATCTCGGGCAGGACCCTGACCAGGCCGGCCTCGTTCTTTGCCATGTACTCCGGCAGTATCGAAAGCCCGACACCCTCCTTCGCGGCCTCCATCTGTGCGCGAATGGTGGTGCTCTGAAACGCAAAGTTCAGGTTCTCGGACAGTTCGTGATGGTAGCGAAGCTCATCCGAGAACAGGATGTTGTCGACATAACCTATCCAGGGGTGGGACTCCAGTTGTTCCCTCTGGCAAACAGGACCATACCTGGCCATATAGTCGGGACTGGCATAGATCCCCAGATGGTAATCCGTCAGCACCTGACGAATGACATTCTCGCCTTTGGGCTTCTCGAGGGTAATGCTGATGTCCGCCCGGCGGCTGGTCACGGTTGTGGTCTTGGGCAGGGAGATGAAATCGATATCCAGGGTCTGGTCCTTGAGCCAGCGGGCAACCCGGGTGGCCAGAAAGTTATCGCCCACCCCCTCGGTAACGCCGATGCGCACCTTCGGACGGGTATGTTCATCCACCTTGGCCTCTTCCAGACCCAGTCGCAGAACATGCTCCAGTTCATCCGCGTGCCGGTAAAAAATGACGCCGGATTTGGTCAGCTCAAAACCATTGCGGTTCTGGATGAACAGTTTGAACCCGAGGGTCTCCTCCAGTGACGCGATTCTGTTGGCGACCGTCACATGACTGGTTCCCAGATGGGCTGCGGCTTTGGACAGCCGCCGGAAACGGGCCAGGGTGATGAAGAACTTCACGTCATTCCAATTCACGCCGTGCAAATTCACTTCATTTGCCATAGTTCACCCAAGCTGGAAAATCCGGAGTCGGCCTGCTCATGGGCGCAAATACGCAACCTGGCAGGAAAGTACCGCAAACTGATAGCCGCACCGGCGAATCTTTACATACATTGGGCTCCAAGCCCATTCCCTGGAACGCGGATCAGCACCCGACTTCGTTACCCCCATTTCACCCCTCTTTCATGAAGTTGCAGCCTGTTCACGTTAAAGTGGTGGAATAATCTGACTCTCAGGCCCATAGGCACACAATGAATCAGCCCAACGATCCACAAAGTTTTGAGGAATTGCTGACCCGCATCCGTGACCGAACGGACGGCATGGAGCAGGTGTCCGTGGGCGATGTGCTGTGCGCGGTGGGCGAACGCTCCTTCGGGCCGGTGGTGCTGGTGGCGGGGCTGATCACCCTGGCCCCGTTGATTGGCGACATCCCCGGCGTGCCCACGCTGCTGGGCCTGCTGGTTCTGCTGACGCTGGGCCAGCTCATGTTCCAGCGCAACAACATCTGGATTCCTTCCAAGCTTTCGAACCGGAAAATCTCCCGGGGCAAACTGGTCAAGGGACTGGAGTGGATGGACAAGCCGGCCCGGTTCATGGACCGCTGGACCGGAGCACGCCTGTGCTGGCTGGTCCGCGGCCCGGGTCAGTATGTGATGGCGCTCATCTGCATGCTCGTCGCACTGGCCATGCCACTGATGGAGCTGATTCCATTCAGTGCCAACGGCGGCGGCCTGGCACTGATGGCGTTCGGCCTGGCGATCGTCGCCCGGGACGGACTGCTGGCCCTGATCGCCATGGCTTCAACGGCGGGAACCGCCTGGTTTATCGCCGCGAATTCGCCCTGGTGAGGCCCCACCTTTCAAGAACCCCCGCAAAGCGGCTACTATAAAAGGCTGTCAACATACCGAACTGCCCTGTGTGGTCGCTGCCCTGATCGCGGCCAGTCAACCGGGCACCATTGCGGCACCGTTGTTCCTGAAAGGATAAGTCTATGTCGAGCAAAGCGAAACAGACCCAGAAGCTCCTGTTATTCCGGTTGTCCGGATCGCGGCTGTTCGGCCTGGGCACCCTGAAAATCCGGGAGATCCTTCCATTTCAGCGCCTGACGCACCTGCCCCAGAGCCACCGGGCGGTGATTGGCACCGCGACGTTCCGGGGTTCGGCCGTCCCGGTGATCGACATGGCAGCGGCTGTCGGCTACCCGCCAATGACCCAGGAGGAGCTGGAACAAGGCTCGATCATTATTACCGACATCCAGCGCAAGGAAATCGGGTTTGCGGTGCGCAGCGTCAACCGCATTGTCGAAACCGACTGGAAGAGCGTGATGCCACCGCCCAAGGCCCTTGGCAGTAACGCCTTCATCACCGGCCTGCTGGAAACCGACGACGAGATCATTCAGTTGCTGGATGTGGAACTGCTGATTGCCCGGGTGTATCCGGAATCTCTGGACGCCCAGGAAGTCATGCTGACCGATGTGGAAGGGGAAACCCTCAAAGAACTGAATATCCTGCTGGTGGATGACTCCGTGGTGGCACGCAAACAGCTGAGCGATGTCCTCGACAGCAAGGACATCACCTACCACGTGACCAGCAATGGCAACGAAGCCATGCAGGTATTGCTGGATGAAAACCGCAAGGGCCGGCCTATCAACATCCTGGTGAGCGACATCGAAATGCCCGGTCTTGACGGCTATGAACTGGCCTTCAACGTGCGTGACGACAACGCCCTGCCCCAGCCCTACATCATCCTGCATACCTCACTGAACAGTGAGATGAGCCTGAGCTACGCCAACCAGGTCGGCGCCAACGAGGCGCTGACCAAGTTCGACGCCAACGAGCTTCTGCACGCCATGCTGCGGGGCGCCCAGGGCGGGCATCAGTCGTAACCCGCCCCGGGGATCACTGAAGCCGGCAGGTCAGCTCCGCCAGCTCTTCATCAAACACCCGGTGATTTTCACTGTAGTCCACCGGCACCTCCACCAGATGCACACCTCCGGCATCCAGAGCCTTCCGGAGCGTTGACTCCAGGTCCCCGGTGCCGGTCACCCGGTGGCCGGTGGCGCCGTAGGACTGGGCGTAGGTGACAAAGTCCGGGTTGCGGTAGTCCAGCCCGAAATCGGGATAGCCTTCCTGACCCTGCTTCCACTTGATCATGCCATAGGCACTGTCGTTGATGATCAACACCACCAGATCCAGCTCCAGGCGCACGGCGGTTTCCAGCTCCTGACTGTTCATCATGAAGCCGCCATCACCGCAGATCGACATGACCTTGAGCTGCGGATACAGCATCGCCGCCATCATGCCACTGGGCAGGCCGGCCCCCATGGAAGCCAGGGCGTTATCGAGCAGTACGGTATTGTTGTCGTAAGCCCGGTAATTGCGGGCAAACCAGAGTTTGTACATGCCATTGTCGAGAGCGATGATGCCGTCTTCCGGCATCACCCGGCGAACGTCGCGGACAATCCGCTGGGGGATCACCGGGAAGCGGTCGTCATCAGCCCGTGACTCGAGATGATGGTCCGCGGCCTGCTTTACTTCCATCAAGCCGGCAAAATCGTGGTTGGCACACTGGCCGCAGTTATCCGCCAGATATTCCACGCTGTTGGCGATGTCCCCCACCACCTCATGGTGCGGGAAGTACACCGGGTCCACATCGGCGCCACTGAAGTTGATGTGAATGACCTTCTTGCCACCCGGCGTCATGAAGAACGGCGGTTTTTCCACCACGTCATGACCCACATTGATCACCAGGTCGGCGCGGTCGATGGCGCAGTGCACAAAATCACCGGCCGAAAGCGCCGCGTTGCCGATATAGCAGGGATGCCGTTCGTCAATAACGCCTTTGCCCATCTGGGTGGTGAAAAACGGGACACCGGTGACATCCACCAGTCGCAGCAGCGCTTTGGAGACCCGCTTGCGATTGGCGCCAGCCCCGATCATCAGCAGTGGATGGCGCGCCTTGCGAAGCATGTCGCAGGCCATTTCCAGGCTTTTGCTGCTGGCCGTGGGGCGCCGGGCATCACTGGGGGTGAAGATATGGGCGTCCGCCTCGGGCTCCTCATCGGCGATGTCTTCAGGCAGTTCCAGATGCACAGCACCCGGCCGCTCCTCGGAAGCCAGACGGAAGGCTTCCCGCAACTTCGCCGGTATGGTGTTGGCGTTGCTGATCTGCCGGGTGAACTTGGTGAGTGGCCGCATCAGGTCCACCACATCGAGAATCTGGAACAACCCCTGCTTGGAGGATTTGATGGGCTTCTGCCCGGAGATCATCATCATCGGCATGCCACCCAGTTGAGCATAGGCCGCAGCCGTGACCAGATTGGTGGCGCCAGGGCCCAGGGTTGAGAGGCAGACACCCACTTTGCCGGTCAGTCGGCCATAGGTGGCAGCCATAAAACCGGCTGCCTGCTCGTGGCGATTGATCACCAGCTGAATGCTGGAATTGCGAAGGGCCTCCAGAAACGCCAGGTTCTCTTCCCCGGGCACCGCAAAAATATACTGTACGCCTTCGTTTTCCAGTGCCCGGACAAAAAGCTCCGCGCCGTTGTGAACCTGCGGCTGGGCTTCGCTCATAACAACTCCTCTGATCAGTCCGACGCGCGCCCCTGACTGCTCGCCGGTTCGGCCTGGAGCGTATCGGCAGCGATGCGGGTCTTGCCCCAGCTTGTGCTGATGCCTTCAATCACCCGGTCAAGCTCTGCCTGCTCCACGGCCGCCGGCTCGCCACGTTCAAGCGGGTCGAAGTGGTAGATATAAAGCCGGGAGGTGAACTGCTCAAACGGCAGTGACGATTCGCCAAAACGCTCACCATGGCCCGAGGTACTGACAGTAACGCCATTACCCCAGTTCTGGCCACTGTCATTGTTCGGGTTGAAGAAATAGACCCGCATGATGCCTTCCGGGTCGAGGCCGGCGCGCAGGATGGTAATGGCATGCCAGCCGATAAAGCGGGCGGCGCTGTCAGTCACCGCAATGCCGGCCGGCTGGGGATGGATCAGCGGCTGGTTGCCGTTGTAATACGGGTGGTAGCTGGCATAGAAATGGCGGATAAAGCCTTCGAGGTCCACCAGTTGGCCGGTGGCCACATCCACATTGATGGCAAACCCCCGGCCGGACGACCAGCCATGGAACTCCGGGTTGACCCACCGGTGGGGGTCGCCCTCACGGCCCACACACAGACGCCCCATTTCGGCATAGATGCGATCCAGATGCGGCACCACCACCAGCGACACCGGATCCAGGTCCAGGGTCACTTCGGATGCCACACCGCCGGCGCTGGTGGCCGACGACACCGGCTGCCCTTCAAAGTGCATGACAATCTCATTGTCACGCCCGGCCCAGGCCACCATCTGCAACAAGAAGTCCGGGTCATTGTAGGCCCACATGGACAGGGCGCGGGCGGACTGGCAGGTGGGGTTGTTGCCCTGCCCCACGCCCAGCGGCTGGCCAAGCATGTTCAGCACCCCCTGCAGCAGCCAGGCCGAGGGCGCCGGCTGATAGCCATAGGCCAGCTCCAGCCGTTCCCGGGCCTGGGCGCAAAGCGGCAGGCGCACCTGCCGCCACAGGGCCGGGGCCACCGGCGGCTGATAGAGGATGCCCCGCTCCAGCAACAGAGCCAGGCCGTAGATGGCCTGACAGGTTTCCGGGAACACCGCTTCCGCCAGCAGGGTGTACACCAACTGACGGTAGCACAGCAGACAGTCGCGGCCGGTACTGGATAGCCCCAGAGCTTCGGTCAGCAGGGAATCCTGACCTTCCAGCACGAACCGGATGAACGCCGCATGATAGGGCGACACCAGGCCGGTATCGTGCATCGAACGGGCAAAGCCGGTGGCTTCATTGTGCAGGGAGGATGTGTCCATGGCTTCCAGCCGTTGCAGGTAGACCGGAATCCCCGGGTCTTCACTGCACGCCCGGGTGGGACCGTACAGGCTGGAAATCAGGCGGTCCGCGCCCAGCCCGGCACCCCCCAGGTCTGTGCCCGGATCAGCCCGGCACATGGCGATCTGGGTGATCATCTTGCGCACCGGGCTGACCTGTATCGGGCGCTGCTCCAGAATGCGCCAGATCTCCTCAATCAGACTGTCAATCACCTGCTCGTAGCCCACGTGGCTGGCAATGTACTGCACCAGCCCCTCACTGACCCGGGCGAGCCGCCCCTGTTGCCTTTCCGCTTCGCCAGCCATACCGAACAGTAACCCCAGGTTGATCGCCAGTACCTGGGTCAGATAATTGCGGGCCTGCTCGGCAGAAAATGACGGATGCAGGTAATGGCCCTGGACAATCGACAGCAGCCGCAGCTCACTGAGCGCCTCGACCACCACGGTTTCGGTGACCGGGCTCTGCAGTGACAGCGGGGTAAGTGACGGCAACAGGATGGCCGGATCGGCCCAGTCCGTGCCCTCAAACACCCCGGCGGTATCCAGGCGCTCGGATCGTACGGCCACTGCGTCGAAGCCGCCCGGCTGCATCAGCACACGCCTGACGATGTCCAGCAGCCTCTGGAGCTTACCGGTCCTGGCAAAGGAACGGCTCTGCTCGAAGGCCTCAATCGCCTGGTCCAGTTTGTCGGTCAGCTGTTCAATGCTGACAGCCGACGGCTGGTTCTCTGATGCCTGATCACTCAAACACGGGTCCTTGGGGCTCGTCTGAGCCTCGTTATGGGTGCGTTCGATGATTATACATAGAAATCCAGGTCTTCCTGGTGCTTGAGGAGATCCCGCATCACATAGGGATCATCCCCGTAGAAGTACACCAGCCCCCAGTGCGTCCCGAACGCAGTGCGTTTGGTCACCGTTTCTTCCAGCGGCGGCGTCAGCTCGTGGAAGTCGAAATAGGGGTGGTTCTCGGTTTCCTCTGGCATCTCCAGATGGCTGACCACGCGTCGTCTCGGATAGACACCAAAGCAACCGGCATAGCCCTTGGCGTCCACCACTTCTTTCGGGAAGAACCCGGTAATTTCCTCTTCGGTGGTTTTCGGGTCAAAGGCCAGGATCAGCCCCTGATAGGCGTTGAAGCCATAGGCCCGTTCCAGCAGCTCGAACACCTTGAAGCCCGGCGGGCGGTAGGCCACTTCGCCGAAATACATGGTGCCGTCACTGGTAACGAAGTACTCGGGGTGCACAAAACCGAAATCGATGTCGAAGGTCTTGATCAGCTTCTCGATTTCATTGGTGATCTGGGCGCGGTATTTCTCAAGGTCCGGGGTCGCTGGCACGAACACCGAATAACCCAGGGTGACGTACTCGGAAATGTTCAGAAACCGGATCTTGCCATCGTGAATCCAGGCTTCCACCGCGAACTCCCAGCCATCCAGGTGGGATTCCATCAAGACCGGGAACTCTTCTTCCGGGATGGTATCCACCTCATCCGGTGTCCGGATGACCCGGTGCCCAAGGCAGCCGGCTTTATCAAAGGCCTTCAGGTGGATCGGATCGTTGGGGTCGCCATCGAGCTTGAGCAGGGTCTGATTCACCCGTTTGAGGAAGCGGATAACATCCTCACGGTCATGGGCCTCTTCAAAGATCCCCACGCGGATACCACCAAGCTGCGCCCGGCGTTTCATCAGCGCCTTGTCCCTCAACAGCATGGCCTGGCCCAGCAGGCGGGGATTATTCAGCAGCACCGAGTTAATGGCACCGGCCCATTCCACCGTCTCCTCGAACAGCGGAATCGCCACATCCACGCCCATTTCTTTCAGGGTCTGGGCGATTTCCACAGAGCGGTCATTCAGCCTTTCAAAGTTCCAGGGGACATAGGGAATGTCGTGCTTTTCGCAGTATTCCTGGGCCCAGTCGGGCGCCACCACCACGTAACGGCGGTTGAAACTGTCTGCAGCCTCAACGGCATTGAGACTCCACCCCAGCAGGGCAACATAGCCCTTTTCAGGGTCATAATTTTGCTCGGACACGGCAGATCTCCTTTCAAGGGATACCCCTTTACCTTGGACCTCCGCCGGTCAAAGCGCAAATGGTGACCAGTTAACAGATGGCCATAAAAAAGGGCACTGGCCTTGCGGCAGTGCCCTTTTCAACAGCTTGGGGGATTTTCTGCTCAACCCAGTTTGAGGGTGGAGAGCGTCCGCGCCCGAACGGTATTGAGCAGCTCTTCGTTGTCCACCAGGGAGTCGCCGTAGGACGGCACCAGTTCCTTCATGCGGGACTGCCAGTCCGGGGTCTTGATTTTGTCCCCAAAGCAGCGCTCGATCACGTCCAGCATGGCATTGGCGGCGGTGGAAGCGCCTGGCGAAGCGCCCAGCAGAGCCGCCAGGGAGCCATCCTTCGCGGCCACGATCTCGGTTCCGAATTCCAGCTTGCCGCCGCCTTCCGGATTCTGCTTGATGATCTGCACGCGCTGGCCGGCCATTTTCAGGGTCCAGTCTTCCTCGCGGGCATCCGGGAAGAAGTTGCGCAGCGCATCCACCCGGTCCTTGTGGGACTGGAATACTTCGCCGATCAGGTAACGGGTCAGATCCATGTTGTGGCGACTGACCGACAGCATCGGCAACAGGTTGTTGGCCCGAACGGAACCGAACAGGTCAAAGATGGACCCCTGCTTCAGGAAGCGGGTGGTGAACCCGGCGAAGGGCCCGAACAGCAGGGCCGGTTCGCCATTGATGATACGGGTGTCCAGGTGCGGAACCGACATCGGCGGCGCACCAATCGGCGCCTTGCCGTACACCTTGGAATGGTGCTGTTTGACGATTTCCGGCTTCTGGCAGACCAGCCATTGACCGCTGACCGGGAAGCCACCATAGCCACGGGCTTCGTCAATGCCGGATTTCTGCAGCAGGGGCAGCGCACCACCACCCGCGCCGAGGAACACAAAACCGGCTTCAAAGGTGGTGCTTTCGCCGCTTTTCTGGTTCTTGACCCGGACTTCCCAACTGCCATCCGAGTTCTGGTCCAGATAGGTGACCGGGGAGCTCAGCATCAGCTCGAAGTTAGGCTGGGTTTCCAGCCACTGGACCATATTGCGGGTGAGCGAACCGAAATCCACATCCGCGCCATGCTTGATGCGGGTCGCCGCCACCTTCTCGCTGCGGTCACGATGGTTAACCACCAGCGGCATCCACTCTTCGAGATCGTCCAGATTCTCGGTGTATTCCATCTCCTGGAACAGGTGATGCTCTTTGAGCCGCTCCCAGCGGCGCTTCAGGAAGGCCACACCGTCTTCGCCCCAGACAAAGCTCTGGTGCGGGGTGCGGTTAATGAACTGGGTGGGCTCCGGCAGGATGCCCTGCTCGACCAGGTAAGACCAGAACTGCAGGGAAACCTCGAACTGGGCGTTGATTTTCAGCGCCCGGTCGATGGTCACGTCGCCATCATCGGTTTCCGGGGTGTAGTTGAGTTCACAGTAACCGGCGTGCCCGGTACCCGCGTTGTTCCATCCATCCGTACTTTCATGGGCAACGTGGTCCAGACGCTCGACCATCACGATATTCAGGGATGGGTCCAGTTGCCTGAGCATCATGCCGAGGGTCGCGCTCATGACGCCCCCTCCGACCAGAACTACATCTGCCTTTCTAACGGCCATTGGTAATCACCCTAGCTAGTGTTTGAGCCTGTTGTCACCCCACGATCAGCAGGATGACCTGTCGGAAGCCGGCCAAACGCGTGGTAAAAGGCGCCGCCGAGTGCTCCCGGTCCGAATTTTGGGCGCAATTATCCAGATTTTGTAGGAAAGAATAAATTGCGTTTGTCAATTGATGTGCGTCGGAACAGCTATTGTGGTTTCCCGAAATTCTCTCTCGTTTTGTCAACAATATCAGCGCCACTTTAGTCTGATACCCATAAACCGTTGGATCGGATCATCCGGATTTCAGACAATTCCACGCTCCAGTTGCTGACCTTAACGCCCGTCTGCTGTATCTTTTCGCCAGTCTCAACGGCTTTCTGACATCCATTGACGAAAGCCGTCAACACATACACTACTGAGGTTTATTCATGCTTCTGGCAATTGGCGCCATCCTTCTGGGTCTTGTTCTGCTGGTCTGGAGCGCCGACCGCTTTGTAGAGGGGGCAGCGGCAACCGCCAAGCACCTGGGCATGCCGACACTGCTGATTGGCATGGTGATCATCGGATTCGGCACCTCGGCACCAGAACTGGCCGTTTCGGCCATGGCCGCCTCGGACGGCAATCCGGGGCTGGCCCTGGGCAACGGCTACGGCTCCAATATCACCAACATTGCCCTGATCGTTGGCCTGACGGCACTGATCGCCCCCATCGCGGTTCACTCCCAGGTTATCCGCAAGGAACTGCCCCTGCTGGTGGTGCTGACCCTGATTGCCGGCGCACAACTGCTTGACGGTGAACTCAGCCGGCTGGACGGCTGGGTACTGCTGGCAGTGTTTGCTGCGGTGATGGGCTGGTCCATCTATCAGGGCTTCCGGGGCAAGCCGGACCCACTCGGCGGGGATGCCGAGGCAGAGGTCGTGGCCCATCCCATGCCCCTGAAAACCGCTGTAATCTGGCTCGTAATCGGCCTGGTACTGCTGATTGCCAGCTCGCGCATGTTGGTCTGGGGGGCGGTCACCATTGCCCAGGCACTGGGTGTCAGTGACCTGGTGATTGGCCTGACCATCGTCGCCATTGGCACCTCACTGCCGGAACTGGCCTCGGCCATTGCTGCCGTCAAGAAGAACGAGCATGATCTGATTCTGGGCAATATCCTCGGTTCGGGCATCTTCAACACCCTGGCGGTGGTAGGCATGGCAGCCGCCATTAAACCGCTGGCGGTTGATCCGGAGGTGCTGTATCGGGACTGGACGCTGATGCTCGGCCTGACACTGGGCCTGCTGCTGATGGGCTTTGGCCTGACGGGCTGGCGTCGGACCATTTCCCGGCTGGATGGCGGTCTGCTGGTGGCAGTCTACCTGGGTTACACCGGTTACCTGTTCTATACCGTGGCAGCCAGTGCCAGCGCAGCCCTGAGCTGACGCGGCGCCCGCCTGGCCATGCCTCAGCCCCGCAGTTTTTCCAGGGAGGAGCGGACCTCCGCCATCACCTGAGGCAGCTCCTCCTTGCTTCGACCCGCCACATCCATGGGCTCACCGACTCGCACGTCCACCGGCTGACCCAGATTGATCTGCCAGCTTCGGGCTGGCAACACCCGGTGAATGCCATTGATGGCCACAGGCACGATCACCGCATCGGTATCCAGCGCCAGGTGGAAACACCCCTTCTTGAACGGCAGCAGACGGCCGTCCGGTGAGCGGGTCCCTTCCGGGGCCGCCCACAGCACAATGCCGTCCTCCATCATGGCCCGGGCCTTTTCCAGGTCCCGGACCGCGCGTTGCCGACGGGAACGGTCCACGGAGGGGAATTCACCGGCCCGCATGGCCTGGCCAAGCAGTGGAATGCTGAACAGCTCTTTCTTCGCCAGCATGCGCACCGATCCGGGCAGGGCCACAAAGGTCGCCGGGATATCGTAATGGCTGGCATGGGTGCACATGATGATGTAGCGGCGGCCGTCATCGAAATCCGGAATCCGGCCGGTCACCGTCAGGTCCACCCGCACCAGCCTGAGCAGGGCTGCGGACCAGGCACGGCAGTAGTTGTCGACAATCGTACGGTTCAGGCGTCCGGTCACGGCCCGGCTAATCACCAGTGACGAGTACCAGGCCGTCAGGCCAACCGACCCCACCACCAGACGCACCCGTTGCAACAACGTGGCCGCCCGGATGGCGGGGTTCGTGTTCTGTGCGATCATCCTTCACCTTTCATGCCGTGGCCCGAGCGGGCCTGAACGAAAGGCGGATTATAGCGGTTTCAGCGCTGACCGATAATGGACTTTACGCCAACGCCGCCTCATCCCCGGCCTGAAACACCATGGCAACGGAGTTCAGACAGTAGCGCTGCCCCGTGGGAGGCGGTCCGTCCGGAAAGACATGGCCCAGATGGCTGTCGCACCGGGGACAGCGGATTTCCGTGCGCGCCATGCCCAGGCTGTTGTCCTCCAGATAGCGGATGTGGTCCGGGTCAAACGGCTGGAAGAAGCTGGGCCAGCCACTGCCGGAGTCAAACTTGGCGTTGGAGGCAAACAACGGCAGGTCGCACAGGCGGCAGTGGTAAACCCCTGCCTGCTTGTTGTCCAGCAGAGTTCCGCAGAACGGATGCTCGGTACCGTGATCCAGCAGGATCCGGCGCTCCTCATCGGTCAGGCCAGCGGCCTTTTCGGCAATTTCCGCTTCTGTCAGCGGTGTCAGGTCATAACCTGCGGCAGACTTTGTCATACATCCTCCTCAGGCCGGATCGGTGTCGTCCGGCCCCTGGCGTGACTTGAGTTTCTCCGGCCAGGCACTGGCCAGTTTTTCCACTTTGGGCAGGGCAGCGGCCATTACATAGGGCTGGCCAGGATTACGGGCGGCAAAATTCTGATGGTAGCCCTCCGCCGGATAAAAGGCGTCCAGCGGTTCCAGGCGGGTCACCACCGGATCGGTATAGACACCGGCCTGATTCAACTGGCGAATGTAGGCGTCGGCCACCTGCCGCTGCTCGTCGGTTTGGTAAAAAATGGCCGACCGGTACTGGGTGCCAATATCATTGCCCTGCCGGTTCAGTTGCGTCGGATCGTGGGCAACGGAAAAGAACAGCTGCAACAACTCGCCAAAGCTGACCCGGGACGGGTCATAGTGGACATCCACCACTTCGGCGTGGCCGGTCTGCCCCGTGCAGACCGCTTCGTAGTTGGCGGTGTCGGCAGAGCCACCGGCGTAGCCGGACTCCACCCGGGTGACACCATCCACGGCCAGGTACACCGCTTCCACACACCAGAAGCAGCCTCCGGCCAGCACCACGCGGGACTCATTACCGGTTTCCGTCAGATCCTGTTCCGGCGCCGTGAAACGGCTCCGGGGGACCGTTAGCCCGGGAATACTGCAGGCATCGCTCATGGTGTCACTCCGCTTGTCTCATGGGTTTTCTGGGATTGTGGGGATTGGCCGGCACAAAGCCAAGGCCGCAGGGTTATACGATACGGTAACCCAACAGGACTTGCGGTTGCAGACACCCGTTGAACATCCATAATGACATCAGGGGCCGACGCGGCCCTGCTCGGCTACAGGGACATCGCATGACCGCCAGGATTCGCACACCGGAACACCACGAGGAATTGCTGGAGTACCGCCTCAGCCTGCGCCTGGGGCCGGTACATGCCCGCCAGAGACTGGGCATTGAGCAGGAAGCCGAAGCGCGGGTCACCGGCCGGGACCGACGCTCCTTCCACCTTGAGAACCTTACCAATGCGCCCCGACTGATCCGCCTGTGCCTGCAGGCCGCCGGGCTCTACCGCCGGGCACAGGCCAACAGCCGGCAGTTGAAAACGGCGCGAAACACCTTCGTTCTGCCGGATTTGCCAGAAGCCTTTGAAGGCTACCGCATCCTGCACCTCACCGACCTGCACGTGGACATGGACGAACAGAACCTGCAGGCCGTGATGCGCCAGATTGAACCCCTGGAGTATGACCTGTGCGTGCTGACCGGCGACTACCGTCAGCGCACCAGCGGCCCTGTTGACGCCGCCCTGGACGGGATGAAACGCCTGCGCCAGAGCATCCGCGGAGCTGCCTATGCGGTACTGGGCAATCACGACAGCATCCGCATGGTGCCGGCGCTGGAGGATATGGGCTATCAACTGCTGCTCAACGAGATGACCCCCGTCGAGCGGAATGGTGCCAGCCTTTATCTCGCCGGCGTGGACGACGCCCACTACTACCGGGCCCATAATCTGCACCGGGCGGGGGATGACATTCCCGCCGGCGCGGTCAGCCTGCTGTTAAGCCACACGCCCGAGATCTGGCGCGAAGCCTCCCACGCGGGCTACGACCTGTTCCTGTGCGGCCATACCCACGGCGGTCAGCTCTGCCTGCCCGGCGGCATCCCGCTGACGCTGGACGCCAATTGCCCGCGCCGGCTGGGCCGCGGGTTCTGGCAGGTCAACGGCATGCAGGGATACACCTCACCCGGGGCGGGCACCTCAGTACTCAACGTACGCCTGAACTGCCCGCCAGAGGTCACCCTCCACACCCTTTCAAGGGGCCCGGTTTAACGGGTCAATGGGGCTGTCGGCGAATGCCCAGGCGGTACAGCAGGGGGGAGAAAACCACGTTCGCCAGCGCGAACAGGATACCAATGGCAATGGCCTGCCCCAGTGGCAGCGGTATCCAGTACCAGGCAAGCAGCATCGGCAGGAGCGATTCGGGCAACTGATCAAGGCCCAGTGCACGGGCACTGGAGGCCAAACCCATCCGGCGTTTGATGAAGCTGCTGGCCAGATCCCCGAACAGCGACAGCAGGCCGAACAGGGCGCCAAACAGCCAGTCAAAGCCGGTCCAGACGGCGAAAACCAGGCAGCCCAGCGAGCCTGAAATCAGGCCCCGCCAGGTCTTGCTGGCCCCGAGAAGCCGACGTCCGTCCGGCCCAAATCGGCCGCCGTCCACCGGCCAGTTACCCCGGTCACGGAACAGCCGGGCCACCACCACAGGCGAACCGTTGGCGATGGCCAGCATGACGAACAATTCCAGTGACAGCAGCATGTTTTTGTTTCCGGCGGGTTACATCAGGCCGCCCCGGGTAAGCTTCAGAGGATCCATCAGCTCTTCCAGGCGTTCCCGGCTCAGACCGCTGCGCTCTTCAGCAACATCAATAACCGGTCGACCACTGGCATAGGCTTCCTTGGCGATGTCGGAAGCCAGGGCATAACCGATTTCAGGGTTCAGGGCCGTCACCAGTACGGGGTTGCGCCCTACGCCTTCGTTCAGGTTATCCGCATTAACAGTAAAGCCCTCGATGGCCTTGTCCGCCAGCATGACGATGGCATTGGACAGCAGATTGGTCATATCCAGCAGATTGGCACCCACCAGCGGCAACATGACATTGAGCTGGAAGTTACCGGACTGACCGGCAATTGCCACCGTGCTGTCCAGGCCCATCACCTGGGCCGACACCATGGCCACGGATTCCGGGATAACCGGGTTGACCTTGCCCGGCATGATACTGCTGCCAGGTTGCAGCGCCGGCAGGCTGATTTCCGCCAGGCCGTGAATCGGGCCGCTGTTCATCCAGCGCAGGTCATTGGCCATCTTGGTCAGCACCACCGACACACCACGCAACTGGGCAGACAGCGCCACCGGGGCATCCACGGCGCTCTGCCCCGTGAACTTGTGCTTGAGCGACCGGAAGGAGTGACCGGTGTTGATCTTCAGGAATTTGGTGAACTCGCCAGGAAATTCCTCATCGGCGTTCACCCCGGTGCCCACGGCCGTCCCGCCCTGGGGCAGCAGCGCCAGGTCTTCCATGGCCTGTTCCAGCCGGCGTTCAGATGCGATCAGTTGTTCCCGCCAGGTTCTCAGCTCCTGCTCCAGGGTCACCGGCATGGCGTCCATCAGGTGGGTACGCCCGGTTTTCACCTGATCCCGCAGACCGGACTCGCGCTGGTAAAGCACCGAACGAAGATGGGCCATCGCCGGCAGCAGCTGTTCTTTCACGGCCAGCAGGGCGCTGACATGAATGGTGGTGGGAATCACGTCGTTCGAGCTCTGGCTCATGTTTACGTGATCATTGGGGTGAACCTCCACGCCACTCTGGCGTGCAATGGCCGCCACCACCTCATTCATGTTCATGTTGGTGCTGGTGCCCGAGCCGGTCTGGTAACGGTCCACCGGGAACTGGTCGGCATATTCGCCATTGGCGATCTTCTGACAGGCCGCCACCACGGCGTCGCGTACCTCAGGCTGGAGCAGCCCCAGAGCCGCATTGGCCTGGGCTGCGGAGCACTTGACCAGCGCCAGTGCGCGGATAAACGGCGCCGGCATGGGCTGGCCGCTGACCGGAAAGTTGTTCACGGCCCGTTGTGTCTGTGCGCCCCAGAGCGCGTCCTGGGGTACATGAACTTCCCCGAGGCTGTCCTTTTCGACTCTGTATTCGCTCATGTTCCCTCCTGACTGTGCATGTGATTTCAAGGGTACTACGAACCAGCGCAGTGCCCATAGCAGGTTGTATCAACCGGGCTGATGGTCAGGAACAATGAAGGGCAGTGTCGAAGGTGGGAAAACGGCGGGCCCGGAAAGGGCCCGCCTGGCAGGGTTCAGAAGAACCCGAGGGGATTGGTGTCGTAGCTGACCAGCAGGTTCTTGGTCTGCTGGTAGTGTTCCAGAGCCATCTTGTGGGTTTCCCGGCCGACACCGGACTTCTTGTAGCCACCGAAGGCGGCGTGGGCCGGATAGGCGTGGTAGCAGTTCATCCACACACGACCGGCCTGGATACCACGGCCCATGCGGTAGGCCAGGTTGGTATCGCGGGTCCAGACACCGGCGCCAAGTCCGAATTCGGTATCGTTGGCAATCGCCAGGGCTTCCTCTTCGGTCCGGAAAGTCGTCACACCCACGACCGGGCCAAAGATCTCTTCCTGGAAAACCCGCATCTTGTTGTCGCCCTTGAACAGGGTCGGCTGGATGTAGAAGCCGTCATTGAACTCAACGCCGAGATCTTCCTTGCCACCGCCGGTCAGCACCACAGCGCCTTCCTGCTTACCGATTTCCAGGTACGACAGGATCTTGTCGAATTGTTCCTTGGACGCCTGGGCGCCCACCTGTACCTCGGTATCCAGCGGGTTGCCGCGCTTGATGGCCTTGGTACGGGCCACCACTTTCTGCATGAATTCCTCGAACATGTCCTCCTGGACCAGCGCCCGGGACGGACAGGTGCAGACTTCACCCTGGTTGAAGAACGCCAGCACCAGGCCTTCAACACACTTGTCGACAAACTCCGGCTCTGCCTTCAGGACATCGGAGAAGTAGATGTTCGGCGACTTGCCGCCCAACTCCACGGTGGAGGGGATGATGTTGTCCGCCGCGCACTTGAGGATGTGGGAGCCCACCGGGGTGGAGCCGGTGAATGCGATTTTGGCGATGCGCTTGCTGGTGGCCAGCGCTTCACCCGCCTCGGGGCCGTAGCCGTTGACGATGTTGATCACGCCCGGCGGCAGCAGATCGTTGATCAGCTCCATCAGGACCAGGATGCTGGCCGGCGTCTGTTCAGCGGGCTTGAGAACGGTGCAGTTGCCAGCCGCCAGACAGGGTGCCAGTTTCCAGGCCGCCATCAGCAGCGGGAAGTTCCACGGGATGATCTGGCCGACGACCCCCAGAGGCTCATGGAAATGGTAGGCCACCGTGTTCTGGTCAATCTCGCCGAGGTGCCCTTCCTGGGCCCGGATACAGCCGGCAAAATAACGGAAGTGGTCCGCCGCCAGTGGGATGTCGGCGTTCAGGGTCTCACGGACCGCCTTGCCGTTGTCCCAGGTCTCGGCCACGGCCAGCATTTCCAGGTTGGCTTCAATGCGGTCAGCGATTTTCAGCAGGACGTTCGATCGTTCGGCTACCGAGGTCTTGCCCCAGGCCGGCGCGGCCTTGTGAGCGGCATCCAGCGCCAGCTCGACATCCTCGGCGCCGGAGCGGGGGATTTCACAGATCACGCCACCGGTCACCGGCGTGATGTTCTCAAAATACTCGCCCTTGACCGGGGCTACCCACTCACCACCAATGTAATTCTCGTAACGGGACTTGAATGAAACAACCGATCCGTCCTTTCCTGGCTGTGCATAAATCATGGTGTCGACCTCCTGCTTTGTCTGTCGTTTTGACGTTGTTTTTGTAGCAACAGATTCAATGTAGACGCAAACGCCGGCGCGTGAAATTTTTTACACGTTTTTCAGCCCCCGCCAGCAACGAAATTAACAGTACCATCAGAACGATAGCAGGCCCGACCGGCAGGTCGACAAGGACCGATAGTGCAATTCCCGACAGCACCCCCGAAACAGCACAGACCAGGGCCGGGAGGTAACCACGTCCATCCAGCTCACCCTGCAGTAATGGCGTGATGATCAGCAGGGCAAACACCACGTAGATCCCGGCCAGAGCCACCGACCAGGTTACAGCCACAGCGAAGACCGGCATGAACCAGTTTCCGGCCAGCCACCCCGGCTGCCAGCGCATCAGAGCCCAGACCAGCAACGCCAGCACGGCGACAGCCAGAACCGGCCCGTGGCCCGCCCAGAGCAGATCCCCGGACGCGGCCCGATGCAGGGCCTGCGCACCGTGGGGATCGCTACTGACCACCAGGATGGCCAGGTTGGCACCAGCTACATAGAGTATCCCGATCAATGCCTGGCGCATCCGCCGGGGCTGGCGCACAACCCGATGCACCAGCCAGGCGGAGGCCAGCCCGGCCAGCAGGCTGAAGGGGGAAATACCGGCAAGCGCACCGGCCACGGGCAGATAATGCCCCACCAACGCGCCGAGGGCGGCCCACTGGGCAATGGCAAGGTCGGCAAACACTGCACCCCGGGCAATCACCTGAAAGCCCAGAGGCACCAATAGCAGAGCCAGGAAGACACCACCCGACACCGGCACAAGCAGCCAGCCAAGTTCAGCCACCGGATTGGTCTCCGGCTGTTTCCAGCAGGGCCGAGACAATCCGGGAAATCAGATCTCCCAGGGTGTCCGTCCCCGGCTCCCCGGTCACCGTACCCGGCAATGTCAGAACCGGCTTGCCCGATTGCTCCGACAGCCATTGCGCCCCACGATTCCCCTGGTGACTGGCAATGAGAATCGCCGACACCCGTTCCAATTCAGGAGAGCCCAGCAGGGTGTTCAGGTGGCCGGCACTGGGAGGCAGCCCTGGCTTGGGCTCCAGATCCAGCGGCATGGCAATGCCCAGCCATCGCAGCAGGTAGGCAAAGCTGGCGTGCTGGACGACCACGGACCGCCCTTCCAGTTGTGAGGCGGCGGCCTGCCACTGGCTCCGCAGGTTGTTCCAGCGCACCCGCCAACGCACGTAACGGGTCTGAATGGCCGCGGCCGATGCCGGCTGCAATGCCTGCAGACGCTGAACCAGCGCGGCCATGATCACCGGTACCCGGTCCGGGGCCAGATGCACGTGGGGATTCCCCTCCGGATGGACATCCCCCATGCTGCGATCCACATGGTCATGGGCGGAGTGAAGCTCCACCTGCTCGGCAGCCAGGAACAGCCCCTCGCGCCCGGGCTGGATGACCGGATTGGCCGCCCGTTGAAGCAGCGTCGGCAACCAGCCGCCTTCCAGCGAGGCACCGGTACACAGGGCGATATCGGCCCGACTCATGGCGGCAATCAGGCTCGGCCGGGCCTCGATATAGTGAGGGTCCTGAAGGTAACTGGTGGCGGTGGTAATGTCCGCCTCCGGCACCAGGGCCCGGGCCAGAGCCGCCCATTCGGGCTCACAGGCGAACACCCGGAGGCCGGCCTGTGCCGGCAACGCCAGCAGGCACAGGATCAGCCCCAGGGCATAGCCCGGCAGCCGCGGTTTAATAGCCATGGGAACCATGGGCGCCGAAGGACATGACGTACTGCACGGTCACCGTATTGTCCGCGTGCTCAAACCCGTCGGCACTCTGGTGTGTGTACTGCAGACGCACGGTGGAGAAGTGGGACCGGGACCAGGCCAGCATCACCTCGCTTTCCTCCAGGGTCTGGCTGTGGAAGTGATCGCCATGAGCCTCCAGCAGGTCGGCCTCGCCATAGCGGGCACCAGCAGACCATTGCGGCGCGAACTGATAGACCGCAGAGACATACCAGCCGTCGTTGCTGTCGCCACTGTTGGCATGGGGCCCCAGGTCGTCCTGATAGAAGTACTCACCGCTCAGGGTCACCTGGCCTGCACGGTTGTTGCCGTTCGGCGCCCATTTCCAGACGGCGTCGGCAATGTAAAGGTTCTCACCGGTATAGGTGGTGGCATGGCTGTGATCGTGTCCCTCTTCTTCGTGCTCATGCTCTTCCTCTGCATGGGCATCGCCAGCGTGCCGGTTACCCAGATAAGACAACCCGAACTGCCAATTCTGGGATTCGGACAGGTCCCCTCCCAGCCGGGTATTCACAGTGTAGGCACCGACATCGTCTTCCCCTTCGGTCAACTGGTCACCACTGAAGGCCTCCACGCCCACCTGCCAGAAGAACGGAACGGGCAGCAGTGCATTCAGGCGAACGCCATCATCGTAATAGTGACTGCCCAGCATCGCCCGATAGACTGCGGGCCGCTCGACGAAATCATCCTCGTGCATGTGACGGCTGTTCAGGTAACCCACCTGGGAAAGCAACCGCCCTGCCCGGACACTCAGCCCGGCCGGCAAACCGTTGGTCTGCAGGTAAGCTTCCTCGATCAGGACTTCGTTCTCACCGTCGTGGTCCTCGAACACAGCAGTCAGGCGGCCACTGAACATGTCATCAATCGGGGAAGACAGGGACAGCTCGGTGTGGCCCAGACCAAACCCCTCGTCCCGGTGCGACAGCGCCGTTTCATTCTGCTTGTAGTAACCATCCAGTGTGACACTGACATCCGGATTCATTTCCGCAGCACCGGCCGCACCGGCCAGCGTGAACGATAGCCCCAGCAGAGAAAGCCGGGCATAACGGCGGTCTTGTTTTCGAGTCATCATCTTTACGCTCCATCACTACGTTATAACGTAACTTTAATAGGGCGAAAAATGTTATGTTATAACATTACCGAAAGTAAAGGGAGGACACTGAATTCGTTCAGCGCCCCCCGATCTCAGGCGCTGGTGACGCGATCAAGCCGGGTGTGGATTTCCTCTTCGATGCGCTGCTTGAACGGGCGGAGCATCATGCCAAGCTCAAGGTGGACATGCAGCTCCGTGTCCGACACGTCCAGGTGCCCGTTCACACCACTGCGCCGGAACATCAGGCGGTCGCCCTGCCACTCGGACTGAACGTCCAGTTTGCGGGCCAGGTTATCGGCCAGGGCATCGGCGGCGGTGCGAGCTTTCTCTTTGCCAAGATCGTGGGAACGCTGGATATCAATGACAGACATGGATCAGTTTTCTCGATGGTTTGAAACGGTTTTACAGTGTAAGGCGGCTTTAAACTTGTAGCCAACCCTTCAGCGGTTAGAATACGGGTTTCAGATTCTGACAGGACCATCCCTCATGAGCGAGCAGCAGACGCCAGGCAATAACGGCAACCGCCAGGACGAGGTAACCCACTTCGGGTTCCGGAACGTGCCGAAAAGCCAGAAAGCCGGCCAGGTAGCCGATGTCTTTCACAGTGTTGCCGGCAAATACGACCTCATGAATGACCTGATGTCCATGGGCATCCACCGGCTGTGGAAGCGTTTTACCATTGAAACCTCCGGAGTACGCACCGGCAACCAGGTCCTGGACATTGCCGGCGGCACCGGTGACCTGACCATGAAGTTCTCGGATCTGGTGGGCCCGACCGGCAAGGTGGTTCTGGCTGACATCAACGCCTCCATGCTGGAAGTCGGCCGCAGCCGGCTGACCGATCGCGGCTACGCCGGCAACATTGAGTATGTTCAGGCCGACGCCGAGCACCTGCCCTTCCCGGACAACCAGTTCAACGCGGTGTCCATCGCCTTCGGGTTGCGCAATGTCACCGACAAGGACCAGGCCCTGCGCGACATGGCCCGAGTACTCAAGCCCGGCGGCAAGCTGATGGTTCTGGAGTTCTCCAAGCCCACCAATTCGCTGCTGAGCAAGGTGTATGACGAATACTCCTTCCGGGCACTGCCGCTGATGGGCAAACTGATCGCCAATGACAGCGAGAGCTACAAGTACCTGGCCGAATCCATCCGCATGCACCCGGATCAGGAGACCCTCAAGGGCATGATGGAGCAGGCCGGCCTGGTGAACTGTCGTTACTACAACATGACCGGCGGCATTGTTGCCCTGCATGTGGGAACCAAGCCCTGATGTTTCCCGGTCCGTCCCTGCTCTCAGCCATCACGGCGGTTCTGGAAAGCGCCCTGGAACAGGCTCTCAGCCTGGACCCCGCCGGGCGCGCCAGCCTGCTGGCCGCCCTTGAGCATCCCGTCCGGCTGGACATCAGTACCCCGCTGGCAATGTCGCTGCAGTTGGAGCAGAGCGGGGGCAAGGTCCGCGTTTCCGGCCATCCGGATATCGCACCGGGCGTCACCCTGACCGGTGGCCCGGCTGCCATGGCGGCACTGGCCGTTGGTGATGGCCAGGTGCTGGACGACGGTCGCCTGTCGATTAACGGCAAGGCCGAGCAGGCCCGACAGTTGCAGCAGGCACTGGCCAGACTGGATCCGGACTGGGAGGCAGCCATGGCCCGCCACCTGGGTGATGTGCCCGCCCATTTCCTGGGCTCGCGGATACGGGGCCTGCTGCGCTGGAGCCGGGAGGCGGCCAACAGCATGACCGCCAATATTGAGGAATACCTCCACGAGGAAAGCCGCACCCTGCCCGGTCGGCGCGAACTGGAAGCCAACCTGCAGGAAATCCAGCAACTGGAGCAACAGGCCGAGCGCCTGCAAGCCCGGCTTGACGCACTGGACAACACCGGCAGCGAACAACAAACGGAGAACCTGTGACCCGCCTGCAACGTCTGATCCGAATTGCCTGGGTGTTCTGCCGCTACCGGCTCGACATTTTCCTGCCCCTGGCGGAACTGCCCACCCCGCTGAAGATATTCTTCCTGCTGGCGCCCTGGCACCTGTTCCCCAAACCCAAGATCTCCCGGGGGGAGCGCCTGCGCCTGGCCCTGGAAGAGCTTGGCCCGGTGTTCGTCAAGTTCGGGCAGATCCTGTCCACCCGCCGGGATCTGCTGCCCGACGATATGGCCGAGGCCCTCAAACAGCTGCAGGACCGGGTGCCGCCCTTTCCCAGCGCCCGGGCCCGGGGCATCATTGAGCAGTCCCTGGGGGCCCCGGTCTCCGAACTGTTTGCGGAATTCAGCGCCGACCCCATGGCCTCGGCCTCGGTCGCCCAGGTACATGCCGCCACCCTGCGCTCCGGCCAGCGGGTGGTCGTGAAGGTACTGCGCCCGGGCATTGACCGGGTGATCCGTCAGGACATCGCCCTGATGTATCTGATGGCAGGACTGCTGGAACGCTACTGGTCCGAAGGCAAACGCCTGCATCCGGTCGATGTGGTGGCAGACTACGACACCACCATCCATGATGAACTCGACCTCCAGCGTGAGGCCGCCAACGCCAGCCAGTTGCGCCGCAACTTCGAGAATTCCCCGCTGATCTACATCCCGTTCATCGACTGGGACTACACCAGCAAGGAAGTGCTGGTGATGGAGCGCATTGAAGGCATTCCCATTGCCGACGTGCCGGCCCTGCGGGCCGCCGGCGTGGACATGAAGGTGCTGGCCGAAAAAGGCGTGGAGATTTTCTTCACCCAGGTATTCCGGGACAGCTTCTTCCACGCCGACATGCATCCGGGCAATATTTTTGTGGATGTTTCCAATCCGGCCGATCCTCAATATATTGCCATCGATTTCGGCATTGTCGGCACCCTGGCACCGGATGACCAGAGCTACCTGGCCCGCAACCTGCTGGCCTTCTTCCGCCGGGACTACCGCCAGGTGGCGCAACTGCATATCCAGTCCGGCTGGGTGCCACCGGATACCCGGGTCAATGAATTTGAAGCCGCCATCCGCACGGTATGCGAGCCCATTTTCGAGCGCCCATTGAAGGACATTTCCTTCGGCCACTTCCTGCTGCGCCTGTTCCAGACCGCCCGGCGCTTCAACATGGAAGTCCAGCCGCAACTGGTGCTGCTGCAGAAAACCCTGCTTAACGTGGAAGGACTGGGCCGCCAGCTGTATCCGGACCTGGACCTGTGGAGTACCGCCCAGCCATTCCTCGAAAAATGGATGCGGCAGCGGATTGGCCCGTCCGGCCTGATCAAGTCATTGCAGAGCCACCTGCCCTCCTGGCTGGAACAATCGCCGGAAATGCCACAATTGGTTCATGATGCGCTGGTACAACTGAGACGATCAGGCCCGACCCAGGAGCAGAACCAGGCAGCGCTGACACTGATGAAAAAACAGCAGAAGCGCAGTGACCGGCGCTGGCGCCGTGGTATTCTGGCCGCCGCCCTGGTCGGGGTAGCTCTGGCCGGTGGCCACCCGGACGCCGAACAGTGGCTGGCACAGATGCCGGCCTGGAGCTGGGTTGTCCTGGCTCTGGCAGGGCTGACCGTGTTCCGCAGCAACCGCTAAACCCATGATGAACGCAGGATCAAACGCAATGCAGGACTCCTCCGCCGCCTGGCTGGACGATATCCAGTGGACCGACGATGGCCTGGTTCCCGCCATCGCCCAGGACGCCGAAACCGGTGACATCCTGATGATGGCCTGGATGAACCGCGAATCCCTGAAACTGACCGCCGAGGAAGGCCAGGCCGTTTACTGGTCCCGATCCCGGGGTAAACTCTGGCGCAAGGGTGAAACCTCCGGCCACCAGCAGGTGATACAGGATATCCGCCTGGACTGCGACGGTGATGTCATTCTGCTGAAGGTTGTCCAGAAAGGCGGCATCGCCTGTCACACCGGCCGGCGCAGCTGCTTCTACCGGAGCCTGACCGATGGTGAGTGGGTCAGCACCGATCCGGTGATCCGGGACCCTGACGCCATTTACGGCAAGCACTGAGGAGACAGCAGATGAGCGACGTACTCGAGCGCCTGGCGGAAGTACTTGAGGCCCGCAAGCAGGCAGCACCGGACACCTCCTATGTGGCCAGCCTCCATCACAAGGGGCTGAACAAGATTCTGGAAAAGGTGGGCGAGGAGTGCACAGAAACCCTGCTGGCGGCCAAGGACGCCGAGCAGTCCGGCCAGACCCGGGAGCTGGTGGCGGAAACCGCCGACCTCTGGTTCCATAGCCTGGTCATGCTCTCGCACCTGGACCTCGGCCCCGACGATGTCCTGGCTGAGCTGGCCAACCGTTTCGGCCTTTCCGGACTGGAAGAGAAAGCCTCCCGGAATTCCTGAAGGGGTACCCCCAAGGGGGATTTCCCGATTCGGCAGGCACTGACGTACAATGAGTTTTACCTGAAACATTCAAGCGAGGATTCCTCATGGGTATCAGCATCTGGCAGCTTTTGATCGTGCTCGGCATTGTCATCCTGTTGTTCGGAACCAAAAAACTGCGGAACATCGGCACGGACCTGGGCGGCGCCATTCGCGGCTTCAAAAAGTCCATGAACGAGGAAGAAAGCAAACCTGCCGACGACCCGGAAGCCTTGGAAACCCAGGACACCGAGAAGGCGCAGACCGAGCAGAAATCCCAGGAAAAACAGGGCTGAGCGCCACCTGAATGTTCGATATCGGCTTCCTTGAACTGCTGATCTGCGGTGTCATTGCACTGCTGGTGCTCGGTCCCGAACGGTTACCGGCAGCAGCCCGTGCCGCCGGCCGCTGGGTTGGCGGTGCGCGGCGCATGGTGGGCCAGTTCACCAGCGAGCTGGACCGCCAGCTGAAAGCCGAGGAACTGCGCGAAGAGCTGCGCAAGGCCGGGGACGTCGGCCTGGACGATGTGCAGCAGACGGTCCGGGGTGCCCTGGACGAAGCCAAAAAATACGAACACATGATCGTGTCTGATAAGGACAGCCGGTCACCGGCCAGGGCACCCGACAACGACAGCCCGGCTCCCGACAGCAATGACCAGCAGGACCGGGACACGGATTCCGGGACCGCCCCCGCAACACCACCAGAGTCTTCATCGGACCCGCGTTCATGACCGCCAACACCCACGGCCAACAACCGCCCCCCGAAGAACAGCAGGAAATGCCCCTGATTGAGCACCTGCTGGAACTGCGCAGCCGGCTGCTGAAAATCGTGCTGGCGGTGGTGATCTGTTTCGCCGCCATCTATCCGTTTGCCAACGAGCTCTATCTGCTGATATCCGAGCCGCTGCGGGAACTGCTGCCGGTCGGTCAGACCATGATCGCCACCGACATCACTTCGCCGTTTTTCGCGCCGCTCAAGCTGGCCCTGGTGCTGTCGGTGTTCGTGGCCATTCCCTACATACTGTTCCAGATCTGGAGTTTCATCGCACCGGGCCTGTATACCCACGAGAAACGCCTGGCGTTCCCGCTGCTGTTTACCTCGGTGATTCTGTTCTACGCCGGCGCGGTGTTCGCTTACTTCGTGGTATTCCCACTGGTTTTCGGATTCTTTACGGCAATCGGACCGGAAGGCATTGTCGAACTGCCGGACATCAACAGCTACCTGAATTTCGTGCTCAAGATGTTCTTCGCCTTCGGTGTGGCCTTCGAGATCCCCATTGCCACCGTGCTCCTGATCCTGTCCGGTGCCACCACCCCCCAGGATCTGGCCGCCAAACGCCCCTACGTGGTGGTGGCCTGCTTTATCATCGGCATGATGCTGACACCGCCGGATATCATCTCCCAGACGCTGCTGGCCGTGCCCATGTGGATCCTGTTCGAGTTCGGCATCATCTTCGGGCGCATGGCCCACCGGGAGGCGGATGCCGCCAGTGAAGAGCGACAGGAACACGAATGAACCTGGCACTGCTCCCGGACGGAGATTTTCTCTCTGATCACCGGGTACGTCTGACCGGCAGGCGCCTGGAGCACCTGAAAACCGTGCTGCGCGCCAATGCCGGTGACCGCATCCCGGTGGGCCGGGTGAATGGACTGATCGGCGAAGGCCACATCCGGACCCTCACCGACACCGAAGCCGAACTCGATGTCACCCTGCACCGCAAGCCCCCGGCGCCCCTGCCGCTGACACTCGTCCTCGCCATGCCCCGGCCCAAAATGTTCCGGCGGGTACTGCAGACCTGCGCATCACTGGGGGTCAAGGATCTGTGGCTGATCAACAGTTACAAGGTGGAGAAGAGTTTCTGGCAGACCCCGTGGCTGGGCGATGAGGCCTTGCAGGAAAACCTGACCCTTGGTCTGGAGCAGGCCATGGACACGGTCATGCCAAGGGTACACATCCGAAAGCTGTTCAAGCCCTTCGTGGAAGACGAACTGCCGGGCCTGGTGTCGGGCCGGACCGCCCTGGTTGCCCACCCGGGAACCGACCAGCCCTGCCCCACTCACGTGGCCGATCCCACCGTGCTGTGCATCGGGCCAGAGGGGGGCTTTACCGATTACGAGGTGGGCAAACTGGTGGAAGCCGGCTGCCAGGGCGTACACCTGGGGCTGCGGATTCTGCGGGTGGAAACCGCCGTACCGGTGCTGATCAGCCGACTGTTCGATCTCTGCATCTGAACCGCCGCGCCGGGGTACAAGAGCTCAGGCCGGGCTGCTTCCGGCTTTACGGTTCTGCCAGAACCGGATAACGGGCGTCAGCCCCAGCACCAGCAGGGCGCCAGCCACCACGCCGATAATGCCGTTCAGCAGGGTGGGCAACAGCGTCGCCAGCAGCCCGCCAAAACTCTCGGTGAAATGATGCAGCGCCTCATAAACCGGGGGCACGCCATGCACCAGGATGCCGCCGCCCACCAGGAACATGGCAATGGTGCCCAGCACAGACAGGGTTTTCATCAGGTAAGGCGCCAGCCAGAGGATCCAGCCGCCCAGGCGCTGGGCCAGCGCATTGTCCTGCTGGGTCAGATACAGCCCGCCATCGTCCAGTTTTACAATACCGGCCACCAGCCCGTAGACCCCCACGGTGATCATCACCGCGATAATCGTCAGCACCAGGAACTGTATGCCGATCCCCTGCCCCGCCACGGCGCCGAGGGTAATGGCGATGATCTCCGCCGAGAGGATGAAATCGGTCCGGATGGCGCCCCGGATCTTGTTCTTTTCATAGGCCTTCAGATCGGCGTCGGTTTTCTTTGCCGCCGCTTTCAGCTCCTCCCGTTGATGGGCTTCCTCCTCGGCATGAAAGAACCGGTGGGCCAGCTTTTCAAAGCCTTCAAAACACAGGAAGGCGCCACCGAGCATCAGCAATGGCCCAACCAGCCAGGGCGCAAAAAAACTGATGGCCACGGCGGCCGGCACCAGAATCGCTTTATTGATCAATGAGCCTTTTGCCACCGCCCATACCACCGGCAGTTCCCGGGCCGGCTTCACACCGGTCACCTGCTGGGCGTTCAGCGCCAGGTCGTCCCCCAGTACCCCCACGGTTTTCTTGGTGGCGGTCTTGGTCATCAGGGACACGTCGTCCAGCAGCGTGGCAATGTCATCAATCAGGGCAAGCAGGCTGGTTCCAGCCATAGACAGTTCCTTTGTCGTTGGTTAATCCACAAGACCCATGGCCGCGGCGGCAATCCGGTTCTTCACCGGTGGCAACTGGTCAAACCAGCGCATGCCGGTATTACGCAGCCAGCGAATGGGCAGTTCGTCGCGGCCAAAGAGCTGTTTGAAGCTTTCCATGGCCGCCATCATGGTCAGGTTTTCGCCCTTGCGCCGGCGTTGGAAACGCCCCAGCACCAGAGAATCGCCGGGCGACTGGCCCAGATTTCGGGCGCGCTCTAGCTCCTCCAGCAGAACGCGCACATCACCATAGCCCAGGTTGGCCCCCTGGCCCGCCAGCGGGTGGATGGTATGGGCGGCATCGCCCACCAGCACCAGCCCGTCGGCGACATAGTCCTTGGCGTGGCGCTGGCGCAGAGGGAAGGCGTACCGGCGGGAGACCGCCTGAACCTCACCCAGCCGGAACTCAATCGCCTCGTTCAGTTCCCGCAGGAAATCAGCGTCATCCAGTGCCATCAGGCGCCGGGCCTCGATGGTGTCCTGGGACCAGACGATGGAGCAGACATGATCGTCACCCTGCTCGTTCAGCAGAGGCAGGAAGGCCAATGGTCCGGTGGGGGAAAACCGCTGCCAGGCGGTGAATGCGTGAGGCTGCTCGGTCCGCACCGTGCAGACTATGGCCTGCTGGTTGTAATCCCATTCCCGGGTAGGCAGCCCGGCCCAGCCACGCAGTCGCGACCAGCCGCCGTCGGCAGCCACCACCAGATCCGCGTTCAGGTTCCGCCCATCTTCCAGGGTCAGGCCCTCACCCCGGCGCCATCCGGCCACCTGTTGGCCATCAAAGACGGTAACGTCACTCTCGGCCAGGGCGTCGAACAAACCGTGGACAATGTGGCGGTTCTCGACGATGGTGCCCAGATCCCGGGCGTGCAGTTCCGAGGCGTCAAAATGAATACCGGCGGTGCCATCGCCATCCCAGACCGTCATCTCCCGGTAGCGGCAGTGGCGCCACTGAGCCACCTTCTGCCAGACGCCCAGTTCAGC
Organism: Marinobacter oulmenensis; assembly: GCF_014201735.1. Classification (GTDB taxonomy): domain Bacteria; phylum Pseudomonadota; class Gammaproteobacteria; order Pseudomonadales; family Oleiphilaceae; genus Marinobacter; species Marinobacter oulmenensis. The sequence continues at coordinate 338,875 of NZ_JACHFE010000001.1, read as the reverse complement.
CAGCAGCTTCTCACTGGCCCGGGACAGGGCACTGACCCTTGGTTCGAAGCCTTCCACGTCGGTGGCCGGTGCCGGCTCGGTGCGCAGGGATTCGGCCGATGCCGATTCCACCAGCCCCACTTTCCAGCCCTGCCGGGACAACCCCAGGGCGACAGCGGAGCCAATCATGCCCCCGCCCGCCACCAGCACATCAAACGTGCTGTTTGTGCTCTCATTGCTCATGTTGTGCAGCCTCTTGCCCGGACTGACCGGGCGTTATGGCAGGGCGCCGGCCGCCAGTACCCATGGCGTGACGGGCAAACCAGCGCTTGGCGCCCACCACCAGGTCCAGCCCGATCAGGCCGGCATCCCGGACGCCGGCAACCGGAGCCTTCTGCTGGCCAAACAGACGCACCAGCGAGTCCGAGAACCGAACCGTCTGCTGCCAGTCGGGCCAGTGCAGGCGCTGGTATTCGCCTAGCACCGACAAACTGCCCAACGGCGTGCCCTGCTCCGATGCCACCCGGAACTGCTCAACCAGGGTCATCAGCCCCCGCAGGGCCAGATTGAAGCCCTGGCCCGCCACCGGGTGCAGGGCGTGGGCGGCATTACCCACCAGCACCACGCCGGGCCGGACAGACTCATCAACCGTGGTCAGCTTGAGCGGATAGTGATGACACTCACCAATCCGGGTGAAACGGCCAACCCGCCAGCCAAACCGGTCCTGCAGGCGCCGGCACTTGTCGTCGTCAGACAGGGCCAGCACCTCCGCCAGATCGGCATCCGACAGGGTCCAGACCAGGGCGGACCGGTGTCCGGCCTGTTCCGGCGAACCGTGGGGCAGCAGCGCCATGGGCCCTGCCTCGGTAAAGCGTTCGTAAGCGGTGAACTGATGGGACTCGCTGGTGGTCACGTTGGTGATCAGCGCGTTCTGGCCGTAGGACTCGGTGCGCGCCACAAAGCCCAGCTTTTCGCGCAGGCCCGAACGGCCGCCATCCGCCACCACCAGACACTGGCCTCTGAGCTCAAACTCTTCCTCCGCCTTGCGCACGCGTACCGAGACACCCTCGGTTGTCGGCTGCATGCCGACCACCTCCGCCGGCGCCTGCCAGGTGATACCGGTATCCAGCAGGGCACGCATCAGGCACAGGCCAAGCCACCGGTTATCCACCACATAGCCCATGGCTTCCTGATCATGGTCCCCGGCGTGCAGGCGGGTCGCCCCGAAATGGCCCCGGTCCGAGACATGGATATGGCGGATGGGCGTGGCGAATTCCGACACGCTCTGCCAAAGCCCGAGCTCCTCAAAGACCAGCCGGGAACCCCAGGCCAGGGCCGTGGAGCGGGCGTCATAACTGGGCTGGTAATCGCCGGGCAGTGCGTCCGGCGCCAGTGGTACGGTTTCCACCACGGTCACCCGGATGTCCGGCGCGACACGCGACAGGGCCAGCGCCAGGGTGGCACCCGCCAGGCCGCCACCGGCGATAATCAGGTCGGTATCCAGTTTGGCTTCAGTCACCGTTTCAGTCCGCCATCAGTGCTTCAATCTCGGCAATGGTCTTGGGCACGCCATCGGTCAGCACCCGGCAGCCCTCTTTGGTGACCACCACGTCGTCTTCGATGCGGATGCCAATGCCCCGCCATTTCTCGTCCACTTCGGTGTTATCCGGGCCGATATAGAGTCCCGGCTCCACCGTCAGGGCCATGCCCGGCTCCAGCAGGCGCCAGGCATCGCCAATCTTGTAATCGCCCACGTCGTGGACATCCAGACCCAGCCAGTGGCCGGTGCGGTGCATGAAGAAAGGCTTGTAGGCCTCACTGGCGATGGCGTCATCCAGGGAACCGGACAGGATGCCCAGGTCAATCAGCCCCTGGGTCAACACGTTCAGCGCCGCTTCGTGAGGGTGATTCCAGTGATTGCCCGGTTTGACCGCCTCGATGGCAGCGTACTGAGCCTCAAGCACCACATCATAGACCGCTTTCTGTTCCTCGCTGAAGCGGCCGCTGACCGGGAAGGTCCGGGTGATGTCCGAGGCGTAGCACTCCAGCTCACAGCCGGCATCAATCAGCACCAGATCACCGTCCTTCAGGGGGGCGGAATTCTCGATGTAGTGCAGGATGCAGCCATTGGCCCCACTGCCGACGATGGAGGGGTAGGCCGTGGAGCGGGCGCCGTGCGCCATAAACGTATGGATCAGCTCGGCTTCCAGGTTGTACTCGTAACCGCCCTGCCGGGCCCGTTTCATGGCGCGGCAATGAGCTTCGGCGCTGATGCTGCCGGCCTTCGCCATGACTTTCACTTCCGCCGGGCTCTTGCACAGGCGCATGTCATGGAGCAGGTGTTCCAGGGCAACAAACTCGCCGGGAGGATGGGCACCGGATTTCACCTTGCTACGGATCATGCGGGTCCATTCCAGTACCCGCTGGTCAAAGGTCTGGTCCTTGCCCAGCGGGTAGTAGACCCGGCTGCGGCCTTCAATCATGCCCGGCAGAATGTCGTCGATATCCGCAATCGGAAAGGCATCATCCAGCCCGTAGCGCTCAATCGCGCCCTCGGGCCCCACCAGAAAACCGTCCCAGAGTTCTTTCTCCGGGTGGCGCTCCTTACAGAACAGCACCGTCTCGCCGTGTTCACGGCCGGGAATCAGCGCAAGCACTGCTTCCGGCTCGCCAAAACCGGTCAGATACTGGAAGTCGCTGTCCTGGCGAAACGGATGCAGCACATCCCGGTTGCGGACCCGCTCCGGGGCGGCCGGCAGGATGGCAATACTGTCCGGGGCCATGCGCTCCATCAGCTTGCGCCGGCGCGTGGCAAATTCTTTCATCGGGATCATCGAAGCCATAGGGTCTCCAGATCAGTGCAGGGTCGGACCCTGGGCCGGCTTTTCCGGCTCATTGAATTCGGTGAACACGGTCACCGCGCCCAGACGGACATACTCGGTGATTTCCAGCAGTTGCTGTTCGCTTTCCTCGTCGGCTTCTTCCTCTTCCGACAGCTGGCTGATGGCCACCAGATCCTCGATCAGCTCGCGGATCTCGTCGGGAGCCTGGCCCAGGGATTCCCCGGCGGCCATGGCCATGCCTTCCAGAAAGCCGCGCACCCAGGCCACCAGTGCCTCGAGCCGTTGCTCGATGGCGTAGTCCTCGTCCGGCAACAGCGGTTGGAAAGTCATGTCGTTGGACTGCAACTGCTGCAGGGCATTGCGGTACGCCGCGTTCATGAACGGTACCAGGTCCTCGGACTCGTCCAGGGCCTGTTCGGCCAGCCCCATGTGTTCGCAGACCATGGCCAGCCACTCCGGTTCTTCGATACGTGAGCCGGCCGCCAGCCGACCACTGAGCACTCCGTGCAGTTCGGACGGATGGCTGAACGCCCGGTGGGCGGTAAACACATTGGCCCAGCGCTCGAATTCCGCTGCGCGGGCCGCGCCTGACGTTTCGGTCTCAGACATGAAAACGTGGTTTCCTGCATCGGGGAGCCTGCCGGGCCTGCCGGCAACTCCGGTTCATGGATTGGGTCACTATCCTAGCATTCCGGCACAGCCGGTGGCACTGATACCGGTCAGATGGCTTGCATTTGCGGCGCCTTCAATAAAAAATGTTATAACATATCGAATCTGGAGAGCGATCCATGTCCCGACGAATTCCACACCTGTTTCTGGCACTGCTCCTGCTCCCCCCGGGTACCAATGCGGCGGACAACCCGGGCGCCCACGAGCATGGCCACGCCCAGCTTCAACTGGCCATCGACGGCAGCAAGGTTGAGCTGTTCCTGTTGTCGCCGGCCGTTAACCTGGCGGGCTTTGAACATGCGCCCCGGACCCCGGAACAGCGCCAGACCATGGACGAGCTCGCCGCATGGAGTCGCCAGACACCGCTGGTCAACACCCGCACGGGCACCTGCTCGGTCCAGTCCCACTCACTGCATGCCAGTTGGTCCGGGCATCAGGAAGATCACAATCATGAACATGCCGATGATCAGGAGCATGCCGGCCATGCCGACCTGGAAATCAGCCAGACACTGACCTGCCCGGACCTGATCGGGGCGGACACGCTGGTCACACCCCTGACCACGCGCTTTACCCGGATGGAACAACTGGATGTTCAGTGGGTTGGCCCGGCCGGCCAGGGCGCTGCGCAACTGACCGCTGACGAGGACCGATTCAACACCGGAGACTAACGATACGGCTCGATGGCCGTTGCCTCCATGGAATAGGAAGAGGCGCCCATGGCATTCTCGGTGTCTTCAATCACCAGGGTGCCTTCCACCCAGACCGGCTCGAACAGGAACTCATGCTCAAACCCCTCCGGGTAAGTGATGTGGATGATCTGGTTGGGCGGCGGCGGGGGCACATGGATGCAGGCCCCGTAATACGGCACCAGGAAAAACTCGAGGATACGGCGGTCCGTTGTGGTTTTCAGCGGCACCACAAAGCCGGCAATGCGGCCAGAAACATCGCTCATTTCGGGCACCACACGGCCAGTCATGATCTCGTCCGGCAACAGCGCCGGACCGTCGCCCTCGTGTTCGATTTCCGGCATGCTTTCGAGCAGCGCCAGATCCTCCTTCGGCATGAGTTCCAGCCAGTCGATTTCCCGGGGCTGGGCCTGGAGCAGTGAGGAGAACCCCAGCAGAACAGCCAGAATACAGGCACTCAGGGGGCGATGGGACAGCGGCATTGAAAAGTCTCCAATAAGTAACAGAACCGGCCGGCACAGAACCGACATCATACAGCGACAGGTACCTGAGAAACATGCGCAACAAGGCCACACAAGCCGACACCGGCGACATTCCGGCGGTCCAGACCCGGGGGCTGTCCTTCACCTGGCCGGGCCAACAGCAGCCGATGGCCTTCCCGGACATTGACCTGAACCCGGGCGACCATCTGTTCATTCACGGCCCCAGCGGCAGCGGCAAGAGCACCCTGCTGAACCTGCTGGCGGGCATGATTCTTCCCGGTGCCGGGGATATTCACCTGCTGGGCACCCGAATCGACGCCCTCAGGGCCGGCGCCCGGGACCGGTTCCGGGCCGATCACATCGGCGTTATCTTCCAGCAGTTCAACCTGGTGCCCTACCTCAGCGCTCTGGCCAACGTCACCCTGCCCTGCCGCCTGTCCGCCCAGCGCCTTGCCCGCACCGGCAACCAGGCGGAGACGCAAGCCCGACAATTACTGGACCAGTTGGCCATCCCCGAGGACCACTGGCACCGGGGTGTCACCCGGCTGTCCATCGGCCAGCAACAACGGGTCGCCGCTGCCCGCGCATTGATCGGCGCACCCGGCCTCATTCTGGCCGATGAGCCCACCTCCGCCCTGGATACCGATAACCGGGACCGTTTTCTGGATCTGCTGCTGAAACTGGCCGAACGCAGTCGAAGTTCCGTGCTGTTTGTCAGCCATGACCGCAGTCTGGCGCAGCATTTCCACCAGCAGATCGCCCTGGGAGAGTCAGCATGAAAGCCCTGAAACTGACCCTGTCCCTGGCCGTCGCCAGTCTCTGGTACCGGCGCCGCACACTGTCACTGGTGTGCCTCACCCTCACCCTCAGCGTGACCCTCCTGCTGGGCATCCAGTATCTGCGTACGGAGGTCCGCAGCGCATTCACCAGCACCATCAACGGCACCGACCTGATCGTCGGTGCCCGCAGCGGGCAATTGAACCTGCTGCTATACACGGTTTTTCATATCGGCAATGCCACCAACAACATTCGCTGGTCCACCTACCAGGACCTGAAACAGGACAGCCGTATAAACTGGCTGATTCCGATCTCCCTCGGAGACAGCTACAAAGGCTTCCGGGTGGTGGCGACCAATGACCAGTTCAGCCAACGGTTCCGCTATGGCGACAACCAGGCACTGGAGCTCAACGAAGGGGCATGGTTTGGCGACCTGTTCGATGTCGTACTCGGAGCCGGAGTGGCCCGCCAGCTTGATCACCAGGTGGGTGACCGGATTGTGCTTTCCCACGGCGGGGGCAGCACCAGTTTCAGCAACCACGACCAGCTGCCCTTCCGGGTCTCCGGCGTGCTGTCTGCCACCGGCACACCGGTGGATCAGGCGGTGTACATCAGCCTTGAGGCCATGGAAGCCATCCATGTGGGCTGGCAATCCGGCGTCGCCATTCCCGGGCGCACGCTGACCGGGGACCAGGCCCGGGCGAAAGACTTTACCCCGGATGCCATTACCGCGGTGTTCGTTGGCCTGGAGCAGCCGATTATGACCTTCCGGGTCCAGCGCGAGCTGAACCAGTACCAGCCGGAACCGCTCTCGGCCATCCTCCCGGGCGTCGCCCTGAGCGAACTCTGGCGCATCATGGGCCAATTTGAGCGGGCACTGCTCGGCATCAGCGTTTTCGTGGTACTGACCAGCCTGGTCGGACTGATCACCGTGCTGATGACTCTCCAGGCCCAGCGACAGCGGGAAATCGCCATTCTCAGGGCCACCGGCGCCTCCCCTGCCCTGATCGCCGGGCTTTACATCTGTGAGAGCCTGGCGCTTGCACTCACAGCCTGCGGCGCGGCCGTGCTGATCGGCGCCGGAACCATTGCCTCGCTGTCATCCTGGATACTTGAAAGCTATGGCATTGCCATCAGCCTCCGACCGCTCACGGACCAGGAATGGCTATTGCTCGGGGCCGTGCCGGTGGCAGCGCTGATCGCCTCTCTGGTCCCGGCAATCGGCACAGGGCGGGCCAGCCGGCTGAGGGGGTTCTGATGGTTCGTTCCGCCAGCGGTGACGGCCATCACAGAAGCCCCGTCCATGACAGGGCGGTAAATTGACCGGTCTGGCGTCGGCACTTATAGTTACTGACACTCAGAGAGCCGCCACCGGCTCACTCATTCATCAATGTTGGGCAGGCCATGGAACAGTCCGAAGTAAAGGCGCTGGCGGACAAGCTGGAAAGGCTGATCGAACGCTGTGAAAAACTGGAGCGGGATAACGCCATGCTCCGGGAACTTCAGGATGACTGGAACCGTGAGCGCGCCCAGCTGATGCACAAGAACGATCTTGCCAAAAACAAGATCGAAGCCATGATCGGTCGCCTCCGGGCGCTGGAGCACCATTGATGTCAGAGCAGCCAACCACCGTTGAAGTACGGATACTCGACAAGGACTATCTGGTGGCCTGCCCTCAGGAAGAGCAGGAGGCCCTGTTGCGCGCCGCCCGCCACCTGGACAGCAAGATGCGGGAGATCCGCTCCAGCGGCAAAGTCTTCGGCACCGAGCGCATTGCCGTCATGGCCGCCCTGAACATCACCCACGAACTGCTCGAGCAGGACTCCATGTCGGACGCCACCAGCAGCCTGCTGCGGGCGATGGACAACCGGCTTGACGAAGCCCTCGGAGACACCCCCGAAAACAGATAGTGCAACGGGGTTGCAATCGCCCCCGACACTGGCCCTATAATGGACTCAACTTCCTGGGCTGTTCGGGGTGTCGGATACGTCCTCGAGCCGATGCGCACTACCCAGGTGGCTACTTCAGGGCATTGTGAGCATGCCTCCCACGGGAGGAAGCCTAATATGTCACAGCGGCCACCGACCTTGAACTCTGGGTTCAAGGGCCACATCCGATAACGGCAGCCCGGGAAGCTTTACCACCATGCCCCAGTATCACCCCAGGCAGGCATTCGAGCCTCATCCGGACAATCTCTCCCGAAGCCAGTTACGCAAGCACCTGCGCCAGCAGCGCCGGGCACTGTCTTTCGAACAGCAGCAACGGGCCGCCGAAGGGCTGGCACTGAACCTGCTTCGCCATCCGGACCTGCACCGGGCACGCCACATCGCGGTCTACCTGCCCAATGACGGTGAAATTGACCCGGGCCTGTACATGGACCTGGGCCGTCGCAAGGGCATCCAGTTCTACCTGCCCATTCTGCACCCGATCCATACCGGTCGATTGGTGTTCAGCCCCTACCGTGACGGCGTCGAGCTGAAGGCGAACCGTTTCGGCATCCCCGAACCCTCATTCCGGGCGTCACGGCGTCGGCCTCCCTGGGCCCTCGATGCGGTGCTGTTTCCGCTGGTGGGATTCGATGCCAATGGCGGCCGGCTGGGTATGGGGGGCGGCTTCTATGACCGGACCTTTGCCTTCAGCCGCCTCCGCCCCGGTATGGCACCCAAGCTGATCGGCCTTGCCCACGAATTCCAGCGGGTGGACGAACTGCCCGTTGAGTCCTGGGACGTGCCGCTACAGGGCGTCGTCACAGACCGGCACTGTTACCGGTTCAGGCGCGGGACTTTGCCGCCAAAGACGGATAGCTGACAGGCGATCAATCGCCCGATCGGGCAATGTCGGCGGCAGGAGGAGCAACAGCACTGGCGCCTTTGTCTTCCGACGCCTGGATGGAAGTGAAACCGGTGATGACAAGGCCGACCGCGAAGATGATCACGATGGCTCGGAGGATGTCAGGCTTGCTTCCCATGACTGGTGTTCCCGTTTTCCCTGAAGGTTTTGGCTGGTTTTTCAGATAAATGATTCCATTATCTAGAATCAATATCACAGACTAACACGCGTTTGAAATTTTACAATTTTTTGCCGATTAAAATTGCGTAATCGTTCACTTTTTAACCAAGGCAGGCCTTCCCTGGCCTTCAGGCGACAATGACGGCCCGCCCATACTGAGCCGGCCGCCAGACCATTCCTTACTTTACCTTTCCGTTGCCCGCCCCGAGAAACAGGCGGTAGGCCTCGTTGTCGGTCATGTTCTCGTACTCGAAACCGACCTTGTCGAGCATCTGCTCGAAATCTTCGGCCTCGGCCGCATCCACCTGAGCGCCCAACAGCACACGACTGTAGGCCGCGCCATGGTTGCGGTAGTGGAACAGGGAAATGTTCCAGCGCGTCCCCAGCGACATCAGGAACTTCAGCAGCGCACCAGGACGCTCGGGAAACTGGAACTGGTAGACCACCTCGTTATGCACCGATGGCGCGTGGCCGCCCACCATGTGGCGGATATGCTGCTTGGCCAGGTCGCTGTCAGTCAGATCAATCACCGAGTAGCCGGTTTCCCTCAGCTCCTGGACCAGTTCATCCCGGCCATGGCCTCCGGCCTGGATCTGGATGCCCACGAAAATGACCGCTTCCCGGGAATCTGCGTACCGGTAATTGAACTCGGTGATGCTGCGCTTGTGCAGCGCATTGATAAACGTCTTGAAAGCCCCCGGGCGCTCCGGAATGGTGACGGCCAGGATCGCCTCGCGCTGTTCGCCGATCTCGGTGCGCTCAGAGATGTAACGCAGCCGGTCAAAGTTCATGTTCGCGCCACTAAGCACGCCGGCCAGATTCTCGCCCTCGATACTCTCGCGCTGAACGTACTTTTTCATGCCGGCAATCGCCAGGGCACCGGCCGGCTCCGCAATGGAGCGGGTATCCTCGAACACGTCCTTGATGGCAGCACAGATCTCATCGGTGGAGACCGTGATAACTTCGTCGACATTATCCCTGCAGATCTCCCAGGGTTCGGCTCCGATCTGCCGGACCGCCACCCCGTCGGCAAAGATCCCGACCTGATCGAGCACCACGCGTTCCCCGGCCGCCAGTGCCGCCTGCAGGCAGTTGGAGTCCGCCGGCTCCACCCCGATCACGCGGATTTCAGGGCGCAGGTACTTGATGTAGGCCGCCATACCGGCACACAGGCCACCGCCACCGACGGGGATAAACACTGCGTGTAACGGCTTGGAGAACTGCCACATCAACTCCATGGCCACGGTGCCCTGACCGGCGATCACGTCCGGGTCATCGTAGGGCGGAATGTAGGTGTAGCCGTGTTTCTGGATCAGTTCCTGGGCATGGGCGGCAGCCTCATCAAAGGCATCGCCCTTGAGCACCACCTTCGCGCCACGATCACGCACGGACTTCACCTTGATGTCCGGTGTGGTCTGCGGCATGACAATCACCGCCTTGATCCCCAACTGTTTGGCGGACATAGCCACACCCTGGGCGTGGTTGCCTGCGGAGGCGCAGATCACTCCTTTGGCCTTCTGCTCCTCGGAAAGCTGGGCAATCCGGTTGTAGGCGCCGCGAATCTTGAAGGAAAACACCGGCTGAAGGTCTTCGCGCTTAATCAGAATGTTGTTGCCAAGGCGCTTGGAAAGACTACGGGCTTCAGTCAGGGGTGTTTCGATGGCGACGTCATAGACGCGCGCATCAAGAATCTTCTTGATATAGCGTTGCGGCATGGTGGTTCCGGTGCTGGTGGGTGTATGAAAACCCACAGTGTAGAAAGTTTGCACGCCAGCCGTCTATAAGCCGGGCCCTCCAGGGCGTTATAATGGCTGAAAATTCATTCCTACCCGGAGCCCCCATGAATCAGGACGAGTTGAAGCAAGCCGTAGCCAAGGCCGCCGTGGACCATATTGTCCCGCACCTGGACAGCGACAGCGTGGTCGGCGTTGGCACCGGCAGCACCGCCAACCTTTTCATTGATTATCTGGCCGAGCACCGCAACGGGTTCGATGGTGCGGTTGCCAGCTCCGAAGCCACCGCAGAGCGCCTCAAGGGTCACGGCATTCCGGTCTATGACCTCAACAGCGTCAGCGAACTGGAGTTCTACGTTGACGGCGCCGACGAAACCAATGAACACCTGGAACTGATCAAAGGCGGCGGCGGCGCCCTGACCCGGGAGAAAATCGTGGCGGCCGTGGCCCGGAATTTCATCTGCATCGCCGACGGTTCCAAGAAAGTGGATATCCTTGGCCGTTTCCCGCTGCCGGTGGAAGTGATTCCCATGGCGCGTAGCCATGTGGGCCGGGAGATTGTGAAACTCGGCGGAGACCCGGTCTACCGCGAGGGCTTCACCACCGATAACGGCAACATCATTCTCGATATCCACAACCTGGACATATCCCGTCCCATCGAGATCGAGGAACGCCTGAACAACATTGTCGGGGTGGTCACCAATGGCCTGTTTGCGCTGCGTCCGGCCGACCTGCTGTTGCTGGGCACCGCCGAGGGCGTGCAGCGCATCGAGCGTGATCAGCACTAGGCAGGCGACCAAGGTTTAGTTTCAGAGCGCAACGGACTTACGTATAATTGCGCCGAAATTTCAACCGCAGTTGACGCTGCCTCATACGAATCAGGAAGGATCGCACATGCAATTCGACAACATTCCCGCTGGCAAGAACCCGCCTGAAGACATCTACGTCGCCATCGAGATTCCGGCCAACAGCTCACCGGTAAAATACGAACTGGACAAGGACATGGGCGCCCTGCTGGTTGACCGTTTCATGGCCACCCCGATGTTCTACCCGGCCAACTACGGTTTCATCCCGCACACCCTGGCCGATGACGGCGACCCCCTGGACGTACTGGTTGTAACTCCGTACCCGGTTCAGCCGGGCTCTGTCATCCGCGCCCGTCCGGTTGGCGTGCTCAACATGGAAGACGAAGCCGGCGGTGATGCCAAGCTGGTGGCCGTACCCCACGACAAGCTGACCACCACCTATCACGATGTGAAGGAAATCGAAGACCTGCCGGAACTGCTGCGCGACCAGATCAAGCACTTCTTCGAAAACTACAAAACCCTCGAGCCGGGCAAGTGGGTCAAGGTTCAGGGCTGGGACAATGCGGACGCGGCCAAGAAAGCCATCGTCGATTCCATCAACGCCTACAAGGGTTGATCGCAATCCCATAAAAAAACCGGGCCTGGCGCCCGGTTTTTTTATGCCTGCCAGAATGGAAATCAGCCGCGGGACAGTAGATCCCGCATATCACTGATCGCGGCATTGGCCCGTGACAGGTAAGCCGCCATGGTCAGCGAATGGTTGGCCAGAATGCCGAATCCGCTGCCATTGAGGATCACCGGGCTCCAGACCGGGCGCTGGGCACCCTCAAGCTCGATAATGATCTGCTGCAGACTGGCGGTGGCGTTCTTGTCCTGAAGCACATTGCGGAAATCCACCTCGATGGCGCGGAAAATGTGCAGCAGCGCCCAGGCACTGCCCCGTGCTTCATAGAACACATCGTCAATCTCGGTCCATGGCGTCTGGACATTGCCGGCGGTACCGCCGTCGCCCGCCAGCGGGTCGTCCGGGTCCACGTTGGCAACGGTTTCCGATACCGAGGCCTTGCCGACACTCTCACTCAGTGTCCGGGACAGACTGCCAAGACGGGTTTCCAGGTCCGCCAGCCAGTTATTCAGGTTATCCGCCCGGGCAAAGAACTGGGCCTTGGAACCACTCGGGTCCGAGAGTCGGTCCAGGTAGCGCTTAAGGGCCTCAATGCCACGACGATACTCGTTTTCGGTCGAGGGGATGGCCCAGCTGCCGCTGTCGAAATGGAACTGGGGCTCGGCTATAACCAGATCCGGGTCTTCCGCTGACTGGCTCTGGGAGCGGCTGATGTCACGGCGCATGGCCCGTGACAGATCCCGGATCTGGACCAGGGCCCCGTATTCCCAGTGTGGCATGTTGTCCAGCCACAGCCCTGGCGGAAAGATGTCATTGGAAATATACCCACCGGGCTTGTTCAGCAGGGTTTCGGTCATCCGGATCATCGTGGCCGTGGTGGCAAAACCGGTCACCGGCTCGCGATCCATGCTGCTGGCAAGTGTCCGGGTGTGATCACGGACCGAGAAAGGCTCCGGCTCGCTACTCCAGTACATGCCAAGCCCTGTGGCCACCACCAGGTAAACCACCACGACAGCCAGCACCAGCTTGCCGATCACGCCCCGGCTTCCCGTGTAGTCCTGCACGTCTTCTTTCCGGTCCCGGAAAAACTGTCTGATTCTACCCGGCATAAGACTTCTGCTCTCCATTGATTAGTGGCCAGCCGAACGGTCGATAAGAGACTCGATACCTCGATGGTATCTCATGGCGCGCCCAATACCCAGAGGCTACCGCCTAACCCACCACCCATGCCAGCCGGTATGAGAACTGGCCCGGGTGGGTCGTTGACAAACATTTACAGTCTGCAGCCTACGCCGACACCCCTAAACACTATAGACTCTATACTACGACCTGATGCCTGACCGGAATCTCCGGCACCCGCTCCAGGGCCAAGGCAGTAACCCAGCAGCGTAGGGAGGCAGGCTGGAACGCAATGACCGAAGAGAGCCAGCAAGACAAGCTTCGACAGCACTTTGCCCGACGCGTGACCACCCAGGCCCGCGTGGTACTCGACACCTGGCAGAAACTGCACGAAAACCGTGACCAGGCCCCCGCCTACCGCGAAGAACTGGTAACGGCCAGCGATAAGCTGGTGCGTTATGCCCGGCGTTTCGAGATGGACAGCCACGCCAGTGCCGGCAGCGGCGTTGTCGAAGCATTGGCCTGCTGGCAGGTCGGTCATGCGCTTGAAGGCGACATTTCAGACAACCTGGATCAGGCTATTGAAAGCCTGCGCGCGATCACCCAGCGGCGCACGGATCAGGGCAACTGCGCCCAGCGTTATCGCCGCACCCCGGTTTATATCGCCCTGTCCAACAGCGACCTGGCTACCCGTCTGATCCGCCAGATGGACTTTTTCGGGTTCCGCGCCTCGGCCTTTGATTCCCCCGAAGAGCTGGTTGAGGCCTCCGGCCTGAACAAGCCCGAAACCATCCTCATGGATGTGGACTTCGGCGGTGAGCCCCAGAGCGGCATAGCCACCGCTGAGGTGCTCCAGAAACATCACGAAACCCCGGTCCCGATTATTTTTGTCAGCACCGAGGATGGCGGCATCGAAATCCGGCTGCGCGCGTCACGCTGCGGTGGCGAGGAGTTTTTCTTCCCCGCCATGGACCCCGGCCAGGTTATCGAGAAGATCGAGTCCTACACCCATGGCAACAACATGGAGCCCTACCGGGTGCTGGTGCTTGATGACTCCCATGCCCAGGCCCGTTACACGGAAACCGTCCTGAAAAAGGCCGGCATGATCGCCCATGTCATCACCGACCCCATGGAGATCATACATGCCCTGGACGAGTTCTCGCCGGAGATCATCATCCTGGACATGTACATGCCAGGCTGCACGGGCATGGAGATCGCCCGGGTCATCCGTCAGCAGGACCGTTTCCACAGCGTGCCCATCATTTATCTCTCGGCGGAAGAGGACGTGGGCAAGCAGTTGCAGGCCATGAGCCTCGGCGGCGATGACTTCCTGACCAAACCCATCGACCCCAAACACCTGGTAGCCACCCTGCACAACCGGGGCCGCCGGGCCCGCTCACTGCTGGCCCTGATGATCCGCGACAGCCTGACCGGCCTGTACAATCACACCCACACCCTGCATCTGCTGGAGCAGGAGATCGTACGCGCCGGGCAGAAAGACCAGCCCCTGTGCTTTGCCATGCTGGACATCGACTACTTCAAGCAGGTCAACGACACCTACGGCCACCCCATTGGTGACCGAATCCTGCGAAACCTGTCCATGTTTCTGAAACAGCGCCTGCGCAAGACCGACCACATCGGCCGTTACGGCGGTGAGGAATTCGCCATCATCCTGCCCGAAACCGGGCTGGACGGCGCCACCCAGGTGATCAACGAAATACGCGCCAGTTTCTCCGAGTTGATGCAACAGGCAGGCAACCAGGAGTTCAGCGTCACCTTCAGCTGCGGCATTGCCGACTGGCGGGGCGACACCGCCCAGGCCCTGTGCGAACGGGCCGACAGGGCCCTCTATACCTCCAAATCCGAAGGCCGTAACCAGGTAACCCAGGCCGGCAGCTGAGCCTGGGCGCCGGCCTCACCCCGACGGCCATGAAACCAATGTCGAATACCCGCCAGTGAGTCCTTGGTCAAAAATGGCCGGCATCAACGAAATGTCATCGCCCGGCCGATAATTGCTGTTGTAACCTTCCTCAGACCAATGGAGGGCATCCGGAATTGTCAAAAACTGTTGATCCCTGAACAGCAAGCACGCACCATTGGGGCAACATGCCGTTATCTTCGGCGATCGTGTTGAAAATACATCAAGGTAGTCACAAACATGTCGACCATTCTTGTGCTTCATGGCCCCAACCTCAACATGCTCGGGACCCGGGAACCGGAGGTGTACGGTCACGAAACCCTGGCCGACATTGATGACCGCCTGCGCAATGAAGCGGCGGAGCAAGGCCATCATCTCCTGCACCTGCAATCCAATGCGGAGTATGAGCTGATCGAAAGGGTACACGAGGCCCGGTCGGAGGGTGTCGATTTCATCATCATCAATCCGGCCGCCTTCACGCACACCAGTGTTGCCCTGCGTGATGCCATGCTGGCTTCAGGCATCCCGTTCATTGAGGTTCACCTCTCCAATGTGCATGCCAGGGAGCCGTTCCGCCAGCATTCCTACTTTTCGGATATCGCCGTCGGCGTTATCTGCGGGCTGGGCAGCCAGGGCTACGATCTTGCCCTGAAAGCGGCCCTGCAACGAATTCACTGATAGACCTGAGACACTGTTATGGACATTCGCAAGATCAAGAAACTGATTGAACTGCTCGAGGAATCCGACGTCGAGGAACTGGAAATCCAGGAAGGCGACGATTCCGTTCGCATTTCCCGCCGCCGTGAGCAGGCCGCCGGCCAGTACATCAGCCATTACTCGGCTCCTGCGCCCGCGCCCCAGGCAGCTCCGGCCGCCGCACCGGAACAGCCGGCTGCCGCTCCGGAAGCACCGGCCGAGCCCCAGGGCCATTCGGTCAAATCCCCGATGGTCGGTACTTTCTACCGCGCCCCGTCGCCCACCGCCAGCTCCTTTGTGGAAGTGGGCCAGACCGTCAAAGAGGGTGACGTGATCTGCATCGTGGAAGCCATGAAGATGATGAATCAGATCGAAGCGGACAAGTCCGGCACCGTCACCGACATTCTGGTCGAAAATGGCCAGCCGGTTGAGTTTGACCAGCCCCTGGTCGTCATTTCCTGAACTCGGTGAATCTGAATCATGGCCATGTTAGATAAAGTTCTGATCGCAAACCGCGGTGAAATCGCCCTGCGTATTCTCCGCGCCTGCAAGGAACTGGGCATCAAGACCGTTGCGGTCCATTCCCAGGTCGACCGGGAACTCATGCACGTTCGCCTGGCGGATGAATCTGTCTGCATCGGCCCGAACAGCCCGGTGGACAGCTACCTGAACATCCCGACCATCATCAGCGCGGCGGAAGTCACCGACTCGGTAGGCATCCATCCGGGTTACGGCTTCCTGGCGGAAAACGCCGATTTTGCCGAGCAGGTCGAAAAAAGCGGTTTCCGCTTCATTGGCCCGAAAGCGGAAACCATCCGCCTGATGGGCAACAAGGTGTCGGCCATCGAAGCCATGAAAAAAGCCGGCGTACCGACGGTGCCCGGCTCCGACGGCCCGCTGACCGAGGATGACGAACGCACCCTGCGTATTGCCCGCGAGATCGGCTACCCGGTGATGATCAAGGCCGCCTCCGGCGGCGGTGGTCGTGGCATGCAGGTGGTCCACTCCGAAGCCGCCCTGCTTAAAGCCATCCAGATCACCCAGAGCGAAGCCAAGAACGCCTTCGGTGATCCCACCTGCTACCTGGAGAAATTCCTCGAGGCGCCCCGGCACGTCGAGGTCCAGGTGCTGGCCGACATGCACGGCAATGTCATCCACCTGGGCGACCGCGACTGCTCCATGCAGCGGCGCAACCAGAAGGTGATCGAGGAAGCCCCGGCGCCGAACGTGGATCCGGACTCCCGGGCCCGCACCCTTCAGGCCTGCGTGGACGCCTGCAAGGAAATCGGTTACGTGGGCGCCGGTACCTTCGAATTCCTGTACCAGGATGGTGAGTTCTACTTCATCGAGATGAACACACGGGTCCAGGTGGAGCACCCGGTCTCCGAAATGGTCACCGGCGTCGATATCGTCCGGGAGCAACTGCGCATCGCCAGTGGCGAGCCGCTGCAGTACAGCCAGGACGAAATCACCATTTCCGGCCACGCCATGGAATGCCGGATCAATGCCGAAGACCCGAGAACCTTCGTGCCCAGTCCCGGCACAATCAAGCACTTCCATGCCCCGGGCGGCAATGGCGTGCGGGTTGACTCGCACATGTACAGCGGCTACTCGGTACCGCCCTACTATGATTCGCTGATCGCCAAGCTAATCACCTGGGGCGACGACCGGGAAATTGCCCGTCGTCGCATGAAGATTGCCCTGGACGAGATGCTGGTCGAAGGCATCAAGACCAACCAGCCTCTGCATCGCACCCTAATCCGTGATGGTGGTTTCAAACAGGTGGACTTCACCATTCACCACCTCGAAAAACTGATGCGGGAATAATCATGGCCTGGGTGCAACTCCAGATCCCGGCTGATCCGGATATTGCGGATCAGCTGGAGGATCTGCTCATGGAAATGGGCTCTGACGCGGTGTCCATGGAAGACGCGGCGGACCAGCCCCTGTATGAACCCGATCCTGGCACCACGCCCCTGTGGAGCCAGACCACCGTGACCGGGCTGTTCCAGTCGGATCGCAATATTGAGCAGCTGTGCGCCGACATCCGTGACAGTTGGCATCGCCAGACCCAGCAGTCACTGCCGGAAATCGAAGTCACCCTGGTCGAGGACAAGGACTGGGAGCGTGCCTGGATGGATGACTTCCAGCCGCTGCGTTTCGGCGAACGGCTCTGGATCGTCCCGAGCTGGCATGACGCCCCCGACCCGGATGCCGCCAACCTGATGCTCGACCCCGGACTGGCCTTTGGCACCGGCACCCATCCGACCACGGCACTGTGCCTGGAATGGCTGGACGGCCAGGACGTGGCCGGCAAACAGGTGACGGATTACGGCTGCGGCTCGGGCATCCTCGGGCTCGCCGCCCTGCTGCTCGGGGCCGAGCACGTGATTGGCGTGGACACCGATCCCCAGGCCCTGGAAGCCAGCCGCGACAACGCCCGTCGCAATGGCGTGGATGACAACCGGTTGGACCTCTTCCTGCCCGGCGACGATCCGGATACCCGGGCCGACATCCTGCTGGCCAACATCCTGGCGCAGCCGCTGATCAGTCTGGCATCTCGGATGGCCGCTCTGACCCGCCCCGGCGGCAGCCTGGTGCTGTCCGGCATCCTGTTCAATCAGGCCCGCGAGGTGATGGACGCCTACGAGCCCTGGTTCGATCTCGACGAGCCCGAACAGAAGGAAGATTGGATACGCATCACAGGACGCCGCCGAAACGGATGACGAAACAGGCGTTTATGTCTAAACTGCTTCTGTCGACGTGATCTCGCTTTCAGGATTGAAGCATGACCCACAGCAGCCTGCAGACCCAATGCCCCAACTGTCAGACCCGATTCCGGGTGACCGATGAACAGCTGGGGGTCGCCAAGGGCAAGGTTCGCTGTGGCAATTGCATGAGTGTCTTCAATGCCATCGAGCATCAGGTGAAAACGACCGGGGAGTCGTCCACACCGGAGGCCCCGGCAGAGCCGACAACGCCCGAGGAATCCCCCTCCACAGCCGACGACGATCTGGTCTTCGAGGACAATCCCGAGGAAGATGCCACCGAACGCCACTACACTGGCAGCGCGCTTCGCTTTTCCGATGAAGAATTGAGCGACAGCTTCCGCGGCATGGATGAGCCCGAGCCACCGGGTTACAGTGAGCACGATCCCGACTCCGAGCAGACACCGCCGGACGAAAGCTGGGCTGAAGCCATCCTCCAGGAGGATGACAGCGACAAACCGGGGACTTCTGTCCGGGAATCCGTCCCGCAGGAACCGCCCGAACCGACACCCCCGCCCGAACCCGAGGCACCGGAAGAGCCGGAAAACAGGGACAATCCCGAGGATTTCCATCTTTCCGTCGAGGAAGACGAGCGGGTCACAGAACCGGCCCAGCCATCAAGCACCCACACCGCGCCGGACTCGGGCAATCTCTACCACGACCTCCGGCGGGAACCGGTATCTGTCGGCCGCTCCGGCGGAGGCCTGCGCAAAGCGCTCTGGACCCTGGTCGTGCTGGCACTGCTGGGCGTTCTGGTGGCGCAGGTGGCCTGGTTCCAGTTCGACCGGCTCGCTGCCATCCCGCAATTGCGTCCGTTTTACGAGAAAGCCTGCGAGCTGGCCGGCTGCACCCTGAAACCGCTGGTCAATGTGGAGGCCATCCAGAGCAGAAAGCTGGTCGTGCGCACCGATCCCGACAACCGGGGGCAATTGATCGTCGACGCCGTCATGATCAACCAGGCCGCTTTCGAGCAGCCATTCCCCGCCATTGCCCTGGCTTTTTCCAACCTTAATGGCGATATTGTGGCCCAGAGCACCTTTTCTCCTGACGAGTATCTGGCCGGTGACGCCAGCGATCTGGACGCCATGCCCCCGGAGACGCCGGTTCGCATTGCCATCAACATCCGCGACCCCGGGCGCGACGCCGTCAATTACACGCTGACCTTCCGGCCCCGTTCCCCCTGACCCCGGTCAATTTCCCGGGGCCCGGAAGTTGACAGCACAAAAGTCAACCAGAAAGCGCGAAAAATAATCAGTTTTTTCGGTTGTCCGCCCCTTCAATCAGGCTGCCCCCAAAGGTATTATTACCGCCCTTCGGACAACTGACCGGTCACAATTTGACCAGTCATTCTGTCCGGCTCTTGCTGAACACCCTGTGACACGGACTCAGACCATGCTGCCAACGGCAAAAATCGGGCCGTACACACTGCCTAATCCGCTGATTGTTGCGCCCATGGCGGGCGTGACGGATCGGCCGTTCCGGCAACTGTGCCGCCGAATGGGAGCCGGGCTGGCGGTTTCAGAAATGGTGATCGCCGACAGCAAACTCTGGAATACCCGGAAATCGCGTACCCGCCTGGATCATCAGGGCGAACCCGAGCCGCGGTCGGTACAGATTGCCGGTGGCGATCCGGCCATGCTCGCGGACGCCGCCCGACAGAACGCGCAGTTCGGGGCCCAGATCATCGACATCAACATGGGCTGCCCGGCCAAAAAGGTCTGCAACAAGGCCGCGGGGTCAGCACTGATGAAAGACGAGACTCTGGTCCGTGACATCCTTCAGGCCGTCGTCGCAGCTGTGGATGTACCGGTCACACTGAAGATGAGAACGGGCTGGGACCGGGATCACCGCAATGCCCCGGCGATCGCCCGGATGGCGGAAGACGCGGGTATTCAGGCCCTGGCCGTACACGGGCGTACCCGGGCCGACAAGTACAACGGTGACGCTGAGTACGACACCATTGCCCGGGTCAAGGAGAGTGTGGGCATTCCGGTCTTCGCCAATGGTGACATCAGCACACCGGAAAAAGCCCGGCAGGTGCTCCGACACACCGACGCTGACGGGCTTCTGGTCGGCCGTGGTGCCCAGGGGCGGCCCTGGATCTTCCGGGAGATACTGCATTACCTGGAGACCGGTCAGCATCTGCCCGAGCCGCCACTGGACGAGGTTGAAGGCATCCTGCAGGAACACCTGTCGGAACTGCACCGGTTCTATGGCGAAACCATGGGTGTTCGCATTGCCCGCAAACACGTGGGCTGGTACCTGCAGGCCCATGATGAAAGCAGAGAGTTCCGTAAACGCTTCAATGCCATTGATGACGCGCTGGAGCAGAAAGACAGCATTGAACACTACTTCGCACGCATACGAAATGGAGAGGTATTCGCAGCATGACTGCTGAGACTTTGACAAACGACAACCCGGGCATGCCGGCCAACGACGAAATCAACCAGCTGCAGACCGTCAACGGCAGTGGCAACAGCGTAACACTGCGCGACAGCGTCGAAGTTGCCCTGAAGAACTACTTCCAGCAACTGGACGGCGCACCGGTCACCGATGTTTACCAGCTGGTGCTGTCCGAAGTGGAAGCGCCGCTGCTGGAGCAGGTAATGAAGTACACCCGCAACAACCAGACCAAGGCTTCCACCATGCTTGGCCTGAATCGCGGCACTCTGCGCAAGAAGCTCAAGCAGCACGGTCTGCTATAATACCCGCAACCCTCAAGGGCCTCCCGGATCAGCTTCGCGAGGCCCTTGTTGTTTGCATCGAGAACATTCATTACCCGGCATATCCGACCAGCGAAGAACGTACCCATGGCAAATCAGGCTAATACCCCAGTCCGTCGCGCCCTGATCAGCGTGAGTGATAAAACCGGCATCGTCGATTTCGGCCGAGCCCTGACCGAACGCGGCGTTGAGCTGCTATCCACCGGTGGCACTTTCCGACTGCTCAGGGAAAACAACGTACCGGTTACCGAAGTGTCCGACTACACCGGCTTCCCCGAAATGATGGACGGCCGGGTAAAGACCCTGCACCCGAAAATCCATGGCGGCATTCTCGGCCGTCGTGGTACCGATGATGCAGTGATGGGCGAGCATGGCATCAACCCCATCGACATGGTGGTGGTGAATCTCTACCCGTTCGAAGACACCGTCGCCAACCCGGACTGCGACCTGGCCACCGCCATTGAAAACATCGACATCGGCGGCCCGACCATGGTCCGTGCCGCGGCCAAGAACCACAACGATGTCGCCATCGTGGTCAACGCCTCGGATTACAGCCGGGTACTTAAAGAGCTGGATGACAACGACGGCGAGCTCACCTACAGCACCCGTTTCGACCTGGCCGTAAAAGCGTTCGAGCACACCGCCGGCTACGACGGTGCCATTGCCAACTACCTGGGTGGCCGCACCCCGGACAACGATAACGCCGATTTCCCCCGCACCTTCAACGCCCAGTTCGTGAAGGTCCAGGACATGCGTTACGGCGAGAACCCGCACCAGCGCGCCGCCTTCTATGCCGAGCGCAACCCACGTGAGGCCTGCGTGGCCACCGCCAAGCAGCTGCAGGGTAAAGAGCTGAGCTACAACAACGTAGCCGACACCGACGCCGCCCTGGAATGCGTGAAACCTTTTGCCGATCCGGCCTGTGTTATCGTCAAGCACGCCAACCCCTGTGGCGTAGCCATCGGCGCCGACATTGAGCAGGCCTATGATCTGGCCTTTGCCACCGACCCGACGTCTGCGTTCGGCGGCATCATCGCCTTTAACCGGGAACTGGATGCAGCCACCGCCAAGGCCATCGTGGATCGTCAGTTCGTGGAAGTGATCATCGCGCCGACCATCGCGCCGGAAGCGGTCGAGGTCGTTGCCGCCAAGAAGAACGTGCGTCTGCTGGCCTGTGGCGAGTTTGACGGCACCCGCGCCAAGTCTCTGGACTACAAGCGTGTGACCGGCGGCCTGCTGGTGCAGGATCGTGACCTGGGAATGGTCGCCATGGAAGACGTGAAGGTGGTGACCGAACGCCAGCCCAGCGAGCAGGAACTGAACGACCTGCTGTTCGCCTGGGAAGTGGCCAAGTACGTGAAATCCAACGCCATCGTCTACGCCAAGGCCGGACGCACCATCGGTGTCGGCGCCGGCCAGATGAGCCGCGTGTACAGTGCCAGGATCGCCGGCATCAAGGCCGCGGATGAGAACCTGGAAGTGAAGGGCTCGGTGATGTCTTCCGATGCCTTCTTCCCGTTCCGGGACGGCATTGACGCCGCCGCCGAGGCCGGCATTACCGCCGTCATCCAGCCGGGCGGCTCCATGCGCGACCAGGAAGTGATCGATGCCGCCAACGAGCACGGCATTGCCATGGTCTTCACCGGCATGCGCCATTTCCGCCACTGATCGAGTACTCAGGAGAACAGCATGAACATTCTGGTTATCGGCGGCGGTGGTCGCGAACACGCCCTGGCCTGGAAAGCGGCCCAGTCTCCCCAGGCGGACAAGGTTTTCGTGGCCCCCGGCAACGCCGGCACTGCCCGTGAACCGAACCTGGAGAACGTCGACCTGGACGTACTGGACCTGGACGGCCTGGCCAATTTTGCCGAGCAGAACAACGTCGGCCTGACCATTGTCGGGCCGGAAGCCCCCCTGGTGGCCGGTGTGGTCGACAAGTTCGAGGAGCGCGGCTTGCGTATCTTCGGCCCCACCGCCGGTGCCGCCCAGCTCGAAGGTTCCAAGGCCTTCACCAAGGATTTCCTCGCCCGCCAGAAGATTCCGACGGCTGACTACGCCAACTTCACCGATGTGGACGAAGCCCTGGCCTACGTGCGCGAGAAAGGCGCGCCGATCGTGGTAAAAGCCGATGGCCTGGCCGCCGGCAAAGGCGTGATCGTCGCCATGACCCTGGAAGAGGCCGAGGCCGCCATCCGCGACATGCTCGCAGGCAATGCCTTCGGCGATGCCGGCAGCCGCGTGGTCATCGAGGAGTTCCTGGACGGCGAAGAAGCCTCCTTCATCGTCATGGTGGACGGCCAGAATGTGCTGGCCATGGCCACTTCCCAGGACCACAAGCGCGTGGGTGACGGCGATACTGGCCCCAACACCGGCGGCATGGGCGCCTATTCACCGGCGCCGGTGGTCACCGCCGATGTGCACCAGCGCATCATGGATGAAGTCATCATGCCTACCGTCAACGGCATGGCCGCCGAGGGTCACCCTTACAAGGGCTTCCTGTACGCAGGCCTGATGATTGATGGTCAGGGCGCGCCCAAGGTCATCGAGTTCAACTGCCGGTTCGGCGACCCGGAAACCCAGCCCATCATGCTGCGCATGCAGTCTGACCTGGTGGAGCTGTGTCAGGCGGCGGTGGACGGCAGGCTGGATCAGTGTGACTCCCGGTGGGATGATCGCGCCTCGGTCGGCATCGTCCTGGCAGCCGGTGGCTACCCGGGCAGCTACAATAAGGGGGATGTCATCTCCGGGCTGCCGGAGACCGAAACCGAGGGCGAGAAAGTCTTTCACGCCGGCACCCGGATGGAAGGCGACCAGGTGGTCACCAGTGGCGGACGGGTCCTGTGTGCGACGGCTCTAGGCAACACCGTGACCGAAGCCCAGCAGAGGGCCTATGCTCTGGCTGCACAGGTCACCTGGAACGGTGTATTTTACCGCAAGGACATCGCCCACCGTGCGATTGCCCGGGAACAGGGCTGACACACTCGACAACGGACTTAACAAGGTCTGCTGCTGATGCCTGAAGCCATCTGGATTACCTTCGCCTTCGGACTGGGTCTGATGGTGAAGGCCATCGGCCTGCCTCCTTTGGTGGGCTACCTGGCCGCCGGGTTTGCCCTGAGCGGCCTGGCCACCTTTACCGACCTGTCTGTCGGGCAGACCGACGTTCTGGAGCATATCGCCCACCTCGGGGTGCTGCTGCTTCTGTTCACCGTTGGCCTGAAACTCAAGCTCAAGTCCATCATCAGCCCGGAAGTCATCGGGGGCGGGCTGCTGCATTTCGGCATCACCTGCCTGATCTTCACGCCGGGGCTCTACTGGCTTCTGGATCTGGACTGGATGACGGCCCTGCTGCTGGCGGTGGCGCTTTCCTTCTCCAGCACGGTGCTGGCGGCCAAGGTGCTCGAAGGCAAACGGGAACTGCGGGCCTTCCACGGCCGGGTGGCCATTGGCATCCTGATCATGCAGGACCTGATTGCCCTGGTGGTGATGAGCCTGGCTGCGGGCAAGACCCCGTCTGAATGGGCGCTGATCGTCTTCGGCCTGCCACTGCTGCGACCGGCTCTCTATCGCCTGCTGGATGCCAGCGGTCACGACGAGCTGCTGGTGCTGCTCGGCCTGCTGCTGGCCCTGGTACTTGGCGGTCTGGGCTTCGAAGCCGTCGGCCTGAGCTCGGAGCTCGGCGCCCTGGTGTTCGGCGCCATGCTGGCCAACCATCCCCGGGCCCAGGAACTGGCCAAGTCCCTGTGGAGTGTCAAGGAGATGTTCCTGGTTGGCTTTTTCCTGCAGATCGGTATCGACGGCCTGCCAGACCAGCAGGCGCTGATCTTTGCCCTGGTCGCCGCCCTGGTGCTGCCGCTCAAGGGCATTCTGTTCTATTTCCTGCTGCTGGCTTTCCGGTTGCGCTCACGCAGCAGTTTCCTGACGGCCCTGTCGCTGACCAACTACAGTGAATTCGGGCTGATCGTCGCCAGTGTCGCCCTGCCCCAGTGGCTGGTGCCCCTGGCCATCAGTGTGTCCCTGTCCTTTGTCATTTCAGCCCCGCTGAATCGGGTTTCGCATTCCCTGTTCGAGCGCATCCGTCACCGGATCGGCCGGTTTGAAAGCCAGAAACGGCACCCGGATGAACAACCCATATCCCTGGGCGACACCCGGATTCTGGTGATGGGTATGGGGCGTACAGGAACCGCCGCCTACGACTGGCTGAGAGCCACCGAGAGCCGGCTGATGGGCCTGGACTCGGACCCCGCCAAGGCCGAAAAGCACCGGCACGACGGGCGTAACGTGGTGTTTGCCGATGCCGAGGACATCACCTTCTGGGAAGGTCTGCATATGCCGGAGCTGCAGTCTGTGGTGCTCGCCATGAGTGACATCGAAGGCAAGCTGATCGCCACCCGGCGGCTGCGGAAGCTGGGCTTCACCGGCTACATCGTGGCGCACACCATGTTTGCTGATGAGGCAGACAGAATCCGGGCCGCAGGTGCCAACCAGGCCTACCTCACCATGAGCGAAACCGGTGTTGCCCTGGCCAGCCACCTGCAGGACTACCAGGAACACGCACACCCCGGAAGCCGGACCTCCTAAAGGGCACAGGTCCGGAAGCCGGGATCATGGCTCGTCGTTCTCCATTTCCCGGAATGGGGCCAGGCGTTACCCTCTATAGGAAACACAAAAAAACAGACCCCGCCGGCTTGCGCCATGCGGGGTCTGCTGGATATCCGGGCGGCCAGGGCCGCCCGGCAGACAACCGGAACCGTCGATTAACCGAACTGGTTCATGGTGTTGTCTTTACCTCCGGCCTTCAGGGCAGCATCACCGGCGAAAAACTCTTTGTGGTCATCGCCGATGTTGGAGCCAGCCATATCCTGGTGCTTCACGGTAGCGATGCCCTGACGGATTTCCTGGCGCTGAACTCCTTCGACGTAGGCCAGCATGCCCAGGTCACCGAAGTAGCCCTTGGCCAGATTGTCCGTGGACAGAGCCGCGGTGTGGTAGGTCGGCAGAGTGATCAGGTGGTGGAAGATACCTGCTTCTGCAGAACCCTTGCGCTGGAAGTCACGGCACCATTCGTCGGCCAGCTGGGCCAGCTCAGTGCTGTCGTACTCTTCGCTCATCAGCTTGTCGCGGTCGTAAGCGGACACGTCCTTGCCTTCTTCCTTCCAGGCGTCGAATACCTGCTGACGGAAGTTCAGGGTCCAGTTGAAGGACGGGCTGTTGTTGTAGACCAGCTTGGCATCGGGCACGACTTCACGGATGCGGTTCACCATGCTGGCGATCTGGCCAACGTGGGGCTTCTCGGTTTCAATCCACAGCAGGTCAGCACCATTCTGCAGGCTGGTGATACAGTCCAGGACCACACGGTCCTCGCCAGTGCCCGGCTTGAACTGGAACAGGCCGGAAGCCAGACGCTTCGGCTTCATCAGCTTGCCGTCGGACTTGATGACAACGTCGCCGTTGTTGATGTCTTCCGGCTTCTCGATGTAGTCGCCGTCGAGGAAGCTGTTGTACTGGTCACCCAGGTCGCCCGGCTCGTTGGTTACGGCCAGCTTCTGGGTCAGGCCGGCACCCAGGGAGTCGGTACGGGCAACGATGACACCGTCATCCAC
Organism: Marinobacter oulmenensis; assembly: GCF_014201735.1. Lineage (GTDB taxonomy): Bacteria > Pseudomonadota > Gammaproteobacteria > Pseudomonadales > Oleiphilaceae > Marinobacter > Marinobacter oulmenensis. Next base: position 312,439 of record NZ_JACHFE010000001.1, on the reverse strand, counting down.
ACCCAGCTCCAGGAACGCCAGGCGAACCGCGTTGATTTTGGACAGGAAGTCGGCGTGCGGCACGGTGACCTTGCCATCCTGGTGACCACACTGCTTCTCGTCGGAAACCTGGTTTTCGATCTGGATACAGCAGGCACCGGCTTCGATCATTTTCTTGGCCAGCAGGTAAGTCGCTTCGGCGTTACCGAAACCGGCGTCGATGTCGGCAATGATCGGCACCACGTGAGTTTCATGGTTGTCGATCTGCTTGATCAGCTCTTCAGCCTTGGCTTTATCGCCAGCGTTCTCAGCCTCTTCCAGGGCGCGGAACAGGTGGTTCAGTTCCCAGGCGTCCGCCTGACGCAGGAAGGTGTACAGCTCTTCGATCAGGCTGGAAACGGCCGTTTTCTCGTGCATGGACTGGTCAGGCAGCGGGCCGAACTCGGAACGCAGGGCGGCAACCATCCAGCCGGAGAGGTACAGGTAACGGCGTTTGGTGGTGCCGAAGTGCTTCTTGATGGACAGCATTTTCTGCTGACCGATGAAGCCATGCCAGCAACCCAGGGACTGGGTGTACTGGGAGCTGTCCTTGTCATAGTTCGCCATATCTTCGCGCATGATCTTGGCGGTGTACTTGGCGATGTCCAGACCAGTCTTGAACTTGTTCTGGGCGCGCATGCGGGCAGCGTGCTTCGGGTTGATGGCATTCCAGGTCGGGTTCTGCTTCAGGATGGAAGCAATCTGGTCGACGTCTTGTGCGTAAGGCATGGTCTCTGTCCTTTCTACGTTTTATGTTCAAACGGTGCGGAAAAGCTGCTGCCGGGCAGCATCCGAAGCCAACTGCCTGCTCAGGAATACGGGCAGGCGATGACGTTATTGGCTACTTTAGTTTCTCTTATTTTATAATTGAAATTTATATGGTGTATTTTCAACATTTTTACCGTGAATACACAGCGCACTCCTAGCCAGTGTGGCAAAGCACCACCAGACGGTCGGATGCAGTGAGTTCCAGATAGAGGTTGCGGGGAGGATTCAGCTGCAGGTGACGCCCCTGTTCATTGGCTTTGGCCCGGAATACCCCCAAAGCCACCTCACCTTCGGCAGCCACGGTTTTTTCGACCACCCGGAAATCAGCGCTGGCGGGCAACGGGTAATCCGCCGGGTCCCGGAACTGGATCTCGGCGCCCCCCTGGGTAAACAGCTCGTCCAGCACCAGCCGAAGCTCACGGCGCAGGGCCACCTGGGCCAGCACATGGCTCAGGATCATCGGGCTGATCAGCATTTCGCTCTGGTGGCCGTAGAGCAGATGGCGGTTATCCGGGTCACTCAGTTCCATGATCACATTAGGACGGGCATTGCCTTCCCGGAGGATTTCCTCCAACTGCAGGTAGCCCACCATGGCCCGGGCATCCGCTTCCTCATCGGAACCGATCCGGTCACTGCTGAGCAACAGCACCGTGTCGTAACCGGCCGGCTCCAGCCGCTTCAGGTCTTCTTCGACCATATAGTCCGCATCCAGCAGACGGCCGTTGACCCGGGCCAGATCCGAGCCATAGCGATCAAGCTCGCGCTGCCTTTCCTCCATGGGAATCACTGACACCAGATCGAGACTGAACTCGCGATCGGTGTAGCTGGCGAACTCGGTAACCAGGCTCGGCACGCGGCGATTCCAGCCCAGCACCAGCACCCGCTGGCTGGCCCGCTCCCTGGGCGCAGACGGGCGAGGCGCCTGGCGCTCGATTTCAGGCAACAACGCGGCCTTGGGATCGGGCCCGGTATCTTCATAATCCCTTGCCAGAAGCACCACCCGATCCTCGGGCCGGATCACTGCATCGGTCCGCGCCGGCATGTCCATCCGCCAGCCCTGGCCCGACGCCTCCGGGCGCAACAGGCCCAGTACAATGGCATCCGGCCGCCGGGCCGCCAGGCCGGCCACTGTCTGCCCCTCGGCAGTCTCGCCCCCGCGCACGAAGATCTCATTACCGGTGCCGGCCGTCAGCAGTTCGTTGTAGACCTCGGACAGATTCGGGTGCAGGACGTTCTGGACCATAAGCCTGCTGATGGTGGCATCGCCGGCGACTACCTCGACGGGGCCGGGGTACGCCCGCTCGATCACGGCGAGCTTGCGCATGTCCTGGATTTCGGCGACCACAAAAGGCAACGCCGACGACAGGTGGCGTGCTTCGGCAGCAATCGATAGCAATGCTTTGACGGTCTCGACGTCGGCCGGGACCAGTGAATCTGCCCCCTGCACCTGACTGGGCACAATAACGGCGGCGGCCTCCAGACAGGCCACCCGGTGCAGGGCTTCCGGTTGCAGGGCCGAACCGCTGCGAAGAATCACCTCCCGCGCCCGCCGGCGGATGCCGGGCTCACTGGCCAGTTCATGCAACTGGGTGGCGCCGGCCTCATCCGCCAGCACCACCAGCCGCAGTTTCTGGGTGTCGTGCTTCTCCAGGAAACGCGCCATCCGGGCGGAGGAGCCAAACAGTTCCGCCACCAGGGGCGGCGTCTGGGCGGTCCAGCCCAGCACCACAATGTGGTTTTTCAGGGTGACCGGTGTCAGCCCCCGTTCCAGATCCTCCATCTTGGCAATCAGCCAGCGGGTCAGGATCGCCACCAGCGTGCCCATGAACACCACATAGCCGGAGATGGTCAGGAGGGTCGAGACCACCCGCTGCCAGGTGCCGACATCATCCCCCAGGTAGCCGGGATCGGTCAGCCGCAGGAATGCCCACCAGATGGCATCACTGACGCTTTCAAATTTCCCGGCGTGGGGCAGGATAACCAGCAGCCCGCCGATCAGGGAGATCAGGGCGATAAACAGGCCCACCACCAGCAACTGGAAGCCGGCCCCCTTTACCAGTTGGCGCTCAACAACAAACTTGATTCGATCAACAATACGGAAGGGCAGCATGCACTCATCCAGACAGACAGTTATGCCGCCTAGCATAGAACATCCGCACGCCCGGGGTGTACCGGATTCAGGGCTCTCTGCGCACCGATTCCAGAGCGGAAGCCAGGCTGGGAGCAAACCGGCTGACACCGGGTTCCGGCGCCAGGCCGGCACGGGCCAGCGTGCGCAAAGGCTGGAACTGAAGATCCGCCACCACGATCTGACTGCCATTGCCACGGCAGGTGTCAATCAGCCGCGTCAGGGCCGACAGTCCGCCAGCGTCCAAAAGCGTCACGCCATCCATGTAAAGGACAAAGCCCCGGGCCTCACGGGACAGTTCCGCCAGCTCACCAAAAATCCGGTCCGCCGCCGCAAAGAACAGGGGCCCGTTGATTTTCAGGACACGCCAGCCCTCGGGCAATGAGCCCGCCTCGATGCGGGCACTGTCGGTAATGTCGGTCACCCGGGTCATTCGTGCCATTTCCTGCATGAATAGCACCGCTGCCAGCAATACACCGGCGGTAATGGCAATGACCATATCCAGGGCCACGGTCAGCCCGAAACAGGTCAGGAACACCAGCACATCCCCCCGGGGCGCGGTTCTCAGCAAATGTACGGCCTTGGGGGCTTCGCTCATGTTCCAGGCCACCATCATCAGCAGGGCTGCCATCGCCGGCATGGGCAGGTAGGCCAGCACCCCGGCCAGGGAGACCAGTGCCAGCAGAACCACCACCGCATGCACCATGGCCGCCACCGGTGACTGGGCGCCAGCCCGGTAATTGGCCGCCGAGCGGGCGATGGCTGCGGTCGCGGTAATCCCTCCAAACAACGGCACCAGCATGTTGCCCACCCCCTGCCCGAGCAGTTCGCTGTTGGCACTGTGGCGCTTGCCCGACATGCCGTCGAGCACCACGGCACAAAGCAGCGATTCAATGGCCCCCAGCATGGCTATGGCAAAAGCCGCCGGCAGCAGTTCCGATATCAGGTTCCAGGACAGACCGACCGGATGGCCATCCGGACCGGGCTGTTGCCAGGGCCAGGTGAATTCCGGCAGGAAGGGAGGAATGCCGGCTCCCTGGCTGCCGTCGGGCAGCAGATAGCTGAATCGGGAGCCGATGGTTTCTATGCCCGCGCCGCTGGCATTCAGCCACAGCGCCAGGGCGCTGCCCACCAGCACCGCTGGGAGGTGCGGCGGCACGGGTGTGCGCAGCCGGGGCCAGAGCAGCATGATCGCCAGGGTCACCACCGCCACGAGAGTGCTCATGGCATCCAGGCCCGGCAGAGCCTCGCCCAGCACTGCCAGCTTGCTCCAGTAATGCTCCGGCAGCTCCGCCACCGATAACCCGAAAAAGTCCTTCAGCTGCAGGGTGGCAATCACCACCGCGATGCCTGCGGTAAATCCGAGCGTGACGGCTTCGGGTATATACTCAATAAACCGGCCCAGGCGCATCACCGACATGATGACCAGCAATATGCCGGACATCAGGGTGGCCACCAGCAGGCCACCCAGGCCGTAGGTCTGGGCAATGGGATAGAGGATCACCACGAACGCAGCCGTGGGACCGGAAATACTGAACCAACTGCCGCCGGTCAGGGCAATGATGAAGCCACCGATGAAGGCGGTGTACAGACCGTACTGGGGCGCCACGCCACTGGCGATCGCCAGGGCCATGGACAGGGGAATGGCGATGATGCCGACCGTTATGCCGGCCATCAGATCTTTTGAAAAACGACGGCCATCGTAGGTTTCATTCAGGCAGGCATCGCGGAAGGCATGGGCAATGCGCAGGGAAAACAGGTGGGCACGATGGGACATGGGATCACTCGCCGGCCGGAAATGTTCTTTACATTATATGCTCACAGTTTGTACATTCAATGTTAATCCTATTAACATGCAACAAACAAACCCGCTACAGGATCCGCGTTCATGGAAAACCGCACCGCCCGACTGACACTACTGATTGACCCGGAAAAGAAAGCCGCCTTTGAAGAATTGTGCAAGGAGGACGACGTCACCCCATCCCAGAAAGTCCGGCAGTTCATCCGGGAATACGTGGAATCAAAGCTGGGCCCGGACTGGCGCGAGCAACGCCAGCAGAACTGCGACTGAGCCATGGAATAGGGAGCAAAGGGATGCGAGCCACACATACCTGCCTGCTAAGCTTCTGTGTATTACTCACAGGATGTGCCGCCATGTCCCCGAATGCTCCGTCATTGACAGCCCCGGACTCCCAGTATGATGCCTGCCTGGTTATCCCCGGCGATGGCTCGTTGCTGACCGTCCCGGAGCTGGCCCGACGGCTGGCCGAAACAGACGTGATCGTGGTCGGCGAATACCACGGTCACCATGGCTCCCATCTGCTGCAGGCCCGCCTCCAGCAGGCACTGTACCGGCAACACCCGGAGCAGTTGCTGACCATGGAACAGTTCAATGTCGACCACCAGCAGGATCTGGACCGGTATCTGTCCGGGCAAACCGGCGAGACCGAAATGATCGAAGACGCCGCAGCCTGGGACAACTACCGGGCCTCCTACCGGCCTCTGGTGGAGTTCGCCCGGCAGCACAACCTGCCAGTCATCGCCGCCAATGCTCCGGCAGACATGGTCCGCTGTGTGGGCCGCCAGGGCCCGGCGTACCTGGAGTCGCTGTCCGGGGACGCACGCAGACAGGTGCCGGAGTCCCCGTTTATCGAACCGCCCGGCTACCGGGAAAAGTTCATCGAAGCCATTGGAGGCAGCCATGGCACCGGCGGCCCGGCAATGTCCGAGCGCATGCGCAATACCTACAAGGCCCAGCTGTTACGGGATAACACCATGGCCTCGGCCATTCTCAAGGCCCATGAGCAGTACCCGGAGTATCAGATCCTGCATACCACCGGCGCCTTCCACAGCGAACAGCGCCTGGGCACAGTTGCGGTACTGGAGCAACGGGCGCCGGCCCTGAGCATTGCCGTGATCTCCCCCGTCACCTGGCCGGAAGACCAGACAGACGCACCGCTGACCGATCATACCGATGCCGGCGATTACCTCTATTTCGTCCAGCCCCTGCCCGAGGAGTTCAGGGACCGGGAGCGCCAGCGCAAAGCCATGGCGGCCCGGTTTCGCAACAGCCCGGAAACCGACTGTGACTGACACCCGCCCTGCCCTGGCGCCTACGACTGAGCGAGCCCGCTGTCCTGCAACGCAGCACGGAAGGCAGCCAGGTCTTCAGCGGTAAACAACACCAGCCGGATGCGCCGGATGTGCTCCAGCGTCGGCATGGTTTCCCGTATGGCTCCTGCCGCCACAGCCGCCGCCTCAGTCAGGGGGTACCCGAAAACCCCGGTGGAAACCGCCGGGAAAGCAATGGACTCCAGGCCGGCCTGATCGGCCAGTTGCAGGGCATGGCGGAAGCAATCCGCCAGCAACTGACCAGACGGCTGATCGACACCATACACCGGCCCCAGGCAGTGGATGACATGGTCATTGGGCAGGCCATGGCCACCGGTCATAACCGCCTGGCCGGGTTCAATCGGTGCCAGTGCACGGCACTCCTCGGCCAGGCCCGGTCCCGCAGCCCCATGGATGGCTCCTGCCACACCGCTACCCGGCAGCAGGCGGGCGTTGGCAGCGTTGACGATAACGTCGATATCCGGCTGATGGGCGATATCGCCCTGGACACACTCGATCAGTATACGGTTCATTACACCTCCAGCCCGCCGCTTCCAAGGGGAAGCGGTTACCGGTAATCTTTGGGCTTTACACAGGATACCAGTCTGGCTACCTGCCACCGACTGACACAAGGAGTCTGCCATGAAAGTTCTATCTGCAGTGATCCTCGGCCTCAGTGCCATTATGGCCGCTGCACTGCTCGCCAACGGCCTGACTGACCTGCGCACCGGCGACCGATACGTCACCGTCAAAGGGGTGGCCGAGCGGGAAGTCCAGGCAGACCTGGCCCTCTGGCCCCTGCGGTTTGTTGCCACCGGCAACACCCTGGACGAAGCCCAGAAGCGGGCCAGCCAAAGCCGGGAAGCCATCATGGCTTTCCTGAATCTCCAGGCCATCAATAAATCGGCGGTGGAGCTGCAGCGACTGGACGTCACCGACACCCGGGCCAATGCCTACGCAGCCAACAACAACCCGCAGAAGTTCATCATCAACCAGACCCTGATGGTGCGCAGCGAAGACATCGATAAAATCCGCCAGGCCGCCCAGAATGTCAGCGAACTGGTGGACTCCGGTGTGGTGTTGTCCTCCGACTACGGTCCCAGCGGCCCGACCTATCTGTTCAGCCGCCTGAACGACATCAAGCCGGACATGATCTCACAAGCCACCGCCTCCGCACGGGAAGCGGCCGAGCAGTTTGCCCGGGATGCCGATGCCAGCCTCGGGGGCCTGCGCCGGGCCAATCAGGGGGTGTTCCAGATTCTGGCCCGGGATCAGGCGCCGGGCGTATCCGAAAAGCAGCAACCGGTGAAGACCGTCCGGGTGGTCTCCACGTTCGACTACTACCTCAAGTAATTTCCTGTGGGCTACTGGGTGCGGACCTGTTCGTCCGTAACCTGGTAATCGCCGGAAAGCCAGCGCACAACCTCACCCGCCGCCGGGTGATCGAAGGCATCGTAGGTATGCATCAGCGCCTGCCGGCGCTCATCACTGAGCCGGCCCAGCCCGGAATCCTGCAACAGCAACAGGTCCCGCTGCATTTGCAGGGCCAGCTCCGTCCCCAGCAGTTCCCGGGCAGCATGGGCAAACGCCTGGCCATACTGGTAATCCGGCCCCAAGCGGTAGCTCTCGGCCAGGGTCATTGCGGGTATCGCAGTCAGTGTCGGTTGCAGGGCCGGATTGATGCCATGTCCCCGGATCCAGGCGGCATTGCCCGCCGGGCGCCCGCTGAACCCCCGCAGGTGCAGGTGCTGTGACATCCGATCACCGTCATTGACCGGGTAGTTGTCCCAGAGCACGGGCTTACGCCCAAGCAACCGGGAAATCCGCTTGAGATGGCCCGGTGATATTTCCCGGGAACAGACTTCCTCGCCGGTCCAGAACACATCCACCGCTGGGTCCAGCGCCTCGCCCAACGTCTGCAGGTAGTCTGCAGGACGCTCCCCGAACACCCGGTCCAGCACCGCATCATCCGAGTAGTAGCTGGGACACATGCTCAGATGTCCGATGCGGGTGTGTTCCCGCACCCAGTGCACAATGTCCGCCTGGGTGCGCGCCAGGTCCGGATAATCCGAACTCATGTCGTCAAACAGGATGGCCAGTTCATCCGGTCCGACGGCTTCCAGGGCCTCCAGCTTGCGCGCCAGCGCCGCCCGGGCCTCATCATCAAACTGGTTGAAAATCTCAAACGGGCTCAGGCCAATGCCAAAGCGAACCCCCTGTTGCCGGCAGAACCGGCCAAACTCCGCGAGCGCCTTCGCTTCGGCCTCCGGATGGGGGTCCTGCCAGCGCCGGCGCAGCCAGGGGTCCGCCTTGGGCGCATACAGGTAAAATCCGTAACCGTGAGGGGCCAGGGTTTTCACCAGTTGCTGGCGTTCCCGCCAGCTCCAGAGCGGCCCGTAAAAGCCCTCAATTATTCCCAGTGTCGCTGTCATCTCCGTCTCCGGGACCGTCATCCGTTCGTTCATCCTCGTGCTTACAGCATAGCCCTATCCGTCGTTAGCTGCCGTTTCTGACGGGGCCTCAAGGAGAATCTCCACCCGGCGGTTCCGGGCCCGTCCACGACTGGTATCATTTCGGGCCTCGGGCCGGGTATCAGCATACCCGGTCGCCCGCATCCGGCCTGCCGGGACGCCCGAGGCTTCCAGCAGTCGCACCACACTGCCAGCGCGGGCAGATGACAGTTCCCAGTTCGAAGGAAAGCGGGCACTGCGGATAGGCACATTATCCGTGTGGCCAGCCACTGTGATGTGATGTTCATTGCGGTTGAGCAGGGGGACCAGCTTCTCCAGTTCGGTCATCCCCGGATTGGAGAGCGCCGCCTCACCCGACGCAAACAAGATGTCATTGCTGATGCGCAGGCTGATACCTCCCGGTGTTTCAATGACCTGGACCCGGTCCCCCAGACCGGCCTCCTGCAGAAACGCCCGGGCCTCCCGGGCCAGACGGACCGACGCCGGCAGCGACGGTTGCCCGACCGTCTCTTTGTCCGCTTCAGCTGTGGGTTCAGCCTGGCTGCGGGCCATCGTGACCTGCTCGGTCAGTTGCTGCCCCGGCGTGTCCGAAGGCCCACCGGACAACGCCAGCATCACCACAAACATCACCAGCAGCAGGGTAATCACATCCAGATAGGTCATCAGCCAGCCGTCTTCCCCGGTACTCTGCACCAGCGGGATACGCTGGCCCCGGGAACGGCGGGCAGAGGGAGAACCGGCCGGGTCCAGCTCAGCCATTGCCGGACTCCCCGCCGACGCCCGCCCGGGCGCTGGAAGGCTGGGCCGCGGGCGGCCGCACATCGCGAATTTCGTCGTCGTAGCTGGCGATAAAGGATTTCAGGGTTTCCCGCATCAGTGAGGGGCTGCGCTTGCGGCACATCATGGAAATGCCCTGCATCACCATGCGCATGAGGATTATGCGCTGCTCGGTGCGCCGCTCCAGTTTCACCGCCACCGGACGGAACACCAGATTTGCCAGCAGAATGCCGTAGAAGGTGGTCATCAGGGCCACCGCCAGTTGATGACCGATGGCCTCCATGTTGCCGCCACCCAGCAGGAACATCATGTTGATCAGCCCAACCAGGGTGCCGATCATGCCGAAGGCCGGGGCAAAGCTCGCCATCACCCGGAACAACTGGGCCTCGGCGTGCTCACGGGCGCGCAACCGGGCGACCCGCCATTCCAGGAAATCCATGATGTCGTCTTCGGTGTTCAGCTCGATCACCAGCTGCACCCCGGACCGCAGGAACGGATTGCGCACACTTTCCAACTGGCGCTCCACCGCTGCCAGGTCACCATCGATCCAGAGCCGGGAGATACGCACCAGTTCTTCAATATCATGCTGGGTGTAGAGCTTTTCGTTGCGCACCACCGTGCCAAACAAACGAAACACCCGAAGCACTTCCCGCAGAGGAAAGGAAATAAAAGTTGCCGCCAGGGTGCCGCCCACCACAATGGCCAGGCCGGGCAGATTGACGAACAGGGCCGGGTCTTCGGCTGACCAGAACAATACACTGGCCAGCACCCCGATGCCCGCTAACATGCCGATGAGCGTGGAAGGATTCATTGGATCTCCATCAAGCCACAATCCCGCTAGACTGTTACCATAGACAAAAATGAGAAATAACATTCTGACCGGAGTGGAACCATATGGAAATCAAAACCTTTGCCGATCTGATTGACTGGACCCGCCAGCTTCATGCTCACCTTGCCCGATGCCTGCATGAATCTGCGGCCCTCAATAAGGATGAGCGTGCCAGCGCCCTGCTCGACTATATCAGCAGTCACGAGTCACTTCTGGAGAAAGCGGTGAGTGAATACCAGAAGCAGGCGGATCAAAAAGCCATGCAGACCCGGCTTTATGACTACGGTGTACACAAACCCATCTCCAAGAACCAGGCCTGTGACACCCATTACCAGGAGCTGGATTTTGCCGGCATTGCCCGTGAGATTTTTGATTTCCATGACCAGGTGATGAGCCTGTACGACGCCCTGATCGGCAAGGCCGAAATCCCGGAAGCCAAGGAACTGCTCGAGGACCTCAAATCCCTGGAACAGCATGAAGCCATGCGCATGGCCAGCCAGATCGGTTCGATGAACGATATGTAGCGGGACACTACCAAATGGTCTGAGGTCGACTATCGGATACCCAACATAGTTGCTATCCTGAATGACGGTTCAGGGTGGAGGTTCGCACACACTCGCGGACCGGCACCGACGATAAAAACGACAAGAGGATAGAAGAGCAATGAAGATCCGTTCTGTTCTTTCCGCGGCTGTACTGGCAGTGGCAACCACCTTTGCCGCCACTCAGTCGCTTGCACAGGAGAGGTTCACTCTCAGGCTGGCAGAAACCTGGGGGCCCAACTTCCCGATCTTTGGTGACACCAGCAAACGCATGGCCAAACTGGCCGAAGAAATGTCCGATGGCCGCCTGCGCATCCGCATCGACTCCGCCAACAAGCACAAGGCGCCGTTCGGCGTGTTCGACATGGTCAAGGCCGGTCAGTACGACCTGGGCCACTCCGCGTCCTACTACTGGAAAGGCAAGGTTCCCGAAACCCTGTTCTTCACCAGCATGCCCTTCGGCATGACCGCCATTGAGCAGTACGCCTGGTTCTACCACGGCGACGGCATGGATCTCATGCAGGAGGTGTATGAGCCGCATAACATGCTGTCGTTCCCGGGCGGTAACACCGGCATCCAGATGGGTGGTTGGTTCCGCAAGGAAATCAACTCACTGGAAGACCTGAAGGGTCTGAAGATGCGGATCCCGGGCTTTGCCGGGGAGGTCTTTGCCGAAGTGGGCGTCAGCCCGACCAATATTCCTCCGGGTGAGCTCTACACCGCGCTTGAACGCAACACCATCGACGCGGTTGAGTGGGTCGGTCCGGCACTGGATCTGCGCCTGGGTTTCCAGCAGATCGCCGACTATTACTACACCGGTTGGCACGAACCGGCAACCGAACTGCAGTTCCTGGTTAACAAGGACACCTGGGAAGAACTCCCGGCTGACCTGCAGGCCATCCTGAAGACAGCCATGCGCGTCTCCGCCTACGACATGCTGGTTCAGTCCCAGCACGCCAATGCGGAAGCCTGGGCTAACATCAAGGAAGAGTATCCGAACGTTCAGATCAAGAACTTCCCGGAAGACGTCTTTCAGGCCATGTACGACGCCAACAAGAAACTGCTCAAGGAAGCGGCCGGAAGGAACGAACTGGCAGCACGCATTGTTGAGTCACAGGAGAACTACCTGGACAAGACCCGTGCCTACACCGACATTTCTACCCGCGCCTACCTCAACACCATGGGCGAAGTCGAGTAAACTGTCGGCCGCTCGTGCATAAGGAGCCGGGATTGCTCTTGCAGTAATCCCGGCTTTCTTGTTTAAGCAACCGGAAAAATCGCCAGTCCGCTTGGCGGAGGATCAGCAATAATGCGGTGGATAATCAAACTGGATGAAGGCCTCGCACGCCTCTCCAGCCTGTGTGGCTGGGTGGCGTGCGTGGCCATGATCCTGATGGCGGCCAACGTTTTCTACGATGTGGTCGCCCGTTACGCCTTCAACGAAGTCTCAATCGGCCTGCAGGAAATGGAATGGCACCTGTATTCGGTGGTGTTCATGCTCGGCATTCCCTATGCCCTGCGTTCTGATGGCCATGTCCGGGTGGATGTTTTCTACACCAACTGGGGCCAGAAGACCAAAGCCATGGTGAACCTGATCGGAGCGCTTATCTTCATCATTCCGTTCGCCTACCTGATCGGCACCTATGGTTACGAATTCGCCCTGGATTCCTACAACATGGGCGAAGGTAGCGGCGACCCGGGGGGTCTGCCCAACCGGTGGATCATCAAGGCCGTCATTCCCCTGACCGCGTTCTTCATTGCCACCGCCGGCCTGAACATGGCGACCTTTGCCCTCCGTGTTCTCAGTGGCGAGAAAAGCTATGAAGTCGAGCACAGCGGGGAGGGTCTGGCATGATCGGTATGATTATGTTCGGGGCCGCCCTGGTCCTGCTGATGCTGGGTTTCCCGGTCGCCTTCACCTTTGGTGGCGTGGCCCTGTTCTTTGGCGTCTTTGCCGAAGGCATGGACCTGTTCGCTTTCATGCCGTTCCGCATCATGAGCGTGATGCAGAACAAGGTACTGATGGCCGTTCCCCTGTTTATCTTCATGGGCGTGGTCCTGCAGCGTACCAGGCTGGCAGAGCAACTGCTGACGTCCATGGGGCGCCTGTTTGGCGGCCTGCCCGGTGGCCTGGCCATTTCCACCATTCTGGTGGGTGCCCTGCTGGCCGCCTCAACCGGTGTGGTCGGGGCCAGCGTGGTGGCGATGGGCCTGATTTCCCTGCCGGTCATGCTCGCCCATAAATACGATAAGCGCCTGAGTACCGGTACTATCTGTGCCTCCGGTACGCTGGGCCAGATCGTGCCGCCGTCGATTATCCTGATCATCCTGGGTGATGTTCTCGGGCTGCCGGTGGGCGATCTGTTCAAGGCCGCCGTATGGCCGGGCGTGGTGCTGATCGGCCTGTACATCGCCTATATTCTGGTACTGACTCGCCTCAAGCCGGAAACGGCGCCGGCCATGCCCACCGACAACACCCGCTCCCGAAAACGCGAGATTGTCGATGCGCTGATCGCCATCATCCCGCCACTGGCGTTGATTGTGGTGGTCCTGGGTTCCATCTTCACCGGGATTGCCACCCCCACAGAATCCTCCGCTCTCGGCGGTGTGGGTGCGGTGGTTCTGGCCATCATCTACCGTCAGTTCTCCTTCCGCATGGTCTGGGACAGCGCCCGGGATACCGTCAAGGTCACTGCAATGGTGTTCGCCATCCTGATCGGTGCAACCGCCTTCTCCATGGTGTTCAGCTATACCGGTGGCGACTATCTGCTGGAAGACTGGCTGCACATGCTGCCGGGCGAGGAATGGGGCTTCATCATCCTGTCCATGCTGGTCATCCTGGTGCTGGGTTTCTTCATCGACTTCGTGGAGATTTCCTTCATCATCGTGCCGATCCTGGCGCCGGTCGCAGAGGCCATGGGCATCAACATGCTCTGGTTTGCCATCCTGATTGCCATGAACCTTCAGACCAGCTTCCTGACACCACCGTTCGGGTTCTCGCTGTTCTACCTCAAGGGCGTGGCACCACCGGAGGTCCGAACGATCGACATCTACAAGGGGATTATTCCGTTCATTCTGATCCAGATTCTGGTGCTGGCCAGCATCATTATTTTCCCGGAATGGTACGGCATGAGCTCCACTTACTGATGGCCTCCCTGCGGACCGGGCGCCCTGCCCGGTCCGTTCTCCCCCTCCCGGCTTTTATTAGCAATCTGACATTTCCCCATCGTTTTCTATACTGATGCACAGGCCCTGACTGCGGACCGGGCCCTGACGTAATCACATGAATAATGACAACAAATGACCGCACTCACTCAAGGGGTCGTAATGGACTACTACGATGCCATTATCGTCGGCGCCGGCCCGGCCGGTTCAACGCTCGCCAGAACGCTGGAATCGGCAGGGCGACAGGTGCTCATTATCGACAAAGCGCCTTTTCCACGGGACAGGACCTGTGCCGGGTGGATCACCCCCTCGGTGCTCGACAGCCTTGGAATTGACCCGGTCAGCTACAGTACCGGCCGCACCCTTCAACCCATCCGGCGTTTCCGCATAGGCATGATGGGTCAACAGTCGCCGGTGGAAAACGACCATCGGGCGGTGGTCAGCTATGGTATCCGCCGATGTGAATTCGACACCTTTCTGCTGGAACGGGTGACCTCGCAAAAGTGCCTGGCCACCCCGGTGGACAGTATCGTCCGGCGAAACGGTAACTGGGTGGTCAATGAACGGTGGCAGGCACCATTGCTGGTGGGAGCCGGCGGGCACTTCTGTCCGGTTGCCCGTCTGTTGGGCGAAGCGCCTGGCGGCCACGAAAGTGTCGTCGCCGCCAAAGAAGTGGAATTCGAAATGACCCGTGAACAGGCCCATGCCTGTGAAACCCGGGGTGACACGCCGGAACTCTGGTTCTGCCGGGACCTGAAAGGCTACGCCTGGGTATTCCGCAAAGGACGCTTCCTCAACATCGGGCTGGGGCGCGAAGACAGCCATCGCCTCACCGAACACCTGGAAGCCTTTGTCGCCAGCATGAAAGCCCATGGCCGTGTTCCGGAAGAGCTGCCGGGGCGTTTCAAGGGACACGCCTACCTGCTCTATGGTCACGCCCACCGGCCACTGGTGGACGACGGCGTCATGCTGATCGGGGATGCCGCCGGTCTTGCCTACACCCAGAGTGGCGAGGGCATTCGACCTGCCATTGAATCCGCTTTACTGGCGGCCGAAACCATCCTCCGGGCGTCGGACTGCTCGGCTACCGCCCTGCAACCCTACGGCGAGCGCATTGCGGATCGCTTTGGTCGCCGTGACGCTGGTATCGAGCCCCAATGGCAAGTGCCTCACTGGGTCAAGCAGTCCGTGGCCAGTGCCCTGATACGTTCGCAATGGTTTACCCGCAAGGTGATTACGGAAAAGTGGTTCCTGCATCAGGAGGTGCCGGCACTCACGCCTCTCACCTGAACGCAGAGAGGCCGGGCACAGGCCCGGCCTCTCTGGAAGCAACGCCCGAAGCGGGCGACTGATCCCGGGGATCAGAACTTGACGCGCATGCCGGCCAGGTAACCCATGTCGACGTCGTCTTCATCGGTATCGCCGATTTCAGCGAACAGGCGGACATTCTTGGCAGACGGGAACTTGTAGGTCACGTTGGCGTACCACTCAGTGATGTCTTCGCCTTCGTCCGGATCGGTGTTCACCATACCCAGGGCCAGATCAGTGGTGCTGGCCACTTCCAGGACGGTGGCAATGTTGTACTGCTTGGTTTCCGGCTCGATGTCACCGTCGTCTTCGTATTCGTCAGAGACGCTGTAGTCAGCCGCCAGGCTCATGAAGCCGAAGTCGTAGGAAGCACTGACACCGTAGGTATCCACGGAGTCACCACCGTCGGATTCCTGCAGGGTACGCTGCTGAAAAGCGGCGGCCAGGGTCAGGTCGGCCAGATCGGTGGAAACGAACACGTCGAAGTACTCATCACCCTCGCTGTCGGTGTCCTCGGCTTCCAGCTCATAGGATGCCACCAGATAGACGTTTTCCAGATCAACGTCGACACGCAGGGTGTCGTCACCGTCGGTGCCCTGGCGGTCGAACTGGTCCTCATCGGAATCCAGCTCAACAGACTCCTCGATACCGAACTCGTCAGACGCGAAGTTCTGCTTACCGAATGAGAAAGAGGCGACGCCGTACTTCATGCCCACATAGGCTTCTTCCAGCAGGTCCTCCTCGCCTTCGTCATCCTGGTTGGCGTAGTCCTTGAAACCGAAATCGACACGGCCGAAGGCGGTCAGATCGTTGTTCAGGTCATAGCTGACGTAGTTCTTCATCTCCAGGTCGTCGAAATCGACACCCAGGTTTTCATCCTCACCGACTTCCTGGCGCAGTTGCACCTGAAAGTCGCCATTCAGCTTGTAGGTAAAGCCGTCCTTTTCGTAAATGGTTGCAGCGCTGGCAGAACCCGCGGCTACAGAGGACACAGCAACAGCCAGAAGAAGCTTCTTCATTGGTTTCGACTCCACTAATCGATTGGTTTTATGGGTGTTATTCGCTGGAAAGGATCCAGTTCTTCCACTCGTTCCGAGTTTTCGGGTCGGCTTTCAAATACCAGTAGCGCAGCATTTGATTCACCAGTTCCTGATCCGGAGCCGCCGCGCCAGAAGGCTGGCCGGCCGACGCCTTCACATCAGTCGCAGCTCCGGCCACCGCCGGAGCCCGAAAGCCGCTTGTGGCAGCCGGTGACGAAGAGCGATTGAAGACTTCCACTTCCCGGAGGTAATCCCGGAACACCTGGAAACCCTCTTTCTCCAGCACCGCCACCTGATACCCCACCTCATCACCGCCAGCCGTTTGCAGACGCAGGTCCCGGGAGCGGTTGAACGCCTCCAGTTGCTGCCGGCTGCGGATCGTCGGCGCTGCCAGCGTCAGGGCCGAGTCCGATGCGTCGAAACGCACCACCAGGGCTTCGCTGGTTTCCGGGAAGGTCTCATCCTCCGATCGGCCCACCGACACGGTGCAGTCCACCACCAGTTGGTGAACGCCGTTGGCCAGCACCAACTCGGCTCCCGGCCCCAGGTTCCGCTCTTTGCCGTCGACAACGTGGGTGTCGAGACACTCTCCAAGGGTCAGCCGGACCTCGGCCATAACCGGGGCCGCAGCCACCGAAGCCGTCAGGCCGAAAGAAACAGCAAGGGTTTTCAGACAATGGGTCATCAGTGGTCTTACTCTCGTGGCGGACCGGAAACATCGGTTGATCCTGTTCCGGGCCCGCTCTGAATCTGGAAAAAAGCCGGGGAAACCCGGCATAAAAGTCTCGCTACTCACAACGCAACATGAGCTCAAAGCCGGTTCGCATGGCGTCAACGCCCCAAGCTTTGAAACTAAAATTTATAGGGTGCTCATTACGAGCAAATTACATAATTGCAAAGGTTTTGTTTCAGCTGAAAGACAGGCGGGAAAACCAGAACCAGGGCAACGCCTGGTCCTGGTTTCATGGGATCAATGTGCGCCCTGGCGCACTTCGTAGATGGTGGTGGTGCCGCTCACTTCGTTCCCCACCAGCAGGAGGGGATGCTCGCCCGGAGCCTGGGCGGCCGGGACAAAGAGAATGCTTTCCGGCCCCAGATCGCCTGCGGCATAGGCCGGTGCATTGCCATCGTCAATGCGATCCTCGATGTCGTAGGAGAAATCCCGATTGTTCACATAGTCGACGAACATCGACTGCCCGGGGCGGGAGATGTCGTAGATCATGATGCCCCCGGTGCGCTCCAGGCCGATGAAGGCGTAGGTGTGACCGCCAATGTGGCCCGTTTCGATGGCTTCGGGCTCCGGCCCTTTGGCGTCACTGCGGCTGTCACCGCTGTTCTCATCGTTGTCGTTATTGAAGTCATCCCCCAGACGGTCTGCGGTGATGGCCTCGAACTGGCTGCCACTGTCGAACACCTGCTCCCCGTCAGCGCTCCAGATACTGAAGCTCCGGGCACCGTAGGCCAGAGGTTCATCCAGTTCCCCATCGCGGTTCCGGTCCGCCGTCAGTGTGGTCAGCAGCCGGCCAACGCCCCGCTTGTCGGTGAAATCCGCCTGCCCGAAGAACCCGTTGTCGGCCAGGGGCGCATCGGCAAAGCGGATTTCTTCAACAAAGCCATCGTATGCCCGGGCGTCCCCTTCGTTGGCCATCAGGTAGTAGACTTCGCCGCCTACAGCGGCCGATGCAATGGTGTCCGGCTGGTACATACCCAGAACCGGCCAGTTGGCAATGTTCACGCCGTCGTCCTTGTCGGACACATCCAGTTCGTTGCCGGGCAGACTGTGATCCTTGGTGCCCAGGGCGATGATCCGGCGAACCCTCGCCTGCTCGATATCAATCACCGCAACGGCGTTGTTTTCCTGCAGGGTCACCCAGGCCTCAGCGCCATCCGGGGAGACGGCAATGTATTCCGGTTCGAGATCCTGGGCGACCGAGGAGGCGCCGTCGTGAAGGAAGGCCCGCAGACGGGTATCGCTGTCACCGGCTTCGGTGTCGCCGTCAAACCCCGTGGTCAGGGTAATGCGGTTGCCGGATACCGACGCCACCTGGTAGGGAATAGGGTCGCCTTCGCTGCTGGCAACGGTGAGCCACATGCCCGGATTGACCCGGTAGGCATCCTCCACCGTCAGGGTGGCCGGCTCCTGGTCTGAATAACCGGTGATCATCAATTCGGTGCGGCCGTAGTTACCAAACACCCGGACCTCTGCCGGGAGTTCATTGGCCCGGGTTCCGTCACGATTGAAGTCGGCAAAACCGATGGTGGTCACCACTGGTCGGCCTGGCTCAGAGGCATCGATCAGGCTGACCGAGCCTTCCGGATCGACACTGTAATCGGCATTGGGCTCTCCTTCGTTGGCGACCAGCAGGTGATGACCATCCGGGGTAAAAGTCAGCATATCGGGCAAGGCGCCCACCTCGGCCTGCCCGAGAAACGACAGATCGTCTGCCGAATAAATCTGGACCCGGCCGGTCTCCGTTTTCTCGCGGTTCTCCACGGCAACAGCAACACGCCCGCCGGCCACACTAACGCTATTGATGGCGCCGGCGTCACGCCAGTGGGCACTGGCCGCCAGCGTCGCCGTTTTCCGCGGGGCCCGCGGGTCTGACAGGTCCAGAACATCCAGCGCGCCCTGCTGGGCATTGACGACAAAGGCCTGCCGGGAATCCGGATCATAGGCGACGATCTCGGCGGCACTTTCATCAAATTCGTTGTCGTCGGAGGCATAGCGGCCAATCTGGACCAGAGAAATCCGGGCCGGTGAATCGCCGTCCATTGCCTGGCCGGCGGAATGGCTGGCGTTATTGCCGGCGCAGGCAGCCAGGCCAAGGGTGGCCGAAAGGATACTTGCCGTGAGCACGGCTTTACACAATTCCATGGACATCTCCCTGTTTCTGTCGTGTTTTGGTTGGTGACAGAAACTAGTGAGAAGCCATGACAAAGAAGGGTCAGAAAGAAGACAGTTTCAAGGCAGGACTGTTACAAAAACGGCGACCCGAAGGTCGCCGCTCTATTCACACGCTTACACGCCGGGATTATTCACCCAGGTAGCTGCGGTACATCCACACGGTTTTTTCCTGCTCGGTGATGTAGTCGCTCATCAGCGAGGCGGTGCCTTCGTCCTCGGCATCACCGGCCAGGTTCAGCAGTTGGCGCTGTTTGGCAATCAGCTTGCCCATGCTCTCCACAATGTCACCAACGGCTTCTTTACCATCGGACACGTCCTTGCGCTCAGGCACTTCGGATTTCTCCATGTACGTGCTGTAGGCGTGCGCCGGACGATGCCCAAGGGTCAGAACCCGCTCGGCGATCTCGTCGATTTTCAGCAGCAGATCATCGTACAGCTCCTCGAACTTCGCGTGCAGTTCAAAGAAGTTGTCGCCCTTGATGTTCCAGTGGTAGCCACGGACGTTCATGTAAAAGATCTGGTAGTTCGACAGCAGGTTGTTCAGTGCGTCTGCCAGATTCTGAGTTTTCTCGGTATCGAGGCCGATGAAGTTCTTACCCATGTTGAACCTCCTGATTCGTTGCTGGGTTTTACTCTGGTTTTAACTATAAACTGCAAGGTTTCAATACCCCAGTTTAATCACTCAATTCCGCTTATAGATCCAGCTTATGACTGCCACGGGCAGCTCATAGCAATCACCTATCAAAAGCCATCAAACATTTTATTTGGAAACAATTATCGTTTGCCCTTAAATACAAGCATACACCTGTGATTTGCGGAGCCCGTCATGAGCACACTGAAACTGTTTGTCCACAACCATGGCACGAAGGGTGACCAGTCGTTACTGAAGACCATGACCTTCGCCATTACCCACTTTACGGTGGCCTTCACGGTGGCTTACATCCTGACCGGCGATATCCTGATCGGCAGTCTGATCGCTATGGTCGAACCGGCCATTAACACCGTTGCCTACTTCTTCCATGAAAAGATATGGGCCCGGCACCAGAGAAATACAACCGGGGGCGCGGGCCATTTGCCGCCCGGCGCCCACCAGACTGTCTGATCAAAGGCAACAGCGCCCGGGCTCAGGTGCCCGGGCCACATTCCATACAGTCCTCTCCCGCGCCCGGCCCCATGTTGAGCTTGCCGTTCAGATCCTTCAGCGCTGTGCGCACGCCCTCCTCGATGACCGGATGATAGAACGGCATGGCCAGCATTTCGGCCACATTCATCCGCTGCTCGATCGACCAGGCCAGCAGATGGGCGATGTGCTCGGCCGCCGGCCCGAACATTTCCGCCCCCATGAATCGGCCGGAGCCATGCTCGCCATAAACCCTCAGCAATCCCCGGTTTCGGCCGATGACCCGGCTGCGGCCCTGGTTTTCAAAGCTCACCTCACCCACAGCGAAACAGCCTTTGCAGGCATCCGACACCTGGTCCAGGGTCAGACCAACCCGGGCAATCTGGGGATCGGTGAACACCACGGATAACGGGGTCTTGCGCAGTCCGGCCTTAACCTCCGGCCAACTGGCCGCATTGTCCCCGGCAATGCGGCCTTCGTCTGCGGCCTCATGCAACAGGGGGCGGTCATTGTCGACGTCACCGGCGACAAAGATATGGCTCTCGCCACAACGCAGGGTGTAAGGATCGAACACGGGCATCCCCCGGTCGTCCAGATCAATCCCGGCATTCTGGATATCAAGCTGATCCACGTTAGGGCGACGGCCCGTTGCCGCCAGCAGGTAATCAAAGGTTTCCCGGGCCTGCCGGCCATCAACGCTGTAAGCGATCTCAACGCCGTCATCCGTTCGGCGAACCTCACTGACCTCCGCCCCCGGTTCCAGCGGGAATTCCGAGCGGAAGGTCGCCAGTGCGTAATCCCGGATGCGCCCGTCCTGGATCGAGCCCAGTGAGCCACCCCGTCCGAAAACCCGCACACGGACGCCGAGCCGGCTCAGCGCCTGGCCAAGCTCCAGCCCGATCACCCCGGGGCCGAAGACCGCCACAGAATCGGGCAGATCCTCCCAGTCAAACAGGTTGTCGTTGACCACCAGACGATCCTTTGCCCCCTTGAGCTGGCCGGGGATGGCCGGGCGTGAGCCGGTGGCGATGACAATACGTTCCGCCGTGACTTCGGTGTGATCCCCCACCACCAGGCGGTGAGCATCCAGAAAACGGGCGTGCCCCATCAGCCGATGGGCCTCGGGCAGGGACTGCATGGAACGGACCACAGGCTCCACGAACCGGTCCCGTTCATTGCGTACCCGCTCCATGACCCGGCGGCCGTCGATGGAAACTCCACCCGGGGCGACCCCGAAGAGTTCGGCATGGGCCATCTCGTGGGCCCGGTCTGCCGCGGCGATCAACAACTTGCTGGGCATACAGCCTACCCGGGCACAGGTGGTGCCATACTGGTTGCCCTCGATCAGCACAACCCGGTCGGTGACCCGGCTGACCTGCCGGTAGGCCACCATGCCAGCTGTTCCGGCACCGATAACGGCAACATCCACCTCGCGCTTGTTCATAGCTCTCCCCTGGCATCAAAACTGGCGTCTTTCCGGTAGATTACGGGATCAGTATAGAAACCCGATGGCATTATGACAGGTGCAATTCCGGAAAATTGCCCTTATGCTTGCGCCATATCACATCGTGGACATCACCGGGGGAAGACAAACTGTGCAGACGTATTGGCTGGAATTCGCAACGGTGGCTCTGGTTCATCTGCTGGCCGTTGCCAGCCCGGGACCGGACTTTGCGGTGATGCTTCGCCAGGCTCTGACCCAGGCCCGCCGCAATGCCATGCTCACCGCCGTGGGAATTGGTCTGGCCATCCTGGTGCATGTGGCCTATTCACTGCTCGGAATTGGCCTGATTATCCAGCAGTCCATCCTGCTGTTTACCGTCCTGAAAGTGGTCGGTGCCGTCTATCTGTTGTGGATTGCCTGGCACTGCCTGCGCGCGAAGGCCGGCGGCCTGCACGTGGATACCACCAAACGGGAGTACCAGAGCGGCTGGTCGGCGTTCCGGCTTGGTTTTCTGACCAACGCGCTCAATCCCAAGGCCACCCTGTTCTTCGTGTCGCTGTTCTCGGTTGTGATTGATCCACAGACACCGGTGCTGCTGCAGGCAGCCTATGGCCTCTATATGGCTCTGGCCACCGGCCTCTGGTTTGCCATGGTCGCCCTGTTTTTCACCCACCCCAGGGTACGCCGTGGTTTCAACCGTTTCGGACACTGGCTGGACCGGGTGATGGGCGGCATCCTGCTCCTGCTGGCCGGGCAGCTTCTGCTGTCTACAGTGAGCGGATCAGAGCCTCCGTCTGTTCCCAGCCCAGGCACGGATCGGTAAGCGAGCAACCATAGATCAGCTCGTCGCTGTCATCCTGGCGCCCGAAGACCAGGAAGCTCTCCAGCATGAGTCCCCGGATGGCGTCGTTGCCCGCCCGTCTCTGGGCCATGACATCCCGGGCAATCTCCATCTGCCGTTCTGCCTGTTTGCGGGCATTGTCGTGACTGCAGTCCACCATCACCGCCCGGTTCACGCCGGCCAGTTCCAGCTCTTCCAGAGCCCGGGCGATGCTCAGCTCGTCGTAGTTGGTCATGCCCCGGCCGCCGCGCAGCACCAGATGGGTATCCGGATTGCCCGGTGTGGAGATCATCGCCGGTGAGCCACAATGGGAAATGCCCATGTGGTGATGGGGATGGGCTCCGGACTTCATGGCATTGATGGCCACGGCAGTGCCACCATCGGTGCCGTTCTTGAAGCCCACGGGCATGGGCAGGCCACTGACCATTTCCCGGTGGATCTGGGACTCGGTGGTGCGGGCCCCGATCGCCGTCCAGCTCACCAGGTCGCCCAGGTAATCCATCATGAACGGGCTCAGTGCTTCGGTTGCCACCGGCAGACCCAGATCGGTCAGCGCCAGGAGCAACCGGCGGGATCGTTCCAGCCCCAGTTTCAGATTGCCGTCACCGGTGCGTTCGGGATCGTAAAGCAAACCTTTCCAACCCACCGTGGTGCGCGGCTTCTCCAGATAGGCGCGCATGACAATCAGGAAACGGTCGCTGACCTCATCCGCCAACGCCTTTAACCGGCGGGCGTAATCCAGGGCTGCGTCCTCATCATGAATCGAGCAGGGGCCCATCACAATCAGCACCCTGTCATCCTCGCCGTGGAGCACCTGGCGAACCTGCTCACGATACCC
This sequence comes from Marinobacter oulmenensis, assembly GCF_014201735.1. Taxonomy (GTDB): domain Bacteria; phylum Pseudomonadota; class Gammaproteobacteria; order Pseudomonadales; family Oleiphilaceae; genus Marinobacter; species Marinobacter oulmenensis. The sequence continues at coordinate 289,134 of NZ_JACHFE010000001.1, read as the reverse complement.
GGCGATCCGGCGAGTCGCCGCCTCGCTTACCGGAAACTGCGCCCGAAGCTCCAGAGCCGTGGGCAGTCGGGTTTCCTGGCGGTTCTGGCAACGGCTCAGTTGCTGCGAGTCCAGAGTTTCAGCGCTCAGTGGCATGTTCATGTCTTGCTTCCTGTTTCCCTGTGTCAGAATCAAAAAAGCCCCGGCTGGGCTACCAGTCGGGGCTTTCTGAGTCCGGTGGCAGCCTGGGTTGCTTGCCGGGCTGCCTTCCTCGTTGTGTTCGGTCGATGAAGTTCCTATGGGCGGCCCGGGCTCTGGCTAAAATAAAAGCCATAACCAAACCACCAGAAAAACACAGCAGAACCTGCGGCCTTCAGCTCTTGGCCGAAAGCTTTCAGAACATTCAATTGACAGGCTGCGTTTAAGGTCTTCATGCTTTCCACTATATACCCGTGGTTTTAAGTTTGGCAACACCTGTTACCGGGAATTCCTGTTTGCCGCCCCTATTCCACTCCGGAGGCCCTGATGAATCCTGCTGCCCTTCTCCGCTCACGCCTGTCGGCCGTGACTCTCTGGCTGCTGCTGTTACCAGCACTGATTGCCACATCCAACCTGGCCCACGCCGAAACCCGGGTTTTCGAACTCAGCAATCGCCCGGCGGAAGACGTGGCCGGACAGATACGCCCACTCTACCAGCAGGATGGGGTTGTCCTGACCTCTCAGGGGCAGCAACTGGTGGTCCGTGGCGAGCCCCGGTTGCTGGAGGAAATCGGCATGCTGGTAAACTCGTTCGATGTGCCACCGGTGCAGATGCGGGTGACCGTGCGCTACCGTCAGGACATCGGTGGCAAGCGTTCCGGCGGTGGCGTTTCCATGAACAATGGCGCCGCCAGTGCCAATGTGCAGAGCAAGACTATCAGCACAACGTCGAGCCGCCAAAGGCAGTTGGTGGTGCAGGACGGTCAATCGGCCCATATCACTTCTGGCACTGTCCGCACCCTGCCCTTTGCCGTTAAAGGCGGGCGTAACCCTGCGGCCATCCTGCAACAGGTCTCAACCCGCAGCGGCTTTGTGGTCAGCCCCCGGGCCCTGTCGAATCAGGCAGTAGAACTGACCATTGTATCCTTCGAAGAAGATCCGGCCGCCATTGAGGGTTATGAAACTGAAGCCCTGATGACCATCCGCCAGGTAGAACCGGGACAATGGGTGCCACTGGGTGGAACAAAAACGGAAATGACCGGCCAGCAGGAGGGCATCACCTACCGCGTGACCGGCAAGCGTTCAGAAAACATGGCGGTGGAAGTGAAGGTGGACGTACTGCCCTGATCAACCGCCCCGCCGGCCGATCAGAATATCCCGGGCCTCATTCAGTCGGGCGGCCAGATAATCATTGCCGCCCCGGTCCGGATGCAGTTTTAGCATCAGTTTACGGTGCGCCGCCATCACCTCCTCACGACTGCATCCCGGCGCCACCCCGAGTACGGCACAGGCTTCCTGCTCATCCATGGCGCCGCCACTGCCCCCGGCACTCTTATCCTGGCGCTGTTCATGGTCGCTCGCAGTATTCTGCCCCAGCCACTGGCGAATGGTCGGGAGATGCTTCAGCAATGTCGGCAGTTTCCGCAATAACGGTACCAGCGCCGCCAGCCCGGCAGTGATGACGTGGACCCGTCCGGTCAGCACCATGAACAGCAGAAGCGCACCGGCGACGATCAGGGCGACTTTCCAGATCGCCCCTTTACGGCGCTCCGGGCTCAGGGCGCCCCATTTTTTCAGCACAACAAACACCGCCAGTGCCAGGGCCAGGCCCAGAATCAGTTGCATAAAACCCATCCGATTATTACGCCCACTAGTCCGATAACGAACCGCTATCGTAAATGAGACGCAGTATTTATACTGTCTTTTCTCCGTCAACGGGTGACAAAGGCAAACAGCTTTTGTAGCATCCTATTCTTAAACTTGAACTGACATTCTATTAATAGACCCTGTCTTTGTCGCCACCGTCTGATTGTCATCTAATGATGTCAGCCTTCCTTATCGTGGCGACTGTATCGTCATCAGGAACCCCAGCTCCAGGAACAGACTTATGCGCACTGCTTCCCGCTTCGTTATCGTGATCATTTTCCTCGGCCTCGTGCTGGGTGGAATCTTTGGCTACAAGTTCTACCAGTTCGGCCAGATGGAAAAACAGCTCTCACAACCCCAACCACCGGCCCAGATCTCGGCTACCGACGCGATCACCGAGAAATGGAAGCCCACCATCAAGGCGGTGGGCAGCATCGAAGCCATCAATGGTATTGAGGTCGCCAACGAAGTACCGGGCGTAATTGAGTCCATCAGTTTCGAATCCGGCGACACCGTCAGCAAGGGCGACGTGCTGGTACGCCTGGATGCAGACGTCGACAAGGCCGCCCTGCGCACCAGCCGTGCCGAACTGGAACTGGCCCAGCAGGAATTCCGGAGAGTCTCGGACCTGCTGCCGAAGCGTGCCATCTCCCAGTCCCAGTATGACGAAGCCAAGGCCAATTTTGATGTCGCCAAGGCGGGTGTCAACGAGGCTGAAGCACAGCTTAACAAGAAAGTGATCCGGGCACCGTTCGACGGCACCCTCGGTATCCGTATGGTCGACCAGGGCGAGTACATCGCCACCGGCACGCCGATCGTTGAAATCAACATGCTGGATCCGATCTACGTGGACTACACCCTGTCTGAAAAATACCTGCCGCAGATCGCCCGCGGCTATCCGGTCAGTGTGACCGTGGCTGCGGTGCCGGACCAGACCTTTGAAGGGGAGATCAGCGCCATCAACACCTCGGTCAACCCGGAAACCCGGACCGTTCGGGTGCGGGCAACCCTGGACAACGAAGGCAAGCTGCTCAAGCCGGGCATGTTCGCCACTATCCAGACTGGCGAGCCGAGGGACAACGAAGTAGTCACCCTTCCCAGAACCGCCATTTCCTACAACACCTACGGCGACTTCGTCTTTGTGGTTGAAAACAACGACAACGATGAGCTGGTGGTTAAACGCCGCACTGTGGTGACCGGCGATACCCGTGACGGCCGCGTTGCCATCGTGTCCGGTCTGAAAGAGGGCGAAACCGTGGTTTCCAAGGCTCTGCTGAGACTGCGTGCCGGCCAGCGGGTAGAGGTCACCGAAACCGTAGGGGAAGCACAGGAGGCGTCTGAATAATGCGATTTACCGACATATTCGTTCATCGCCCCGTGCTTGCCACGGTGGTGAGCCTGCTGATCTTTCTGATCGGCGCCCGGGCAGCGATGGAGATGGAAATCCGGCAGTATCCGCAGCTGGAGAGCACCACAGTCACCGTCACAACGGCCTACCCTGGCGCCAGCTCGGACCTGATCAAGGGCTTCATTACTCAGCCGCTGCAGCAGGCCATCGCCGAGGCCAGTGGCATCGACTACCTGACTTCCACCAGTTCCCAGGGCTCTTCCACCATTGAAGCCAAGATGGAACTGAACTATGACGCCAACGCCGCCCTGGCCGAGATCCAGGCCAAGGTAGCCAGTCAGCGCAACGTACTGCCCGCGGAGTCGGAAGACCCCGTTATCACCTCGACTACCGGTGACAGCACCGCGCTGATGTACATTGCCTTCTACAGTGAAGAGCTGGGCGTACCTCAGATCACCGACTACCTGACCCGCGTGGTCCAGCCCAAGCTGCAGGCACTGGCCGGCGTGGGTAAAGCCGAACTGCTTGGGCGCAAGTTCGCCCTGCGGGTCTGGCTGGACCCGGAACGGCTCGCCGCCGTGGATATGACCCCCACGGAAGTGGCAGCAAAACTGCGCGCCAATAACTATCAGGCCGCCGTGGGTAACACCAAGGGCCAGTACGTCGAAGTGGCCATGACCAGTGATACCGACGTGGCGGACCCCGACCAGTTCGGCAACCTGATCGTCAAAAACCAGGATGGCACCCAAATCCGCCTGCAGGACATTGCCAACGTCGAGCTCGGCTCCGAGACCTACGACTCACTGGCCCTGTATAAGGGGCAGCCTGCTACCTATGTCGCGATTGAAATGGCCCCCGGGGCCAACCCTCTTACGGTTGCAGGACTGGTGAAAGACACGCTGCCGGAGATCGAAAGCCAGTTGCCGTCAGGCATGAATGTACGCCTTGCCTACGACGCCTCCGACTTCATCGATGACTCCATCAACGAGGTTATCAAGACTCTCGTTGAGGCTATGATTATCGTACTGGTGGTGGTGTTCCTGTGCCTGGGTTCTATCCGTGCCTCGGTGGTGCCGTCCATTGCCGTACCCCTGTCACTGGTGGGCGGCGCCTTCATCATGCTGATGTTCGGCTTCTCGCTGAACCTGCTGACGCTGCTGTCCATGGTGCTGGCCATCGGCCTGGTGGTGGATGACGCCATCATCATGGTGGAGAACGTGCACCGGCACATTGAGGATGGTGAGACCAAGTTCGAAGCGGCGCTTCATGGCGCCCGAGAGATGGCGACCCCCATTATCGCCATGACCACCACGCTGGTGGCCGTGTATGCGCCCATCGGCTTCATGGGCGGCCTGATTGGCTCCCTGTTCACCGAGTTCGCCTTTACCCTGGCGGGCACCGTTGTGATCTCAGGCATCGTGGCCCTGACCCTGTCGCCCATGCTCTCGGGCATGGTGCTCAAACCGCACGGTAATCCGGGCCGCTTCGAGCAGGTGGTGGAACGTACCTTCTCCGGCCTGTCTTCCGGCTACAAGTCAGCCCTGTCCTCACTGATGCAGACCAAATCCGTGGTGATTTTCTTCGCGGTGGTCGTGCTGGCCTCTATCTACTTCATGGTCAGCATGAGTGAGAACGAACTGGCACCGACCGAGGACCAGGGCATCCTGTTCTACCAGGGACTTGGGCCACAGACGTCCACCCTGGAATACCTGCAGGAACATGGGGATGAGGTCCAGAACCGCATGTCCGACATTCCCGGCTACAGCGAAGACTTCATGATTCTGGGGATCACCGGCCCGAACGCCGTCTTCGGCGGCTTCAAGCTGAAGCCCTGGAGTGAGCGGGAAGTAACCCAGTTCGACGTCCAGCCGCAACTGGACGGCGAGCTGAAGAAAGTGACCGGCCTGCAGACCGCGGTATTTGCGCCGCCGGCCCTGCCGGGTTCCGGTGGCGGCCTGCCGTTCCAGTTTGTGGTCACCACCGGTGGCAGCTATGAACAACTGGACCAGGTGGCCGATGAAATGGTGGGCAAAGCCATGGCCAGCGGTAACTTTATGTTCCTGCAGAAGTCCATCAACTTCGACCGGCCAGTCACCCGCATCCACGTGGACCGTGACCGGGTGGCCGATCTGGGACTGTCCATGCAGGATGTAGGGCAATCACTGTCCAGCATGCTGGGCGGCGGCTACATCAACCGCTTCAGCATGGAAGGCCGTTCCTATCAGGTCATCCCGCAGGTAGACCAGAAGTTCCGGCTGGACGAGCAGGCCCTGAACGATTACTACATCCGCGCGGACAGCGGTGAGTTGATATCCCTGGCCAGCGTGGTGAGCTTCAGGAAGGATGTTGAACCGTCCAACCGTACCCAGTTCAACCAGCTCAACTCCCTGACCATCCAGGGCGTGCCCATGCCGGGTGTGGCCATGGGTACGGCCATGGACTTCATGGAGCAGGCCGCGGACGACGCCTTCCCGCAGGGCTTCAGCTACGACTACACCGGCCAGACCCGGCAGTTGGCCAATCAGGGCAGCGCCCTGATGGTGACCTTCTTCCTGTCACTGCTGGTCATCTACCTGGTGCTGGCTGCCCAGTTTGAGAGCTGGCGCGACCCGTTCATCATTCTGGTGTCGGTGCCCATGTCTGTCGCCGGGGCTATGGCCTTCATTGTGCTTGGCTTCGCCACCATGAACATCTACACCCAGGTGGGCCTGATCACACTGATCGGGGTGGTTTCGAAAAACGGTATCCTGATCGTGGAATTTGCCAACCAGTTGCAGAAGCAGCAGGGCATGAACAAGATCGAAGCCGTGATCGAGGCAGCCGCCATCCGGCTGCGCCCGATCATCATGACCTCCCTGGCACTGATCTTTGCCATGGTACCGTTGCTGATCGCCATTGGCCCGGGCGCCGAAAGCCGGTTCGCCATCGGCCTGACCATCAGTGCCGGTCTGGGGATTGGTACCCTGTTCACGATCTTCGTGCTGCCAGCCTTCTACATCCTGCTGGCCAGGGAGCATAACGATCCGGACAATGACTCATCCTCAGAGGATCAGGCGCCGACCGGAGCCACTCCGGCCAACAGCCACTGACCTTCGGGCCAGTAACAAAAAAGCCCGTCAGGAGTACCTGACGGGCTTTTTTTATGTCCGGGGAAAAACACCCGGCGTTTATCAACTCAGGCGTTAGCAGCCACCGCAGACGCTGCTTCCCGGTGGCTGGCCTCCCGCGCCTGCAGCGCCCGACGCCATTGTACGGTTTCACTGGGCAGTTCACCGAAGTGTTCACGATAAAGCGCCGCAAAACGGCCAAGGTGGGAGAAGCCCTCATCCGCCGCGTACCAGGAAATGTGTGGAACATCGCAGGTGCAGTCCACCAGGCGACGACGAACCCGGATCAGCCGACAGCGCTGATAGAAGCGATACGGCGTCAGCCCGGTTTCCCGTTTCATCAGGTAGTAGAGGTTGCGCTCGCTGACCCCGGAATGACTGGCCAGTTCACGTAGATTGAACGCCCACTCGGGCTCATTCCGGATCTTCTCAATGACCCGAACCAGACGACGGTCCAGTTCCGGCGACAGACTCACCTCCCCATCACCGCCGGCGTTCAGCGCCATCTCCAGCTGGGAAAACAGGGCTTCGGCCCGACGACAGGCATCGCGATGATCCCGGAAATAGTCCGATAGAAACAGGAAACGGTGAACCTCTGCTGCCAGTGCCTCGGACAGTTGCCGATCCGGCCAGCGGGGAATGTCCCCATTGACTGGCAATACCAGAATCAACGTTGTGGCCTCTCCGGCGCGCAAGACAAACTCTCGTTCTGCAGGAATCATCGCCAGGGGGAAAACGGGCAATTGGGCACCGCCGCCAAGGGTAACATCACAGCGGCCCTGCACCGGAATAACGAGCAAAGCCGTCGGCAGACGGCAGGCAGTGAGGGTCATATCCTGGGTGGTGGTCAATACCGAGACGGTGCCGGCTTCGGCATGGAGCGCCGACAGGGACCCTACAACCGACTGGCTCCGGTCGACTTCGCAGTCGATGGCCTGGCACCCCAGCAAATCCCGGATCGCGTGTAACCATTCTCCGGAGGCGGCCTGATTCAGCCGCAGGTAGGCATCCAGTTCCATTTTTGCATCCTGGTGGCGCATAAGGGCTTATATGAAAAGTGAGTGATCGGGCCTTTTTAAGGCACTCACGCTTCAGGCCCTAGCCAAATTTTGCAAAACGCTCAAAAACTGGACAGCATTTCATTTTTTCTTGACGCCTATCAAGCAGGGGTACGGTTGCTGGAAGGCTCCGCGTCCGCCAGGGAAAGGCCTGCCAGTGGAGACGGCCGGGCCATCAGATAGCCCTGCCCCCGGTGGCAGTTGAGTTCCTGTAACCGGCTCTTCTGCAGTTCGGTTTCGATCCCCTCCGCTATTACCTCCAGATCCAGGGCATCGGCAATGGCCAGGATCGCAGCGACGATTCGGGAATCCCGCCGATCCGGCCCCAGCCGGCTGACAAACTGACGATCAATCTTGAGCACGTGGACCGGCAAAGTCTGGAGGTATGCCAGCGACGAATAGCCAGTGCCAAAATCATCCACCGCCACTGTGACGCCCTTGTCGCCAAAGGCCCTGAGTTGTTCCAGGCTGCGCCTGGACAGATTCATCAGATGGGTTTCGGTGATTTCCAGTTCGGGTAGCCAACCAGCCTGACGGGTGGCCTCAAAGAAAGGGTCCAGCAGGTGTTCAAGACGGCTGTCGGCAATCTGGCGGGCCGAGATATTGATCGCCAGCCGCTGATCACCCTTGCCAATGAACGTATCGGAGTCCAGGTCCCGACGAATGCAACGGACCAGTTGCTCCGTCAGCTCATGAATGACGCCACGCTGCTCCGCCAGCGGTACAAATTCGGCCGGTGAAACCGCCCCAAACTCCGGATGCTGCCACCGCAACAGTGCCTCCAGGCCCACCAGTCGGCCGCTGTCGAGGTCATACTGCGGCTGATACACCACGGAGAATTCCTCGGGTGAAACCTTGAGCGACGCCACCAGCGATTCAGAGATCCGGCGCTTGTGTTGCCCGTGCTCGCTCTCCTCCGCACTGTAGACGCGGTAACAGGCCCGCCCCGCCATCTTGGCGCTGTACATGGCCCGGTCCGCTTTCAGCAGCAGATCACCGGCAGTCTCCGCGTGTCTCGGAAAAATCGCCGCCCCGACCGATGCTGACAGGAAATACTCATGCTCACCGACCACAACTGGCCCCTGGAAAACACTGTTCATGCGACGACACACCGGCTCCAGTTCCGCCTCTTCCCGTAACTCGATGATGGCGGCAAACTCATCGCCAGACAGCCGGGCAACCACATCGCCTTTGCGGAGCACGCCCTGGATGCAGGCCGCCGCCTGCTGTAACACCCGATCACCACTGTCATGGCCATGCAGGTCATTGACCGACTTGAAAAAATCGAGATCTATATACAGAACCGCAAAAAGATTCTGCACCGATTTACGCTGGCTGGCCCGCGCCTTCAGAAATTCCTGGAACAGGGTCCGGTTGGGCAGTTCCGTCAGGGGATCGTAATAGGCCATCGCGGCCAGGCGTTCATCATTGGCGGTGAGTTCGCCCACGTCCATGAAAACACCAACATAGAAGGCCCGAGCACCACAATGGACCGTGTAGATGGTCAGCCACTGGGGATAGTTTTCTCCGCTTTTACGGCGGTTCCAGATCAAGCCTTCCCAGCGTCCGGAGTGTTCAAGGCGCTGCCACATGTTCTGGTAGAAATCCGCGGAGTGCATGCCCGAGCTGAGGATCGCTGGTGTTTTCCCGATCACCTCGTCCGCCCGGTAACCGGTCAGGGATCGGAACCGGTGATTCACATAGGTGATGTGGGCGTCCATCGTGGACAACAGAATCGCCTTGGGGTGATTGTCCACAAGCGCTCTGAAATCCTGATCCTCCAATACGTGCATACGACCCGCCTTCCCTGATGATATTCGCGATTTTTGTACACCAGCATATGCGTTAACCGGACAGGACCTATCCATATATTGCAGAAAGTACCACCGGTTTGACGAAAGTCGCCGCAAACCAGGCGTGGCCCCACCAGAATTGCAGAATACGGATATCGGCCTGCATCTCACCGGCGGGAACCACTGTCCCTTATCCCGTTCACTACCAATCCCAAAAGCCAGATCAGCGCGGCCAATGAAGACGTCCTGCACATGCTCCGCGACCGCCCGAAACTGACGGCTGACCGCAACCCGACCGGTCGCGGGAATTTGCCGAACCCGCCCAATAAGGTAATCTGGCGGTCCGATCAGGATTCACGACACCACAGGACCGCCAACACCTTGACTCTGGGCACCCTCTTCTGGCTTTTCATCGCCGGCCTCGCCATCTGGTACTGGTGGCGCGCCAAGGCCATCAAGGACTTCGTACTGAAGGCCGCCCAACGCTACTGCAAGTCCATGGATGTGCTGCTTCTGGACGATGCCGTCTATCTGCGCGGCCTCTGGTTCAAACGGGATAGCGACGGCAAGCTGCGGGTCTGGCGGCGATTCCTGTTCGATTTTACCACCACCGGCGAAGAGCGCTATACCGGCCGCATTATCATGCTTGGGCGGCAGATCCTGAACATGGAGCTCGACCCTCACCGCTTCTGAAACCCTCGCCCCTGGCGGACTGCAACAAAAATGTCACATTTATCCGCCAATCTTGGGGGATCATTTCCATCGGTGTGAGCAGGCATAAGACAGATGATTCAGGAGCACAAACTTCGGGGCTGTACCGGCAAAGCCAGGGCGCTGATCGGCGCACTTCTTCTGGCAATCACCCAGGCCTCCGCAGGCCATGATCTGGAGATCCACGGTTCCAACACGGTCGGAGCCACTCTGGCACCGATGCTGGTCACCGGTTATCTGGAGCAACTGACCGGCGGCTCTGTCAGCACCGGCGGCACTGGCGCCCCCAATGAGAAGATTCTCAGTGTCGGACAGGACAACGACAGGATCAGCGTTCTGGTCGCCGCCCATGGCTCCAGCACCGGTTTCCGTGCCCTGAATGAAGGCCAGGCCAACATCTGGGCGGCATCACGCCCCGCCAAGCCCGCCGAGGTGGAACAACTCAGTGACCGGGCGGACATGACCTCACTGGACAGCGAACATGTGATCGCCATCGACGGGCTCGCCATCCTTGTTCATCCGTCCAACCCCATCGTCAGGCTGAGCATCGAAAACCTGGCCCGGATTTTCTCAGGCGAGGTCCGCAACTGGTCAGAGCTGGGCGGTCCCAACCGCGAGATCCACCTGTACGCCCGGGACAATCGTTCCGGCACCTGGGACACCTTCAGTTCCCTGGTACTGGGCAAGGCGTACGAGTTGCACGAATCGGCGCGACGCTACGAGTCCAACGACCAACTCTCCGATGACGTGGCCCGGGACCCGGCCGGCATTGGTTTTTCCGGCCTGGCCTCGGTTCGCGACAGCAAACTGCTGGCCATCTCCGACGGCAATGCCCCGGCTCTCAAGCCTAACCAGCTCACGGTGGCCACTGAAGACTACCCACTATCCCGCCGGCTGTTCATGTACACCCTGGGCAACCAGACCACCACCATGGCTTCCGGCCTGATCGAGTTCGCGCTCGGTCAGAAAGGTCAGGACCTGGTGGCGGATTCCGGTTTCATTTCCCAGAATCCCATCGCCGTCAAACCCGAGTTTGACGCCACCGTTCCCCGGACCTTCCAGCAGCTCACGTCCAACTACCAGCGCCTGACCGTTAATTTCCGGTTTGCCGAAGGGCGCACCCGGCTCGACAACAAGGCCCTGCGGGATCTGCTTCGGGTGAAGCAGTACCTGCGCCGACACAACCGGACACCGGATGACCTGATGCTGATCGGTTTTGCCGATGCCCAGAGTCATGAACTCCGGGCCCAGATGATTTCCGAACTCCGTGCCCTGTCCGTCAGCACAGCGCTGCGCAAAAACGGCCTGCTGGATGTGGCCTATACCGGCTATGGCCAGTACATGCCGGTTGGCGATACCGGCAGCCCCCGGAACGGGCGGGTTGAAGTCTGGATCAAGCAGTAAGGGGCCCGGCCGGGTGCTTCGGCAATCCCTTATCCGCCTACATACAACTTATATGTTTGGCCCCCTATACTGCCCGGTGCCAACATTCACCAACAGACCGGGACAATGGACATAAAAAGCGAACATCTGTACGCCATCAACCTCAACGTCCGGGGCATCCAGCCCTCGGCGACCCTCCGGATCAACGAGCTGAGCAACCACCTGCGCGCGCAGGGCAAAGACATCATCAAACTGGGCCTGGGTCAGTCGCCCTTCCCGGTTCCCGAGCGCGTGGTCGAGTCCCTCAAGGCTCACGCCCACGAAAAAGACTACCTGCCGGTGCGGGGCCTGAAGGATCTGCGTGAAGCCATCTCCGGCTATATCAACCGCAGTGAGCGCATGCGTTCCACCTGGGAAGATGTACTGATCGGCCCCGGCTCCAAGGAGCTGCTCTTCATGCTGCAACTGGCCTACTACGGTGATCTGCTGATTCCACGGCCGAGCTGGGTGTCCTACGCGCCACAGGCCCGTATCATCGGCCGTTCCGTACACTGGCTGCCAACCCATGCCGAGAACAACTGGCAGTTAACAGCGGAAGAGCTCGACATCATCTGTCGGGACGACCCGTCACGCCCGCGCATCCTGATCCTGAACTACCCGTCCAACCCGACCGGCTGCACCTACACCGACGATCAGTTGCTGGCGATTGCCAACGTGGCCCGCAAGTACAACCTGATCCTGCTGTCGGATGAAATCTACGGCGAGGTGCACTTCGAGGGCAAACACAAGTCCATTGCCCGCTACTACCCGGAAGGCACCATCATCAGCACGGGCCTGTCCAAGTGGGCCGGCGCAGGCGGCTGGCGCCTGGGCGCGTTTATCTTCCCACCGGAACTGCGGCCCCTGCAGGACGCCATGGCGATCATTGCCAGCGAAACCTTCACCTCGACCAGCGCGCCAACCCAGTACGCGGCGATTACTGCCTTCAACGGCGGTGATGACATCACCGAGTACCTGACCCAGTCGCGCCGGGTGCTGAAGGTGGTCGGCGAGTACATGCACCGCCGCCTGAACGAGATGGGCGCGGTGGTACAGAAGCCGGAGGGCGCCTTCTATCTGTTCCCGGATTTCTCCAGCTTCCGCGACAGGCTGGCCAGCCAGGACATCAAGACGGCCCAGGCCCTGTGTACGGCGCTACTGGAAAAAACCGGGGTGGCCATCCTGCCCGCCAGCGACTTCGGCTTCTCACCGGATCACCTGGGCGCACGCCTGGCCTTTGTGGACTTTGACGGCGGCCAGGCCCTGGCTATCGCCGGCGACGAATACGCGGAAAAAGAGCTGGACGACGCGTTCGTACAGCAAGCCTGCCCCCGCCTGGTCATGGCCATGGACAAGATGGAGGGCTGGTTCAACAGCCTGTAATCCCTCCGTGTTAGACTGGCACCCTCGAAATCCAACGCCGGGGGTGCCATGCCCAATCCCGATTACCTGCAAGCCATTACCGATTTCGGCGAAGCGCTGGCCCTGGAGGCCGGTGAACTGATTCGGCGCGAACGCGAGGAAAACACCCTCCGCACCGATTACAAAGAGCAGACGGAACTGGTCACCCATGCCGACGTCATGGCAGACGAGTTCATTACCGGGGCGATCCGCAAGCGCTTCCCGGACCACCGCATCCTCTCCGAAGAAACCATGCCGGACCTGTCCCAGGCTGAGGAACTGGACACTCCGCTGTGGATCGTGGACCCCATCGACGGCACGGTGAACTACGCCTACGGCCACCCGCAGGTAGCCGTCTCCATCGCCTATGCCGAAAACGGCCAGGTGCGCTCCGGCGTGGTGCACGCCCCCTTCCCCGGCGAAACCTTCCGGGCCACCGAAAGCATGGGAGCCACACTGAACGGTGCCCCGATACGCCACAGCGGGGCAGATACGCCGCGCCAGTCGCTGTTCGCCACCGGCTTTCCCTACACCAAAGACGATCTGGCGCCACTGATCCGGCGACTGGATGCCATGATCCACCAGTGCCGGGATCTGCGCCGCATCGGCTCAGCGGCTCTGGACATCTGCTGGGTGGCCTGCGGCCGGCTGGATATCTACTACGAGAACGTCAGCCCCTGGGATTTTGCGGCGGCAAGATTGATCGCAAAAGAAGCCGGGGCCACCGTGGGCCACTTTGGCGAAGTGCCAGAGGGCTACCCGGCAGACCTTTGGGGGAAGGATATCCTGATTTCAGCGCCCGGAGTCTGGGCACCGGTCCGGTCGATTCTCCGGCAGGCGTCCGGGTACGAGTAAGGCCGTTAAAAGGATTCGGAGGGGCGAACGCCGCACAGAATGTTGAAGGCCAGGGATGGCCTGAAACAAGCGCACATGGACGTGCTTGTAGCGGTTCTGTGCGGCGTTTGCCCCTCCGGTCCTCGTTCGCTCCGGGAACTCAGCCCCAGAGGCTCTCAGACACCAGACCCCAGGCCTCATCGAAGTCCGAGGACGGCAGGCGGGTAAACGATGAGCGCACAAAGCGCTGAATGCGGCCCTCGATAAACACCATCACGAAATCCGCACCACGGGTGGCGCTGGTCCGGGGCCGCAGGCCCTGACGGATCTCCCCCTCTTTGAGGGTCTGGCGAATCTGGGTTTCCAGACGCTCAAAGAACTGCGAGGCCCGCTTGCGCAGGGAGACATCCTCGCCCATCAACGCGTCACCGGTCAGCACACAGCACAGGCCCGGGTTGCGCTCGGCAAACACCAGTACCAGATGCACCAGTTGCTGTATCCGCACCCGGGCATCCTCCTGTTCCTGCAGGATTACCTGACAGCGGGAAAACACCGCCTCTTCGGCAAACTCGATCAGCGCCTCAAACATCTTCCGCTTGCTGGGAAAATGCCGGTACAGGGCCGCCTCGGTCACACCGACGGTTCGGGCCAGCCCGGCGGTGGTGATACGCACCCCCGGGTCGCTTTGAAGCAGTTCAACAAGCGCCCGGAGGATACTCTCCCGACGACTGGGTTTGGTATTGGTCATGTAACAGCTACAGCGCTTTTATGGTTTCTGGTTTTCGTTTTTTATCAGAAAAAGGTGCCATCAATGGGCGAAGAGGCACTGGCATAGAGTTTCTTGGGCATGCGGCCGGCCAGATAGGATTCCCGGCCGGATTCAATGGCCAGGCGCATGGCATTGGCCATACGGATCGGGTCCCGCGCCTGGGCGATGGCGGTGTTCATCAATACACCATCACAGCCCAGCTCCATGGCGATGGTGGCGTCGGATGCCGTACCGACGCCCGCATCCACCAGCACCGGCACCTGGGCGTTCTCGATGATCAGGCGCATGTTGTAGCGATTCTGAATACCCAGGCCGGAGCCGATAGGCGCGCCCAGTGGCATGATCGCGACACAGCCCATTTCCTCCAGGCGCATGGCCAGCAGCGGGTCATCGGAGCAGTACACCATGACTTTGAAACCGTCCCTGATCAGTTCCTCGGCGGCGATCAGGGTTTCCGGCATGTTCGGGTACAGCGTCTTGTGCTCACCGAGCACCTCAAGCTTGACCAGGTCGTGGCCGTCCAGCAGTTCCCGGGCCAGCTTGCAGGTCCGTACCGCGTCCTTGGCGGTGTAGCAGCCGGCGGTGTTGGGCAGGATGGTGTAGCTGTCCGGGGACACCACATCCAGCAGGTTGGGCTCATCCGGGTTCTGGCCAATGTTGGTCCGGCGCACGGCAACGGTCACGATCTCTGCGCCACTGGCTTCAATGGCATGGCCGGTCTCGGCCAGATCCCGGTATTTACCGGTGCCGACCAGCAGTCGGGACTGGTAGACCCGGCCGGCGATTTCCAGAGGTTTGTCTTCGGGGAGCTGAATGTCTGCTGAATCTGTCATAGCCTTCCTGAGTCTGTTAAGAAGAAATCCTGAACGGGGTGGGCGGCGGCTCAGCCACCACCGATGGCGTGCACCACTTCCACCCGGTCGCCGTCGTCCAGGATGAATTCCGGGTGCTGGCTGCGGGGAACGATATCCTCGTTAACCTCAACGGCCAGCCGCTTGCCGGCCAGAGCCAGCTTTTCGATCAGCACCGCCACGGTGCTGCCTGCCGGCAACTCTATGGTTTCACCGTTCAACTGAATCTGCATGACTGCCGTCACCTCCGCTCTCGTTTCAAAGCCGCCGCGATCAGCAGTGCCCAGCCAACCATGAAGCAGACACCGCCAACCGGCGTCACCGGCCCCAGCCAGTGGGTACCGGAGAGAACCAACAAATACAGGCTACCGCTGAATAGCACTATACCAGCCACCCAGAAACCACTGGCAACAGCCAGCAGTCGCCGCTTCAACCCCAGCGCCGGCATGAGCGCCGTCACGATGAGGGCCAGGGCATGATACATCTGGTAACTGACGGCGGTTTCGAAGACCGACAGGGCACGCTCGGTCACCACACCACGCAAACCGTGAGCGCCGAAGGCACCGGCGATCACCGCCAGCAAAGCCGCCAGGCCACCAATGGCCAGCGACCAGCGGATGATGGAACCCGGGGTTGTCTTAACTGCAGTCACAGGCGATGGTCTCTCCGGTATCAAGGTTCATCAGGGTCAGCTCGTTGCCCCAGACACAGCCGGTATCCAGGCCGATAAACTGGTCACTGCCGGTTTGGCCCACCAGTGCCGCCCAGTGGCCGAAAACCACGCGGGTTGAGTCCGGCCGGGGAAAACGGAACCAGGGCGCATAGCCTTCCGGGGCTTTATCCGCCGATTCCTTGGCAGAAAGTTCCAGCGTGCCGTCCTCGGCGATAAAACGCATCCGGGTGAAATAGTTGGTGATCGCCCGCCAGCGTTCCATGCCGCTCAGATCATCCCGCCAGCAGGCCGGCTCATTGCCGTACATCTGCCGGAAGTAATCCTCTGCGTCCGGCCCCTGGATCACCGCTTCGACTTCACGGGCACAGGCCATGGCCTTCTCCACGCCCCAGATGTGAGGGACACCGGCATGGGCGACCAGAAGATTGCGCCCGGCATCGTGAATGCACAGCCGCTGCTGACGCAGCCAATGGAGCAGGTGATCACAGTCCGGGGCGTCGAGAATCGACTGCAGCGTATCCTTGCGACGGAGTTTGTGGCCTCCAAGGGCCACCGCCAGCAGATGCAGATCGTGATTGCCCAGCACCACCCGGGCCGAATCCCCGAGGCCTTCAGCATAGCGCAGGGCCGCCAGCGACGACGGCCCGCGGTTGATCAGGTCGCCGGCAAACCAGAGCCGGTCCCGGGACGGCGAGAATCCGGCCTTGTCGACCAGATCCTGCAGACGCTCATAGCAGCCCTGGATGTCGCCAACGGCGTAGTCAGTCATCACTTACCTCGTTGCTGTTTTCCCCGGAATGCTCAAACAGGAAATCGGCAATGTGTACGTAGTCGGCCAGTGTCAGGTTTTCCGGCCGCAGGCCGTCATTGATGCCCAGCGCCTGCAACTGTTCGACCGTGATCAGGCTGGCCAGGGCCTTGCGCAGGGTTTTCCGGCGGGCATTGAACGCCGTACGCACCACGGCCTGCAGGGTTTTCAGGTCTTTGGTCGGGTGCGGCAGTTGCTCATGGGGCACCAGGCGCACAATCGCAGACGCGACTTTGGGTGCCGGACGGAAGGCTCCCGGCCCCACCTCGAACAGCGGCTGCACCCGGCAGAAATACTGGGCCATGATACCCAGGCGGCCGTAGTGATTGTCCCCCGCCTGAGCGGCCAGACGCTGTACCACTTCTTTCTGCAGCATGAAGTGCATATCACGCACCACACCGGCCTGCTCCAGCAGATGGAAAATCAGTGGCGTGGAGATGTTGTACGGCAGGTTGCCGACGATCCTCAGCGGACCGTCCGTCATCAGTTGACGGAAATCGAAACTCAGGGCGTCCGCTTCATGAATCTGCAGGTCCGGGTAATTGAAAAACTTGGTGCGCAGAACCGGGATCAGGTCTCGATCCAGCTCCACGACCTGCAGGCGCGGGTTGGCCTGCAGCAGTTCTTCGGTCAGCGCCCCCAGCCCGGGCCCGATTTCCACGATGGTCTCGTCAGGCTTCGGGTGGATGGCCCGGACGATCTTCTCAATCACACCGGGGTCATGGAGAAAGTTCTGGCCAAAACGCTTGCGGGCCTGATGGCCGTGCTTGTTACTCATTCAGTGTCTCCAGACCGTGCCGCTTTGCGGCAGCGAGCCATGTGTCCGGCCACGCGAATGGCGGTGTGCAGACTGCCGGCATCGGCACGCCCGGTTCCGGCCAGGTCCAGGGCGGTGCCATGGTCCACCGAAGTGCGCACGATGGGCAGGCCAAGGGTAATGTTGACCGCCCGGCCGAAGCCCTGGAACTTCAGCACCGGCAGTCCCTGATCGTGATACATCGCCAGCACCGCATCGGCGTCGTCCAGCCAGTGCGGCGTAAACAGGGTATCCGCCGGCAGCGGACCGGTCAGACGGAGGCCTTCGTTCCTGAGCTGATTCAGGGTCGGCTCAATCACCTCGATCTCTTCACGGCCCAGATGTCCGCCTTCCCCGGCATGGGGATTCAGCCCCGCCACCAGAATGCGCGGCTGCTGAATGCCAAAGAAGGTCTGCAGATCGGCATTGAGGATACGGGTAACCTGGGTCAGCCGCTCCGGTGTGATCGCCGCAGAAACATCCTTGAGGGGTAAGTGAGTGGTCACCAGTGCCACCCGCAATTCCTCGGTCGCCAGCATCATCACAACCCGTTCCACCTCGCAGATCGCCTGCAGGAACTCCGTGTGGCCACTAAAGGCGATGCCGGCTTCGTTGATCACACCCTTGTGTACCGGTGCCGTCACCATGCCATCGAAGTCACCGGCAAGGCAGCCTTCGGCGGCAGTGGTCAGGGTGTCCAGAACATACTGGCTGTTGCTGGCGTCGAGTTGTCCAGGCTCCGAGGCGTGACAGCCTTCGACGGTCAGGACAGAAAGGTGCCCCGCTCTTTGCTCGGGGCGCTCGCCCGGCTGCCAGTCACGCAGGGTAACCGGCAGCTCCATGCATTCCGCACGGGCCGCCAGCAGCTCCCGACTGGCAACCACCACCAGCCCCTCGTCCCGGTCTTCGCCCGCCAGTTGCAGGCACAGTTCCGGTCCAATGCCCGCGGGCTCACCGGCGGTCAGGGCGAGGATTACCGGCTCGGTCATGACGCGTTGTCATCTCCAGTCTCGGCATTCATATCGGCGTACTGGCCCTTGAACTCAACAAAGGCCTCGTCGCGGATCTCACGCAGCCAGTTCTGCAATTCGGTATCAAACTTGCGGCGATAGATGGTCTGGCGGGCCTGGGACTCCTGGTTGGCCTCGGTGACGTCCTGCTGACGACGGTCCTGAACCTGCAGGATGTGCCAGCCAAAGCGGGAACGGACCGGCCCGTAGATTTCGCCGACCTCGGCGTTCATCATGGCTTCCTCGAAGGCCGGCACCATCTGACCGGGGCTGACCCAGCCCAGGTTGCCGCCGTCGGAGCCGGACACCGGGTCGTCGGAGACTTCCTTCGCCAACGCCGCGAAATCCGCACCGCTCTGCAGTTGCTGATAGATTTCCTGGATGCGTTGCTCGGCCTGCGCCTCAGTCACCGCGTCAGACGGACGGATCAGGATGTGGCGCACCTTGTTCTGCTCAACCACCTGCTGCTGTTCGCCGCCCCGTTTGTCCATCACCATCACCAGGTGAAAACCGCTGTTGTTTTCCAGCACTTCGGACGTCTGGCCGACGTTCAGCTCCTGGACCACCGGCGCCACCAGTGACGGCAGTTGGCTTTCAGCCCGCCAGCCCATGTCACCACCTTCCAGGGCATTGCTGGCATCCGACTGGGCGACAGCCACTTCACGGAAGTCTCGGCCGTCCAGGATCTGCTGGCGCAGGTTCTCGGCTTTGGCTCGGGCCTCATCCACAGAGGCGTCGTTACCAGGCTCATCCACTTCAACGAAAATGTAGGCGAGGTGGTACTCCGCCTCGTTGCCGCCCCGGGCATCTTTTGCCGCCAGGAAATTATCCACTTCCCGGTCCGTCACCCGCACGCGGCTGCCCACGCGGCGCTGCTGTACACGACTGGTGAGCATTTCATTACGGATCTGCTCACGAGCCTGCTGGTAGGTCACCCCTTCCTGGGCCAGTTGGCTCTCGAATTGCTCCATGGTCATGCCATTGTTGCTGGCGATGTTGGCCAGGGTCTGGTTCAGCTCGTTATCACTGACCCGCATACCCATGTTATTAGCCATCTGCAGTTGGATGGATTCGGTGACCAACTGCTCCAGCACCCGCTCCTCAAGCAGCCCACGGGGCGGCAGGCCGGTGCCCTGGGCACTCAGTCGGCCCACGATGGTGTTCACCCGTGCCTGCAACTCGCTCTGCAGAATGGCCTCGTCATCCACAATGGCCACCACCTGGTCCAGCAGTTTGCGTTCGGCCTGGGCGGAAACCGACAACGCCATCATTACCAGTGTCAGCAGCAGTGTCAGTCCCTGGCGGACAGTCGCCTTCATAGTCACCTCTTGGTTGATCATTTCTAAGCCGCATCCCCTACCGGGCTTTGCAGGCCTTGGTTCGTTTTACCGGCTTGGAGTTCCAAAACGGCGACGCTCGCGTTCGTCGTAGCCATAAATGGCTTCGGCAATGCTATCGGACGCACCGCCACCGCCGCCAAGCCCTTTCAGCTCGATACGGAACAGCAGACGGGAATCCAGAATCTGGTCATCGGTCAGGTAGTTCTGATGCACCACCTGGACACTCCAGCAGCAGTTGTTGTATTCCAGACCGGCCAGACTGCCAACGGTGCGGTCGAGATCGGCATCATACACCCAGCGGCCGATCACGCTCAGCCGGTCGGTCACAGGGAAGACGGTACCAATGTCGGTCTGATCGAGTACATCCCGGTCCGGATCGGAGGCTGTGCTGTCGTAGGTGTGCCCGACGGTCGCCAGATAGCGGTAATCCTCCGAGTGGAAGGTCAACTGACTCCGGCCCTCGACCGTCTCCCCGGTATCATGATCCCAGAGCCCTGAGGAACGGATTTCCAGATTATCCAGAGGGTGCAGCACCAGTTCGCCGGCAAAGGGGGAACGGGCCCGGCTGGAGGCCCCGTTGCCGAAGAGCGTCACTTCGCGATCATCAAAGTAGCGCACCTGCCCGATACTGATCCGGGCCCGCTCGGCACCGGTTTCCAGATCATTGATCCGGCTGGTCAGCGATACCGTCAACTGGTTGGCATCGCCCACCCGGTCGCCACCCGTAAAACGGTTACGGCGGAACAGCTGCTCATAGCGGAAGCTGCGCAGCCCGGTGTCGAAATCGGGGATATGGTTCTGGTCTGCGTCCGCGTCGGCCCAGGCGTAATAGAGGCGCGGTTCCAGCGTCTGATTGTAGGGCACATCGAACAGACTGGAACGGCGGTCAAAATACAGGCCGTTGTCCCACTCGAAAACCGGGACCGAACGATCGAAGCTGCCATCGCCCTGGGTGTAGTCGTCCAGCTCGTAACGGGTGTAATCGAGGCTGACCGACGGCCGGCTGTAGCCCCAGAGCGCGCGCATGGGCAGCGCCACCTCGGGAATGGCCCGCAGGCGCTGGCCAGTGGCGCGATCCAGGCCCGTCAGCCCTTCGTTATCCCGATCAAACCAGGTGTACTGGCTCTCCAGATTGGCTTCCAGCCAGCCGGCTTCCAGGGTACCGCCGTACAGGAGTTCCGGAAGCTGGTCGTATGGCCGGTTCTCGTCAAGGATACGATCCTCAATGGTCTGGTAACCGTTCAGGTAGGCCTCAAAGTACTGGTCGTCACTCTGGTAACGCACCCCGCCCCGGCGGCGCAGGTGGGTGCTCTGGTTGATCGCCAGGGACCGGTTCAGATCGTCCAGGTAATCGTCATCGGAGACCACGGAATAATCCCCGTAGCCCCGCCAGCCATTGCCGAAACCGGCACGGGTGGTGAAATCCAGGGCCCAGCGTTCACCGTCTTCGCCGGGGTTGTCGTCTTCGTAGGCGGAATCGTTATTGATGTAGCCCACCTGCAGCACACTCTGGCCATATTCGCTCAGGTAGCGGCCTTCGGCCTCGGTGAACAGGCCCCGTCCGGAGATGAACTCAGGGGTTAGTGTGGCGTCATAATGAGGCGCCAGATTCAGGTAATAGGGAGTTGCCAGATAGCCACCACCACCGGCACTGGACGAACCGAAAGAGGGATAGAGAAAGCCACTCTTGCGGCGGTCATCAATCGGGAAGCTGATGTAGGGCCAGTAGAAAACCGGTGTATCGAGCACTTCCAGGCGCACGTGTTTGGCGGTGCCTGTGCCCTCGGCCCGATCCAGGCGGATATCCGAGGCGACGATGGACCAGTCATTCTGCTGCGGGGCGCAGGTGGTGAGCATGCCATCGGTGATCTGAACCTCGCTCTCGCCGATCCGGCTCAGCCCCGCGGCCTGCCCCCGAAGCTCCGCCTCATGCAGCAGGAAAGTGGCCGTATTAACGTCCATCCGACCGGAGGACACCGAGTACCGGGCCTCTTCCCCGGTCATCAGAAAGCCCTGGCCACGGCTGACAATCGGCCCCTGCATGCTGACTTCGCCGGTCGCTTGGTTATAGACCGCTTCGGAACCCGACGCCCGGAACTCACCCTGCCTGAGTTTTACGTCCCCCTGCAGGTACAGTTCCGAATCCATCCGGTAACGGGCATTGAGAGCGCTGGCCTGCAGAGGCAATTCACCGGAGGCTGGAGTCTCCTCGTTGGCCTCTGTGGCGGGCATTGAGGGCAGGTAGCCGCCCTGACAGGAAGCGGGGATGGTCTCGGCCACTTCCGGTGGCAGTTCACTCTTCGGGCGCCAGTCAATTTCCGCTGCTGTCGGGGGCTCGTTTGCCTCCGCCGCGAAGACCGCTGGCGGCAGAACCATCGCCATGATGAACCCGGCAAGGCGCTTCCTGGACCCACTCAGGGAATGACGATGGCTGGGCACGGTAGAGAGTTTCCTGTTCCGGGTGAATGACAGTCGGGGTTGAACCGGCTCACTAGTTTACACGCGCCCCCCGGCCTTGTTAACGGAAACGCCGCTGCAAATCCGATTTACCCTATTTATACTTGGGCCTGTTCGCACTACTTGCATCGCGTCTGCTACCGTTCCAGAGCATGCCCCGGAATCAGAGGAAGCCAATAATAACCATGGATACCCGCCTGCAACTGCTGACCGAATGGGTCAGGCAACACCCTGGCTTGGAATCGGCAAACCCCGAGCCGGTGTCCGGCGACGCCAGTTTCCGCCGGTATTTCCGGGTATGGCGCACCAACGGGGGAGGAAATCCGACACCGTTGATTGTCATGGACGCACCGCCCGCCCATGAAGACTGCGCGCCCTTCCTGGCCATCGCCCGGCACTGGCACCAGCACGGTATCGCAGTGCCCGCCATTGAAGCGGAAGACCTGGACCAGGGCCTGCTGATGCTCGAAGACCTGGGCGACCAGCAGATGCTGGCGGAACTGGACGACCGCAATGCCGACCCTCTTTATCACCAGGCCCTGGACGAACTGTTGTTGATTGCGCGCCAGGACTCCCCCACGGACTATACTCTGCCGCCCTATGATGCCGCCCTGCTGGACCGGGAGATGGCCCTGTTCCCGGACTGGCTGCTGGAGCAGCACCTGGGCCTGGAACTGGGCAATCACGACCGGGCGATGCTCGATACCGCTTTCGGTCTGCTGAAGGAAAGCGCCCTGGCCCAGCCGGTTGTGACCGTGCACCGGGATTACCACTCGCGCAACCTGATGATCCGGACCGGCGACTCACGCCCGGGCGTGATCGACTTTCAGGATGCGGTGCGTGGTCCCATCACCTACGACGCCGTGTCCTTGCTCAAGGACTGCTACATCCGCTGGCCCCGGGAACAGGTGGAGCAATGGCTGGAGTACTACCGCCAGGCGACCGTCAAGGCCGGCCTGCACCGGGCGGACCCGGAAACCTTTGCCCAGTGGTTTGATTTGATGGGCATGCAGCGGCACCTGAAGGCCGCCGGCATTTTCGCCCGCCTGGCCATCCGGGATGGCAAGACCGGCTATCTCCAGGACATTCCCCGGACCATCAGCTACCTGTGCGAAGCCAGTGCCCGCCAGCCCGCCTTCCGGCATTTCCATGAATGGCTGTGCGATACCGTCATCCCCAAAGTGGAACAGCAGATCGGCCCCTTGCCGTCCGGGGAGTGCCAGCCGCAGTGAAAGCCATGATCCTCGCTGCCGGGAAAGGCGAGCGTATGCGCCCACTTACCCTGAGCACCCCGAAGCCGCTGCTGGTTGCCGGCGGCAAGCCATTGATTGTCCATCACATAGAACACCTGCAGGCAGCCGGTTTCCGAGACCTGGTCATCAACCATGCCTGGCTGGGAGAACAGATCGAGCAGGCATTGGGGGACGGTCGCGATTACGGCGTTCGCATCCGCTATTCCGCCGAAGGCGAGCCCCTGGAAACCGCCGGAGGCATCATCCGCGCCCTGCCCCTGCTGACCGACGAGGGCGACACGTGGTTTCTGGTCATCAATGGCGACATCTGGACCGATTTTCCCTTGTCCCGACTGATACCTCCGGACGATGACTGCACCGATGCCGTGCTGGTAATGACAGACAACCCGGACCACTACCCCAACGGCGATTTTCACCTGGGCAGCGACGGAGTGCTCGCCAGTGATGGCCCGAACCGGCTCACCTTCAGTGGTATCAGCCTGCTGCACCGCCGCCTGTTTGCCGGACTGGACGACAGCGCCGGAAAGCTCGGCCCCGTGCTTCGCCGCGCCATGGCAAACGACCGCGTGCGCGGGGTACACCACACCGGACAATGGCTGGATGTGGGCACGCCCCAGCGCCTGGACGAGCTGGATAAACGCCTGAGCCATGGCGGAGTCCCATCATGAGCAAGGCCAAAGCCAATGCGCGCCTGTCTCCACGCCTTGAGTCGGCACTCGCGGAGCTGCTGGGCGAACTGTCAATCTGCGATTACCGTGCGGACCGTTTGGTCAGCCGTACCAGCCTGCCCTTCTGGTGCCGTCCGCCACTGTTTTTCTTTCTGGGTCATCTCGCCAAAGCAGAAGGGCGGGTCACAGAAACCGACATAGGCTACGCCGAGGCACTGATCAAGGCCCTGAAACTGTCCTCCCGGCAGCGCCAGCAGGCCATCAAACGGTTCCGGCAGGGCAAAGACGCCTCGAACCTGCCCATGCGCCGCGGCCTGATGTTCCGGTTTTTCGGCCGGCTGTGGCCGGATCTCGCCCTGAAGGTGGCCATTTGCCTGTGCCATGGCGCCCAGATCAAAGGCCAGCCCGGCAAAGCCCGACGCTACCGGTGCGAAGATGCCATCGCGGCCATGGGCCTGCCGGTGACCGTCAGCGATGAGATTCTGGAAAGCTACGGCGCCCGGGCCTGGATGCGGGATGCACCACCCGCCGCGCAACCCACCACCTATGAACAGGCCTGCCGGATACTCGGCGTCAGCCGCCGGGACAGCCTGGAAGCCGTAAAAAAAACTTACCGCCGGAAAGTCTCCAGTTGCCACCCGGACAAACTCGCCCGGCAGTCCCTCACCGCCGCCGAGCGCGACCGGGCCAAGGATCAGCTACTGCGCTATCAGCAGGCCTGGGAACTGATACAGCGGCGTCACAACTTAACCTGAGCCTGCCTGTCGGAGCACCCAGGTCACCACGCGATTGGCCACCCATCGGGCGTCTTCAGCCACCGGTGGACTGGCCATAGGCAGGGGCTGTCGCTGGTAGTCCGCCACTCCCTGGCGGGCGAAGGCTCCGGCCCGCTGTTGGGCCCGGAGGTCTGCCCTGCCGTTGGTATCGTGCAGGTCCAGCAGACGCCAGGAACGCTCGCCCGCCAGCTGTTCGGGCAGTGCCGCCAGTTGTTGGGGGTAGAACCTCGGCGCCAGCCAGATCACGCCAGCGGGTGTCCCGGTGGCTGCCGCCCATTGAGTGACATAGTCGGCGGACCAGCCAACGCCGATCAGATACACCCGCTGGTAGCCCCGTGCCGCCAGCTCTGCCGCCGCAGCATCCAGCGCGGCACTGACGGCGGTGCGGTATTCCGACGCCAGACCCTCCAGGTTGTTGCTCTGCGCCACATTGATGGCAGCCTGATTTCCGGCAACTGCCTGCGTCGATTCTTCCTCGCCCTCAGGCGTGGGGACGTTCCGTTCCTCGCGGGCTTCGCGCAGGGGTTCCGGCGGCTCATTCAGGCCCAGCGTCATGGTGGCCAGCCCGGATTCGGCAAGGGCCTGGCGCAACGGGCCGAGCACCGCTTCGTCGGCCGTCTGGCCTTCGTCTGCCAGTACCAGCACGGCGCCCCGGGTGGGCGTTTTCAGTTCCGGCTGGAACAGGGCCAGTGCCCGGTTATCCTCATTCGGTGACAGCCAGACCGCCTGATCCGGGTACAGGCGGGCAAGCGCCCACTCCCCCAGGCCCGTGATCACGCTGGAACGCTCCATGGAACCATTGCCGGTGGTCGGAGCCGGTTCTGGCGGGGCCTCCGCATTCTCCGCCGCCTGCGCCCACAGGTTCGCCGATAACACAGCGAGCAGGCCTGCCAGACCAGCCGTTTTCAGACATTTCCCAATCAACAAAGCCTGTACCCCACGCTGCGAAATTCACCGCCAAGCTGATAGACTAGCAGGGTTCCCAGAAAGCCGATAACCCGGCCCAACACTGAACCCGACAGACAACCGAGAGAGTCCAGATGAACCCGTACCTGATTGCCCCATCCATCCTCTCTGCCGATTTTGCCCGCCTGGGCGAAGAAGTGGATAACGTACTGGCCGCTGGTGCCGATGTCGTGCACTTCGATGTGATGGACAATCACTATGTCCCCAACCTAACCATCGGCCCCATGGTGTGCCAGGCTCTGCGCAAGCACGGCGTGACCGCACCGATTGATGTGCACCTGATGGTCTCTCCGGTGGACGATCTGATCCGCATGTTCATTGACGCGGGCGCCAGCTACATCACCTTCCACCCGGAGGCGAGCAACCACATCGACCGCTCCCTGCAACTGATCCGCGATGGCGGCTGCAAGGCCGGCCTGGTGTTCAACCCGGCCACGCCGCTGAGCCACATGGACTACGTGATGGACAAACTGGACATGGTGCTGATGATGTCCGTAAACCCCGGTTTTGGCGGGCAGAAGTTTATCCCGGGCACCCTCGACAAACTCCGTGAAGCCCGCCGGAAGATCGATGCCAGCAACTACAACATCCGCCTGGAAATCGACGGCGGTGTAAAAACCGAGAACATCCGTGAAATTGCCGAAGCCGGCGCCGACACCTTCGTGGCCGGGTCCGCCATCTTCAACACGCCGGACTACAAAGCCACCATCGATGGCATGCGTGAGGAACTGGAACAGGCCCGCAAGGTTATCGGCGGATGAACCTGAACGGCCTGTTCAATGACCGCTGGCCCGGTGTCGCGCTGTTCGATCTTGACGGCACACTCGTGGACAGCGCCCCGGATCTGGCGGCGGCCACAGACCGGATGCTCGAACACCTGGGTCGCCCACGGGCGGGGCTCGAGAAGGTCCGGAACTGGGTGGGTAACGGCTCGCCGGTACTGGTCCGCCGGGCACTGGCCGACCAGGCGGACTGGGAGCCGGCCCGCCCGGAAGACGACGCCCTGTTCGAGGATGCCCTGGCCATTTTCTTCCAGGCCTATGGCGAGCTGAACGGACAACACGCCCGGGTATACGACGGCGTGCTGGACTGCCTGGCACACCTCAAGCACCATGGCTGCCGGATGGCCGTGGTCACCAACAAACCCGAACGTTTCGTGGCGCCTTTGCTGGAGCGCCTGGGCCTGGCCGAGTGGTTTGAACTGACTCTCGGTGGCGACACCCTGCCGGTGAAAAAACCCGACCCGGCGCCGCTGCTCCGGGCCATGGAAGCACTCAACGGCACACCGGGCACCACGGTCATGGTGGGCGATTCCGCCGCTGACGTGGACGCAGCCCTGGCCGCCGGCATTCCCAGCGTGGCCGTACGTTACGGCTACAACTTCGGCAAGCCGGCCGATACTCTCGGCGCAGACGCCGTTGTTGATTCGCTGGCCGAGCTTTTGTAATCTCGCAAGGACGTTATATTTTGGACTCACTACTTCGGGAGATTCCTGCCGTGCAGGGACTGCATCTGACTGCAACGCGAGGCATTCTGACCAGCCGCGCAACACGATGGTGGCGATGGCGCACCGGCTGAGCAGGCCACGGGGCGGACGCCCACACCACCGGTCATGACGGTAACGGACCGTTGTGACAAAAAGCAGATCAGTTTTCAGGAAATCGACCCATGACACCCGAGCAATTCTCCGAGCTCGCCGAAGCCGGCTATAACCGTATCCCTGTCTACCGCGAAGTACTGGCGGATCTCGACACCCCACTCAGCACCTATCTGAAACTGGCCAGCGGCCCTTACTCGTACCTGTTTGAATCGGTACAGGGCGGTGAAAAATGGGGCCGTTACTCCATCATCGGCCTGCCCAGCCGGGAGATTCTGAAAGTCTTCGATTACCGTATTGAAGTCTCCCGCAACGGCGAGGTTGTCGAGGAAGCCGAGGTCGAGGATCCCCTCGTCTTTGTGGACGAATACCAGAAGCGTTTCAACGCGCCGGACCTGCCGGAACTGCCGCGATTCAACGGCGGCCTGGTGGGCTATTTCGGCTACGACACCGTGCGTTACATCGAAAAGCGCCTGCGCAACAGTTGCCCGCCGGACCGCATCGGCACCCCGGATATCCTGTTGATGGTGTCGGATGAAATTGTCGTGTTCGACAACCTGCGCGGCAAACTGCACCTGATTGTGCACGTGGACCCGGCCAGCGAAGGCGCCTACGAACAAGCCCAGGCCCGCATTGACGATCTGGAGTCCCGGCTGCACCGCCAGACTGCCGACGCACCGCGCACGCCCGAACACCTGCGCGGCAAGGAAGTCGACGAGACCGACTTCATCTCCGGCTTCAGTCAGGACAAATTTGAAAACGCCGTCGAGAAGATCAAGGAATACGTCCTGGATGGCGATGTCATGCAGACGGTGATCTCCCAGCGCATGTCCATCCCCTTCGAAGCGCCACCGCTGAACCTGTACCGGTCACTGCGCGTGCTCAACCCCTCGCCGTACATGTATTTCCTGGACCTGGACGACTTCCACATCGTCGGCTCCTCGCCGGAAATCCTGGCGCGGGTGGAAGATGAGGAAGTCACGGTGCGGCCCATTGCCGGTACCCGCAAGCGCGGCGCCACCGAGGCCGAAGACAAGGCGCTGGAAAAGGAACTGCTGGCAGACCCTAAAGAAATCGCCGAGCACCTGATGCTGATCGACCTGGGCCGCAACGACGCCGGGCGGGTTTCAGAAACCGGCACCGTGCGCCTCACCGACAAGATGATCGTGGAACGCTATTCCCACGTGATGCACATCGTGTCCAACGTCACCGGCCGGCTGAAGCGCGACACCAGTTGTCTGGACGTGCTGCGCGCCACCCTGCCCGCCGGCACCCTCAGTGGCGCCCCGAAAATCCGGGCCATGGAAATCATCGACGAACTAGAACCGGTGAAACGGGGCGTCTATGGTGGGGCTGTGGGCTACCTGTCGTTCAATGGCAACATGGACACGGCCATCGCCATCCGTACCGCCGTCATCAAGGACAAGACCCTGCACATCCAGGCAGGCGCCGGCATCGTCGCCGACTCTGTTCCACGCATGGAATGGAAAGAAACCATGAACAAGGGCCGCGCCATTTTCCGCGCCGTGTCCATGACTTACAACGATTACGACCACTGAGTCATTGCAAGGGAGGGAGCAGACCTACCCGATCTGCTGCACACAGTATACTAAATCGGGAGTCGCGTTCCCTCCATATTGATTCAAGGGACCTGCAGTGCAGACACATCCGTCGGAAGCTCACTGGCTACATCACTGGCTATTGACCGGCACAATAGCTGCGCCATCGCCTGGGACAACTGGACATTGCTCCAATCCCCCATTTCCGTAAACCATTTAGGTACCCAGTTAACCGCACCAAAAATCGAAAAAATTGCCAACTTGGGATCGCAGGGAATAATGCTTCCGTCATTGATCCCCTCTCTCACCATGTCCCTGAGGGCATGCTCATACTGATCGCGTTGTTTTACAATCTCGGCCCTATCCTCGTCCAGCAGAGCGTGTTCTTCGGTAAGAATCACGCACCGGCTAAGCTCTCCCAACGCCACTTCAAGGTATCTCTGGATAGAAAACTGTAGCTTTTCCAAACCGGTACGACCGCTTTGCTGAGCGATTTCAAGGCTTTCAAAAGCGACTCGCAAGGCTTCCTTGAAAGCCTCAAAAAGCAGCGCGTGTTTACTGGGAAAATAATGGTAAAGCGCCGCTTTCGTGACACCCATGCTATTCGCTATGTCCTCCAGGGAAGTGGCATAAAATCCCTTTTGGTTAAAAGCTGAAACCGCTTCCCGCAACAAGGCCTCACTCTTCATTTTATGAAGGTGATTCCGAGTTGGCACGGTGTTCTTCCACCTTGCCATCACCGTCCCCCTTTCCAAGAATTCAATTGATGATCCGGGCTCCCTAGAAGAGCCCTGCCACTAATATGGCCCGCCATGATAAATCATTTGTCCTTCCCCAAATACAACTCGGTCAAGGTGCCCTCAAATGCTTCAGAGGCAAACGCAAACGTCTCAGACAGCGTAGGATGCGCATGTATCGTCAATGCGACATCCCCAGGCTCGCACCCCATTTCGATTGCCAGAGCGGCTTCGGCAATAAGCTCGCCCGCGTGAGAACCAACCATACCGACACCCAGGATCGCATGCGTCTGGGCATCGGTTACAATTTTGGTCAGTCCGTCGCCACTGTTCATGGTGAGAGCCCGACCACTGGCCATCCATGGAAAAGACGCGACTTCCACTGCAAGCCCCCTACTGTTGGCCTCTTCCTCAGTCAGCCCCACCCAGGCCACTTCAGGGTCGGTATAAGCAACCGATGGAATCACCTTGGCGTCATTTATTGCCCCCATGCCAGCAGCCACCTCCCCCGCAACCTTAGCCTCGTATGTAGCTTTATGGGCCAGCATGGGATTGCCGACAACATCTCCAATCGCAAAAATGTGGGGGACATTGGTCCGCTGATGCTGATCAACCGCAATAAAGCCATGCTCATTAACGCTCACACCGGCTTTATCTGCATCAATAAGGCCGCCATTCGGCTGGCGCCCTACGGCTACCAAAATTCGGTCATAGACCTCTGTTTTGGTGCCATCAGCACTTTCAAAAAGCACTTTAAGACCCGACGGCAAGGCCTCTACCCCGGTTACGCGGGTACCAGTCAAAACCGATTCGTAACGTTTGGCTATACGTCTTTCGAGGGGCCGAACCAAATCCCGGTCGCACCCAGGGATCAGTCCGTCTGTGACTTCAACAACCGTTACGGACGAACCGAGGCCAGAGTATACGGTCGCCATTTCAAGGCCGATTATACCACCACCAATCACCAGCAAGCGTTCAGGGATCTCTTCAAGGGCTAACGCACCTGTAGAATCCATTATCCTGGAATCAGCCGGCAGGAAAGGCAGCGTTGCCGGTCGCGACCCTACAGCAATAATGGCCTTGTCGAAGCGAACCACTGTCGAGCCAGCCTCCAGAGAATGCGCCCCCGTAAAGCGTCCTTCTCCAGTTATCACCCTTACCTTGCGCCGACGCGCCAGGCCCGACAGGCCATCGGACAGCTTCTTAACTGTGCCGTCTTTCCAACTACGCAACTGTTCAAGGTTAATATCCGGCGAAGCAAACTCAACTCCCCGGTTGCCCAAAGCTCGCGCCTCCTCCATGACAGCAACGGAGTGCAGCAATGCCTTGGAGGGAATACAACCCACATTCAGACAGACACCGCCGAGGGATTCACGTTTTTCCACCAAAACCACGGAAAGCCCGAGATCTGCTGCCCTGAAAGCCGCTGTATATCCCCCCGGGCCACCACCAAGTACAACAAGATCCGCTTCAAGCTCATCACTTACTTCTTTACTCATGACATTCCCCCAAACGAAGCCCGCTCACAGAGCATCCATCGAACACCGGGCATAGGCTCATCCCGTCGTACCAAGGTAGGCGCTGGACAGATCAGCCACACCATCATTGAGCTGTTTCCGGTCACCATCAAAGACCACCTGGCCATGCTTGAGGACATAACCATAATCCGCCACCTTCAAGGCCAGAGTCGCCATCTGTTCTGACAGCAGCACTACCCGGTTTCCCTCCGCGCTATAGGCTTTGATGTATTCGAAAATCTGCGTGACGATAATTGGAGCTAGCCCGAGGGAAGGCTCGTCAAGTAATACAACCGGCGGCTCATGCTGAGTTGCCATCGACAAAATCAACATCTGTTGCTGCCCTCCAGAAAGAGTGCCGGCCTTTGCCCGACGCCTCTCAGCCAGCACAGGAAAATTGGAATAGACCTTTTCCAGGGCTTGTTTGAAGCTCCCTGGAGGTTTCCGGAAATGCCATGCCGTGACCAGGTTTTCCTCTACCGTATGCTGGTGCAGAATCCGCCGCCCCTCCATGGCATGGGCCACACCCACCCGTGCTCGCTCATGAGGCTTTAAGCGAGTGATATCCCTTCCATTGACCAGAATCTGCCCACTCGTGGCAGGAGTCACCCCCGATATGGCGCGCATCAAAGATGATTTCCCCGCACCATTGGCACCAATCAAGGCCGTTATATGCCCTGACCTGGCTGATAGCGATACATCCCGAACTGCCTCGATGGCGCCATAGCTTACCTGTAGATTTCGCACTTCAAGCATTTTCGGTTTCCTCCGCTCCCAGGTAGGCTTCGATGACCGCAGGGTCCGTACGCATACCGTCCATATCGCCCCGGTATATCTCCTCTCCTGCCTCAAAGACCACCACCTCATCTACCAGGCCAGCCAGAAAATCCATGTGGTGGTCGATGACGATCACGGCAACACCATGACGCTGAGCCAATCGAATCAATCCCACCAGCTGTTCCGCTTCAGCCTCGGACAAGCCAGCAGCAGGTTCATCCAGAAGTAAGAGTTCCGGATCCGATGCCAAAGCACGAGCAACCTCCGCCAGTCTCTGAGTACCGTATGGCAAATCTCCAATGACCTTATCTCCAGAATCGGACAGGCCGGCAGCACCCAGTAACGCCTCCACCCGAGCAAGTTCCCGGGACTCCTCAACTTTTGCCCATTTGGCATTGACTGCGGCCGACAATGCATTGTGTCGATATAGCCGATTGGCCCCCATCAACACGTTCTCCCGGACGGTAAAGGCGGGGACATTACGAGGATCCTGGAAGGTACGCGAAACGCCCGCCTGCGCAATCACATGTGATGGCAGTCCTGAAATGTTTCGGCCTTGAAAATAGATTTTCCCGTGGGTCGGGGCATATATGCCGCTGATCACATTCACCAACGTGCTTTTCCCCGAACCATTGGGTCCCACCAACGCCATTACACTGCCACGGCGAAGTTCAAGTGATACCCCAGCCAGCGCTCTCAGACCGGAGAATTCCATCACTACATCTTCCACCCTAAGCAGGGGATCAAAGGCGGGGGTCCGCATAGTCAACGCCGCATTTGCATCCGTAGTCAGCTTCAGCTGATCACGCTTGCTAAATCGGGTATGCACATTGAACAGCCCGGCCAATCCCTTGGGCAGCAGGGTGAACGTGAGTAAAAGCACCAAGCCATACACGATATACTGATAGTCATTGAATGCCTGTAGTTTTTGCGGCAGATACGTAAAAAGCACAGCCCCCAGCACAGGACCAACAAGCGATCCCAACCCACCCACGATGGTCATGACGAGAATCTCCACCGAACGCATCATCGTAAAGCTCTCGGGCGTCAGGTACCCCACAAGGAAGGCATAAAAACCACCGGCAAGCCCGGCAATACAACCTGATAACGCGTAAGCAAAGCGTTTGGTAGCGCCCTGGGATATACCCAACGACCCAGCAGAAAGTTCAGAGACATGCACTGCATAAAAGGCACGCCCAAAATGGCTTTTTACAAAATTGCGAAGCATCCACATCACTACCAGAACTGCAAACAGAAGCCCCCAGAAATACTCTACGGTGCCTAATTCAATGCCAAACAGTTCCAATGTACCAATCTGTGCAGAGGGTATGCCCCGCATACCCATTACTCCGCCAGTCACACCGCGCCATTCCCGAAGCAGCTCATATACAATCAGACCGAAAGCCAACGACATCATGGCAAGATAAAACTCTCTCACCCTTCCGGCAGGAATAGAGAGCAGATACCCCACCGCCGTGCCCATCAGGCTCGAGAACGCAACTGCCAGTGGCAGAGGAACGCCCCAGTTC
Organism: Marinobacter oulmenensis; assembly: GCF_014201735.1. Classification (GTDB taxonomy): domain Bacteria; phylum Pseudomonadota; class Gammaproteobacteria; order Pseudomonadales; family Oleiphilaceae; genus Marinobacter; species Marinobacter oulmenensis. Next base: position 255,553 of record NZ_JACHFE010000001.1, on the reverse strand, counting down.
GTCATGGCGATTGCACTCGTATAGGCCCCGATTGCAAAGAAACCTGCGTGGCCAAGTGAGATCTGTCCGGCAATCCCTGTTAACAGGTTTACACTCTGCGCCAGCAGAACGTTAATGGCGGCGAAGCACCACATCTGAACAGTGCCAGCGTCTGAAAATGGAGCAGCAACAGCCATAGCAAGCATCAGGACTATCAATACATAGGCATTGGAGATTACGCCCTGAAGTTTATTCAGCATCGATTTCATACTTTGACAGCCTCCGGTTTGCCAAACAGTCCTTGGGGCCGAATCGTCAATACACCGACGAGCAGGATAAACGCCACGATCTCGGCTGCTGCAGGCGACCAATACCCCCCCACTAGCTTTTCAAGCACACCGAGAAGCAAGCCTCCAACCAACGATCCAAAAGCGCTGCCCATTCCGCCAACAACTGTTGCGACAAATGCCAGGATCAGGAGATGCATACCGAAGCCGGGATCAACCGTGCCGGAAACCTGGGAAACCAGAATACCGGCTACACCTGCTAGCAGACCGCTAACCATAAATGAGGCGAGAACAACCCGACGTACCGGAATGCCAAGCAATGCAGCGAATTCGTTATCATGAGCGACTGCACGTACTGCATATCCCCATGTTGACCGGCGAAGGAAAAGTTCCATCAGAACAACGATCAGAACACTGATTACAAAGACGGCTATATACTGCACAGAGATGTAAGCACCGAGGAACTGCACAGTATCAGCACTTGAGAACAACACGTCCGGAAAGGCAACGGCCTGTGTTCCAAAGCGCCAACTGGCCAGACCCTGAAGAAGGATGCCGGCACCTAACGTAGACACGATCCAGCCCATTGAGCCTGTCGCCTTGGCCAGCGGACGCACCGCCAAGGCTTCAATGAGAATCAGAATAAAAGCCGCCGTCAGCAGAGCAACTGCCACCGCGAAAATGACATGCGTACCTGATGCAATCAGTACCGCAGTGACCATCGCCCCAACCATTAGTACCGCTCCCTGGCCAAAGTTGAGCACTCGAGTGGTCCAGAAAGTCAGGTTCAAGCCCAAGCCAACCAAGGCGTATACCGCCCCGACACTCAGCCCCGATGCCAGCATCTGTATAAAAAAGTCCATGCCTAGCTCTCCGAATAGCAGTAACCAACCTGTGCACTGGGCCGCCTGGGCAGCCCAGTGCTCTGTTTACTCGGTCACGGGCTCCAAGTGCATATTGGAGCCCTGTTTCACGTACTCGAAGACTTTGATGGAATCGGGGTCGATGCCGTGGTGGCGCCCCTCGGAGAAGCTATAAACAGCATTCACCCCTTCATAATCCAGAATGGATTCAATGCCATTGATAATAGCCTCAGGCTCCGTCGATTCCGCCCTACGGATCCCCTCAAAGAGTATGTTTGCTGCGTCATAAGCGTTGGACACGGAGATAGCCATAAACAGCTGCGGGGACTGCGGATCGTTACCCCACCAGCGGTCAGTACCATATTTGTCCTTATAGGCCTGGGCAAAATCAGCCGTCGCCTCACGCATGGGTTTGGAGAAGGCACCGATCATCGTTCCGAGAGTACCGACGGTCAGGTCACCTGCACCTTCCTGGTAGGGCTGCCCAAGAGCTCCATTAGAGGCAAGAAGTGGTACATCAACGGCCAAGCGAGCCATGGTTCTACGCAGAACTGCCAAATCCGTCCCCAGACCGATGGCAGAAATTACATCGACATTGTCCCGTTTAAGGCGTGCCACCTGGGCCGTCATATCCTGAGCACCCTGGTTATAGGAATATACGGCCACGGGCTCATCGGCCCCGTTTTTATCCAACGACGCTGCAAGCTGATCAGCGCCAGTTACCCCATAAGCGGTACTTTCATGGATGACACCAACCCGTTCAAAGTTATCAGCCAGGTATTGACCCATCGCGACAGCTTCAACGTCATTCTGCAACGCAAAAGAGAATATATTTCCCCTGGGATTTTCCCCCGTGGTGCCATCTGGGTAAGTAATCACCGGAGTCTGAGCAATGGGGTTCATATAGGGTCGACCATCGGCCTCAACCATATCCATTACAGCCAGGGTTGGGCCGCTACCCGCCGGACCAATAATTCCAACGATCTCTTCGTTATCAAGAATACGCCGCATATTCTGAACTGCCCGATCGGGGTTCAACTGATCATCCAGAAGTTCAGCAACCTCAATTTCTCTACCATTGATGCCACCTTGTGCATTCCATTGTTCCACGGCCAGTTCTACCGCGCGCCGGTTGCCCTCCCCAAATTCGTTGTATGGTCCCGTCAGGGCGGAAGTCATACCGATTTTAATAGTGTCTTCGGCCAAAACCGTTGTTGTTGAAAAAAGTGCAGCTACAAATGATATCGCTGTAAGGGTTTTAGTTTTTGTCATGTTTTTCTCCTTCATTTATTTGTACTTATTGTCAGCATGCCACCCGAATGGTGAGCACTTTCCACTGAGTTAGCCGGCTTTCTGTATATTTTTAAACGCGGCAAACACATCATTAAGATCAGCGTAAGGCAGTTCGTTGGTGAATTTTTCCAGACGATCATAGGCAGCCGGAGGCACACCGGTTTCCTCTCCGATACGACGAACCAGTTCCGATACCTGCTTTCTGTCGTAGGCATACTCGGTGTGATCCACACGCCGATCGATGCAGATTGATTCTCCTTCCACATCCGCTTCAATGCGGCAGGACAGCAGCCCCATGTCAGGATCCGCCAAGGGCTTGACCCTTGGAATCAGGTGGCTGACCCCTGGATCGTCAAAATGACCCATCCGCGCAATCGTTGGAGTGCCATATAAGAGCGTGGTGGCGACACAAAACTGAATACTCATCAGGGTGCCGGAAACACTATGGAAAGGCCCCTCAGTATCCATGCCTGCGTAGCCAACAACGGTTGGGTTGAGATAAACCCGAACCGCCTCAATCCGGCGGCCATCCAAGCGGTCACGCAATTCAATAGCAGCGCTAACCGGTGTCTGGTTCAGAGCGCATACAGGGTGGGGTTTGAAGGTTACTTTAAGAACCGACCAGTCCTTGCCCAGCTTTTCGGCAATGGCATCCACATCAGGCGCCTGACGGACAAACGCCTGTATAAAGCCACTTCGCCCCTCAAAAGCATTTACCGCCGAAACGGACCCCGCTCGTGCCAGCCAGGCGGAAGCAAGCCCATTCCTGCCAGCCATGCCAACCTGGTAACGCCACTCATCCGTGCCGTCACCAAATGACTGAAGGATACCGCCGGTAAAACTCGCCGCATTCGCCAGGGCGGAAGTCGTCTGCTCTACAGAAAGATTCCAGAGCCGGGACACCGCGGCCGCTGCAGCTACGCTACCGTATAACGGCGAAGCCCTAAGGCCGGCGGCTGTCGTTATCGGGGAATAGGCGCTCTCCAGCGCGCCGCCTATCTCATAGCCGGCAATCAACGCTGGGAGGAAGTCCTCTATGACGCCATTACCTTCCTCCAGCAGGCCGGTTAGCAATGGCAGCAGAACGGCACCAAAATGGGCCACGCCGCATGTATCTTCCTGGGCTCGTCCATGAAAGAGTGCTGCATTGGCAAGCGTCGCGCCGGCTGTCGTAGTTCTGCGACCGTCACTGAGCAACGTTGCCCCGCATTCACGTTCACCATCCATGGCCAACACAGCCTTACCCGCTACGGGCGCAAACGCTGTCGTATGTGACCCCAAGGCAATCCCATAACCATTAAGAACGCAGGTCCGCGCCTTGTTGATAACCTCCTCGGGAATGTGTTCAAGTCGAAGGCCTTTTATAAAATGAGCAAAGTGTTGAGCAAGAGTCATTGTTATTGTTCCCCCGTTTCATTTCCCCGGGACCGCTCCTGCAAATCTTCCCGTAGCCTACGCTTCAGAATCTTCCCGGATGGATTGCGCGGAAGCTGTTCGAAGATATGCAGTTCCCGCGGTACTTTGAAACCAGCCAGTTGGGCCCGACAGTGATCCCTTAATTGTTCATAGGTAAGGTCTGCGTCGGGGTTGGGAACAACAGCTGCAACAATGCGCTCACCCCATTCCACGTCTGGCACCCCAATCACCGCCGCTTCAGCAACCTGATCCAACTCATAGATAACACCTTCAACTTCGCAAGAGGCCACGTTCTCCGCTCCAGTCAGGATCATGTCCTTGGCACGGTCAGTGATGAACAGAAAGCCTTCGTCATCCAGCACTCCGATGTCCCCAGTGCGCAACCAGTCGTCGAAAAAACTCTCGGCCGTTTTGTCTGGAGCATTCCAGTATCCCTTGGTCACCTTTGGCCCACGCACACAGATTTCGCCCTGAGTGTTTGGCGGCAGCGTCATCCCCTTGCTATCAACGATCCGGATTTCCACGTGAGCCAGCGCTCTCCCGACAGAGCCGATCTTGTCGAACTCCCGGCCCGGCTCCATTAACGTGTCACCACTACAGGTCTCGGTCATACCAAAGCCATCGATAAACCGACCATCACTGAATACCCGCGTAAAATCCCGAATACGGACTTCCGGAGTTTTTTCGCCGCCAGCTATACACCACTGAAAGGAACTGAGATCAAAACGGCCCGGGTTATCGGTAGCCAATACACGCGAGAGCATGACCGGCGCCATCCAGCCACAGGTGATTTTGTGTCGTTCAATTGAGGCAAGGACCTGCTCGGGATCAAAATCCCGATGCAACACCAGGGAGCCACCCACCAACATCACAGCCATACCTGGCAGATCAAAGGCTCCCACATGGTAGAGCGGCCCAACCACGAGCAGGCGCTGATCACAGGTCAGTGATAAAGCAATAATGTGGTCGAACGATTTCCAGTAAAAGTTACCGTAGGTGTGCATAACCCCCTTCGGGCGGGATGTTGTTCCGGAGGTATACATCAATCGCATCAGATCATTTTCGCTACGCTGCACCGGGTAGGGTGCTGGAAGATCATCTGGCACCAAATGTCGGGAATCACCCTGAGCGACCGCACCCACAATGATCTTCATAAATCCCAGGGTTTTCAGCCTGGCAAACTCTTCGTCCATGAAAAGCAGCTTGGCCCCTGCATCCTTGAGAATATGCTCAGCTTCACCAGCCGCCAGCCGAAAATTAATCGGCAGGAAAACCGCTCCGACGTAGCTAATCGCCAGAGCGATCTCCACAAATGCGGGGCTGTTCTTCATAAACATGGCGACTACATCGTTTTGCCCTATACCCTTTGCATGGAGCAAGGAGGCCATTCGGGTAACCCGGTGGTAGAGCTCTCCGTAACTAATAACCTCATCGTCATAGATGATTGCCACGCGGTCAGGCGCCCGTTTCGCGTGGTAGGAAACTGAAGCAGTTAGGTTAAGCATCGTAATCCTCTCCTCCGGCTTACTGACGTCGGGACAGCCCCCGCCAGGAATGTCAGCCTAGTAGGACTTGGGCATACCCAGGTCGTGAGTGGCGATAAAGTTAAGGATCATTTCCTCGGAGATTGGAGCAAACTTGAACAGGCGTGCATCACGCCATAACCGCTCAACGTGGAACTCCTTGGCATACCCCATTCCTCCCATCGCCTGCATGCTGCGTTCAATGGCATGGGTAGCAGCCTGTGAGCCAATCAGCTTTGCGGTATTTGCCTCACTGGCATAGGGATGGCCAGCGTCGTATAGCGCGGCTGCGTGAAGGTTCATCAGCCGGGCGCACTTCAGCTCGGCATGCGACTGAGCCAACGGGAACTGCAATCCCTGGTATGCAGATATCGGTCGACCTCCAAAGACCTTCCGGTCATTGGCGTACTGTATCGCAAGCCGCTCCGCCAACCTGCCGGCTCCCACCATGCAGGCGGTGGTTACAACACGTTCCGTGTTGAGCACATGTAGGAGTTCCTTGAAACCATTATCCAATGTTCCAATCAGCTCATCCGATCTGATAAAAACATCATCAAAAAACACTGAACAGGCGCTAAGGGTACGTGTACCAACCTTATCTATCGGGGTATAACTAAGGCCTTCACGGTCCACGTCAATCACGAACATTGAGATGCCCTGGGTAGGCCTTTCCACCTCTTCAGCTTTTCTGGTTCGGGCGACAACCAGCATTTTCTGGGCAGCATCAACCGCCGTAATCCAAATCTTGCGACCGTTAAGACGCCACCCGTCCCCTTCAGGCGAAGCAAAGGTTTTCATCGCCAGAGTATTCGTTCCCGCGTCGGGTTCTGTGAGCGCCATGCAGAAATTCAGACGACCATCAGCAAGAGCCGGCAACAACTCATTCTGCATAGCTGGGCTACCAAATTTGGAGACAGATACCCCGCCAAAAATCGGGTTGATCATAAACATCTGCCCGACCGTAGCTCCAGCACCGCTGGCGGCCAGCTCTTCAATGATCAGAGCCATCTCCAACATGCCAAGGTTGGAGCCACCAAACTCCACCGGCAGGCTTGCGCCTGCCAGCCCCGCATCACAGATCGCCTGCCAGCACTCCGTCGGGAATTCTTTCTTTTCGTCCTTTTCAGCCCAATACTCCAGACCAAACTCTGAGCCCACCTTGCGCGCGGTCTCGATAATCATTTGTTGTTCTTCGGTCAGTGAAAAATCCATTATTTTTGCCTCTATTCATTACACGCCGCGAAGCAGTCGATATGGGTCCTGCAATAATTCGATGACCCGATTGAGGAAACGCAACCCACTGGCACCGTCATGCAGACGGTGATCACCTGCCAGAACCACACCCATCTCCCGGTGCAATACTGGGGTACCATCCGTTGCCGGCCGGAAAAGCTCACGCACGCTTCCTATTCCGAGAATGGCGGACTGTGGCGGGTTAATGATTGGCGTCATGTAGGTGACATTGAACATGCCCGCATTCGATATCGTGATTGCTCCGCCCTGAAGATCGTCTCTGGTTGCCTGGCCTTCACGAGTGCGGTCAACCAAATCAGTGGCACGGAGGGCGATATCATCCAGGGAACAACTATCCAGATCGCGCAGTACCGGAGCCATTAGCCCTTTTTCCGTGGACACCGCGACACCGACATCCACACTCTGAAACTGGACAATGTCCCCGTTATCCCATATCCGGTTTTGCTCCGGCATCGCACGCAGAGCTGAGGCAACGGCTGCGATAATAAAATGGTTGATGGTCAGTTTGGGGGCATCGTCATTATCGTTAAGGCGTTCCCGCAAGCCCATCAGCTCCGTCACTTCAACCTCAGTTGCAAGGTAAAAATGGGGCACGGTCTGCTTGGCTTCGACCATCCGCCGGGCCATCGTCTGGACAACGCCCCCTGCCGGTGTGCGCTCGGCAGCCTGTTCAAGGAAAGCAGACCTCGCCTGATCACTCCGACTCACCACAGCTCGCACATCCTCGGCCTTAATTCGGCCTCTGGGGCCGGACCCCGTAATGCCAACCATGTCCACACCATGCTCATGGGCCAGTCGACGTGCCAGAGGTGTTGCAACCACCCGCACAGAGGAGGAGACCACGCCCTGCGGCTCAGGCATCGATTCAGAGATATCAGCAGACTTTGCCGCGTGCTTCTCTTTCGAGGACATGGAGGCCCCATCAGCCGGAGCACCCCCCTCATCGGGCTGGTCAGTAGTAAACCCTTGCCCTGGCCCGGTCCAACGGGCAACGACGGCCCCCACAGAAACCGTTTCCCCTTCCTGGACCAGGAGTTCACCAATGGTTCCACCCGCTTGGGCCGACACCTCTGTGGCCACTTTATCGGTCTCGACGATAAAAATGACATCGCCTTCACTGACTGCGTCTCCCGGGCTCACACACCATTCAGACAGGAGGCCTTCGGTCATCGTCAGGCCAAGCTTAGGCATCAGCAGATCGTTGAGCTCACTCATAACTTAGCGTCCGATGAAGTTTGCTTTGCGCTTCTCCAGGAAGGCACCGATGCCCTCATGGGCATCTCTGGAGTCAAACACCAAACTGACCATCGCCTGCTCGTGAGCGAGGGCCCCGGCCAAAGGCATATCAGCTCCATCCCGCAAAGTTCGCTTAAGGAGTTTCAGGACGAGCGGTGATTTCTTCGCGATGGTTTCCGCAAGGGACATCGCCTCATCCATCAGTTGTTCTTTGGGCACGACACGGTTTGCCAGGCCAACCCGGACAGCCTCTTCGGCAGTCATTCGCTCTCCGGAAAACATCATTTCCTTAGCCCTACACAGAGGAATCTGTCGGATAATTCTCTGGCTCCCACCTGCGCCCGGGAAAAGGCCAAGATTGATTTCCGGCAGAGCCAACATTGCGTGATCCGCGAGCAAACGAATATCAAGAGACAGCAACAACTCGGTTCCCCCTCCCAAGGCCCAGCCATTGACTGCGCAGATGGTTGGTTTGTCAGAAACCTCAAAACGCCTGAAGATCCGATGTATATCTTCAGCAAACTCCTGATAGTGAGCGATCCCCTGACGTTCATTCATCTCCGCCAGATCGCCGCCGGCCACAAAACTTTTTTCCCCGGCCCCCGTCAGGACAATGACCCGCACCTGCTCATTGGACTCCAGCTCAGTCAAGGCCTTCTCCAGGGCCAATAAAGTTCGGGAATCAAGCGCGTTGTGGACCTCAGGACGATTAATGGTAATCAACCCGACAAGTCCACGAACTTCAGTAAGGACAATTTGGTCAGCCATGATTTGACTCCTTTTCAGGCGCAAAGGTTGCGTGCCGCGGCGACGATATCGTCGGCACCTGGTTGATATTGCTGCTCAAGACTCGGAGCAAAAGGAACAGGGACGAACGGGGCACCAAGACGGGAAATCGGCGCATCCAGCTCGTCGAAGCCAATATCGCCCATACGCGCCGCAATTTCGGCGCCAACCCCAAAGGCCTCGACAGCCTCATGAACAATTAGCAGCCGATGGGTCTTCCTAAGCGATGCCAATACTGCACTCTCGTCCCATGGCTGAATGCTGCGCAGGTCGAGTACATCCGCTTCGATGCCACTATCGGCCAGAATTTCGGCTGCCCGCTTCACCGTATGGACCGTAGCGCCATAGGTAACAATGGACAGATCCTCCCCTTTCCGAACCTGAAGAGCCTTGCCAATTTCTATCGAAGCAGCCTCTTCCGGGACCTCTCCTTTCATGGCGTAGAGGGCCTTGTTCTCGACGAAAATCACTGGATCGGGGTCCGTGATTGCTGACTTGAGGAGGCCATAAGCATCAGCCGGGTTGCTGGGGCAAAGCACTTTCAAGCCGGGAATATGGGCAAACCAGGCTTCAAGACACTGTGAGTGCTGAGGCCCTGCGTTAATGCCGCCACCATGGGGTGTTCGCACCACCATTGGCACACTCGTCTGCCCACCAAACATGTAACGGGCCTTGGCCGCCTGGTTAACAACCGCATCCATGGTCAAGGTCATAAAATCCATGAACATAATTTCCAATACAGGCCTCAGTCCGGTAAGCGCCGCACCAACTGCTGCATTAGCCATGGTGGCCTCCGAAATTGGTGTATCGCGTATCCGGTCCTCACCAAACCGGGACGCCAATCCACGGGTTACCCCAAACGGGCCACCGGCATCAGCCACGTCTTCACCAAATACGAAAACCGTCGAATCCTCTTCCATGCACTCCGCAAGTGCACGATTAATCGCATGGGCATACCGCAACTCAGCCATATCAAACAGCTCCAACCTGGGTGTAAACATCATTGCGCGCGCGCTCCCACTCCGGGGAATTACCAGCACGGGCCTTTTCAACCGCTGCTTCTATTGCCGCATCCACATCTGCTCGAATGCTTTCCAGCACATTGGCCTCAATGCCCTTCTCCACCAATGCCGCTTCGAATCTTGGAATAGGGTCATGGTCCTCAAGGCCTTCAAGTTCCTCACTCGGACGATATTTCTGAGGATCACCCTCATAGTGCCCCCGCCACCGATGGGTCATGCACTCCAATACCTGAGGCCCGCCACCCGCTCGAATGCCATCAACACACTTAGCCACCGCGCTCTGAACCGCCATCACATCGTTACCGTCTGCCTTTGCATGGGGTATGTCGAAGGCTGCCGCGAGCTTATCGAGCGGTGCGATAAACTGCTTATGCGTTGGTGAGAATTCTGCCCAGCCGTTGTTCTCACAAAGGAACAACAACGGAAGCTGCCAGAGAGCCGCCAGATTCAAGCTTTCATGAAATACTCCCTCGGCCATCGCTCCATCACCAAAAAAGGCCACTGCCACGGAATCGGTCTTCCGAAGCTGATGGGCCAAAGCGCTCCCCAAGGCGATAGGAATCGACGCCCCAACAATCGCATTAGCACCCAACATTCCGAGACTCAGATTGGCCACATGCATGGAGCCTCCACGTCCTCTGCAGATGCCTTCCTCCCTGGCCATAAGCTCGGCAAAAAAGTCATCAATGGCGATGCCTTTCGACAGAGCATGACCGTGGCCTCTATGGGTTGAGGCAACCGTGTCATCACTACGCAATACACTACCCGCACCGGCGGCAACGGCCTCCTGCCCCAGACTCAGATGGATAAAGCCAGGGACCTCGCCATCGGCAAACAGACGACTCAAGCGCAACTCGACCATGCGAATGGTCACCATCTGTCGGTACATATCGAGCAGCTCATCATTCATCTGGTGGCTCACCTTCCCCCCTCCTGTAAACAGGCATTTTTTGTTGAACTGACACGGGCTGCCGCACAATCCTAACGAAAAGAAAAACAACTAACCCGTCGGTTAATTAACTTTATGTTCGGTTGATTTGCTTTGTCAAGCGTTTTTCAAGACAGATCCGGAGGCTTTACGGGCTTGGTTGACGGTCACTCACGGGGAAAGCAGAGAGAGGGCGGGGCAACGGGTTACGTTTTTCAAAGCATGTTTCCGGACGCAGTAACCCTATTGCGAGGGGACCAAGACCCGAAAGTTGCTTTTTTCCAGCTATCGTAGAAACTTCTGGATGTGTCGACACATCATCCATGACATGACCGAAACAAGAAGGAAACCGAAGTGACCAACAACGCCATCCTGATCATCATCCTGGGGAGCCTGGCCTTCTGGAGTACCACCGCCAGCAGCCAGAGTGTCTACAAATGGGTTGATGACAACGGCGTTGTTCACTTCGGGGCGCAACCGCCCGCCGTCAATTCTGGCGGGGAAGAAGACAAGGTAGAACTGATCGATGAAGATTCCCGGAAAAGCAGGCTCGAACGCCTCGCCGGCAGCTGGTGGGGACGGAGCCCGGACGGCGCCACGATCAACCTGCGGTTTTACCCGGGAGGTGAGTTCTGGCACGAAGAACACCGCCCCGACAGCCGGCAGTTCAGGACACGCGTAAAGGGGCGCTACCAACTCAGCAACGATGCCCTCACCCTGGACTACGGCAACTCCAACCGCTATGAGGCCAGGTTCAACGAGCCACAGGAGTACATCGTCTCCCGGCTGGACGACCAAACCCTGAAGCTGACCCGGCAGGGCCAGCAACTCTCGCTCAAACGTCTTCAGCCCACCCGGGTCACGCCCCTGTCCAGCGATCTTTACGGCAAGTGGTTTAACACCGAAAACCGGACCCGTATTTACGAGTTCGGCCATGGCCGTTTCAAGCTGCTGACCCACAATGGCCCGCGTCGCTACAAGACCCGAGCCGAAGGAAACTGGCACTGGCAGGACCCGGTCATGTCACTGGAGGTGATCGTCGACTATACCCGGGAGCGTTATTACACCGGCGATACCTACGAGTGGCGCATCCTCGACAGACGCCCGGAATCGATCACCCTGAGGCGGACAAGCGACGGTCGCGAAATCAAGCTGCAGAGGCTCGACGCCCTCTAGGGCACGGCCATTAGTAGACTGTCTTGTCGATAAAGTCTGCTTCATTGAGGGACGTCGCCATGCACTCGGTCAGCCACATCTGTTGCTGATCGATGTGTCTGCAGGCCACCTTCACGTCCTTGGCTTCGTTGGTGAACGTCATCTCCCCGGACTCGGACAGTGATGCAATGACTATGTCCGGGTTATTCTCCTCCAGGCGCCCCATAATGTACCAGGCCGGGTTGAACCGCTCCCGGTCCAGATCGGACCGGACCCGCTTGGCCAGCTCCACCACCCTGTCATCATTCATAATTGACCGGGCGACCCGCTGCTGCTCCAGAAAGACCTTCGTATCTTTCTGGTACTCCCGCTGGGCCTCAACAGCCTGAACCTGACTCTCAGAAGGCATCATGTAGTATGCGAACGCCAGCAATACGCCGGCGCCCATGATCATCCTAACCATCCAGTTTCTCCTTGATTGCAAAGTACACTTTCTTCAGGTCGCGTAGCCTCTGCTCGATCTCGTTCAGGCTGTCGTAACGGTCCAGGCATTGCACCATGTCCCGCGCTTCCTCTCCCACATACAGGGTCTTGTCTTTATCGGAATAGCAACCGTCTTTGCTTTTCTCCATGGCGACACGGCGCTTTTCCAGTGTCTCGTATTCGCGCCGGATCTGATCAATCCGGTTGCTGTGCTGCTGCAATTCGTTGGTGTAATACTGGGCCTTGCAGCGAAGCACATCCCGCCGTTCGGTATCGCTTTCCGCGCCCACAAGCTGCTCAAACCGGTCCTTTTCCTCAATCAGGAAATAGATGGTGTTCTCAACGTCATAGGACTTGATCTTGTACAGCTTCTCGCCGGCACAGTAGGTTTCGCCATCCTTTTCACGGGGGAAATACTTGCGCGACAGCCCCGTCATCACCTCCGAGTCTTTCGCCGTCACTATCGCTTTGGGCGGCGGCGTTTGGGAATAATGCACCTGCCCCTGTGCATCCACCCATTTGTAGACCTTCGCCTGCACCGTGCCTGTTTCCAGCAGCAGAACAGAGATCAGGGTGAACAGAAACAAACGCCCCCGCGGGGCCTGTAACTTGGACATGCTTTTCTACTATGCAGGTGAGGGCTGGATGGAAAGCCAGAAAACATGAGTATTACACAGGCTTAACCTATGCAGGGAGAGAATATTGATCAAGCGGAAACGCTGAAATACTACAATTGTTTACAGTTTGTGCACTATCCAGGCAGCGACAAGACGTGTCGACGCACCCGCATAGGTGCGTCGACAACAGCCATTTATTGACTTCAATTGGTGCCAGTGAACTGGATAATGTTGCTCGGAAACTTCCGGGACCCAACCTCCCTGGAAAATTCGTTCGCCACTTTCAGCACGGTTTTGCTGACGTAAGCATACTGCTTCGAGAATGGCGGCCAGTAATCACCAAGGCCCAACGCATCATTGATGACCAGGACCTGCCCATCACAATCCGGGCCCGCGCCAATACCAATAGTGGGAATCGACAAAGCCTTGGTAATCTCGCCTGCCAGTGAATAAGGGATATGTTCAAGCACCACCATGAACGCCCCCGCATCTTCAATGGCCTGGGCGTCATTCAGGATTCTCGTCGCTTCCTCGCTGGACCGGCCAACCTGCTTGAAGTTTTTGGCCGTCTGAGGAAGCAGACCCGTATGGCCTACCACTGGAATATTGTGCTCCACCAGGTGCCGGATAACCTGCACATTGGCGCCTTCGAGTTTCACGCTATCTGCACCGGCCCGGATAAGCCGCTGAGCGTTGGTCAATGCGGTTTCCGGATCAACATCGGTACCGTATGGGAGGTCACCGATTATATGGGTTTCCTTGGCGCCACGGCGCACAGCGCCTATGTGATATTCCATGTGCTCAATGGTGACATCTCGGGTGCTATCAAAGCCCATCTCAACCATTCCGACCGTATCGCCAACAAGAATCACCGGAACCTCGGCTTCTTCGATGCTTCTGGCAACGGGACAGTTATAGGCGGTCAGCATAGGGATAGGCCTGGCGCCTTTCATCACGACAAAATCCTGCGGGTTCAGTTTCATCCCTGTTCTCCTCCTGTAATGGAATAGATCGCATGATCTACATGTTTCCCTACTGTGTTTTCATAAGGTTAGCAGGCTTTCTTTTGTTTGCAGCGGGGTTTTGCGAACGCGTTCGTATAACTCCCGGGTTGGTAGGCGTGGGTGCTGGTCAGGTTTCACCCCGGCAACCCGATATTGTACCGGCGGCGGCTGGCTGCAATAATCCTCCTTCTATTCCTTTCACACGCCGGGCAACGGTTACGTGAGCAGAATGTTTGGTAACTCCGCCGGCATGGCGAGCCAATCCACAGTCAACACGCACGGGTAGTCGCTATGCTGCTGATGATCGACAACTACGATTCCTTTACCTACAACGTGGTCCAGTACCTGGCGGAGCTGGGTGCGGATGTACAGGTGCATCGGAACGATGAAATCACCGTTGAAGAAATTGAGGCACTGAAGCCGGAACGGCTGGTGGTGTCCCCAGGCCCCTGTACGCCCAACGAGGCCGGCATTTCCATGGAGGCGATTCGCCACTTTGCCGGTAAGCTGCCGATTCTGGGCATCTGCCTGGGGCACCAGGCCATTGGCCAGGTGTTTGGCGGCGATGTGATTCGCGCCGGCCAGGTGATGCACGGCAAGGTATCGGCGGTGTACCACAGCGACAGCGGCGTGTTCCGCAGCCTGGACAACCCGCTTCAGGCCACCCGCTACCACAGCCTGGTGATTGACAAGACCACCCTGCCGGACTGCTTGGAAGTCACCGCCTGGACCCGCCAGTCCGACGGCTCGGTGGAGGAGATCATGGGGGTTCGCCACAAAACGCTGCCCATTGAAGGCGTGCAGTTCCACCCCGAATCCATCATGACCGGGCAGGGTCACGAACTGCTGCGCAATTTCCTGAGAATGTAAGAGGCCGACACATGGACATGAAACAAGCGCTCAACCGCATTGCCTCCAACCTGGACCTGTCCCGGGAGGAAATGAAGGAGGTCATGCGCATCGTGATGAACGGTGAGGCCACGGATGCCCAGATCGGCGCCTTCCTGATGGGGTTGCGCCTGAAGAGCGAAACCATTGATGAAATTACCGGCGCCACCGAGGTGATGCGGGAGCTGGCCACTGGCGTCACGGTGGATGCCAGCCCGATGGTGGACATCGTAGGCACCGGCGGCGATGGCGCCAATCTGTTCAATGTGTCGTCTGCGGCCGCTTTCGTGGTGGCCGCCGCCGGCGGGTTTGTCGCCAAGCACGGCAACCGGGGTGTGTCGTCCAAGAGCGGCAGCGCGGATCTGATCGAGAAGGCCGGCATCAACCT
Organism: Marinobacter oulmenensis; assembly: GCF_014201735.1. Classification (GTDB taxonomy): domain Bacteria; phylum Pseudomonadota; class Gammaproteobacteria; order Pseudomonadales; family Oleiphilaceae; genus Marinobacter; species Marinobacter oulmenensis. The sequence goes on along the minus strand of NZ_JACHFE010000001.1, from coordinate 240,431 downwards.
GGACATGAAGCCGGAGGAAGTCGCCCGCTGCGTTGCCGAGATCGGTGTCGGTTTCATGTTTGCCCCGGCCCACCATGGCGCCATGAAGAATGCCATCGGTCCGCGCAAGGAACTGGGCTGCCGTACGCTTTTCAACATTCTGGGCCCGATGACCAACCCGGCGGGCGTTACCCGCCAGTTGATCGGCGTGTTCACCAAAGAGCTCTGCTACCCGATGGCGGAAGTGCTGCATCGGCTGGGCGCCGAGCACATCATGGTGGTGCATTCCAAGGATGGCCTGGATGAAATCAGCCTGGCGTCTGCCACTCACGTGGCGGAACTGAAAGACGGGAAGATCACCGAATACGACATCACCCCCGAAGACCTGGGCATCAAGAGCCAGTCACTGGTGGGGCTGTCTGTGGATTCCTCCGAGGAATCCCTGGCGCTGATCCGTGCCGCCTTCGGCCGCACCCATGACGAAATCACCGAGAAGGCACGCGACATGATCGCCCTGAATGCCGGCGCCGCTATCTATGTATCCGGCCTGGCCGACACCGCGAAGGAAGGGGTGGATATGGCGCTGGACGCCATGGGCTCAGGCCTGGCCGCCGGCAAGATGTCGGAACTGGCCGATTTCTCGCACTGCTTCTGAGGCCAAGGCATGACCGACAGACATCTGGATAAAACGCCCACCATCCTGCGCCGGATTGTTGAGCGCAAATGGGAAGAGATTGAGGAGCGCCAGCGTGACCTTTCCCTGGCGGACCTGAAGGCCATGGCCGGCGATCAGCCCGCCGCCCGTGGTTTTGCAGACGCCATGCGCCAGCGCATCGAGCAACAGACACCGGCGGTGATTGCGGAGATCAAGAAGGCCTCTCCCAGCCGGGGCGTGATCCGCGATCCGTTTGTGCCCGAGCAGATTGCCACCAGTTACGAACACGGTGGCGCCGCCTGCCTGTCGGTTCTGACCGACCACGACTTTTTCCAGGGCCACGAGGACTACCTGAAAGCAGCCCGCGAGGCCTGCGCCCTGCCTGTAATCCGCAAGGATTTCATGGTCTCGCCCTACCAGGTGTATGAAAGCCGGGCCATCGGGGCGGACTGTATCCTGCTGATTGCCGCCTGCCTGAGCCGCCACCAGATGCAGGAGCTGGAGGGCATCGCCCATGAGATCGGGCTGGATGTGCTGGTGGAAGTCCACAATGGCGAGGAACTGGACGACGCGCTGACGCTCTCCACCCCGCTGGTGGGTATCAACAACCGGGACCTGCACACCTTCGACGTCTCGCTGGACACCACCTACAACCTGCACCAGCGCATTGGCGATGACCGTCTGACCATCACCGAAAGCGGCATCATGACCATTGCCGATGTGCAGGCCATGGCCAGCCGGGGCATTCACGGGTTTCTGGTGGGCGAGTCGTTCATGCGCGCACCGGAACCCGGCGAAAAACTGCGGGAGCTGTTCTTTCCGGAGGCCTGATCAGGCCTCCGGATCCGCCAGCGCCTCCTGCAGCAGTTCCAGCAGATGGGCCGGCATGCCCTCCGCCAGCTTCAGCGCCGCCTCGTGGCCACGAGGGGTCATCTTGCCCCAGGTGCGGCGAACGATGCGTAGCCACTTTTCCCGGTCGTACTCGGCTTTCTCCTCGTAGAACCGGGCGAAGTACCGCTCCAGGAACACCATGCAGGCCACGTCTTCGAGTAGCTGGGTATCCGGGTCCTGGCGCAGTTCCCGTTTGGTCAGAATGGTCTGGACCCGCTCATACTCTTCCGCCGGATACCCGCACTGGGCCATGATCGCAGCCGCTCGCCGGCCGTGCATACGCCCGCAGGCCTGGCGCCACAGGTAGTAGTTCTTGCGGCCCTCGCCAAAGTCGCTGCGCGGAATAGTCCAGCGCTCGATATGCTGGGCCCGGCAGGCAATCTGCATGCGTTCGGACGGGCTGGCTTCCAGGGCAAACAGCCAGCGTGTCATATGCAGGCTGTAGGCGTATTCCCGTGGCAGGGTCTCGCTGTCCACCTGCTCGGTGTTCGGGTCTGCCCGGTTGGCCTGGTCGATGCGATCGAGCGCGCAACTCAGCCGGTCCTGGTCGGTCATGGGGTATCCTTCTTCAGTTATTGGGTCAGGCGCCCGCCGACGGCCGGGCCTTGATGCGATCAAACCAGGCCTGAAGACTGGCCTGTTCCGGCGCGATGCGGATTTTCACTACCCGGGCAAAGGCCAGGGTGGTAAAGGCATTAATATCGGCGGCGGTCAGTGTATCACCGCAGATGTATTCACGGCCTTCCAGGTGCTTATCCAGAAACGCCATGAAATCCAGCACCTGCTTGCCGCACTCGTCGCCCCATTCCTTGATTGGGTTCATGCGGTCCTTGAAGTAGCCGGTGGTGTGCTGGAAACACATGCCGGTGGGCAGGAAGAAATAGAAGTCGATCCAGCGCAGCCACTGTTCCACCAGGGCTTTGTGTTCCGGGTTCTCACCCAGCAGTTTCGGGGTATCCGGGTAGGCTTCCTCAAAATAACGGCAAATGGCCATGGTCTCGGCGATGCAGGTGCCGTTATCCAGCTCCATCACCGGGACTTTTTTCATGGGGTTGCGGGCGATGAACTCGGGCGTGAGGTTCTCGCCTTTCTCGATGTCCACTTCCACAAACTCAGCTTCTTCAAGCAGGCCTTTCTCGGCCATGAACATGCGGACCCGGCGGGGATTGGGGGCGGTCTTGGTTTCGAAGATTTTCATATTGTTGTTAGCTCCGTCAGGAAATTGAACCTGGAAGCTCTGAGGCTGCCGTTAACCGGTCACCGCGTCAAGCAGTCCTGGTCCGCCAGCCATTCCCGAAGCTGGCGGATACACCAGTCGGGGTCGTCCAGGGGCAGGTCATGGCCGGCACTGCCATGGCATGTCAGTGTCCAGCACCAGCGACGGGCCAGTTCGGCACTGCAGCGCCAGCTCACAATGCGGTCGGCTTCACTGGCCAGCAACAGGGCATCACTCATGGGGCGCTTCTTACGGGGTCGATAGCGGGCGGCCGCGAACAGTTGCCTCATGGCGTTAGCCCGGCTGACCGGCCGCTGGCGCTGGATGCTGTACCAGCGTTTATTGAGCGCCAGGGGAATATCGTTGTTGGAGGTCAGCCGCAGGATGTCGCCCTCCCGGTGGAAACATTCCCGCCGGGCCAGCAGCCGCAGCATCTTTGGCCAGGCGCCTGGCCGCATACGCCGCCAGAACGGACTGAAGCCGGTGCTGGTGTTGATCAGTACCAGTTGCTGCACCTCTCCCGGGTCTGCATGCTGGGCCCAGTCGATGGCCACCATGGCGCCCATGGACAGGGCGATCAGCCCCAGTGGCCTGGGAATATGCCGGACCTGCCCGGTCACCCGTTCGCGGATGCCGGCAATGCTGGCCGGGGATTCGTCCCGGAAACGGATACCGGTGCCGGGCAGATCCACGGTGTGAAACTGCTGGTCAGGAAACGCCTCGCGCAACTGCGTGGGGAAATGGCCCCAGTGGGCATGCTCACGGGTAAGCCCCCGCAGCAGAATCCAGTGCATATCAGTTGCGCTCCTGATACCAGTGCATGATGGCGGCCTGTCGCAGCAGGGGCTCGTCGGCCTCACCCGGCAGCCAGTTCCGGTGGTTGGCAGCCGCACGCACCAGAAAGTCCAGCCAGGGCAGATGACTGCGTAGAACCCGTTGTTGCCGGTGGGGCGCCAGCGGGTTGAAAAAGCCCTGCAGTCGCAACAACTGCCTCGGGCGTTTGCGTATCCAGCGCCAGGAGCCCATTTCCAGGGTCAGGGGCAGGAATACCCCCTGACTGGTCCGGTTCATCTGTTTATAAAAATAGTCCCAGAGGTCGCCGTGCGTCAGGTAATGGGCAGACTGGGGCTCAAACTGGTAGGTGTGATTGGGGTAGGCCTGCTCCCAGATCAGTTTGAGCGCCATAACCGAGCCGATACGGCGCATGGGCCGGCGGCGATAGGCGTAGGGAAACCAGATCTGGTCCTGCCAGCCAAAACCGGAGTGGCAGTCCAGCGCCAGGCTGAAGGGCCGGCCCGGCAGCACGTCCCGGATGACCGACTCCAGGGCCCGGTTTTCCGCCTCCATGCCCTGCTCCGGATCCCCGATGTACCAGGGCAGACGGGGTGAAAAACGCTGGCCACCCAGCAGGAAGGTGCTGCGGTCCTGGGCGGTGATGGGCGCATTACGCATGAGGTCCACGCCATTGGGGTTGGCGCGCTGGTTCAGGTACATGCCGCCCGGGTTGAGGATGGGCAGCAGGGTAATGTGCACCCGCTCCAGCAACTGGCCCAGGCCGTCATCCCAGCCCAGCCGGGCCAGAAAGGAAGCCAGCCAGGCAACCACTACCTGGCTGCCGATGCGTTCCAGGCCATGGACGCCACCCACCATCAGCACCACCGGCGCATCGGCGTTGGGTGAACCAATATCCACCCGGTAAATGGGGAGTTCCAGATCCTTGAGGGGGATACGGGAGACCACCGAACTGGTCACCCGTGCCGGCGCTTCCGCCAGCAGCCGTTCCAGTTCGATCATCTCCGGCAGGAAATTGCGCAGCAGGCGCTTCTGCCGGCTATCCCGGCGCGCCTGTTCGGCAGGAATCACGCTGTGGGGTGTCAGTGCTTTCAGTTCCGTCATACCAGACTCCTTGCCATGTCCAGATGACAGTCTGAAGACAGAGTGCTGCAGTCCTTTGACAGTCTGGCACCGACGCCCGTTTATTCAGACCGCTTCCGAGCCTTTGGGTACGGCGGTGATCGTCACACCTTCCGGCGTTTCCAGAACCAGCCGGCCATCGGCTTCGAGCTGGTACCGGTGCACATCTTCCAGCAGTTCCAGGAAGCGGTTTTCCTGGGCCATGGCCGGGTCCGGACACACCATGCGGGTCGCCGCCATCTGGGAAAATTCCAGGGTACCGCCCTGAACGTGCCAGCCACCGTTGTAGCGATTGCAGGAGGAGGAACCAAACACCCGGCCGTCTTCACTGAACCCAATGGTCACGGTGCTGCCTTCAGCCACCGGCTGATCACCGATGGCTTCAACCCGCCATTGGCTGCCGGCCAGGGTCTCGCTGCCGTCGCCCTCACGCTCCTGGCTGAGTGAGCAGCCCCAGAGTGACCCCGTCACCAGCAGCATGGCCATGATATTCTTTGCAAGACTCATATAAACCCCTGAAAATCCGTCACATACTGTTTCATTTTACGCCTCCCGTATTGGGAAAACCCTGACAGAAAGGTTAATCTTGCGTCACCAGACACCGGGAGTATCGCCATGGCCATCAAACTCTATCAGTTCTGCATTTCGCACTATTCGGAGAAGGTCCGCTGGGCACTGGATTACAAGGGTATCCAGTATCAGCCGGTCAACCTGTTGCCCGGCCAGCATGTCAAAACCATCAAGAAGCTGACCGGGGCCGGCTCCTCGGTTCCGGTGCTGGACCACAACGGCGACATCATCCAGGGGTCCTCTGCGATCCTCGATCACCTGGATCAGGCCTTCCCGGAAAAACCGCTGACACCGGCAGATCCGGCTGCCCGTGAGGCTGCCCTGGCCTGGGAAAAACGCCTGGATGACGAAGCCGGCCCGGCGGTGCGCACCTGGGTCTACCACTACTTCCTGCAGCGCCCGAAGGTGGTGGTGCCGATGCTGACGGCAGGCACACCCTTCTACAACCGCATCCTCCTGAGCCTGGCTTTCAGCCGCGTGGATGAGGTGATGCGCAACTGGATGAAGATCAACCAGAAAACCGCAGACGCGGCGCAGGAGATCCTGGAACAGCTGATTACGGATCTGGCCGAAAGCTATCGCCAGCAGCCGTTCCTGGCCGGCGATAGCTTCTCACGGGCCGACATCACCGCTGGCTCACTGCTGGCGCCCCTGTTCCAGCCGCCGCAATACCCGGTGCCCTGGCCAAAGCCTGGCAAGACGCCCAAGCCGGTGCAGCAGTGGCTGGACCAGTGGCAGACCACGCTGGAGCCACTGGTGGACATGTACCGCCAGAACCGCTAATCCGCCGGAGCCCACACCATGCCCCATAAGCCTGTCCGTCAGCTGGTTGCTGCCCTGCTGCTCATGACCACCGTCAGCGTCAGCGCCGGCGAGGTCAGCCTGGGGGTGGCCGCCAACTTTACGGACACCACCCGCGAACTGATTCAGGCCTTCGAGGCCAGCACCGGGCACACCGCATCAGCCAGTTTTGGCTCAACCGGCAAGCTCTACGCCCAGATCCGTAACGGCGCCCCCTATCACGTGTTCATGGCGGCCGATGTTCAACGGCCGGAGCGCATCGAACAGGAAGGCGTGGGCGTGCCCGGCACCCGCTTTACCTACGCTCAGGGCAAACTGGTGCTCTGGAGCCCGGAACCGGAGACTTTTGATTCACCGCAGGATTACCTGGCAGATGGTGACTTCCAGCGCCTGGCCATTGCCAATCCGAAAACAGCCCCGTATGGCCTGGCGGCACAACAGGTGCTGCAGGCACTGGAGCTGTGGCAGCCGCTTCAGCCCAGACTGGTCCGTGGTGACTCCATCGCCCAGGCCTTCCAGTTTGTGGCAACCGGCAATGCCAAAGCCGGCTTTGTCGCCCTGTCCCAGGTGCGCGCCTGGCCGGAACAGGAAGGGCGAGCCTGGCAGGTGCCCCAGCGCCTTTACCAGCCGATAGAGCAGCAGGCCATTCTGTTACGCCAGGGCGAGGACAACGCCGCAGCCCGGGCCTGGCTGGGCTTTCTGCAGACCGAAACCGCCCGGGACATCATTCGCCGCTTCGGTTATGACATCCCGGACTGACCATGCTTGAAACCTACTGGGAGCCGGTCTGGCTGACCCTGCGCCTGGCGTCACTTACCACCCTGGTGCTGCTGTTCATTGCCACCCCCATGGCGTGGTGGCTGGCCCGAACCCGCCATTGGTCACGCCAGCCGATATCGGCGATAGTGGCCCTGCCTCTGGTGCTACCTCCCACAGTGCTGGGCTTTTATCTGCTGCTGGTGATGGGGCCGGAGGGCTGGATCGGCCAGCTGACCGAAAACCTGGGGCTGGGGCTATTGCCGTTCAGTTTCTGGGGACTGGTGGTGGCGTCGGTCGTCTATTCCCTGCCGTTTGCCGTGCATCCACTGCAGAATGCCTTTGGGGAGGTGCGGGAAAGCCTGCTCGAGGCGGCCGCCACCCTGGGCGCGTCACCGGCGGAAAGGTTCTGGCGGGTGGCACTGCCGCTGGCCCGTAACGGGTTTGTCAGTGCCGGTGTGTTGACCTTCGCCCACACGGTGGGCGAGTTCGGGGTCATCCTGATGATTGGCGGCAACATTCCGGGGGAAACGCGGGTGTTGTCCGTGGCCATTTATGACCACGTGGAATCGCTGGAATACGCCCAGGCCCACTGGCTGTCGGCCGGGCTGGTGGTGTTTTCCTTCCTGGTGCTGGTGACGCTCTATGCGCTCAATGGCCGCGCCCGCACCGGCATGATCCGCTAAGCCACCCTCAGCGGGTGCCGTGCACCACCATGGTCTTGCCCTTCACCTTGACCAATCCCTGATCTTCCAGGGTTTTCAACACCCGGCCGACCATCTCCCGGGAGCAGCCCACAATACGGCCGATTTCCTGACGGGTGATCTTGATCTGCATGCCATCAGGGTGGGTCATGGCATCCGGTTCCTTGCACAGGTCAAGCAGCGTGCGCGCCACACGGCCGGTGACATCCAGGAACGCCAGATCGCCCACCTTGCGCGTGGTCTGGCGCAGGCGGGAGGCCATCTGTTCACCGATAAAATAGAGCACCCGGGGGTCTTCCTGGGCAATCTCCCGGAACTTGGTGTAGCTGATTTCAGCCACTTCGCATTCTGTTTTCGCCCGCACCCAGGCACTGCGGGAATCCATGTTATCGAACAGGCCCATTTCGCCGAAGAAGGCCCCGGCGTTGAGGTAGGCCATGATCATCTCGCGACCTTCGTCATCCTCAATGATGACCGTCACAGATCCCTTGACGATGTAGAACAGTGAATCACTGCTGTCACCGGCGTAAATGATGGTGCTTTTGGCCGGATAGTGCCGACGGTGGCACTGGGAAAGAAAATAATCCAAGTGCTTGGTTTTCTGTTCAACCGGCTTAACGATAGTAGCCATGGTGCGGCGCGAGCCTCCTGAAAATGTGGCTTTTCCCTGGTTATTATTGTTTTTCTGTCGCTTTTCCCTACAAGTTTTGGGGAATTGTCAGATTAACATCCAGTTATAACAAGACGGTTAACTTTCGGCAACAAGCGCCCCCTGTTGTTGCGGGCTTATCCACACATTCCATGATGTTTTTCTGCTGCTGTAGCTGTAACCCGTCTGTGCTAGCATCGCGGGTATTTCACCATGGCAAGGTGCCATCACAGATACGCCTGACGGAGATCCCTAAATGCGAGCAACCATTGACTGGACAGGCAATGCCAGTTTCAAGGCCACCAGTGGCACGGGCCACAGCGTTCAGTTGGATGGACCGCCCGACCACGGCGGCGAAAACCTCGGCCCCCGGCCCATGGAACTGCTGCTGATGGGTGTTGGCGGCTGCTCCTCATTTGATGTGATGAGCATCCTGAAGAAGAGCCGCCAGGACGTCACCGCCTGCCATGCCGAGCTTGAAGCAGAACGGGCGGACGCCGTACCGGCGGTGTTTACAAAGATCCACCTGCACTTCGTGGTGACAGGCAACAACCTGAAAGAGAAGCAGGTCCAGCGGGCAGTCAGCCTGTCCGCAGAAAAGTACTGTTCCGCATCGATCATGCTCGACAGCGCAGGGGTGGACATCACCCACAGCTATGAAATCCGGGCGGCGGAATAAGGAGGCCGGATCATGGAAAGCAAACTTCAACTCCACGGTTTCAACAACCTGACCAAATCCCTGAGCTTCAACATCTACGATATCTGCTACGCGCAGACCGAAGAGCAGCGCGAGGCGTACATCGACTACATTGACGAGATGTACAACGCCGAGCGACTGACCCAGATTCTCACGGATGTGGTGAAGATCATCGGCGCCAACGTGCTGAACATCGCCCGCCAGGACTACGAGCCCCATGGCGCCTCGGTGACCATGCTGATCGCTGAGCACGAACTGACCGACGGCGAGGCCAACAACGAGGAATCGCCCGGCCCGCTACCGGACACCATCGTGGCCCATCTCGACAAGAGCCACGTGACCGTGCACACCTACCCGGAGAGCCACCCACACGATGGCGTGAGCACGTTCCGGGCGGATATCGATGTGTCCACCTGCGGGCTGATTTCGCCGCTGAAGGTACTGAACTACCTGATCCACAGCTTTGATTCCGATGTAGTGACCGTAGACTACCGGGTGCGAGGCTTTACCCGGGATGTGGACGGCACCAAGCACTACATTGATCATGATATCAACTCGATCCAGAACTATCTGACCGAGGACACCCGCAACGCCTACCAGACAATCGATGTGAACGTGTATCAGGAGAACCTGTTCCACACAAAGATGATGTTGAAAAACTTCGACCTGGATAACTACGTATTCGGGGTGAATGCCACCGACCTGGACCCAGCTGAGGCCCAGTCCATTGAAGACCGGCTACGCCGTGAGATGCTGGAGATTTTCTACTCCCGCAACGTGGAGTGATACCTCCGGGTGGCAGCTCCCGCTGCCGCCCTTCAGTTTTTTTGAATTGCCCCGCCAGAATTCTGCGTTTTCATCCTCTGCGTCACCCCGGTTTAATAACGGGTATAACCAAGACAGGAGGACGAAATGACGCTTCGTTCAATCACCCGCACCATCGCCGCCCAGGAAACCTCCGACGGCGCCGGTGTGCGCATCCGGCGCTCGCTGGGCAACAATCCCCATGCCCGCATGGACCCGTTCCTGATGCTGGATGAGTTCGGCTCGGACCAGCCCCAGGACTACATTGCCGGCTTCCCGCCACACCCTCACCGGGGCTTCGAGACCGTGACCTATATGATCGACGGTCACATGCTCCACGAGGATCACCTGGGTAACCGGGGAGATCTGCGCAGCGGGGGCGTGCAGTGGATGACCGCCGGCCGTGGCATCGTGCACTCCGAAATGCCCCAGCAGGAATCCGGCCTGATGCGCGGCTTCCAGCTCTGGCTGAACCTGCCAGCGGATGAAAAAATGAAACCGGCGGGCTACCGGGACATCCAGCCCGAGGACATTCCGGCGTTCCAGGTGGGCGATGCCAGTGTCCGCCTGATTGCCGGAGAACTGGACATCGAAGGCCAGACCCTCGCTGGCGCCGTCGTCGGCGGCACCACCCGGCCACTGTACGCGGACATCCATCTGGCGCCGGGTAGCGACATCATGCTGCCGGTAGACGAGGCACTCAGTGCCATGGTCTACCTTTACGAAGGCGATGCGCGGATTGTTACAGAAGACGAAGAGAAGCCCCTGACCCGGTCCGGAGCCAGCCTTCTCTCTGAGGGCGGGCAGGTGCACCTGAAAGCAGGAGACGATGGCGCCCGGCTGCTGCTGATTGCCGGCAAAGCGCTACGGGAACCGGTGGTGCAGTACGGCCCGTTCGTGATGAATACCCGCGAGGAAGTGGAACAGGCGCTGCGGGATTACCAGAGCGGCGCGCTCACGGCCTAGCCGAGGCTCTCCAGCAGTCTCGGCTTTTCAACCACGAAGCCCTGGGCATAGTCCACACCCAGCTGTTTGAGGGTATCGAGCACACTTCGGGATTCCACCTGGGCGGCAATGACTTCCCGCTTCATGTAATGGGCCATGTCCACCATGGAGCGAACCATTGCCTGGTCGTTCTGGTTCACGTCCAGGCGCGCGGTAAAGGCGCTGTCGATCTTGATCAGATCGACCGGCAGTGACCGCAGAAATTCGAACGATCCGGGACCGCTGCCGAAATTGGCCAGGCAGAACCGGCAGCCAATCTCCTGCATTTCCGCCATGAAATCCGCCACCGCCTGAACATCGTTGATGGCAGCAGCCTCGGTGAGTTCGAACCAGAGCCGCTCGATAGGCGCGTCTTTCTCGCTCAGCTTCTCGTAGATAAATTCCAGCAGGGACTGATCATTGAGCGAGTGCCCGGACAGGTTGATGCACACTCCCGCCACGCCAATGGCATCCGGCGCCCGGTCCCTGAGCCAGTCAAGCATGTGACCAACCACCCAGCGGTCCACTACCTGCATACGGTCATAACGCTCGGCCATGGTGACGAAATCCCGGCCGGAGATCATCTGGCCGCTGTCGTCGTACATGCTGATCAGGATTTCGTACTGGGCCGCCATGGAGGTCTGCGGGTGTAGAGGTATGATTTTCTGACAACGCAGCCGGATACGCTCGTCGTCCGGATTGTTCAGGCCGGCCACCCGGGCAGCGATCTGCTCCTGCCGGGACTGGTCTTCCTCATCCGGAACATAACGCTCAACCCGGCCCGGCCCGTTATTGCGGGCGATGGCCAGCGCCCGGTCGGATGCTCTCAGCCAGCGGCCGGCGCTGACCAGCGCAGGCAACTCCGGCACCAGCCCGACATTGGCCGACAACTGGTAGCTACGACCATTATGGGCGAAACCGGTGCCTTCTATCGCCTTGACGATATTCCGCGCCACCTGCTCGGCATCTTCTTCCGCCACCAGCATGGCGAACTCGGTGCCCGATATCCGGGCCACCGGCATGCCGTCGTTTACGTGCTGACACAGCATGTCCGCCACCTGCCGCAGGGCAGCGTCGCCACCCTCGTGCCCGGCGGTGTCATTGAGCAACTGGAATCCCCGCAAATCCAGATGCAGCAGGCTCCGGTGGTCCTCACGGCGGGTCAGTTGCTGGTCCACCATACGCTCGAATTCACGGCGGTTGAGCAGACGGGTCAGGTCATCGTGAGTCGACACCCAGGACAACTGATCGTAGACACTGCGAACCATCCGGTCGATGCTTTCATCCACCAGCGGCCGGTCATACTGGTTGTCCGGTACAATCACGCCCTTGCGCATCTGTCGGGCCAGGGCATCCAGTTCCAGTTCCACCACCCGCATGCCCTGGTGGTTCACGAAGACGAACCGGCCAAAGCCACGGGCAATCCAGACCAGACGGATATACTGCGGCGTTTCCGGATGGGTCTGGTCACGCAGCCAGTCCCCGGTGCGCAGTTGCTGGGCACGATTGATCCAGCGCTGGATGCTGCGCTGCTCGCGCTCGCTGACTTCCTTCGCATTCACCGTGTCCGGGCGACGCTCGGGCATTTGCACCAGATCCGGCGACCAGTCCGGCCGGCGCACCAGAAAACGCTTGAGTTCTTCGCGAATCTGGGACGATGGCAGGTGGTTACTGGAGATGGAGGCCAGGCCTTCCTGGATGGTGCGCAACAGCTCCGGCAGGTTGATGTTACCGTCCGGGTTGTCGGCAAATTCCAGCAGGGAGTCGATCACCGACAGGTAATCCTGCCACATCTGGCTGTCCGGGCCCTGGCGGATCCAGGTCAGTGACAGCAGATCCCGCCAGCCACCATCAAGCAGGCTGAGCACGGCGCGGGGCACACGACGGCCGGCCAGCCGGTCATCCAGTGCTTCCGACACCCGGGCCTTGGATTCCGAAACCTTTTGGGCGCCCTCGGCGGCCGCGGTTACCCGCTCGACATTGCGACGGTACACCAGGTTCTGGCGGTCAATCAGGGTGTCCAGTTCGCTCACGGTCTGCTCAAAGATACCCACATCCTGCTCGAACTCCGAGGCGATCCGGTGCACCAGTTCGTCCACGCGCCGCTGGACCACCGGATTAAGCCGGCCTCCTTTCACTCCCAGCTGGGCCAGGCGGTTCATCACCCCCCTGACAGGGCTGCCCTGGTCCTCGAAAAATGCGGGGCCGCGCATCACCACTTTCAGCACCGGCACTTCCAGCTGGCGCAGCCGGCTCTGCCCGTATTCACCCAGTTTCGGGCTTTCCACCACGCTCTTGAAGAAGCGGTCCACGACGTCCAGTGTTTCCTGCTCGTCGTCCCCCAGACGGGCATCATCGGCGTTATCGCGGATCTTGCTGACCACCCGCTCCCGTAGCGAGGCAGGAGACTCGGTTTCCCCCGGCCCCTGAATCTGAAGTTCCTGAAGCTGGCGCTGAAGCTCGCCGCTGGATAACGGTCGGGCATTGACCGGGAAAGGCTCAGGATCCCGCTGGCCACGGCTGAGGCGATCGGCCTGCAGGCTGCCCAGCAGGTTGCGCACGGTGGCAAAGGCCGTCTGTGCGGCCCGGGAATGCCCGGCAAACTCCCGGGAGGGCAATCCACGGCGGTAAGAGTCGGGCTTTAAAGGGGGCACCGGCGGAGCATCGGCTGCTTCTGTGGGTACCAAACGAGGCTCTGGCTCCTTCGGGGCAGTCGCCTCAGGCTCCAGCGGCGAAGCGGGCGGGGCCGTTTTTTTTCGGGCCTGGGTACTCAGATAGCGCGACAGATCCAGGTCCGGCAACACACCCTGGCGTATCAACAGATCATTGAGCTCCTGGTAGAGCGGACCCAGGTTTTTCAGGACGGTCTGTTCGAAGGTTTTCAGGCAGACCTTCTCCACCTCCCGGGAGAGTTTGAGCTGAGCCAGGGCCCGGTGAAAGGACTCACAGACCAGAGCCGGCCCCAGCGGATTATGATGTCCCGTGCGGTTGGCGATACCCAGCTTGTCGAGCCGGAGTTTCAGTTGCATCAGATCACCCCGGTACAGGGTGTCCGCCCGGGTGACCATCACTCGAACCGCCAGCCAGTCCTCGAATTCGTTCTTGTCCACCACTGAAAGACTGGCGTCCGGCGTCTCGTGGGATTCCGGTTTGAGGGGGGATTCGAGACTTTTGGCCATCTGGTGCCAGATCATCCGGTGCCGGCTCTGCATGATGCCCGAAGCGTCAATGTACTCATTGGCCAGCTGATCGCTGGTGGCAGCCTGGGCGGCCTGCCTCAGGGCCTCGGTCACCTGGCTACAGCAGGTGGCCAGCAGGGGTTCGATATGACGGATAATCGCCCGGGCCGACTGGTGCAGGACAAACTGCACCTGTTCATTGGGCGCCTTGAGTGCGGAACGCTCCTGGTCACCGTCACTGCCGCACATCTCGAGCATGTCTTCCAGGGCCTGGAGATTGGGACGGGTCAGCTGGACGCCCATGGCGCCATCAATACGGCGAACCGGCGCCACGTGCAGATCATGGCGGCGATGACCATCCGCGCTGCGGAAGCGGACAATCAGCTCGTTCGGAGCCTGCAGGTGGAACAGATGATCCAGCTTGCCAGAGGTTTCACCGGAATAGCGGACGAACAGACCTTCGGCACAAAAATCCGCGATCTGACACGGCAGCGGCGTATCGCCGCCAATGTGGATCTGGGCGGCCAGTTTGATCGGCTGTCGCTGACTGGTACGGCGTTCTCTGGGATCCATCCTGCCTCGTTCGGTTTACAGGTTTTTGAAAAAAACCTTGGAGTTACGCTGGGTGTTATAGGATGCCAGTTTGGGACCGGGCAGGTCCTTGACCTCGCCCACCTGAAAGCCACGCTCAAGGAACCAGTGCTCCGTCTGGGTGGTCAACGCAAACAGTTTTGTCAGACCAAGCCCTCGGGCCATTTTCTCGATCATGGCCAGTAGTTCGTCACCCCGCCCTGCGCGACGGTACTCCGGATTGACCGCAAAGCAGGACAGTTCCCCTGCACTCTCGTCCTGGTAGTGATAGAGCGCGGCGCAGCCCACGATCGTGCCGTCCCGCTCCACCACCACAAAACGGTCCACTTCGGTTTCCAGCATTTCCCGGGATCGTCTGACCAATATACCCTGTTCTTCCAGTGGCTGGATCAGTTCCAGAATGCCGCCGATGTCTTCCACCCGGGCCTGACGGATCTGCTCGTAATTGTCGCCGCTGACCAGTGTGCCCGAGCCATCCCGGGTAAACAGCTCTTCCAGCAGGGCACCGTCTTCGGCATAGCTGATGATGTGGGCCCGGCGCACGCCTTTGACACAGGCGTCACAGGCGGCTTGCAGCAGGGCGGCGTCATGGCCGGTCACCATGTTGCCATGAAGCCGTTCGGAAGCCTGGCGCGCCGACAACTCGCGGATCAGGGCGCCATCTTCCTCCAGCAGGCCTTCATCATCAATGAACACAATCAGCTTCTCAGCCTGCAGGGCAGCGGCAACCTGACTGCCCACGTCTTCATAGGACAGGTTGAAGGCATCGCCGGTCGGCGAGTAGCCCATCGGTGGCAGCAGCACGATGTGCCCCATCTCCAGCAACTGTTCGATACCCCGGGAGTCCACCCGGCGTACCCGACCGGTGTATCCGAAATCCGTTCCGTCCAGAACCCCGACCGGCCGCGCCATGACATAGTTGCCACTGCTCACCCGGATACGGGCGTTGTGCATGGGGGAGTTGACCAATCCCATGGACATCTGACTTTCAATATAGCCCCTGAGCCCACCAATGGCCTCCATGACCAACGGCAGATGATGATCCGGGGTGACTCTCAGCCCCCGCGAGAAGCTGGATTCCAGTCCGGCATCATCAAGACGTGACTGGATCTGCGGTCGCGCACCGAACGCCACCACCAGTCGGATGCCCAGGCTGGCCAGCAGGGTAATGTCGTGGATGATGTTGATGAAGTTCCGGTGCTCAATGGCATCCCCGGGCAGGGTCAGCACCACCGTACGCCCGCGATGGGCGTTGATGTAGGGTGATGAGTGCCTGAATCCGTGCAGCCAGTCATTTGATTTCAAGACTCTTTTCCTTCAAGACAGAACGCTTTGATTAACCCTTTAAGGATATCGACCGTGGGCTGTAACTGCGAGAGTTCCAGGTATTCGTCCGGCTGATGGGCCTGGTCGATAGAGCCCGGCCCCATTACCAGGGTCTCCAGCCCGAGTATCTGCAGCCAGGGCGCTTCGGTGGCAAACGCCACCGACTGGGCAGGCTGGCCGGTCAGCTTTTCGCAGGCTTTAACCAGCGCCGCATCCGCCGGCGTTTCGAACGGTGGAACGCCATCAAACAGCGGCTCGAACGTCAGCTTGAGCTCCCGCCGCTGCGCCAGAGGTCTCATCCGGTCCAGGATCGTCTGGCGCAGGGTGTCCATGTTCATTCCCGGCAACGGGCGCAGGTCGAAATGCAGCTCGCACTGGGCACAGATCCGGTTGGGATTGTCTCCACCGTGGATGCAGCCGAGATTCATGGTGGGTACCTGGACCCGGAAACCGGGGTTGCGGTAAGCCTCCTGCCACTGGCTGCGCAGCGACAGCAACTCGCCCATGGCCTCGTGCATGCCTTCCAGGGCATTGCGGCCCAGCGCCGGGTCCGAGGAATGGCCAGACTGGCCCTCGAACTTCAGGCGTTCCATCATGATGCCCTTGTGCATGCGCACCGGCTTGAGGCTGGTAGGCTCACCGATCACCGCATAACGGGCTTTGGGCTTGCCGGCCTCGGCCAGGGCCCGGGCGCCGTTCATGGAACTTTCCTCATCGGCGGTGGCCAGAATGATCAGCGGCTGTGCCAGTGGCTGATCGACGAATTCCCGGGCGGCCTCGATGGCCAGGGCGAAAAAGCCTTTCATGTCGCAGGTGCCCAGGCCATACCAGCGATTGTCTCTCTCGGTCAGGGTGAACGGATCACTCTGCCAGCGCTGGTCGTCAAAGGGGACTGTGTCGGTATGCCCGGACAGCACCAAGCCTCCGGAGCCACTGCCGAGCGTGGCAATCAGATTGTACTTGCCGGACATGCCCGGCACTTCAAGAATCTCAATGGCAAAGCCCAGTGCCTCCAGCCACTGGGCCAGAGTGTGCACGACACTCTCGTTACTGTGATCCCAGTCCGGTGAGGCACTGCTGATCGACGGCTGTGAAATCAGCCGGGCCAGCATCTCGCGGATACCCGGTACCTGGTCCGCGCTGTCCGTCCCTTTTGCCATAACAACCTCCTGCCGGTCGGTCAGTTCTGTTGGCCACGGCGCCAGACCTCAAACCGGGTGATGGCCCGGATCAGGATGGGATAGGCCACTTCGCCACCGGCCACGGTCCTGGCGACTTCGAATTCACGCTCACCCACGCTGACCAGACGCCCCTCGACTTCATTACCGTTCGACAGCAGCACCCGGACCTGACGGTTAATCCAGTCGTCGGCGTTCCCAACGGCTTCCGGATACCACTGCCGGCCCTGTGGTTGCTCCTGTGCGCCATCCTCGGGTAAAGCCGCCGAGGTGGTCGGGGCCGGCTGCGCGGGTTCTTCCACCGGCATCAGGTAAACATCCGGCACCTCGGCACCATTGTATCGAACCGGCCAGCTGTCGGTGGCGTCATCTTCGGCCCGCACAGGTATCCCCGGCAGGTCGACACCGGAGGCCAGTTGCAGGGTCAGTTCGCCACCATCCATCAGCCAGGTCCGGTACAGCGCCATCAGCTGTGGACTGCCACGATAGCCTCGGGCCGCCAGCGCCTGAGCCAGAAACTCCAGCGACTGATCGCCCCAGTCCTCCAGTGACAGCCCGGTTTCCCGGGCACAGTATCCGGAAAGCCGCCGCATCAGTCCGGCGTCCCGAAGCTGAATGTCGAGAGCAGGCGACTCGTTGCTCCAGAGGGTATCCAGGCTCTGTGGCCCCACACGGGTGTCTTGCCAGTGCAGCTCCAGGCTGCCAGTGGTGCCGGTGTTGATCTCGGCAACGAGTCCCGCCGGCGACTGGGTAACCATAAGGTCGCCGGTGATGTCGGTGATGCCCATCCGGATCAGATCGCCGCTGCCCAGACGCTGTCTGAGGTCCGGGCCACAGGGCAGCACCACCAGGGGAACACTGGCTTCATCAGACGGATCGCCGGCATCCACCCAGTTGCGGAACATGGCCGGCTCCAGGGTCAGGCGAAGGTCCGTCGCCGACACACGCCAGGTCTCCGGCAGATGGGAGGGATCGGCCAGCGCACTGATCAGGCTGACCGGCGAACCGGCGTCAAATTCCAGGGTCCCGATATCCAGGGGCGGGGTTAACCGAAAGTCCTGCCAGAGCGCATGCTTCAGCGTGACCCGCCCATCCACGGAGGAATGAATGCCGCCCCTTTCCAGCACGCCAAACTCGGACAGCGCCCGGCGGGCCTCCGCCATGCGCTGGTCCGTCAGCCACCAGACGCCCGCCTTGAAAACGGCAAACAGCACCAGTGCCGCAATGATCAGAAATGACAGCAGGCGTTTCATTCCTTGTCCCCCGCTCCGGTCAGAATCAGTTCCTTGAAATCAGGGTGCCAACCCCTTCGTCAGTAAAGATTTCCAGCAGGCAGGCGTGGGCCACCCGCCCATCAATGATATGGGAGGTGCGCACACCGTTCTCCACCGCGTTCAGGGCGCAGCGGATCTTCGGCAGCATGCCGCCATGGATGGTGCCATCCTCAATCAGCTCATTGACCTGTTGCGCCGTCAGCCCGGTGAGCACCTTGCCATTGCCATCCTGCAGGCCGGACACGTTGGTCAGCAGGATCAGCTTCTCGGCTTTCAGGGCCTCGGCCACCTTGCCGGCCACCAGGTCCGCGTTGATGTTGTACGAGGCGCCATCCGGCCCAACGCCGATGGGAGCAATCACCGGGATCACGTTGCTCTGGGTGAGCATGTTGATCACATCCACATTGACACTGGCCACTTCACCCACGTGCCCGATGTCGATGATCTCCGGCTTTTCCATCTCCGCAGAACGGCTTTCCACTTCAAGTTTGCGGGCGCGGATCAGGCTCGCATCCTTGCCGGTCAGGCCCACGGCGGTGCCGCCATGGGAGTTGATCATGGAGACGATTTCCTTGTTGACCTGGCCGCCCAGCACCATTTCCACCACATCCATGGTCTGGGAATCGGTTACCCGCATACCATTGACGAAGCGGGACTCGATATTCAGACGCTTCAGCAGCTCACCAATCTGGGGCCCGCCACCATGAACCACAATCGGGTTGATACCGACCAGTTTCATCAGCACCACATCCCGGGCGAAGCTGTTTTTCAGGTCTTCGTTTTCCATGGCATTGCCGCCGTACTTGATGACAACGGTCTTGCCTGTAAAACGTTGTATATAGGGCAGGCCCCGGCTCAGTACCGAGGCCACCTGCATTGCTGTCTCACGATCCAGCGCCATGGTGTTGTGTTGATCCTTGCTGTCAGAAAAGTTCAATGTCAGAAATCCGCGACCAGGTCCGGCGCGGCTTTTTGCAGTTGCTCCCGGAACACGGCTTTGATGCGCTCCAGGGCCGCGTCGCTCTCCGCCTCGAAGCGCAGTACCAGAACCGGGGTGGTGTTCGAGGCACGGCACAGGCCCCAGCCGTCGGTGTAGTCCACACGGATGCCGTCAATGGTACTGATATTGCCCTCGCCAAAGTCACCCTGCTGGGCAAGGCGGTCAATGATGGCGAACTTGTCGCTCTCCGTCACGTCCACATTCAGCTCAGGGGTACTGATGTCTTCCGGGAAATCGGCAAAGACATCGTCGCTATCACGGTCTTCGATACCCAGTATCTCCAGCAGGCGGGCGGCGGTATACAGGCCGTCATCGAAGCCATACCAGCGTTCGCTGAAGAACACGTGACCGCTCATTTCGCCGGCCAGCAGGGCGCCGGTTTCCTTCATCTTGGCTTTCATCAGGGAGTGGCCGGTTTTCCACATGATGGGCCGACCGCCCGCTTCGGAGACGACGCCCGCCAGGCGGCGGCTGCATTTCACGTCGTAGATGACGTCGGCACCCGGATTCCGGGACACTACATCCCGGGCAAAGAGCATCAGCAGGCGGTCCGGCCAGATGATCTTGCCGCTGTTGGTCACCACGCCCAGGCGGTCGCCGTCGCCGTCGAAGGCCAGCCCGATGTCGGCGCCGGTTTCCTGCACCTTGGCGATCAGGTCCTGCAGGTTGTCGGGTTTGCCCGGGTCCGGGTGGTGATTGGGAAAGTCACCGTCCACCTCACAATACAGGGGTGTGACTTCGCACCCGAGTTCCTCAATCAGCATGGGCCCCAGCTCGCCCGCAATGCCGTTGCCGGCATCCACCACCACGCGCAGCGGAGCCGCCACCGCGATATCCCCGACAATCCGGTCCAGATAGGCTCGCCGGACATCTTCCCGGGACTCGCTGCCCTGTCCCTGGCTGAAATCGCCGGTCTGGATGCGCTGATAGAGTTTCTGGATGGCCTCACCAGACAGCGTCTCGCCGCCCAGCATGATTTTAAGCCCGTTGTAGTTGGCCGGGTTGTGGCTGCCAGTGACCATGACGCCGGAGCCGGTCGCCAGATGATGGGTCGCAAAGTACAGCACCGGCGTGGGTACCGCCCCAATGTGAATGACATCGCAGCCCGCGGCCATCACGCCCCGCGCCAGGGCTTCGGACAGTTCCGGACTGGAGTGCCGGCCATCATAGCCAATACACAGGGACGCCACACCGCGCTGCACGGCCTCGGAGCCAATGGCCCGGCCGACGGTTTCGACAACCTCCGGCGACAGCGTCTGGCCGACGATGCCCCGGATGTCATAGGCACGGAAGATCTCGGGGGACACCTCAACGGCGGGCACTTCGACTTCCGCCACTTCGGGAATGTCTTCGTCGAACAGGGCCTCACCGGAGCCGCCAAACCCGAGCACATCCTCGTCACCGTCCAGCATGTCGATGTCGGGCACCTCTTTATCCTGGAACAGCGGTTCTTCCTCTTCCTGTGGCGCAGCGGCTTTCGCCTTGCCTGCCGCAGGGCGCGGCCTGGCGCTTTCCGACGCCTTGGCAATCCGTTTATCCACGACCTGGGACAACCGGTGCAGCACCTCGCCGGTGGACGCCACCATGTCCCACTTGAGAGTCGGCATCTTCACCCGCTCACCACCAAACACCTTGTGGGCCCACTGGATCAGGGTGGCAACATCCTGGCGAATACCACGCTGGGCTGACGACAGCAGCAACCAGATGAGAATGGCAGCGACCAGTACGGGGACGGCAACGACAATCGCGACCATGACCAGATTGACCACCGGCTCGGGGCCGGCAGCAGTCCGGTAGGACACCGACCAGTCGGGATTGAGCAGTGTCCGGGTTTCCGCCGTGCCATTGCCGGAACCGGCAGCAACCACCGTCCTTGAGGTACCGGCGACCGTCTGGATCAGCTCCAGCTTACCGACACTGCCCGCCTGGGCGACCAGGAAGGGGCGCAGGGTCGAGGCCTCAAACACCGCCAGCACGGTGCCGGCCAGTTCGCCACCGGGCTGCGCAACACGGGCTGCAAACTGCAGATACCAGCGGTTATCCCGGGGGAAGGCATCCGGCAACAGGGGCTGGCCGTTCTGGGCGCGGCGTGCCAGTTCCAGGCCGGCAAAGCCAAGCAGACCGTCATTGTCTGCTGTGCGGGGAATATCGTTCTCCGGGAAGACAAACACAGCCTGGGCATTGGGCAGGGCAGTCTCCAGATGCCGGGCCAGTTCATCGGAACCTGCTCTGTTGCCAAGGCCCTCAGCGATGAAGGGCTGGTTGGCCACCGCCTGAACCCGCTTCTGCTGTTCGGACAGGTACTGGTTCAGTTGCTGCCTGGCGCTTTCCACCTGCTGCACGCGCGCCTGCTCAAGCGCTGACCTGGCAGAAGGCTGGAGAACCAGGAACTGCAGCAGGGCAACCACAGCCGCGCCAGCCAGCAATACCACGAAGGCCTGGGTAACGGCGACGGAGCCCAGACGTTTCTGGCTACCGGGGCCATCCGCGCCCTTCGCTTTCTTGTTCCGCTTCCCGGGCTTTGCTTCCTCCGCTGAAGGATCCTGCTTCTTTTTACCGAACTTCATAGTGCATCCCGCCTGTTTTCCTTCCCGGACCGACATTTACACGGAATTATAGACACAGGCCGTGCAAACTGCCGCTCGTCGTGTCACACCCGGCAGTTACTGCCGGCCGGTGGAGCCAAAGCCACCCTCGCCCCGGTCACTGTCCGTAAACTCCGTGACCAGCTCGAAATCGGCCTGGACCACCGGCACCAGAACCAGTTGGGCGATCCGTTCACCCACGTC
Source organism: Marinobacter oulmenensis (assembly GCF_014201735.1). Taxonomy (GTDB): domain Bacteria; phylum Pseudomonadota; class Gammaproteobacteria; order Pseudomonadales; family Oleiphilaceae; genus Marinobacter; species Marinobacter oulmenensis. The sequence goes on along the minus strand of NZ_JACHFE010000001.1, from coordinate 218,474 downwards.
AACGGTAAACTCGGTGCTGCCCCGGTTCCAGCAGGACACCATCAGCTCGCCCTGGTAATCCGAGTCGATCAGCCCCACCAGATTGCCCAGAACAATGCCGTGCTTGTGGCCAAGGCCACTGCGCGGCAGGATCATAGCCGCCAGAGCCGGATCGGCGATGTGGATCGACAGGCCCGTGGGAATCAACTGGGTTTCCCCGGGGCGCAGAGTCAGGGGTTCTGCCAGGCAGGCCCGCAAATCGAGTCCGGCTGAGCCGTCGGTGGCGTATTCCGGGAATGGGATGGCGGTGCCGATCCGGTCGTCGAGAATTTTTACCTGCAGTTTTCTTTTGCTCATTGGGTTCATGCCCTGTCGTTCTGTTCCGCCATCAGCACCACCAGACGGTCGGCAATGGCCTGTTTGCTGTCCGGCCCGATGCTCTCCTGGCCCTCGGGCCAGAACACCGTGACCGCGTTATCGTCACTGTTGAAACCGAGCCCGGCGACGGAGACGTCATTGGCCACGATCATGTTCAGCTTCTTGCGATGCATCTTGTCGGTGGCGTACCGGGCAACATCGCTGGTTTCCGCCGCAAAGCCCACGGTAAAGGGCGCGTCCTCACGACCGGCAATGGTGGCCAGGATGTCGGGGTTGCGCACCAGTGGCAGCGCCATGGTCTCGCTGGTCTTCTTGATTTTGTCTCCGGCGCGGTTCTCCGGGCGGTAATCCGCCACCGCAGCGGTGGCAACGAACAGATCGCAGCCTTCAGCCACCGCCTTCTCCGAGGCTGCCAGCATCTCGCTGGCCGTCTGCACCGGGCGGACCTCCACGTTATCCGGCGCTGTCAGCGACACCGGGCCGCTGATCAGCACAACCCGCGCGCCAGCACGCTCCGCAGCCCGGGCAATGGCATAACCCATCTTGCCTGAACTGTGGTTGGAGATGTAGCGCACCGGGTCAATGGCCTCCCGGGTCGGGCCTGCCGTAATAACCACCCGTTTACCCGCCAGTGGCCTTGAAGCCGGCTCGGCCTCCGAGTCCAGAATAAGCCCGGCCAGCACCTGCGGCTCCAGCATCCGCCCCGGCCCGACATCGCCACACGCCTGATCGCCCTGGTCCGGGCCCCAGACCGAGATCTGCGGGTCGTCCTGCAGCAGGGACAGGTTGCGTCGGGTACGATGGTTTTTCCACATGGCCTGGTTCATCGCCGGCGCTATGGCAATCGGTGCTTCGGTGGCGCAGCAGACGGTGGTCAACAGGTCGTCGGCCATGCCCTGGGCCAACCGGGCCATGAAATCCGCGGACGCTGGCGCAACGACCACCTGATCCGCCCATTTCGCCAGTTCGATATGGCCCATGCCGGCTTCGGCCTCCGGGTCCAGCAGAGAGGTCCTTACCGGCTCACCACTGAGGGCCTGAAAGGTCATGGCGGTCACAAAGGCTTCGGCGCCCCGGGTCATCACAACCCGCACTTCGCAGCCAGCCTTTTTCAGTTGTCGCACCAGTTCTGCACTTTTGTAGGCGGCAATGCCACCGGTAATTCCCAGCAGTATGCGTCTGGCAGCCATGGGCTCCCCATCCAGTCGGTCAGTAGAAGAAATAAAGGAGTTACAAGATAGCATGTTGGGCGTTGCCAGGCAGCCTGCTATCCGCGCCGCGTTTACCGCCTTCGCGGTTTGCAGTAACCTCTGGAGACGCGATCTTCCAGGCACAGGACGGCCTGGACCAACTCCTTCACTTTCTCTGCAGGGAAGCAAGCATGAATGACTCTCACTGGCCCAGCGAGGAGCGCCCCCGCGAGCGGCTTCTGGCCCATGGCCCCGAAGCGCTCTCAGACCCCGAACTGCTCGCTATTTTTCTGCGCACGGGCACCGCAGGCATGCCGGTCATGGATCTGGCCCGGCACCTGATTCAGGAATTTTCCGGCCTGCGAGGGCTGATGAGCGCCTCCCGGCGCCAGTTCTGTCAGGTTCACGGGCTGGGCACCGCCAAATACGCCCAGGTCCAGGCGGCCATGGAGATGGCCAGGCGGGTCATGGACGAACCCCTGCGCCAGGGTGACCCCCTGCGCTCACCCGAGGATACCCGCCGCTTTCTGACCAGTCGTCTCGGCACCTACCCCCATGAGGTGTTCGCCGGCCTGTTCCTGGACAACCGCCACCGGGTGATTCGTTACCGGGAACTGTTCCGGGGTACCATTGACGGCGCTGCTGTCTATCCCCGGGAAGTGGTGCGCCAGGCGCTGGAAGAAAACGCAGCAGCAGTCATTTTTGCCCACAATCATCCTTCGGGTGTCGCGGAGCCCAGCCCGGCCGATGTTTCCCTGACCCGGCGACTGAAGGAAGCCCTGGGCCTGGTCGATATCAGGGTTCTTGACCATATGGTGATCGGGCATGGTGAGGTAATATCGCTCGCCGAACGGGGTTTGATGTAAACAGGCACCGGAATGCTGGCCAAATTCCCAACAATTTTTTGCGTTGGGGGGCCAGTTCTGGTATAAAAGCGTCCCTTTCTGGCGGCGTCTGGCAGGCAGCGTTCCGTTCAAAGGCGCGAACAGGGAGCAAATAACCGGCTCCCGGCAACCAGAGACGCATTAAAAACGAATTCGTATTGATTGAGACCACTGCTCAGGTCGGAGGCAAGTATGTCCAGAGTTTGTCAGGTTACCGGAAAGCGTCCGGTTACCGGTAACAACGTTTCCCACGCGATGAACCACACTCGTCGCCGTTTTCTGCCGAATCTGCAGAACCACCGTTTCTGGGTTGAATCCGAGAAGCGTTTCGTGAAGCTGCGCGTTTCCACCAAGGGCATGCGCATCATCGACAAAAAAGGCATTGACGCTGTGCTGGCCGATCTTCGTGCCCGCGGCGAGAAAGTATAAGGAGCCGCATCATGCGCGAGAAAATCAAGCTGGTATCCTCAGCAGGCACTGGTCACTTCTACACGACCAAGAAAAACAAGCGTAACACTCCGGAAAAAATCGCTATGAAAAAGTACGATCCGGTTGTACGCAAGCACGTTGAGTACAAGGAAGCCAAGATCAAGTAATTGATTCGAGGCGACAAAAAAACCCGGCCAGTGGCCGGGTTTTTTTATGCCTGATCAGCAGGCCCGAAGGCCCGCATCAACCTAACGACTGGCCCCCTCAGTGGGCACCAGCGCCTTGGTCAGATCCAGCATGGACAGACGACCCACCGTCTCGCCATCACGGACGACACGATAGACAAGACTGACATCGCCTTCGGATTTGGCCAGCACACTTTCAAGGTTGTCATTCTCAACCACCTCTCCGGCGTACTCGTCATCCGACCTGGCCTCTGTCATGACCGAGCGCACCCGCAGGACCCGGGCCCGGTTGATGTCGCTGACAAAGTCCACGATGTAGGGATCGTTCGGGTTCAGCAGGATATCCTGGGGATCCCCCTGCTGCACCACCTCCCCTTCCTTGAGGATCACCAGATGGTCCGCCAGTTTCAGGGCTTCATCCAGGTCGTGAGTGATAAACACAATGGTCTTGTGAAGCTCTTCCTGAAGCTCCAGCAGCAGATCCTGCATATCCGAGCGGATCAATGGATCCAGGGCAGAGAATGCCTCATCCATCAACATGATCGGCGCATTGGACACCAGCGCACGGGCAATACCCACGCGCTGTTGCATACCGCCGGACAACTGATGCGGATACTGCTCCTCGTTGCCTTCCAGTCCAACCCGGGCGAGCCATTTACGGGCTTCATCCTCGTAGTCTTTCTGGGTCTGGCCACCGATTTCCCAGGACAGACCGGCATTTTCCACCACGGTCTTGTGGGGCAGCAGCGCAAACTTCTGGAACACCATGGACATGGTGGTTCGGCGAAGCTTGCGCAGGGTTTCCTCACTGAAGTTCAGGATATCCTTGCCGTCGACCCGCACCTCACCGGAGGTGGGGTCAATCAGACGGTTCAGGTGACGGATCAGCGTGGACTTGCCCGAACCGGACAGGCCCATGATCACGGTGATCTCACCCTCGTGGATATCCACATTGATGTCCCGGAGCCCCAGGACATGGTTCTGCTGTTCAAGCAGTTCGGGCTTGGTCATGCCTCGCTGGACGTACTCCAACGCCACATCCGGCTCCGGGCCGAATATCTTGTACAGGTTTCGGATCGATATCTTGACGTTTTTAGCCACTGGCTACCTCACTGTTTCTGGGCCGCATTCACCCGGGCCAGGGAGGCCTTGGTGACACGGTCAAGAATCACGGCAAGAAGGACGATGCCCAGACCGGACACCAGACCCACACCCAGTTCCAGGTTACGGATACCACGCAGCACCAGGACGCCGAGACCGGGCGCCGAGACCAGCGAGGCGATCACGACCATGGCCAGACTCATCATGATGGTCTGGTTCACACCAGCCATGATGTTGGGCAGGGCCAGCGGAATCTGAACCTTGAACAGTTTCTGACGAGGGGTCATGCCAAAGGCATCCGCCGCCTCAATCACTTCCTTATCCACCAGCCGTATGCCCAGGTCGGTCAATCGCACCACCGGCACGATGGCATAGAGGATAATGGCGATGCCGTACAGCTTGGATTCGGTCACGCTGAACAGGAAGATCAGCGGAATCAGGTACACGAACGGCGGCAGTGTCTGGAGCATGTCCAGCACCGGTATGGCCGATCGTTGCAGCCAGTCACTGCGGGCCATGGCAATCCCTATGGGCACGCCCAGAAGCACACAGAGGAAGGCGCAGACAAAGATAATGGCCAGTGTCTGCATGGCGTAATCGTAGTGATCGATAAACGCCAGGGAGCCAATGGCAATGGCAACAAACGCCACCAATTTCCAGGAGCGGCTCACCAGAAAGACGATGGCCAGCATAATCGGGATCACCAGCCACCAGGGTGTATTCAGCATGGCGTAGAGGGCGCCATCAAGCCCCCAGCTCAGGGGCTGGGTAATCGGATCCAGAACCAGGCTCAGACTGTCCTTGATATTGAGAAAGCCATCTTCCAATCCCTTGGTCAGTTCCCTGGATTTGGGAAAAGCAGCACAGGATTCATTGAGTGCGTCCATGGACGGAAACGGCAGGTCCCAGAGGGACTCCTCCTGCGCTTCGTCGCCCTTGCTCTTGGCCAGCAGATCGGCCATGGACATGGGCGCGCCACTCTTACCCTGGCCACACCACTCCTCCAATCCCAGGGAGGAGAATAACCAGTCATACGTTGCCATCGATATGCCTTTTGCGTTGCGCTATCGGAAAGACGGGACAGTGTCGGGATCACCCACCCGGCCGAGGGGATGGCCGGGTGGGTGAGGCAGGCCTATCAGTTGTTGAGAACCTTGCTCAGGCGACCACGGGCGTCGTCGCTGAGCCAGGAGGACCATTCGTCACCGTAGTTGCTCAGGAAGTAAACAGCCGCTTCCTCGGCGGTGGCGTTGTTTTTGTCCATCCACGCCAGCAGGGAACTCATGGTGGAGGTTTCGAAGCTCAGGTGGCTCAGCATTTCAGCCACTTCCGGCTCGCGATCCTTGAAGTCGGTGGTCACGGACGTCAGGACGGTAGCAGCCGGGAATTCAGATACCCCCGGGTTTTCCGCATCCTGGGTCTGGTTACGCTTGTGGACTTCCGGCTTGTATTCACCGAGCTCGACGCGGGTCATGTCGAATTTACCCAGCGGCACGGTCGGGCCCCAGTAGTAGCCGAACCAGGGTTCTTCGCTCTGGACCGCAGACGCCATGGAGGACGCCAGTGTCTCACCAGAGCCGTGGTTGAAGACTTCGATGCCGGATGCTTCCAGATCCAGCGCTTCAATCAGGTTGTCACTGACCACACGACAGCCCCAGCCGTCCGGGCAGTTGTTGAAGCGGGCGTCAACCAGCTCGGGGTTTTCCATGATGCCTTCAATGGTGGTCAGTTCCGGATGTTCTTCGGCCAGGTAGGTCGGGATCCACCAGCCTTCAACACCGCCCGGACGCAGCACTTTGGTCAGGCGCTCGATCTTGCCCTGCTCTTCCAGGCGCAGATAGGCCTCACCGGCGGAGTTCAGCCACAGCTCGGTCACGATGTCCGGCTCACCGTTTTCGGCAACGGAGGTCACCGCCGGCACGGTGTCGGATGGAACCACGGTCACGTCACAGCCGTAGCCCTGCTCCATGATGAATTTGGCAACGCTGGTTACCACGGTGTTGGACGCCCAGTTCATCTCGGTGATTGAGACCTCGCCACAATTGGCACTGGCAACCCCTGGAATCGTTAGGGTGCAAAGCAATGTGGCAGACGCAAGTTTACGCATGGGTTACTCTCCTTTCCGGTTTGATATATATCTGGCGTTATGATTCGAACCAGTAATTCAGGTGTACGGAGGGTAGGCCGAAATGGCCCATCGACCGTCAGCCTGAGGGGGGAGGCCTAGACCAGGAAGGCCGTAGGAGCTCGGTATGTAATAAATCAGAATGTAGATCCATAGACCTCTAAGGATAGGACGCTCAGCAAAAGTTACAAGTCTTTCAAGCAAAAAACTGTCTTTGGCGTATCCATGTCAGGCCAGTCAGGCGGATCAGAAGGTTTCCAGATAGCCCTTGGGCAGAGCCACATCCATGGCAATGGGCAGATGGTCAGAGACCGGATAGCTGACGACTTCCGAGCGGCGGATTTCCAGGGAGGGACTGACCAGAATGTGATCCAGGGCTTTGCCGGGCCGCCAGCTGGGGAAGCTGTGAGCAGAAGCAGGAAGAGGGACAAGATCGGTTTCTTTCAGGGGAGTTTCATTCAGCAACTGGTCGGCATGGGCATTCATATCGCCCATCAGGACTACGTGCCGGTAGTCAGAGATCAGTTCCCGGATAAAGCCGAGCTGCCGCTGCTGCGCCGCCTTGCTCAGCGACAGATGCATCAGCACCAGCACCAGCGGATCGTCCTCAGCGCCATAACGGGCAATGATGGCCCCTCGCCCGGGAATCAGCCCCGGCAACCGGTGCTCGGTCACATCCAGAGGCCGGAACCGGCTCAGCAGTCCATTGCTGTGCTGAGCGATCTGGCCCAGATTCCGGTTCAGTTGCTGATACCAGTAGGGAATACCCGCTGCCTCAGCCAGATACTGCACCTGGTTGATGTAACCGCTACGCAGGCTACCACCGTCACACTCCTGAAGCGCCACCACGTCGTACTGACTGAGCAGCCCGGCAATGCGGTCCAGGGTGTCAAACCGTCGCCGGTGAGGCAGCAGGTGCTGCCAGCTTCGGGTCAGATAATGATGGTAAGACGACGTGTTGATGCCCACCTGGATATTGAAGGTAAGCAGACGGATGTGGCGATGTGGCTCGAAGTCAGGGACGTGATCACTGCCCGAGCAGCCCCCCCGGCGGCGTTCCCCCGGGTTGATGATCCCATCCAGCCGACTCCGGATGCGCTTATACATAATCAGGCCTTTGTATTTTACCGGGGGCCGCGTCGGCATGCCCGGCCAGGCCGGGCCGTTTATTCTCCGGCTGCATTGTGCTCCTGCTCAGCCAGGTACCCGACCACTTCCAGCATCTGTTCATGACTACCCGCCATGGATGCGGTAACAACATACTTGCCATTCACCAGCATAGTCGGTGTTCCGGTCACCCGCGCACCACGAATCTTGGACTGGGCCTGCTGAACCTTGGCGCGCACACCAAAGCTCTTGTAGTTCTTGATGAACTGTTCACGATCGACACCATAACCTTCGACGAAATCCCCCAGGGACTCAGCATCGTTCAGCGGGCGGTGCTCACCGGCCAGGGCATCGAACAGGGCATCGTGGACCTTGTCCAGCTCACCCATCGCCTGCAGCGCATAGAAAGCATAGGCATGGGGCTCCCAGCTGCGACCCAGGGCTGCCGGCAGGCGAACATAGTTAACATAGTCCGGCGCGCTTTCTTCCCACGCTTCCGCCAGCGGCTTCAGGTTGTAGCAGTGCGGACAGCCATACCAGAAGATCTCGGCCACTTCGACACCGGTATCGGATTCCGTATGGAGAGGATTGTCCAGAGTCCGGTAATGGGTACCTTCCTGCCAGGACTGGGCGCTAACCGTTGCAGCAAACAGTGAAAAGACGAGCGTGGCTGCATAACCAAAGGCTCTGAACATCGACAATCTCCGAGGAAAAATGGAATTTAGCCGATTATGACTTACCAGAGCGAGGGAGTGCCACCGCCTGACCCAAGGGAATGGTTACGGATAGGTAAACAAAAAAACCCGCCGAAGCGGGTTTTTCAGCGACCGTCGAGACGCCCTCAGTGCAGACCAGAGACGTAGTTTGCAACCGCCTCGATTTCTGTGTCCGTCAGCTTGGAGGCCACATCCATCATGATGGACGCATTGTTGCCGCTGGTGCGCTCGCCGGCACGGTAGGCTTTGAGCTGGTTAATCACGTACTGGGCATTCTGACCACCCAGGCGCGGATAACCGGCAGGCTCGTTGCCTTTACCCTGCGGGTTATGACAACCGGCACAGGCGGGAACGCCAGAGGCCATGTTGCCGCCACGATACAGGGCAGCACCCTGATCAACCAGTTCCGGATCGGCCTGGTTAACCACCATTTCCTGGCTGCTGAAATAAGCGGCCAGGTTCTGCAGATCCTGATCGGACATGGCATCCAGCAGACCGGTCATTTCCGGGATGGCCCGCTCCCCGGACTTGATGTTCCGGAGCTGGCTGTACAGGTAGGTTTCGCCCACACCGGACAGCTTGGGATAGTTGCCCATGATCGGCTTGGCACCGCCCTGGCCGTGACAGCTGGTACAAACCGCTGCCTTCTGTTCACCCGCATTCGGATCTCCAGCCCCGTGAGCCATCGCTGTAAGGCCTACTCCGAGAACAACTCCTGCGATCAGTCTTTTCATGCTCGCTCCGCTTCTCTCATCTTCGAATCTAGAAAATGTTCTTTATTCTGCAGCCGGCAGGCACTGACCCGATCAGGCTCAAAACCGGGGCTGACAGCGGCAACGCAAAGCGCGCCGCCGGAAATTGGTGTAGCATTATACATTAATCATCGATAACTGAAATCCAAAGGAATACCAACCGTCGTGGACCCTGATCTGACTCAAAAAAGCCTTTCGTTCAACAGTGCCCGATTCCTGATCAGCGCCTCCCGACTGGACGAGTGCCCAACCGATGCCGGCGCCGAAGTGGCGTTTGCCGGGCGCTCCAATGCGGGCAAATCCAGTGCGCTGAATACCATTACGGCCAATGGCAAACTGGCCCGCACCAGTAAAACCCCCGGCCGCACCCGCCTGATCAACTTTTTCAGCCTCAACCGGGACAACTGCCGACTGGTGGACCTGCCCGGTTATGGCTATGCCCGTGTGTCCCGCGACATGAAGGATGACTGGCAACAGCACCTTGGGCAATATCTGATCGAAAGACGCTGTCTTAGGGGACTGGTACTGGTCATGGATATCCGTCATCCGCTGACCGATTTTGACCAGATGATGGTGGAGTGGTGTGAACACAACGATCTGCCCCTGATGATCCTGGCCACCAAGGCCGACAAGCTTAAATATGGCAAGGCCAAGACCAGCATGCTGGGCATCGCCAAGGCGCTGAAAGATCATCGCTGCGTTCAGCACCTGATCATGTTTTCAGCCACCTCCGGGCGGGGTGTCGAGGAATGTCGTCAGGCCCTGACCGACTGGCTTGAGGCGCCGGAAGACGTCGATTCTGCGGAGTGACAAAAAGCCGGCCTGTACAGGACAGGCCGGAGAATCGTCAGGGTTTGCGACGTGCTCGGTGATTCCCGGATTTCGTGAATCACCAACCTGAGTACTCACTCAGGAGACGCTGGGGATGTCCGGTTTCCCTGCGTCATTGGGTTGGAACCTTATATCCGAAAAAAGTTCAATAATCGGATACTTTTTCACCAAGGCCCGGAGGAAACATGGCAAGTGAAACCACCACGACAACTGCCAGCGAAGAACAGATCCGGCACACCGAACGGCTTTTCAGCCTGCAGCGGACGGCCTTCAGGCAGTCTGCGCCTCCTGGTCTTGCTGAGCGCGAACAACACCTTGAGCGACTGAAACAGGCCCTGCTGGACAATCGCGAACGCCTGATCGAGGCCATTGACCAGGACTTTTCCTGCCGCTCCCGGGATGAAACCCTGATCGCCGAAATCATGCCGTCCGTTCAGGGCATCAACCATACCCTCAAACATCTGGCCCGCTGGATGAAGCCCTCCCGGCGCCATGTCTCCGTGCTGTTCCAGCCGGCCCGCAACCGGGTGGAGTACCAGCCCAAGGGTGTGACGGGCATCATCGTGCCCTGGAACTACCCGCTTTACCTGGCGGTGGGCCCGCTGGTCGCCGCACTCGCGGCGGGCAACCGGGCCCTGATCAAGATGTCGGAGTTCACACCGTCCACCTCCGAACTCTTTGCAGAAATCATTGAGGCGACATTTCCGGAAGATCAGGTGGCGGTGGTCAAAGGGGAGGCCGATGTAGCCGCCCATTTTTCCGCCCTGCCCTTCGATCACCTTCTGTTCACCGGGTCCACCAGTGTTGGCCGGAAAGTCATGAAGGCCGCCGCAGACAACCTGACCCCGGTGACCCTGGAACTGGGCGGCAAATCCCCGGCGGTTATTTCTCCGGATGTACCCATGCGGGATGCCGCTCAGCGCATCGCCTTCGGCAAAGCCCTCAACGCCGGCCAGACCTGCGTCGCCCCAGACTATGTGCTGTGCCCGAAAGACCGGGTGCAGGACTTTGTTGAGCAGTTCTCAAAGGCGGCCAGGCGCATGTACCCGACACTCCGGGACAACCGGGACTATACGGCCATCGTCAATGACCGCCAGTACCAGCGATTGCAGGGATACCTGGACCAGGCAAGCGATCTCGGCGCGGAGCTCATCACCCTCAATCCCGGGAACGAAGACCTGACAGGCACCCGCAAGCTGCCGCTGACCCTGGCGCTCAATACCGGGCCGGAGATGGCACTGATGCAGGACGAGATCTTCGGCCCCATCCTGCCGGTGATCGGCTACCGAACCCTGGACGACGCGATGCGCTATATCAATGAACGGCCACGCCCGCTGGCCCTGTACTTCTTCGGTTACGACCGGGAGCAGCAGCAACACGTGCTGGGGAACACCTGCTCCGGCGGCGTGTGCATCAACGACTCCCTGATGCACGTGGCCCAGGACGACCTGCCCTTCGGTGGCGTCGGCAACTCCGGCATGGGGCATTACCATGGCCATGAAGGATTCCTGACCTTTTCCCATCACCGGGCGATATTCAGCAAACAGAAATTCAACAGCGGGCGATTTATCTACGCCCCCCACGGTACAATCCTGCACCGACTGGTTTACCGGTTCTTTATCCGGTAGCCGATACTTCGTTAATTCCTTATAGAACTATGACAATAACCTGCGGCAATTTGTCACTTATGCCTTTCGGGCGTTGCTGATACTGTCGCCGCCACCGAACGAGGAGCCCCCATGCCTAAAGTTGTTTACCCTGGCACCTTCGATCCGATCACCAACGGGCATACAGACCTGATTGAGCGGGCCGGCCGCATGTTCGACGAAATCGTCGTGGCCGTTGCCTACAGCCCGAAGAAGCAACCCCTGCTGAACCTTGAAGAACGCTGCGAACTGGTACGCCAGTCCACCGCCCATATTCCCAATGTCACCGTAACCGGGTTCAGGAATCTGCTCGCGGAATTTGTTCAGGAGCAGAAAGCGACCGTGATCATCCGGGGTTTGCGGGCGGTCTCCGACTTTGAATACGAATTCCAGCTGGCCGACATGAACCGGCGGCTGGCCCCGGAGGTGGAAAGCGTGTTCCTAACACCCGCCAACCACCTCTCCTATATCTCTTCCACCCTGATCCGGGAAATCGCTTCCCTCGGCGGGGACATCTCCGAGTTTGTGGACCCGGCGGTGGCGGAAGTACTGAAACGGAAGTTTAAACAGGTCTGAGGAACAAACCCATGGCGCTGATGATTACGGATGAGTGCATCAACTGTGATGTCTGTGAACCGGAATGCCCGAATGAGGCCATTTCACAGGGCGATGAGATCTATGTGATCGATCCCGACCGGTGCACCGAGTGCGTCGGTCATTACGACGAGCCCCAGTGCCAGCAGGTCTGCCCGGTGGACTGCATTCCCCATGACCCGGAACATCAGGAATCTGAAGCCCAGCTCATGGAGAAATACGAGCAGATCACCGCCTGATCAGAACAGCGGTGGCAGCGGCAGGTCCTGACCGTTGATCGTCAGGACCATGTCCTTCATACGACCCTCCAGTACCAGGCGGTCCCCTTCCTCAACAAGGAGACCCTGCTTGATCAGCGGGGCTGCCTGCATGCGCACGGACGGATAATTTTCTGCCAGCGCCGCCGGCAGGCTGAGGTCCACCTGACCGGTCAGTCGCTGCATCACCATCAGCATCTGTTGGCGCTCCTCTTCGCTCAGTTCCGGATGTGACAGACTCAGACTGCCTTCCACCACCCCTTCAGGCGTACTGACACTCAGCTCCGGAATGCCGGCGGAAAAGCCCGCCGCAACCAGCCCCTGCAGGGAATCGTTGACACGCTGCATCAGCACCATCTGCTGTTCGAAAGCCGCCTGAGGGTCGTCGGGATCCTGCAGGGCCAGCGCCTGCATTTCGGCAAGGTTGGTGCTGAAGTCGTTCCAGTTAGCCACATCCAGGTGCTCAAGACTCAGCGTCACCCGGTGCGGGCCATAGGCCTGACCTTCCATGCGAGTGGAGTCGAGTGAGAAGCTCACTTCGGAATCCAAGCGTGAGCCATCGTCGTTTGCCTCACTGCGGCTATCCACGGCTAGCCCCTCAACGGTCATCCGAGGCGCTCCGGGACCAAGGAACGACAGCTGCTTGATGGTCATGGTGCCCGAGCCGGTCCAGATATCGCCGCTCAGCCACTCCATGCTCTGTTCCGCCTGGAAGTCGTCTATGCTCACCTGCGCTTCGGGGCTATCCAGTTGAAGTCCGGGCATGACCACCAGCAAATCCGCCTGCTGCCCCATGCTGCCCACATCCAGGCGAGCGAGGCCACCACTGCTGCGCAGGTTTTCAATACCATCAGGAGACTGGATGCGGGTAACCGGCATCTTCAACTCCAGTACACCGGAGCCCCAGAGGCGGGTTTCCAGAGTCAGGCGGGGATCGCCTTCGGGGAACCAGTCAGCGCCTTCCGGCTGCCAGCCATCAACCGGCTGGAAGTCCATCAGGCTGCCGGTAACACCATGGCTCACCGTCATCCGGAAATCCACCCGATGGTGCTCACCGGTGCTCGGATCGATAACGACCAGAGAGCCTGTGGCATCGGCGCCAAGCAGACCACGCTGATACTGGTCTGTTTCCATGGTTACGAACGCCTGTGACCGATTGACCTCGTCAACGGCCTGAAACCACTGCTGTTCCGTAACATAACCGACACCCCAGGGGGCCGCGCCGGCCGCGACAAGAATCGCCGAACCGGCGACAATCCATTTTTTCAGTTTCAAGGTTCCGTTCCTGTTTGTTTTTCCGTCTCCGGGAGAGTGTGATCAGCCGGTCTTGCCCGTCAGCCGCTCCAGCAATACCCACTGTGAGGCAAGGCGCTCCTCTCCCTCCTCCGGTTGATTCTGCTGGTAACTGCCATCGGGCTGCAATACCCACGACTGGCAGTTGTCGGCCAGATAGGTGTCCAGATCCTCCCGGAGCCGGGCGACCAGGGTCGGATCCTCAATCGGGAAGGCGGTTTCCACCCGGTTGAGCAGGTTCCGCTCCATGCCATCGGCGCTGGAACAGTAGACCTCCGGGCGCCCCTTGTTGCCGAAATAATAGACCCGGGTATGTTCCAGGAAACGGCCGATGATCGAACGTACCCGGATGTTGTCCGAAAGCCCCGTCACCTGCGGACGCAGGCAGCAGATGCCCCGGATGATCAGGTCAATCTTCACACCAGCCTGGGAGGCGCGGTAAAGCGCCTTGATCAGTTGCGGTTCGGTCAGGGCATTGAACTTGAAGATGATCCGCCCCTTCTCACCCAGGCTGGCCTCCCGCTCGATCAGACTGATCAGCCGGTTATGCAGCGTGAAGGGTGCGTGGAACAGCTTCTTGATCTTCAGGGCCTTGCCCATCCCGGTCAGTTGCTGGAACAGCTTGTTGACGTCATCCCCGATGGACTCGTCGCAGGTCATGAAGCTGTAGTCGGTGTAGAGCCGGGCATTGCCGGCGTGATAGTTACCGGTCCCCAGATGCACATACCGGCGCAGCCGGCCTTCCTCACGCCGGACTACCAGAATCATCTTGGCGTGGGTCTTGTACCCCACCACCCCGTACACCACGATGACGCCCGCTTCCTGAAGCCGGCTGGCCAGCTCCAGGTTTTCCTCCTCGCTGAAGCGGGCGCGCAGCTCGATGACCGCTGTCACTTCCTTGCCGCGGCGGGCAGCGTCTGCCAGCGCCTCCACTACTTCTGAATTGGCACCGGTACGGTAAAGGGTCTGGCGAATGGCCAGCACCTGGGGATCTTTTGCCGCCTGGCGTAGCAGATCCACCACCGGGCTGAAATTCTCATAGGGATGCAACAACAGCAGCGGGCGCTTGCGGATGGCATCAAACATGGAATCCTTGTTGCGGATGGCACGCGGAATCGACGGTGAGAAGCTGGAATAGGTCAGGTCCGGGCGATCCACCAGCCCGCCGACTGCCATCAGCCGGGTCAGGTTTACCGGGCCATGCACCTTGTACAGTTCCCGCTCGGTCAGGCCGAACTCACGGAGCAGAAACTCGATCAGCTCCTCCGGGCAGTTATCCGCCACTTCCAGGCGCACCGCATCACCGAAGCGACGGCTGAGCAGCTCACCGCGCAGGGCGGAAGCCAGATCTTCCAGATCATCCTCCAGCTCCAGGTCAGCGTTACGGGTCAGACGGAACTGGTAACAGCCCTTCACTTCCATGCCCGGGAACAGCTCATCGGCGTGGGCGTGGATCATGGAGGACAGGAACACCAGATTGTCTCCACCGTTGCAGATCTCATCCGGCAGGCGCACCAGGCGCGGCAATGAGCGGGGCGCCGGCACGATGGCCAGACCGGTTTCCCGGCCGAAGGCGTCCTTGCCATCCAGCTCGACAATAAAGTTCAGGCTCTTGTTGACCAGGCGCGGGAACGGGTGCGATGGGTCCAGCCCGATCGGACTGACCACCGGCAGGATCTCGTCCTCGAAGTAGGAGCGCACCCATTCGGCCTGCTCCGCGGTCCACTCCCGGCGACGGACAAAGTGGATATTCTCTTTTTCCAGCTCCGGGATCAGGACCTTGTTGAGAATCTCGTACTGCTCGTCGATGTAATCGTGAGCAATGCGACCGATCTCCTCCAAGACCTGATCCGGCAGCATGCCATCCACGCCGACGGCCTCACGGCCATACTTCATCTGCTGGCGCAGACCGGCAACACGGATCTCGAAAAACTCATCCATGTTGCTGCTGAAGATACAACAGAAGATCAACCGGTTGATCAGCGGGTGGGTGTTGTCCAGCGCCTGCTTCAGAACCCGGTAGTTGAACTGCAACTGGCCCAGTTCCCGGTTGAAGTAGTTCTCGCTGGCATCGAGATTGATTTCCTCGCCCACCGGCGGCACATCCACAGGGGCCGGCACGTTCTGGTCACTGGGGTCTGTGGTTTTCGCTGTCTCGGTTGTCATTGCTGTGCGTATCCGTCGGTTGGTGCGGGCAGTGCCCGCGATTATGACTTGCTGTGGCCTTTCATCAGCCTGGCCGCGCGTACGGCGAAATAGGTCAGGATGCCATCGGCACCCGCCCGGCGCATGGCCATCAGGCTCTCCATCATCACGGCATCACCATCCAGCCAGCCATTCTCGGCAGCGGCCATATGCATGGCGTACTCACCACTGACCTGATAGACAAACGTGGGCACCTGGAGTTCGGTTTTCACCCGCCGGACAATGTCCAGATACGGCATACCCGGCTTGATCATGACCATATCCGCACCCTCGGTAAGATCCATCGCCACCTCGTGCAGGGCCTCATCGCTGTTGGCCGGATCCATCTGGTAGGTTGCCTTATTGCCCTTGCCCAGGTTGCCAGCCGATCCGACCGCATCGCGGAAGGGGCCGTAATAACTGGAGGCATACTTGGCAGAATAGGCCAGGATCCGGGTGTTCACATGGCCGGCGGCTTCCAGGGCATCGCGGATGGCACCGATCCGCCCGTCCATCATGTCCGAGGGAGCCACCACATCCGCACCGGCGTCGGCATGGGAAAGCGCCTGTTTCACCAGGGCCTCCACGGTTATGTCGTTGAGCACGTAGCCCTGTTCATCAATGATGCCGTCCTGGCCGTGGGTGGTGAACGGATCCAGCGCCACATCGGTGATCACCCCCAGCTCGGGATGCGCAGCCTTGAGCGCGCGTACGGCCCGCTGGGCCAGACCGTCAGGATCCCAGGCGCCGGAACCGTCCAGGTCCTTTTTCTCCGCCGGTACAACCGGAAACAGGGCCAGGGCCGGAATGCCCAGCTCCACCAGTTCCGCTGCCTGCTCGACCAGCAGATCAATACTCAGGCGCTCAACCCCCGGCATCGAAGGCACGGCTTCGCGCTGGCCGCTGCCTTCGAGTACAAACACCGGATAGATCAGGTTGTCTGGGGTGAGCTGGTTCTCCCGCACCATGCGACGGGAAAAGTCACTGGCACGGTTACGGCGTGGACGACTGGCAGGAAACGTACGGCTGGCGAGTGGGTGGTGCGGATGGGTCACGTAATACCTCCTGATCATGGATGGCCCGTTTTTCTAGTGACATCATACACTCACCGAAGGCCCCGGGCCGAGTCTGCCGTTGACTGATGACAAACGGATGACAGAAAACCGGACAATCAGAGAATGCCCGGCTCCAGAATCAGGGAAGAGAGAACTCAGATGGAACGGTTGTTGAACCCGGTTTCCACCTTGCGAGGCGCATCAGACCGGAAACTGGTCTCAACCTCCTCAATCCGCCCTCCACCATTGAGGAATGCGTCGATATCCGCCTGCAACCGCGCGCGTACCCGCGCCCGGCTGGCAATGGAATGGTTGTCTTCACTGTCGCCCCAGCTACCGGAGGCGTCCAGATTGCTTTCGTCGAGCTCGCTCATGGTCATCTCTCCACCAACGAAAACAGCACCGCGGGTGCCACGGCCGGATCACCCTGTATCGGCCACCGGCGCTACGACCAGCCAGCCTTGGCGTCTTTATAATCCCGAAACCGTTACTGCGCTATTGCCTGACAACCGATTTTTTGTAATTTTTTGTAATCATAATTATATCAATGATTTTAAAAGAATTAATGAAAATTCTCCGACCTGACACCACATTGACACAACAAATGAATCGTGATTCACTCCTTTCAGGAGGACACCATGGCCTATCGTGAAACAGAAATGATGCGGGAACGCAAAGCCCAGGCCCGACAGCGAATCATTGAATGCGCCTGGGAAAGCGTGACAACCGGCGGCTTCCGAAGCGCCCGAATCACGCAAATCGCGAGCATGGCCGGTGTGGCCACCGGCAGCATCTACCGGCACTTCGAATCCCGGGAGGAGCTGTTCGCCGAAATGTTCCGGCTTGCCACCCAGCATGAGGTGGACCGGGTCGCCCAGGCACTTACCGGCCCGGAAACCGCAGCTCAGCAGCTGGAAAACGCACTGAGACTCTTCGCCGAGCGGGCTCTCAGGGCACCCACCCGGGCCTGGGCACTGATCGCCGAGCCCGTGGACCCGAAACTGGACGAGGAACGTCTGGTCTATCGTCGCGCTTTTGCCCGACTGTTCGAAGGTGCCATCCGGGATGGCGTTCTTGACGGCAGCCTGCCGGAACAGAACGCCAGACTGGCCAGCACCAGTCTGGTCGGCGCGATTGCCGAGTCCCTGATCGGACCGCTAGCCCAGGCAAGCCCCGAGCCTTGCGAAGCTGCGGACCTGAAACCGAACGAGCTGGTCGACGCCATCATGCAGTTCTGCATGCAGGGCCTGACCGGCACCAGGAGCCAACCATGAGTAAACCGACACAGAACAACACAACAAACACCGGTGAACCGCTCCACGACGACCGGTACCTGGCCAGCACCCACGAGGTCATCAATCAGCCCCGTCCGCTGGAAAACTACAACCTGTACATTCAGGACAAGGCACTGCGCGAAGCGGTGCTGCGCGAAGGTGCCGGCAAAGCCAACGACGACCTGGAACGCTTTGGCGAATGGGCCGGCCGGGCCGAGACCATCGATCTGGGCAACCAGGCCAATGCCAACAAACCCACCTTCCGGACCCACGACCGTTACGGCCACCGGATTGACGAGGTGACCTTTCACCCGGCCTACCACGAACTGATGCGGGTAGCGCTGGAAAACGGCATCCACAGCTCTCCCTGGAGCAACCCCGGCCAGGGTGCCAACGTCGCCAGGGCAGCCCGTTTCTACATGCATTCCCAGGTGGAAGCCGCCCACTGCTGCCCGATCACCATGACCTTTGCGGCCATCCCCTCCATTCGCAACCAGCCGGAACTGGCCCAACTCTGGGAGCCGAAAATTCTGGCCAACAGCTATGACAGCCGCAACATCCCCGATACCGGGAAGACCTCCGTCACCATCGGCATGGCCATGACCGAGAAGCAGGGCGGCAGCGATGTACGGGCCAACACCACCCGCGCCTATCCGGTGGGGCAACCCGGTTCCGGCCAGGCCTACGAACTGGTGGGCCACAAATGGTTTGTCTCGGCCCCCATGAGCGATGCGTTCCTGGTGCTGGCACAGACCGATGCCGGCCTGTCCTGCTTCCTGATGCCACGCTGGCGCCCGGACGGCACCAAGAATCCCTGGCAGGTCCAGCAACTGAAGAACAAGATGGGCAACGTCGCCAACGCCTCCAGCGAAGTCGAACTGCGCGGCGCGCTGGCCTGGATGGTTGGCGAAGAGGGCCGGGGTGTGCGAACCATCATCAACATGGTGGCCATGACCCGCTTTGACTGCATGATCGGCAGCTCTGCCGGCATGCGCCAGGCCATCGCCCAGGCCAGCCACCACTGCCACAGCCGCAGTGCCTTTGGAGCCCGGCTGAGCGACCAGCCGCTGATGCAGAACGTGCTGGCCGACCTGGCCCTGGAAAGCGAAGCCGCGCTGGCCTACACCATGCGCGTTGCCCGGGCCCTGGATAGCCAGGACCAGGAACACGAACGCCTGCTGACACGCCTGGCCACCCCCATCGGCAAATACTGGATCTGCAAACGCACACCCAACCACGCCTACGAGGCCATGGAGTGCATAGGCGGCAGCGGCGTCATGGAAGACTGCATCATGCCCCGGCTGTTCCGGGAGTCTCCGGTCAACGCCATCTGGGAAGGCAGCGGCAACGTCCAGTGTCTGGACACCCTGCGCGCCATGCAAAAGGAACCCGAGAGCCTGGATGCCTTCTTCCGGGAGGTCGCCGAAGCCAAAGGCGCTGACCGGCGCTTCGACCAGTTCCTGGCCAACCTGCAGACCGACTTTGGCGATGTCAGCGACTTCCAGTACCGGGCCCGCAACCTGGTCGACCGCATGGCGCTGGCGATGCAGGCCTCCCTGCTGCTGCGCTACAGCGACCCTCACGTGGCCGATGCCTTCTGCGCCTCGCGGCTGCAAAGCGCCGGTGGCATGAACTACGGCAACCTTCCCTCGGGCACCGACCCCGCAGCCATTATCAAACGGGCGACGCCTGTAGTAGGCTAGCGATATCGTAACGCCCCCTGCATGGCGACGGGGCGTTTGCCTCAACTGTCTGCGGGCGGGCGTGGTGGCGCCTGACAAAAATGTGCGGAGCCAGGGATGGCGGAGCCCAAGCGTCACATGGATGTGCCGCAGGAGCGTTTTTTGGCAGGCGCCACCACGTACGCCCTTCACCATTGATCCGGATCCCATGTCAGAAGCCCTCAGAAAACTGCTAGCCCAAGGCAACCCCCAGCAGCCGGTGATCACCCCCAACGTCGGCGTGCTCACCCTGCATTTCCAGCTCTATGGCTGCGATGACCTCAAGGCCAAACGCAAGGTATTCACGGCCCTCAAAGCGGTCTGGGGCAAAGAGCCGGACCTTGCGGTCGCGGAAACCGCCGACCTCGAGGCACTGGACTGCGCCACCTGGACCGTTGCCGCTCTGGGCGCCTCCTCACAACAGATTACCCAGCGCCTGGACCAGGTTGAAAAAGAGATCGCCGAGCGCATTGACGCGGCCATTCTCGAAGTCCAGCGGGAGATCCTCTAGTGTCCAACCGGTTGAAGGCTTATACTAAGCGCCCTCAGGGAATTGATACCCTGGTATGCCTTCTGGCTGACCGCTATACCTGACCGGGCCCGTCCCGGCCTCCGATCCGCAGGGTTCCCGGAACCGATCCCACGGATAACCACTGATTGTGTGTGCCGCTATGACCGGAAAGAAAAAATCCGCTCAGGCCTCATTGGAGGCCATGTACCGCGTATTCACTGTGCCCGAAGCGCCGGACTCAACCCTGAGCCGGATCGACCAGGACATTTCCCGCAATATGGCGGGATTCCTCCAGGAACACATCGTTGCGGTTGAGCGCGACCTATCGGATGTTGAAAAGAACTTTTCGGACTACGCGATACCGGAGAAGCCTGTCTTTGTATCCGAGCAGGCGCAGTTCCTGCTGGACAAGCTCGTGGCCAACTCCGTACACACCGCCTCCCCGGCGTTCATCGGCCACATGACTTCGGCACTGCCCTACTTCATGCTGCCGCTGTCGAAAATCATGATCGCGCTGAACCAGAACCTGGTTAAGACCGAAACCTCCAAGGCATTCACACCGCTGGAGCGCCAGGTGCTGGGCATGATCCACCGGCTGGTGTACAAACAGGACGGCCCGTTCTACCGCAAATGGATGCAGGACCCCCGTTACTCCCTGGGTGCCATGTGCTCCGGCGGCACCATTGCCAACCTCAGCGCACTCTGGGTCGCCCGCAACCGCGCCTTCCCGGCGGAGGGCAGCTTCCGGGGCCTGCACGAAGAAGGCCTGTTCCGGGCCCTGCGCTACTACGGCCATGAAGGCGCCGCCATTGTCGTCTCGGACCGGGGGCACTACTCCCTGCGCAAGGCTGCCGATGTGCTGGGGCTGGGCCGGGACGCGCTGGTATCGGTGGAAACCGACGACGACAACCGTATCCAGATTGACGCCCTGCGCGACAAATGTCTGGAACTGCAGAAACAGAAGATCAAGGTCATGGCTATCTGCGGGGTGGCCGGCACCACGGAGACCGGTAACGTCGACCCGCTCGACGCCATGGCTGACATCGCTACCGAGTTTGGCGCCCATTTCCACGTGGACGCCGCCTGGGGTGGCCCGACCCTGTTCTCCAGGACCCATCAGCACCTGCTGCGGGGCATCGAGAAAGCGGACTCCGTCACCTTCGACGCCCACAAGCAACTCTACGTCCCCATGGGCGTGGGCCTGGTGGTATTTCGTGATCCCAGCCTGGCCAGCGCCGTGGAGCATCACGCCCAGTACATCATCCGAAAAGGCTCGCGGGACCTGGGCAGCACCACGCTGGAGGGCTCCCGGCCCGGCATGTCCATGCTGATCCACTCGGGCCTGAGAATTCTGGGGCGGGAAGGCTATGAAATCCTGATTGATCAGGGCATTGAGAAAGCCCGGACCTTCGCTGACATGATCACGGCCGATCCGGATTTTGAACTGGTCACCAAACCGGAACTGAACATCCTGACCTACCGCTACTGCCCGGACAAAGTGCAACAAGCCCTGACCATGGCCAACGAGTTGCAGGCAGAAAGACTCAACACCTGCCTGAACCGGATCACCAAATTCATCCAGAAAACCCAGCGGGAACGGGGCAAGGCCTTTGTATCACGGACCCGTCTGGAACCGGCCCACTATTACTACTTCCCCTGTATTGTCTTCCGGGTGGTGCTGGCCAACCCACTGACAACACCGGAGATTCTTTCAGACATTCTGGAGGAGCAGAAAACGCTGGTGCAGGAAGCAGAGATTGCCGACGAAATAGCCATCCTGGAGCAGATGGCCGACGCCGTGCTGGCCAGCGAGCAACGGAGCACCCGCCAGGCCTGAAACTCGAGGGGCGGGACTCAGTAAAGCGCCTCTTCGTCATCCAGTACTTCGTGCAGGATGCCGAGGAACATGCGATCCGCTTCGCTCCAGTTCTCGGGAATACGGATGGTGGTACTGGCACCGATTTCCCGGGCGATCAGCTCATCCGCGTTGGCCTCGCCCCGGTATTTACGGGCAATCTCCATGGACTTGACCGCAATGGTCGGATCGCTCATCACCTTTTTGATGAACACCCGAAGCTCTTCAATCATCCGGGCCTGGCGGCTTTCAACCGATGTGCTCATAGCCTTCTCTCCGAAATAGAACTGCCGTGGAGCCTCAGGTGCTCCACACTCTTCTTGTAGTATGGCCAAAGTCGACCTGGCTCACCAGCCCGGCAACTCAGACCAAAGCCCCACGAAGGGTAAAGAACAGCAGGGCCGCGAGCAACGCCGAAGCCGGCACGGTAATGATCCAGGCCGCCGCAATCTTGAACAGGTGCGAGCGCTTGACCATCTCCTCACGGTACAGTTTTTTCAGGCGTTTACGCTCGGATTTGGACAGCGGCGTCTGGCTTTTGCCCTTCTTCGCCTGTTTGAGCAGCCTCTCCATCTCCTCCACCGAGGAATTACGGAAATCCTTCAGGAAGGAACGCAGCCGTTCCTGGTCCTCAGGCTCATGGTGCTGGATGACCGAATGCAGCTGGGACACGTAATTGGATTTAAGATATTCTCGCAGGAAGCCCACCCCGAAGACACCGCCAATGGCGATGTGAGTGGAACTGACCGGCAGCCCCAGTTGTGAGGCCAGGATGACAGTCAATGCCGCGGACAGGGCAATACAGAAGGCGCGGGTCTTGTCCAGCTCGGTAATCTCCGTGCCGACGGTTTTGATCAGGCGGGGACCAAACAGCATCAGCCCGAGCGCCAGACCCAGCGCGCCCACCATCATCACCCACAGCGGAATACTGGCGGAAGTCACCACACCACCGCCGGCCTGGATGGCATCGTTGATGGCTGCCAACGGACCAATGGCATTGGCCACATCGTTGGCACCATGGGCAAAGCTGAGCAACGCTGCGGCGAAGATCAGCGGCCAGGTAAACAGGTTGCTGACGGCCTGGGGAGTGTTTTCCATGGTCGCCGCAATACGGCTGACCAGTCTGCGCATGATCAACAGCACCGCCACGGCCACGGCCAGGCCAATCAGGGACGCGTCCAGGAAATCCACCTTGACCACCTTCTTGACCCCTTTGATCATCAGATAGGAGGCAAAGGCCCACGCCATGATAGCCACCAGCCAGGGCACAAAGGTACGGGCCGACGCCACCAGGTTCTGGCGGTACAGGACGGCTTTCTTGAGCGCAAACAGGAACAGGGCCGCCAGCAGACCGCCGAGAACCGGCGAGATCACCCAACTGGCAGCGATTTTACCCATGACCGACCAGTCCGCGATGCCCCAGCCACCGGCGGCGATGCCCGCGCCCAGAACGCCCCCAACAATGGAGTGCGTGGTGGACACCGGAGCGCCCATCCAGGTCGCCAGGTTCAGCCAGAGAGCACCAGCCAGCAGGGCGGCAGTCATCAGCCAGACAAACGCCTTTGGTTCTTCCAGAACCGTGGGGTCAATAATGCCCCCTTTGATGGTGGAAACCACCTCACCGCCGGCGATCAACGCACCACCAGCCTCGAACACCGCGGCCAGCAGCACCGCCATGCCCAGGGAGACGGCTCCGGAGCCCACGGCCGGGCCAACGTTATTGGCGACATCGTTGGCCCCGATGTTGATGGCCATGTAACCGCCGATGACAGCAGCCGCCATCAAAAGCATGTTGCCGGGCAGGTCCTGGCTGAACGCGCCTACGGTTAACCAGATTCCCAACAGGAAGAAAACACTGATACCAATGCGGTACCTTTCGGTAGAGGGGCTGCTGAGGAGGGTATCCATGAAACCGGAGGCAGTGGCCATAAAAAAACATCTCTTCGACACGGGATGAATTCGGGCGTTTTCAGCGCTGCAAACTATAGTTTTTTTGCAACGGAATTGAAACACAACCGACACATCCGTTGACTTGAGCCCGAATCGCCCCGCCGCTAATATCGTCTCCTCTGTATTCAGCCAACACCGACGGGGACCCCATGGCAGCTATCCGCATTCTTACCGGCAGTGTCTTTGGTGGCGCACTGCTGACCGCACGACGGCTACGCCAGGAACTGGAAGCTGACGGCCACACAGTCACGGTTCTGGAGGAACCTTCAGTATCGGACATTACTGATAACGAGGATGCCCTGCTGGTGTGCACCTCCACCACTGGCCAGGGCGAGGTACCGCCCAACCTGTTGCCGCTCTACGTTGACCTGCGGGAACAGTTACCACAACAGCCCGGGCGGCCGTTCGGCATTATCGTGCTGGGGGACAGCTCTTACGGGGATTCGTTCTGCGGTGCCGGCGATCTGATGGAAGAGGCATTGCTGGAAACCGGCGCCAGCAAGCAGGGCGAGACTCTCAGGATCGATGCCCTGGAAACCATGGAGCCGGAAGCCGAAGCGGTGCCATGGGCCAGGGCCTGGGCCAGCCAGCTCTGATCAGCGCCGGCGTTCCCGGATCAGGGCTTCCTGGGTGGTCGAAGCCACCAGTTGCCCATCCCGGGTAAAGAAATTGCCCCGGTTGAAGCCCCGGCCACCAGAAGCGCTGGGGCTGTCCTTGTCATACAACAGCCAGTCGTCCATGCGGAAATCCCGGTGGAACCAGATGGCGTGGTCCAGGCTGGCCACCTGCATGTTCCGGCTCAGGAAACTCCGGCCGTGGGGCGCCAGCGATGTGCCCAGAAAGGTAAAATCCGAGGCGTAGGTCAACAGACAACGGTGCAGCACGGGGTCATCCGGCAGCGGGCCCTGGGCCCGGAACCAGTTCTGCCGGTGCGGCGGCTCCTTCTCGGGCTTGAACGGATTGCCCGGGTTCACCGGACGGATTTCGATGGGCCGGTCACGGGTCAGCATATCCCTCATCTGTTCCGGCGCCTGATCCGACAGCAGCTCACCCAGCTCCTGTTCCGATTTGAGGGTATCCGGGTTCGGCGCCGCTGGCATGTCGAGCTGATGTTCAAAGCCCTGCTCCTCCGCCTGGAATGACATGGAACCGGTCAGGATTTCCTTGCCGTCCTGGCGGGCGATCACCCGCCGGACCGAGAAGGTTCCACCATCGCGTACGCGCTGCACCTCATAATCAATCGGCATGCTGTGATTGCCCGGGCGCAGAAAATAGGCGTGAAGGGAATGGCACAGCCGGTCTTCCACGGTGCGGCTGGCCGCCATGAGGGCCTGACCGAGTACCTGACCGCCGAAAACATGGGGAAACCCCAGATCCTCACTGTCGCCCTGAAAATGATCATCACCAATAGGGGCCAGATCCAGCAAATCCACCAGTTTCCGGGTTACTTCCAGCATGCCTGCTCCTGTCTGTCTATTTATTGCAATAGCTTAGCTTACGAACGGGATTTCTACCTCAGACCGCCGGGTTTGGCAACGGAAAATCCCGGAGATACCGACTCACAAGGAGTGGACCGGGGGGACGTCCCTGGCCAGTTGCTGCTTTTCCATAGCGTAGCGTCCGGTCACCGCAAAGCCCAGAGTTTCCCCCTTCGGTGAACGGAAGACCGCTTTCACATCCTGGCCGTCCTGCGTCACCTGCCACTCTCCGGACGCCTGCGCCGGCGGCGGATAGACAGCGGTCGGACAGCACGGCGTCTTGACCATCACCGGCATAACGCCATAGCGCACTTCCGTGCGCTCACCGGTGAGCGTCCGGGCCAGCGCCCGAGCACAGGCCATCAGCGGCATGACATAGGGCAGCAAGTGACCGTCCACCTCGGCACAGTCCCCCAGGGCATAAACATCCGGCAGGGAGGTTTCCAGGGCCCTGCTCACCACGATGCCGCGGGCTGTGTCAGCACCTGCTGCCCGGGCCAGTGCCACCCTCGGCTGCAGCCCCACGGCAGAAATCACCAGATCTGCTTCCAGAGTCTGGCTGTCGGCCAGGGTCAGCCGGACGGCGTCGCCCTGCCGGTCAACGCGCTGGACCACTGTGCCCGGATAAAAAGCCACGCCCAGCCCGGCCAGCGCTGTCTGCACCGCATCAGCGGCCGGCTTCGGCAAAAGTCCCGGCATAACCGTGTGGTCCGGGGCAATCACCGAGACATCGTACCCGCCATTGCGCAAATCATTGGCAAACTCACAACCAATCAACCCCGCCCCCATGATCGCCACATGCCTGGCTCCGGCCAGCGCCTCCCGGAACGTCCGGTAGTCCATCAGGTCGTTGATGGAAAACACGCGATCAAGGCCATCACCGTCCAGATCCAGGCGCACGACATCAGCGCCCCAGGCCAGCACAAGCCGGCTGTACCGCACCCGCTCCTGACCGATCCGCAGCTCATGGGCATCGGCGTCAATGGCGGTGACCGCCGTATAGGGCCGGATCTCCACATTCAACTGCTCCGCCATGGCCTCGGCACTGGCCTGGGCCAGGCCATCTGCGTCCTTGTCTTTGGTGAACCCGGTCGACAGCATGGGCTTGGAGTAGCTGGCGCCATCATCCGCCGTGATCATCAGCACCCGCTGATCCGGAGCATGCTTGCGCAACTCCCGGACCAGGGCGTAACCCGCCAGGCCAGTACCAACCACAACCACCGGAAGCTCTTCAGTCATGTGTCAGGCTCCGGCTCAGTCGACTTCGATCATTTCGAAATCTTCCTTGCCAACACCGCAGTCCGGGCATTCCCAGTCTTCCGGCACATCCTCCCAGCGGGTTCCGGGCTCGATGCCGTCTTCCGGCCAGCCTTCGGCCTCGTCATAGATGAAACCGCACACCATACACTGCCATTTCTTCACACTGTCTCTCCTGTTTTTTGATCACGGACAGTACGCATGCTTTTACCCGCCATCATACCCCAGCACCCCCTCCCTTCAACCGGTCCGGTCCGGTATAATCGCCGGTTTTGGACAGGACCGATCGAATGACCGACACCGTCGCCGAAATGAACCAGGTCATGGCAGACGCTGACTGCCTGGTCACCGAACAGCAGGTACACACCGCCATTAACACCATGGCACAGGAAATCGCCGACCGACTGAAGGACAGCAACCCCCTGCTGTTCTGTGTCATGAATGGAGGCCTTATCCTGACCGGGCAGCTACTGCCGAAACTGCACTTTCCGGTGCAAGCCGAATACATGCACGCCACCCGTTACCGTCAGGAAACCACAGGCGGCATCCTGGAGTGGAAACTCCGCCCTGACGCGGACCTCAACGACCGCACCGTGCTGATTGTCGACGACATTCTGGATGAGGGTACGACCCTGTGCGCCATCGCGGATTACTGCCGTGCTCACGGTGCCCGCGAGGTTCTGACCGCCGTGCTGGTGGACAAACAGCATGACCGCAAGGCCCGGCCCGACCTGAAGGCCGACTTCACCGGCATGGAAGTGGAAGACCGCTTCCTGTTCGGCTACGGCATGGATTACAAGGGTTACTGGCGCAATGCGCCGGGGATCTATGCTGTCAAAGGACTCTGAGACCGGAAGACAAAGCCCTCTTCCCGAGACCCACTGGCTCCGCTCACTGTCGGCTGCCGGCCTGCAGTCTCCGGAAGTCCGGGGCCCGGCCCGCTACTGGCTGGGCGTGGAAGGCTCCTTCACCCGGGCACTGCAGCAGCAGTGCCGCGAGGCCTTTCATGTCGAGGTCTGCACTGAGGGCTTTGCCCGCCCCTCTGCCGAGGAAGCCCGGAGACTGGACATCCCACCCCGCCAACAAGCCTGGATTCGCGAAGTCCGGCTCTGCGGTGACCATCAGCTCTGGGTACTGGCCCGCACGGTGATTCCCGTACCCTGCCTGGAGGGCCGCGGTCGGCAACTGCGACATCTCGGCAGCCGGCCGCTGGGCGCCTATCTGTTCAGCAGCCCGGACTGGTCCCGCGGCCCCCTCGAAGTCGGCCTCTGCCGCGCGACGCAGCCCGGCCAGCCCCGCCTGGCCCGTCGCTCGCTGTTCCATTGCCAGCACCAGGCCCTGATGGTCTGCGAGTATCTCCTGCCCGACCTTTACCTGCCGGCAGGTCCGCTTTAATCCGGATCACTCCGGTGGCTATAATCAGTCGCTCGATAGTTTCTGTTTTCCACCGACGGATCACCACCATGCTGCAAAACGCCGTGCCTGCCTCTGTCCAGCAACGTCTGCTCGACTACGCGCGACTGCTGAGGATCAATCGCCCCATCGGCACCCTGCTGCTTTTGTGGCCCACCTGGTGGTCGCTCTGGCTGGCGGCCGAGGGCATGCCCTCCATCGCCAATCTGGTGATTTTCACACTGGGGGTGTTCTTCATGCGCGCCGCTGGTTGCGCCATCAACGACTTTGCCGATCGGGAATGGGATCGCCATGTCGAACGCACCCGGGAACGCCCGCTCACCACCGGCCGTATTCAGGCGTGGGAGGCTTTGGCCCTGTTTGCCGGACTGGCGATTGTGTCGTTTCTCATGGTGGTCCTGTTCACCAATACCCTGACCCTCTACCTGTCCTTCGGTGGCGTGGTGCTGGCGTTTATCTATCCGTTTATGAAGCGTTACACCCATCTGCCACAGCTGTTTCTCGGAGCCGCCTTCTCGTGGGCCATCCCAATGGCCTGGGCTGCAGAGGCCGGCGAACTGGCACGCATCACCTGGCTGCTGTTCACCGCCAACGTGCTCTGGACGGTGGCCTACGACACCCTGTATGCCATGGTGGACCGGGACGACGACCTGCAGGTGGGCATCAAATCCACCGCAATCCTGTTCGGCGAGGCGGACAAGGCCATCATCGCGGTTCTCCAGGTACTGGTGATCGTTGTGCTGGTCATGGTGGGACGACAGGCCGAACTGGGCACCTTCTACTACCTCGGCCTGGTAGGCATGGCCACGCTCTTCGTTTACCACCAGTACCTGGCCCGGGATCGCGCTCGGGCAGCGTGTTTCAAGGCGTTTCTCAACAATAACTGGGCCGGTTTTTCCGTGTTTGCAGGCCTGGCGCTCGACCTTGCTCTCTAGTTCACCCTGTCATATACCTGTAACAAATCAGCGATGTAATGAGGCAGCAACAAAACAGGGGGTGATCAGCCAAGAGCACCCCCGGTCTACAACAGGTTGAAGCTCATGACTGGAAAAACCGTCCTGATCGTCGATGACGAGGCCCCGATCCGCGAGATGATCGCGGTGGCCCTCGAAATGGCCGACTACGACTACCTGGAAGCGGAGGACGCCCGCGAAGCCCACGCCCTGATCGTTGACAGGCAGCCCGACCTGGTGCTGCTTGACTGGATGCTCCCGGGCACCAGCGGGGTTGAACTGGCGCGCCGGCTGAAGAAAGATGAAACCACGGCGGATATCCCCATCATCATGCTGACCGCCAAGGTGGAAGAGGACAACAAGATCCAGGGTCTGGAAGTCGGTGCTGACGACTACATCACCAAACCGTTCAGCCCACGGGAACTGGTGGCGCGACTGAAGGCCGTCCTGCGCCGGACCACCCCGGCCGGCGTCGACAGCCCCATCGAGGTGGAAGGCCTGACCCTGGACCCGGTCGGCCACCGGGTCACCACACAGGAAGGCGAAATCAGCATTGGCCCCACCGAATACCGGCTGCTGCAGTTCTTCATGACGCACCAGGAGCGGGTTTACAGCCGCTCGCAGTTGCTTGACCAGGTCTGGGGTGGCAATGTTTACGTTGAGGAGCGTACCGTTGATGTGCATATCCGGCGCCTGCGCAAAGCTCTGGGTGAGCGTTACGACCACCTGATCCAGACGGTACGGGGCACCGGCTACCGCTTCTCGACAAGAGCCGCCTGATCGACAGAGATTCGCGGCATCCGCATCGGTTTCCACAAGGCAGTACTGGATGCAACATTCCTGGTCACGCTATCTGCGCATTATCCTGATCGGGCTCGCCGTCACCACGATGATCGGTGCGTACCTCGGTGAGCCACTGTACGGACTCCTTGTGGGCCTGGCCGCCTATCTTGGCTGGACACTGGTCCAGTCCCGCCGGCTCTACAACTGGTTAAGCAATCCCAGCGCCAGCGCCGAGGCGCCCCAGAGCGTCGGCCTGTGGGGTGAAACCTTCGACAAGCTGCAGAAACTGCACCAGAGCCACCTGCTCACCGAGGATCGGCTCCGCGCCCAGATCAACCGGGTTCAGGAGTCCACCAACGCCATGCGCGACGGTGTGATCATGACCAACGCCCAGGGCTCGCTGGAATGGTGGAACGGCGCCGCGGAACACCTGTTGGGGTTCCGGCGCAGTACGGACCAGGGCCAGTACATCTACAACCTGATCCGGACCCCGGCCTTCAAGGCCTACTTCGAAGCACGGGATTATCGGGACCCCCTGGAACTCCATTCCCCCTCACGGCCGCACCTGCGCCTGCAGATACAGATCAGCCTGTTCGGGGATAACGACCGGCTGATTGTTGCCAAGGATGTCACCCGTCTCTATCAACTGGAGCAGATGCGCCGGGACTTCGTCGGCAATGTCTCCCACGAGATGCGAACGCCCCTGACCGTGATCAGCGGCTACCTGGAAACCCTGGTGGATCACGCCGACGAACTGCCGAAGAAATGGCAGCGGGCCATTCACACCATGGCCGACCAGTCCTCACGGATGGAGGCCCTGATCACGGACCTGATCCTGCTCTCCCGGATCGAAACCGGCGAACAGACCGCGGACGACGCCCTGACCGATGTGGAAGCCCTGATCCAGCAGATCTGCAGTGATGCCCGGGCCCTGAGCGGCGACAAACAGCACAGCATCAACGTGGAAGTAACGGACCACCGTTTATTGAGGGGGGACGAGAGCCAGTTGCGCAGCGCGTTCTCCAACCTGGTGTTCAACGCCGTGAAATACACCCCGGCGGGTGGGCGAATTACCGTCTCCTGGAGCGCTGACCGTGAGGGCGCTCACCTGTCAGTGAAAGATACCGGCCTGGGCATAGACCCGATTCACATTCCGCGCCTGACCGAGCGTTTCTACCGGGCCGACCCAAGTCGCCACAAGGAGACGGGCGGAACCGGGCTGGGCCTGGCCATCGTCAAGCATGTGCTGATTAACCACGATGGCAGCCTTGATATCCGCAGTGAAATCGGGAAAGGCAGCGAGTTCATCTGCCACTTCCCCAAGGTTCGGCTGGTGGAACGCCAGGAAACTCACGAGGAGGTCTGATCCCGCCGGATCAGCGTGCCGCAGCACGGAAACGGGCCACAAACCGGGACAGGTCCTCCATCTTTTTCGGGTCTTCATCGACAAAGCGGATGGTGACGCTGACAAAATCCGTGTCCTGGCGTTTGTCCACCGCCTGAAGCTGATGAACATAACCATTCAGACGCGCCATCTGCCCCTCCCCGGTGTCGATATCAACCACCGCCTGATCAAGGATGCCCGGAAAAACCTGGTCCCGCTTGGCGATAACCCGCACCTCTGTGAGGTTCACATCCTTGACCACCGATTTGAGGGTGCTGTCCGAGAAGCGTACAGACGCCACGGTCATCGAGGCTTTCTGGGCCGACCGGCCGGCGCTGCCACCCTGCCGGCCTGCCGCCAGCAGTGGGTTGTCAGCCGCCGGATTCGGTGCGGAAGCCGCAGGCTTGGGAGGAGCCACCTCCCGCTTCTGGGTCAGCAGGTCGGCGGATTCCCGGAAGGCATCGGCCGGCCCATCCATGGATTTTCCGGAACCGTCCATGGCCTCTTTCAGGCGCCGGCCCATCACTTTGATGATTTTCTTGCTCAGGCCTTCGGGGCTGAACGGCTTGCCCAGGTATTCCGACACCCCTTCCTTGACCGCTTCAACCACATGATCCTTGTCGCCCCGGCTGGTGATCATGATAAACGGCACTTTCTGATAATGGGGCTGCTGACGCATCCACTGCAGAAGTTCCAGGCCGGACATCTCCGGCATCTCCCAGTCACAGAGCACCAGATCAAAGGTCGTGCGGGACATCAGCGACTGCGCCCGGCGCCCGTTCTGGGCATCGGTTGTCTCGATCACCGGAAAACGCTGGCGTACCGTGCGTTTCACCAGATCCCGCACAAAGCTGGCGTCATCCACTACCAGCGCCTTCAGGGTTGTCATATCAACGTCACTCCGGATTTGGTCATTGGCACCACTATAGAACATCCCGACACGCCCATTCACCGTATGTGACCAAATGACGAGAACGAAACCGTTTAAAATAGTTGGTAACGGTAGCCTGTAGCGGTATTTCCAGACCCGGAAAACGCGCTAACATGGCCCGATCAGAGATTTTCAATCTACCGTGAGAGGTGCCCCTTGGTCTATTCCCTGACACAAAAGATAACGCTGCGTTCCGGGCTGTTATCCGCCGCGCTGGCGGCCGTCATGATGGCTGCCCCGGCTCAGGCGGAAACCACGATGACAGGGGAGGCTTTCAACCAGTGCAAACAGCGGCTGCAACAACAGGCTGAGGACGCCGGCGTCAGTAGCGACACCGCCTCCGGCGTGCTGGCACAGGCCGAATATCTGGAGAGGGTAATTGAGCTGGATCGCCGGCAACCGGAATTCACCACCACCTTCGCCGATTACCTGAACCGCCGCGTGAACAGCCAGCGCATCGAACGCGGCCGGGAACTGCTGCGCGAGCATGAGGCCCTGCTGGAACGGGTGACCGAGGAAACTGGCGTACCGGGCCACTACCTGGTCGCCTTCTGGGGCCTGGAAACCAATTACGGCACCTATTTCGGTAAAATGTCGGTACCCAGTTCTCTGGCCACCCTGGCCTGTGATCAGCGCCGCAGCACCTTCTTCAGCCAGCAGTTGGTAGCCGCCCTGAAGATCATCGATGAGGGGGCTATCGCCCCGGAACTGATGGAAGGCTCCTGGGCCGGCGCCATGGGCCACGTCCAGTTCATGCCCACGGTGTTTCTGAAACACGCAGTGGACGCGGATGGCGATGGCCGTCGGGATCTCTGGAACAGCGTGCCCGATGCCATGATGTCCGCCGGGCATTTCCTGGAATCCATGGGCTGGGATGGCGATTATCGCTGGGGCCGTGAGGTTCTGCTGCCTGAGAACTTTGACTTCAGCCTGGCTGACGGTCGCCGCCTGCCCCTGACACGGTGGCGGGAACTGGGCGTGACCGATGCCTTCGGCAACACCCTTCACCGGGAACCCATCGACGCCGCCCTGGTTGTGCCCTCCGGCCATCAGGGGCCCGCGTTTCTGGTCTATGACAACTTCCAGGTGATCATGGGCTGGAATCGCTCGGAGTTCTACGCCATTGCCGTCGGCCACCTGGCGGACCGGATTGCCGGCGCCGCCGGGCTTCAGAACCCGCCGCCGGAAGACCTACCCGCCCTGTCCCGGGATCAGGTGCTGGAACTTCAGCAGACCCTGAATAATCGGGGATACGACAGTGGCGAAGCGGATGGCATCATGGGCGGTAACACCCGGGAGGCCATTCGTGGCTTCCAGAGTGATCGGGGCATGATCGCCGACGGCTTCCCCTCCGCCCGCGTCCTCCGGGCGCTGGGCATCGAGACCGGAGCCTGATTGGTGGATTCTGTCACCCAGGCAGCCCTGGGCGCTTCGATTGCAGGTGCCGTGGCCGGCAAGAGCCTGGGTCGGTCTGCGCTGGTGGCCGGTGCCCTGCTTGGCACCCTGCCGGATCTTGATGTGGTGATCGACTATGGCTCCGCCATTGCCAATTTCACCCAGCACCGGGGCTTCAGTCACTCACTGTTTGTACTCATCCCGCTGTCACTGCTGATTGGCTGGCTGCTGTGGCGATGGCGGCCCCAGGTTTCCCTGGCACGCTGGCTGACCCTGGTCACCCTGGTGCTGGTCACCCACCCCCTGCTGGATACGTTCACAACTTACGGCACCCAGATTTTCTGGCCGGTTGGGCCGCCGATGGCAATCAGCAGTATCTTCATCATTGATCCGCTGTACACACTGCCGCTGCTGGCGGGCTGTCTGGCAATGCTGGTGCGACCACCGGCCCACAGGCTGGTGGTTCTCGGACTGGTGCTGTCGAGCGTCTATCTGGGCTGGACGTTACTGGCACAGCAATGGATGACAGCCAGGGTCCGTCCGGCCCTGGCCGAAGCCGGGCTGGAGGATTACCGGTTGCTGGTGCAGCCCATGCCCTTCAATACCGTGCTCTGGCGCGCCACCGCCGTCACCGATGAAACCCGTGTTGAGGTCGTTACGGGCTTTCTCGATGACGATCAGCCCCTGACTCTGGAACACTTCCCCCGACACCCTGAACTCCGCCAGAGTGTCGCGGGCCTGCCGGAGGTCCAGCGACTGGAATGGTTTACCCGGGGGTTTCTGCAGTACGACCGTGAAAATGCCCAGGTGACCGCCACGGATATTCGCCTGGGCATTCCCGGCGCCCATCCATTTACCTTTGTCGTGGCCTCCCTGTCTGCCGACGGGCCGGCACCGGTGAACAGCACCCAGTTGGCCCGGCCACCACTCAGGCCGGATGCGCCTCAGATACTGTGGTCGCGGGTAACCGGCCAGACACCGGTACTGTGCCTGTCCAACCTGTCAACACCAATGCCCGGAGATGGCTGCTGATGCGCCTGGACCAGTACGTTTCGAGCAGTTCACCCCTGTCCCGAAAAGAAGCCAAACGGGCCATCATGGCCGGGCGTATACGGGTTAACGGGCCGCCGTGCAAGCTGGCCCGCCAGCAGGTTCAGGAACACGATGAAGTGCTGTTCGACGGTGCCCCGCTGACCCTGCCCGGCGAGTCCTACCTGATGATCAACAAACCGGCTGGCACGCTCAGCGCCACCACCGACAGCGACCAGCCGACGGTACTGGATCTTCTGCCACCGGAACTGGCGGCCGGTCTTCACGTTGTCGGCAGGCTGGACAAGGACACGACTGGCCTGCTGTTGCTGACCACCGACGGGCAGTGGTCTCACACGGTCACCTCTCCCCGCCGGGAATGCCCGAAATGCTACCGGGTGGATCTGGCCGAGCCACTGACCGAACAGAGCCGGCAGCAACTCGAGCAGGGCGTGATGCTCAAGGGGGAAAGCGCCCGCACCCGGCCAGCAGCCGTGGCAGAGCTGTCAGGCAGACAGATCCTTCTGACCATTCATGAAGGTCGCTACCACCAGGTCAAACGGATGCTGGCCGCGGTCGGCAACCACGTTACCGGACTGCACCGGCAAAGCATCGGATCAATTGCACTGGATCCGGACCTGCCTGCGGGCGGCTACCGGCACCTGACCCAGGCGGAAATCGACGCTGTCGCGGGTTAATGCTCAGTCCGTTTCCGGCATGGTTTCAAAGCGCTGGGCGGCGAGATTTTTGCGCACCTTTCCGGCTTTGAACACCTCGCCGTTCATGGCGATGTACACCCCCGGCGGTAGCAACTGCACCGCCGCCCAGGCGTAACCGATGTTGAAGACCGCATCACTGCGCCGCATGCGCGCAGGCTGCATGGCCCCAAGCAGGACAATGGTGTGGTCGGTCACCCCTCGAAGCACCTCTGCCGTATCCGTCATGGTGTCAGTGCCATGGGTGATCAGGATTCGGCCATGCTTCGAAGCCCTCACCGCTGCCAGTATGGCCTGACGGTCAGCGTCGTCCAGCTCCAGGCTGTCCTTGCGCATCAGCTCACGGATTTCATAACCATCCCGGATGTTGGACTCAGCAAGCAGCTCGGGCACCAAACTGTTGCCGATTTCAAACTGGCTGTTGGCGTCAAAGTACACCTTGTCTATGGTGCCACCTGTAGTCAGGATTTCGATCATTCCGGTTGCCCCGATTGCCATGGAAAACGGCATGAGTATAGACAGGGCCGGACAGGATGACTATCCGGGCATGCCACATGCAATCTCTAAACGGACGCAAGCCAAAATATGCAAAGCCCAATGACCTGCATCAATGGCCCCGGCTCAGGCCCGCTTTAAACTGGCAGCATACCCCGACCCGACTTCCATGGAGGCCATTCATGTCATCGCCCACCTCTCCCGCTTCGTCACCGGAAGCAGCCGCTTCTGCCTTCCGGCACTGGCAGCAGGGCTATGGCGCTGTCCAGCACACGGAAGAAACCGCCAGCCAGGTTCAGGCACTGGCCGAAAAGCTGGTCGAAGCCGGGCACCAACCGGACACGGACACCGTCTACCGGAAGCTCGCCGCTCTGGACAGGCTGACCAGCGCCGGCCTGTGGCTGGTGGTACATATGACCTACTGCAAACGGGTGGACATTGCCGGCGCTCCCCTGGCACCACAGGATTTCAAAACTTCCCCGGAAGGCCATACCGGGGGTGCCCTGAATATGGTGCCTGCCTATGCGGCCTACCTGGCCCTGAACAACCTGACCGGCCACACCCGCAGTTGGCTGATGGGTCAGGGCCACTGCGTGGCAGCCATCGATGCCGTCAACGTTCTTACCGGCAACCTGCATCCGGAGCAGCGAACGCGCTATCAGGCTCCGGAGGGGCTGTCCCGGCTGGCGTCGGATTTCTATTCCTACCAGCAGAAACCGGACGGTTCGATGGCCGCCCCGCTGGGCAGTCACGTCAACTCTCATACTGCCGGGGGCATCATTGAGGGAGGCTATCTGGGCTTTGCCGAGCTGCAGTATGTCCACATGCCGCTGCCCGGAGAGTCCCTGGTGGCCTTTCTGTCAGATGGTGCGGCCGAAGAGCAGAAAGGCAGTGACTGGGTGCCGCGCTGGTGGCGAGCCGGAGACTGCGGCCTGGTTCTGCCGGTCATGATCGCCAATGGCCGGCGCATCGAACAGCGCACCGAGCTGGGCACACCCGCCGGGCTGGAGCGTTTCCAGGAGCACATGGAGTCCCGCGGGTTCGCACCTTTCCGATTCGATGGCCGGGATCCGGCGGCCTTTGTCTGCGCCCTCTACGACATGGAAGTGGCTTTCGAGGCGCGGGCAGAAGCCGCCCGCAACGGCGATCTGGACTATCCGGTCACCATTCCCTATGGCATTGCCGAAACCATCAAGGGCTACGGATTCTACGGTGCCGGCCAGAACAGCGCCCACAACCTGCCCCTGCCCGGCAATCCAAGACTGGACGCCAAGGCCCGTGACCTGTTCAACGAACACGCCGCCCGCCTCTGGGTGGAGCCCGGGGAACTGGGCCTGGCCGTCACCATGCTCAACGAGCACGAACTCCAGGGCCGGGCCCTGGAACGGGATCACCCCCTGGGACAACGCAACCCGGCTGACCCGACCATGCCGGTACTGCCCTGGGGGCAGAACCAGGCGTCGCCGATGACCGCCATTGACGAGTTTTTCCGGGCACTGATTTCCGACAATCCGTCACTCAGGCCCCGGGTTGGCAACCCCGATGAACTGGCCAGCAACCGGCTTCGCGGCGTACTCAAAGACCTCAAGCACCGCTCAAACCAGCCGGAAAACGAGGATGAGGCCCTCGACGGCCAGATCATCACGGCACTGAACGAGGAAGCGGTGGTGTCTGCCTGCCTGGCCAACAAATCCGGCCTGAACCTGGTGGCCAGTTACGAAGCCTTCTGCGTGCGCATGCTGGGCGCCATCCGCCAGGACCTGATTTTCGCCCGACACCAGAAAGAAGTCGGCCGTCCATCCCGCTGGCTGGGCTTCCCGGTTGTCGCGACCTCCCATACCTGGGAAAACGGCAAGAACGAACAGTCCCATCAGGACACCACCTTCTGCGAGGCTCTGCTTGGCGAGATGGGCGACGTCTCCCGGGTGCTTTTCCCAGCGGACTACAACAGCACCCTGGCAGTGCTGCCTTCGGTCTATCAGGAGCGGGGCCGGATCAGTTGCATGGTGGTGCCTAAACGAGAACGCCCCTGCGTGTTCAACGCCAGTGAGGCCCAGACCCTGGCACGCCACGGTGCCCTGGTAGTGGATGAAGACACCTCCGCCGGTGAGGAACCGTTGCTGCTCATCGCCAATGGCGCCTATCAATTGTCTGAAGCCATTCGAGCCTGCGAACGCCTGCGCGATACCGGCGCCCCGTTCCGGCTGGTCTACATTCAGGAGCCGGGCCGGTTCCGCCAGCCCCGCGACCTGATGGAAGCCGATACCTGCATGAGCGAATTCGAGCGCGAGCGGTTGTTCCCCCATCGTATGCATCGCCGGGTGGCGCTGACCCATATGCGCCCGGAGGTCTTCCGA
This sequence comes from Marinobacter oulmenensis, assembly GCF_014201735.1. Taxonomy (GTDB): domain Bacteria; phylum Pseudomonadota; class Gammaproteobacteria; order Pseudomonadales; family Oleiphilaceae; genus Marinobacter; species Marinobacter oulmenensis. Next base: position 180,266 of record NZ_JACHFE010000001.1, on the reverse strand, counting down.
GGCCACCTGCATACCCTGTTTCCGCAACCGGTTCATTCCCGGGTACTGGGCTACATCAACCGTGGCGGCACCCTGAATGAGGCCGGAATGCTGTTTGCCAACCACTGCTCGTGGGGGCATGCGCTGGCGGCCTGTGCGGCCGTGCTCGACAAACCACCGGGCGAATGGCTGTCCAGCGCCGAACTGGCTGCGGTCGAAGGCCGAGGCGATCCCTCCGTGATCACCCGCGGGCTGGGCTAACCCCCCGGCCGGCCGATCACGCCCCAACAAAAACGGGAGCCATCAGGCTCCCGCATTCAGTGTGTTATCCGGTTAACCTCATCGGCAATTACCCGCTGGTGAACACCGGGCCGACACCAAAGTTCCAGATAATGACTGACCCCACGCGGGTGGATACCAGAATCACCAGGGCCACCGTCAGCAGGGCACCGCCGTACATGGCCGCCCTCTCCTTTTCGATACCCATGACGATCGGCAGTCCGTCATACATCAGCCAGGCACTGTAGCAGGCCGCCACCAGGAAAATCGCCGCATTGAACCAGGGCTGGGGATACAGCAGGGCAAAGCCGGCCAGAAACATGGGTGTACAGGAATAGGCAGCCATGGCAACACCGTTGGAGGGCACGTGCTCCTCACGGGCGCCATAGGTCCGGGCCATCCAGTTAATGGCATAACCCAGGGCAAAAACGCCGACCAGCATGGCCAGATATGTCAACACGCTCAGTTGTAGTGCGCTGATTTCCGTCAGTTTGATCAGACGGTCATTACCAACGGACCATCCGAAGTAGGCCGTCGAGATATACGCGCATACCGGCGCGATCGCAGCAAGAACCAGCACATAGGCAACATACAACCGGGTTGGATGTTCGTGCTCGTTCCTGATAGATGCCCACTCCTGGTCCGGGTGGGTAATAAGACCAAACGCATGTGACAGGAGCATAGTCCACCCCTCTTCTTGCTGTTGTTGGTATTGTGAAGTACGGGGGTGTGGCTACTGACGGATCAATAGCCACCCTGAACCTAACTATAGTCAAGAAGTGGGTGTACGAAAGGAAATCTGATTAAAAATTGGGCTCACCTCCCGGATCAGCCCTGACGGGGGTCGGTCTCGGCCACCATGGGCTGACCGGCATTGGCGTTCCGGAAGGTCAGCAGGCTTTCCACACTACTGAAATCCACCAGGTCCCGGAAATCCAGCCAGTCCACCATGGTGTACAGGCAGATAGCCGGATAGTTCCAGGCCTGGAACAACCCCTCATCCACCTGGGCCGCCAGGGTCCGGAGCGTCATCATGATGCGCTCCCGCTGCAGGTTGTAGAACATCCGGTCCTGATCGATATCGATCCCGGAACGCTTGGACAGCAGCAGGATGACGCCCGAGTCATTGGCTCCGTCGATGAGCGTGATCTGGTTGTGCTGATCCCAGCTCAGGGGCTCGGCCCCGGCCTGAGTCATCAGGTACTGGGCGATGACGCGGGAATCGAAAAGCTCCTGATCACCGTCCTGGAGTACCGGAATCTTCAGGGCCGGGTTGTTCCGCCGCAGTACGTCCCGGTCTGCATCATAGATATCCAGGTTCACGAATTCGTATGACTGGTTGGCCAGCAGCAAACGGATGCGGCGCACGTACGGTGAACTGGTGGACCCGATCAGCTTCATGGTGGCTCCTGTCAGAGTGTCAGAGAATCAGTACGGAATCCGGATCAGTGTAGGGGTGTCCGGTGGCCTCTGCCACCTCCCGGTAGGTCACCTTGCCGTCCGCCACGTTCAGCCCCGCCTTCAGATGTGGATCCGCCCGCATGGCTTCAATGGGGCCCTTGTCCGCCAGGGCAACAATAAACGGCAGGGTGACGTTGTTCAGTGCCAGGGTGGAGGTGCGGGCCACTGCGCCCGGCATATTGGCGACACAATAGTGCACCACACCATCCACGCTGTAAGTGGGGTCCTGATGCGTGGTGGCTTTGGAGGTTTCGGCACAGCCGCCCTGGTCAATCGCCACATCCACCAGCACACTGCCTTCCGGCATTCTCTGGATCATGTCGCGGCTGATCAGCTTGGGCGCCGATGCACCGGGGATCAACACGCTGCCGACGACCAGGTCGGACTCGGTGACCGCCTGATCAAGCGTCTGCGCGGTAGAGAACAGGGTGGTGATACGGTTGCCGTAAAGATCGTCGAGCCGGCGGAGCACGTCCATGTTACGGTCGAGGACCGTCACCCTGGCCCCCAGGCCCACGGCCATGGCGACGGCATTCTGGCCAACCACGCCACCGCCAACCACCGCCACATGGGCCGGACTGACACCCGGTACGCCCCCGAGCAGTACACCCCGGCCGCCCATGGCTTTCTCCAGACAGTGGGCGCCAGCCTGAATGGCCATCCGACCGGCCACTTCCGACATCGGGGCCAGCAGTGGCAGGTGGCCATGATGATCGGTCACCGTCTCGTAAGCAATGCAGGTTGCGCCAGAGCTGACCAGGTCGTCCGTCTGTGCCTGGTCCGGCGCCAGATGCAGGTAGGTAAACAGGGTGTGTCCGGGGCGAAGCATGGCCCGCTCTTCTGCCTGGGGTTCCTTGACCTTGACGATCATATCGCCGGCGGCAAACACTTCAGCGGCGGTTTCCAGCACCTGGGCGCCAGCCTTGCGGTAGTCGTCATCGGTAAAGCCAATGGCGGTGCCGGCATCGGTCTCAACATAGACATCGTGGCCGTGGCCACACAGTTCGTGAACAGCGGCCGGAGTCATTCCGACCCGGTACTCATGGTTCTTGATTTCCCTCGGTACACCAATCTTCATGCGCAACCTCCAGACATTACGGGTCTTTTCCTGTACAGATCCAGTGTAGTAAAAACACCCTATACTCGTGTTGGAATACGGTCATTTCCTGACGCCGGACAATTGACAGGAGGTACGCAGCATCATGAAACGATTAACCGCCGCCGCGGCGGCAACCACAATCGCTCTGAACCTGACGACGATGGAGGTGTTGGCCGAAATGCAGACCCGGACCATCGACTACACCGTCGACGGACAGACCTACACCGGCTACCTGGCGTGGGATGACGAATGGGAAGAAAAGCGCCCGGGCGTACTGGTGGTCCACGAATGGTGGGGGCACAACGAGTTTGCCCGGGAACAGGCAGAAAAACTTGCTGCTCAGGGTTACACCGCCTTCGCCCTGGATATGTATGGCTCCGGCAAGCTGGCAGAGCACCCCGAAACCGCCAAGGAATTCATGCAGGAAGCCACCCGGGACCTGGAACAGACCAAGGCCCGGTTTCTGAAAGCACGGGAGGTGCTGACCAGCCATGACAGCGTCGATGCATCACGGATTGCCGCCCAGGGTTACTGTTTCGGGGGCGCTGTGGTGCTGAACATGGCCCGGATGGGTGTCGATCTTGATGGCGTGGTGAGCTACCACGGCGCTCTGGCCAGCCCCATCTCGGCCCAGCCCGGTGAGGTCAAAGCCCGGGTGCAGGTCTACACCGGTGGCGCCGACCAGATGGTCCCCACCGATCAGGTAGCGGGCCTGGTGAGCGAGATGCAGAACGCCGGGGTGGATCTGACCCTGGTCTCCTTCCCCGGCGTTCGCCACTCCTTCACCAACCCGGGTGCGGATCAGATTGCCGAGGAGTTCGGCATGCCCATTGGCTACGATGAGGACGCCGCCCGCAGGTCATGGGAAGGAACCATGAGGTTTTACGAGGAGATCTTTGATCACTGATCCGCGTCAGAGCGCGGACTTGATCGTGGCCCGCACATCCGCCATCAGAGTCTCCAGGGGGATCGTCCCCGTTGCCCTGACTGGCGGATGCACCACGACTTCGATATCACCAGCGGTGAACCACGCCTGCCCTTTGGGTAACCGGTCATGGGAACCGCGGATGGTGACAGGGAGAATCGGCAGCCCGCCGTCCCGGGCAATGACAAAGCCACCCCGCTTGAACGGCAGCAAATGCCCATCGCCGGAGCGCGTGCCTTCGGGGAAAAGCAGAATCCCGGTGCCGTCCGGCAACTGATCGACGCCGCGACGGATGCTTTCCAGGGCATTGCTGCCTTTCGACCGGTCGATGAACAGGTTGCGGGAGGTTTCCAGAGCCAGGCCGAAGAGCGGAATCCGCCGCAACTCTTTCTTGATCACCCACCGGTACTGAATACCCAGCGCCAGCACCAGTGCCGGAGGGTCCAGATAGGAGGCATGATTGCTGAGGATGACGTACCGCTCACCCGGACGGATGTTCTCCAGTCCCCGCACTTTAAGCCGGATGCCGCATACCCTGAGGATGATCCAGGCATAGACCTGGGTGCCATGAAACGCCGCATCGCCACGCCGTCCCAACAGGGCGACCGTCACAATAGGCAGAAAAAGAATCAGGGTCAGCAGTATGGCCCAACTGATGATCCAGATGGCCTTGAATAACCTGGGCATGGGGAGTCTGGACTCTCAATCTCGAGTGAAACGGGAAATCCCGTAAAGATTACACGGAGAGAGAACAATCACCAAGGCAATGAAACACAGAGACATTCAGGCACAAAAAAAGGCAGCCGGAGCTGCCTTTTTTCGCGGTTATTGCCTGAATCCCGAAGGATTAAAGAGCAACAACGTTTTCCGCTTGCGGGCCTTTCTGACCCTGAGTAACGGTGAACTCAACCTGCTGGCCTTCTGCCAGGGTTTTGAAACCGCTGCCCTGAATAGCGCTGTAGTGAACAAAAACGTCCGGGCCGTCTTCACGAGTGATAAAGCCAAAGCCTTTTGCTTCGTTGAAGAACTTAACAGTACCGGTAGTAGTAGACATACTTAAAACTTCCTGAAATCAATCATTTTTTCTGCTGCAACACCAGCAATGGCGCTGTCAGCGGGTTACGGAAAAACAGAACTCGCGGGATCAAAAACAGGACGGCACTACTAACTGCGGAGGTACGTCTTATTCATGAACTGCTTTACTCATCTTTCCTACAGATTCACTCTAACCCGGAACACCGGACTTGCCAAGAATAATTTCAAGATTTTTCATAGGTAATCATACCCAGCCCCGGACAGGCCCCGGCACGGCTATCCCCTGACCAGGGTAAAGGTATAAAACCCCATACCGGTCATCACGATAGAGCCGACCACATGGGCCAGAATACCGAGTCCGGCCATCTGCCATTTTCCTTCCTGCAGGGCCGCGAACATTTCCAGCGAGAAGGTGGAGAACGTCGTCAGGGCACCACACAGACCGGTTATGGCGAACAGGCGCCACTCCGGCGACAGCGAGCTGCTGTGGGTGAAAAACCCCATCAGCAGCCCGATCAGCCAGCCACCGGCAAGATTGGCCACCAGGGTGCCAACCGGCACCGCATGGTAGCTGGTGTTGAGCCAGAGTCCGAGAAACCAGCGCAGGTTGGCGCCGATCACGGCTCCGGTACTCACTGCAAGCACAGACATCCACATGGCGCCGGCCCTGATCAGTCTGCGTTATGGTCGATGACGGTGTCTGCCTTGCGGGCAAAGGCGTCGAACGGGAAGTCATCCACACTCAGCAGTTCCAGGACCTCCGCTTCATACGCCCGCATGAAGTCTGCCTCCTCCTGGGTGAAGACACCCGCCTCCAGTGCCGCATCGAAACGCTGCTCCGGATGCAGGGCCGTCATTGGCAGTTCGTCCTTGGCATAGGCCTTGTTGGCCTTGCGGTACAACTGCTCGGCCTTGTCGTAGTCCTTCAGCAGAGCATTGTAGCGGGCCACCGGGTTGGTGACCGCGCCCTCTTCCTCGGTGGTCCAGACACCGGCGATCAGGCGTTCGCGTAACGGCGTATCTGTGGAAACCGCCTTGGCCAGGGTTCGGGTCAGCTTGTCATCCGGCGCGTGCCAGCGACGGCCCAGCGGCAGGGTCACGGCCCGCAATGCCACCGCGGCCGGGCGGTTCGGGAGGTTCTGCAGGAATTCATCCAGCGCCTCTTCGGTCCGGTGCAGCAGCAACGACAGGCTGTACTGCATCAGTTCCCGCTCACCTTCCACCGGCTGACTCTCATACCAGTTCTTGAGCACCATGGAGGCCAGATAGAGGTTGGCCAGCATGTCCCCCAGGCGCGCGGAAATCAGCTCACGCATCTTCAGTTCGCTGCCCAGGGTGGTCATGGCCACATCGGAGCACAGACCAAAGGCGGCACTGAACCGGGAGACCGCCTGGGCGTAGCGGCGTGAAGCACTGTCGAAAGGCACATCGGCACGACCAATACCCAGCGCCTGGGTGAAGGCTCTCGCCGCATTGCCGAAGATCAGCCCGGCATGACCGAAGAAGGCTTCGTCGAAGGCTTTGAGGTCGTCGTTGTCACCGGCCGCCAGTTCCTTGAGAACATAGGGATGACACCGGATCGCGCCCTGGCCAAAGATCATCAGGCTTCGGGTCATGATGTTGGCGCCTTCGACGGTAATCGAAACCGCTGTGGCACTGTAGCCGATGCCCATGTAGTTGCGCGGGCCAAGCGTCACCGTCTTGCCGCCATGCACGTCCATAGCGTCGGCCATGACGCCGCGCTGGAATTCGGTCAGGTGGTACTTGAGGATCGCTGACGGTACCGCCGGCTTCTCCCCGTTGTCGATCATGTTCGCCGTGTGATTAACGGCAGAGCCGGAAATGTAGGCCTTGGCCGCGATACGAGCCAGCGGTTCCTGGACGCCCTCCATTTCAGCCACAGGCGTATTGAACTGGCGACGGATACGGGTAAAACCACCGGAGGTTCCGACCGCATGGGCGGCTGCGCCCGCTGCGCCGGACGGCAGGGTGATACAGCGTCCGACCGACAGGCATTCAACCAGCATACGCCAGCCCTGGCCGGCCATTTCCTGACCGCCGATGATGTAATCCAGAGGAATGAACACGTCCTCACCCTTGATTGGACCGTTCAGGAACGGACTGCCGATCGGGCAGTGACGCCGGCCGATTTCCATGCCGTCGGTATCGCGGGGAATCAGGGCGCAGGTGATGCCGTAATCCTTGGTATCGCCCAGCAGGCCGTCCGGGTCAAACATCCGGAAAGCCAGGCCGACCACGGTGGCAATGGGGGCCAGAGTGATCCAGCGTTTTTCAAAATTCAGACGGATGCCCAGTACGTCCTTGCCGTCCACTTTCTGTTTGCAGACGATGCCGGTGTCCGGCAGAGAGGTGGCATCGGAACCGGCACGGGGACCGGTCAGCCCGAAACACGGGATCTCGCGGCCATCGGCGAGCCTGGGCAGGTAATAGTTCTTCTGCTCGTCGGTGCCGTACTTGAGCAGCAGTTCGCCGGGGCCGAGGGAATTGGGGACCCCCACGGTGACCATCAGCATCTCGTTGGAGGCCAGCTTCTGGAGTACCGCGGTCTGTGCGCGGGCGGAAAATTCCAGGCCACCGTATTCTTTGGGGATGATCATGCCGAAGAATTTTTCTTTCTTCAGATAATCCCAGAGTTCCTGGGGCAGATCGGCACGCTCAACCGCCAGGTCCCAGGCGTTGCACATGGAGATGGCCTGGGTGCACTGGTTATCGACGAACGCCTGCTCTTCCTCACTCAGGCCGGTGTGACGATTAATCAGCAGGTTGTGCCAGTCCGGCCGGCCGGTGAACAGCTCGCCGTCCCAGCCGACGGTGCCAGCCTCCAGAGCCACCTTCTCTGTGTCGGAAACCCGGGGCGCGACTTTGCGGAACATGGCAAACACACGAGGGGTCAGCCAGCTCTGGCGGAATTGCGGCAACCCGGCAGCGGCAGTCACCGCGGCGCCGGCAAACAGCAGGATGGCGAGCCAGCCGGATGCCAGGAACAGCGCCAGTACACCGACACCGACCATAATGCCGATGGCGGGCTTGGCGCCGGACTCCTGGCGCATGACAAACAGCAGACCGGCCAATGCTACAAGAAAAAGGATCAGGGTCATCACGGGATTCCTCCGGATTCCATGGATTAGGGTCGCCGGGTGTACCACCAAAGTCGGACGACCCTCTGATTACGTCCAAGTTACCCTAATAGATCCTTTGTTGCCAAATAGCATTGGCATGTCAGTCGTTTACGAGGTCACGATGACCCGTATACCCTCCAGCGCCAGACTGGCATGGCCGATGGCCTCCCTGGCCGCTTCCTGCTGCTGGCGCAGGAAGTCGATTTCTTCATCCCGGATCGCCGGATTCACCTTCTGCAGGGCCTCGAGCCGCCGCACCTCGGGACCAAAGTCGTCCTCCAGGCGCTGCAGAGCCTGCTCCCGCAGGGGCTCCAGGTTGGGCTCTGCCAGGGTTTCCACATGGTCCACCATGGTTTCCACCTCAGCCCGGATCTTGGGCACGATGGCCTGGGCCGTGCGCCGACGGATATTGGAGCAGAGCTCGTTCAGGCGCTCATGAGGCAGCGCTGTCGACAGGTCCCGGCCGTTGACATCCACCACCAGGCGGACCGGCGACACCGGCAGATAACGGGTCAGCTGCAGTGACTCGGGGGCCGGACAGTGCACCGCGAATACCGCTTCGAGCAACAGGGTGCCGGCGGGCAGCGCCTTCACCGACAGGTTGGCCAGGGCGGCCTTGCCGAGACCGGAACTGGACACCGAATCCATGACGCCGGTCACCATCGGGTGCTCCCAGCTCATGAACGCCATGTCCTCGCGCTGCAGCGCCTGTTCGCGGTCCCAGGTCACGGTGATGCCGTCATCCGGCAGACCGTTCACCATGCCCGCCTGGTACTGCTCGCCCGGTTTCAGGACATCGGCGTGTTCACTGTGATCCTCGACATCGACCCCGAGGATATCGAACGCCTGGATCAGGTAATCCCGGACGTTGGTGGAGCCTTCTTCCTGCTCAACGGCCGCAATCAGGTCGTCTGCGACCTCCCGGCGACAGGAGTTCAGTTCGATCAGTGCATCCCGGCCGTTGTGCAGCAGGGTTTTCAGTCGCTCGGTCTCTGCCGCCGTGTCCGCCACCAGTTTGCTCTGGGCAGCGGTATCGCCATCAAGCGTTGCCTGCCACTGGTCCCGCACATGGTCCAGCACCGCCACGCCCACGGAACAGCTCTCTTCAAAGGCGTTCAGCCCCTCATGGAACCAGTGGTACTGGACCTCCTGGCTGGTGCCTTCAAGGTACGGCACATGGATGTCGATGCGTTCCGCCTGACCAATACGGTCAAGCCGGCCAATCCGCTGCTCCAGCAGATCCGGGTTCGCAGGCAGGTCAAACAGCACCAGGTGGTGCGCAAACTGGAAATTGCGGCCTTCGCTGCCGATTTCCGAGCAGATCAGCGCCTGGGCCCCCTGCTCGGTGTCGGCGAAATAGGCGGCCGCCCGGTCCCGCTCGATCAGACTCAGGTGTTCATGGAAGGCCGCACTGCGGATGCCAGCGCGCAACTGCAGATAGTGCTCCAGCGCCATGGCGGTTTCAGCGCTGGCACAGATTACCACCACCTTGGCCGGGCGCAGTCCGGTCAGTTTCTTCTCCAGCCAGGCTACACGGGGATCTTCCGCCAGCCACTGCTCTTCGGGCACCGACAGCTCCGGTGTCAGACCGGCGGTGCCGTACCGGGATGCCTGATACAGCTCCGGGCATGGCAGTGGCTCCGGTCTGACCTCACGCTCCGGGAACCCCTGAATGGCAGCCCGGGTGTTCCGGAACAGCACACGGCCGGTGCCATGACGGTCCAGCAGGGCGTCGATCAGCGCCTGGTGGTTATCGTTCCGGGCCAGCAGTTCGTCCACTTCATCACCGAGCCATTTTTCGAGCTCCCGACGGTCGTCTTCGGCCACAGACTCCGGGTTCTGCTGCAAACGACGCACCACCTGATTGATGGCCTCATACTGGCTTTCTTCCTGGCGGAAGGTCTCAAGATCGTGAAACCGGGCCGGGTCAAGCAGGCGCAGACGGGCGAAATGGCTGGCCATACCCACCTGCTCCGGCGTGGCGGTCAACAGAAGCAGCCCCTGACTGGCGTCGGACAGGTCCTCCACCACTTCGTATTCCGGGCTGGCCTGTTCCGGCGACCATTCCAGATGGTGAGCCTCATCCACCACCATCAGGTCCCAGCCGGCGGCCATGGCATCCCGGCGCGCCTGCTCGCTGGAGACCAGGAAGTCCAGGCTGCACAATACCAGTTGCTCGCTCTCGAACGGGTTCACCGCTGTGTCATCACCGAAAATGTGATTGACCAGGGCGTCGACATCGTCTTCCTGGTCTTTCAGGTCGTCGTAACGGCCCTGGTCGATGATGGAAAAGTGCAGGTTGAACCGCCGCAGCATTTCCACCAGCCACTGATGGATCAGGGAGTCCGGCACCACAATCAGCGCCCGGTGTGCGCGACCGGTCTGCAACTGGTAGTGAAGAATCAGGCCGGCTTCAATGGTTTTGCCCAGACCCACCTCGTCGGCCAGCAACACCCGGGGCGCATGGCGCCGGGCCACTTCGTGGGCAATGTAGATCTGATGGGGCAGATGGCGGGTACGTGCGCCAATCAGGCCCTGGGCCTCGGAGGCCCGCAGGCGGTCCTGATGGCCAAGGGTCGCTGTGCGCAGGCGAAAGGCGCCATTGCGATCAAACTGGCCGGCAAACAGGCGCTGATGGGGGGCGGAGAAGTTGACCGAGCCGGCCAGCTTCACTTCCGAAACAGGGTGGATATTTTCGCCGTCGTCGGCGTGATACAGCAGTACACCGTCCACCTCTTCCACGGCGCGTACAATCAGCTTCTCGCCATCGTAGGTCTCAATCTCCTCGCCCTGCTGATAGATAATTCGTGACAGGGGGGCGTTATCAATGGCGTAAGTGCGCTCTTCATCAACCGCCGGGAACCCCAGGGTTACCCGACGCCCGGCCATCCCGGTGACAATGCCGAGTCCAAGGGCGGCGTCGTTATGGCTGACCCAGCGCTGGCCAATGACAAATTCAGATGTTTCCAAGAAACCTCCGCTAACAGATTATCGAATGGTTGAACCGTTTTCCCGGACCCAGTAAGCCGACGCACCGCACACCGCCGCCGGCACCACCACCAGGTTCACCACCGGCACCATCGCCAGCAGCGCCACCGGTAGACCAAAGCCCAGAGCCGACAGCCGGGTTTCAGCCAGTGTCTGACGCAGGGCCGGAAAGCTGACCCGATGGTTATCGGCAGGATAGTCCACGTACTGCAGCGCCATCATCCAGCAGTTGAACAGAAACCAGAGCAGTGCAGCGACAAGATTCACCACCGGCACCAGGCCGATGACGAACAGCACCAGAGCCCGCGGCAGGTAATAGCCAATTTTCTGCAGTTCACGCCAGAGAGCCCGGGGAATGTCCTTGATAATGGCGGCCCAGCTGTCATCCGTGCTGATCTCCTGACCGGTCAGATGTTTTTCGGTCAGTTCCGCCAGATAGCCGTAGAAAGGGGAACCAATCAGATTGGCCACAATCACAAAGCCGTAGGCAAGCATGAGCAGGATCACCGCGCCATAAAGAATCCAGAACAGCCAGTCCAGAGCCTGCAGCCAGTTCCAGTCCGGCAGCCAGGCCATGACCATGGCGATCAGCGCATCAAAGCCGAGCGCCATGAAGTAGAACAGCGCAACGAAGAGAAAGACATTGATAACAAGGGGGATGATGACAAACAGTCTGAGGCCGGGCTGGCGTATCAGTTGGAAACCTTCGCCCAGGTAGCCCAGTCCTCTGAAAAAGTTGCCCTTGAGCATCGCTGGTGACCCTCCGCGCCACGACCAAAACGGGCCGCCAAGCATACCATGTCGAACCGGCGGCCACAGCCCGCACGGCCTTTCGGTTTTCCCCGAGCCCTTTCGGCCTGCACGTAAGAGATACACCCGACGCGATGTAAGAAATCGCTTACATTGCTGTCGGAACTTGCTGTTTTCTCACGTGCTCTTACCGTCACTGGTCGCACAGAAAATCGTTAACTCGTTGGTTTTTATGAATATTATAAAATTCCGTCAAACGCTTCCTCAAAGTGCCTCTTCCCCTTTAAAAATCGGTAACAATTCCCTTGCTATAGTGAAGTCGTCAGGGATGACAGGGAAAGGACGGCAGAAGGACGCTCCTCTGTATGGATCGCAGAGAGAGGCAGGGACGCATGGATGCCTCGCTTTAGGGATCAATAATCGGATCGATGGCCGGCTCGGAAGCCGGTGCCAGGGAGTGGCTTCAGGGAACCGACAACACGGTTGTTGCCGCCGCGCACGGAAGCGCCACCTGTTCTGACAACGGCCCGCTGGAAACAGCGGGCCGTTTTTTTATGCCCCTTACTCCGGTTTCCGGCCCGTCCCCCGGGATGCTGTGCTGCCGGCAGTCCGTTATACTCCGCCGGACCAGAACAACAGCGACCCGCAACCATGGCAAGCAGACCTGACACCCGCAACTATCTGGACCTGTTCCTGAACGACACCCCGCTGATGGATGTCCGGGCCCCGGTGGAATTTGCCCGCGGCAGTTTCCCGAGCGCCGAAAATGCGCCCCTGATGAACGACGACGAGCGCCATCGCGTGGGCATCTGTTACAAGGAGCACGGCCAGGAAAAAGCCATCGAGCTTGGCCATCAACTGGTTTCCGGCGACATCAAAGCCCAGCGTATTGAAGCCTGGAAGCGCTTCGCCACCCGGCACCCCCAGGGCTACCTGTTCTGTTTCCGGGGTGGGCTCAGGTCCAGGCTGACCCAGCAGTGGATCCGGGACGCCGGCATTGACTATCCGCTGGTCCAGGGCGGCTACAAGGCACTGCGCCGCTTCCTGATCGACAGTCTGGAACAGCGGGTGGCCGATGATGAGTTCCGCATCCTCAGTGGCCGGACCGGCACTGGCAAGACCCGCGTGCTGATGGATCTGCCCAACCCGGTGGACCTGGAAGGCGCCGCCAACCACCGGGGCTCCAGTTTCGGCCGCCAGGTCACACCTCAGCCGGCCCAGATCGATTTTGAGAACCGACTGGCCATCGCCATGCTCAAAGCGCACCACCATGTCGGCGGCCCCCTGTACCTGGAAGATGAAAGCCGCCTGATTGGCCGCTGCGCCCTGCCCCTAGACCTCAGGGAGAAAATGGCCCGGGCGCCGCTGCTGATTCTCGAGCGCCCCATGGCCGAAAGGGTCGCTATCATCCGCGAAGACTATGTGGAGCGCATGCTGGCCGATTACGTGGCCCGGGACGGCCAGGATGCGGGCTGGCTCAACTTCCGGGACTATCTGTTGAGCGCCATCGACCGTATCCGCAAACGCCTGGGCGGTGAACGCCACCGGCAGTTGCGCCAGTGGATGGAGCAGGCGCTGGACCAGCAGGAAAGCTCGGGTTCGGTCTCCGGCCACGACGCGTGGATCGAGTCCCTGCTCACGGACTATTATGATCCCATGTACGATTATCAGTTGAGTCAGAAACAGGGGCGGATTCTGGTCCGCGGCAACCCGCAAACCATCATCGAATACACCCGAATCCATCACGGTTCCTGAAACGTATCCCAGAGCCAAACGCTTTCATACCCGGAACACCCAGGTCTGCTATATATTGATTCGATGCAGACCCGCACGACCTGACGGTATCCGGGCCGATTTCAACGACCCCCAATAGCAAGGAGTTCTCCTATGGAAGACCTTTTCGGTGCCAACGGTCAGGCATCCCAGTGGATGGACCAGGCCATGTCCCTGGTGCTGCTTTACGCCCCCAAAGTGGTGCTGGCCATTATCACACTGATCATCGGCCTCTGGCTGATCAAACGGTTTGTGTCAGTGCTCGATTCCCGGCTCGGCAAGAAAGACCCCACGCTGAACAAATTCCTGTGCGGTCTGATCAGTGCCATACTCAAGATCCTCCTGCTCATCTCCGTGGCGTCCATGGTGGGCATTGCCACCACCTCCTTCGTGGCCATTATCGGTGCTGCCGGCTTGGCGGTGGGCCTGGCCCTGCAGGGCAGCCTGGCCAACTTTGCCGGTGGCGTCCTGATCCTGCTGTTCAAGCCGTTCAAGGTGGGTGACACGATTGAAGCCCAGGGCTATCTCGGTGCCGTCGACGAAATCAGCATCCTGTATACCATCGTTAACACCTTCGATAACCGCCGTATCGTGATCCCGAATGGCAGCCTGTCCAACGCCACCCTGGTGAATGTCAGCATTTACGACAAGCGTCGCTGCGATATGACCTTTGGCATCGGCTACGGGGACGATATCGACAAGGCCAAGGCCATCCTGAAACGGCTGATGGAAGAGGACGAACGTTCCCTGAGCGATCCGGCACCGAGGATCTGCGTCGCCGGTCTGGGCGACAGCTCCGTGGACCTGATGTTCCGGGTCTGGGTACCGACAGACGAGCTCTGGCCGTATTACTGGGAAATGCAGGAAAAAGTGAAGAAAGCCTTTGATGCCGAAGGCATCTCCATCCCCTTCCCGCAGCGGGATGTACACATGTACAAGGCGGACTGAGCCGGCCATTCGCAAATGGTCAATCCTGGACTAAGCTGACAGTGACGGCGGGGTCGCCCTGGCCCCGCCAGCCGTCGCTGCCTGCCCTGCTGCAGGTGGCGTGAACACAACACTGTTCAGGTTGTCAGGGGGTTGTGACCATGCCGGCAGGACAGCTGAAAACCTTTCTCGACGGGGCGGGCATCGATTACATGTGCCTTGCCCATCCACCCGCTTTCAACGCCCAGCAACTGGCCCATCACGTCCGGATAGCCGGAGACCGCGTGGTCAAGACCGTCATTCTGGAGCTCGACGGCAAGATGGCAATGCTGGTGATGCCCGCCACCTGGCGCATTCACTGGCAGCGACTGTCGCGGAGCCTGGATACGGACTTTGTCGATCTGGCCGACGAGCAGACCTTTCAGGATCGCTTCCCGGACTGTGAAGTTGGCGCCATGCCGCCCTTCGGGCACCTCTTCGGCATGCCCCTCTACTGCGCCGAGGTGCTGACCGAGCAACCGGAACTGGCGTTCGCCGCCGGCACCCACACCGAATCCATTCACATGAAAACCGACGATTTCCTGAACCTGGCGAACCCGATGGTGATCCGGCAGGGCTTTGTCCGGCCCGGTGCCCGCAAACCGGCCTGGCTGGCCGGGAACCGTCGGCGGGCGCCCCAGCGCAAGACCAGCGAGTTGTCAGGCGCGGTGGGCTGACAGAATCACAGAGCGTTTGATCCGGATCGCTTGTCTGCCTGAGTGCATCGCGTAAACTGATGCCAACAGACAGGAACCGGCTATGACTCAAGCATTTGACATTATTATCGTGGGCGCCGGTATGGTCGGCGCCGCGCTGGCGACCGGCCTGGGCCAGCAGGGCCACCGTGTTGCCCTGGTGGAAAGGACCGCCCCGGAAGCCTTCAGTGAAAACAGCCATCCCGACATCCGGGTGTCCGCCCTCAGTGCCGGTAGCGAGGACTACCTGACCGGGTTGGGCGCCTGGCAACATATTCTGGCCATGCGGGCCACCCCCTACCGCAGACTGGGCGTGTGGGATGACACACCTTCGGTACTGAACCGGCTGGTGCCCCAGAACCTGACCTGCGTTGAATTTGATGCCGCCGACATGGGCGCTTCCCACCTCGGACATATCGTCGAAAACAGCGTGACCCAGAACGCCCTCTGGCAGACCGCCGGACAGGAACCAGACGTCACCCTGTTCACCGGAAGCGGTATTTCCGCCCTGGAACAGGACGGGAAACAGGCAACACTGACACTGGACGATCATCAGACCCTGAGCGCGCAACTGGTGGTGGGGGCCGACGGCGCCCGTTCGCAGATCCGCCACCTGGCCGGGATTGGCGTCAGCCGGGACGAGTACGGCCAGCAGGCCATGGTGATCTCGGTCCGTTACCGGGGCGCGCCCGAGGACATCACCTGGCAGGGCTTCCAGCCCACCGGCCCGAGGGCGTTCCTGCCCCTTCACAGCGCTGGCCCGGACTATCCGGGCGAGAGCTGGGCGTCACTGGTGTGGTACGACAGCCAGGCCTGCCATGAGCGTTTGATGGCGATGGACGATGCCCAACTGATGGCCGAGATCCAGCAGGCCTTTCCGGCTCAGTTGCCACCACTGACCCATATCGACGCCAGGGCCAGCTTTGCCATTGCCCGCCAGCATGCCACCGAGTATTTCCAGGGGCGTGTGGTGCTGGCCGGGGACTCGGCCCACACCATCAACCCGCTGGCTGGCCAGGGTGTCAACCTGGGGTTTCAGGACGCCCGGTGCCTGCAAGCCCTGCTGGCCGAGGCCAGCAGGCAGGGAACGGATCTGGCCGACCCGCAACGGCTGCACCGCTACCAGTCCGAGCGCAAACCGGCCAACCGGCGCATGATGCTGACCATGGATCTGTTCTATTATCTGTTCAGCAACCGGGTTCCGCCGGTACACCTGGCCCGCAAGGCCGGCCTGGGTGCCGCCCGGGCCATGCCCTTTGCCCGTAACCGCGTGGCCCGTTACGCCATGGGGCTCGAGCCCATGCCGCTGACCGGCCCTGGGTTTCCGCTATCCGGTGCCGGCCAGTCCTGAGCGGCACCAGGCAGAATGACAACACCATCAGGAGTGACCATGTCCGAAACCATTTTTACCAAGATCATCAACCGGGAAATACCGGCAGACATCGTGCACGAGGACGACCTCAGCCTGGCCTTCCGGGACATCAATCCGCAGGCGCCTGTGCACCTGCTGATCATTCCCAAGAAACCCATCGCCACCATCAACGATATTACCGAGGGTGACCGGGAACTGGTGGGCCACCTGCACTGGGTGGCCGCCAAACTGGCCAGTGACATGGGCTTTGCCGAGGATGGCTACCGGGTGGTGATGAACTGCGGTGAAAATGCCGGGCAGACGGTCTTTCACATCCATCTGCACCTGCTTGCCGGCAAACCGCTGGGCTGGCCGCCGTACACTGACAGGATGAAGCAGGCCTGACCAGACGGGACACTAGTCAGGCTGGCGCCGGGTCCGTCTCAGGCGACGGCTCCAGCGCTGCCTGGCGTAACGGCGCAGGTTGGAGACATTGTCCGTTTCGTCCATGATTTCGGTTCCCAGCAGCGTCTCCAGAATATCCTCCAGAGTCACCACCCCCAGCCAGGTTCCCAGCTCGTCGTAGACCACCGCTATGTGCTGACGCTCCTGCAGCATCTGCGAAAACACCAGTTCGATATTGGTTGCGCCCTTCACCCGCTTGATCGGGCGCAGGTGATCCTGCAACTGGCTGTCATCCTGCATATTCAGAAGGTCCGCCCGGTGTACGTAACCCTGGGCCTCGCCTTCCTCGTCAATGACCGGATAGCGTGAAAACGGGCCTCTGGAGACTTTCTCGCGGAATTCGGCAACGGTGGTCCGGGGCGTGATGTACTTGCACACGGTGCGCGGGGTCATCACCTGGCTGACTTTGATTTCGTGGAAGCGCAGGACGTTCTGGATCATCCGGCGTTCCTCCTCATCCAGCGCCTGCTGATCCCGGCCGATTTCGGCCAGGGCACTGATCTCGCCACGAATATCCGTGTCATCCTCATTCTGTGCAATACGCTGGGTGATCTGCTTGGACAACCAGACAAACGGCAGTAGCAGTTTCATCAGGGTGCCCAGAATAGCGGGCAGGGAGGGCGCAATGGCACGCCAGTACTTGGCGCCGATGGTCTTCGGGATGATCTCGGAGAACACCAGAATCGCCAGGGTCATCAGTCCCGAGGCAAGCCCGAGCCAGGCCTCACCGAAGACCACGGCGACCTGGGCGCCGACACCGGTCGCCCCGGCGGTATGGGCAATGGTGTTCAGGGTCAGGATGGCCGAGAGCGGGTCATCAATCTCGTCTTTCAGGCGCCGAAGACGGGCAAACAGGGCCGGGCGCTCCTGCCGCAGGGATGCAATATAGCTGGGAGTCACGGACAGAAGCGAGGCTTCCAGGATGGAGCACAGAAAGGAAAAACCAATAGAGATTATCGCAAAGGCGACAAGAAGGAACATAAACCCTCGATCGTGTACGGAATGGCTGGATCATAGCCGAATCCGCACCGGGAAAAAACACGGGGGCGACTGACGGACAGCCGCCGCCCCGGGGTCCCAGGCTAGCCGGTCACCACGCGCTCGGCTTCCTCCACAGAGGTATGACGCACGTCCTCCCCTTCCACCATGAAGATCACGTTCTCGGCGATGTTGCAGGCGTGATCCCCCACCCGCTCCAGGGCGCGCAGGACCCACATTACCGACATGCACCGGGAGATATTGCGGGTGTCTTCCATCATGAACGTCAACAGGGCACGGGCCGCGGCCTGGTACTCCTCGTCCACCCGTTTGTCTTCTTTCATGATCCGCAGCGCCTGGGTGGAATCCAGACGGGCAAAGGCGTCCAGGGCATCATGCAGCATGGTCTGGACATGCACGCCAATATGGCGCACTTCCACATAGCCGCGGGGCGCATGGCCCTCTTCCGCCAGGGTCATCGCCACTTTCGCAATCTTCTTGGCCTCGTCGCCGATACGTTCCAGGTCCGCCACCATCTTGATGACCGAAATCACCAGGCGCAGATCGCGGGCCGTTGGCTGGCGCCGGGCGATGATCAGGGTGGCTTCCTCGTCCAGGCTGACTTCCAGCCTGTCCACTTTCTTGTCGTTCAGGCGGATCTGCTCGGCCAGATGGCCATCGCCATCAACCAGCGCCTGAATGGCGTTTTCCACCTGGGATTCCACCATGCCGCCCATGGTCAGGAACTCGGCTTTCAGTTCCATCAGTTCGTCATTGAACTTGTGGGAGATGTGATCCCCGTACACTTCGTCTTTCTTGTCATCCATCCTGTTAGTCTCCACTGCGTGCACCCCGGCCGCTTAACCGAAGCGGCCGGTGATGTAGGATTCGGTCAGCGGGTGCTCCGGTGAGGTGAACACCTTGCTGGTCTCATTCACTTCCACCAGATGCCCGAGGTGGAAGTAGGCGGTACGGTTGGATACCCGGGCCGCCTGCTGCATGGAGTGGGTCACGATCACGATCGTGTAGCTCTCGGACAGCTCGGCGATCAGTTCCTCCACCCGGGCCGTGGCAATCGGATCCAGCGCGGAACAGGGCTCGTCCATCAGCACCACTTCAGGGCTGACGGCGATGGCCCGGGCGATACACAGACGCTGCTGCTGGCCACCGGACATGCCGGTTGCCGTAGCGTCCAGGCGATCCTTTACCTCTTCCCAGAGACCGGCCTTGCGCAGGCTGTTCTCAACAATGTCATCCAGATCCGACTTTCGGTTCGCCAGGCCATGGATGCGGGGCCCGTAGGCCACGTTGTCGTAAATGGACTTGGGGAACGGGTTCGGCTTCTGGAACACCATGCCCACCCGGGCACGAAGCTCCACCACGTCGCGGCGGGAATCGTAGATATCCTCGTCATCCAGCTCCAGGCCGCCCTTGACCCGACAGATGTCGATGCTGTCGTTCATCCGGTTCAGACACCGCAGGAAGGTGGACTTGCCACAGCCAGACGGCCCGATAAAGGCGATGACCTCGTTGCGGCCGATGTCCAGGCTGATGTTCTTGATGGCGCGGTCCTCGCCATAGAACACCTCCACGTTGCGGAGCTTGAACTTGGGATCGTCGGAGAACGGATGCCCGACGGTGGTCCCTTCTTCAATTTTAGCCTCTGCCGGCTGCTCGTCTGCCACCGGAATCGTCTTTTCTTCAGGCATATCGGTTTCGCTGGTCACCGTTGTATTCATCGTGTTCATTGAAAATCTCCTTACCACCGGCGCTCAAGACGCTTGCGCAGCACAATGGCCAGTGCGTTCATACTGATCAGGAAAGTCAGCAGGACCATGATCGCCGCGGACGCCCGTTCTATAAAAGCCAGTTCCGGGCTGCCCGCCCACAGGAAGACCTGCACCGGCAGTACCGTGGCCGAATCGAAGAATCCGCCCGGCACATCGACAATAAACGCCACCATGCCAATCAGCAGCAGCGGTGCGGTTTCACCCAGGGCCTGGGCCATACCGATGATGGAGCCGGTCAGCATGCCGGGCATCGCCAGCGGCAGCACATGATGCAGCACCACCTGCATCTTGGAGGCACCAATGCCCTCCGCCGCTTCCCGGATGGACGGCGGCACACTCTTGATGGCCGCACGGCTGGAAATAATGATCGTAGGCAGGGTCATCAGGGTCAGCACCAGGCCACCCACCACCGGCACCGACCGGGGCATGCCGAACAGGTTGATGAATACCGCCAGGCCCAGCAGACCGAAGATGATCGACGGCACCGCGGCCAGATTGTTGATATTGACCTCAATGAAGTCCGTCAGCCTGTTCTGGGGGGCGAACTCCTCCAGGTAGATCGCTGCGGCCACGCCAATCGGGAACGACAGCGCCAGGGTGACCACCATGGTCAGCAGGGAACCGACAATCGCCCCCAGAATACCGGCCCGTGACGGGTCCCGGGAGTCGCCCCGGCTGAAGAACACGTCGTTGAAGGAGGTCTCTACCACACCTTTTTCCACCAGGGTATCCACCCAGGCGCGCTCTTCCTCGGTGAGCTTGATGGAGTAGTTCGGATCATTGGCATGCTTGACGTACACATCCACATTGGTGTGCGACAGGAAGGTCATGGTCTGGGTCGTGCCCAACAGATCCGGGTTCTCCTTGAGCGCATCCCGCAGCTGGTTGGAGGCATACGGGTTGATCAGGTCTCGCACGGCGGCCTTGTCATTCTGGTCCGCGCCGGGGATTTCCCTGATCAGCGCCTGGATCAGCGGCTCGACAAAATCCGCCATTTTCATCTGGCGCTCATCGGTTGGATCATCCAGGTACATCATCTCGCCATCGATGGCCACGTCCATGGTGATGGTCGTCTTGATGAAAGCCGTGTGGCCCTTGCCGATGATGTCGGTAAAGAGAATCACCAGAGCCGCCAGGGCAACCGCAATTGCGGCAATGCCGTAGGCACGGAAACGTCGCTCCTTACGGTAGCGACGCTTGAGCGACTGGCGGACAAGCTCCGCCTGTGAGTTTTGATCAGTCATACTGTTCCCGATATTTGCGGACAATTTTCAGGGCGACGATGTTGAGCACCAGGGTGGCCAGGAAAAGCATGGCACCCAGGGCAAATGCCGCCAGCGTCTTGGCACTGTCGAACTCCTGGTCACCGGTCAGCAGGGTCACGATCTGCACGGTCACCGTGGTTACCGAGTCCAGCGGATTGGCGGTGAGGTTGGCCGCCAGCCCAGCTGCCATGACCACGATCATGGTTTCGCCGATGGCCCGGGAACAGGCCAGCAGTACGCCCCCCATGATGCCCGGCAGTGCCGCCGGGAATATTACCTTCTTCATGGTTTCGGACTGGGTTGCGCCCAGCGCCAGGGAGCCGTCCCGCAGGGTCTGGGGCACGGCGTTGATGACGTCATCCGATAGCGAGGACACAAACGGGATAATCATGATGCCCATAACGCCACCAGCTGCCAGAGCGCTCTGGGACGAGGCATCAATGCCGATGGAGTCGGCAAGGTTACTGATGAACGGCGCCACGGTCAGGGCCGCGAAGAAGCCATAAACCACCGTCGGGATACCCGCCAGCATTTCCAGCAACGGCTTCACGATCCCGCGCACCTTCTTGTTGGCGTATTCCGACAGATAGATAGCCGAGAGCAGGCCAACGGGAACCGCCACCAGCATGGCAATGGCGGAAATCAGCAGGGTGCCGGTAAACAGCGGCACCATGCCAAAGGCGCCTTCGGCCGCCACCTGGTCAGCCCTGAGTGCAGTCTGCGGGCTCCACTGGGTGCCAAAGAAAAACTCCAGGAAAGAGATCTTGTGGAAGAACCGGACGGTTTCGAAGGCCACCGAAAAAATGATCCCCAGGGTGGTCAGAATGGCAAGGGCGGCGCAGGAGAAGAAGATCCACTTGAGGGTGGTTTCCACCTGGCTGCGGGCATTCAGACGCGGGCGGATGCGAATCCAGCCCAGGAAACCGGCCAGGACAGCGACAGCCACCACCAGAATGCTCATGTAAAGCCGGCTCTGTTCACGCAGAGCCTGGAGCCTGTCGGCCGCCTCGGCGATGGGGGCCTCAACAAAATTGGAAGGCAGAGCACCACTGGCCACATTGCTGATTTTGCTGAGCAACAGACTCGCCTCACCGGGACTGGCCGGTATCATTTCCGGAGGCAGAGAGCCAACCACCAGCGTCTGGATGACCTTACCCTGAAACGCCGCCCAGAGACCCAGCACGACCAGGGCGGGAATACCGCACCAGAGTGCGGCCCTGGCACCGTAATAGAAAGGCAGGGATTTGAGATGCCGGATACCGCCCAGAGGCATGGCCAGGGACCGGGACCGGGCGTATCCAAGGCCATAAGCCACCACGATGAACGCGATGACCAATAGCATGAGGTTAGCCGCTTGCATGAAATGTCCTGTTAACAACGTTTAGCAGATCAAAGTGTAAAGCTTTGGGGCCGGAGCCGCACTTCAAAGCTCTGACGCACAAAAGGGTGCGACCGTCAGGCCGCACCCTCTGTACATCCGGCTGACACAATCGTGATTACATCAGCACATCTTTCTTCAGGTTCGGCATTTCAGCTGCCTTGTCCTGCAGATCCATCAGCGCTTCACGCGGCGGCACGATCAGACCCACGCTCTTGAGATAGCCGTTCGGCCCCATGGCTCCGGCACTGGTGAACTCTTCGATGTATTCGTTAATGCCCGGAACCACACCCACGTGGGCTTTCTTCACGTAGAAGAACAGTGAACGGGCAACCGGGTATTCGTCGGCGGCGATGTTCTCAACGGTCGGCACCATGCCTTCCAGACGAGCCGCCTGCAGACGGTCAGCGTTTTCTTCCAGGAAGCTGTAGCCGAAGACGCCGAACAGGTCGGTGTCGTCGATCAGTTTCTGGACGATCAGGTTATCGTTCTCACCGGCTTCGATGAAAGCGCCGTCTTCACGGATGCTGTGGCAAACGCCTTCCATGTCGTCTTCGCTCATGTCGGCAACCGCCGGCAGGTCTTCACAACCGCCCTGCATGGCCAGCTCGACGAACGCGTCACGGGTACCGGAAGTCGGGGGCGGGCCCATGACACGGATCGGCTTGTTCGGCAGGCTGGAGTCAACATCGCTCCAGTTTTCGTACGGGTTGGCGATCAGCTCGTTTTCGTTGTCCGGGTTCGGTACCTGTTTGCCCAGAGCCAGGAACAGCTGCTCCAGGGAGATGTCCAGGTTTTCAGCCTTGGAAGAGCTGGCAATGACGATGCCGTCAGAACCAATGCGGAACTCGGTGATGTCGGTCACGCCGTTGCTGCTGCAGAGATCAAACTCGGACGGCTTCATGCGACGGGAAGCGTTGGTAATGTCCGGGTGCTGGGTACCGATGCCCTGGCAGAACAGCTTCAGGCCGCCACCGGAACCGGTGGACTCAAGCTTCGGAGTCGGGAAATCGGTGTTGGCGCCAAAACGCTCGGCGACGACGGTCGCGAACGGATAAACGGTGGACGAACCCACGATGCTGATGGTGTCACGCGCCATGGCCGGTGCAGACAGGGCGGCAACGGAGCCGGCCAGTGCTACGGAAGTCAGTACTTTACTCAGTTTCATCACGTCTGATCTCCAGTTTTTGATGGACGTTGTGTCGGATCTGCTTTACCGATGGGTGCATCCTAGGAAGGGTCTGTGACAACTTTGTTACAGTGACTGAAAAATTCGTCGTTCAGGGAGAGGAATTCTGTTGCAGACTGCCACCGGCGGGTTAACATGCGTTCAAAACAACGTCCAAGCACTGACAGGCAAACCCGATGACCGCATTCGATGACGATAAACCCCGCCCCCGGGGTGAACTCACCCTCCAGGTAGTCCCCCTGCCCGCAGACACCAATGCCAATGGCGATGTCTTTGCCGGCTGGCTGGTCAAGCAGATGGACATTGCCTCTGCCACCCTGGCCGGCCGCATTTCCCAGGGGCGTAATGCCACCGTGGCCATGGACCGAATGGAATTTCTGTCGCCATTACGGGTAGGGTCACAGGTAAGCTGCTACTGCGACCTGGTGGATATCGGTCGCAGTTCCATGAAGATTCATGTGGATGTCTGGACTCTGGACAGGGCGTCCAGAACCCCCCGGAAAGTGACCGAGGGGCTGTTCGTCTATGTCGCCATCGACGAGCATGGCCGGATCCGGGAAGTGCCAGAACAGAACCGGCTGCAGGCCAAAGCCGGCACCAGCTGATCTCAGCGCAGGATCACCAGAGGCTTGCGGGCGGTTTCCAGCATCCGGGTGGTGGTACTGCCCACCAGGAAGCGGCGGATCCGTGAGTGGCCATAGGCGCCCATGATCAGCACATCAATACCGTGCTCATCCTGATAGGCGTGCAGGGTCTGTTCCACATCGCTGCCTTCACGGATCGCCTGATGAACTTCCAGGTCCTGGGCCGCCAGGATGTCCTGCGCCCGGGCCAGCTGGTCACGCTTCTCGGCAGTATCCGCGCCCACCATCACCAGATGTAACGGCATGCCGCGGAACACCGGCGTTCCCGCCAGCAGTTCGATACTGCGGAAGGCCGTGGCGCTGCCATCGAAGGCCAGCATGGCACTGTCCGGCTCACTGAACTCATCCGGCACCAGCAGGATGGGCCGGTGGACACTGCGGATCACCGTCTCAAGCTGGCTGCCAACATGCCGGCCCTTGCCGGGACTGCTTTCACCGTGCAGCCCCATCACAAACAGCCGGCTCTGCGGTTCCAGTTCCACCAGGGCGCTGGCCAGTTCATCGTGGCGCTGGCGTTTGCAGACCTCGGCCACACCCGCGGCCTTAACACGCTTTTCCGCCTCGTCCAGCATGACATGTCCATGCTTGAGCGCCAGCTTGCTGCGCTTCTGCTCCAGTTCCACCAGTTCATCAAGCAGATGCTCACGGGCACCCAGCCCGATATTGCCGCTCATGTCGGTTCGGGCGGGATACTTCTCCTCGTCCAGCACGTGCAGCAACAGCAGCGGATCATCCATCCGGCGGCTGGCCCAGGCGGCATAGTCACATACGCCCAGCGCGGCTTCGGAACCATCAATGCAGCCAACGACCTGCAGGGGGCTGTTTTCAAGATTATCATTGGTCATTTCTACAACTCCCTCAGTGGCCGCCCATCAGGCCATCGGCGGCTTCCGGTTTATCATGGACACCGAAGCGGTCCACGATCGTGGCACTGGCCTCGTTGAGTCCGAGCACCTCCACATCCGCCCCTTCCCGGCGGAACTTGATGACCGCCTTGTCCAGAGCGCCCACGGCAGTGATGTCCCAGAAATGGGCCCGGCTCAGATCAATGACCACATTATCCACTGCTTCCTTGAAGTCAAAGGAAGCCAGGAATTTTTCCGAGGAACTGAAAAACACCTGCCCGACCACACGGTAGGTCCGGGTGTCGGTATCGACATCCAGTTCGGAAGTCACCGCCATGTAATGCCCCACCTTGTTGGCAAAGAACAGGGACGCCAGCAGGACACCGGCCAGCACGCCGAAGGCCAGGTTGTGGGTGGCCACCACCACGATCACGGTCACCACCATAACGATATTGGTGGACAGCGGGTGCTCCTTGAGGTTCTTGATGGACGCCCAGCTGAACGTCCCGATGGATACCATGATCATGACGGCCACCAGGGCCGCCATGGGAATCTGCACCAGCCACTTATCAAGCACCAGTACCATCACCAGCAGGAAGGAACCGGCGGTCAGGGTGGACAGGCGGGTACGGCCGCCCGACTTCACGTTGATGATGGACTGGCCGATCATGGCACACCCCGCCATGCCGCCCAGCAGGCCGGAGCCGATATTGGCAACGCCCTGGCCCTTGCACTCCCGGTTGCGGTCACTACTGGTGTCGGTCAGATCGTCCACGATGGTGGCGGTCATCATCGACTCCAGCAGACCCACCACCGCCAGGCCAAGCGAATACGGCAGGATGATCATCAGCGTTTCCAGATTCAGCGGCACATCCGGCCACAGGAAGATCGGCAGGGTATCCGGCAGTTCGCCCATATCACCAACGGTGCGGATATCCAGACCCAGTGTAATGGCCACGGCGGTCAGCAGGATGATGCACACCAGCGGAGAGGGCAGCACCTTGCCCACCACCGGCACGTAGGGGAACAGGTAGATGATGGCCAGACCGGCCGCCGTCATGGCGTAGACATGCCAGGTCACATTGGTCAGTTCCGGCAACTGGGCCATGAAGATCAGGATCGCCAGGGCATTCACAAAACCGGTCACCACCGAACGGGACACAAAACGCATCAGCCCCCCGAGTTTCAGGTAACCGGCAATAATCTGGAACACCCCGGTCAGCAGGGTGGCGGCCAGCAGGTACTGAAGCCCGTGCTCTTTCACCAGGGTGACCATGAGCAGCGCCATGGCCCCGGTGGCCGCAGAAATCATGCCCGGACGGCCGCCGACAAAGGCGATGACCACGGCAATGCAGAAGGAGGCATACAGCCCCACTTTCGGGTCCACCCCGGCGATGATGGAAAACGCGATGGCCTCCGGGATCAGGGCCAGGGCTACGACGATACCGGCCAGCAGATCGCCGCGTACGTTGGAGAACCAGTTGTTTCGAAGACTGTTGAGCATATCCCGTCTATCCGGTTGATTGTCATGAAAGCGGTAAAACCACAGACCAAACCCCACCTGTGCCATGTGTTTGTTGTCGGCCTATGACAGGAAACGCGTCAGCCAGCTCACGCTGACGACGACAGGGTGCGCCAGGCTGGATCACCATCAGGGAAGGGGGTGTGCAGAAAAGCGGCGCAGTCTACCAGAGCATGTGTTCAAAATCGACTTGGCGGGATATCCGTAAGAGCCGAAAACAGTCGCCGGTAACGCCCGGCCAGGGCCGATGCCCGCCACTCCTCCGGGCAGCTTGCAGCGGGCCTGCGCTGCAGCAGATCCTGCAGGCGGTCCGCTGCCGCATCGGCTTCCAGTGCAGCATCCTGCTCGTGGCTGGGGTACCGGTTGGCAGCCGGCACATACTCCCGGTAGGCAAGCCGGTCCGGCGCCAAGGCGACACAGCCGGAGGCCATGGCTTCAAGCATGGAGAGGCCCTGAAAGTCGTGCAGGGCCGTGGACAGGACAATATCCGCCTCAGCCAGCAGGCGATCATAGTCGGCCCTGCGCTCAAGAAAGCCCCAGTGCCGTATCCGGTGGCTGAACTGCTCGCGTATCCGGTCAAAGGCGGGTGGATGCTTCCGGAAGGATTCGCCGACGACGCTCAACCGGAAAGGCTGCTCCCGGCTTTCCAGCACCTGCAACAGATTGAGCAGACGTTCGGGGCCCTTGTCGTATTCCCACCGATGATTCCAGAGCAAATGCGGGCAGGACCAATCCGGCGGGCATTCACGATCCAGGTAAAGATAGTCTTCAATGGGCACCGGGATGACCTCCGACTTGGCCCGCAAGCCATCAATCAGCCCGTCCGGCACGCCATCCGGCATCCGGTCGAGGAATTGCCAGGCGCCATCCAGAAAGCTCTCCCGGTTCCAGGCACTGTTGAACACAACACGGTCCGCAGCAATGGCGCTGTACAGGTTCACGACCTGAGGCTCGGCGCTGGCGTTCTGCCGGGCGGAAACCGGAAACGCAAACTGGTTTTCATGCACGTAAAGCAGCCAGGGTGTATCAGCCAATTGGGGATGAAAACCGCGCAGTGCCGCCAGATCCACCATGGAGGTGGTGATCACCAGGTCCCAGTGCTCCCGGAAACAGGGATCGTTCAGCCAGGACACCGGGTTACCCCGTATGCGCCAGCGAAAATGCCGCGCGGGTAAAGCCAGGGTATGCCAATGGCAGCCAGGGAACAGAGTGACCAGCTGCTCGCGCCAGCGCCGGTGGCTGGCGGCGTCGTAGGCCGACAGCAGCAGCACACGCGGCGCCTGGGCCAGTTTGTCAGAAGGGGAAACTGTCATCACACCATCAGACCGGTCGTCTGTATGCCGGCCATACGCCCTCTGTCGTCGAAAAAGCAGCCGCCTATCCTGAGGGCATTACCGGTCAGACTCAAGACACGGACGACCCACGCCCTCCCCGCGCCAGGGACCAGAGCCCCAGAACCGGCCCCGGCAGCAGGACCAGAGCCACCCAGACACCGGCATGACTCCAGAGCCCGCTGGTCAGCCAGATGGCAGGCAGGGTCAGACCAAACCCGACCGCGTTCATCACCGCCAGGGACGAGCCCACCGATGCCCGGGGCGCCGTGGCCGCCGCCAGGGCGGAGAACTGCGGCGAATCGGCCACCACGGTCACGCCCCAGATCAGCAACAGCACGACCAGCAGCCCGGCAGGCAGACCGCCAAGCAGCGGGTAAACCAGACAGAGCAGCCCCGAGATCCTGAGCGCCCAACGCGCCACCCATTCACTGCCCAGGGTCCGGCTGAGCCGACCACCGGCCACGCAGCCCAGGGCGCCAACGGCGATCACGGTGAACGCCAACCAGGGAATCAGGCCCGCCGACAGGCCGGCCCGATCCAGTTCCCGGGCCACCAGCAGAGGCGTGATCGTCCAGAAAGCGTAAAGCTCCCACATGTGGCCAAAATAACCACCAGCCACGGCCCGGAAGCGGGCATTACCCAGGGCGGCCAGACCCTGTCGCAAGGGGATGGGGCCGCTGCTGGCCGGAAGGTGCGGGCCATCGCCCAGCAACCAGACCAGTGCGCCGCCGGCAACCGCCAGCGCCGAGGCCCCTAGCAGCGGCCACTCCCAGGGCAGGCCGGCGGTGGCACCGCGCATCAGGTGTGGTAAGGCGGTGCCGAGGGTCAGCATGCCCACCAGCCAGGCCAGCGCGGCCCCGGAATAACGGGGCGTCCAGGCGATGACCATCTTCATGCCCAGCGGATAGATACCGGCCAGGCACAGGCCCGTGGCGAAGCGCAGGAGGAAATCCATCGGGGCATGGCCCGCCGCCAGCACAAAGGCAGCATTGACCGCGGCCCCCAGAATACTGGCCACCGCGAATATGCGGCTGGCACCGAAACGGTCCGCCAGGCCAGTTACCGCCAGGGTCAGGGTACCGGTGATGAACCCGGCCTGAACCGCCAGGGTCAGTTGGCCCAGATCCGCTTCATCCAGCCCGAGCTGGCGGGCAAAGGATAGCCAGATGCCATTGATGCTGAACCACAGGGACGTGCCGAACAGTTGTGCCAGCACAATCACTGGCAGCGGATAACGCCGAAGCAAACGGATCATTGTTGTTGTCTTTTCCGGAATTCACGGACGCCAGTTATAGCATTCCGCCAACCCGGGTGCATCCATGCATCCGCCCTGCCCCTCGGGCAGAGCGGGACAACCGGGTCCGGATCAGTTCATCAGCTTGTCGGGCAACCAGGTCACCAGCTCCGGCACGCTCATGCACAGGATCAGCACCGCCAGTTTAATCAGCACAAACGGCGTCACCGACCGGTAGATATCCAGCATGGTGACGTTCTTGGGCGCGATGCCTTTAAGGTAGAAGAGTGCGAAGCCGTAGGGCGGAGTCTGCACCGCAATCTCGATGTTCAGGATCATCAGGATACCGAACCAGATCGGGTCGTAATCCAGGGACACGGCGATGGGTGTGAAGATCGGCGCACAGATCAGAACAATGATGAATTCATCGATGAAGAACCCCAGCAACAGCATGATCAACTGGAACATGATGATGATCATGATGGGTGGCAGCCCAAGCCCTTCGGTGAAACCTTCCACCATGCTCTGAACGCCCATCAGCAAATGGAAATTGCTGAACACCGTGGCACCGAAGATGATCCAGATCGCGACATTCACCAGCAGCATCGCGTGCAGGCCGCTTTTGCGGACCATGGCCGGTTTCAGCTGCTTGAACACCATCGCCAGCAGAAGCGCACCGACCACGCCAATGGCGCCCGACTCGGTGGGCGTGGCAATGCCCAGCATGATGCTGCCCAGCACCGCGATGATCAGCAGCAATGACAGGCTGCCATTGAACACGGTGTGGACCTTTTCCCGGGTCGGCATGGGCGTCTCCGGTTCCGGGTCCAGCGGCATCTTGTTCGGCTTCAGGCGCCCGGAGATCACAACATAGGTGATCAGCATGACAATGGTGATGGTCGCCGGAATCAGGGCGGCGATGAACATCCGACCCACCGAGTTCTGGGTGGCGGAGGCAAACATGATCATCGGGATACTGGGCGGAATCAGGATACCCAGGCCACCGCCGGCCATGATCACACCCAGCGCCAGCCGCTTGTCGTAGCCGCGCTCCAGCATGGGCCGCAGGGCGATACTGCCCGAGGTCATGATGCCGGCACCGATGATGCCCACCATGGCCCCGATCATGGAGCACACCAGGATCACGCTGATCGCCAGCGAGCCGCGCACACGGCCAATCAGGATCTGACTGGCATTGAACATGGCGTCACCGATACCGGACCGGGTCAGTAACTGGCCCATATAGATGTACAGCGGAATCGCCAGCAGGATGAAGCTGAAATGGGTGGCTTCGAGAGTGGTCGAGATGACGTTGAAAACACCATCCCCCCAGGTCAGATAACCGATCGCCATGGCCACACCACCCAGCGCAAAGGCCACCGGAGCCCCCAGGGCAAACGTCAGCAGGATGCAGGCCAGCAGGACGCCGGTCAGAAGCTCGATACTCATGCGGCGACCTCCTCGTCATCAATGGGTTCCGGGTCGTGAATCAGTTTTTTCCCGGTGAACAGGTGGTAGGCCTGCTGGATGAAATCGCTGGAGAACTGGAACATCAGCAAGGCGCTGGCCACCGCAATCATCACCCAGTAATGGTGCATGGACGGCGCCCACTCGCTCTGGCGGCGGTAGTTGAACTGGATGGCTTCCTCGAATTTGCCGATGGCAATCTTGAACACGATAGCCAGGAAAAACACCGCCAGAACATAGGAAATCAGATTGAACAGGTTCTGGACCCGCGGCGGCACGTGGTTATACAGCACATCGACATTGATATGCCGGTTGTGCAACTGGGCGTAGGCGCCGCCAAGGGAGGCGACATAGCCGAAAATAAACAGCGACACGTCATAGGCCCAGATGGTGGGCTCATCCAGCACGTAGCGGCAGAACACCTCGAAGGCGACCACAAAGGCCAGCACCGGCATCAGCCAGGCCACCGAACGACCAATGAATCCCACGCACCACTGCACGGTCAGACAATAGGTCTTGAGTGCACGAATCAACATGGAGGGGTACCTCTGTCAGGGACATATCCGACAAACACAAAAAAGCGAGCGCCCCTGGAGGCGCTCGCCCGGCTGTCGGTTACTCGCCCTGAACGTCTTTCAGGACTTCGATCAGACGCTTGCTGTACTCACCTTCCTGTGCGTACTCATCCCACAGTTCCGCACCGGCTTCCTGCCAGGCAGCCTTGTCGGCCTCGCTGGGCTCCGGGCTCCATTTCAGCCCCTTGGCTTCCATGTCGGCCACAGCCTGGGATTCCCACAGACGGGACTTGGTCATCTGCTCCTGGGCATGCACGGTGGTCGCCGCCTTGACGATGGCCTTGAGATCCGGGCTCAGCTTGTTCCAGGCGCTGTTGTTGACGATGATCGGCAGTACCTGGGCGCCGGCCAGCGGCAGCGGGTACATGTACTTGGCCACTTCCACGTGATTGCCGTCGCGGTGGTCGATCATGTTGGAACCGATGGAACCGTCGATCACACCGGTGGACAGGCTGGTGTAGATTTCAGACCAGGCCAGGGAAACCGGTGACGCGCCCAGCTTGCGCAGGAACTTGCCGTAGGCGCCCGGGGCACGGATTTTCAGGCCTTCAAAGTCCTCAACAGACTCGATCGGCTCCTTGGTGATGATGTACACCGGCGGCTGGATGTACGGGTCCAGCCAGACCAGGCCCTGCTCGCCATAGGCTTCCTTGAGGATTTCCGCCCAGCCACGCTCGTGGAACAGTGTGGCCAGCTCAGCGACATCGTCGGTGCCACCCGGCAGACCGATTTCCACAACACCGGCCGGCAGCTCGCCCGCGTGCATGGACTGGAACGGGGCACCCATGGTGATCAGGCCGGATTTCACTGCACCGAGGATGCCGGAAGTGCCGACACCTTCGCCGGAGTAGAGTACCTGAACCTTGATGCGGCCATCGGACATCACTTCAATGTTCTTGGCCAGATCCTCATAAACGGCGCCAAAGGCGGTGCCCCGGCCGTAGAGGTTGGCGAAACGCCAGTTGTGTTCCGCTGCCTGTGCGGCAGAGGCAAAGACGCCTGCTCCCAGGGTGACCGCCAGGGAACCGGCGATAAAGCTTTTCTTGAGACGCTTGAGGGTTTTGAGCACGTTACTCTCCTTTCTGAGCCACATCCGCTGTTCCGCGTTAGCAAGCGACGGAGGGGCTTCGTTGTAGTAATCACTGGACTTGATACACCAGGTCCGGGCATCGGCCCTGGTGACTGGACGCTGATCGGGGCTGGATCGGTGTCACGTTGTTATGCGTCATGCATACCCCTGCGCCGCAGGTCCTTTCAGGACCCGGACGATGCTTTCAAAAAGCCGCAACTGGTTAAATGTCAGGCAACACATCTAAAGTTCGGCTACGACCGAACTGAAACCGGGAAACCGGAAAGCAGACAGCTGTCGGGGAACTCACTGTTCCAAACTGGCGCAAAGGGCCCTCAAATGGTGCAACAGAAGGGACTCCGGGACACTCGCATCGGGAGCAGACAAGGCCGCGCAGTGCAGCCCAATATCAACAAGTTAGGTCGAAAACTACCGAACCTTCAGGACACCCCCAGGGTCTCCCGGATGGTGCGGACAAACAGTTCGCGGGAACGGTTGGGCTGGGAGGTCTTGCGGAAAATCGCCGCCACGCCCAGATCATATACCCGGGAATTGGTGGCCACCGGAAGAATCTGCCCCTTTTCCGCGTAAGGCGCCGCAAAATGCTCCGGCAGGAAGCCGATATAACAACCGGACAGGATCAGGGCCAGACGGGTTTCGTAGAAATAGGCAATGGCCGACTGGTTCATCCCGGAAATCTGGTTACGGGCAAAATCATGGGGTTTGAGGCCCGCATGGGACAGTGGGTAGAGGTCCACGGCCGCAGCCTGATCGGCAATGTCCAGAGCCGCCAGCGGATGGTCACAGGACGCGTAGAGATAACACTGATCGACAAACAGGTGAATGTACTCCAGGCCTTCCAGTTTGCGGTGATAGGGGATAAACCCGACGTCCGCCTCGTCGTTGAGAACCGCCCGCTCGATGTTGGCCATGGAGGCCACCCGGGTGGTCAGGCGCACGCCGGGCGCCTGTTCGTGAAAGTGCCGGACCATTTCCGGAAACCGGCTGCGCGGGTCCAGACTGATCTTGTCGGACAGGTCCACCCGTAACTGGCCGGTCAGACTGGTGTTGATGTTGTTGACCGTGGCCCGGAATCCGTCCAGCGTCTCGAACAGGTTCTCGGTCATCTCGTAGACGATCTGGCCTTCATCGGTGAGCGAGAAACCGGCCCGTCCCCGCTTGCACAGAACCAGGTTCAGCCGGGCCTCGAGGTTCGAGATGTGCATACTGATGGTGGAGCGCCCGATGTTGAGCACCGTTTCAGCGGCGGAAAACCCGCCACACTCGACCACGGTCTTGAAGACCTTGAGCTGCTTGATCTCAAAATCACCGATCTGGCCCAGCGAATAGCCATTGGCGCTCATCGTCTGCTTCCTCTGGAGAAACCCGTTACTGGCTGGCAATCCTCCATTGTACGAAAAGCAGGCCGTCGACCGACACAGGATTAGCCTAAAGTAAGGCTCACATCACTGCCTGTGTTCCGTGCTCGTCACCACTGCGCAGCCCCAACGACAGCACGGCGGCTGTTGCCACCAGGGCTGCCGATACCCAGAGACAGGCTTCCAGTCCCTGGGCCTGGTACAGCCAGCCTGAAAGCACTGTGCCCGCCAGGCGGCCGGCGGCATTGGACATATAGTAGAAGCCGACATCCAGCGAGACGCCGTCACTGCGGGCGTAACGGACAATCAGGTAGCTGTGCAGAGAAGAGTTGATGGCAAAGAGCACACCGAAGACCAGCAGACCGCCAAGCAGAACCACCTGCGCCGGCGCACCGGCGGTCAGGCCCACGGCAATGGCCGCCGGCACCAGCGCCAGTGCGGCCGCCCACAGGACCGCCGGCTGCCGCCCTTCCCGGTTTCCGGTCATGCGCGGGGCGATGGCCTGAACAAAACCATAGCCAATGATCCAGAGCGCCATGAAGCTGCCCACGCGCCAGAAATCCCAGCCGAAAACCGTGTGAAGGTAAACCGGCAGAGCCACCACGAACCAGACATCCCGGGCGCCAAACAGAAACATGCGGGCCGCCGACAGCACGTTGATGGCCCGGCTTTTGGACAGGATTTCCCGGAATTTCGGCCTGGCCTTGCTCCTGCCCAGGTCCTGCCCCAGCAGCAACAGACTGGCCAGCCAGACCACCGCAAGCGCCACCGCCATCAGGACAACCGCACCGCGGAAGCCGGCGGCCATCAGCAACACCCCACCCAGGAAAAAGCCCACCCCTTTAAGGGTGTTCTTGGACCCGGTCAGAAGCGCCACCCATTGGTACAGCCGGCCCTGCTGCTCCCCGGGTACCAGCAGCTTGATCCCGCTCTTGGCCGACATCTTGTTGAGGTCCTTGGCAATACCGGAGAGCGCCTGGGCCGCCATCACCCAGGGCACCGTGAGCATGGCCGCCGGCACCGCCAGCATGGCCAGGGCGACAATCTGCAGGAACAGGCCAATGTTCATGGTCCGGTTCAGGCCCATGCGGGCGCCCAGATAACCACCCACCAGGTTGGTCACCACCCCGAAGAATTCATAGAAAATGAACAACAGGGCGATGGCCAGCGGTGAATAACCCAGCTGGTGGAAATGCAGCACCACCAGCATGCGCAGGGCGCCATCCGTCAGAGTAAACGCCCAGTAGTTGCCAGTGATGACCAGGTACTGACGGATGGCTGCAGTCATATCAGGCCAGGCCCACCTTGCGCGCCAGTTCCGCCGCCCGGTTGGCATAGCCCCACTCGTTGTCATACCAGGCGTAGATTTTCACCTGAGTGCCGTTGATCACGCGAGTGGACAGGGCATCGATGATCGACGAGCGGGGGTCGGTCTTGTAGTCAATGGACACCAGGGGGCGTTCCTCATACCCCAGGATGTCTTTGAGTTCGCCTTCCGCGGCCTCCCGGAGCATCCGGTTCACGGTGTCGCTGTCGGTGGGTGTTTCCACTTCAAACACACAATCGGTCAAAGAGGCATTGGTGAGGGGCACCCGCACGGCGTGGCCATCCAGCCGGCCCTTGAGCTCCGGGAAAATCTCGATGATCGCTGTCGCCGAACCGGTGCTGGTCGGTATCAGCGAACTGCCGCAGGCCCGGGCCCGGCGCAGGTCCTTGAGGGGCGCATCGATGATGGTCTGGGTATTGGTCAGACTGTGAATGGTGGTGATCGAACCATGCCGGATGCCCAGCTTTTCATGGATCACCTTGACCACCGGCGCCAGGCAGTTGGTGGTGCAGGAGGCCGCAGTCAGGATGCGGTCTTTCGCGGGGTCAAAGATGTCCTCGTTGACCCCGAGCACGATGTTTTTGGCACCAGCTTCCTTGACCGGTGCCGTCACCACCACCCGCTTAACGCCCTGATCGAGATAACCCTGCAGCACGTCCACTTTCTTGTTGGCTCCGCTGGCCTCGATCACCAGATCGCAGCCGGACCAGTCGGTATCGGCAATGGCCCGGTTATGGGTCACCCGGATCGGCAGCCCGTCAATGACGATGCTCCCGTCCTGTGCAACCGCTTCACGGTCCCAGCTACCGTGCACACTGTCAAAATTCAGCAGATGCGCCAGAGTTTCACAGTCACCCCCCGGGTCGTTAATGGCCACAAACTCCAGTTCCGGCCAGCCCCAGGCCGCCCTGAGGGCCAGACGCCCAATGCGGCCGAAGCCATTGATACCTACCTTGATCTTGCTCATAACGATCTCCCTGCCTTAGCTGGCTGTTTGGTTGGTTCAGAAGCACCGTTCCGGCCGGTCCTTCATGGCCTCAAGCCGGGCCAACGGAGTCCGGATCAGTTCACCGTTGGCATTCGCCGTCTCTGTAAGCACCTGCGATAACCATGCCGGCAGCCGGGGGCTGAGATAATAATAGACCCACTGGCCACATCTTTCGGCGTCCAGCAGTCCGGCATCCCGCAGGGTGGACAGATGCCGGCTGACTTTCGGCTGGGGTGCGGCAAAGGCTTCCATCACCTCACACACGCACAGCTTTCCCTGGTCCAGGATCAGCAGTAACGCCGCCAGACGAAGCTCATCGCCCATTGCCTTGAAAACCGTCACCGGGCTCACCGGGTGTGGATTCATTGTGTTGCCCATATATTCGTTTTTTTGCATATGCATTTTTATGCATAATAGAGGCAGGCAGCCAATTCGTAAAGGAAGGAAGATCACCATGGGCTTTTTTGAACGGTATCTCTCGGTGTGGGTCGCCATGGCCATTGTCGCCGGCGTCGCGCTGGGGCAATTTGCTCCCGCCGTTCCCGAGACCCTGTCGCGGTTCGAATACGCGCAGGTTTCCATTCCCATCGCCATCCTGATCTGGGCGATGATTTTTCCGATGATGGCGCAGATCGACTTCAGTGCGGTGGTGGGTGTTCGCAAGGAGCCCCGGGGGCTCGCCATCACTACCATCGTGAACTGGCTGATCAAACCCTTCACCATGTTTGCCATCGCCTGGTTTTTCCTGACCGTCGTATTCCAGCCCTGGATCGCGCCGGACCTGGCGCGGGAATACCTGGCCGGAGCCATTCTGCTGGGCGCGGCCCCCTGCACCGCCATGGTGTTCGTCTGGAGCTACCTGACCCGGGGTGATGCCGCATACACTCTGGTGCAGGTGTCCCTGAACGACCTGATCATGCTGTTTGCCTTTGCCCCGATCGTGGTGTTCCTGCTCGGCATTTCTGACATACAGGTTCCCTGGAATACCGTGCTGCTGTCCGTTCTGCTCTATATCGTCATCCCCCTGACCGGCGGCTACCTGACCCGCCGCACCCTGATCGCCCGGCATGGCGAATCCTGGTACGACGAGGTCTTCATGAAGCGCATCGGGCCGGTCACCCCGGCCGCCCTGATCGTCACCCTGGTGCTGCTGTTCGCGTTCCAGGGCGATGTCATCCTGCAGAACCCGCTGCACATCGCATTGATTGCGGTACCGCTGATCGTCCAGACCGTACTGATTTTCCTGCTGGCCTATGGCTGGGCCAGGCTCTGGAAGGTTCGTCACTGCATCGCCGCGCCCGGGGCCATGATTGGCGCCAGTAACTTCTTCGAGTTGGCGGTCGCGGCAGCCATCGCACTGTTCGGCCTGCAATCCGGTGCGGCACTGGCAACGGTGGTGGGCGTGCTGGTGGAGGTGCCCCTGATGCTGGCACTGGTGCAGTTTGCCAACCGGACGCGGGAGCATTTCCCGCAGTAAACCCTCTTGCCGCGCTCTGACCCGGGCGTGGCAAGCAAGCATCCGCCCTGCTACTATCGCCCTCACCCGGCCCAACCCACAACACCGAACGGAACCACCGCATGGACCTATTCCAGGCCATCTTCCTTGGCCTCCTCCAGGGATTGACCGAATTCCTTCCGATTTCCAGTTCCGCCCACCTGATCCTGACCCCCGCGTTTTTCGGCTGGGAGGATCAGGGCGTTGGCTTTGACCTGTCGGTACACGTGGGCACACTGCTGGCCGTGGTTCTCTACTTCCGCCGGGACGTTTTCGGGATCGCCAGGGATGGCCTGATGTCCATGGCTCAGCGCCGCATCGTCGGCCAGGGTGCCCTGGCCTGGTACCTGGTGATCGGCACCATCCCGGCGGGCCTGGCCGGGCTGGCTCTTCTGGACATGATCGACAATGAACTGCGCGGGGCTTCGGTGATCTTCTTCACCACCCTGGTCTTCGGCATCCTGCTGGGCATCGCCGACTGGCTGCCCAGGCGCCAGCGCTCGCTGGATTCGCTGAGCTGGAAAGACGCACTCATCGTGGGCATCGCCCAGGCCATGGCACTGGTACCGGGCACCTCCCGCTCCGGCGTGACCATCACCGCCGGCCTGTTCCTCGGCATGAGCCGGGAAACCGCCTCCCGCTTCTCGTTCCTGCTGGCCATTCCGATCATCGTGCTGGCTTCTGCCGTGAAGCTGCTGGAGGTGGCAACCTCGGATGTCATCGTGGACTGGAGTGGCTTTCTGATTGGTGGGGTCACATCTTTTGTCATGGCCATTACGGCCATCCATTTCTTCCTGAAATGGCTTAACACGGTGGGTATGTGGCCTTACGTGATTTACCGGGTCGTTCTGGCGGGCGTGATTTATACGGTGCTGATGTAGATCCTGACTTGGCGTTGCTTTCCCTGTTATAGCCTGCAGCCTTGGGGGGCCAGGTATCAGGTAGGGCTCTCCAAAAAACGCTCCTTCGGCACGTCCTTGTGACGCTTGGGCTCCGCCATCCCTGGCTCCGCACATTTTTGGAGAGCCCTACCTGATACCTGCATACAATCACCGCGCGGCCTTCCAGAAATAACCTGTTAGTCCACCCGAAAGCTCATAGGACATCAAGCGCCCAGATCACTGTCTTTGTGAGGATGGCACAAGGTACAGCATTTCGGTTTGGGAGAGCCTTTTCAAAAATTTGCGGAGCC
The DNA here is from genome assembly GCF_014201735.1 of Marinobacter oulmenensis. Lineage (GTDB taxonomy): Bacteria > Pseudomonadota > Gammaproteobacteria > Pseudomonadales > Oleiphilaceae > Marinobacter > Marinobacter oulmenensis. The sequence goes on along the minus strand of NZ_JACHFE010000001.1, from coordinate 141,689 downwards.
ATGGATGGCGGAGCAGAAGCGCCACAGGGAGGTGCCGCAGGAGCGGTTTTTGAAAAGGCCCTCCCAAACCGGAACTCCCCCATAACTTGCAGGCAAACATCAAAGATGGCTAATACTGAAAACTAGCAGGCCTCCAAAGGCGCATAAGCCAGCACCAGCCACTTGGCACCTTCATCAAAGTTCACCTGAACCCGCGTGTTGCTTCCGCTGCCTTCGCAGTTCATCACGATGCCCTCACCGAATTTCGGATGCCGGACACGCTGGCCCAGGCTGAAGCCGGACTGTTCGGCGGAGTCCTGGCTGAACAGGCTTTCGTTAGGGCGTCCCACCATAGCCGGGCGGGTGATCGTGTTACGCAGGCGCACTTCCTGCAGACAGTCAGCCGGAATTTCCCGCACAAAACGGGACACGGCGTGGAACTTCTCCTGCCCGTACAAACGGCGGGACTCGGCATAAGTGAGCACCAACTGCTTCATGGCCCGGGTAATGCCCACGTAGGCCAGACGCCGCTCTTCCTCCATACGCCCCGGCTCTTCCAGGGACATGCCGTGGGGGAACAGACCTTCCTCGATACCGGCCAGGAACACCATCGGGAATTCCAGGCCCTTGGCTGAGTGCAGGGTCATCAGCTGCACGCTGTCTTCATGGGCATCCGCCTGGGCTTCGCCGGCATCCAGCGCGGCCTGGGCAATGAACTCCGCCAGCGGGTCGGTGCCCTCTTCCACCTCGAAGTCCGACAGCGCGTTGACCAGCTCCTCCAGGTTCTCCACCCGGGCCTGGCCTTTCTCACCCTTCTCACTGGCGTGGTATTCCTTCAGGCCACTGGATTCGATGGCCTGCTTCATCAGGCCCTGCAGTGACGCATGATCCACCATCTCCGACAGGGTGTTGATGATGTCCATGAACCGTTCCAGCCCGGTTTTCGCCCGGCCTTTTACCTGCCCGGCGGCCAGCATGCGCTCCGCGGCTTCCCACAGGGAGATACCCTGCTCGGTGGCATAGGCCCGCAGTTCTGCCAGACTTTTGGCACCAATGCCCCGAGTCGGGATGTTCACCACCCGCTCAAACGCGGCGTCGTCCCGGTGGTAATGCACCAGGCGCAGGTAAGCCAGAGCGTTGCGGATTTCCTGGCGGTCGTAGAACCGAAGACCGCCGTAGACCCGGTAGGGAATGCCCTGGCGCATCAGCGATTCTTCCAGCACCCGCGACTGGGCGTTGGAGCGGTAGAGAATCGCGCATTCGCTGCGCAGGTTGCCCTCGTTCACCCAGGCCGAAATGCTGTCGGCAATATAATTGGCTTCGTCCTGCTCATTGAAGGCCGCATACAGACTGATGGGATCGCCGTCGGGGCCGTCGGTCCACAACTCCTTGCCCAGCCGGCCGGTGTTATTGGCGATCACGGAGTTCGCGGCTTTCAGGATGGTCTGTGTAGAGCGGTAGTTCTGCTCCAGACGCACCAGCCGGGCATTGGGGAAATCCCGCTGGTACTGCTGGATGTTCTCCACCTTGGCGCCCCGCCAGCCGTAGATTGACTGGTCATCGTCACCGACGATGGTGGACGGCACGCGGTTGCCCGCCAGCACCTGCAGCCAGGCATACTGGATCGTGTTGGTGTCCTGGAACTCGTCCACCAGCACATGCTGGAACCGCTGCTGATAATGGGCCAGCAGTTCCGGTTTGTGCAGCCAGAGTTCGTGGGAGCGCAGCAGCAATTCCCCGAAATCCACCAGGCCACCCTGCTGGCACAGTTTCTCGTAGTGCCGGTAGATCTTCAGCATGGTGGTGGTGAAGTGATCACCCGGGTTTTCCTGGATATGATCGGCGCGCAGGCCTTCGTCCTTCTGGGCACTGATAAACCACTGGGCCTGTTTGGGCGGCCACTGACTTTCATCGATCCGGTTTTCCCGCATCACCCGCTTGACCAGTCTCAGTTGATCGTCGCTGTCCAGCACCTGGAAGTTTTCCGGCAATCCGGCATCCTTCCAGTGCGCCCGCAAAAGCCGGTGAGCGATGCCATGGAAGGTGCCGATCCACAGCCCCCGGGTGGGAATGTTCATCATCTGTTCCACCCGGTAACGCATCTCCTTGGCAGCCTTGTTGGTAAAGGTCACCGCCAGTATCGATGTCGGAGGCACCCGGTCCACCGTCATCAGCCAGGCCATCCGGTGAACCAACACCCGGGTCTTGCCACTGCCCGCCCCGGCCAGCACCAGCAGGTGATCATTCTGGGCGGTAACGGCCTCACGCTGGGCGTCGTTCAAAGGATCGATAATGTGGGAAACGTCCATAGCAACCTGGCAATCTACTGGTTAAATAAACAGGTGGGAGAGTATAACAGTTGGTGGCGGGGTTTGCTTTGGAGTTAACGCACAGAGGCAGGTACCGCTTCCCAGGACACGCTACGAGCACATCCCTGTGCGCTTGACTGTGGCCATCCCTGGCCACAGACAGTCCCGGGAAGCGGTACCTGCCTCTGCGCTTTCAAGCCCACGGGTGGGGAAACCTTTGCAGGACTGTTGAGGGCCAGGGATGGCCCGAAACAAGCCCCATGGACGGCTCGTTGCGTGTCCTGAAAAGGCCTCCCTGCCCGTGGGCGCAGCCACCTTAACGTGAAGGCTGGCGCTGTTTGAGGGTTCAGAAACCGCGCGGAACCGTCTGCGGCTCCACGAATTCAAACAGGCCTTCCAGCCCGCCTTCGCGACCAATGCCGGAGGCCTTCATGCCACCGAACGGCGCTTCCGGCGTGGGACCAGTACCGGTGTTCCAACCAACGTGGCCGAAGCGCAGGCCGGCGGCAACACGCTGGGCGCGCTCGGCATCGGCGGTGAAGACATAGGAGGCCAGACCGAATTCGGTATCGTTACCGGCCTCAATGACCTCGTCCTCACTGCGGAACAGTGCCATGGGCACCAGCGGACCAAAGGTCTCTTCCTGGTAGCAGCACATGTCACGGTTGACGCCCTGCACCACGGTGGGCGGGAAGAACAGGCCATTGCACAGCTCAGCCGGCTGTTTGCCAGCCACCAGTTTGGCGCCCTTCTCAAGCGCGTCTTCCAGGTGACGTTTGACCTTGTCGAAGCCCGGCTGGTTAACCAGCGGCCCGATATCCACACCCTCGTTCATGCCATCGCCAACCGTCATCCGGTTGACCCTCTCGGCCAGCTTCTCACCGAAGGCGTCGGCGACTTTCTCATGGACAAAAATCCGGTTGGCACAGACACAGGTCTGGCCGCCGCCACGAAACTTGTTGGCGATCAGGTTATCCGCCGCCGCATCCAGGTCGGCATCATCAAAGACAATAAACGGCGCGTTGCCACCCAGTTCCAGGGACAGCTTCTTGACCTGCTCGGCAGTGTCGACGATCAGCTTGCGACCTACTTCAGTAGAACCGGTAAAGCTGAGCATGGGCACATCCGGGCTCTCGCACAGTGCCTTGCCGATCACGCTGGCTTTGCCCATCACCAGGTTGACCATGCCGTCCGGCAGGTCGAGTTTGTCCATGATGCTGAAGAAGGCCACCATGGTCAGCGGTGTTTCACTGGCCGGCTTGATCACCGACGGACAGCCAGCCGCCAGGGCGGCGGAAAGCTTCTTGGCGATCATGCCGATGGGGAAGTTCCAGGGCACGATCAGACCGGTGACACCGATCGGGCGGTAGTGAACCGTCCAGGTGCAGTCCTTCGGTTTTTCTGGAATCGAATGGGAATCCAGCGCCTGGACATGCTTGGCGCAGTAATCGAAGAAACCGGCGGCGTAGTCCACCTCGCCCTGACCTTCCTTCCAGGGCTTGCCGTGTTCCATACACAGAATCCGACCGATCTCCTCCCGGTTTTCCTTCAGGGCATCACGAATGTCTTCCAGCCACTTGCGGCGGGTTTCGATCGGATAGGGGCTGGTCAGCCTGAGTGCCGACTTGCCGGCTGCAATGGCGGCAGTCACGTCTTCTTCCGGCATCGAGGGCACCTGGGCGATGACCTCTCTGGTGGCGGGATTGTACACATCAAAGGTGTTTCCGCCGGCATTGTCTGTCCAGCGTCCGCCAATGTAGCCAGTGAGCTTTTCCAGCAGGGGTGACTCGATCATCTCGGCTCCTCTCCGGTGTTTGTCTGCGCCCCGTGCAGGGACGCGTATTGCGTCAATGGATAATGTCTTTCATAGTGGCTTGTGAGTGCCAGCCTGTAAAGTCACGCGCGGATTTTTGACCGGGCCAAGACACTGCCTATACTCGGATAATCCGATTTCAAGAAGTTACCCGTATTTCCCCTCAGGGAGGCCCTGTATGAAAGCGTATTTCCACCCCCACCAGGATCTGCACATTCCGAAGATCTATTTCACCCGTGGCCAGATGCGCGAGCCGCAGGAGGTTCCGGCACGCACGGAACTGATGATCAAGGGACTCAAGGACATGGGCATCTCCGTCCTGCAGCCCGCCGACCAGGGGGCCGGCCCGATCTCGAAGGTCCATGACCTGGGCTACCTGCGCTTTCTGGAGTCCGCCCACCGGCGCTGGATGGAAATGGGTGACTGGGGCGATGAGGTAATCTCGAACATTTTTGTGCGCTCACCCAATGCACTCAAGGGCATTCTGGCGGAAGCCGCCCGTTACCAGGCGGATGGCAGTTGTCCGATCGGCCCGGACACCTGGAAGGCGGCCTACTGGTCGGCCCAGACTGCCCTGGGTGCCGCCGATGCACTGATGGCCGGCGACCGCACTGCCTACGCCGTGTGCCGCCCGCCGGGACACCACGCCCGCAAGGATGCCGCCGGTGGTTTCTGCTATCTGAACAACGCCGCCATTGCCGCCGAGCATATGAAATCCCGGTTCCCGCGGACGGTGATTCTGGATACCGACATGCACCATGGCCAGGGCATCCAGGAAATCTTCTATGACCGCAGCGACGTGCTGTACATCTCGATCCACGGGGAGCCCACCAACTTCTACCCGGTCACCAGCGGTTACGAGGACGAACGGGGCGAAGGTGAAGGTTACGGCTACAACATCAACATGCCCATGCCCCACGGCTCGGACGAGGACGTCTTCTTCGACAAGCTGGACCAGGCGATGGCCGCCATCAAGCTGTACCAGCCGGACGTACTGATCCTGACCCTCGGCTTCGACATCTACAAGAATGATCCCCAGGCCAAGGTGTCAGTGTCCTCAGAGGGCTTTTGCCGCCTCAGCAGCCACGTTCGCCAGCTTGGCCTGCCCACCCTGGTGGTCCAGGAGGGCGGTTACGACCTGGAAGCACTGACCACCAACGTCAGCCAGTTCTTCAAGGGCCTGGAGGGCTAAGCCTCACCGGCCAGGGGCATAGACCTTGACGTTGTCATGCCCCTCGGCCTTCAGGTGCACCGCGTGCATCCGGCTCATGGTGCCCCGGTCGCAGTAGAGCAGATACTGCCGGCCCTGGGGCAGGGACTCGAACTGCTGGTTCAGTTCGTAGAAGGGCATTTTCAGCACGTCATTATTGGTCAGTGTCAGTGGTGAGCGCTCTTCCTCCGACGGATGGCGGACATCAATGATGACGTCATCCACCGCCGGAGTCTGAACCAGTTCCACCTCTTCCGGCGTCACCGTCGTGTCCAGCAGGCGGTTGATCGGAGTTTCTTCCCGGTTCTCGATCGCCTCGGCCAACACCTGCGGGTCCATCTGTTCCTCGTCATGCTCCACCCGGTGCAGTTTCGCGCGGGTGGCCGGCTTCTGGGAGATCACGCCGCAATACTCGGGCATATTCCGGGCGAAGGACTCGGTGCCAATGTCGTGGGCAATGCGGATGATTTCCTGTTTGTCCATGGCGATCAGCGGCCGCAACACCACCTCATCGCTGGCACGATCCACCACATTCAGATTGTGCAGGGTCTGGCTCGACACCTGGGCCACCGCGTCCCCCATGACCAGACCGGTGACATTGAGCGTACCGGCGATTTCCGCCGCGGCTTTGAGCATCTGGCGCTTGAGCACCACACCCCAGTGCCGGTGGTTCACCGAGCGCATGATCTCTGCAACCACGCCTTCGAACGGTACCGAAATGAACTTCACGCTGTGGGAAGCACCGTAACGCTCCCAGAGGTAGTGAGCCACCTGGCGCACCCCGACCTCGTGGGCGGTGCCGCCAAGGTTAAAGAAGAGGTAGTGGTTTCTAAGTCCCCGGCGCATCATCAGATAAGCGGCCACAGAGGAGTCGTAGCCCCCGGAAATCAGGGTCATCACGGTATCCACTGAACCCACGGGATAGCCGCCCATGCCCTGGTGCTTACGGGTAGCCACATGAAAATGGTCATTTTTCACCTCTACCCGCACTTCCACATCCGGGGATTTGAGGTCCACGCCAGCGGTGTCATAGGCCTTGAGCAACGCCGCCCCGACCGAGCGCTCGATATCCAGGGAGCGGAAATCGTGTTTGCCAATGCGCCGGGCCCGGACTGCCAGGGTCTTGCCGTCCAACCGGCCGGCATAGGCCGCCACTGCTTTATCGCCGATGTCCTCCAGCGACACCACCGGGAATACTTCAATTTCCTGAATGCTGGAAATTCCGGGAATCCGCAGCAGGGCGTCGATCACCGGGCCATACAGCCCGCGCTCGCCCGGGACATTCACGTCGACACGGTCCCAGGCACCTTCCACCCGGATCTCATCATCCAGCCGCTTGAGCAGTTTGCGAATATTCTGGCGCAGCTGGCGCATCTGTTGCTGCCTGACAGGCTTGCTTTTGATGGCGACTTCCGGGGCGGGGCGAATCAGCAGTTTCATAGGTCGGAGCTTTGTCGGATGGCGTATGTAGAGAAAAACGCTTAGTGTACCCTGAAGCCGGAATGCCTCAAAATCCGGCGTTGCCGAAATCATCAGGAGTTCCCCCCGCACATGAGCGAAGCCAAGATCAACGCCCTGGTATCCCCGGAAGGCGCCCTCGAGATCCTGTCCAACCACGAAGTCAACCGGCTCAAGGACCGCAGCGAGGGCGGGCTCTACCGGCTTTTCCGCCAGTGCGCCCTGGCCGTGCTCAATACCGGCGTGGAAACCGACGACTGCAAGGACCTGATGGAAGCCCATGCCGATTTTGATGTCCGTCTGGTGCCCCAGCCCCGGGGGCTGAAGCTCGAACTGATCAACGCGCCGGGCCATGCCTTTGTCGATGGCGAACTCCTCCGGGCCATACGGGAACACCTGTTCTCAGTGCTGAGGGATATTGTCTATACCCATTCGATTCCCCAGACCATCGCCGGTTTCCGCCGGGACGATCCGGATGACATCACCAACCTGGTGTTCCACATCCTGCGCAATGCCGGCGTTCTCGAACCCGGCCGCCAACCCGACATGGTGGTCTGCTGGGGCGGCCACTCCATTGGCCATGACGAGTACCAGTACAGCAAGGAAGTGGGCCACCAGCTGGGCCTGCGGGGCCTGAGCATCATCACCGGCTGTGGCCCCGGTGCCATGAAAGGCCCGATGAAAGGCGCCACCATCGGCCACGCCAAGCAGCGGGTGCATGACGGCCGCTACGTGGGCATCACCGAACCCGCCATCATCGGGGCGGAAGCACCGAACCCGATCGTCAACGAACTGGTGATCATGCCCGACATCGAAAAGCGCCTGGAGGCGTTCGTTCGCTGCGGCCACGGCGTCATCGTGTTCCCGGGTGGTGTTGGCACCGCCGAGGAAATCCTCTACCTGCTGGGCATACTGCTGCACCCGGACAACGCCGACCTGCCCTTCCCCGTGGTCTTCACCGGCACCCGGGAAAATGCCGAGTATTTCGAGATGATCGACCAGTTCATCCGCAATGCCCTGGGCGATCAGGCCGCCGACAAGTATGAAATCATCATTGACGACCCCGTCCGGGTGGCCCAGGCCATGCGCCGGGGTGTCAAGGACGTGGAGACCTTCCGCCGGGCCATGCAGGATGCCTATTATTTCAACTGGATGCTGAAAATCGATCCGGTGTTCCAGATGCCGTTCGAACCCACCCACGAGAAGATGCGGGCCCTGGAACTGCACCGGGATCAACCGGCCCACATGATCGCGGTCAACCTGCGCAAGGCATTCAGTGGCATTGTTGCGGGGAACGTGAAGGAAAGCGGGATTCGGCAGGTTCAGGAGAAAGGGCCGTTCGAGATCGCGGGGGACCCGACCCTGATCAAGCCTCTTGAGGCCATGCTGGAAGAGTTTGTGGCACAGAACCGGATGAAACTGCCGGGTTCATCCGCCTATCGTCCCAGCTATCGAATCGTCAGCGGCGCGGTCTGAACCGCCCCGCTGACACCTGTGGCTTACTTGCCGCCAGCCGGCAGGCTGGAGAAGTAGGCCGCCAGGTCCGCGATGTCCTGATCGCTAAGGTTGGCCGCCTGGGGCTTCATCAGGGCAGACTGGCCGCCGTTACGCTCACCCGCTTTGTAGGCCTTGAGGGCAGATGCAAGGTACTGCTCTTTCTGGCCAGCCAGGTTCGGGTAGATAGGCACCTGGGATACGCCGTTCTGTCCGTGGCAGCTGGCACACACCGCTGACTTGCTCTTACCGGCAGCGGCATCGCCAGCGGCCATGGTAACGGCCGGGGCGGCGGCACCCAGTGCGAACAGGCCAACTACTGCATAGTGCTTCAGATTCATTGTTTTTACCCTCTCATCGTTTTAACGTTTACAACCGGCTTGCGGCCGAAAGTATCTGGATTGTCACTTATAGCACAGTCGATACCCAGCACAAATGTGATAGATCAAGGAACTCTGCTGCGACCTTCGTCCTCTTTTACAACCGCGAGGACTGAAACAAAGTACGATCTGAACACCCACCAGGCTCAAATTTGATGACCGGAGACACCTTCATGCCCGTAGAGGTCCAGGAACTGCCCTGCCGGGAAGGCCATATCGGCCTGCTGACGCTGAACACCCCGGAAACACTGAATGCATTGACCGAATCCATGGTTGATGACATGCAACAGGCGCTGGATGCCTGGGCCGCTGACAGCCGGATCTGCCTGGTGGTCCTGCGGGGCAATGGCGACCGGGGTTTCTGTGCCGGCGGCAATATCCGGGCACTCTACGACGCGTTGAAGGGCGGGGAAGACGCAGAGGCTCCGGGCCGGTTTTTCACCAGTGAGTACCGCCTGGATTACACCCTGCACCGCTACCCCAAACCGGTGATTGGCCTGGCCCATGGCATTGTCATGGGCGGCGGCATGGGGCTGCTGTCGGCCTGCCGCTACCGGCTGTCGACACCGGACATCACCATGGCCATGCCGGAAATCAGTATTGGCCTGTTCCCGGACGTCGGCGCCAGCTGGTTCCTCAACCGCCTGCCAGGCCGTCTGGGACTCTTCCTGGGCCTGACCGGTGCCCGGCTCAACGCCACCGATGCCATCCGCTCCGGACTGGTCGACCTGATCCTCGATCCGGAACACTTCCAGGCACTGCTGGAGCGGCTGCAGGAAGAATACTGGACCGGCAACATTGCCGCCGACGACAACCGCCTGTTCCGGCTACTGAGCCAGCAGCAGGCCCGGGACTACCGCACCCTTCCGGCTGGTCATCTGGAGCAGCACGAGCAGACAATAGCCAAGCTCACCGCCGGTGAAAGCCTACCAGCGGTGGTCGAAAAACTCGTGAATTCCGGCAACGACGATCCCTGGTGGCAGTCGGCCATCGGCAACCTGGCCAATGGCTGCCCGGTCACGGCCTGCCTGGTCTGGCACCAGTTGCGCCACGCCCAGCAACTGTCGTTGAAAGACATTTTCCGTATGGAGCTGGCCATGGCCATGGAATGCACCCGCCGACCTGACCTGGCCGAAGGCATCCGGGCGTTGATGGTGGACAAGGACAAAGCGCCAGTCTGGAGCTACAACGCCGTGGCCGATGTGCCCGAGTCCGTTGTGGAGCAGCATTTCGAGCCGGTCTGGGATGACAGCAACGACCCCATGGCACTGGACTGAGGGTCAGTCGGCAGAAACGCCACCGGCAAGGTAGCCCCGGACCAGGGCCCGCAGACGGTTTTCCCCGTCTTTCTGCCCGGAACACAGCTTCTGGTGCCGAAGCGGATGCCAGCTCCAGCCCTGCAACACCGCCCGGCACCACAGATCCCGATCCACCTGGCGCGCCAGCCAGACCATAAAGCCGTCAACGGCTGACAGCTGCCGGAGTACCGGCAGAGCCAGTTCGAAGCCACGAAAGTCATGGCCGAAGGCCTCCAGCTCCCGGACATCGTCTTCGTCCAGAACGCTGGTCGAGGGCAGATCCGCCGCCAGTGCCGCAACCAGCGCCGGCGACATCCGGGACCAGTGACGGGGCAACAGCACCTGCCAGTGCCGGGCAAAACGCCGGGCCAGCCGGTGAGCCAGTGACTGCCCCGCCTCCGATATCCCCGAGAGCATCTGTACCGGGTATTCCCCGGTGGTCGGCTCCTGCTGGAACCCGATCCGTACCAGGTGCAGCTGACAGTGCTGCCAGAAGGTCAGCAAACCGACGTCACCACCGTAACTGGTGCCCAGATAATCCAGAGACTGCTCGGCGCAGGCCCGACGGGCCGCCGCCACCAGGGACTGCCCGATGCCCCGATCCCGGGCCTGTTCGGTGACCGCAATCCGCACGATCCTCAAGCCGGACAGACTCGCCGCTTCCGGAAAACCACCATGACTGGCCAGGGACTGGGCCAGCAGATGCCCGCGCAGGCGCCGCCGGCCCTGAGCCACCTGTTCGGCAAGGTCCACAGGCAGGCCACCTTCCCGGGTTGCCCAGAGCACACCGACCGTCTGACCACCACTGACCGCCCGCCAGCTCATGGCCTGCGGGTCATCCAGCCATTGGCGCAGATCCGCCGGTGTGGTGCGATAGTGAGCATTAACCAGCAGCCCGAAGGCCTCGGCCAGTTCCGCTTCGTCGGCCAGAGCCGGGGACCAGGGCTCAATTGTCAGCCCCTCAGCCTCCGTGGTCGGCGCTGACGGTTCGGCGGCCAGCAGGTAAAGCCGGAATACCAGCGCCTCCAGGGGATCGTCGTCAGCCCAGCGTATCGGCGCCTGAAGACTACACGCCTGCCAGTGCGGGGTTTCCCGGTCCAGGACATCGCGGAAACGGATCGCAAAGCCCCGACCACTGCCTTCGTAGCCGTGGACGGTGGAGGCAAATGCCACCCGAGGCCAGCCCAGCAGAATGGCGCGCAACCGCTGGGCCGGAATCGCCGCCGCCTCATCCACCATGACCACCTCTGCGGAAGGCGCTTCTTCCAGCAGTTGATCGACCGGCCAGAAACTCAGCCGATGACCGGCGGCCGTCACCAGCAGACCGTCCCGATGCTCGACCAACTCTTGCCCCAACCGCTTCCCGGCATGCCGGAACAGGGTGCGCACGTTCTCGAATGCGGGAGCCGTCACCACCACCTGCTCCCGGCCGGCCAGCAACAACTCCGCGGCCGCAAGCCCCAGAGCGGCAGATTTCCCCCGGCCCCGATCGGCGTTGATCACCAGCGGCCGGCGCCGACGCCCCTGGCCAAACCGCACCAGAGCCTCGACGAGCCCCTGCTGTTCCCCGGTCGCACCGACCCGGAACGCCGCCGGCCCGGCAGCCGGCAATGGCGGCACACCCTCCTGCCCTGGCCGTATCCGAATCACCTCCGGTGAGGATTCCAGCAATCCTGCCTGGCGTGCCAGAAACGTATGTTCCGTCGCCTGATCCAGCCCGGTGCGGGCATAGTCGGGATCCTCGAACCGAGACCACTGAGACAGTGGTGGCATCAACCAGAACAGCAGCCCACCGGCTTTAAGGGTGCCGCTCAGGGCGGCAAAGGCATCCGGCGGGTTGCCCTGAAAGCCGTCCCAGACCACCACGTCCAGCTCCCTGCCGAGCCAGCGCCTATACTGACCGGCCTTCACTGTCGGCAGAACGGACTGACTGGCGGTGTCGTTTTGCCCCACCCATAGCCCGGCCTCCACCTTCAGCTCTTCGAGACGGTGAGAGACCCACGCCCGGCACCACTGCGGATCGCCCTCCACCAGAACCAGGCGGCGCTGTCCGAGTTGGGCAAGTCTTTGAGTGAATCCCCGCCACTCTGGTTCTGTTTGGAACGGCATAAATGAGAAGGCAACTCCGAAAAAGTATTGCGCCGGGACAGGCCTTCAAAAAATCTGCGGAGCCAGGGATGGCGGAGCCGAAGCGCCACAGGGACGTGCCGCCAGGAGCGTTTTTTTGAAGGCCTGTCCCGGTGCAATACGTGCGTTTAGGGAACAGTCCAAAGACTGAAAATTCCAGCAATTATGGGGCACGGCTACTCCCACTGCCAGCAGCCAAGTACAATACCGCCATGCCAAGCCAACCCCAAATGCCAGACACCGATTTCCTCCCGGACCACCTCACCGACGAACAGCGGGCCATCATCACCGCCGGTTACGAGCATTCGGTGATTACCGCCGTCGCCGGCAGTGGCAAAACCTCCACCCTGGCCTGGCGCATCCGCTACCTGCTGACACAGGGGCACGACCCGGACCGGATGCTGGTCCTGATGTTCAACCGCAGTGCCAAAGTGGATTTCGAGCGCAAACTGGCCTCTGTGTGCGACCAGTCCGGCCTGGCCCTGCCGGAAATCCGCACCTACCACGCCATGGGCCTGCGCCTGTACAAGCGCTTCGTTCGGGAAGGCTACCTGCCCGGCTTCTCCGAAAAGATCCTCACCGAGCAGGAAATCAGCTACCAGGCCTGGCTGCTCACCCGCCGACTGGCCCCGGAAGACCTGGCCGACGAAATCCGGCGTAACAAGAAAGAGTTTGTGGAAACGGCCACCGGCTTCATCGACCTGGTGAAAACCGGACTGTCACCGGCCCAGATGGTGTTCGAACAACTGGACTACTCCGAGAAGTACAGCTATCTGGTGGACCTGTTCCACAGCTTCGAGCAGTGGCGTAAAAGCCAGAGCCGGATCAGCTACGCCGACATGCTCTATGAGCCGGTCATGGCCATCCACCAGAACCCGCCCCTGCAACAACTGGTCGGCAACAAAATGGACCTGATCCTGGTGGACGAATACCAGGACACCAACGAAATCCAGCACCTGCTGCTGCGTTATGTGGCCGGCGACCGCGCCCGTGTCACCGTAGTGGGCGACCCGGACCAGACCATCTACGAATTCCGCGGCGCCAAACCCGAGTTTATCCTGCGCCGCTTCAGCGACGAATTTGAAAGCCCGCTTGAGCAGACCCTCAGCTACACCTTTCGCTACGGCCACCGGGTGGCCCTGCTGGCCAACCACCTGATCCATCACAACACCGGCCGCAAGGACGTGCTCTGCCACTCCCACCCGACAACGCCTGCAACCGGCATTCACCTGCACCGGGCAGACAGCGACGGCGACCAGGTGCTGCGACTGGTGCAGGAGCAGGACGCGGAAACGAACAGCCAGAGCGCCATCCTGTTCCGGGTGTGGAGCCAGAGCGTCCCCATCGAACTGAAACTGCTGGCCCGCGGCATCCCCTATCGCATCGACGCCGGCAAGGGGGCGCTGTTCAGCCGCGAGGTCCAGGCCATCACCGCCCTGCTGGTGATCGTTACCGGGGAGCTGGAACACCTGCCGGACATGGACCGTCTGGAGATCGCCCGCCTGCTCCTGCGATTCCCCCATGTCGGCCTCAAGGAACCGGAACTGGAGAACCTGGCGCAGTTCCTGGCAGGTTTTGACCGCCAATGGCACGAGCGCCTGCTGGCCATGGATTTTGACGCGCTGGCCCCCATGGCCGCCCGCAAACTGCGCAAACTCGCCGACGTGCTGGGGCAACTGCGCGGCTACCGGGGGCCAGTCGCCGGCCTGATCAGCGTCTACGCCGAGCATACCGATCTCTACGAAGGCCTGCGCAGCCTGGCGCTCACCCACGACAGCGCGGAGGAACGCATCGATACCGTCCAGGGATTCCGGGATTATCTGAAAAGTCTCAATGTGGACGCCCCGGGCGCACTCGCTCACCTGCGAACCCTGAAGCAACAGGCCGGAGAACACCGGGATCACGGCATCCTGCTCTCCACCATCCACCGGACCAAGGGGCTGGAATGGCCGGTGGTGATCATCCCCGGCCTGCAGGAAAAATATCTGCCCTACAGCCCCCGGCCGTCCGAGAACACCCAGACCATCCTCGAGAGCGAACGCCGACTGCTTTACGTGGGCATGACCCGGGTACGGGACACCCTGCACCTGATTACCCGACCGGAAAGCCGTCACTCCCACCTGGATGGTGAGGACGGCCCCAGCCGGTTTGTACCGGAACTTTGCTTCGATCTCTGCCAGAGCCTGGGCGACGCCCTGGCCACAAGACCGGTCGACAGCGAGGCCCCACTGACTCTGAACCAGAACCTGACATCCGTCAGCCTGCGCTACGCCGAGCGCGAAGGGGTCACCCTCGATGGCACAAAGACAGCCACCGCCCCGTCAGCCGGAGACCCGGTCTGGCTGAACGAACGGGTCCAGCATGCGATCTTTGGTGCCGGCCAGGTGGTGGGGGAAGATCAGACATCGTTCGAAGTCCGGTTCGACAAGGGCGACACCCTCAACTTCAGCAAAAAAAGTGCTCACCTGTATTTTTCTTTGCCCGAAGGCTCCAATCACCGTTGAACCCGCTATCTTCAACAGATCGTAACTTGAACGGGGCCGGGCGACAGACGGCATAATCACGTTTTACGGCGGGCATTCTCCCGCAGGAAGCACCCAGGACATCCAGACAGGAGGGTCTGTATGAACATCAGACGTCCAGCCATTGCTGCCACACTCGTTTCCGCCATTGCCACACCCGCCATGGCGGCTGACCAGGACACCGTTTACCTGAACCCGTTTGCCGGGTATCAGCTGTTTGACGACAAACGCGACCTGAGCGAAACCGACACCTACGGCTTCGGCATCGAGTACCGCTTCCTGCCCCAGTGGGCCGTTGAAGCCAGCTACTCCCGAGCCGATGCCGACCGCAAATACACCGGCGGCGAATCGGAATTCGACGAGTTCCGGCTCGACGGTCTCTACTATCTTGCCGGCCAGGAGTCGGCCTGGAACCCGTACCTGGCGGTAGGCGCCGGCCATGCGGACTTCGGAAGCGGGGACAGTCTGACGCCGTCCACCTCCGGCACCGGCCACGATGAAACCCGGGTTAACGCCGGTGTTGGTGTACGCTACAACCTGTCCGAAACCCTGTCGCTGAGAGGGGACCTGCGGGAATTCCATGGCATTGACGACAGCACCTTCGACACCATGGCTTCGCTGGGCATGAGCGTGGCCTTCCATCGGAAAACGTCAGAACCGGTGCCGGCAGACGCAGACGGTGACGGCGTCGTCGACGCCAATGACCAGTGCCCGGGCACACCGGCGGGAACGCGGGTTGATGCCATGGGCTGTGAACTGGACAGCGACAACGACGGTGTTGCCGACCGGGTGGACGAATGCCCGGACACGCCGGCCGGGGCCGAAGTGGACCGCAAAGGCTGTGAGCTCGACAGTGACCGGGATGGTGTCGTTAATCGCCTGGACCAGTGCCCCGGTACCGCGCGGGGTGCCGAGGTGGATGACACCGGCTGTGTCGGCGAGACCGAAACCGTCGAGACCATGGAACTGAGTGTCCAGTTCCCGCTGGACAGCGCCGTGATCGATGACAGCTACGACCGCGAGATCCGCCAGGTAGCCGACTTCATGGAAGAAAACCCGGAAACCGTCGCGGAAATTGCCGGCCACACCGACAGCCAGGGCGCAGCTGACTATAACCGGGACCTGTCCCAGCGCCGGGCCGAAGCCGTCGCCAACCGGTTGATCAGTGTGCACGGCGTCAGCGAGGACCGGGTCTATGCCACAGGCTATGGCGAGAGCGAACCGGTGGCCAGCAATGACACCGCAGCCGGCCGGGCAGACAACCGTCGCGTTGAGGCACGCATCCAGGTCCGGCGCTAAGTCGGAGAGAACCTCAACGGTCCAGAGGGCACCTTCGGGTGCCCTTTTTTATGGGACCCTGAGAGCATCCAGCATCAGGTTTCGGGGCGTCAGTGAGCGCTCACAGAACTGCCCCAGCCTCACCCGGTAGCCGTGCTCTTCCAGAAAAACCGCGTAATCCAGCACCAGCCACAACTCCAGCGGGCGACGGAAAAGATGCCGCAGAAGTTCGTGACGCCGGACCTGCCGCTGACGCTCCAGCCCCCGCCGGTACCAATGGGGCCAGTCGACCTCGGCGGGCATTTCAAGGCCGCTTTTGCCCGCCGCCCACTGGCAGAAATCCTTGAAGTCACCGTGGTTCAGACGGCTCGGATGGGAGGGGACCGGCCGATACTCGTCCCGGCCCCGCAGGTGCCGTTGCAGAGCATCAAACCCCAGGCGCCAGACACTGATTCTCTGCCCCTGTGTTCGCTCACGTACCGGTGCCGTTACCGTTTCACGCACTGCCAGGCGCAGCAATGGCCGGTCCACCCTAAGGGTCTCGGCACACTGGCGAGCAACGCTTGAAAACGGCTGATATTGGCTCTGACGGGTCAGGTGGTAACAGCAGGGAGAAAAGGTCAGGCGGGGCACGGCTTCAGCGACGGCCCGGGTGATCAGTTGCCGGTGCAGATCACCACAGGCGTGCAGGGCGACGGCATGATCCACTTCCGGCAATGTCAGATCCGCCGCCATAACGTCCTGCCGGTGGATGTCCACCGGGTCCTGGTACCGGTCGGCCAGGCGGTTACCGTCCTCAACCAGCGAAGACTGCCATTCGAAGCCGAGCGCTGCAGTGTTCCCCTGCCGAACCAGGGTGCGCGCCAGATGGCCCTTGCCACAGCACCAGTCCAGCAGGGTGCCGGCCAGCGGCGCCGCGGCTGCCGCAAAAGCACCGGCCTGAATACGCTTGCGCCCGGGCATATCCACTGCCAGGGTTTCCGGCAGCGTGGCCTGCTCAGCCTGTATGGCGTCGAACCAGTCTGGTACACGGACCACATCGGGCCAGGCGGCCAGCCCCGGTGTAAAGGCAGACAACTCAGCCGCGAGCCCGGCCGGGTCTTCCTGAAGCCGGTCCACCGCGGACTCCGACAGACCCTCCAGCCAGTCAGCCAGTGCCGGGCATTCGCGGCGCCAGGCAGGATCCGGCTCGGCAAAGGGTGCCGGTCGCCAGAACGACTGGTGCTGACTCAGCCAGTCATTCAGCGAACGCCAGCGTTGTGCCGATTCCGATAGCGCCAAGACCCGTTACTCGCCGAAGCGCCCCGGACGGAAGGGGTCCAGAGGTACCGCCGGCGCCTCCCCTTCGATGACCTGGGCTATCACCGAGGCACAGCCAGCGGAGAGGGTCCAACCGAAGGTGCCGTGCCCGGTATTCAGGTACAGGTTCTCCCGGGGCCCCTGACCGATGATGGCCGGGCCGTCCGGCGTCATCGGCCGGAAACCGGTCCAGGTCTCCGCCGCATCCAGATCAGCGCAGCCGGGATACCGGGACTGCACCGATTTACGGATGGTGTTGATCCGGGCCTCGGGAATATCCCGATTAAAGTCCGCCAGTTCCACAAACCCGGTGGCCCGCAGGCGGTCCCCCAGCCGGGTGGCAACCACCTTGAAATTGTCATCGTGAATGGTGCTGGCCGGCCCCCGGGCCGCGTCCTTCATCGGGACGGTGATGCTGTAACCCTTGATCGGATAGATCGGCAGGTTCATCCCGAATGGCCGTACCAGTTCCGGTGACCAGCAGCCAGCGCAAACCACCACGGCGTCCACTGCCAGGGATTCCATCTGCCCTTCGCTGTTGCGCAGGCGCACGGCCTGAACCCGGCGATGATCCGCTTCCAGGCTGTCGACCTCCACACCATAGCGGAAGATGACGCCCAGTTCCTCACAGACGCCGGCCAGTTCCCGTGAAAACAGATGGCAGTCACCGGTGCCATCGGTGTCATAACTCAGGGCTCCGTACAGGGGTCCGTTACCGGTCATACCGGGTTCCACCTCGCGAACCTGCTCCGGCGTCAGCAAACGGGACTCGAAGCCCATCTCGGTGAGCAAACGGTGGGTCTCCCGGTAGCTTTCCATGGCTTGCGGGGTACTGGCCAGGTGCAGCAGGCCCTGATGGCCACCATCAAAGCTCAGATCGTGCTCACTCTCGAGCGCCAGGAAGCGTTCGCGACTGTGCATGGCCAGGCGCAGCATGGCGCGCCGGTTCAGGCCATACAGGCCCGGTGACCAGGCGTAGCGCAGGGTGGCAAACATGAACCGGACCGCCGCCAGAGAGGGTGGCAGTTGCATTTTCAGGGGACCATCCTGTTTCAACAGCCAGGGCAAGGCCTTGAACACCATGGACGGGTCCGCCCAGGGGTAGACCACCCCGTAGGAGCGCTGGGCCGCATTACCCTTGCTGGTTTCGTTACCCGCCAGTTCGTGGCGTTCCAGCACGGTCACCTCATGGCCCCGGCGTATGAGTTCCCGGGCCGTGGTCACGCCGACAACACCACCGCCAATCACCGCTATGTGCATGCATTGCCTCCGTTAACTGACGCCATTTTCCGCCAGCAGCTCACGATACTCCCGAAGCACCTCCGGGGACTCTTTGGGATATTCCGGGGCCAGCTGTTTGAGCTTGTCCGCCAGCAACGCCGCGATGATCGCCCGGGCCTGGGGTTTGCGGTCTCCCGGAATCATGTACCAGGGCGCCTCCTTGGTGTGGGTCTCGGCCAGGGCTTCTTCCGCGTAAGTCTGGTACACCTTGCGCTGTTTCCAGCCTTCGATGTCCGACGGGTCAAACTTCCAGCGTTTGCGGGGTTTGTCCAGGCGCTTGAGCAGCCGGCGCTTGTGCTCGTCCTCCGACATGTTCAGCCAGACCTTCATCACGCAGGTGCCCTCGCTGACCAGATGCCGTTCGAACTCGCGGATCGCCCGGTACCGGGCCGGCCAGTCGTAGGTCTCCACCTCACGCACGGGCCAGACCCGCTCGCCAATCACCGCCTCATGGTGGCTGCGGTTGAAGGCCACCATCTGGCCATAGGCTGGCAGGTAGGGCGCCACACGCCACAGGAAATCATGGGCGCCTTCGGTGGCATTCGGTCGGCTGAAGGACCAGGCGTGAAACCCGCCCGGGTCGGCGTAGGTGGCCAGCGTACGGATCAGGCTGTCCTTGCCACTGGTATCCGGCCCGTGGATCACCAGCAGCAGGCCCTTTTTCTGATTGGCCCAGAGCCGGCGCTGGTATTCGCCGATATCCTCCAGACTGGCTTCCAGAGACGGAACCTTGTGGTCGTCGTCCAGCAGGGTGGGATATCCGTCAAACCCCGGTTTCTTCGGATCCAGAAACCAGGATTTTGCAAACGCCGAATACTTCATTCAGGAAACTCCCTATCGCAATGATACATCGTCAATATGGCGCAAGCTGATACACTTCAGCTCTATAAACGTACAGACTAGCACTGAACCACCGACGACCATGGAGTCTGACACCCTGACATGAGCAAAAAACGTCGTGAGATTCCCGTATTTGATCAACCGCTGATCGAAACCCACTGCCATCTGGACTACCTCAAGGACCGGCCCCTGTCGGAAACCCTGGAACAGACCTGGGCCGTGAACATCGAGCGGGTGATTACCATTGCCGTCTCCCCGGACAATCTGGCGGGTGTCCGGGAACTGACACAGACCGACGAACGCATCTATGGCACCCAGGGCATTCACCCCCATGATGCCGAAACCTACACCGATGAGGTGGAAGCGGAAATCCGGGCTCACGGCAAAGACGACCGGATTGTCGCCATCGGCGAGATCGGTCTGGACTATTTCTACGACAACGCGGACCGGGGCGTCCAGCGGTCCGTGTTCCGCCGCCAGCTCCAGATTGCCAGCGATCTGGACCAGCCCGTGGTGATTCACAGCCGAGAGGCAGACGAGGACACCATCGCCATTCTCGGCGAGTTCGAGGACACGCTCCGGCGCCGGGGTGTGATTCACAGCTTCACCTCCGGCCCGGAACTGGCCCGATACGCCCTGGATAACGGCTGGTGCCTGGGCTTCAACGGCATCACCACCTTCAACAAAGCCGAGAACGTACGCGACATCGTCCGGATGGCTCCCATCGATCAGATTCTTCTGGAAACCGACGCCCCCTTCCTGACACCGGTGCCCTACCGTGGCCGGGAAAACGCGCCGTTCTACCTGCCCTTTGTGGCGGAGCAGATTTCGGCGGTAAAAGATTTGGCGCTTGAGGAAGTTCTCAACCAGACTTACCGGAACAGTCTCCGGGTATTTTTCGAGTCGCCATGATCAAACGCATTCCGGTTTCGGCGTTGAGGGTCGGCATGTACATCACCGACCTGAACAACGACTGGATTCCTCACAACAGCCAGCGCAAGAGAGGCATTGTCCGGCGCGAGGAAACCATTGAAAAAATCCGCCGGATCGGAGTGAAGCACGTCTATATCGACGTAGCCCCGATCCACCAGCTGGCTGACGAACTCCAGAACTCGGTGCTGCGCAATGCCAACGCCCTGAGCTGCCTGGGCCGCATCCGGGAAAAGACAACTACCTGCTGGAACACTCGGTCAACCTGAGTGTCCTGATGTCGCTGTTCGGCAACCACCGGGGCCTGTCTGGCGACATTCTGCACCAGACCATCGTTGGCGCACTGCTCCACGACATCGGCAAGATACTGGTCCCGGATGACGTGCTGCATAAACCCGGCCGGCTGACGGCCGAGGAATTCGAGACCATGAAGCTGCATGCCCGCTATTCCCGGGACATTCTGGCCAGCACCGAGGGCATTGGCGATATCGCCCTGATCACCGCAGCCCAGCATCACGAGAAACTGGACGGTTCCGGTTATCCCGAGGGTCTCAAGGGCGACGAGATCACCGCTGACCGCGTGTACCACAAAGGGCTCACGCCCACCCAGGGGCTGAAGAAACTGCTGGAATGGAGCGGCGACCATCTGGACCCGCTCCTGGTCAAGGACTTCATCCGCTGCATCGGGCTGTACCCGGTCGGGGCACTGGTCCTGCTGGAGAGTGGTCGGCTTGGCGTCGTCATCGAAACCAACGAGCATGACCAGCGCCTGCCAGTGCTCAGGGTCATGTACCACACCCGGTTCCGGATGCCCATCCGCGTGGAACGCCTTGACCTTTCCCGGCCCGGCACCCAGGATCGGATTGTCCGCGCGGTCGATCCAACCGACTATAAAATCGACATCCGCCGTTTTCTGACCTGACAGGGTCGTTACCCGACGTCAACGGAACTGAACCAGAATCACCCACAGCGGGTGATGGATACCGACTATGATTTCTTCCATTTTCGAAATACTGGGCGGCCTTGCCCTGTTCCTGCTGGCCATGGAAATGATGACCAACGGCCTGAAGAACGCCGCTGGTCACCAACTGCGCCATATGCTTGGCCACTGGACCAAGACGCCCCTGCGCGGGCTGATGGCGGGCTTCGTGATCACCGGTATTGTCCAGCATTCCGGCGCCGTCACCGTCGCCACGATTGGCTTCGTCAATGCCGGCCTGCTGAGCCTGAAACATTCCCTGGGCGTTATTTTCGGCTCCAATATCGGCACCACCATGACCGGCTGGCTGGTCAGTCTGATTGGCTTCGGCTTCAAGATCGAGGCTCTTGCACTGCCCCTGCTGGCCGCCGGTGTCGGTTTCCGGCTGATCAGCAAAAAACCGCGCAACCAGTTTCTTGGGGAGGCCTTGTCCGGCTTTGCCCTGTTTTTCCTGGGGCTGTCCATCCTCAAGACCGCCCTGGAAGGCGCGGCCGGCAGTTTCACCGGCGGCGAAATGATCAGCCCGGATTACGGGCTGCCCATGTTCCTGCTGATCGGGCTGGTCGCCACCATCCTGACCCAGTCCTCCAGTGCCGCCCTGGCGATTGTGCTGACCGCGGCCGCCGGAGGCCTGATCGCCCTGGACGACGCAGCCGCTGCCGTTATCGGGGCCAACCTTGGCTCCACCTCCACAGCCGCCCTGTCGGCACTGAAAGCCACAGCCAATGCCCGTCGCCTGGCGGTCGGGCACATCCTGTTCAATCTGGTGACCGGCGCCATTGCCCTGCTGATCATGCCGGTCATGCTGTGGACCGTGGATCAGTTCACCCACTGGCTGGATATGGAAGCCAATCCCGCGGTCTCGCTGGCGCTGTTCCATACCCTGTTCAATGTGCTTGGTGCCGGTCTGATGCTGCCGTTTACCGCACCCTTCGCCCGTTTTCTGGGGCGTCTGTTCCGCAGTAAAGAAGAAGACAATGCCGCCCCCCGCTATCTGGATGACACCCTGATCACCACACCGGAACTGGCCATCGGTGCGGTGGATCAGGAAATGCGGCGGCTGATCCGCCACACCCGCGGCCTGTTACGGGTCTGTGTGGACCGCGAAGGCCTGGACCCCGCCCAGATCAAGCCCAAGGCCGATGCCATCCACTCACTCAATGACGCCATTACCGACTACATCGGTCGCCTCAAGGCGGAAAAGATGCAACTGTCGATTGTCGAGGCTCTGGCCGTCAGCCTGAGAACCTGCCGCTATCTGGCCGAAGCGGCGGCGCTGGCGCCCCAGTTGCTGGCCCTGCGCCGACTGGACGAACGGACCGAGTTCAAAGGCATGAATGTCAGCGACCAGCAGTATCTGGATATTCTGCGCGAACTGGTGGCCTCGGAAGGGGAACCGTCCGGTGAGCTTCTGGGGCGGGCGGAGCAGACCTATCACACCCTCAAGGAGGAAACCCTGCAGATCATGGTCAGACACACCAGCGGCACCGAGATCGGCGAGGAGATGCTCGATACCCTCAGTGGCGTCCGTCGGCTGACCGACCAGTGGGGCAAAGCCCTGCGCTGGCAGTCAGCAACCGAGCTGCTGGAAGGTGGGAGGGCTCACAGCAGGTTCTCGGAGAATCCGCAGTAGCCATTACGCCCCCGGCGCTTGGCCTGGTACATGGCCTGATCGGCCTGGCGCAACAACTGGTCAGCATCCAGTTCTCCGGGCTGGGGGTACAGCGTGTACCCCACACTGACCGAGACGGTCACGCTGTGGCTGGCAACCCAGACGGGCTCTGAAACCGCAGCCAGAAGCCGAGACAAGAGCGACTCCAGTGCCTCTTCACCGCTGACATTGACGGCTATGGCGGCGAACTCGTCACCGCCCAGGCGCGCCAAGGTGTCCTCCTCCCGCAGCACGGTCCGCATCCGCCGGGCCATCTCAACCAGAAGATCATCACCCGCATCATGCCCGAAAGCATCATTAACCGGCTTGAACTCATCCAGATCAATGTAGATGACGCCCAACTGGTAGTCGTGCCGCTTCGCCTGGGCCATGGACTGGTGCAGACGATCCGCGAACAGCACCCGGTTGGGCAGACCGGTCAATGCGTCATAGTGGGCCATGGCCCGCAGCTTCCGTTCGGTTTCCTTGATTTTGGTAATGTCACTGAAAACACCAACAAAATGGGTAAGACGGCTGTGATCGTCAAAGACCGCCCCAAGGGTAAGATTCAGTACCAGGCGACGTCCATCATGGGTCCGGCTCAGGAACTCACCACTCCAGACACCCTGTTTGCGGGCCGTGACCAGAACACCGCTGCCTTCATCCATGGGTAGTGGTGGAGGCATACCAATCGCCATTCCGGATGTACGCCCGGTGATCCGGCAGTAGGCATCATTGATGTCCATGATCACCCCGTGTTCATCGGTGACGAAAATGGCTTCCCGGGCATTATCGAATACCATGACCGCCAGGCGCATGCGCTCTTCGGCCTGTTTGCGCCGGGTGATGTCATACCAGGAGCAGAGCACAGCGGGCGAATCAAAACCGTATTCGTAGACCGGGGCCAGGGTCATTTCTACCCAGATGTCCGACGCATCCGAGCGCACGAACACCCATTCGGTGGTGGCCACATCCCCCATCTCCACCCGCAGCAGCAGATTGGACAGTTTCTGCGAGGAGACCTGCCCGTCCGGCTGTATATGGTGGGAGAAGGCAGCCAGTTCCTTACCAACAAGGGAGGCTGGCGAGCCGTATCGCAGAAGTTCCACCGCCGCCCGGTTACACTCCACAAGATCCCGCCCCCGGATAATCAGCATGGGTTGTGGCCAACTGGCCACCAGTTCCCGTAGACGGCGCTCTTCCCGGACCAGTTGGCGTTTCTGGCGCCCCAGCCAGGCACTGGTCACCAACAACAGAAACAGCAATACACCGACGGCCAACAGCCAGGGTCGATATTGCTCCAGGACATCCAGCCAGGTAACCCGGGGGGCATGGTCATAGGGCGGTAGACGAAGCTCCCTGGCAAGGGACTCCACCGACTGATAGTCCGCTGGCGGGGAAAAACCCGTCAGACCGGCAGACCGTACGGCCGGGTGCCCCGGTTCCAGCGCAAACAGGGCAGAAGCGACTCTCCGGACCACACCGTTATCCACGTGAGGCAGCGCCACGAGCGGCCACTCCGGGTACAGACGGGTCGAAGCCCTGAACGGAAAGCCCCGGAGCCGCTGGGGATTAAGGACCCTGAGTTCATCCGCCAAGCCCGGAGTGTTTTCCTGCAGTTCCTCCAGCACGCCGGTCCGGATAAAACCCGCGTCCACATCGCCGGCGACGACGGCTCGGACAACCCGATCATGGTTGCCAAGGTAAGTAATTCGTCCACGCCGGCGCACATCCAGGCCTGCCGCTTCCAGTTCCAGAAGCGGTGCCTGGTAGCCCCCCAGAAACTGAACCCCGGGAGACCCGATCCGCTTGTCACGGAGATCTGCCAGCTCACGTATGTCATCCCGATTGGCGCGGGTAAAGATGACACCACCCACACTGCCGGTGGACCGGCCTTTCCAGTCGCGCTGAACGGTTGCCAACACCCCCGTCAGGCTGCGCTCGCTGCGGATCAGCAGAAAGTGGCTGGGATTGGTCAGGAAAAAATCAATGCCGTTGGCTGCCACGGCCCGTGTCATGGCCTCCTGATCCAGAACTTTGAGGTGTACCGGCACCCCGCTTGCCGAGCTGAGATACTCGACCAGCGGTTCATACTGCCGCTGCAGGAGAGCTTCGGGCCGGTAGGCCAGGACGGCCAGGGTGACCCCATCCGGCGCCGTCAGGGCATGGGCCAACGGGGACAGAGTGAGCAGTAGCGTCAGCAACGCACGCTGCCAGGACAAAGCAAGGCGCTGCATCATGATGGCAGGCTCCCGGGCAGAAAGTCTCTTGAACAAAGCTCATCGACATCCGGCACCCGGTCGATCAGCCCTTCACGTTCGAGAACCGTCGCCAGTTCCCGAGCCACCGTTTCGACCCGCCCACCCGGGGCCAGATACCGTCGATTGGCGGCCAACTCCGGCAGCATCACCGACGCCAGTGCCTCGCGTACGGCCTCTGGATCGACCTGCTGCCGGGTCGCAACCCGGTATATAGCGTCGTGACTGTTCCTCACCAGATGCTGAAGCCCCCGGAAATGGGCCCGGACAAGGTCCTCAATCGCCCCGGGTATGCGCCGTTCAGCCTCGCGGGTCACAACCAGAAGATCAAAAATGGTATCCGGCACCTGGCGACTGTCAAACAGGCCAACGGCCCCAGCCTGTTTCAGGCGGGAGGCAGTCGGCTCGTAACAGACGGAAACATCAATCTGGCCAAGCTGCCAGGACTGCAGATGGCGATTCACCGGAAGGTCTACCAGAGATACCTGGTCTGCTGTCAGGCCGGCCCGCTGCAAAGCCGCAAACAGCAGAACTGCGGAAACGCTCCCCAGTTCCACGCCAATCGACTTTCCTGCAAGGTCCTCAAGACTGTGGATACCCGGCCGGGCCATGAGCATATCTGCGCCCACCGAGACGTCGGTCACGGCCACCGCCCGCACCGGCACGCCGGCGGCCTGAACCCGCACCGCTTCATCGATGGTCAGAGCGGCCCCATCCAGGTTGCCGGACAAAAGGCCATTGATCGAGTCACGAGCCGCAAAGCCCCGGGACAGGGTGACCGAATCCGGCAGCCAGCCGAATTCCTCAGTCAGATAAAGGGGTTCGTAACCAATCCAGGGATGCACCCCCATGCGCAGCGGCTCTCTGTGGAAACAGCCGACCAGAGTCGGAGCCAGTGCCGCTGACACTGACAGCTGCAGAAAACGACGGCGATGCATGGATGGCTCCGAGGACAAAGGACAGCTTCGGATAGTAACAGGATGTCACGGTAACCCACCATCTGACCAAGGCATGGCACCGGATCGGGGTCCGTTTCTTTCATCAACCGAAGGAGAGGAAAACCCCCATCAGGACCGGCGACAGGAACGACAGCAGGAAGCCCGACGCGATGGCCACAGGCACGCAGGCCAGCCCCCCGCTGCTTCGAATGACCGGCAGCGTAAAGTCCATGGCAGTGGCTCCGCCGTAGCCAATCGCCATGGCGGGTCGGGCATTGATGATCACCGGGATAAGGGCCAGCGCAATGATTTCCCGGATCACATCATTAAGAAAGGCAACGCCACCCCAGGCAGGCCCCAGCGCATCACCGATCACGATACCGGAGAGCGAATACCAGCCAAACCCGGAGGCCAGTGCCAATGCCTGGTGCCAGGGGATCGACAGCAGAGGAATCAGCAGCAGGCCCGAAGCCAGCGAACTGAGCATCAGCACCACGGCAATGCCCAGCCCCTGGCGATTCATCAGCAGCCGACGCAGGGACAGACCGGCATTGCGCAACTGCAGACCGATAAAGAACAACAGCAGCATCAGCGACCAGGTTGCCACCTCATCCACCATGCCCAGTTCGGGCAGCAGGAAATACCCCGCCAGGGCACCGACAAGCACCGCCAGCAGGGGCTTGAGGCCCGCCAGAAACAGCCGGTGATAACCGGGGCGTTGCTGGTCCGGGTGGGCATCCAGGGTCATTGGCTGCCAGCGATGAAACAACCATAACGCGGCCAGGTTGGCCACCAGCAGCACCAGCACCAGCGCCGCTACCTGACCGGCCATGGCGCCAAGCTGGCTCAACAGGCCGTCCATCTGGCCCAGCCCTAACCCCAGCAAGGCCAGGATAAAATACACCAGCGCTTCAACGGCGTAATGGAGAACCGTGACCAGACGACGATTGGACACAACGATGGCGAACCCCAGAAACAGGGGCGCCAGAATCAGGATGGCTCCGGTCAGCATGAAAACCTCGGGCTGTGCGGTAACAGATGGGCTGACGCGACGTCAGTGGAGATTGGAGGCTGAACGGTCCTGGACCAGGACCCAGGGAGCCACGACCACGGCCCAGAGCTCAGCGTTACGGTCATACCAGCCGCGGGCGGTGTCCGGGGTGATTTCGCCCACCTGACCGTCGGCCAGCCACTGCTGGAACCGTGACTTGTTATCCGCCGCCAGTTCGGCCGCCACCTCCAGAAGATCCTGACTCGCTGCCACCTGCACAATCTGACCGCGAGCGTAATAGGTCTGCAGCTCGTGCCAGTGGATACGGGAGGTTTCCAGGTTCAGCTTGGCCTTGAGTTCTTCGGGAGATTCGGGGGACGACATATCGGCCTCAACGGTTGCAATCCATTCAAACCCGCCAGATTACCGCAAATCGCGCCGGTCCGCACCCTGGTTTGTAGAGACCAGTTGTCGAATCTGCTCCGCAAGCGTCATCGGATCAAAGGGCTTGGGAATGACACCAATCGCCCCCATTTCGAGGTATTCCTCCACTTCCGAGGGCTGAAGGCGAGCGGTCATGAACACCACTGGCGCATCCAGGCCGCCCTGTCGGGCCCTAAGCGCCTGCAGTGTTTCAGGGCCATCCATAACCGGCATCATGACATCCAGCAGAACCAGGTCCGGCCCGAAGTCGTCGATGCTGTCCAACGCCTCGCGCCCGGACTCGCACAACAGAACTTCGAAGCCCCCGACATCCACCAGTGCCAGCTCGGCAACGGACCGGATGTCCGGATCATCTTCCACATAGAGAATCCGTTGAACACTGTCTGCCTGAACCGGCATGCCTCACTCCTCGGTATGCCCAACAACGTTGACACCAAGCCGCTGCATCAGAACCTGGCACTCCTCAGTCTCGCCCTGGCCGCCGGAAATCAGGGCGGCGGCGCGCATCACCAGACGATCCATGCGCACACAGTCCTTGGGCAGAAAATGCACCGCCCCGATCATCTCGCGCAGATCCAGTGGAATCCGCCACTGGATTTTCAGGTGATTGCCATAATCCTGGGACCAGGTCTTCAGTGCTGCATCAATGATCCCCGGATCGGCCTCGCCCCCTTTACTGACATACTGGTTGATGACCGACAATACCGCCAGTTCTCCGACCCGACTGAGCAGGCCCGCCTTCTGGAACATGGCCGGGTTCTTTTTCAGGGTCATGGCGATACGCTGTGCTTCCCGGCCCACGACGGCAGCCTGTTCCTGATAGCCACGGGCCCGCTGGACCAGCTCCGGAGACTGTATCCGTCGGCCGACATCCAGGGACAGCGCCAGAGCCTGATCCAGCGCCATGGATACGCCCATCAGGGTAATGGCGTCCTTCAGGGATTCCACTGGCTCGCCGGTGCGGCGAAAGGAGCTGCTATTGGCGACATCCAGCAGTCGTGTCACCAATGCCGTCTGCTCCCGCCAGCGCTCAGCCAGCTCCGCCGGTGACAGAGAATCTGCCCGGTCGATCAACGCGAGCACGTCGGCCGGCTCCTGATCCCCCGGCAACTGAATCACGCTCTCGAGGGAAGCCTTGAGCAAAGCCTGAAGATCCGGCCCCTGGGTAGCTGAAAGGTCGTTGTCCGGCTCAATCAGGGCAGCCAGCCGCTTGTGGACCATTTCGACACTGAAGGGCTTGGTAATGTAGCCACTGATGCCGTAATGGGCCGCCCGGATGACCGACTCCCGGTCCGAGCGTCCAGACACCATGACAATCGGCAGTTTTCGGTCCCTACCCCGCAGGTTCCGGACCAGGTCCAGCCCGGAGCCATCCGGCAGGTTCCAGTCGGTCACCACCAGGCTGTAGGTCTTCTTCTGTGATCCGATATGCGCGTCTTCAAGGCGGTCAAACTTATCAACCACCGCGCCGTTATAGGCGCTGGCAATCACGGTTTCCAGCAGTTCCGCGACCAGTTCATCGTCTTCAAGTACCAGTACGTTCATGGATTTGTTGATTGTCTCAGGAGGTTGTGCCCGGCATCCCGTATACCGTGACACCGTTACGCCCTGCCTTCTTGCGAAGGTAGAGGGCCTGATCGGCAGCTTCCACCGCCTGCTCACCGGAACCGTGATGGCCAACGGCGGAAACGCCGGCCGACAGGGTGACATGGAAGGTTTCCGGGCCACTGGTAAAGGTCAACTGGGAGAAACCTTCGGCAATTTCGCGAAACAGCTCCGCCGCCGCCTCCTGGGTGCAGCGGGGCAGCACCACCAGAAATTCCTCACCGCCGTAACGGCCAATCATGTCCGTTTCCCGCAGGCGATTGCGCAGGAAATTGGCCAGTGTCCGGATCACCGTATCCCCGAACGGGTGGCCCCAGGTGTCATTGATCGATTTGAAATGATCAAGATCGACCATGACCACGCAGGATTCGTGGCCTTCCCGTCGGCAGCGGGCCAGTTCCTTTTCCACTTCCTGCTTGATCAGGGAATGCTTGAGCAGGCCGGTCAGGCTATCCCGGTTCATCAACCGGGACAGCTGCCGGGCCCGGAAGCACCGGATCTGGACCGCTCTCACCAGGTAACTGTCAGACACCGGTTTCACCAGAAACTCGTCCGCCCCTCGTGACAGGGCCGTCAGTTGGTTATCGGGATCGTCCTCGGAGGACAGGTAGATGATCGGCAGGCTCAGCCACTGGGGATAAAAACGCACCATCCGGGCCAGGGTTTCGCCGGAAAACCGCCCCAACTGGACATCCATCAGAACAATATCCGGCTGAAACGATGACAGTTGACCCATCAGTTCCATCGGATCGGTCACGCTACAGACCTCAATCCCGGCCGTCTTCAGAACCAGGGCATAGTGTTCGGCCAGCTCTGTATCGTCCTCCACGATCGCAACCCTACCCTGAACCTTGGCCGTGCGCTCAAGTGCCAGGTACTCAATGCGTTCGGTCAATTCCGGCAGGTTGGGCGGGTGGCAGAAAAAGGCATCCGCCCCCAGGCCTGCCACCTGGTAACGGCTGTGGAAAGAATCCTCCGGGCCCAGTGCGATCAGCGACAGGCAGCCACCGTCGGTTCCGTTGATCGAACCACGGATAGCGGCAACCGCTTCCATACGCGATTCGTCACACAGGAGGACCATGGCTCCCACGCCCCAGTCCCTGAGCGCTGCCTCCACCGCCTGGTCAGAGCCGGAGACCAGGCGACAGTCGAAGCCATAGGCCTCCAGGTCGTTTCTGAGGGGGGCCATCGCCCCGCCATCGGCGCCGTCAGTTATCACCGCAACCCCGATGCGCAAGCCATGAACCCCATCCGGGCTTGTGGACTCCTTGCGGGAGCTTGCCGATAAAGGTCCCTGCTGACCGCGCCCCTGAAGCATGGACCGGAGCGCCACCATACGTTGAATCACGTCCCCGGACACAGGAACCGGGTCAACACCGTCCTGATCCGCCTGCTCCACCGCCGCCTTCAGGTTCTTCTCCAGCGCCCGGGCAGACTCGCCCAGTTCCGGCAGGCCAAAAGTGCCCGCAGAACCCGCCAGGCGATGCAGCCGCTGACAGGCATCAAACAGCTGCGCCCGGTCCACACCACCCCGGGAAAACCCGGAAGCCAGCGCTTCCAGCGCCAGCAGATCACTGGTGGCCCGCACCACAAACCGCTCCCTGAGCTCGGCCAGTCGGGAGCTTACATCCCCGGTATTTTTAGATTCGCTCATGGCGCATCTGCCCGATATCGTTTCCGGTTGTCCAAAAGTCTTCTATGCTCCCAGCATAAACGGAATAAAAGCATGTTCAAGGCACCAATACCATCACCACTAGGGATTACCTTTGAAAAATCTGTCACTCGGCACCCGTTTTGCGGCCATTGCCATTATCAGCACCGCTATCACCGTCAGCATTCTTTCCGTGACTGCCTACCGGGAGCTGGTGTCCGATTTTGAGCAGGCATTGACGCTGCGCCAACAGGTTGAAACCACCAATTACGCCAGTCGCGTTAGCCTTCGCCTCCAACTGAGACTGGACGCACTAGGCGTATTGGCGTCCAGACTGTCAGACGGCCAGAGACTGCTGCCCGCCAAAGAGCTGGAAGCTATACTCAAGCGCCAGACCACGCTGGCAGACTACTTCGACCTGGGGTTGGTGGTCATGGATGATAAGGCCGTCGCGGTGGCGGAAAACCGCCATGTGCCCGGTCGTATCGGCACGTCCTACGCGGACCGCAGCCATTTCCAGGAGATGCTTGACTCCGGCCAGCCCCATATCAGCCGCCCCATCATCGGCCGGACCACCGGCGTCATGCTGATTTCCTTTCTGCAACCAGTGCGCAACAACCAGGGTGAACTGGTGGGCCTTTTAACCGGCGCTCTGCCGGTGGACAGAGACACATTGTTGCCACAACCCCAGGAGCGGACGCCGGGCGAACGCTTCATGGTACTCGATACCCAATACTTCACGCGTGTGGACGCCATCACCCGGGACAACCGGCTTCCCTTTCTACCGAACCCAGGCGAGTCACCTCTGATTGATGCGGCCCTCTCAGGCATGACTACCGGGGTGGTTGAAGACAGCGGCCAGCGCTGGATTTACGCCACCCGCCACCTCGAGCGCGTTGGCTGGGAGTTTCTCCGTGCCGTTCCCTATGAACAAGCCACGCAACCGGCAAGAGACGCGTTTTTCAACTTCATCCTGTTTAGCCTGATTGTCGTTGTCATTACGGCGGTGCTGGTTGCGGTCATGTCGCGACTCCTCACCCACCGTCTGGAAACAATCGCAAGGCGGATACAGAACATGACCAAAGATCGTGATGCCTCCGGCCGGCTCGCCGAAAAGGGACCACCCGAACTGCGCAGTGTTGCCAAGGCCTTCAACCAATTGATGGACGACAGAGAAGCGCTCGACAAGCTGAAAAACCAGTTTGTCTCCAACGTCAGCCACGAGCTGAGAACACCGCTTACCTCCATCAATGGCTCACTGAAACTGCTTGCCTCCGGAGCGGTGGGGCCCCTGCCGGAAAAAGCCGAACGCATGGTCAACGTTGCCCTGCGCAACAGCGATCAGTTGCAGCGATTGATTTCGGACCTGCTGGATTTCAATAAAACCATAGCCGGGCAAATGGTCGTGCACACCGAACCCCTTCACCTGCCCACCTTGATCGAAGAGGCGGCCATCGCCAACCGTCCTTATGCCCAGTCACACCGGGTGCAACTCGAAGCCAGCCGGATCCCGGAGGCCCACGTCCTGGCAGACCCACACCGTGTCCGCCAGATTCTCGACAACTACATCAGTAATGCCTGCAAATTCTCGCCGGAACAGGGCCGCATCACACTCTCCGCAAGCATCAGGGAGGCGAAAACCGTGCGCATCCTGGTGGCTGATCAGGGTAAAGGGGTTCCTGACGAATTCCGCCCCTACCTGTTCGAACGCTTCTCCCAGGCCGAAACCGGCTCTGCCAAAGCCAGGGCCGGCACCGGGCTGGGGCTGGCAATCTGCAGGGAACTGGCCAAACTGATGGGAGGGCGTGTCGGTTATTTCTACGACAACGGCTCCCACTTCTGGGTGGACCTTCCCATCGCCACGGACCAGGAAGACGGAGGCAACGATGAAACCGGCTGACGCCACACCGGACGAAGCCCGCCGGCAGAACGCACTTGACCGGACCGGCCTGCTCGATACCCGGTCCGAGGAACGATTCGACCGGATCACCCGGACCGCTGCCCGGCTGTTTGACGTCCCCATTGCCCTGGTCTCACTGGTTGACCATCAACGCCAATGGTTCAAGTCCCGGTATGGTCTGGACGCCACACAAACAGCCCGTGACATCTCATTCTGTGGCCACGCCATCCAGAGCGATTCGGTTTTTGTCATTGAAGACGCAGAGGACGACAACCGCTTCTGCGACAACCCTCTGGTCTGTGGCGAACCCGGCATCCGCTTCTATGCCGGCGCCCCGGTCAGGGATCATGAGGGTTACCGCCTTGGCACGCTGTGTGTGATCGACCGTAAACCACGGGCATTTTCCGCCGAGGACAAGGATACCCTTAGGGATCTTGCCGATATTGTTGAGCGGGAAGTGCAGCTCCGGGAACTGGGCAGCTACTACGGTGAGCGAGACCGGGCGCTTAACATTCTCAATGAAATCGCCCTGGACACCGAGGGCCCGGCCCATGATCGCATCAGAGCCGCGCTGAGAAGGGCCTGCCATTATCTGGACATGGATACCGGCATTGTCAGCCAGATTACAGGCCCCGCTTACACCATACTCTGGCACCATACCCGTGTTCCCTTCGAGACAGTGTACGATGGTCTGACTCTACCGCTGGAACAGACCTACAGCTCACTGCTGATGGAAAGCCACGATGTGATCGCGTTCGACCACACCGGCCAGTCAGAATATCAGCTTCACCCGGCCTATCAGGAATACGGCTTGGAAAGCTATCTGGCTGCGCCGATCTGGATTGACGGCGAGGTTATGGGCTCGGTTAATTTCTCGTCCAGGGCGCCCCGCCAGCAACCGTTTACGGAAACGGACCGGATGTTCGTGAATCTTCTGGCCCGCTGGGCCTCGGATATCATCCATCAGCAGCAGCAGACGGAAACCCTCAACAAACTGGCCAAGCATGCGCCGGGCATGCTGTACCAGTACCGGCAATGGCCGGATGGACACAGTACCTTTCCCTACACCAGTCCGGGCATACGGGAGATTTACGACGTTCCTTCCGAGGGCCTGGCCAACGACGCGTCGCCGGTCTTTGCCTGTATTCATCCGGATGATCTGGACCCTGTGGCGGAAGCCATCCGTCACTCAGCCACGGATCTCACACTGTGGCATTGCCAATACCGGGTGCAAAGGCGCTCCGGGACGTGGCACTGGGTGGAAGGCCAGGCCAACCCGGAACGGCTTCCGGATGGCAGCATCCTCTGGCATGGCTATATCATGGATATTAACGAGCGGCGTAAAGCCGAAGAGATGAAAAGCCAGTTCATCTCAACCGTCAGCCATGAACTCAGAACCCCTCTGACCTCGATTTCCGGGTCACTGTCGCTGGTCCTGGGTGGGGCCACCGGAGAGCTGCCCGACAAGGCCCTTCAGATGCTGACCATAGCCCAGCGCAACGCCCTGCACCTACGAACCCTGATTGATGACCTGCTGGATATCGAGAAGCTGGTGAACGGCCGCATGCCCATCTATAGCGCTGCCCGAAGCCTGCAGGATGCAGTCGCCAGTGCGATCGAGGAAATCCAGCCCTATGCCGAGAAGCGCCAGGTGCTCGTCACTCTTGAAGATTCGGGCACCCACCTGCAGGCCATATTTGATTTGCTCCGGTTCCGCCAGGCCCTGACCAACCTGCTCTCCAATGCGGTCAAGTTTTCACCAGAGCAGGCGAAGGTGTCCGTGCGCATCCGCGCAGGCGAAAACGAAGCGTGGGTTGAGGTTGAGGACAGGGGGCCGGGGATTCCCGACAGTTTCCGGCCAAGCGTCTTCGAGAAGTTCGCGCAGGCCGAGAGTCACCTCGCCCGCAACCAGGAGGGCACAGGCCTGGGTCTGGCCATCACCCGTGAACTGATGCGTGCCATGGGAGGCAGCGTGGGCTTCGAGTCCGAAGAAGGCCGGGGAGCAAGATTCTGGGTCTCACTGCCCCTGGCAAAAACGGATGTCCGATAGCCGGGCCGGCTCAGGGCCGGCCCGAATCCATCAGGCGTTATGAAGCATCTCACGCACCACGTAGTGCAGGATGCCGCCATGCCGGAAGTACACCGCCTCGTTGGCGGTGTCGATCCGGGATTTGAGCTCACAGCTTTCGGTGGAACCATCCTTGTACTTGACCGTCATGGTCAGCGTCTGTCCCGGCTGAATATCACCGGCCAGACCCTCAATACTGATGGTCTCCTCGCCGGTCAGTTTCAGGCTGTTTCTGTCCACCCCTTCCGGGAACTGCAGGGGCATCACGCCCATCCCGATCAGGTTGGAACGGTGGATGCGCTCGTAGGACTCAGCAACCACGGCCTTGACGCCCAGCAGGCGCGTGCCCTTGGCGGCCCAGTCACGGCTGGAACCGGTGCCGTATTCCTTGCCGGCGACCACCACCAGCGGTGTGTCCTGCTCCTGATACTTCATGGCCGCATCGTAAATGGCCATCTGCTCGCCGGTAGGTACAAACTTGGTATAGCCACCCTCAACACCGTCCAGCATCTCGTTTCTGATCCGCACGTTGGCGAAAGTGCCACGCATCATGACCTCGTGGTTCCCCCGGCGGGAGCCGTAGGAGTTGAAGTCTTTCGGATCAACGCCCTGCTCCTGCAGGTAACGGCCAGCCGGCGTGTCCGGCTTGAAGGAACCGGCCGGCGAGATGTGGTCGGTGGTCACCGAATCGCCCAGCATGGCCAGGATGTTGGCGTCCTGGATGTCATCAATGGCGTCCGGCTGTTCCTTGAGCCCCTCAAAGAACGGCGGATGCTGGATGTAGGTGGACTTGTCGGACCACTCGTACACCTTGCTTTCCGGCACTTTGATGGACTGCCAGGTTTCGTCACCCTCAAAGACCTCGCCGTACTCCTTGCGGAACATATCGGTTTTGACCTTTTCCACAGCTTCGGCGATTTCCGCCTGGCTCGGCCAGAGGTCACCCAGGTAGACCGGATTGCCTTCCTTGTCAGTACCCAGCGGGTCTTTGGTCAGATCCAGCCGGACGTTACCCGCCAGCGCATAGGCGACCACCAGGGGCGGTGACGCCAGCCAGTTGGTTTTCACCAGCGGGTGCACCCGGCCTTCGAAGTTCCGGTTACCGGAGAGCACCGATGCCACCGTCATGTCACCATCGGTAATGGCTTTTTCCACGGCATCGGGCAGCGGCCCGGAGTTACCGATACAGGTGGTGCAACCGTAACCCACCAGGTTGAAGCCCAGTTTGTCCAGGTCGTCCTGCAGCCCGGCGACCTTGAGGTAGTCAGTCACCACCTTGGAGCCCGGTGCCAGCGAGGTTTTTACCCAGGGCTTGGTGCTCAGGCCTTTTTCCACCGCTTTTTGGGCAATCAGGCCGGCGGCCATCATCACGCTGGGGTTGGAGGTATTGGTACAGGAGGTAATGGCTGCGATGACCACGGCGCCCGGGTCCAGACGGGTGGATTCGCCGTTCATCTCCAGCGGCTGGCTGGCGGGGTGCTCGTAGCTTTTCTCGATGCCAACCGCTGTCTGCCCACCTTCGGACTCCAGCTTGGCTTCGCGGGTCTCAGCGGGGCCCTCGGCGGTTTCCATCAACAGCTCAAAGGAAGCTTTCATGTTTTTCAGGGCAACCCGGTCCTGGGGCCGTTTCGGCCCGGCAAGGCTGGCCTCCACATCGCCCATGTCCAGTTCCAGGGTGTCGGTGTAGACCGGTTCGTGGCCGGGCTCACGCCAGAGGCCCTGGGCTTTGGCATAGGCTTCCACCAGTTCCAGCTGTTCTTCATCCCGACCGGTCAGGCGCATGTAGGTGATGGTCTGATCATCCACCGGGAAAAAGCCACAGGTCGCCCCGTACTCCGGCGCCATGTTGGCAATGGTGGCCCGGTCGGCCACGGGCATGTCTTTCAGGCCGTCGCCATAGAATTCCACGAATTTCCCAACCACGCCTTTCTTGCGCAGCATTTCCACCACGGTCAGCACCAGGTCGGTCGCGGTGATGCCCTCACGCAGCTTGCCGGTGATCTTGAAGCCGACCACCTCGGGAATCAGCATGGAAACCGGCTGCCCCAGCATGGCCGCCTCGGCCTCGATGCCACCGACACCCCAGCCCAGAATACCCAGGCCGTTGATCATGGTGGTGTGGGAATCGGTACCCACCAGGGTATCCGGGTAGGCAACGGTTTTGCCTTCGATCTCTTTCTGCCAGACGGTCTTGCCCAGGTACTCCAGATTCACCTGGTGGCAGATGCCAGTGCCGGGAGGCACGACCCGGAAGTTGTCAAAGGCCTGCTGCCCCCAACGCAGAAATTCGTAGCGCTCCTGGTTGCGCTCCATCTCGATGGCCACGTTGTCCTTGAACGACTTCGGTGTGCCGTATTCATCGACCATGACGGAGTGGTCAATCACCAGATCCACCGGTGACAGGGGGTTGATCAGGGCCGGATCCTTGCCCGCGTTCTTGACGGCTTCTCGCATCGCAGCCAGATCCACCACACCGGGGACACCGGTGAAATCCTGCATCAGCACCCGGGCCGGACGGTACTGGATCTCGGTGTCGGAATGCCGGTCCTTGAGCCACTGCACCATGGCGTTAATGTGGGACTGATCCACGGTGGTGCCGTCCTCATTACGCAGCAGGTTCTCCATCAGGACTTTCAGTGAGAAAGGCAGGCGATCCAGGTCGCCCAGTGACTCACCTGCTTTGGGCAGGCTGTAGTAATGGTAGGTCCTGCCACCGGCATCCAGGGTGGTCAAGGTGTTCAGGCTGTCGTTGCCAAGACTGTCGTTGGCCATGTAGTGCCTCCTTTTCGACGTTTTCCGAAAACTCCGGAAGGCTTGAAGCGCCGTTTCAGCACCCCGCTCGGTGATCTGGCGGGCCGTTCTGGGACCTTACCCTGCTGAAAAAGCGCCCTGATGTTAAGTCACTAATAACTATTGCACCGATTATTGAGACTTCAACCGCGGCCCGGTGAATGTTCGCCATTACGCCCGTGAATACCCCGACCTAGGCACTATTGCGCGTTGACACCCGTCACGACCCACACGATAGTTGCCACTGTAACCTTTTGTCCGTTTTTTGACCTTTGCCGAAGCACCGCAGGATTCACGTTGAACCAGGAATTTTCCCAGTCTCTTGATGCACTGACCGCTGAGGATCTGCATCTGGCTTTTCGCGCCGCCGCCGATCTGGCGTTCAATTCAGTATTGCTGACCGATGCTGATCACAAGATCCTCTATGCCAATCCTGCCTTTTGTAACATGACCGGTTACAGCTCCCGGGAACTGGTGGGGAACAACCCGAAAATGCTCCAGGGGCCACTCACCGAACCCACAGTCATTCACGAACTCCGGGACGCCCTGAAGAGCCATCAGCCGTTCACCGGGTCTACGGTCAACTACCACAAGAATGGCCGCCCCTACCTGGTGGAATGGACAATTTCCGCAGTGAATGACGAATCCGGTGAACCACATTTCTACGTATCCGTACAGAAGGATGTCACCCAGCTGCATGCAGCGGAGTCCACCGGCAACCTGTTTGCCAAGGCGATTGATGCCGCCTATGACGGTATCTTCATCACCAACGAGGAAGGCATCATCGAGTTTGCCAACCAGGGGTTTGAAATCATTACCGGCTACACACCGATTGAAGTCATTGGCCGCTCACCGGCCCTTCTGAAATCCGGGCGGCACGACAGGACCTTTTACCGGGGACTGTGGCGCCATCTGAATGAAGGCCTGCCGTTTCGCGCCATGGTGATCAACCGACACAAGGACGGTCACGAAATCCATTGCCAGCAAACCATCACGCCGGTCAAGAATGCCAAGGGCAGGATCACCCACTTCATCAGCATCATCAAAGACCTGACGGACCGTGTTTTCGCCGAGCTCAAGCTCCGGGAGCAGGCCTCCCACGATTCCCTGACCGGTCTGCTGAACCGACGGGCCGGCGAGATTGACCTGGAGGTTTCCCTGATTCAGGCTCAGGAAGAGAGCTCACCCTTCTGCATGCTCATGCTGGACATTGATGATTTCAAAACCATTAACGACACCCACGGGCACAGTCGGGGCGACGAGGTCATCAAGGCGGTGGCCGACACCCTGATGGATCGCACACGGAAAACCGACAAATGCATCCGCTGGGGCGGTGAGGAGTTTATTGTTCTGCTGCCCTTCTGCGGCGTGGATAAGGCCGTTGAGATCGCCGACAACCTGCGCCAGGCCCTCTCCGATGTTCCATTCAGGGACATCGGCCATGTCACCGTCTCCGTCGGCGTAACCGAATCCAGGGCCGACGACACACCGGCAGGCATGCTGGACCGGGTTGACCGGATCATGTACCACGCCAAGAGAGCTGGCAAGAATCAGGTCGTTTCCGACCAGGGTGTTGACCATTGATAGTGCTTGAGCAGTTTTTTGTTTTGGGGGAAGCCCCGGAAAAACTCGTCAGCGGTCAATACGACCTGGCGCTCGTGGCACTGTCGCTCGCCATCGCCGTGGGCGCCTCCTACATGGGCCTGACCCTGGCCGCAGCGGCCAGACGCAGCAACTCCCAGTTGATGCAGCGCCTGCACCTGATCAGTGGGGCCACGTCTCTGGGTCTGGGCATCTGGTCCATGCATTTTATCGGGATGCTGGCTTTCGAGATGCCCACCCACGTGGGTTACCACCCGGGCCTGACCGCCCTGTCAGCCGTGCCGAGCCTGCTGGCATCCTGGGTCACGCTGAGCCTGCTGGCGAAATACAGACTGACCCGGACAGCCCTGATCACCGGCGGCCTGGCGGTGGGTTCCGGAATTGGCGCCATGCACTATCTGGGTATGGCGGCCATGGATATTGGTCCGGCCCTGCGGTATGACCCGGCCCTGTTCACGCTGTCTCTGGTGGTTGCGGTACTGCTGGGCACCCTCGCGCTCTGGATCAGCTTTGGCCTGCGCACTCGTACACGCCTGAGAGGCTATAAACGGCGCCTGCTGGCCGGGGCGGTGATGGGGCTGGCCATCGCCGGCATGCACTATACCGGTATGGAGGCAGCCCGATTTATCGGAGCCCCGGACCCCGACTTCATGCCGGGAAGCCAGGAACACATCGCCCTGGCCCTGACCATTGCCGGCATTACCGTTTTCTTCAGCCTGCTGGCTGGCGGGGTCAATGCGGTGGCCCGCTACCGCAGCCTGTACCGGCGCAGCCAGGAGACCGCCAGTGAACTGACCACCATTGTAGATGCGGCGGTTGATGGCATCATCAAGATCTCCGACCGGGGTATCATCCTCTCGTTCAACGAGTCCGCCGAACGTATTTTCGGATACCAGGCCGACGAGGTGGTGGGGCAGAACGTCAACCTGCTGATGGCCAACCCGCACCGGGATGCCCATGACGGCTATCTGAAGAATTACCTGCGTACCGGTGAACGCAAAATCATCGGTTCGGGCCGGGAGGTCCGGGCCCTGCACAAGGACGGCCACGAGATTCCCGTCCGTCTGGGCATTGGCGAATCCCGGCTCGGCGGCGTATCCACCTTTGTCGGCTTTGTCACCGACATCTCCGAACGTCACCGCATGGAAACAGACCTGCGCCGGGCCAAGGAAGAGGCGGAACAGGCGGCCGAGGCCAAAAGTGCCTTCCTGGCCAACATGAGCCA
Source organism: Marinobacter oulmenensis (assembly GCF_014201735.1). Classification (GTDB taxonomy): domain Bacteria; phylum Pseudomonadota; class Gammaproteobacteria; order Pseudomonadales; family Oleiphilaceae; genus Marinobacter; species Marinobacter oulmenensis. The sequence goes on along the minus strand of NZ_JACHFE010000001.1, from coordinate 101,369 downwards.
TGAAATCCGTACCCCCATGAACGCCATCATCGGGTTCACCGACCTGATGCTGGATACTCCCCTGGACGATACCCAGGCCGGACACCTGGGCATTGTCCGCAACTCGGCCCGCTCCCTTCTGGCACTGCTCAACGACATACTGGATACTGCCAAGCTGGACAGCGGTAATGTGGAGCTGGAAAAACGGGATTTCAGCCTTCGTGCCCTGTGCGACCAACTCGTCGCCACCCAGTCACTGAATGCCAGCCGCCAGGGCCTTTACCTGAAACTCGACTACCAGGCCCCGGAGTTTTTCCATGGTGACCCGCTAAGAATCCAGCAGGTGCTGCTGAACCTGGTCAGTAATGCGGTCAAGTTTACCCGCCAGGGAGGGGTCACCCTCCGTGTGGAAAACAACCCCGGCGGACCGGTCTCCTTCGCCGTCGAAGACACCGGAATCGGCATCCCGGCGGATCGTATCGAAAAAATCTTTGAACCCTTCACTCAGGCGGACTCCAGCACCACACGGCGATTTGGGGGCACCGGCCTGGGCACCACCATTGCCCGCCAGCTGACCGAATGCATGGGCGGGACCATCACGGTGACCAGCCTTGAGGGCCGGGGCTCGCGCTTCCTGGTCACTCTGCCCCTACCTGCAGGCAAACCCGTCGAGCAGACCACACGCACGGTGAAAGAAACGCCCTTGCCACCACTCACTGTTCTGGTCGCCGATGACGCGCCCCAGAACCTGGAACTTCTGCGAGCGCTGCTGGGCAAACGCCAGCACCGGGTTGTCACCGCCACGACCGGGCGGGAAGCGGTGGAAGCATTCGGCGATGAGGCGTTTGACCTGATCCTGATGGATGTCCAGATGCCGGACCTGAACGGCCATGAAGCGACCCGCGCCATCCGCCAGCTAGAGGCAGAACGGCGACTGCCCCGCACCCCGATTATTGCCCTCACCGCCAGTGTCCTGGAGGAAGACCGCCAGCACGCCCGCCAGGCCGGCATGGACGGCTTTGCCACCAAGCCCCTCGACCTGGCCGAACTCACTGCGGAAATGGCCCGCCTGCTCGGCCTGGAAACCGCCGGCCCGGACAGGACCGGTGACCGGGAGACGGGGCCGGTAGACAACCGTCTCATCGAGCAGCTTTGGCCGGATCCGGCTGCTTACCAGAACACGGCCCATCATTTTCTGACCAGTGCGGAGAACCAGCCGGAGTCGTTGAAATCACTGGCCTCCAGCTCTGACGCCATGGCCCAGTGCCACAAAGTCAAAGGGCTTGCAGGCAACCTGGGGTTCACAGCCATGGCCAGCATCCTTGAGGACATGGAAACCCGGCACCGGCAACATCGCAAGGTGGACCATCGGCAATGGCAACAGTTTGAGCAGGCCTTTGCCGACACCCTGGACTGGTTTCATCACAACATCGGCAAACCACCTGTATCGGAACCTGAACCCGGGTCCGAACCAGCGGAACCGGCACCGGCCGACATAGCCACCCGCCTGGACTCGCTGATCGGCAGGCTCAGGAATGGCGAGATCCCGGACAGCGATTTTTCCGGGCTCAGAGACGGACTCCCGGCCTCCGTTGCCGACCCGGTTGCACAGGCACTGGACAATTTTGAACCGGAAACGGCCGCCCGCCTGCTGGCTGACTACCGTTCCACCATTGAGGTATCTTCATGCTAACCGACACCAAGACGCTTCTGCTGGTGGACGATGAGGCCACCAACCTGCAGGTGCTGCGCAACATCCTGTCCGATCACTACCGCCTGCTGTTCGCCAAGGACGGCGCCCGGGCGCTGGCCCTGGCTCAGCAGGAACAACCCGACCTGATCCTGCTGGATGTGATGATACCCGGCATGTCCGGCCACGAGGTTTGCAAGGCGCTGAAACAGGCCCCGGAGACCCAGGCCATTCCCGTTATCTTCGTCACCGCTCTGTCAGATACCGATGATGAAACCCGGGGCTTCGACCTGGGGGCGGTGGACTACATCACCAAGCCGGTCAGCCCGGCGATTGTCCGAGCCCGAGTCCGGACCCACCTGTCCCTGGTACAGATGGACGAACTGGTCGAGAGCCGCCTGGCCGTGGTTCATCGCCTGGGGCGCGCCGCCGAATACAAGGACAACGAAACCGGCCTGCACGTTATCCGGATGAGTCACTTCTCTCGCCTGATTGCCCGTGAAGCCGGCCTTGGACAGACCTGGTCCGACACCCTCCTGAATGCCGCCCCCATGCATGACGTCGGCAAGATCGGTATCCCCGATGCAATCCTCCAGAAACCCGGAAAACTGGATGCCGAGGAATGGACTGTCATGCAGAGCCACGCCCGCATCGGCGCGGAAATCATTGGAGAGGACGGTTCCGCGCTGCTCGACATGGCGCGGGAAGTGGCTTTGTGCCACCACGAGAAGTGGGATGGTTCGGGCTACCCCCAGGGGCTTTCCGGCGAAGCCATTCCGATATCCGCCCGGATCGTCGCGCTGGCAGACGTGTTTGATGCCCTGACCAGCGAACGCCCCTACAAGAAAGCCTGGCCCATTGAGCAGGCCACCGACCTGATTCGTGAGCAGAGCGGCAAGCATTTTGACCCGGAGCTGGTTCCGGTGTTTTTCCGGTGCCTGCCAGACATTCTTGAAGTCCGGGAACGCTGGCAGGACAAGCAGACCGCCTGAGCCACCAGCACGGGCTGCCGCTATGCTTAGCAATTAGCGCCGGGCAGCCGCGTGTGACAGAATCCGCTCCCAGACAGAGGGCCCCGCCGGATCCCACAGCCTCACCCGAAAAAGGAAACAACATGCCCCGTTTCTCGCCAGAGCAACTGTCCGCCGAGTGGCAGGCGGTGAACCAACGCTTCAGCAACGAAACCCGACAGTTTGTACTGGCATTTGTCCGGGACAACAGTGCGTCATTGTCGGCGCACTTTTACCGCGAGATGCTGGCAGACCCGGCGGCATCCCAGTTTCTATCCCATGAGGAAGTCCACGCCCGACTGGGCCGGTCAATGGAGCGATGGTTGTCGGTGCTCTTTGCCACTGCCACAAAGGACGATCTGCTTAGCCTGATTGCCGAACAGCGCAAGGTCGGCGAGGTGCATGCCCGCATCGATATACCGGTGCATCTGGTGTTACGGGGCACCCGTTGCCTGAAAGACCGGTTCCATGTGCTGCTGGATGACCACCCGGGGCTGAGTGAATCGCAGCGGATCAGCGCCGCCCGCATGGTCTGCGACACCATGGATCTGGCCATGGAAATCATGAGCCACGCCTACGCTATCTCCCATGACCGCAACTCCCGGGCAGAAGAGGCCTACCGGTTGTTCGCCATCACCCAGAACATTGCTAACGAGAAGGAACAGCAGCGAGCGGCCCTGCTGGACTGGGAAAATCAGTTCATGTTCAACCACGCCGTCGGCACAGACGGCACCCGGATGCCCAGGATCCAGGCTTCCGACTTTGGCCTCTGGTTTCGCCACAAAGGCGTTCACGCCTTTGAAGGCTCGCCGGAAGCCGAAGCCATCCTTGATGCCATGGAGCACATCGACGACGTGCTCCTGCCACTATTCAATACTTCTGTTCAGGCGGCGCCCGGAGCCGGAGATAAGGTGCAAATGCTGCGCGAATTCCGGGATCGGGTGAAGGGCATCCAGTTCCATCTGGACCACCTGTTCGAACAGAACAATGAACTGGAGTCCGGCCGTGATGTACTCACCCGCCTGCTCAACCGCAAGTTCCTGCCCGTGGTGCTGGGCAAACAGATCAGCCAGGCCCGGAACCGGGACAACGTCTTCGCCTTACTGGCCATCGATATCGATCACTTCAAGCAGGTCAATGATCAATACGGCCACCAGTCTGGAGACGCTGTACTCCAGCAACTGGCCCTGATTCTGGTAAACAATACCCGCTCCGGCGACTACCTGTTTCGTCTGGGTGGGGAGGAATTCATGCTTGTCATCATGGACACAGACCCAACCCGGGTGAGGTCCATCGCGGAAAAATTGCGCCGGAGTGTCGAACAGGAAGCCTTCCGCCTCCCAGAGGGTGAAACCCTGAATGTCACGGTGAGCATTGGCGTGGCCTGTTTTGATGGCCACCCGGATTACCAGAAGCTGATGCACCGGGCGGACGCAGCCCTCTATCGTGCCAAACACGGGGGCCGAAACCGGGTTGAACTGGCTGAACACCTGGAGTTACGGGAATAGAACCGGAACTGCCGGCCCTGGCTATTGAATCCAGACTTACGATGACCCAATATCCGGCAACTCGACACTCGAACCAATGACTCGAACGGCGGGATGCCCATCATCAGGCTGTTGGGTAAAAATGGTCGCGTAACGCAGCGTGGCATTGGCATGCTCGCGCATGATGGATTCGGCACGAGCACCCTGCCCCCGGTCCAGGGCATCAAACACCGCATGGTGCTGCATGTGGGCGAAATTGAAACGGCGGTATTCACCCTCAAGATTGTTGCGGTCAATGGCCAGGGAGCTCACAGAGGCAAAAGGCAGGTGCTCGTTTCGCTGCATGGCTGAACCGATGGCGGGATTGCCACTGGCTTCCACAATAATCGCGTGAAACCGCCGATTCAGGTCGTGATAGGCCTCCAGATCCTCCTCGGTAACATACCCCTTGGCAAACAACGCATCACCCGATGCAAGGCAGTCCAGCAATCCCCTGCGCTGTTCGGCGGTCAGGCCTCGCTCAGCAGCCTGCATGGCTGCAAGCCCTTCCAGAACCCCCCGGACTTCAACCGCTCCAGCCACCTCATCCTGAGTCACTTTGCGCACCCGGTAACCCCGGCGCTCCAGTTTGATCAACAGGCCTTCCTGCTCCAGTGCCCGAAAAGCAATCCGGACGGGCGTTCGTGATACCCCCAACCGTTCAGCAGTGGGAATTTCCGCAATCCGCTGTCCGGCTTCCAGTTCTCCGGAAACAATCATCTGCCGGAGGGTGCTCAGTACCCGTATCCCTGCCTTGCTCATTCGCGATCCTCGGTGGTTGGTGACTGAAGGTTGTCAATTGTACCAATTTGGATCCAATCCAAACCAACAAGGCGATCCATCTGACTTGGCCCCACAACCCATTACAGCAGAAAAGTTCGAGAAAACAGATAATTACGTTTGCCAATAAACTATTAATAGAGGCTATTGATGATCTTCTCAAACTTCATTTCAAAATAAAATGGATCCAATATGGCCAAATACTCACTAAATATTGCAGTATCTGTCCTGCATTGGATCCAAAAAATACAACAAACAAAAAGAGAGAACCTTTCATGTATCCAAAAAACTGCTGGTACGTTGCCTGCACGCCTGATGAATTTGAATCCAAACCACTCGCCCGCCGGATCTGCGGTGAACCCATGGCGTTTTTCCGCGATGGCGACGGTGTGGTCGCCGCGGTTCAGGATTTCTGCCCCCACCGGGGTGCCCCACTGTCTCTGGGTTATGTGGAGAACGGCAATCTGGTCTGTGGCTATCACGGCCTGAAAATGGGCCGGAATGGCAAAACCCACTCGATGCCCAAACAGCGGGTTGGCGGCTTTCCCTGTGTGAAGAGTTACCCCGTCGAAGAGCGATACGGTTTTGTCTGGGTATGGCCCGGCGAACCGGAAAAGGCAGACACCGATGCTATCCCCCACCTGGAGTGGGCCGTCAGCGATCAATGGGCTTACGGGGGCGGGCTGTATCACATCAACAGTGACTATCGGTTGATGATTGATAACCTGATGGATCTCACCCACGAAACCTACGTCCATACGAGCAGCATCGGTCAGAAGGAAATCGATGAAGCCCCGGTCAGAACCCGCAAGGTCGACGGCGAGGTCCAGACCACCCGCTTCATGGACAACGTCACCGCGCCCCCTTTCTGGCAGGCCAACCTGCGCTCCAAGGGCCTGCCCGATGACCAGCCGGTCGATCGCTGGCAGATATGCCGCTTCACACCGCCCAGCCATGTCCTGATTGACGTCGGGGTTGCCCTGGCGGGCCATGGCGGTATCGATGCCCCCGCCGACAAGCGGGTGAACAGCATCGTGGTTGACTTCATCACCCCCGAAACCGACACCAGCCACTGGTATTTCTGGGGCATGGCCCGCAATTTCAGTCCGGACGATGAGACCTTGACCGACACCATCCGCCAGGGCCAGGGCGCCATTTTCGCGGAAGACCTGGAGGTCCTCGAAAGCCAGCAGCGGAACCTGAATGAATTCCCCGAGAAAAAGCTGCTGATGCTCGATATTGATTCCGGTGGCGTGCAGGCCCGACGGATGATCGACGGCCTGGTGCAGGAGGAAAGCCCGTGATCAACGTCCAGGTAGCCAGCAAAACCAGAGAAACGGCGGACATCTGCCTGCTGGAACTGGCCAGACCCGACGGCGGCACGCTGCCTGCCTTCAGCGCCGGCGCCCATATTGATGTCCACCTGGCCGACGGGATCATTCGCCAGTACTCCCTGTGCAACCAGCCCGGGGAAACACACCGCTATCAGATTGCAGTATTGCGCGAGCCTGACTCCCGAGGCGGCTCCCGCCAGATCCATGACCAGCTCGGGGTGGGAGACACGCTGGAGATCAGTGAGGCGCGCAACCTGTTCCCGCTTGAGCAAGAGGCGGACCATCACCTGCTGATTGCTGGCGGCATTGGCATTACGCCGATTCTGTGCATGACGGAGCGGCTGAGCCACCTAGGCAAAACCTTCGAGCTGCACTATTGCACTCGAACGCCCGAGGAGACCGCATTCCGGCAACGGATTCTGGATTCCGGTTTCAGCGACCGCGCCCGGTTTCATCACAGTCGATGCCGGGATGGCAGACGGATGGACACGGATACGGTCCTGGCAAATCCGACCCCCGGAACGCACCTGTATGTGTGCGGCCCCACGCCGTTCATGGAGCACGTGCTGGCAAGCGCCCGAAAACAGGGCTGGCCGGAATCGAACCTGCACCGCGAATACTTTGCCGCCGAGGAGCTTCACCTTGAGGGAGACACCGCTTTCGAGGTGCAACTGGCGAGCAGTGGCAAGGTTATTGAGGTTCCGGCGGACAAAACCGCGCTGGAGGTACTGCTTGAGCATGACGTCGACCTACCCTTCTCCTGCGAGGAAGGCGTCTGCGGCACCTGTGCCACCCGTCTTCTTGAGGGCGAGCCGGACCACAGGGACGTTTTCATGACCCCCGAAGAACACGCCGCCAATGAGGAATTCGCCGCCTGCTGTTCCCGGGCCCGGAGCAAACGACTGGTGCTCGACATCTGAGCGCCGGCTTTCGCAATGCAACCAAAGACCTACAACAATAAAGGTAAAACAGACCCATGAAACTGAAACAATGGGCGGCCATCGCCGCCACGACCGCCACCCTCGCCACGTTCAATACCCAGGCCGCCGACGTCACCCTGCGCTTTGCTCACCCCTGGCCGGCCACATCGGCCATTCATGCCGGCCTTGAGGAATGGAGCGACTCGCTGACCGAAGCATCAGACGGACGCATTGGCGTGGAAATCTATCCATCACAGACACTGTCAAAAGCCGCTGCCTCCTATGACGCGGTCACGTCGGGCATCGCCGATGTGACGGCAACCGTGCAGGGCTATACGGCGAACCGGTTCCCGCTGACCCAGATCATTGAGTTGCCCGGTATGCTCAATACAGCCGCGCAGGGGTCCTGTGCCCTGCAGAACCTCTACGATGAAGGTGCGCTGGGCAACGAATACGACGAAACCCACGTGCTGTTCGTCTATACCAATGGACCAGGACACCTGCACACCCGTGACCAGAAGGTAACAACGCCCGACGACATTCGGGGCATGGTCCTGCGCCGTCCCACAACCGTCGTCGGCGCGCTGATGGAGGACCTGGGTGCGCAACCGACCGGGATGCCGGCACCAGACATCTACCAGTCGCTGCAACGGGACCTGATCAGTGGTGTGGCAATTTCCTGGGATGGTGCCAAGATATTCCGGGTTAACGAACTGGCCAACTACCACACGGAACTGAACCTCTACTCGCTTTCGTTCGTGGTGGCCATGAACAAAGACGTGTACCAGAGCCTGCCGGAAGACCTGAAAGCGGTCATGGATGATCACTCCGGCATGAAATGGTCCCAGCATATGGCCGAGGTTTTTGATGAGCTCGACAAGCAGGGCCGTGCCGAGGCGCTTCAGACTGGTGATACCGTGGTGGATCTTGACGACACCATCCGCGATGCCTGGAAGCCGGCTCTGGACCGGGTCACGGAAGAATACCTGAGCTCACTGGAAGCAAGCGGCTTGCCCGCCCGGGAAACTTACCAGCGTGCCCGCTCCCTGAGTGAACGCTGCCGGGAGATCTAGCTGCCCATGGCGCCCGGGCCAGGCCCGGGCGCCAGGATTCGGGCTCCCATCTGACTGCCGCTTCCCGCCCCCGGGCCGGAGCCACTGGTTCCTGACCTCGGCTTCTGCCATCATTCCAACAAAGCAACCAGGGATCGGAGCGCAGCAGCCTTGAAGCACGATTGTCACTATCACCCCGGCGAGCCGGCCAAATGGCACTGCGGCGAATGTCAGTTGCACTACTGCGCCCGTTGCATGCCCGATGCCGACAGCCGCAGGCAGCGCGCCTATTGCCCCCATTGCAGCAAAGCCATGCGCTACCTCGGCGCCGCCACCGAGGTGGTTCCGTTCTGGCACCGTATCGGCGCCTTTTTTCGTTACCCCTTCCATACCGATCCGCTGATGGTCATTGCCATCTGCACGCTGGTTCCGGTGGTGGCGCCGGCCAACCTGATCGGACTGGCGGTCTGGGTGGTGCTGGCACTGGCGCTGTTCAAATACACCTACGCCGTCATCAACCACACTGCCGAAGGTCACCTGAAGCCACCCCCGGTGTCCGTGGCCTTTACCGGCAGCGGCTTTTCCATCGTGCTGCTGCAGTTCCTGGTCTTCTTCCTGATGGCAGGGCTGATCGGTGCGGCCGCCATGCTTGGCGGCCCAATCCTGATGATGCTGGCCACCGCCTTTGTCATCCTGGCGCTGCCGGCCAGCATCATGGTGCTGGCCATGGAGCGCTCGGTCGGACCGGCAGTGAATCCCCTGAACCTGGCGGTGCTGATTTCCCGCATCGGCATGCCCTACTTCCTGCTCTATGGCTACCTGATTCTGCTCACTCTGGCATCAGGCGCCGCCCAGGATTTTGCCATCACCCACTTCCCCCGTTGGGCCGCACAGCCCCTGGCCGGCTTTCTGAACAGTACCTTCACACTGATGCTGTTCCATATGCTTGGTTACCTGCTGTTCCAGTATCAGGAAGAACTGGGATTCGCCTCAGACATCCAGGACGAAGACGAAAGCCAGGACACACATCAGCGGGATCGCAGTACCCGCTTCGATGCGGACCTGGATATGAACCTGAAGGATGGCAATTACGACCGCGCTCAGTCGCTGTTGACGGAGGCCCTGAAGAAAGACCGGGACAACCCGGTCAGGCTGGAGCAGCTGTACCGCCTGCTCATCGCCCGTGACGATACCGCCGAGTTATACCGGTATCACCCGAGGCTGCTGGGGTGGCTAGCTTCACGCCGGGATGCGAGCGGCCTGGAGCAGATGGTCAGAACATTGCGGAAGGTGGAACCGGACTTCCAGCTCGACGACCCGCAACTGACGGTGGCCTGTGCCGAGGTGCTCTACCGGGGCGGACACTGCCGGTCTGCCCTGACGCTGATCCGGGATTTCCACAAACGCTTCCCGGACAGCGACCAGTTGGCGCCGGCCTATCTGCTGGCAGCCCAGGCCCTGGCCAACGGGCTCCAGCAATGGGACAAGGCCATTGCCTTTCTCACCTTTATCAAGAAACGCTGTACCGGCCACCCCCTGCATGCCCAGATAGACACCTGGCTGGAACAGGCCTCAAACCATCAGCCCCTGAAGGGGCCGAAGGCCAGTTTCGACCTGCCGGACTGAGATCCGGCAGTCTTCCTTTTATTCAGATCTGGTCAGAACTGATACTCAAGGGAGCCACCCACCATACGGGGCTGAACCCTCAGCGGGTTATCCACCAGGCCGTTGAAGATCATGGTATTGGCGTCGGTATCGAACAGGTTCTTGACGAACACAGTCACCCTGGCCGGGCCATGGTCATAAGCCATTTGGGCATCGACAACGGTGTAGGCATCGATTTTTTCCGCCGCCAGGTTATCGTAATCCGAGTAATAGCTGTCGGTGTAGCGGGCGTTGGCACTCAGCGCCAGGTTCTGCATGAACCGGTACTCCGCGCCCACCGTGGCTGCTTTGCCCGGTGACCGGGGCAGTTCATTACCTTCAATGAGCGTATTGCCAAACTCGGTCACCTCCGTTTTCAGCAGGGCCAGATTGCCGGTTACCGACAAGGCGTCAGAGACCTTCCAGCGACTGCCCAGTTCCATGCCATAACTGATCGCCTCATCAGCGTTGCGAATCACAATGTCATCGGCGGTGACGTATTCCGGAAGCTGCATATCGGAATAATCGTTGTAGAACAGGTTGGTGGTGAGTTCCACGGCGCCCCCGGACAGCCGGTGCCGGGTATAGAACTCATAACTGATCACCGTTTCCTTGTCGTACTCATAGGGCTCAAAGCTTGTCAGTGTCAGTCCGGCGCCCCCGGCGTTATAACCCTTGGCCACCTTGAAGCCGATGGTCTGGCCATCGGTCGGCCGCCAGGCTAGGTCAACTTTCGGCAACAGCGCGGTGTAGGTCTCATCCAGGTCCAGATCCACCCCGAAGACCGGATTGAGCTGTACCTGGGCCATTCGCTGACGGTGCTCGCTTTCAAAGCGCAACCCCATAGTCAGGTCCAGCACATCGCTCAGCGGATAGGTCACCTCACCGAAGGCTGAGCGGGTATCGGTTTCGTCGCTCATGGGCTGGCGGCCCGTCGTATTGATGTAGGCCTCATCCGCTTCGGCATGGAAATAACGAAGGCCGACCAGGCCACGGACCCCCTGATCACCCTCACCAAAATGAAGAAGCGGCTCTATGTAATATTCAGTTCCGTCGGACTGGTAATTGGCAACGCTGTTTTGGGTTTTGCGCTCAACTTCCAGTTCGCTGTACAGCAGGGTGTTTTCAAACCGCAGTCCATCAGCAACGTCCCACAGGGCATCCCAGCTGGTTGTGCTGGAATCGGTGGTATAGACCGGGCGGTATTCATTGGCCTGCCGCGAGGGCGGATTGGACAGTTCGTATTCCGCCTGAGGGCTCTGGGTATCCATATGGCTGTAGGTGAGGCCGGTACTGAAATCGGGAAGTGCCGCCGGTTCATACTGCAGCTTCACCCGGGCGGTGTTGGATTCAATGTCCCGGGAATCCCCCACCGGCTCGTAACTCGCCAGATCCACATAGCTCTCGCGTTTCTGCTGGTCGACTGCCACACGGAACGCCAGCTCATCCCTGAGAAGCGGACCGGACACCATGGCCGCCGTCTGGGAATAGCCCTGGTTGCCAATGCCGCCCTTCACGGCCCCTTCCCACTGGAAACTGGGATCGCGGGTCTCCATGACAACGGTACCGGCGATGGCATTGCGCCCCTGGATCTGACTCTGAGGGCCAACGTAGGTTTCAACCCGCTCCATGTCCCACAAGGGGCGGGTACTGGATGCCAGCTCACCGTAGCTGAGTGAACGCCCGTCCAGGGTGACATTGAGCCGGGGCCGGACCCCGGCGAAGGTCGCCACGCCCCCGATGGACGGGCCGGAGCCATCAATACCGCGCACAGCCGGCATATGATTACCGACCCCCACGTCCACAATCGCGGGGTTGTTCTTCAGGATATCGGCAAGCTCCGACACACCGGGGGTATCGTCGATGCGCTCGGCATCGTATACCTCAACACTGGCCCCGGTATCGTAGAGGCTGCGCTCCACTTTCTCCCCGACCACGGTGATGGCCGGCAGTACGGCGGTCGAGCCATCAGTCCCGGCCGCCACAGCCGGAGCCCCGGACAGCGTCAGACCCAGTCCGGTGGATAGCACCACCAGCAATACGAAGCGATCACAGACGAACCCTGGCAACCGGGGGCCTGAGGATAAAAGCGGGGGCATCGGGAACTCCTTGTTCTGGAATAAAAGGTTATTGAATGTTAATTATTCTCAATTAAGTCCCCGAATGGCGACCCGCAACGGTAAAAAAGCCACCCCTGGTGGTAAAGGATGGCTGCAGGCGATCACGCCAGTTGCAGGTGATGGGCGAAGGTCGGGCCGGAATACTCGGAACGGAACACGCCACGCTCAACCAGGCCGGGGACCACTTCCTCCAGAAACAGGTTCAGGCAGTCTTCAGAGCCCCCCGGCAAGGCAACAAAGCCATCCGCAGCCCCGGCTTCAAACCATTCCATGATGCTGTCAATGGCATCCGCCGGTGTGCCCACGACCTGCCAGTGGGCAGACCCGGACACTTCCGGACGTTTAAGGAGCTGGGACAGGGTCGGGCTTTCCCGTTCAATGAGGCGCCGCAACAACCGCGCGTGGGTGCGACTGCGCACCGGTCGCTCCATCGTCGGCAACAGGTCTGTGGTGATTCGCCGGTCCTCACTCATGCCGCTAACATCAAGCCCGAGCGCTTCCCGGATAAACGCATGCTTTCGGGCAATGTCCCGGCCGCGCTGGGTCTCTTCAAACAGCGCATCGGCCTCTTGCCGGGTTGGGGCAAGAAACAGACTCAGCCCCGGTAGCACCTTGACCGCGCCAGGTCCACGGCCCGCCTGCCGAGCCCGGCTACGAATGTCATCGGTCAGCTCGCGCCCCGCCTCCATATCCGGCGTGGCAGCAAAAATGGCGTCGGCTATCCGGGCGGCAAAGTCCCGGCCCCGCTCGGAGGCACCGGCCTGCAGGATCGGGATCCGGCCATAGTCCGATGCGGGGATATTCAGCGGCCCCTTAACACTGAAAAATGGGCCGCGGTGATCAATCGGACGAATCCGCCCGGTCTCGACATAACACCCCGCCTGCCTGTCCACCACCCGCGCTTCCGGGGGATAGCTTTGCCAGAGTCTGAACACCACCTCGGTAAATTCAGCCGCCCGGTCATAGCGCGAATCGGCATCGGGCATGATATCCACACCGAAGTTTTCATTGCCGTCCAGCGCCGTCACAACATTCCACCCTGCCCGGCCCTTGCTCAACCAGTGCAGGGACTGAATGGAGCGAGCCACATGATAGGGGTGGTTGAACGTGGTGGATGCGGTGGTTACCAGGCCGATGTGGCTGGTTTCCCGGCTCAGCGCACTGAGCAGCAGGGTCGGGTCCAGTCCGCTGATACCGGGCGACTGGTTCAGCATTGTCGGATCCAGAAACAGGGAGTCGGGCCGAAACAGGAAATCCAGCTTGGCAGCCTCGGCCCTGCGGGCAATATCCACATAGAAATCGCTCAGACAGATCTGTTCGACCCGGCTGTCCGGGCGTCGCCAGCCGTTCCCGGTCAGCCAGGTGGTTGCCAGCGACAGACCTATACACAACGATTGACCACTCATCATCAGGGCTCCTTCGGTATCGGATTAATCTTCCATGTGACCGGTACTGGCTAACGGCAGTATCCAGGGCCGACCGGTAACGGGATCGCTCAGGATTCGCGAGCGAATGTGAAACACGTCTTCCACGAGGGCTTCGGTCATCACGAACTCCGGTGAGCCGGACCCGACGATACGCCCCGCTTTCATGACGATGAGGTGGTCGGCATAGCGGGCGGCCTGATTGAGATCGTGCAGCACCACCACCAGTGTCCGCCCCTCGTTCCGGTTCAGTCGCCGGCACAGCTCGAGCACCTCAAGCTGATGGGCGATGTCCAGCCAGGTGGTCGGTTCATCCAGCAGCATGACCGGTGTTTGCTGTGCCAACAGCATGGCCAGCCAGACCCGCTGGCGCTGTCCGCCCGACAACTCATCCACCACCGCATCCGCCAGACCGGAAACACCGGTGGCCACCATGGCCTCTGCCACCGCCCGGTCGTCCTCCTCCCGCCACTGTCGGAACAGGCTTTGATGAGGAAACCGGCCCCGGGCCACCAGATCGGCAACACAGATTCCGGCAGGGGCCCGGGAAGACTGGGGCAGCATTCCCAACAGGCGGGCGAACGCCCGGGCGGAGTATTGGCTTACGTCCCGTCCCTGCATGAGTACCTGGCCATGCTCCGGGGACAGCAGACGAGACAACGCCCGCAGGAGCGTGGATTTGCCACAGGCATTCGGACCAATCACGACGGTCAGCTTTCCCTCCGGAATGCTGACAGACAGATCCTGGACAATGGGCCTGGCCCCGTAGGACAGCGTCAGACTCTTGCCGGACAGCAGCGGCCACTCAGACTCTTGATTCATGATTTCCTCAGATTCCTCTTACCCGTCCCAGCAGCCAGATCAGATAGATCCCTCCGATCACTCCGGTCATCCGGCCAATGGGCAGCATTACCTCCAGCGGGAAAAGCCGGGACAGAAGATCCGTCACAACCATCAGCAGGGCCCCCATCGCCGCCGCCCCGATAACGGGCAGCCGGCCGGAGGGCAACAGACGAACGACCAGTTGCGGGGCTGCCAGGGCAATAAAAGCCACCGGTCCGGCTGCTCCGGTTGCCAGGCCCGCCAGTGCCACCGCGCAGAGCACCATCGTCAGCCGGACCGCTTCCACCCGCACACCCAGTTGTCGTGCCGTGTCATCGCCCATTTCCATGAGCTGCAGACGACTGGCCAGCAACACCAGCACCGGCATCAGCACCAGACACCCCAGCCCCACCGGAATAACATGGCCCCAGTTACGGGCGTCCAGGGAGCCGGCAAGCCAGAGATTGGCGACAACCGCGTTGTCCAGATCGCCTTTTACAAGCAACAGCCCGTTAACCGCGCTGAGTATTGCCCCGATCCCAATGCCCACAAGAATCAGCCGGTAACCGGCAACCGAGCCATCCCTAACGGAAAGCCCGTAGACAACCAGCGCCGTCACCAATCCCCCGACGATGGCGGCGACGGCCACACCCAGCGCGCTCGGGCTGAACAGCACAATCTGCACAATGGCCCCGGTGGCGGCGCCGGTGGTAAAGCCAATGATGTCGGGGGACCCCAGTGCGTTGCGGGAGATGGACTGAAATATCAGTCCCGAGGCCCCCAGGGCCGCGCCAACCAGGATGGCGGTCAGGGTCCGGGGCAGCCGGATATCAAAAAACACCCGGTGAACCATGCTTCCCGGCGGCTGATTGGCCAGCTCCAGCAGCAGGTCCGGGCCAAACCCCATGGCCCCAACGCCAAGGGAGGCTGCCCCGAGGCAAACAACAAGTAACAGCAGCAAAGAAGTCACCGCCAGCGACCTGGGGCATACCAACACGGATATCCCGTGCCCCTCCCAGACCGTCTTGCGACTGCCCGCCAGGAATCTCATAGCTGGACCAGCCGTCTGCGTCGGGCGAGCGCGACAAACACCGGACCACCCAGTAAGGCCACCATGATCCCGACAGCCACTTCTTCCGGATGAATAACCAGGCGCCCGGCCATATCCGCAGCCAGCACCAGCAGTGCGGAAATCAACAGGGTATAGGGCACCAGCAGACGGTGGCCGGAGCCCACCACAAACCGGGCAAGGTGCGGCGCCGCCAGACCGACAAAGCTCACCGGGCCGGCAACCGCGGTCGCTGCGCCCGACAGCAGCACCACGGACACACAGGCCAGCCCCCAGACAGTGCCTGAGCTGACCCCGAGCACCCGCCCCAGGTCACGACCCAGTACCAGCACATCCAGCGCCCGGGTGAGATAGACGATCATGCCCAGTCCGAGCACCGCCAGTACCAGGAAGGGAACGACCAGTTCCGGCCCACGCCCCTGCAGGGATCCCACGGCCCAGTGCCGGAACCGGTCAAAAACCAGTGCATCGCTGTTGATAATGATCAGTTGGGTCAAGGCCATGAGCACAAAGGTCAGTGCGGCTCCGGCAAGCACCAGGCGGACCGGGTTGGCGATTTGCCTGACGCCCCCCAGCAGGTAGACGGCAGCCCCGGCCAGGCCGGCGCCGACCAGACCGCTGGCCATCTGACCGCCAATGCTCTGCACCTGCCAGAGGGCAATGGCGGTCACGATGGCCAGGCCGGCCCCGGCGTTCACCCCCAACAGCCCAGGATCCGCCAGCGGGTTGCGCGTCAACGCCTGCATCACGACGCCGGCTCCGCCCAGTGACACGCCAACCAGCACCGCAATGAGTGTTCGGGGAATTCGCAAGTGCCGCACCAGCAGGTGCTGATTGATTGAGGGATCAAAAGAGACAATGGCATCCAGAGCGACACCGGGCGCAATGGATCGGGCGCCGATCCCGATACTCAGGGCCATCATGGCAGCGAGCAGCAGGCAGCCACCCAGCATCACCAGGGCGTGACGCTGCCAGCGTGGCTGGCCGCTGCGCAAAGGGCTCACCGGGAGAACCGCTCCAGCATCCCGTCCACGATCTCCCGGCTGCTGAAATAGTCTATGCGGAAAGAATGCTTGCCCAGTCCATACACCTGTCCGGACTGTACCGAGGGCAGATTGGCCAGTACCGGATCATTCAGGAAATCATCCACGCCACTGTCGTCCACCCGGGTCAGGAAGGTGATGGGTGCCTCCAGCCGTGTCAGATATTCATAGGGCGTGCGGACAAAATCCTGGTCACTGGATTCCGCTCCCGCGGCAGCGCTGACCGGCTGCTCAATGCGGAATCCCAGGGCCCTGAGCAGACGGCCATGGGCGCCCTCGCGTGTCGCCACCGGATTGGTGATACCCGGCCCGTTATAGCTGATGATGTTGGCCCTGCCCTCTGGCGGTTCCATGCGTTCGCCTGCCTCGCGGACAAACTCATCAAAGGCCGTTATCAGTTGCCTGGCCTGCGACTCCCGGCCGGTCGCCCGGCCCAGCTCTGAGGCCAGTTCCTGCCAGCTCTGGGCTCCATAGTCCACCACGATGGTAGGCGCCACAGAGGCCAGATCGGCACGGTGCATCAGGGCGGAATCCGCACCTCCGGTGGAAACCACAATCAGGTCCGGTGACACCTCCAGCACCGACTCCAGGTCCAGACTGCCGGCCGCCCAGAGTTTGCGCACACCGCGAGCCTCGGCCACCGGCTGCCACTGGCTGAAAAACCGGTGATCTGCAGCCGCCGCACTGGCCACCACCGGCGCCTCGATCGCCAGCAGGGTTCCGGTGACGGTGACGGACGTGGACAGTATGCGAGCGGGCTTTTCCGGGATCCGGGTCACCGTACCGTCGGCATTCTCAAAGCTCCGCCAGGCGGCAGATTCAACGGCGGGTTCGTCCGCGGTTGAGTCACATCCGGTTATGAGGATGGCCAGAACCATCACCGGCCACAGTCGTCGCACGTTCATTCAGGTCTCTGAAGTCATCGGGATGGGAACCGGCACTATGTCGAACCGGGGCCATGAGCAGCTACCCGGAGCGGGAAAATGAATGCCCCGGTTGGTAGAAATCAGTGGTGACGGCTGACATCCGAAGGCAGGCACCCGTAATGGGCCCGGAACGCCGTTGAAAAATGACTGGGGTTGGAGAAGCCGACCTCGACAGCCGCCTGGTTGACGGTATACCCCTCGCCGGTCAGCAACTGGTAGGCGCGGACCATCCTAAGGCCCCGCACATACTGAGCGATGGTCTTGCCGGTCAACTCCTTGAAGCCGGTCTTCAGATAGCATTCGTTCATACCGATACGCATGGCAAGCTGCGCAATGGTCGGCGGCTCACGCCACTCGGCATGCAGGAGATCAACGGCCTCGCGGATCAGTTTCCTGTGGCGGGAGCTTCGTCTCTCGGATTGCGTGAGACGAACCTCACCATCCTCCCCGCTCAGGAGCTGGGCCAGCAGGGCAAGCCCCATGGACTCATACTCCAGTCGGGCGCACAGGGACGTTGTCGGACAATTGAGGATTTTCAGGGCCAGTCCCTGCATGGCCGGAGTCATGGTCAGCAATGGGCTGCACATACCACTGCCCCCGGCTTTGAGCTTCCGGCGCATGGCCATCGGCGCTTCTTCCCGCCACTGCTCCAGCATCTCGGGGGAAAGATCCAGGCCGACACCACACATCCGGCGACCTGCGCTGTGGGAAGCCGTCACCTCATCAAGGGTTCCACCACTGACCCACACTTCCCCAGGCCTGACCCGGCCACTGACGGACAGTCGGGGTATGGAAAAACGGAACCCACCCTCCAGGACCAGGCTGAACCCCAGCACACGGTTCAACTGCTGGTATCGGTTGGTCATCGGTTTGAAAAAACGACAGTTCTTACGGCTGATGGCAAGGCCACTGGGCAGTTCAAGCGATTCCATGAACCCCTCGCCCAGCGGCGCTTCGAACTGCAGAAAACTGTGGCCCTGACGGAGCTCCAGGGATAACGGCGAAGGTGCTCCGATATCAGGCTCTACAGCGGTTTTCTGAAGTTGATCTTCAAGTTGCTGCAACCTGCGAAGCACGGAGTGGTCGTGGTTCTGGCGAACCGTGTCTGGGAATAGGGCGTGAGCACTCATGATACGCACAATTGTTAATGAGTATCATTTAATTTTGATGAATATCACCTTTGATGGCAAGCCCTGCCTTCAATCACAACCGACGACTCAGAGACTCTACCGGTGGTACTGCCGGTATTTCTGCGCTCTGGTGGACATCTGGAGCTTTTCGAATTCAGCCGCCAGCAACCGGCTGGCCTCTTCCACAAGTTCCGCACTGCCGCCCTGTTTGAGCCGTTCAAAGGCTTTCTCGGCGATTTTCATGTCCTGATCCCGCAAGCTGGCAAACAGCACCTTGTTGTGAGCTTCCGGCGCCAGGGGGTGGTAATCCTCACCTTTGGTCAGGTATTCCTGCCAGACCGCCATCATCTGCTCAGGACGCCGGCGACCCATGGCATCGTTCATCAGCTCGAGGGTGCGGTCATGATACTCCGGCAGATCCGGCCGGAGCTTGGCGATCTGGTAGAGATGCTCCAGCAGGATCGGACGATCCGGATAATTGTCCCGGAGCGCCTGAAACTGACGCCGGGCAATGTCGAAATCCAGACGCCCGAGACTGGCCATGGCCTGGGCATAAGCACTGGTAAAGCGGGCGTCCTGTTCTTCCTGCTCCGGCTCAAAAAAATCCTCCCGCACCTGAAGCCAGCTCTTGCCGAACAGCGCGACCAGTGCGGCACCGGCCACCACGCCTCCGGCATGGGCCATATAGGCAATGCCGGTAGAACCGGCAAACCAGTAATCATAGATTTCCTTGCCCAGCCAGATCGGCAAAAGCAGGATAGCGGGTGCCTTCAGGTAATTGAAGTAGACCCCCAGATAGAAGAAAAACCGGATTTTCTGGAAGCCGTAGATCGTCAGGTACATGCCCATCAGGCCCGCTATGGAGCCAGAGGCTCCCACCAGGGGTATCATGCTGCCCTGGGAAAAAGCGGTGAAGACCAGCCCGGCGATGGCTCCACACAACAGGTAAGCCACCAGGTAACGCCCCGGCCCCAGCGCTCTTTCGACGGTAAAACCCAGCAGAAACAGAAAAATCAGGTTGCCGATGATGTGCGCCCAACCCCCGTGCAGGAACTGGTAACTGATCAACGTGTGCAGCTTCAGGTCGCCGGGTGTCAGGCCCAGGTCAAAGGCACTGATACGGCTCACCCAGCGCTCCTCAATGACACTGCGGTGTTCCTGCCAGTACTCACGTTCCGTTGGCGCCCAGATCAGGTCCCGGTTTTCCCGGAGGTAATAGTAGAATGACCGGTCAGAAATCAGCGTGATGGCCTGCCAGAGGGATTCGTTGTTCTGCTGCAGCTCACGGAACTGTTCCAGTTGGTCCTGACTGCCGGTCTGCCCATCAAAGCGGATCTGGCGCTCCAGGTAATCGATGTAGGCGGGGGCTTCCAGGGCCAGCAGATCGTCCTGCAGATACTGTTTCACCGCTGACTGGAGCTTGCGCTCGTCTCCACCCTGGTAAAACAGAAACACCAGCAGGCAGGCCAGCATCAGGCCCAGCGTCACCCAGGGTGGGTGGCGCCAGTCCACGGATCTCTCAGCAGGTATGATCAGCATGGGTGAATTCCGTTAGTCCCTTTCTCATCCCTGATAGGCCATCAGGCCGGACTGCGAACGCAATCAGCCGTAGACCTGCCAGACGTTCCACATCAACAGCAGGGCCGCCACCAGAATGGCCAGCCAGGTCAGGAGAATACCGATCATGCGCCCACGATGGGGGCCGCCCTGACCGTTGATCATGCCCCAGGCATGGAGAATCCGGCCGACGACCAGTGCCATACCCGTCCAGTAGATGAACGTGGAAGAGACACCGTTAATCTCCGCAATCCCCAGCATCAGAAGCCCCAGGGGGGCGTATTCAACAAGGTTGGCGTGCGCCCGCACGGCGGCCTCGAACGCGGGATCATCATTAACCCCAAGGCCCATCCGGTACCTGAACCGGTATTTGACAACCTGGGCGGACAGCACCAGAAGCAACAGCCCCGTAACAGCGGCAAAAACAGCGGTAACCGGTGCAATCATCTATGTTGTCCTGTCTGGCTCATGGCTGGCGTCTCCCGTTCGGGCACAATGACTTACTGAACGGAAGACTGCCCTGTTTTCATCGCCTGTTCAAGCCGTACCGGTCGCCGGCGCCATTCCCGCGATGGCCGCAATCATCTGCTGTCGGCAGCTTTCAACCAGCTGGGGGATATCCTCGGTGCTCAGTCCTTCGGTTTCCACCGGCGGCAGAATGCGAACCGGGACCGGCTCACGCCGGCCGCTCAGCCCCCGGCTCACGCCGTGGTATTCACCGGCGCAGACCATAGTGATGGGCGCGCCCGCCGCCACAGCCGCGTGAAAGGCGCCTTTTTTGAAGGTCCCCAGGCCACGGCCGCGGCTGCGGGTGCCCTCCGGGAACACCCAGATGCTCTTGTGATCCCGCCGGATGGCGGCACTGGTGGCCTGCATGGCCGCCACCGCCTTCTGTGAACGGCCACGGTTAAGGATGACGTTCCCCCCGAGCCAGAACACCTGGCCGAAAAAGGGCAGCCACACCAGTGAACGCTTGCCAACCGCCACCGTCCGGGGCGGCAGCAGATCCCCCATGACGAACAGGTCGTCGTTCTGCTGGTGATTGGCGATGATCACGGTGGGACGGTCCCGGGGCATGTTCTCGGCGCCCTGCAGTGGCCGCTTCATGCCCAGCAGAAAACGGCCGGTGCGGGCAATCGCCCAGCCCAGCAAACGATTGTTATCCGGATTGAAAGGCCGGGCCAGATAGAGCAGCAATGCGGCCATACAGATGAACGGAACGCTGGCCCAGGCCAGGGCTTTTCTTATTGTCGCCATACCAGTTACTTCACTCGGGGAACTTGGCGTACAAGTGTATGCCAAGTTCCCCGAGGGACACCACACGCCGAAAGTCTGCCCGGCTGTCAGGCCCGACTGATTCCCCCGCAGGGTGGGTCCAAGGCCGGTTACGCGTTATCATCCGGCCATCCCTGACATGACCAAGGACACCATCGTGAGCAACCAACGGCCGGACCTGGACTTTCACCCGCTGCGTGCGGATCTCTATCAGGAGCTGCACTCCCGGCCGTTCCAGGTTATTCCCTCCACCGCCCGGATCACCCACATCGCGGTACTGATCACCCCGGAACAGCGCCAGCAACAGTTCGAGCATTTGCAGAAACTGCACCGTCTTCTGGGCCAGCCCTGGCCGGAGGAAGAAGTGAGCTGTTATGAACACGATCTGGGGGATTTACGGATCCGGCGGGAAGTGCACATGGAGTTTGCCACCTACACGTTCATCAATCTGGCCGAATCGAAGACCGCCCCGTTCAAAGAGACGGGCCTGAGCCTGTTGCCCCAGGGCTGGATTGAGGAACTGGCCGGCACGGTGGTGGCGGCATTTCATGTGGATGTACGCCGCTCGTCGGAAGATGCCCGAAGCGAACTGGCGTTCATGCGCAAGTACTTTGAGGACACCCGGCTGGTGGGCAGCAGCCCACAGGGCGGCGCGGCCAGGATTCTGGGTTCGTTCCAACTGCACAGCGACAACTTCGGTCGGTTCATGGTGCTCAACCGGGACATGTCCAACAGCCAGCTGGGCCGGCTGGTCCAGCGGCTGATGGAAATCGAGACCTACCGGCTGATGTCGCTGCTGGGCCTCCCCCTGGCCCGGGACATCACCCCGGCACTGAATGACATGGACCAGCAACTGGCCGTGATCACCCAGTCCCTGGCCGATAACGAAAGCCTGGATGAACAGGAACTGCTGTCCCGGCTCACCAATATTGCTGCCCGGATCGAGGCGTTTCGCGCCCATTCCACCTTCCGCTTCTCCGCCACCCGGGCCTACCACCGGCTGGTACTGACCCGCCTGGAAGAGCTGCGGGAGGATGAAGTCTCGGGCCACCTGACCCTGACCGAGTTCATGACCCGGCGCCTGACACCAGCGGTGAAAACCTGCGAGGCGGTGGGCGAGCGCCTGGAGGACCTGTCACGGCGGATTGACCGGGCCTCGGAGATGATGCGCACGCGGGTGGACCTTGCCATCCAGAGCCAGAACCAGCAGCTGCTCAGTTCCATGGACCGGCGTTCCCGGATTCAGTTGATGATGCAGCACACGGTGGAAGGCTTTTCCGTGGTGGTCATCTCCTATTACCTGATCGGGCTGCTGAAAATGGCCCTGAACGCACTCCGGGAATCCGGCATGGAATTCAACACGCCGCTGATCCTCGGGGTCGCCATTCCCATCGTCATGACCGCCGTGTTCCTGGGCGTACGCCGCATTCACTACCGATTCATCCGTATGGCAAGAAAGCAGTAGACGGTCAGCTGAAACGCGGATCGCCAGCATAGGCACGATAGAACTGCTGGGCGGTCCGGCCGTTGCGCACCCCTTTGCCGGTGGCGAAGCGCATGGCTTCCAGGTGCAGCTCCTCGCGGTCCTCAAGATTCGGAAAATGAGCGTCCACCGCCTGCAGATACACATCCTTGGAAAACGGATAGAAGGACAACTGGAGACCAAACCGGTCCGCCAGTGACACCTGTTCCTCAATGGCCTCGGCGGGGTGCAGTTCGCCGTCACGCACCTCACTCTTGAGGTTGTCGCTCATGAACTCCGGCATCAGATGCCGGCGGTTGGAGGTGGCGTAGACCCGGACGTTGTCAGGCGGCAACTCCAGGGAGCCTTCGAGCACGCTTTTAAGCGCCTTGTAGCCGGACTCGCCCACCTCGAAGGAGAGGTCATCGCAGTAAAGCACAAAGCGGTAGGGCAGATCGGAAATCTCATCGACAATCTCCGGCAGATTGACCAGATCGTCCTTGTCCACTTCGATCATACGCAGGCCCAGGTTCCGGTAGCGATTGAGCAGAGCCTTGATCAGTGACGATTTACCGGTGCCCCGGGATCCCCACAGCAGGACATTGTTACAGGGCTGGCCAGCCAGGAAACGCTCGGTATTACGAGCCAGGGCCTCCTGCTGACGATCAATCCCCGACAGATCCCCCCACGCGATCGGGTCCAGCCGGCGAATGGCCCGCAATCCTGCCCGGTGACGGCGCCAGACCGCGGCGGGGACGTTCTGCCAGTCAATATTGCTTTCGTTCACAATTCTGCTCCTTTGTGGTTCCTTTTTCCGGAAAAACCTGTCTCGGATATGGTCACATCTGACTGTCGGCGGGTAAGATCTCAGGCTACACTCGATGGTAGCCACACACGGAAGCTTTATTTTGCCGATCTGCCCGTCACACCGTCATCCATGGCCTTCTACGCCACCGCTTCTGTCAGTGCTGCTGACCTTTGCCCTGATGTTTCTGTCAATACCGATGGCACTGGCACATGCCCAGGGAGACGACGCCCCCACAGTCACCATCGGTGTGGTCGCCGATAACGAACCCTACACCTTTTTTGAAGGTCGCACCCCCCGTGGCTTTTCTGTGGATGTGCTCCGGCTTGTCGAACAACACAGTGACGTCACCTTCGAATTTCGTGCCGGTAGCTGGCCGGATATCTACTCTGCCTTCATGAAAGGTGAACTGGACGCCATTGATGGCATCTCCTGGCGACCAGACCGCGCGAAAAACATTCTTTTTACCAAACCCTATCATTATCGCGAAATCTACCTCATGCGGGACACCGACAATCCGCTGCCCCCCGTAAACGAACTGGAGGATCTCAAAGGCCTTAGAGTCGGGGTTGTGGAAAACATATTCTATGGCGGCGAGTTCCAGGATGCAGGGTTTAACGCCAATACCTATGATTCCCTGCCCAGCCTGGTTCGGGCGCTGGCGTTCGGATGGATTGATGTGGCAGTCGGCCCGCGACTGACGCTGGAATACCTGGCAGACCAGAATGGTTTCCAGTTTCTGCAATTGCACGGTCCGGCACCGCTTAGTCAGTATTCAAGAGAAGACTTCCGGGTCGGGGTTCTCGCCACCAATCCAGAACTGCTCAACCGCATCCAGGCCGGACTGGATGCCATCCCGGAATCCCGGATACAGAACCTGCTGCAGCGCTGGCAGGAGTTTGGCGGTGCCCAGGCATCACAGGCTGAGCAATTACCACTGACCGCCGACCAGAAACAGTACCTGACCAACCTCGGGCCGGTACGGGTTGGTTTCATGGACGACTACGCGCCATTCAGCTTCACCGACGGCGGCCGTGTCATGGGGCTGAGCGTCGATGTCATGAACCGGCTGTCTGACCTGACCGGCATCCAGGTAATTCCCGTGCGCGGCCAATGGCCCGAGCTGATTTCCATGCTACAGGGCGGTGAAATTGATGCCATTGCCAATATTTCCTACCAGCCGGAAAGGGAATCCCTGGCCCGCTTCACCTCTCCCTACCACGTCATTCCCAATGTGGTCTTCACCACCAATCCTGAGCTGAAGTTCAGGGAACTGGCAGACCTCCAGGCCGTGAATGTCGGGCTGGGGTCCGGCATCTACTACGAAGGCACCGTCCGTATGGCCTTGCCCGACAGCCAGGTCCAGGCCTATGCCTCGCAAGAGGCCATATTCCAGGCTCTGGCCAATGGTGATGTGGATGCGGTGATCAGCGCCCTGCCCGCCGGCAACTACTGGATCCGGGAACTGGGCATCAGCGGCGCCCGTATCGCCGGTGAGCTCAAGCTCCCCGGTATCCCCGGCGAAGACCTCCGTTTTGGCGTGCGCCCTTCGCTCGCGCCACTGGCCAGCATTCTTGACCAGGCCATGGGCGCCATCTCCCCCAAGGAACGGCGGGTGATCGAAAATCGCTGGCTCGGGGCCAGCAATGGCAGCCCTGCCGAACGCACCGCCCAGGTTCGCTGGAACCGGCAGGAACAGCAATGGCTGCAAGAGCATAACCGGCAGATCCGCGTTTGTGTGGACCCGAACTGGCTGCCGCTGGAAGGCATACGGAATGGTGAGCATGTGGGCCTGTCGTCGGACGTGCTTACCCTGTTCAGCGAGAGGGGGGACCTGAGGTTCAATCTGGTGCCCGGAAAAAGTTGGATGGACGCCATCGACAATGTCCGAAAAGGCCACTGCGATCTGGTACCACTGGCCATGAAAACGCCGGCACGGGAGTCGTTTCTGGATTTCACCTCGCCCTATCTTGAGGTCCCCACCGTGCTGGTTGGTCGCATTGATACCCCGTTTATTGACCGGGTCTCCGATCTCGGCGATCAGCCCGTGGGGATTGTCGAGGGCTATGCCTTCGGCGAGCTTCTGCGCAAACGCAATCCCACGCTCAACCTGGTCACGGTTTCGTCGGAACAGGAAGGGCTACGCCAGGTCCAGAACCGGGAACTGGCCGCCTACATCTCGACACTGGCCACTGCCAGTTATTACATGCAATCACTGGGGCTGGCTGACCTGAAAGTGATCGGCCGGGTACCATCGGACTGGTCTCTATCCATAGCGACCGGCAATGATGACCCCGTTCTTGGTGACATCATGCAGAAACTGGTGGCCAGCCTGACTACCCAGGAGCGCCAGCAACTGGAGAGCAACTGGCGCAACCTCCGGATTACCGAGCAGGTCGATTATACCCTGCTCTGGCAGATACTGGCCGGCGCCGTGGTCATCACCCTGCTGCTTGTTTACTGGAACCGCAAACTGGGCCGTCTCAACCGGCAACTGGGAGAAGCCAATGCGGCCCTCTCCAGGCTGAGCGTAACCGACAACCTGACGGACCTGGGCAACCGCACCTATTTCGACCGGGAATTTCCCAAAAGCTTCCAGTGGTGTCAGCGGCACGAGGCCGGGTTTGCCGTCGCCATGGTGGACGCCGACCTGTTCAAGAACATCAACGACACCTGGGGACACGAGACCGGTGACCAGTGTCTGAAAACCCTGGCGGAGATCATGCGGGAACATTTTCGTCGGGAAACCGACCGCATTGCCCGTTTCGGAGGTGAAGAGTTTATAATCTTCACCAGCTACGAGAAGGTTTCCGATATCATGGGACGCCTGGAGAGCTTCCGCAGGGCCGTTACTGAAAGGCCCTGCGATACCCGACAGGAACAGGGCGTCGACCTGACCGTCAGCATCGGTCTGAGCTGGGGCATCCCAATGCCTGACAGCTCCCCGTCCGAATTCCTGAGGCTGGCGGACCAGGCCCTTTACAGGGCCAAGCATAATGGCCGCAACCGGCTCGAGGCGACACCGGTTGCGGATCCGGCCATACACGGCACAGACAATCACAGGAGCAGATAATGGCACGCATCTACAACGACAATTCCCTGTCTATCGGCAACACGCCCCTGGTCAGGCTCAACCGTGTCAACGACGGCGCCACTATCTGGGCAAAAATTGAAGGACGCAATCCGGCCTACTCGGTCAAGTGCCGGATTGGCGCGGCCATGATCTGGGATGCGGAAAAACGCGGTGTGCTGAAACCGGGCATGACCATTGTCGAACCCACCAGCGGCAACACCGGTATAGCCCTGGCCTTCGTTGCGGCAGCACGGGGCTACAAGCTGGTGCTGACCATGCCCTCCTCCATGAGCCTGGAACGGCGCAAGGTACTCAAGGCCCTCGGCGCCGAACTGGTCCTGACCGAACCGGCCAAGGGCATGCCTGGCGCGATTGCCAAAGCGGAGGAACTGGCCAGCGAGGACCCGGACAGGTATTTCCTGCCCCAGCAGTTCCAGAACCCCGCCAACCCGCGGATTCATGAGGACACCACCGGCCCTGAAATCTGGAACGACACCGACGGCAAGGTCGATATTTTTGTGGCAGGGGTCGGCACCGGCGGCACCATCACTGGCGTCTCCCGCTACCTGAAAAACACCCAGGGCAAGGACATTACCAGTGTTGCGGTGGAACCGGCAGACTCCCCCGTGATCAGCCAGGTACTGCGTGGAGAGGACCCGCAACCCGCCCCCCACAAGATTCAGGGCCTGGGCGCCGGTTTTATCCCGAAGAACCTGGACATGGATCTGGTGGACGAGGTCCAGACTGTCACCAACGAAGACGCCATGGCGATGGCCCACCGGCTGATGCAGGAGGAAGGCATCCTGTGTGGTATTTCCTGCGGTGCGGCCGTGGTTGCAGCCATCCGCGTCGGCCAGAAACCGGAAAACAAGGGTAAGAACATCGTCGTGGTGCTGCCGGACTCCGCCGAACGGTATCTCTCATCCGCGCTGTTCGCCGACCGCTTTGGTGAGCAGGAAAACGTTCAGTAACCCCTCTCTGCCCCGGCTGACCTGGCCGGGGCACTAATCCTTCGGCTCATCGTCACGGATCCGCAGAAAACTCGCAAACCGGGGTAGCCCGGTCGTGGTATATCCCCGGTAGCGAAACGTGATCGTACTCCCGACCGGTGGCGGATGGCGCCGCTGGGCATCCGTAAATCCGGTACCAATGCGCAGTTCGCGACCGTCTGCCAGGCGCACCCGCAGGGACCCCATCATGCCCTGCAAACGGCCCTCGCCGGGAACATGCCCGATAACCCGGCCTTCGGCATCCTGGAAAGGTTTTACCTTGAGCAGATCATCCGAACGCCCTGACTGGTAGAGACTCCTGATACGCTTGAGCATCAGACCCTCGCCGCCATCGGCAACGATTCGCTCCATGCGGGCCATCAGCTCTTTGTGACTGCCCACCGGCGCCTGCCGAACCAGTCGCAGGTAGGAGGCCCCGGAAGTCGACACCAAAGCCTCCAGGCGCTGGTAACGCTCATCAAACGGTAGGCCCGGCACCGGCAGATCGAAGACATGAAAATGTACCTGCCGCCACTCCGCCTCCACAGGCTCATGCTTTCGGACCACGCCCGAGAGGAAAGCGAACCGGCCCCGGCCAGCCCACAACTCGCCATCCAGAGGGTGTGGCGGGAAGCCACGGGTAAACCATGTCGGCGCATGATAGACGTGTCCACCCCTTGACCATAACTGCTGACCATCCCAATAGGCGCGTACGCCATCAAGCTTTTCGCTGACCCAGTAATCGGCCAGATGAACGCCCTTGTCGTAGACGTTCGCCAGGGGAATGGCCGGTGGCTCAGCAAGCGACTGACCGAGAGGCATTAGTATCAACAGAACAGCGGCGAGGGCCAGGGCCGGAAACGACGCCCGGAATGGCCTGATGGTGTGCAGTGGCATGATCCCTTGCCCTTATCTTCGGCGAGAACCCGGGCATTCCCGCCCGGGCTTTCAGGTGTGATGCCCGGTGCCTGTATCGTCACCGGGCATCACTCGGTTAACTGGCTTTGGTGGCCTCGTAATCCCGGACCATCCCATACAACTGATCCTTGAGGCTCAGGCGTTTCTTCTTCTGGGTTTCCAAATATTCGTCGGCGGTGTGCTCGGCGCCACTTTCAATGCGGTGAATTTCATGATCGAGTTCGTGGTATTCCTCGAACAGGCGGGCGAAGTGGGTATCGTGGGTTTTAAGCTCGTGAATGCTCTCTTTGGATTCGGGCAGTTCGCGCAACAGATCGTGCTTTTCCAGTGTCATATCGTTCTCCCGTCTGGCCTGATGAGAATGAACAGGCATCTGACTTCACTCTAGAGCGCCGGGGCCTGCCAACACTTGACCGGAGTCAAGGGCAGCCACGGCCGTGTCTTTCTGTGACACAGTCGACCGCCACATCTTTTGCGGCCTTAAAACCATTGTCATATCATGCGCGCACTATAACAACAACAGGGGTTAACACGAGTTCATACCATGGGCATTCCCGAAGCACTCAGGCAATCCAGCCCGGGCCTGGCAGACCAGCTCCGGACCGCGATTGAAAAGCAGCAACTGAACCAGCGGGCGGAACAGACCTACCTGCACTGGATCGACCGGTTTGTGCTTTTCCACGATCTGAGGGACCCCTCCGGTTTTTCCGATGAGGAGCAGCAGCAGTTTCTCGCCTACCTTCGTGACAGCCTGCGCCTGTCACGGGCGCGCCTGAATCAGGCCCGACAGGCCCTGATGTTCTTTTACGCGGACGTCCTCGGCAAGCCGGTCACCGATAGCACCGTGGCCGCCTGAACCCCTAGCCGGCCTCCCCGGGCGGTTCGTACCGGATGTCAGTGATCACCAGCGTGATCCAGCCCTCCGGCGTTTTCACCGACACCTCATCGTCCAGTCGTTTGCCGATCAGGGCCCGGGCAATGGGTGCGTTCAGACTCAGGTAGCCCCGGTCCAGGTCGAACTCGTCGGCACCGACGATCCGGAAGCTCTGTTCGTCGCCGTTTTCATGTTCAACGGTGACCCAGGCCCCGAAGTAGACCCGGCTCTGGTCATCCGGCAGGCGATCCACCACGGTCAGCTCGTCCAGGCGCTTGCTCAGGAAACGGACCCGCCGATCAATTTCCCGGAGCTGTTTCTTGCCATAGATGTATTCCGCATTTTCCGAACGATCCCCCTGCGCCGCCGCTTCCCTGACCGCCTGGGTCACTTCCGGGCGTTTGACCTTCCACAGGTACTGGAGCTCGTCGCGCAGAGCCCGTTCACCTTCCGGTGTAATGTACCGGGGACGGGCATTGCCACTGCCGGTCGGTTTACTCATGGTCACAGCTTCCAGACGAACGGAGAGCTGCCAGACGGGCCGGACGGACCATTGGCAATAAATCAGGAGCTCTCCGGAGAAATTTCAGGTATAAAAAAACCCCGTGAATCACGGGGTACAAGGCTAGCGCTGTGCTGGAGGAGGAGGCAAGCAGTTGACGCCCTGCCTCCAAATCTACACTCTCTATTCTGCATATCCGTGATTACATCGCAGTGGCCCCGGCGTTACGTTTTGGCAAGGAGGAAAGCAGTCAATGAGCACCCGAAAATGGCAGGAAAAAGCTCTGTCCGGTATCGACGCCCTGGGCTATCAACTGGATGACTGGGGCATCACCAGCAAAGTGAACCGGCACAATATCGCTGCCTACCTGATGCTCCGGCAGATCTGGTTACAGGGGCAGTGGGACAGCCTGC
Source organism: Marinobacter oulmenensis (assembly GCF_014201735.1). Taxonomy (GTDB): domain Bacteria; phylum Pseudomonadota; class Gammaproteobacteria; order Pseudomonadales; family Oleiphilaceae; genus Marinobacter; species Marinobacter oulmenensis. The sequence continues at coordinate 71,032 of NZ_JACHFE010000001.1, read as the reverse complement.
AGGCAAAAATGGCCCGCCGTCGGCTGCAACTGGAACGTACCCGACAGCGGTTGGAGACCAGGCAGGATGGTCTGGGCCGGGTTGCGCGAAGGATCCGGAAATGCCGGCAGACTCATTGATCCCGGCTGTCCCCGTTTTCCGATGCGCCATCAACGGTATTGTTCTCAATCGCCTTCTGGCGCTTGGATTTCCTGCGCTGGGCCGGGATGTAAACCGTAGTGGTCAGGCCGGGCATGTCGTCACCGGGGTAAGTGTCGGTGAGCACAATCCGGCCCTGATGAATCTCGGCCACCGCATTGACCAGGCTCAGCCCCAGACCATTGCCAGGCAATGACCGGCTTTTACCGACCCGGTAGAACCGCTGGAACACCTGGTCTTTTTCGTCGTCCGGGATACCGATACCCGAATCCCGGACCTCAAAGACCGCGTCAGCATTATCCCGGCGCACGTTCACCTCAATCACACCCTGCTCCGGGGTGTACTTGATGGCATTGTCAATCAGGTTGCTGACCATCTGGAACAGCAGGTCACGATCGCCGTCAATGACCACACCCGGTTGCATGGACTGCCGGAATTCCTGGTCTTTTTCTTCCGACAGGGCTTCGTATAGTTCACAGGCATCGGCCACCAGTTCATCCAGCGCCACCGGTTTCATATCGGCCGTGTTACCCCGGGTTTCCAGTCGGGCAATCCGCAGCAGCGCGTTAAAGGTGGCGAGCAACTGGTCCGCCTCCGCCACCGCACGGCCCACATGCTCCCGTGCCTCGTCATCATCCACGGTGATCAGGGTATTCTCAAGCTGGTTACGCAGGCGGGTCAGCGGTGTCCGCAGATCGTGAGCGATGTTGTCCGAAACATGCCGGATGCCTTCCATCAGATACACGATCCGGTCCAGCATACGGTTGAGGTTATCCGCCAACTGATCGAAATCGTCGTCGGTTCCCCGAGTCGGAATACGCAGGGACAGATGACCGTTCATGATCCGCCGGGAGGTGCTGTTGATCACTTCGATGCGCCGGGTGGTACTGCGACTCATCAGGAAACCGCCCAGCAGGGCCAGGGCAAGCGTAATCCCCATGCCCCAGTTGATGGCCGCCTCAATGACCTTTTTCAGGTTGGTCAGATCATCCACATCACGCCCGACCAGCAGACGCAAGCCGCCCTGGACCTCAAAGATACGGGCCCGCGCCAGCCTCTCCGGGCCATTCCAGCCTACGGACTCATCAAGGGTGAAGTTGATCCAGCCGGTCTCCGAGGAGTGGCTTTCCCCCGGCCAGGTTTCCAGATTACCCGCCAGTTTGACGGAGTCGTCCGTGGTCAGCAGGTAAATGGACTTGGCATTGGGGTCACGGGCAACCCGCTCGCGCAGGATGGTGATCAGCCCGTTGACACCACCGCTGCGGTACTGCTCCGCCAGACCGGCGATTTCCGCCTCGATGGTCTCGTCGGTCTGGGCAGTCATGAACCCGGCGGTGCGCCAGTAGATAAAGGCCAGCAATATGAACACGGAGGTGGCAAACACCACCATGTACAGAAGGGCCAGTTGGAAGGACGAGGTCCGGAGCTGACTAAGCAGTTTCACGCAGCATGTATCCCGCGCCCCGGACCGTCTGCAGCAGCGGAGTATCGAACTCCTTGTCGATCTTGGCACGCAACCGGCTGATGTGTACATCAATCACATTGGTCTGGGGGTCAAAGTGATAATCCCAGACTTTTTCCAGCAGCATGGTGCGGGTAACCACCTGGCCGGCATTGCGCATGAGGTATTCCAGCAGGCGGAATTCCCGGGGCTGGACATCAATATTCTTGCCGGCCCTTTTCACCGTACGCGCCAGCAGATCCATTTCCAGATCCGCCACACGCAGTACAGTCTCGGTTTCCGCGGTGTGCTGGTTACGGCGAATCAGAGACTCGATACGCGCCAGCAGTTCATGGAATGAGAAGGGTTTGGTCAGATAATCATCGCCACCGCCACGCAGACCTTCAACACGGTCGTCCACATCGCCCAGGGCGCTGAGGATGATGACAGGGGTCCGGTTACCGGTCGCCCTGACCGTCTTGATGATGGAAAGCCCGTCCATGCCTGGCAGCATGCGATCCACGATCATGATGTCGTAGTCTTCGCTGGCGGCCATCATCATGCCCTCTTTGCCATCGGCGGCATGATCGACAACAAAATCGGATTCACGAAGCCCTTTCAGCAGATAGCTCGCCACATCCTGATCATCTTCGATTACCAGCGCTTTCACCGGTGCTCCTCCTGATTCTCAATCAATTGTGAACTAGGGTACGGAGATCTCAGAAAACCGACCAGTTACGATCCTGTAAGAGGGTGTCGCTGACGGCGACGGTCAGCGCCCCGCCATGAGCCAGCCCAGAGACCGCCCTGTACCCTGTTGGGGATGGTATTCCGCACTTAACCAGCCGGTGTATCCAAGGCGGTCCAGCGCCCCAAAAACATTCGAAAAGTTAATCTCACCGGTACCTGGCTCATGACGACCAGGGTTATCGGCAAACTGTATGTGCCCGATCCAGGGCAACAGGTGCTCGATTCGGCGGATCAGATCCCCTTCCATGATCTGCATATGGTACAGATCATACTGCAACCGCACGTTATCGGCATCGACGTCACGGATCAATGCCATGACCCGCTCCGAGGTATCCAGCATGAACCCCGGCATGTCGACCCGGGAATTGATCGCTTCCAGACACAGGGTGATGCCCTCAGCCTGCAGGCATTCGGCCGCATAGCGGACATTGGCCACCAGAGTCTGCCAGGCCACCGGCTCGTCGACGTCCATCGGCTTCAGGCCTGCCAGACAGTTAATCCGACGACAGTCGAGCGCCTTCGCGTACTTGAGGGCTTGTTGTACCCCCTCATGGAACTCCTGTTCCCGGCCGGGCAGACAGGCGATGCCCCGCTCTCCGGCATCCCAGTCCCCGGGTGGCAGATTAAACAGGACCTGGGTCAGCTCATGCCTGCTCAGTTCTTTAGCCAGGGTGTCAGCCGGCCAGGCGTAGGGGAACAGGTACTCTACGCCGGAAAAACCGGCAGCCCGGGCCAGACCAAAGCGCTCCAGAAAGGGGACCTCGGTAAACAGCATGGTGAGATTGGCGGCGAAACGCGGCATGGCTTACTCCCTGGGCCCGCGACCCAGCGAGCCCATCAGGGCGCCGTTCAGGTGTTCCAGTTCCAGCAGCAGGCCACTATGATCCACATCGCTGTGGCCATTGGCTACCAGCGACTGGTAACCGTTGTGTACCTGCTGCGCCAGGGGCAGGGTCAGCCCCTCCGCCCGGGCCTCGTCCAGGATCATTCGCAGGTCCTTCAACTGGATGCGGGCCGGCGCACCCGGCTCGAAGTCCCGGTCGATCATACGCTGGCCATGCAGCTCCAGAATCCGGCTGCCGGCAAAGCCGCCCATCAGCGCCTCACGCACAGCCGCCGGGTCGGCGCCGCCTTTTGCCGCCAGCAACAGCGCTTCGGACACGGCCCCGATGGTGATGCCGACAATGGCCTGGTTCGCGAGCTTGGCGAGCTGGCCGGCTCCGACCGGGCCAATGCGGGTGCAGGTCCCGAGCGCCTGGAACACCGGTTCGGCCCTGGCGACATCGGCCTCGGAGCCGCCGGCCATGATGCTCAGCCTTGCCTGCTCGGCGCCCACCGTGCCGCCGGAGACAGGCGCATCCACGTAGCCACAGTCGCGCTCACCGGCCAGGGCGGCGTGATGCCGGGCCACCGAGGGCTGCACCGAACTCATATCAATCAGCAATGCGCCGGGCCGGAGCGCGTCAATCACCCCCTGGGACACCAGCACCTGTTCGACCACATCGCTGTTCTCCAACATGCAGATCACCAGGTCGGCATTCGCCACCGCCTCGGATGGAGAGTTCGCTATGGTCGCCTCGGAGGCAAAAGGCTCGCATTTGCTGGCCGTGCGGTTCCAGAGTGTCATCGCAAAGCCGGCATCCAGCAGGTTGCGGGTCATGGGCGCACCCATCAGGCCAATGCCCAGGAAGGCGATGTGAGGGCGGGGTGTGGTCATAGCTCGGGCCTTTGTCGGAATATGGAAGCCTGTCTGACGGAATGGGGAGGGGCTGTCCAAAACTGTGCGGAGCCAGGGATGGCGGAGCCCAAGCGTCACATGGATGTGCCGCCAGGAGCGTGTTTTGGACAGCCCCTCCCCATTCCGTCCAACCGTTTTAGCAGGTTCCGATTATACAAACAAAAACGCCACCAACGTTTCCGATGGTGGCGTTTCCGGTTTGCGACCAATTCCGGGTCAGGCGGCCTCGGTCATCTGTGCCCGGATTTTCTTCATCGCGTTTTTCTCGAGCTGCCGGATACGCTCAGCAGATACGCCGTACTTGTCCGCAAGCTCGTGCAGCGTTGACTTGCTCTCGGACAACCAGCGGGCCCGGAGAATATCCTGACTGCGCTCATCCAGAGCCGACAGCGCCTGCATCAGGCGGCCATTGGCATCCTCGGTCCAGTCCGCGTTTTCCAGCTGTTCGGCCGGATTGCTGCGGCGATCTTCCAGATAATGCACCGGCGCCTGATAGGCACTGTCATCATCATCGTCCATCGGACCGTCGAACGCGGTGTCCTGGGAGGCAAGGCGGCCTTCCATATCCCGGACCACCTGGGGCTCAACCCCGAGGTCCTTGGCTACGGCCTCCAGCTCATCGTGGTTCAGCCACGCCAGCTTTTTCTTCTGGCTACGCAGATTGAAGAACAGCTTGCGCTGGGCCTTGGTGGTTGCCACCTTCACGATGCGCCAGTTGCGCAGAATGAATTCGTGAATCTCGGCCTTGATCCAGTGCACAGCGAAAGACACCAGTCGGACACCGTACTCCGGATTGAAGCGCTTGACGGCCTTCATCAGTCCCACGTTGCCTTCCTGGATCAGGTCGGCCTGGGCCAGACCATAACCGGAATAACTGCGGGCGATGTGTACCACAAACCGCAGGTGTGAGAGCACCAGTTGGCGGGCGGCTTCCACGTCGCCATGATAGTGGAGCCGTTCCGCCAGATCGCGCTCTTCTTCCACAGAGAGCACCGGAATACGGCTCGCCGCCTGAATGTAGGCGTCGAGATTGGCACCCGGAACCAGTCTGTCAACCAGTTGTAAACTCGTACCCATGCATCAACCTCCAAACCTGACGACCGCTAAATATAGCAACTGAAATATAGACCGCCAAGATGCAAAAGAGTTCCCGACTCCTCAGTAAACCGCTTTTAAATCAGCAATCTGAGAAATCCTGCTTTACTTCTTCACTTTCCAAGCTACGGCACGGAAAGGGTTTTCTACCATACGGTTTTCCCGATATCCGGATCACCCGCCCGCGATATCTCCCGGATCAATATCGTCCATATGGCGCTTCACCGCAACCCAGGCACCCAGCCAGCCCAGCACCATGGCAAACCCGATCAGGGCCAGTGCACCGGAAAACCCGGGCCCCTGCAGTGAAAAGTCACTTTGATACAGCGCCGCCAGTTTTTCAATGGGGCCGTTGAGCCACCAGAACGAACCCTGGACCAGCAGCCAGGCCACAATCCCCCCACCCAGGCCGAACCAGGCGCCGGTATAAAGGAAAGGACGACGCACAAATGCATCGGTTCCACCCACCAGTTTGGCCACCAGTATTTCATCCCGGCGGTTCTCGATAGCCAGTCGCACGGTATTACCGATCACCAGCACCACCGCCGCTGCCAGCAATAACGACAGGGCCCAGGCAGCCCGGGCCAGGATATCGGCCAGCGTATTGAGCCGCTGCAACCAGCCCAGGTCCACCTGGACCCGCTCGATGCCGTCCATTCCGCGAATGAAGGTAACCAGTGCTTCCACGCCATCAGCGGTCCGGGCGGATTCCTCCGGCGTGACCAGCAGGGTATGCGGCAAAGGGTTACCTTCCAGGAAATCCAGCACGTTGCCCAGCCCGGACGATTCCCGGAATTCGCTCAGGGCCTGGTCGCGGTCAATCACCTGCACTGACTGGATACGGCCATCCTGGCCGATCTCGCTGGCCATGGCCCGGGCCTCGGCCACCGGCGTATCCATCGCCACATAGGCGGTAATGCGGGCGCTGTTCTCCCATCCTGCGCTGACACCTTTCAGACTGGCGAGCAGTAACAGCAACCCCACCGGCAATGCCAGGGCTATGCCCATAACCGCCCAGGTCATCAGGGTGGCCACCGGCGAAGAGGTCAGACGGCGGGCAGCATCCCGCGCCACCTGCCGGTGATGATCCAGATAGCTGCGGGCCTGGGTGGTCGGCGCCTGGCGGGACTGGTTGGCCCCCCGGGGGTTGTCCGGCTTGCGACGGGGCTCAGAGGCCATGCTGCTCTCCCCAGGGTGTGCCACCGGCCACCAGTTCACCGTGATCCAGGGTGAGCGTACGCCGACCCATGTCATTGATCAGGCCGATATCGTGGGATGCGATCAGCACCGTCACTCCGACCTGGCTGAACTGGGTGAACAATTGCATGATGTCCGCGGACAGTTCCGGGTCCAGGTTACCGGTGGGCTCATCGGCCAGCAGCACCGGCGGCTTGTTGACCACCGCACGGGCAATCCCGACCCGCTGCTGCTCACCGCCCGACAACTGCATCGGGTTCATTTTTTCCTTGCTGAGCAGCCCCACTTTATCGAGCGCCGCCCGCACCCGCCGGCCAATGGCATCCGGGGAAGCCCCGGTGACGTGCAGAGGCATGGCGACGTTATCAAACACGGTGCGATCGAACAGCAACTGGTGATTCTGGAACACCACCCCGATGTGGCGACGGATATAGGGAATCTGGCGCCGGGGCATGCTGTTCAGACGCTGGCCACCGACCAGGACTTCCCCGGCGGTGGGGCGCTCCATCACCATGATAAGTTTGAGCAGGGTACTTTTACCGGCCCCGGAGTGGCCGGTCAGGAACGCCAGTTCGCCCCGGTTCAGGTGGAAATTCACCTGACGCAGGGCGGTATGGTCGCTGTCATAGCGTTTGGTAACCTGCCGGAACTCGATCATCGACTGGGTCTACTCGTCAAACAGTGCGTCCACGAAGGTTTCCGCATCGAAGCTGCGCAGGTCTTCAGCCTGTTCCCCGACGCCGATAAAGCGGATGGGCAGCTGCAACTGGCGGGCGATGGCGAATACGATACCGCCTTTGGCGGTGCCGTCCAGTTTCGTCAATGTAATGCCCGACACACCAACAGCCTGCTGGAACACCTGGGCCTGGCTCAACGCGTTCTGGCCGGTACCCGCATCCAGCACCAGCATGACCTCATGAGGCGCGGACTCGTCGAGTTTCTTCATCACCCGCACCACCTTGGACAACTCATTCATCAGGTTGTCCTTGTTCTGCAGGCGGCCGGCGGTATCGGCAATCACAATATCGGTGCCCCGGGACTGGGCCGACTGGATCGCGTCGAAAATGACCGAGGCACTGTCTGCGCCCGTGTGCTGTGCCACCACCGGCACATCGTTACGCTCACCCCAGACCTGCAACTGCTCGACAGCGGCCGCCCGGAAGGTATCCCCGGCGGCCAGCATGACCGACTTGCCCTCGGCCTGGAACTTGCGGGCCAGCTTGCCAATGGTGGTGGTCTTGCCGACGCCGTTCACCCCGACCATGAGAATCACGTAGGGCGCCTTGGCGGTGTCCACCGACAGCGGCTGGGTGACGTCTTTGAGCAGGCCATGCAGCTGCTCTCGCAGAGCCTTGCGCAGGGCCTCACCGTCCTTGAGCTGGTTGCGTTCCAGCTTGTCGGTCAGGGATTCAATAATCTCGGATGTGGCCGTCACCCCCACGTCTGCCATCAGCAGGGTGGTCTCGATCTCTTCAAGCAGATCTTCATCGATCTTCTTGTTGACCGAGAACATATCGGCCAGGCCACCGGTCAGGGTCGCACGGGTCTTGCCCAGACCGCTGCGGATACGCTGGAACACGCTGGCCGGTGCTTCGGACGCCGGTTCGGGCTCCGGCTCGGGAGCCGGCTCAGACTCAGGTGCTGTCGCTGGCGCTTCATGCTCGGGCATCTCAGCCGCCGGCACCTGTTCAGACTGGCTGTCGTCACGGGCCTCCGGTTGCGCCGGGGGCTCCTGTTCGGCAACGGGGGCCGGCCCTTCGGCCACCTCCGGTTTCTTCTGCGGAACCGGCGCGGGACGCGGGATCCGCTTGCGATTGCCGATGACATCGGCCACGAACCACAGGACGAGAACAGCCAGAAGGCCGATAGTAATCCACTCTGCCGTCATATTCTTACCATCTTCCTCGGGAATGGGCGGGGCGAAACAAGTGCGCCATTCTAGCAGACTGGCGAAGCTAAGCGAGGACCGGGCTATTATCCCCGGCGGGCCTTTGCGGTAGTATTGCCCCTCCTTTTCAGTCCCAGCTTTTCGGAGCAACGTCATGGCCAGACGAAAACCTGCCCGCCGGGGGGCAGGCCGGAGCAGCACCGGCGCAGGCGGCGAACTGCGCATCATCGGCGGCGACTGGCGCAGCCGCAAACTGCGCTTCCCCGATGCCGGCGGCGTGCGCCCCACGCCGGTCCGCACCCGCGAAACCCTGTTCAACTGGCTGGCGATGCACCTGCCCGGCAGCCACTGCCTGGACCTGTTCTCGGGCTCCGGCGCGCTCGGCCTGGAGGCGCTGTCCCGTGGAGCGGCATCGGCCACCCTGGTGGATCACACCCCGGCACTGGCCAACGCTCTGAAAGACAACCTCCGCGTTCTGGGCTGCACCACCGGCCAGATGGTCTGTCGGGACGTCTCCGATTATCTGCGCACCCGCCCTGAAGCACCCTTCGACATCCTGTTCATGGACCCGCCATTCCGCCAGAGCTGGCTGGAGCAACTGTTGCCACTGATCGAAGCCAACGGCTGGCTGAAACCCGGCGGCTGGCTTTACGTGGAACACGAGAGCGAACTGAACACCCTGCCAGTGCCCGCTGGCTGGCAGTTGCACCGGGAAAAAACGGCTGGCCAGGTCTGCTACAAGCTGTTCCGCCTGCCTGTGACCGACGATTCGCCCACCAGCCTGACGGACTGAGACACCATGCCGGAATTACCCGAAGTCGAAACGACCCGCCAGGGTGTTGCCCCGCATTGTGAAGGCCAGACCATTACCGAAGTGACGGTACGGGATGGCCGGTTACGCTGGCCCGTGCCCGACGACCTGCCCGAACGCCTGCAGGGGCAAGTCGTCCGTTCCGTGGAGCGGCGCGCGAAATACCTGCTGCTACAACTGGATACCGGCACTGTGATCGTGCACCTGGGCATGTCCGGCAGCCTGCGGGTGATCACCGACCAGAGTCCCGCCATGAAGCACGACCATGTGGAACTGCAACTGGCCAATGGTCGCCTGCTGCGATTCAACGACCCCCGCCGTTTCGGGTGCTGGCTCTGGGCCGAGCGGCCGGATCAGCACCCCCTGCTACGGGACCTGGGCCCCGAACCCCTGTCGGAGGTCTTTAACGGCCCCTGGCTCCACCGCCAGTCCCGCAACAAGCAGACCCCAGTGAAGTCCTTCATCATGGACAACCACGTGGTGGTGGGTGTTGGTAACATCTACGCCAACGAAGCCCTGTTCAAGGCCGGTATCCACCCGCGCCGGAAAGCCGGCCGCATCAGCCTGGACCGCTACCACCTGCTGGCCCAGGCCATCCGGGAAACCCTGGCCGCCGCCATCCTCATGGGCGGCACGACCCTTCGGGACTTCGTCAACAGCGATGGCAAGCCCGGCTATTTTGCCCAGTCACTGCTGGTTTACGGGCGCGGAGGGGAGGCATGCTGGGAGTGTGGCCGGGCCCTGAAGGAAATCCGCATGAACAACCGGAGCACGGTCTACTGCACCCGCTGTCAGCGTTAGCGGGCCTCCGTTCACGTTTTCGGAGGAAAACCGTTTGAAATTGAGACAATATGATTCATAGTTAGCAAAGGACAAGGAGATTGATCATGACCCGCAAGATTTCCCGTACGCTGATTGCCACCGTTGCCGCCTGCCTGCTGGCCTTTTCGTCCGTCGGTCACGCACAGGCTGTGGATGAAAGCCCCTCGGCCCTGGCCATGACCACCGACGCGCTGCTGCTTCGTCCGCTGCTGCTGGCCACCACCATTGTTGGCAGCGCTGTTTACGTGGTGTCGGTTCCGTTTGCAGCACTGGGCGGCAACGCCACCGAAGCAGGCCGGGTACTGGTTGCCGAGCCCGCCAAGGCCACGTTTGTTCGCTGCCTCGGCTGCACCCGCACCGGCTACAAAAAGCCACCGGTCGAGCAACAGGAAGACTGACCACCCCGTCGGTCCGTAGTATCCCGGCTTGCCAGACCCGGGAATCTGAGGCAGCCTGAAAGAAATTCTTCAGGCTGTTTTTGGTTATGGTGGACTGGTCATCACTGGACACAGTGTTCCTCGACATGGACGGAACACTGCTGGACCTGCACTTCGATACCCACTTCTGGCTCGAGCACCTGCCCCGTCGCTATGCCGAGCACTACCAGCTGGACCCGGAACAGACCCGGGACTCCCTGGTTAACATGATCCTGTCCGAGCGCGGCACACTGAACTGGTACTGCACCGACTACTGGAGCGAGCGCCTGTCGCTGGACATTCCCAGCCTGAAAGCGGAAGTGGGTGATCGCATCGGTTACCGCCCCCACGCCACCGATTTTCTTCAGACCCTGCGCCGCAAAGGCCTGCGTTCGGTCATCGTTACCAACTGCCACCCGGACCCGCTGGCTCTGAAGCTGGAACGGACCGGGCTGGACGCGCACGTGGACGGCATCATTTCCAGTCATGACCTGGGCAAAGCCAAAGAGGAACCGGGGTTCTGGCAGGACCTGGCCAGGGGCACCCCCTACCATCACGAGCGCACCCTGATGGTGGACGACAGCTTCCCGGTGTTGGAAAGTGCCCGCAATGCCGGCATCCGCCAGTGCCTGGCAATTCTTTCCCCGGACAGCAGGCATCCCGCCCGGGAACAGCACCCGGAGTTCCCCGGCATCCACCATTTTGATGAAATCCTGCCGGATCTGAACCGGCTCCAACCCCTGCCATCGAGGGTGTGACGCGGGTATACTCGCAACCGCATTCCTTCAGGTGAGGAGACATGACGGCAACCGACACTGACACTCCGAAAGTCCGGCTCGACAAATGGCTCTGGGCCGCGCGCTTCTACAAGACCCGCTCACTGGCCAAGGAAGCCATCGAAGGTGGCAAGGTGCATTACAACGGCCAGCGCAGCAAACCCGGCAAGGTTGTCGAAACCGGCGCCAGGCTGACCCTGCGCCTGGGCTGGCAGGAGAAAATCGTCATCATCGATGGACTCAGCGACCGGCGCCGTGGCGCGCCGGAAGCCCAGACGCTCTACCACGAAACCGAAGACAGCGTGAAACGCCGGGAAGACCAGGCCTGGCAACGCAAAACCATGCAGGCGGCGCAATTACCACCGGCGCGCCGGCCCAACAAGAAAGACCGCCGGGATATCCGGCGCTTCCGCGAACAGAATGGCCTTTGAATCAGGAGACACCATGGCATCCCGAGACCAGTTCCAGCGCTTCATCTTTGAAAACAGCCAGATCCGGGGCGCCTGGGTACAACTGGGTGAGAGCTTCCGCGAAATCACCGGCCAGGCCCCCTACCCGGAGGCCGTCAGCGGTCTGCTGGGCGAATCCCTCGCCGCCAGCGTGCTGATGAGCAGCTCCCTGAAATTCCAGGGCACACTGTCCCTGCAGGCCGCCGGTGAAGGCTCCCTGAGCACGCTCATGACCGAATGCACCCACGACCGTTACATCCGCGGCCTGGCACGCTTCAACGAGCAGGCGATGACCGGTGAAACCCTGAATGAACTGCTCGGCGCCGGCCGCATGGCCATCACCATTACTCCGGAACAGGGCCAGCGCTATCAGGGCGTAGTACCCAGGGAAGCCGACACCCTGGCTGGCTGCCTGGAAGAATACTTCGAACGGTCGGAGCAGATTGCCACCAGCCTGTTCCTGTTTACCGGGGGCGATACCGCCGCCGGCCTGATGCTGCAGCGCATGCCGGGCAATACCGAGGAAGACCAGGACCTGTGGAACCGGGTCAACCATCTGGCCGCCACCGTCAAGGCCGAGGAACTTCTGGAACTGGGTAGCGAGGACCTGCTGCACCGGCTGTTCCACGAGGAAACCGTGCGGCTGTTCGAGCCTGAACCGGTTGCCTTCAAATGCAGCTGCTCACGGGAGCGCACCCTGGCTGCGCTGGAATCCGTGGGCCGCGAGGAGTGCTACAGCATCCTGGAGGAACAGGGCGTGATTGAGATGGACTGTCAGTTCTGTCATGCGAACTATCGCTTCGATAGAAATGATATTGATCATCTTTTCACCGGACATACGCTACACTAGGAAGCGATGCGTTTTGCCCCCAGCCCGTCTGCCGCAAGGCTTGGCGGGTTGTCGTTTTTTGCAGGCGTCTCTGGCATAATAGCGCGCCTGAATTGATCCGGTTGTTCAGAATTCCGTCAGTTGGGGGGACGGCCCGGACAACCACGAAGCTATCCCAAGGGCGAGGTCGAAGTGAGCAACACTTATACAGATCTGAGTACAGCACGACTGGTCGAGCTGGCACTGGCACGTAACGAAGGCCAGCTGGCTGCCAACGGTTCCCTGGTGGTCACCACCGGCGAGCGCACCGGTCGGTCTCCGATGGACCGTTTCATCGTCGAGGAGCCGAGCACGGTAGACGACATCCACTGGGGCCCGATCAACCGTCCGTTCGATGCCGACAAGTTCGACGCCCTCTGGGACCGCGTTGAGGCTTACATTACCGAGAATGACCGGTTCGTTTCCCACGTTCACGTTGGCTCCGATCCCGAGCATTACCTGCCGGTGAAAATGACCACCGAAACGGCCTGGCAGAATCTGTTCGGCCGCAACCTGTTCATCCGCCCGGACAGCTTCAACCCGTCCGACAAGCAGGAATGGCAGATCCTGAACGCCGCCAATTTCGAATGTGTTCCGGAACGGGACGGCACCAACTCCAATGGCTGTGTGATCATCAACTTTGCCCGCCGCAAGGTTCTGCTGGCAGGCATGCACTACGCCGGCGAGATGAAAAAGGCCATGTTCTCTGTGCAGAACTTCCTGCTGCCGGAAAAAGACGTGCTGCCCATGCACTGCTCCGCCAACGTCAGCGAAACCGGTGAAACCTGCCTGTTCTTTGGTCTGTCCGGCACTGGCAAGACCACCCTGTCGGCAGACCCGCACCGGTTCCTGATCGGTGACGACGAGCACGGCTGGGGCCCGGGTACGGTCTTCAACATCGAAGGCGGCTGCTACGCCAAGTGCATCGACCTGAGCCAGAAAAACGAGCCGATCATCTGGGACGCCATCCGCTTCGGCGCCATCGTTGAGAACGTGGCTATCGACGAGGAGACCCGGGAGCCGGACTACACCGACACCGCCATGACCGAAAACTCCCGCTGCGCCTACCCGCTGGAGCATGTGGAGAAACGGGTCATTGAGAACCGCGCTGGCGAGCCGTCCCACATCATCTTCCTGACCTGCGATATGACCGGCGTACTGCCGCCGGTATCGATCCTCAGCCGGGAAGCCGCCGCCTATCACTTCCTGAGCGGCTACACTGCGCTGGTGGGTTCCACTGAAATGGGCTCCTCCTCCAAGCTCAAGTCGACCTTCTCCACCTGCTTTGGCGCGCCCTTTTTCCCGCGTCCGGCCGGCGTCTACGCCGAGCTGCTGATGAAGCGGATTGACGAGTTCGGCAGCAAGGTTTTCCTGGTCAACACCGGCTGGACCGGCGGGCCCTTCGGTGAGGGCACACGGTTCAACATCCCGACCACTCGTGCCATCATCGCCGCCATCCAGAACGGTGACCTGGACGATGCCGAAACCGAGCACCTGGACACCCTGAATCTGGATGTCCCGAAACACGTGCCGGGTGTTGACAGCAACCTGCTGAATCCGCGTCAGACCTGGGTCAGCGAGGACTACTACGACGGCAAGGCCCAGGAACTGATCACCCAGTTCGTCGAGAACTTCAAGAAGTTTGACGTGGCAGACGCCATCGTCGAGGCCGGACCGAAGCTGAAATAACGCCTTCGGTAACGCCGGATAAAAAGCGCCCTGCGTCACAGCACGGCGCTTTTTTTATTTGCACAATCCGGTGTGAGACACTATAGATTGCTCCTACCGTCGGCCCGAAAGCCGGGCAGACGGCAAAGCAGACAAAGACAAAAACAGAACGAAAACGATAACAGGAGAAGCAGATGCGCAAACCTGAACTTGCCGCCGCGATTGCCGACCGGACGGATCTGACGCGGGAAAAAGCCAGCGAAGTTATCAACGCCTTTACCGACCAGATCTCCGCCGCCGCTGCCAGAGGCGAAGACGTTACCCTGATCGGCTTCGGCACCTTCAATATACGTGAACGTGAAGCCCGCAATGGCCGCAACCCGCAGACCGGCCAGACCATTCAGATTCCCGCCAGCAAGACGGTCGGCTTCAAGGCCGGCAAGGCCCTCAAGGACGCCATCCGCTAGCAACAAAAAAGCCCGCCATCGGCGGGCTTTTTCCTTACTGCACAAGTCCGTGCGGCTGGTTATCCGGCATCCGACCAGGCCACGCCACCCGCAACCAGAGTCAGCTTCATCCGGCCCGGCAGGGAACGGTCGAGCACCGGCCCATGGCGACCTTCAGAAAGCAGGGTCTGGGCGGATGGCAGCCATTGTCCCTCGCATTCAAACACACACAGATCCGCAGGCATGCCCTCGGCAATAGCCGCCCGGCGCTCCACCACCGAAGCCGGCCCCGAACTCAGTGCTTCCAGAAGCCGTGAAAGATCCAGCTCCCCTCGCTGGACCAGCTCCAGCCCCAGTGAGAGCACACTTTCGATGCTCGACAGGCCCGGCTCACTGGCCGCCAGAGGCGCCTGTTTGGCGGCGGAATCATGGGGCTGATGCTGGCTCACGATGGCGTCGATGACGCCCTCCCGGACCCCGGCTACCAGGGCTCGCCGGTCCGTTTCCGAGCGCAGAGGCGGACGTACGTGGAAACGGGAGTCAAAACCGGCCAGGGCCTGATCGGTGAACACCAACTGGTGCATGGCCACATCGGCCGTCACCGCGATTCCCCGCTGCCGGGCCTGGGCCAGCATCTCGACACTACGGGCACAGGACAGCTGGCTCAGATGCAGCCTGACGCCGGTTTCCTCGGCCAGCAGCAGCATTTCCATAACGGCTGCCGTCTCAGCCACTTCCGGAATACCGAGCAGACCCAGGCGGGTCGCCACCTGGCCGTCATGGGCATAGCCGTCCGCCGCCAGGGCCTGGTTCTCAGGACTGAACATCACCGTCAGGCCGAAGGTCTGGGCATAGGCCATGCACCGGCGCAGGGTACGGGCATTGATCACGCCCCGGGAGCCATTGCCGACCGCCACACAGCCCGCCGCCTTCAGTCCGGCCATATCACTGAGCAGTTCGCCCTGCAGCCCGCGGGTGATGGCACCAATGGGCAATACCCTGACCGCGCCGCGGCTGCTGGCCGCTTCACGGATCAGGTGGGTGACCGCACTGGAATCATTCACCGGTGACGTTTCCGGTGAGGCGCAGACGGTGGTGAAACCACCGTGGGCGGCGGCTCGGGTTTCGGAGGCAATGTTGCCCTTCTGACCGTTACCCGGCTCACGCAGATTGCAGCACAGATCGACAAAGCCGGGGGCGACCACACAACCGGTGGCGTCGTACTCGCTGTCGGCCCGGGCGGCCGCATCGCCGACGCCGGCCACCAGGCCACCCCGGATCAGCAGGCCGGGATTGTCACGAAGTTCGCCCTGGCCATCAAACAGGCGGCCACCGGTAATCCTCAGAGTCTGTTCTGTCGCGTTCATTGGGCGGCCTCCCCGGTGTCCGAGAGTTTCTGCTGGCGCTCGGCCGTCTGGCCGCTCATGGCCATGGACATGACCGCCATCCGTATGGCAATGCCGTTGGTCACCTGATTGAGAATCACCGATTGCGGTCCATCCGCCACCGCCGACTCAATCTCAACGCCCCGGTTGATCGGCCCCGGATGCATGACAATGCAGTCCGGTTTGGCCAGCGCCAGCTTTTCCTGGTTCAGGCCATAGAGACGGTAGAATTCCCGTTCGCTGGGCAGCAGCGCCCCCTCCATGCGCTCTTTCTGCAGTCGCAGCATCATCACCACGTCCAGATCTTTCATGCCCCGCGCCATGTCGTATTCAACAGTGCAGCCCAGAGACTCCACATCCGTCGGCAACAGGGTGGCCGGGGCAATCGCCCGGACTTCAGCGGCGCCCAGCTCGTTGAGGGCGCGGATCTGGGAACGGGCAACCCGGGAATGCAGGATGTCGCCGACAATGGCCACCTTCAGCCCCTCAAAACCGCCCTTGTGCTGCCGGATAGTCAGCATGTCCAGCATGGCCTGGGTGGGGTGGGCGTGGCGGCCATCGCCGGCATTGATGATGGCGACACCCGGCGTGACACTCTCGGCAATAAAGTGCTGGGCCCCGCTCTGGGAGTGACGCACCACGAACATGTCACTGGCCATGGCCTCAAGGTTCAGCAGGGTATCGGAGAGCGATTCCCCCTTGGAGGTGGATGACGTGGAGATATCGAGGTTCAGCACATCCGCCGACAGGCGCTTGGCAGCCAGCTCGAAGGTGCTCCGGGTGCGGGTACTGGACTCGAAGAACAGGTTAACCACGGTACGCCCCCGCAACAGCGGGACCTTCTTGATCCGGCGTTCCCCCACCTCGATGAAGGAATCGGCGGTGTCGAGAATGTCGGTCAGCAGTTCGCGGTCAAGACCGTCCAGGGTCAGGAAGTGCCGCAACTGACCATCCCGGGTCAGCTGCAGGTGATTCGGGGAAGGGTCATTCGCGGTCATGGTCTGCCTGTTATCGGTTGGAGAGGATTACTGTCCGGATGACTGGAGTTCGATATGCAGTGGCTCGGGGCCCCGCAGCTTGACTCTCTGGTCACTGCTGAGCGCCAGGGTCCTGCCGGTTACATCCGGCTGAATGGGCAGTTCCCGGGCCCCCAGGTCGATCAGGGTCGCCAGTATGATACTGGCCGGTCGACCGTAATCGAAGATCTCATTCATGGCGGCACGGATGGTGCGCCCGCTCATGATCACGTCGTCGATCAGGATGATGTCCCTGCCCTCGGTGTCGAAAGGCAGGCTCGAAGGTTTGACTTTCGGGTTCAGGCCAATGCGGCTGAAATCATCCCGGTAGAACGAGATATCCAGCTCGCCGAAAGGCTCATCAATGCCCAGGCGTTTGCCGAGGATATCCGCCAGCCAGACGCCACCGGTCCGGATACCAATCAATGCCGGATGAGCCACTCCCCGGTCTTCGAGTAGTTGGCGCAAGCCGTTTTCCAGTTCACCCAGTAACTGGTCGATCTCAAGCAATGCGGTCATCTCAGCCTCATCAGTCAGGTTGGGGAGCCTGCTCCCGGCACCAGGTTTCCAGAATCAATACCGCCGCCCGGTCGTCCACCCCGTGGCGACCAAAGTCACGGCTGCCGCCACTGGCCATGACCTCACCCTTGGCTTCAAAGCTGGTCAGGCGCTCGTCAACCATGTCCACCGGAACATGGTAGCGGCCGTGCAGCCGCTTGCCGAACTTGCGTGCGCGGGCACACATATCGTTCTCGGTATCGTCCATATTCAGCGGCAGACCCACCAGTACCAGGTCCGGCTGCCACTCCGCCAGCAGCCGACCTACGTGGTCCCAGTCCGGAATGCCGTCACGGGCGGGAATCATCGCCACCGGCTGGCCGGTACCCAGCATTTCCTGACCGGACGCGACCCCGATTCGACGGGTGCCGAAATCAAAGGCCAGTAGTCGCCGGTTGCCATTCTTTTCAGGCATGGCCCACCGAATCACTGAGCTGGTTCAGGTCAATGCCCATCAGTCGGAGCACCGCATCGTAGCGTTTGGAGGCCGGCGTGCGGAACAGGATATCGGTGCTGGCCGGACAGGTCAGCCAGGCATTACCCGCCAGTTCTTCCTCCAGCTGCCCCTCACTCCAGCCGGAATACCCCAGCGCCACCAGGAACGACTCGGGGCCTTCGTCCCGGCCAATCCCCTCCAGCACATCCCGGGAGGTCGTCAACAACACATCCTCTGCCACGGGGGCCGTGTTCTGCCAGTACTGTTCCGGGGAATGCAGAACAAATCCGCGCTCGGGCTGGACCGGGCCGCCGGAATACACCGGCAGGTCCATCTCGCCCCCGTGCATGTCCAGCTGTTCGAGTATCTCACCCAGGTGGATGCTCATGGGGTGGTTGATCATCAGGCCCAGGGCTCCCTCGGCGGAGTGCTCGCAGATGTAGATCACGCCGCCGTGAAACTGCGGATCCGCCAGCCAGGGCGAAGCCACCAGGAAATGATGCCTCAGGCTTGAGGGTTCAGTCTTGTTGTCTGTCATCCGGATGTCAGCCCCCGTTTCTGGAATGACCAGGTCCGTATGATCTCCAGTACGTCGATGTTTTCGCGCATGTTGTCCGGGAAAGGCGCAAACGGCGCCGCCATGCGCACAATCTGGATGGCCGCGTCATCCAGCACGGTACTGCCGGATGACTGCAGGATCGCCAGTTCCTTGATTGTGCCATCTTTGCGCAGGGAAACCAGCAACCGGAGGTTGCCGTGAATACCTCCCTGCCTTGCGGCCTGCGGGTAATTGCGGTTGCCCACCCGGGTCACCTTGTCGACCCAGTTCTGGACATACCAGGCATTGCTGGATTTCAGGGTCGACACCGCCGTTACCCGCTTCACCCGCGGGCGCCGGGCATAGGCCTGTTGCTGCTCGGCCAGGCGTGCCTCCAGGGAGGCGATTTCCAGGCTGCGCTCCATCAGGCTTTTCTTCTCGGCGCGGGGCAGCGGTTCCGGATCCGGCTCGACCTGCTCCTGAGGCTGCTCAACCTGCCGGCTGGAGCGGCTCTCGGTCTTTACCACCGTCCTTTCCTGCCGGGGCTCGGGCTCGGTGGTGGTTTGGGGCTGGGGCTGAACCTGGGCCACTTCCGGCTGGTTCAGCTCCGAAGGCTGGGGCGAGGTGATTTCCCTGGCCTCGGACTGGTCACCACTGCCCTGCTGATTGCTCTGGGCCAGGAAATCCGCATCCTCCGGGGCCTGCTTGTCCTCGAACCGGGAAAGGGTGATTTCCATGGTCTGCGCCGCCGGCTGTGGATCCTCCGGGGAAAAAGTGATTCCCAGCCCGACGATGGCATGCAGGGCCAGCGCCATGAACAGCGTGAAGGAGAATCGGTCGAAGTCGCTTACCTGAACAGCCATGGATTATTCCTGGTACCTGCCTACCCCTCAGGCCTGGCCAAGCCGCCGCTCGATGGCATCCATCAGCATGCCGGAGATATCAATTCCGAACGCGGCGTCCAGCTCCCTGACACAGGTAGGACTGGTCACGTTGATTTCCGTCAGGTAGTCACCAATCACATCAAGCCCGACGAACATCAGTCCCTTTTCCTTGATCACCGGCGCCACACGCGCACAGATCTCCCGGTCGCGGTCGGTCAGTTCGCGGCCCTCGCCACGACCACCGGCCGCCAGATTGCCGCGATTCTCTCCCTGGGAGGGAATTCGTGCAAGGGCATAGGGCACAGGTTCGCCCTCAATCAGCAAAATACGCTTGTCCCCGTCGAGAATCTCCGGGATGTATTTCTGGGCCATGGCCTGGTGCGTACCGTAGTTGGTCAGGGTTTCGATGATGACCCCCAGGTTGGCGTCGTTTTCCTTCACCCGGAAAATGGAGTGCCCGCCCATGCCGTCAACCGGCTTCATGATGACATCGCCGTGTTTGGCATAGAATTCCCGGAAGCGCTGGGAGGAACGGGACACCAGCAGCGGCGGGGTCAGGTCCTCGAACTGGGTGGCAAACAGTTTCTCGTTGCAGTCCCGGAGCGTATCGGACGGGTTCACCACCAGCGCGCCCTGGCGTTCGGCCGCCTCAAGAATAAAGGTGGCCATCAGGAATTCCCGGTCAACCGGCGGATCCTTGCGCATCAGGATGACGTCCAGGTCGCCCAGGGCCCGGTCCTGGGAAGGACCGAACCGGTACCAGTCCTCCGGGTCCATATGGACAGTCAGGCTGCGGGTGTGAGCCCGGGCCTGGCCGCCATCCAGGTACATGTCCGGGAGTTCCATGTATTCAATCTCCCAGCCACGGTTCTGGGCCGCCCACAGCATGGCCAGTGAGGTGTCTTTCTTGAAGTGAATGTCAGCGATGGGATCCATCACAATACCGAGGCGGACGGTCATAGAAACTCCTGAATCTGTCGGTCGATGATGCCAGGACGGCGGAAACGAAAACACGAACCGGTGCGCAGAGCGGACCGGTCATTAGCTGCTATGCTGGAATACCAGATAGTATTGTACCGGAGCATCAAATGCATCCGGAGAAGTCCCAGATCAATTTCCCAAGTCGGGGGCACGGATACAATGGCATCAGGTACAGTTTTGTGCTTGAGATCCATTAAGTAGCCACGGCTTATAGAACAACCCGGAGTATTGTGTTAAAACCCGGATTGCAACTAATCACAGTCGCTGGAGCGCAAAGGCAGTTGGACAATGGATGACAACTTCGAAAACCTGAAGATTATGGTGATCGACGACAGCAAAACAATCCGTCGCACCGCAGAAACCCTTCTGAAAAAGGTGGGCTGTGAGGTCATCACTGCCACCGACGGCTTTGACGCTCTGGCCAAGATCGCCGATACCCAGCCGGACATCATTTTTGTCGACATCATGATGCCCCGGCTGGACGGCTACCAGACCTGCGCGCTGATCAAGAACAACGCCTCCTTCAAACGGACGCCGGTGATCATGCTGTCAAGCAAGGACGGCCTGTTCGACAAGGCCAAGGGTCGGATAGTAGGCTCCGATCAGTATCTGACCAAGCCGTTCAGCAAGGATGAGTTGCTCAATACCATCCGCCAGTACATGCCACAGGCTGAACAGTAAACCTGCCGACACCAAGAACCATCGAGGAAAACATGGCCCGCATTCTGATTGTTGACGACTCGCCAACCGAAGTTAAGAAAATCTCCAGCCTTCTGGAAAAACACCAGCACGAAGTCCTGACCGCCGACAATGGCGCGGATGGGGTTGCCAAAGCCCGCTCCGAGACCCCGGACCTGGTGCTGATGGATGTTGTCATGCCGGGCCTCAACGGCTTCCAGGCCACCCGTCAACTGACCCGCGCGCCGGAAACGGCTTCCATCCCGGTTGTCATCGTCACGACCAAGGATCAGGAAACCGACCGGGTATGGGGCACCCGCCAGGGCGCCAAGGGTTATCTGGTCAAGCCCGTCAACGAAGATGACCTGATCAAGACAATCAGCTCCCTGATTGCCTGACAACAACCCGGAGTACGCATGTCTGCCCAGGCCAGTCCGTTTTCGGTACTGAAGGATATTGCCCAGCGCAGCCGGGCTCTGGCGGTCGGCCTGCCGGAGCAGCAGGAAGCCGTCGAACTGTGGAACGGTATCGGTTTTATCCTGGCCGGTGAGCGTTACGTGGCACCCATGGGCGAGGTCACGGAAATCCTGCACGTCCCCCGTTTCACCCACATTCCCGGCGTGCGCTCATTCATGATGGGCGCGGCGAATGTGCGGGGCCGCCTGTTGCCGCTGGTGGATCTGGCCACCTTTTTCGACCTCCCCCTGCCCTCCCGGAGCCAGCGTGAACGACGCGTTCTGGTGGTCGAGGAAGGGGACATTTTCAGTGGCCTGGTCGTCGATACCGTGCTGGGCATGCAGTACTTCGCAACGGAAAGTTTCAGGGCGGATCCCGGAAGGGTGCCCGACCGCGTTCGGCCGTTCGTCAACGGCAGCTATGAGCGCGATGACGAGATCTGGAAAGTGTTCTCCGCCAGGGATCTGGTGATTGATGAGCATTTTCTCGATGTCGCTCAGTGGCAGGGGTGATGACAACAGGCAGTAGCATCCCACTGACCACCAGTAACCCGCTACAACACTAGCCAACTCAGGAATCGAGGCCGGGAGCCAGAAAATGAAAAGCAGAGCCGGAATTAAGGGACAGGGAGGCAACAAGCTGGTTGCCGGCCTGACCGCTGCGCTGATTGCGCTCACCGTCCTGCTCGTTGTCGTGCTGTTCATGATCAACCAGAACAGCCAGAACGATCAGGAATACATCGCCGACACCGCGGAGATGCGTGTCCTTTCGCAGGAAATCGCAAAGAACGCCACGGAAGCGGCCGGGGGTACCGAGTCAGCGTTTGCCCAGCTACGTCGTTCCAGGGATGAGTTCCAGCGACTCTGGAGCAACGTCACCGAGGGCAACCCCGAGACCGGCCTGCCTGCCAGTGAGATGGCCCGGAACAGCGGCGTTCAGGATCGCTGGGAACAGGTTCGTGAGAACGCCGATGTCATTCTCTCCACCCGCGAAGGCGTTCTTGGCCTCCATGACGTGGCTCGTAACCTGAACGAGACCATTCCGCAGCTGCAGGTGGAGTACGAAGACATCGTACAGATCCTGCTGGACAACAATGCCCCGGCCAGCCAGATCGCCCTGGCCCAGCGCCAGTCCCTGCTGGCAGAGCGCATCCTGCGCTCGGTCAACGCGGTTCTTTCCGGTGACGAGGACGCCGTCATCGCCGCCGACCGCTTCGGCCGGGACGCCAGCCTGTTTGGCCGTGTTCTGGAAGGCCAGCTCAATGGCAACCAGGCCATGGGCATCCCCCAGGTGACGGATGAGGCCGCCCTCAACGCCCTGGGATCGGTCAACGAACAATTCCAGTACGTCTCCGAAAACGTCAACGCGATCCTTGAAGCCTCTCCCGACCTCTTCAGGGTGCGTAACGCCGCCGGCGAAATCTTCCAGAACTCCGAAGACCTTCTGGCCCAGCTCTCCGAACTGGCCGAATCCTTCACCGTGCAGGCAGAGACCCGGCTGCTCAGCCCGACCCTGGCCTTCGCCATCCTGGCCATCATGGTCGTGATCGTCATCTTCATCGGTATTACCCTGTACCGGGAAGCCCAGGAACGCCTGGCAGCCACCCAGACCCAGAACGAGCAGAACCAGAATGCGATCCTGCGACTGCTGGACGAACTGGCGGACCTGGCGGATGGTGACCTCACGGCCGAGGCCACGGTTACCGAGGACTTCACAGGCGCCATCGCTGACTCCATCAACTACGCGATCGACCAGATGCGCGGCCTGGTACAGGCCATCCGGGGCACCGCCGTGCGGGTAGCCGGTGCGGCTCAGGAAACACAGTCCACAGCGATGCATCTGGCGGACGCTTCCGAGCACCAGGCGCAGGAAATCGCCGGCGCCTCTGCCGCCGTTAACGAAATGGCGGTTTCCATCGACCAGGTATCCTCCAACGCCGCGGAATCCTCGGCGGTTGCGGAGCGCTCGGTTGCCATCGCCAAGAAAGGCACCGAGGTGGTACAGAACACCATCCGGGGCATGGACAACATCCGTGAGCAGATTCAGGAAACCTCCAAGCGGATCAAACGTCTGGGTGAATCCTCCCAGGAAATCGGCGACATCGTATCCCTGATCAACGACATCGCCGACCAGACCAACATCCTGTCCCTGAACGCGGCGATCCAGGCCTCCATGGCCGGCGACGCGGGCCGGGGCTTCGCGGTGGTTGCGGACGAGGTTCAGCGACTGGCGGAACGTTCCTCCGCGGCTACCAAGCAGATTGAAGCGCTGGTTAAGACGATCCAGTCGGATACCAACGAAGCCGTTATCTCCATGGAACACACCACCGCCGAGGTGGTCCGTGGTGCCCGACTGGCCCAGGATGCGGGTATCGCCCTTGAGGAAATCGAGAACGTATCCACCAGTCTGGCGGAACTGATCCAGAACATCTCCAACGCCGCCCGTCAGCAGTCGTCGTCTGCGGCGCACATTTCCAACACGATGAACGTCATCCAGGAAATCACCTCCCAGACTTCCTCTGGCACCAACGCCACCGCGAAGTCCATCGGTAACCTGGCTGAAATGGCATCTGAACTGCGGTCCTCTGTAGCCGGCTTCACCCTGCCCGACGAGGACATTACGGACCAGGACGAAGAGGCAGACAGCAACGTTCCGGTGGTCAGTTGACCACCGGGCCCGGGCAGATAGCGGTCTATGTCGCAAACGTATGATCAACTGCCAGCGGCTGGAAGCTTCTGGTCCATGCGCCGGCTGCCGGACATGGATGAGGCCCAGTTCAGCCAGTGGCAGAACCTGCTGGAACACCGTACCGGGATAACCCTGACGACAGAGAGGCGATCCTTTCTGGAGACCAACCTGGGAATCCGTATGCGGGAAATCGGCTGCGGCAGCTACCAGGACTACTACAACCAGATCGTCTCCGGGCCGGGGGCCATTCGGGAATGGACGATCCTGGTGGATCGCCTGACCGTGCAGGAGACACGCTTTTTCCGGGATGCTGATGCCTTCCGGCTGGTTGCCGATTACGTTCTGACCCGACCCCGGGAACAGCTTCGCAAAGGCCCTCTTGAAGCCTGGAGTGTCGGCTGCTCAACAGGGGAGGAGCCCTATACGCTGGCCATGATCCTGAACGAATGCATGGCACAGCTCGCGTTGAAGCCTCTGTTTGGCGTGACTGGCTCGGACATTAGCCAACCGGTGCTGGACAAGGCCCGCAGAGGTCGCTTCAGCCAACGCAAGCTGCAGGGCATGGATCCCGACCGCCAGGCCCGGTACTTCAGCCAGACGGACCAGAATACTGTGGAAATTGTGAGAGGCATCCGCGACCGGGTGTGCTTTGCCAGACTTAATGTACTGGATCTGGACCGGGCGCCTATGCACGGCATGAACATCATTTTCTGCCAGAACCTGCTGATCTACTTTCGCCGCTGGCGTCGGCGCGAGATCGTCAGGAAGCTTGCAGGTTACCTGGCTCCCGGGGGCTTACTGGTGCTCGGCCAGGGCGAACTGACCGACTGGCAGCCCCCTGAGCTGCAGCGGGTACCCTCGGAACATGTGCTGGCGTGGATCAAACGCAGCACCGACGAAGAATAACCGGAGTGGTTATGGGCAATCACCATGACAGCATCGCCCTCGACTGGGTTCGGGGAGAGATACAGGACACGCTGACCGAAGCCAGGCATGCGCTGGAGGCCTATGCCGGCAACCGCGATGACGCCGCACGCCTGCGCTTCTGCCTGAACTACCTGCACCAGGTTCATGGCACCCTGCAAATGGTGGAGCTCTATGGCGCTGCCCTGCTTAGCGAGGAAATGGAAGCACTGACCCGAGCCATTCTCGAAGACGCCGTCAGCAATACTGACGAGGCCGTCAACGTGCTGATGCAGGCCATCCTGCAACTGCCCCAGTACCTTGAGCACCTGGACAGCACCCGGGATGACTTCCCCATGGTACTGCTGCCTTTGCTCAACGATCTGCGGGCCGCCAGGGGCGAACCCCTGCTATCCGACACCTCGCTGTTCAAACCCGACCTGGCGCCATCCCAGGTAGCCGTCAGCACCCGCTCGCTGGAACGATTTAAGGGTCCGAAGGTGGCTGGCCACCTGCGCAAACTGCGCCAGATGTACCAGTTTGCCCTGGTGGGCGTGGTGCGCGAGGAAAACCTCGCTGAACACTTTGATTACATCCAGAAGGTTGTGGAGCGTCTGGTTCGCCTGTGTGGTGACAGCCCCAGAGGCGAACTCTGGAAAGCCGCCGGCGCTTTTGTCGAGACCCTGCAGGCCGGACTCAACCCGGTCAACAGCGCCGCCAAGTCGCTACTCCGGGAACTGGATTCCGAAATCCGCCTGCTAAAAGATCAGCAGGCCGCGGCACTGGAACAGCCACTGCCGGAAGCTTTGTTCAAACACCTGCTGTATTACGTAGCCCGCGCCCGGGACCTCGACACTCCCGGGGTAAAAGCCCTGCGCGAGGCCTATCAGTTGGACAGTGCCCTGCCCTCTGATGAAGATGTGGACTCGGCCCGCACCCGCGCCTCCAGTCCCAGCCGTGACGCGATCCATTCAGTGGTCAGCGCCCTGAACGAGGAACTGGCCGGGCTCAAGGACCAGTTGGACCTGTTTGTCCGGGCCCAGAGCCGGGAGAACAGCGAACTGGAAGAGCTGTTGCCAGGCATGCGCCAGGTTGCCAACACCCTGGCGGTACTGGGACTGGGCATTCCCCGCAAGGTGGTCACCGAACAGGTAGAACTGGTTGAAAAACTGTCCGCACAGGCCGACGGCGTGGATGACGGCACGCTAATGGATATCGCTGGCGCCCTGCTGTACGTGGAGGCCAGCCTGGCCGGTCTGGACAGCGAACGGCACCATGAGGAAACGCCGGCACAGCCGGACAACGAAGACTCCATCGATTTTGGATCCCATGAACTGGGAGAAGCCAGCGCCGCCCTGATCCGCGAATCCCGCAACACCCTTGAACAGGTCAAATCGGCGATCATCAACTTCATCGCCTCTCAATGGGACGTCCGGGAGATCGATCACGTCCCCAGCCTGCTACACAGCATCCGAGGCGGCCTGACCCTGGTACCACTTAACCAGGTGGCCAGCATGCTGGCCTCGGCCGAACGCTATGTCGTGGACGTACTGCTCGAAGGCAAGCAGGTACCGGACTGGAAACAGCTGGACACCCTGGCGGACGCTGTCACCAGTATTGAGTATTACCTGGAGCGGCTGGCTGAAGGCATCAGTAACAACGAAGCGATTCTTCGGGTAGCCGAAGACAGCCTGGCCAGTCTCGGCTTTCCGGTTGGCGCAGAGCCCACCTGGCAGGCGACGGCCGAGCAAGAGCCCGAGGACGACGGGGAACCGGCCACGGAATCCCCCGAAACCGGCGACGCGGTGCAGGGCTCCGACGAAGAACTTCTGGACGACGAAATCCTTGAAGTCTTCATCGAAGAGGCGGGAGAGGTTCTGGAAACCATCCACGAATATTATCCACGACTGAGACAGGACCATGAGGACGAGGAGGCCCTGACGGAAGTCCGGCGGGCCTTCCATACCCTCAAAGGCAGCGGCCGCCTGGTCGGTGCCATCAGCATCGGTGAGATGGCCTGGTCCGTGGAAAATCTGCTCAACCGGGTGATTGATCGCAGCGTCAAGCCAACCGACGACATGTTCACTCTGATTGATGAAGTGAACGACCGCATTCCGTCGCTGATCGAGGAGTTCCGCACCGGCCACGGGGACGGCGATGTTGAGCACCTTATTGCCCGGGCCGAGGCCCTCGCCACCACCCGGAAGACGGAAGCTCCAGAGACCGCCGGCGAAGAGGCACCCCCACTCGCCGAGGTCGTAGAAGAAGCCGAGCCCGGGACCGATGCAGAGCCAGCAGCAGACACAGTCGATACCGCTCCAGCGGATGGCAGTGACGATCTGATCGACGACGATATTCTGGAAATCTTCATCGAGGAAGCGGGCGAAGTCCTCGAGACCATCCGTGAATACCTGCCAATGCTGCTGCGCCGCCATGATGATCGCAGTGCACTGGCAGAAGTCCGCCGCGCCTTCCATACCCTCAAGGGCAGCGGCCGCATGGTCGGTGCCAGTACTATTGGCGAGCTCGCCTGGGCCATTGAGAACATGCTGAACCGGGTCATCGACGGCAGCATTTTCATGAATGATGACATCGCCGGCCTGCTTGAAGAGGTCACCGCCGAGATTCCGGGCCTGGTGACCGACTTCGAGAACCGCCGCGCAGCCGGTATTGATACCGCGCCTCTGGAGGCCCGGGCCAATGCGCTGGCCGACGGGGAAATCCCCGACGCCACCCTGATGCCAGAGGCCGAACCAGGCACTGCAACGCCGGAAGACTCCGGAGTAACAGCGGACGCTGTTGAAGAAACCAACACCGACGAGGAAGAAGAGATTGATCCGGTGCTGCTCGAAATCTTCGAGACAGAAACCGAGACCCATCTTCAGACCATCGACGCGTTTCTCCAGGAAGCCGGTGACCGCTCATCCACCGCCTATACCGATGAGCTGTCACGGGCCCTGCACACGCTCAAGGGCAGTGCCAACACGGCGGGCATTACGCCCATTGCGACAGTCATCACGCCCCTGGAACACTTCGTCAAGGAAGCCCGTGCCCAGAACAAACGGGCCGACCAGGATGTCCTGCAACTGATTTCCGACGCCCGCAGTTTCCTGACCCGCGGCCTGGCCCAGTTGAACGACAACCCCCGGGCGCCGCTGGACGGCACCGACGAATTCCTCGAACGCCTGGAGACGGTGAAGCAGACAACCCTGCACACCCGGCAACAGGCCGAACAGCCCACCAGTTCCACACCGGACTCGTCCCAGCTTGTACAGCTGTTCCTGGGCGAAGGCCTGGATATCGTGCTGGATGCGGAATCCATTCTCGAGGAATGGTCCGAACAGCCCGAGAAGCGGGAGTCCGTCGACAAACTGCACAGTGAGCTTGAGCAACTCTCCCGGGGCGCCTCCGAAGCCAACCTCAAGGACGTCGCCGAGCTTGCGGACGCCCTGGACGCGGCCTACACAGCCGTGGCCAAAGCCGGAATCACACCGGATCAGGGTTTCTTCGACACCGTCCATTCCGGCCACGAACAACTGATCAATCTGATGGACCAGGTTGCCGCCGGGCTGGCAACCGAACCCAGCGAATCACTTATCCGGAATCTGGAAAACCTGGCGGACAGCATTCGCCAGGACGGATCCGCAAGTGACACTGACGCCCCTGCTGCAGGGACAACCCCCGAAGATGAGGCACCCACGCCGGAAGAACCCGAAGCCGCCGGCCAGGAAGAACTGGACGACGAACTGCTCGAAATCTTCCTGGAAGAAGCCCGGGAACTGATCGACAGCACCGGCGAAGCCCTGCAGGCCTGGAGCGATAACACGGGCAATACCGACAGCCTGCGCATGCTCCAGCGCGACCTGCATACCCTCAAAGGCGGTGCCCGGCTGGCAGGTATCCCCGCGGTTGGGGACTTCTCCCATGAGCTGGAGAATCTGTTCGAGGGGCTTGCCGAGCAGAAATTTACCGCCAGTGATGACCTCTCGGACCTGCTGTTCCGCTGCCACGATCGGCTGGCCGGCATGGTCGACGCCCTGGAATCCGGTGAGCCACCACGACCGGCCCCCGACCTGATCGCCGAGATCCAGGCCTTTGTCAAAGGCACAGGTGCACAGCCGGAGGCCGCAGAACCTCTGCCCGAGGCTGAGGTCGAGGAAACACCCGAGACCACCGAAACAGTATCCACGGCGCCCAGCGAACCGACCGAAGACGAATCGGAACTGGACCCGGAACTGGTCGGCATCTTCCTGGAAGAAGCCTACGATCTGATCAACTCCACCGGCAGTGCCCTGCACGCCTGGAGTGAGGATCCCTCCAACCGGGAGGTTGCCGCCGAACTGCAGCGCGATGTGCACACCCTCAAAGGGGGTGCCCGCATGGCCGGCGCAGACGCCATCGGGGATCTTTCCCACAAACTCGAAGACCTGTTCGAGAAAGTGGCCGGCGGCCAGTTGAAGGCCGATGCCGGCATGCTCGAACTGCTCTTTGCCTGCCATGACCGGCTGGCGGAAATGGTCGAGCAGGTCGCCACCCAGAAACCCTGCCCGCCCGCCGACGAACTGGTCAGCCAGGTGGAAGCCATTATCAAGGGCGAGGTGGCCGAATCCTCCGGGGCAGAACCCGCCCCGGCTGAGCCTGAGGCGCCGGCAGAAGCACCAGCCGATGACGATGACGCGCTGTCCGAGATGTTCCTGGACGAAGCCCGGGAGATTCACGACAACCTGGCAGCCATACTGGAGCACTGGCGCGAAGAGCCGGAGGAGCTTGCCCTCCTGACCCAACTGCTCCAGGAACTCCAGACCCTGAAAAGCGGCGCCCGGCTGGCGGATGTCGATCCCCTCGCGGATCTGGCCGGTGCCTGGGCCCAGGCCCTGGACCAGGTGGTGGCCGGCGAACGCCAGCCGGGGCCGGTGCAGACCCTCAGCGATCAAGCCAGCCAGGCCCTCAAGGGCATGCTGGATACGCTGGCCGAGGGCGGCAAGCCCGCCCCGGTACCGGAAATGATCGCCGCATTCGGCGAAACCCCGGCGTCCGGAGAAGAAAGCGATAAAGCCGGGGCCGAAACGCCCCGTCAGGATACCGAGGCGCCGGCGCCAACACCGGCACCCCAGACCGAGGCATCTGCCGGCACCGGCAAAAAGCCGAAAGCACGGAAAACCGGGAAGGCCGCAGATCACCAGCGCGCCAGCCAGGAAACCATCCGGGTCTCCGCGCCCCTGCTCGACGAACTGGTCAACCTCGCAGGCGAAACCAGTATCACCCGGGGCCGCCTGGAACAGCAGACCAGCGACTTCAGCTACACCCTGGACGAAATGGCCGCCACCATCGAGCGTCTGCGTGAGCAGCTCCGCCGGATGGAAATCGAGACCGAGGCCCAGATCCTGTTCCGGGCCGAACAGGAACACGGCCCGGGCTACATCGACGACTTCGATCCGCTGGAGATGGACCGCTATTCCTCCATCCAGCAGTTGTCCCGGGCGTTGACCGAATCCACCTCGGATCTGGCCGACCTGCGTGAAACCCTGTCGGACCGGGTCCGAGATACCGATACCCTGCTGGTCCAGCAGTCGCGCATCAACACGGAACTCCAGGAAGGTCTGATGAAGACCCGGATGGTGCCGTTTACCTCGATGGTGCCGCGACTGAGGCGGATTGTCCGGCAGATCAGCGGTGAGGTTGGCAAAAAGGTCAACTTCGATATCCGTAACGCCGAAGGCGAAATGGACCGCAACATCCTCGAACGCATGGTGGCGCCGCTGGAGCATATGCTGCGTAATGCGGTGGACCACGGCATTGAGGCCCCGGAAGAACGTCAGGCCTCCAGCAAGCCCGATACCGGCAGCCTCACCCTGTCACTCTCCCGTGAAGGCGGTGATGTGGTGCTGCGGATGACCGATGACGGACGAGGCATTCCCGCCGGGGTCATCCGGGACAAGGCCATACATCAGGGCCTGATGAACGCCGATGAAGATCTGTCCCGCCGGGAAATCCTGCAGTTTATCCTGCAACCCGGCTTCTCCACGGCCAAGAAAGTCACCCAGATTTCCGGGCGTGGCGTGGGCATGGACGTAGTTGCCAGCGAGATCAAGGAACTCGGTGGCAGCCTGGATATCGATTCCACCGAGGGTCAGGGCAGCACCTTTACCGTCCGGCTGCCGTTTACCGTATCGGTGAACCGCGCCCTGATGGTGGCCACCGGTGAGGATTTCTACGCCATCCCGCTGAACACCATTGAGGGCATTGTCCGGGTCAGCACCTACGAGCTGGAAGAGTATTACAAACCGGACGCTCCGCTTTACGAGTACGCCGGCCAGCAGTACCGCCTCCAGTATCTGGGCGCACTGCTCAACAGTGATCACCAGCCCAAGCTGCAGGGGCAGGCGCTGCCGTTGCCGGTGATTCTGGTGCGGGGTACCGAAGAACCGGTGGCCCTGCAGGTTGACCAACTGATGGGCAGCCGGGAAATCGTGGTGAAATCCCTCGGCCCGCAGTTCAACTCCGTGCGGGGCGTCTCCGGTGCCACCATTCTCGGGGACGGTAACGTGGTGGTGATTCTCGATCTGCCGGCCATGATCCGCTCCGACATGCTGTCCGAGCGCCAGCGCCTGGCCAATCTTGAGAAAGGTCGTGACTCCGCCCGTTACCGCGAGCAGGTTACCCGGGTGATGGTGGTGGATGACTCCGTCACCGTGCGCAAAGTGACCTCCCGGCTGCTGGAACGTAATGGCATGGATGTGCTGACCGCCAAAGACGGTGTCGACGCAGTCGCCCAGCTACAGGACCATCGGCCGGACGTCATCCTTCTGGACATCGAAATGCCACGCATGGACGGCTTCGAAGTCGCCAGCTTTATCCGTCACGATGACACTCTCAGGGAGACCCCCATCTGCATGATCACGTCGCGGACGGGCGAAAAACACAGGGAAAGGGCGTTGGCTATCGGAGTCAATGAATACCTTGGCAAGCCATTCCAGGAAACCGAGCTGCTCGACACCATCCGGCGGCTCACCGGAGAAGGGTAATGGCCAGTGCTCCGGGCGTCGGAATCGTCGCCGATGCGGTCCTCCAGCGTCACCGGCTGCAGTCGGCGGCAGGCAAATTCGGCGTCGAGGTGAGTTTTTCCGGGGACCCGGAGCGACTGTTAGGGTACCCCGGGTTTCCCGAAGCCTGCCTGTGGCTGGTTACCCTGCGGGACGAATCCGATCACTCGCAGCTGTTTGATCACCTGCTTGAGAACACCGAGGCGCCGGTACTGTTCGGCGTCGACCAGGCCCCCGCACCCGGAGGCATTGATTACTCCCGCTGGGAACGCCGCCTGCTGGGCAAACTGGAGCAGCAACTGGGTCAGCTTGAACAGCTGGACAGCGCCTCGGATATCGAGGAACTGGCGGACATGGACCGGTCCGTGGAAGCCCCCCTCGAGCTGTCGAGCTGGATCACCCCGGCTGCCGCGGACAGCCCTGCCCGGGAAGTCTGGGTGTTGGGTGCCTCCCTCGGAGGCCCGGCTGCGGTGAAGACCTTTCTGGACAACCTGCCCGCCGGATTACCGGTCGGATTTGTCTATGCCCAGCACATCGACAGCCATTTCACCCAGGTGCTCACCCGCATTCTGGGAAGACATGCCCATTATCAGTTGAAAGCCGCCGAGGAAGGCACCGTCATCTGCAACGGTGATGTGGTGCTGATGCCGGTGGAACAGGAGTGGTCGTTTACCAGTGACGGCAAACTGACCCGCACCGGTCGGCCCTGGCCGGGCCCCTATGGCCCCTCCATCGACCAGGTTCTGCTGAATGTCGCCGAACACTATCAGGATCACTGCCACGCCGTGATCTTTTCAGGCATGGGTAATGATGGCGCCATCGCCGCCCCAATGATCAACAGCCATGGCAGCCGGATCTGGGTCCAGGAAAGTTCAAGCTGCGGCAACAGCTCCATGCCTGAATCCGTCGCGGCCACCGGTTGCGCCGGTTTCAGTGGCACCCCTGAGCAACTGGCCGGCGAACTGGTCAGGACCATCGAGAATCACTGCCTGCTCCGTAACAGACAACAACGGGATTCCGCCTGAGGACATCAACCATGAACGAGAACAGCCAAGCCCTCCAATGCGTCATGATCCCCGTGACCGGTCGCCAGCTGTTGCTGCCCAACGTCTCCATTGCCGAGGTGGTGGACTTTGACAGCGCGGACGCCGGCGCCAACACGCCGGACTGGCTGGTGGGCCATCTCGACTGGCGGGGACTCCGGCTGCCGGTCGTCTCCTACGATGCTGCCAATGGCGGGCAACTCGTTGTTCCCGGGGATAACCGGGGCCGCATCATTGTGCTCAATACCATCGGCCCGAATCACACTCGCGCACCGTTCATGGCCCTGGTGACCCAGGGGATTCCCAGCCAGGCCCGCCTGGAAGAGGAGCAGATGCGCCAGCTTGACGGCGAAAACGGTCCGGCCGACCTGATGCAGGTGGAAGTGGACGGAGACACCGCCTGGATTCCCAACCTCGAATACCTTGAATCACTGGCCCTGGAAGGCACAGAAACCGCCAGCTGATCCCCGGCTGGCCAGGCACCACAGGTGTTCCGTTCAGCAACAAATGTTATAATGTTGCAAACTTTGTCGGAACCCGAGTCATGCCTGAACGAGCCCTGCCCTACCGCCCCCACAACCATGACGTGTGTGTCAGTCAGGCCCTGGCAGATGCCCGCGATATCTGCCGGGACCATAATGCCCGCCTGACCGCCATCCGGGAGCGGGTACTGGAACTGATCTGGCAGTCCCACAAACCCCTGGGCGCCTATGACATCCTCGCCCGGCTGGGCGACGAGGGCCACAATGCAGCGCCACCGACGGTCTACCGGGCGCTGGATTTTCTGCTCCAGTATGGACTGGTTCACCGGATTGCCTCGCTTAATGCCTTTGTCGGCTGCCCCCATGCCGGGGAGCATCACCGGGGTGCCTTCCTGATCTGCCGCCAGTGCGGTACCGCTCTGGAACTGGACGCTCCGGCCCTGTCCGATGCCATAGAGTCCGCGGCCCGGGCGCAGTCGTTCCTGCCAGAAGACATCACCCTCGAGGTCTCCGGACTCTGCCCGGTCTGCCAGGAGGCCGCGCGCGATGACTGACCCTCTGGTTCAGCTTGAGCAACTGACCATCCGCTTTGATGATCGCGTGGCCGTGGACCACGTCAATCTGACCGTCAGCCGGGGCGACATCGTGACCATCATCGGCCCCAACGGCGCCGGCAAGACGACGCTGATCAAGGCCATCCTGGGCCTTCAAAAAGCCACCACCGGGCGCATCCGGGTAACTCCCGGGCTCGTCGTCGGCTATGTGCCCCAGCATCTGTCTCTGGAAACCACGCTGCCGCTGAGTGTCCGACGCTTTATGGCGCTCACTGGGCGCAATGCCACCGACTGCGAAAAGGCACTGGAACGTACCGGTGTCCGTCACCTTCTCAATGCCTCCATCCACCATCTTTCCGGCGGTGAGCGCCAGCGCCTGCTGCTGGCCCGGGCGCTGGCCAGACAACCGGATCTGCTGGTGCTGGATGAGCCGGCCCAGGGTGTCGACATCAACGGTCAGGCGGCACTGTACGAACTGATCCGGGAGTTGCGGGACGAACTCCACTGCGGTGTGATCATGATCTCCCATGATCTGCACCTGGTGATGGCCGCCACCGACCACGTCATCTGTCTGAACCAGCATGTCTGCTGCAGCGGCTATCCGGCGGATATTTCCACCGATCCGGCGTTTGTCGAAACCTTTGGCCAGCGGGTGGCCGAGTCACTGGCGGTATACCATCACCATCACAATCACCGGCATAACCTGCATGGCGATGTGGTGCCCGCCGGTAGCCATCAAGGGGGCTGCCAGCATGACCATGGTTGACGCCATCCTGGGTGATTTTTTCTGGCGGGCGCTGCTTGGCGGGCTGGGAGTCGCGGTCGTCGCCGGTCCGCTGGGCTGTTTCGTGGTCTGGCGCCGCATGGCCTACTTCGGCGATACCCTCGCCCATTCCGCGCTGCTGGGTATTGCCCTCAGTTTCCTGATCAGCCTGCCACTGAACCTGGCCGTGATTGTCACCTGTGTCGGTATCGCGCTCCTGCTGGTGCTGCTGTCGCGCACCCGGGTGCTGGCCACCGACACATTGCTGGGTATTCTCGCCCACAGCACCCTGGCCATTGGTCTCGTGGCCATCAGTTTCATGCCGGACGTCCGGGTGGACCTGACCGGGCTTCTGTTCGGCGATCTGCTGGCGATGACCCGCAATGACCTGCTCTGGATTTACGGTGGTGCAGTCGTGGTTCTGACCCTGCTGATCGTACTCTGGCGGGGCCTGCTGATGAGCACCATCCATGAAGAACTGGCCCGGGTGGAAGGCGTGCCGGTGGAGCGCCTGCGTCTGGCCTTGATGCTGATGTTCTCGCTGGTGATCGCCGTGGCCATGAAAATCGTTGGCGTACTGCTGATCACGGCCCTGCTGGTGATTCCGGCAGCAACCGCCCGCCGGCTGGCCCGTAACCCGGAGCATATGGTGGGGCTGGCCATCATGTTCGGATTCATAGCGGTGTCAGGAGGGCTGGCAATGTCGTGGTATCTGGACACGCCGGCGGGGCCATCGGTGGTTGTCACCGCCTTTCTGGCGTTCCTGCTGGTGTACGCCGGCGCCCGCAACCGCCACGACTGACACCAGCGCCGGGCAGGCCGGTCTGGCTTCTACAGGGGCTGGATCTGTTCCGCCAGCCGGCCGGTTTCCAGCAGCTCCATGAACTCATCACCCAGCCGGTCACTTTCGGCCACGGCTTTGCGCCAGGCCCGCTCGCGGGCATCGTCCTGGTCCAGATAGATCCGGAAATCTTTCCGGTCGGGCAGTTTGCGGTCCGGCAGCCGGTCAATGTACTCCCGGGAGGGAGACACCAGCAGCACATCCTGCAGACGCCGGGCATCCCCGTTGCGCCACTTCAGGGCCTTGTCGAACCAGCCGGGCACCACCCGGTCGGTAAAGTGCGGGTACAGGATAATGCCCGGCTGATGCCAGGGCAGGTCCAGGTGATAATCCAGCAGTCCGCCGTCCCGGTAGACTCCGCCCGGAGCCCCCGGAATATCACGGACCCCGACCATGACCAGCGGTATGGAGGCTGAGGCCAGCAAGGAAGGGATCAGGTTGTCGCGGGTCAGCTCGATGGTGTGGCTTGGGAAGTCCAGCAACTCGGACACAGGCGCACCGGCCCGGACATCGGTCACAATCCCCCGCTCCATGAAACGCCCGAGGAAACGCCGGTTCATCAGGTTGGCACTGATGGCCCCCATCAGCCCCAGCCCGAGCCGGCCGCGGGTGTCATGCTGGAGCAGTCCCAGGCTCCGGATAACCACCACGCTGAGACGATACCAGGGGTGATTCAGCAGCGTGTCCTCGCGGCCCCCGAGCAGTTCCTGCAGAAACAGCTCACTGCGCCGGCTGATCTCGGCGGCATCGACATCCCGGTCAAAGCGCTGGATCGTGTAAAGTTCCGCCAGTTTCGCCAGTTGCGATTTCGGGTCATCACCGGAAGCAACGGCGGCAAAGCGCCAGCTGCCAATGGACGAGCCGATCAGCGCCCGTTGCTGTTGCACCCGGGGCAGCCAGTCACCAAAAATGGCCTTGTCCAGACCGCTGATGCCCAGAGCCTTGGGGCCACCAGCCGCGCCGGGAATCACGTGAACATCATCCGGTGTCAGGTTCTTTTCCTGCAGCCGTTGCAGGGCGCGCTGGCCAGCCCGGATGGTCAACGCCGGTGCACTGGTATGGATGGCAGTCATTCACTATCCTCTAATCTGAAGCCAGCAGTTTATCGAACCCGGTGGATGGCGCCAAACCTCATGGGGTCTCAACAGCCCCGGCTTAGGGATGGACAAACGGTCCCAGGCATCAGTAGCGGGGCAGAATTC
This sequence comes from Marinobacter oulmenensis, assembly GCF_014201735.1. GTDB lineage: Bacteria > Pseudomonadota > Gammaproteobacteria > Pseudomonadales > Oleiphilaceae > Marinobacter > Marinobacter oulmenensis. The sequence goes on along the minus strand of NZ_JACHFE010000001.1, from coordinate 34,078 downwards.
ACAGACCGTGCTAGACTCGGTTGCCTATAATTCCAACAACAATGTCATGGACGTGCCAACCAGCAGGAGCAAGGTGTGAATCTCTTTATTTCGCCGGATGCCCTGGCGACCAACCCCACCAAGGCGGTGCTGGGTTTCAGGCGCCAGCTGGTGTATCACCTGCATATCTGGGCCCTGATTGCGGTCGCACCACTCATTGTTATCCAGTGGCACCAACACCACATCCTGCTCTCAGGCATGCTCGCTCTGTTCTGCCTGAACGCTGTCCTGGTCATCGCCTTTCTGCGCTTCAAGGGTTCCTATTTTCTCCATGGCTGGCTGTTCCCACTGCTCGCCGCCATCTGCGCTACCTATTCCACCTATATCAACGGCTATGCCGGTCTGTACTGGGCCTATCCGGCGTCTATTGCCCTGTTCTTCCTGCTCCCCCTGCGCCAGGCCATTGTCTTCAGCGTTATCTTCATCGGGGCCATGGCTCTGGTGTCATCGATGAAGTTCGCGGTCGCGGATTTCTGGCGAATCTGCTTTTCCCTGGGGCTGAGTTGCCTGTTTGCCATGACTTTCGCCTGGCTGGTGGGGAAGCTGCAACGGGAACTGACCCGGCTGGCGACCACCGATCCTCTGACCGGCTGTTTGAACCGATCGCAGATGGCCGACGTAATGAATCATCACATAACGCTTAGGGAACGCTATGAACGGGTGTCGAGCCTGGTGTTGATCGATCTGGATTACTTCAAGAGCATCAACGACCAATGGGGCCATCTGGCGGGTGACCGGGTGCTCAAGGATATGGCGCTCAGGCTGCGGGCCAGGCTGCGGGACAGTGACCAGCTGTTTCGCATCGGGGGCGAGGAGTTCATGCTGGTACTACCGGAAACCCGGCAGAAAGATGCCGACAGACTGGCCCACCAGCTACTCGACACCATCAGTGCCCGCCCCTTCCTGGATGATCTGCGGGTCACCGCCAGCGCCAGTGTCGCCGAGGTGGAGCCCGGAGACAGCTGGTCAAGCTGGCTGAATCGAGCGGACCAGGCACTTTATGAGGCCAAAGCCGCAGGGCGGGACCAGGTGATCAATGTTCCGAGACAACCGGCCATGGCGAAAACACCCGAATTCCCTTAAGCTTCGCCTTTTGCCAGCTACAGCTACACACGATCGGAAGCCACTATGTCACGACCGCTAGAAGACCTCGCCAGCCATTTTCGTGCCGTTATTGAAGGCCTCGGCGAGGACCCTGACCGTGAGGGCCTGCAGGACACGCCCATGCGTGCCGCCAAAGCCATGCAGTTCCTGACTCACGGCTATCACCAGAATCTGGACGAACTCGTCAATAACGCCGTCTTCGAGTCCACCATGGACGAGATGGTGGTGGTTCAGGACATCGAGCTTTACAGCATGTGTGAGCACCATATGCTGCCGTTTATCGGCAAATGCCACATCGCCTATCTGCCCCAGGGCAAGGTGCTGGGCCTGTCCAAATTCGCCCGTATCGTGGACATGTACGCCCGCCGGCTGCAGATCCAGGAAAATCTGACCCGCCAGATCGCCGAAGCCATTGAAAGCGTCACCGGCGCCAACGGCGTGGCCGTGGTCATCGAAGCCCAGCATATGTGCATGATGATGCGGGGCGTGGAAAAACAGAACTCCCGCATGAAAACCTCCATGATGCTGGGTACCTTCCGCAAGTCCCAGGCCACGCGTACCGAGTTCCTCAATCTCATCCGCAGCAATCACTGATCCCCTTTATCCCCGACCAGGGAGGCTTCATGGCAAACGTTACCGGAGACAGTCTGGCCCGTGTCCGCATCAAGAATCTGTTGCTCAGGGCCTACATCGGCATCAAGGAAGAGGAAATCAACAACCAGCAGAATGTCGTGATCAATGTTGAGCTCACCTACGATGCCAGCGAGGCCATTGACCGTAATGAGATTTCTGCTGCACTCAACTACCGGACCATCACCAAGCAGATCATTGCCCACGTGGACGGCAACCGGTTTGCCCTGCTGGAGCGGCTGACCCATGAGGTACTCGATATCGTGATGTCCCACCAGGCGGTACGCTGGGCACAGGTCGAGATCGACAAACCCCACGCCCTGCGCTATGCCGAATCGGTTTCGGTGTGCCTGGAAGACCAACGCTGATCCCGGGAGGCCAGCATGCTGAACAACGAGCCGGATCAGATCCGGGATATCCTTGAGGGTGTGCGCACCATTGCCCTGGTCGGTGCCAGTGAGAAAACCAATCGCCCCTCTCACGAAGTCATGGCGTATCTGCAGAACCAGGGCTATCGCGTCATCCCGGTCAATCCCCGGCTCGCCGGTCAGCAGTTGCTGGGCGAAACGGTGGTTGCCGATCTGAACGCCCTGCCCGAACCGGTGGACATGGCAGACCTGTTTCTTGCCCCGGAACGCACCGACCCGGTGATTGACCAGGCCATTGATCTGCAGATCCCCGTTCTCTGGCTGCAACTGGGCGTCATCAACCCGGCCGGTGCCGAGCGCGCGGGTAACGCCGGACTCAAGGTCGTCATGGACCGCTGCCCGAAACAGGAAATTCCACGCCTGAACATCCAGACACCCCGGCAGACCGGATAATGGGCGCCCATCGCTGCTCCGGCATTACGGTTTCTACGTACCTCTGTTAACAATCCGACCACTCTGACATACTTGCCTGATAACAATCAGAAGAATGAAAGAGCCGTACACCGCGGAGCACAGTGTGGAAAAACCCCAAGCGACCATAAGAGTGATCGTGCGTCTGATGATGAGCCCGGTGTTTCCGGTGGTCATTTTTCTGGTTTTTCTCACCATTGCCACCGCACTACGCAGCGGCCTGGTGCAGCAGAACACCCGGCAGATCCAGGCCAACCTGCAGGACGAAGCCCGTGCGCTTGTGGACAATCTCGAGCGGGAATTCATGGTCCACACCCTGGCTATCGGCAGACTGGCCGCCCGCCTGGAATCCAATCCGGAACTTCCCGAATCAGAATGGCGCTCGGATGCCAGCAACTACCTGAGAGATTTTGGCGTCTATCAGGCCATTGAGTGGATCGACCGGAATTACATTGTTCGATGGCTCGAACCCCTGACCGGCAATCAGGACGCTCTGGGCTACAACGTCGCCTTCAATGATCAACGCCGACAGGCCCTCGAACAATCCGCCGCCAACGGCCACCCGGACATCTCCGGCATCATCGGTCTGCGCCAGGGCGGTACTGGCATGGTGATCTATCACCCGGTAGGTACCGGTGAAAACAACAACGGTTTCATGGCCGGCGTGTTCAAGATGGATGTTCTGGCCCAGCAGCTTCTGACCAACCGGGTTCTGGAAAACTTCCAGATCGTCATCCACCACGGCCAGCGGGCGGTCCATCAGCTCAACGCCGATGTCGATATCAACAACGCGTTCAGTTATACCGAGCCGGTGGAACTGCCGACACTGGACTGGCGCCTCACCCTTCGTCCCAGCGAAGTCTGGGTCAGCACCCAACGCAGTGGCTGGCCCAACCTGACCTTTGCCAGTCTGTTGATGATGGGGCTGCTCACCAGCCTGACCACCGTTCTGGTGCAGCTGATTCTCAAGCGCAACCAGGCTTTGCTGAAAACCCGCTTCGAGCTGGAGCAGGAAATCGATCAGCGCCATGCCATGCAGGTGGACCTTGAGCGGCTGGAATCCACCGACACCCTGACCGGCCTGGCCAACCGCCGGTTTTTCATGGAAGACCTGACCCATACGCTGAACATCGCGGATCGCCAGATGCGTCAGGTGGGGCTGATCATGATGGATCTTGACCGCTTCCAGATGCTCAACGATTCCCTGGGCCACCAGTTTGGCGATGAGCTCCTGATCAAGGTATCGGAACGTTTGAACGGGCTGTCCAACGAGCGGGTTCTGGTTGCCTATTCCGGCGGTGACGAGTTCATGGTGTGCCAGCAGCAGGTGGACGACATCGACGATGTGATTCACCTGCTGGGCCTGGTCAAGCAGTGCTTTGACCGCCCGTTTGAGGTCCAGGGCGAGGCCCACAGCATCACCGCCACCATGGGTGTTGCCGTCTATCCCCAGAGCGGCCTGGACGCGGACACCCTGATGCGTAACGCTGACATCGCACTTTACCGCGCCAAGGAACAGGGCCGTAACACCTATCAGTTCTACACCGAGGGCATGCAGGACCGTGAGGTCATGCGCCTGGAGCTCGACAAGGATCTGAGCAAGGCCCTGGCCAACGACGAATTTGTGCTGTTCTTCCAGCCGCAACTGGATCTGGAAAGCGGGGATGTCACCAGCGTCGAAGCGCTGATTCGTTGGCAGCACCCGCGCCGGGGCCTGCTGTCACCCGTCGAATTCATTCCCCTGGCCGAAGAAAGCGGGCGCATCACTGATATCGGGCGCTGGGTCATACTCGCCGCCTGTCGGCAACTGGGCCGCTGGAAAAACGGCCAGTGCCGGAACCTGCGCATCGCCATCAACCTGTCCGGCCTGGAACTGAACGACGATTCCCTGGTGGATCATGTCCGCAATGCCCTGCGCTCCGAACAGGTGGATCCGTCCAAGCTGGAAGTTGAGCTGACCGAGGAAATCTTCATCCAGAACATTGAACACAACCTCAACCAGCTGTCCAAACTTCGACAGCTGGGTGTGCAGTTGGCCATTGATGACTTCGGCGTGGGCTACTCGTCCCTGGGTTACCTGCGGGATTTCCCGGTCGACCTGCTGAAAATCGACCGCTCGTTCATCACCGACGTCACCGAAAGGCACGACGACGCCGTCATCACCCGCGCAGTGATCAACCTGGCCCACAACCTGGGTATCCGGGTCATCGCCGAGGGCGTGGAAACCGAGGAGCAGTTACAGTTCCTCAGGGACCATCGCTGTAACATGGCCCAGGGCTATCTGATCAGCCGGCCGGTGCCAGCCCGGGATCTCGAGAAGGCCCTCGCCAAAGGCATTCTTTCCACCGGACTGCCGGCGGACCTGTGATTGCAATTGGTGTAACCTGTCCCCAGACTCTTCTCTGAATAGAATACGTCCGGCGAGTGCCTGTTATGTCTGCAAAGTATCTGACTCCGGATCAGGATGCCCGGCTCCGGCGCTGGGAGCGCTGGAACCGGAACTACTTCCTGTTCGCTTTTGTGGCACTGATCATTGTACTGGTGTTCAGCAGCCAGCTTGGCCTGTCCTCCGGCAATGACTGGGGTGGCCTCGGCGTCCTGATTGCCCTTCTCATCACGCCGATCATCGTCCTGCAGCTGCGCCTGAAGTGTCCGGCCTGTGGCACCTCCATCGGCTGGCAGGCAAAACTGATGGCGCCCGACCAGTGCAAGTCGTGCGGTGCCTTCCTACGGGCCAAAAACACGTCTTCCTGAAAAACCTTTGACCTATGAGTAACTCATAGGTTCTATTCTTTCTAAACTGGTGGTTTGGGAGATTGCCGCGCAGGTGTGGGTAATGCTTCCGAAAACCGCTGCAAGTACGTCCATGTACGCTTGCTTTCAGCCATCCATGGCTTCAAGCATTTTCGGAAGCATTACCCACGTCTGCGCTCCGCAACATCTGAGTTACCTCTGATCCACCCAACGACTTGTTTGGGAATTCGAGATTATGAAAGTCAAAGACATCGCCACCGCAGCCGACGTGACCCCGGATACCGTCCGGTTCTACACGCGGGAAGGTCTGCTGCAGCCCACTCGCAACCCGGACAACAATTACCAGCAGTACGACGCCGAAGACCTGCGCCGGCTGCGGTTTGCCAGAAAGGCCCGGCAACTGGGTTTTTCGCTGGTGGAGGTGCGGCAGATTCTGGACCAGGCGGACGAGCATCATTCCCCCTGCCCGATGGTCCGGGATGTATTCCAGAAACGCCTGGCGGCGGTCGAAGAGGAAATAGCCCAACTGCAGCAACTGCGCGAACGCATGATTTCCGCCCTGTCGGCCTGGCAGGACATGCCCGACGGCATGCCGGACGGACACAACATCTGCCGGCTGATTGAACGCTGGGACGAATCCGCCACCGACAGACACGGTAAGGAGCTAAGCCATGAGTAACGAAACACAGGAACTGACACCCCGGCTGAGCATTTCCGGGGCCTCCTGCCAGGGCTGTGCCAAGAAAATCCGTAATGCCCTGGAGCCGTTAACCGGCAGCACCGAGAAGGTCGAGGTGGACCTGGAGGCACAGACAGTCGCACTTCCGGAAGATGTGGATATCGACGAGGCAGCCCGCATCGTGACAGACACCGGCTATCCGGCAGAACCACTGGAACAGGAGCAGGCCGACAGTTGCTGCTTGGCCAAAGCGTCCTGCTGCAGTAGCCAGTCCGGGCCGAAGGAAACCGGCCAGAAACAGCACAGCAGCAACCCGGACCATCAGGACGCACCGACCAAAGCCGTTTCCGGCGGTGACAGTGATCAGATCACCCTCTCCGTCACCGGCGCCACCTGTGCATCCTGCGTCAACACCATCGAAAAGGCATTGATGTCGGTTTCCGGGGTCAGTCACGCCCACATGAACCTGGCAGACAACACCGCCACGGCCAGTGGCAACGCCGATCCCCAGGCGCTGGTGGATGCGGTGGAAAGTGCCGGCTACGGCGCCAGCGTTATTGAGGATGAAGACGCGGCGGACGAACGCCGCCAGGAGCAGGACCGCCGGCAATATCGAACCCTGCTGGCCAAAATGGCGGTCAGCCTGGGTCTCGGTCTGGGGCTGATGATCTGGGGTATGGGGTTTGATTCCATCCTCGTGTCAGAAGCCAACCAGGGCACCTGGCTCGGCCTTGGCCTGCTGACACTGGTCGTCATGATGGCCACTGGCGGCCACTTCTACGTGGGTGCCTGGAAAGCATTTCGTCACCATAACGCCAACATGGATACGCTTATCGCCTTGGGCACCGGCACCGCCTGGGTGTATTCCATGGCGGTTTCGGCGTTTCCTGGCGCGTTGCCGGAGATGGCCCGACACGTCTATTTCGAGGCGTCGGCCATGATCATCGGTCTGATCAACCTCGGCCAGGCTCTGGAGCTGCGGGCCAAGGGCAAGACCTCGGAGGCGGTGCGGCGTCTGCTTGACCTGCGCGCCAAGACCGCCCGGGTGATCCGCGAGGGCGAGGAACAGGACATTCCCGTCGAGGACGTTCAGAAAGGCGATCACATCCGGGTTCGTCCCGGGGAAAAACTGCCGGTGGATGGTGTCATTCTCGAAGGCAGTACCCGCATTGACGAGAGCATGCTGACCGGCGAGCCCATGCCCGTCAGCAAAGGCGAAGAGGACGAGGTGTCCGCCGGCACCCTGAACACCCATGGTTCGATCGTGTACGAGGCCACCCGGGTGGGCAGCGAGACGGCACTGGCCCAGATCATCAAACTGGTCAAGAAAGCCCAGGGCTCCAAACCTGCCATCGGGCGCCTGGCCGACCGGATCTCCTCGGTGTTCGTGCCTACCGTCATCCTGATTGCCATTGCCGCGGCGCTGGTCTGGTACAACGTCGGTCCGGAACCGGCCGTGGTCCATATGATGGTGGCAGCCACCACGGTGCTGATCATTGCCTGCCCCTGTGCATTGGGCCTGGCAACCCCCATGTCAGTGATGGTCGGGGTGGGCAAGGCTGCCGAATACGGCGCCCTGATCCGCCAGGGCGATGCCCTGCAGACCGCCGGCAAGCTGGACCTGGTGATCCTGGATAAAACCGGCACCATCACCGAAGGGCATCCCACGGTGACCCGGGTGCATGCCGCAGACGAGGATGAACATCACCTGCTGGCACTGGCCGCCGGGATTGAACAGCATTCCGAACACCCCTTGGCCGAAGCGGTTCTGGCGAAGGCCAGTGAGGCCGGCGTCAGCCCGTTGGCCGTGAGTGGTTTCGAAGCACTCAATGGCAAGGGTGTACAGGGCGAATACGAGAGCCAGACGCTGCGCCTTGGTAATCGCCGGTGGCTGGAACACGAGGGCCTGTCGGCCTCAGGACTGGACCAGGCCGCTGACACCATTACCGGCGAGGCCGGCACACCACTGTTCCTGGCGCTGGGCGACAAGGTACTGGGCGTGATTGGCGTTGCCGATGCCATCAAACCGGACTCCCAGGCCGCGATCCGGCGCCTGCATGAAGCCGGGATACGGGTCATGATGGTGACCGGCGACGTGGATGCGACCGCGCGGGCCATCTCGGAGAAAGCCGGCATTGATGATTACCGGGCCGAAGTTCTGCCACAGGACAAGGCGGAAGTGGTCAGTGAAATGCGCGGCCAGGGCTACACAGTGGCCATGGTCGGCGACGGCATCAACGATGCCCCGGCCCTGGCGGCGGCCGATGTTGGCTTCGCCATCGGGACCGGCACCGATGTAGCCATTGAAAGCGCCGCCATCACGCTGATGCGCGGCTCCCTGCACGGCGTGCCCGACGCCATAGAAATTTCCCGGGCGACGGTCAAGAACATTCATCAGAACCTGTTCGGCGCCTTCATTTACAACAGCCTTGGCATCCCGATCGCCGCCGGTGTGCTCTATCCGCTGTGGGGCGTTCTGATGAGCCCGATCCTGGCCGGCGCCGCCATGTCACTGTCTTCGGTCACGGTGGTGACCAATGCCAACCGGTTGCGACTGTTCCGAACCAGTCAGCAACCGCAAGCCGCTGAACAGAAGGAGTGAAACCAATGCTGGATTTTCTGGTCAATGCCGGAGGAATTGCGCTGATGGCCGCCACCATCTGGTGGTTCTGGCTGTCAGGCTCCGACACGCCGTCAAACGAACAGCACCAACACCATCACTGAGGTCAACATCATGAACCGACACACCCTGGCCCTTGGCCTCACCGCCGCCCTCGGCTTCAGCACCACCGCCCTGGCCGGCGGTGCGGCCCAGAGCATCCATGTCTACAAGTCGCCGACTTGTGGCTGCTGCGAGGCCTGGATTGAGCACATGGAAGACAATGGTTTTGACGTCACTGCCACCGACAGCAACAACATGGGGCGGGTCAAGGCGGAGGCGGGGCTGTTTCCCGGGCTGGGCAGCTGCCACACCGCCTTTGTCGGCGACTATGTGATTGAAGGCCATGTGCCGGCCCAGGACGTGAAACGCCTGCTCAGTGAGGCCCCGGAAGCCACCGGTCTGAGTGCGCCCGGTATGCCCCTGGGTTCACCCGGCATGGAAATGGGCGGCCGCAAGGATCATTACAAGGTCATTCTGTTTAACGATCAGGGCCAGACCCGGGTGTTTTCCCAATACAATTAATCGGTATGGGGGTTACTCAAAAGCCCCCTATTCCGCAGCGGGGGCTTTCCGGATGGGCTATTATTGAGGTGATTGTCCGGAAACTTCCCGAAAAGGTCAGGATTTGAGTCTCAAAACCCGTATTCTCGCGCTGCTTGCCGCGTTGATCGTTGTCGCCGGTTCGGCGTCCCTGCTTGCCTACCGCGAGCTGTCCGCCGGTATCATCGAGCGCTGGGGCAAGCATGTCGCAGAGATACAGGTCCGCTACGACAGCGCCCGCCTCCTGCAGTCACTGGAACGCGAAATTGGCCTGGCCCGCCAGATGGCGAAATCCTCGGCCCTGGTGCAATGGGCCCGAACCCCAGACAGCCCCGGGCTGGAGGCGGCGGCCATTCGCCAGATGGAGAGTTTCCGCACCAACTTCCGCGACAACAGCTACTTTGTCGCCCTGAAGAACAACGGGCATTACTACTACAACAACGCCGCCAACGAGTTCGCCGGCAATCAGTTCCGCTACGTGCTGGATCCGGAAAAGCCCGAGGATGCCTGGTTTTACCGACTGATTGACGAAGGCCGGGACTTCCATCTGAACGTCAATCCGGATACCGAGTTGGGCGTCACCAAGCTCTGGATCGACGTCCTGATGCGCGACCAGAACAGCAACATTGTCGGCATGGTCGGCACCGGCCTGAACCTGGATGACTTTCTGCAGGACATCGTGGACATCGGCCAGGAAGGCATCACCACCCTGTTTGTCGACTACAACGGCGCCATCCAGCTCTACCGCGATCGCAACTACATCGATTTTGCCACCATCATAAAACCCGAAGGCCAGAAGAACACGGTCGACCTCCTGTTCGATAACCCGCAGGACAAACGGCAGATCCTGGGCATGCTGCAGATGCTGAAACAGCGCGATGGTGAAACCGGCGCCGTGGAGAGCGGATTTGTCACCGTCGATGGTCGCGAACACCTGGCCGGCGTGGCCTTCCTGCCGGCCATTGGCTGGTTTGAAATCACCCTGCTGGATCTCAATACCCTGCTGCCGGTCAGTTACCTGTGGCCACTACTGGCGGTGTTCATCATCAGCCTTCTGATCACCCTGGCGCTGTTCCACCACGTCATCCAGTCCCGCATCCTGCGGCCGGTCATCAGTCTGGAGAGTGCGGTACACCGGGTCCGTGAAGGCCGTTTCGACCTGCCCTACCTGCCCAAGCCCGACAATGAAATCGGCCGGCTGGTGGACCACTTCGAGAAAATGGCCGGAACCGTGCAGGACACCACCCGGGAACTGGAAGCAAAGGTCGCCAGCCGGACCGAAGAGCTGCACCGGCTGGCCCGGGTGGATGCCCTGACCGGCCTGAAGAACCGGCGCGGTCTGGACGAGTTGATGGCCGAAGAAATCCAGCGCGCCCATCGTGAGCAGAAAGGCTTCGGCCTTATCTGGCTGGACGTGGACCACTTCAAGGCCATCAACGACAACTTCGGCCATCAGACCGGCGACGACATCCTGTGTCGGGTCGCCCTCTGGCTGAAAGCCTCGGTCCGCCCTTACGATCACCCCGGGCGCTGGGGTGGCGACGAATTTGTTGTGGTGCTCTCACCCTGCGAGGCCGAGGATCTGGAACAGATCGCTCACCGGATTCGCACCGATGTGGAACGGGAAAGCAGTCAGACCGGCACCCCGGTCACCGTCAGCGTTGGCGGCTACTACAGCCTGCCCGGCGACAGCATCGAAACCCTGCTGCGCAAGGCCGACCAGGCCCTCTATACGGCCAAGCGGGAGGGCCGGAACCGGGTCGTCATCCAGAAGCCGGATGCCGCCGAAGCCGACACGGTCTGATGGGTCTGACTCATACCGGCATAACCGGTATACTCCGCCCATAATCCATTTGTCAGTCAGGTTATCACTCCATGCTCAATGCCGACGCCCTGAACCAGTTGCGCCAGCTCAAAACCGACATCAAGGAGAACAAGGTGGTCTTTGCCGGCACCGTCAAAGCCACCAACGGGCGCTTCGGTTTTGTGGCCCTGGACGAAGGCCGGGACGTGTTCCTGCCGCCCGAGGAAATGCAGAAAGTCCTGCCGGGTGATCGCGTCAATGTCACCGAACACGAGGCCGACAAGGGCAAAACCCAGGGCGTGGTGGATGAGTTGCTGGAAACCCACCTGACCACCTTCGTGGGCCGATACCTGGTCAAGGGCAAGGGCCACTTCGTGGTGCCGGAAACGCCGGGTATTAACCGCTGGATTTTCATCCCGCCCAGAGAGCGCAAAAACGCCGAGGCCGGTGATTTCATCTATTGCCAGATTCATCGCCACCCGATCAAGGACGGCAAGGGCCAGGCCCGCGTTCTTCGGGTCATCGGCAAGGAAGGCGAGCCCGGCATCGAACGCGCTTTTACCCTGGCCAACTTCGATCTGGCGGACACCTGGCCGGACGAAGTCACCCAGCAGGCCGACAGCCTGAGCGAAGACACACTCGCGGCCCATACCGACCAGCGCGAAGACCGCAGCGAGCAGCCCTACGTCACCATCGACAGCCCGGGCACCCAGGACATGGACGACGCCCTGATGGCCACGCCCAATGCCACCGGCTGGCAGTTATCCATCGCCATTGCCGACCCGACAACGGTTGTCGAGCCGGGCAGCCCCGCCGAGGAAGAGGCGTTCAACCGGGCCACTGCCATCTATTTTCCGGGCGAACCCCTGCCCATGCTGCCGGAGGCCATCAGCACCCGCCTGTGCTCACTGATGCCCAACGCCCGGCGGCTGGCCCTGGTGTGCGACCTGCAGGTGAACAACGATGGCAGCCTGGGCGAATACAGCTTCCACCGGGCGGTTATCCAGTCCCAGAGCAAACTCAGTTACGACCTGGTGGCCCACCTCATCGAAGGGCGTGAAGACGACGACATCAAGGCCCTGCCGGATGCCGTGGCCAACAGCCTGGATCAGTTGCACCAGGCCGCCACGGCCCTGCGCAAATGGCGCTCCGAACATGCCCTGCTCAGCCCGGACCGGCCGGAATTCCGGCTGCGCCTGGATGAGAACAAGCGCGTGCGCCTGATCGAGCCGGCCACCCAGAATGAAGCCCACCGACTGGTCGAGGAATGCATGGTGGCCGCCAACCGCTGTGCCGCTGACTTCCTCCACCAGCAGGGCGAAGGGCTGTTTATCCAGCACCCGGGGCTGCGGGACGACCGTACTGAGAACATCCGCAAGCTGCTTGAGGGTTATGCCCCGCACCTGGCTGAAGTGGATACCGGTTCGGCCGAGGGCTTCCGCAAGCTGATGCTCGAGAGTGGCGAGGTGGAGGCCGACGTGCCGGTGAAGTCGATCCTGTCCCGGCAACTGGCCCGGGCGGAGCTGGCCTTTGAGCCGGCCCCGCACCAGGGCATGGGGCTGGCCAGCTACACCACGTTCACCTCGCCGCTCCGGAAGTTTGCCGATTTCTACGTGCACCGGCTGATCAAGGCGGCACTGTGGGACGAGCCGATGAAGGCCCTGAACAGCCAGCAACTGGAGACGCTCCAGTCCAGCCAGATCCGGGCCCGACAAGCCGCCAACACCCTGGAGAACTGGCTCAAGAGCGACTTCGCCAAGGGCCTGCCCGGGGATCCGATGGAAGGCAGCATCAGCCGCACCATGCCCACCGGTTTCTACGTCAGGCTGGACAGCAACGGGCTGGAAGGCTTCGTCAGTTGCCGGGACCTGGACGGCAAATACAGTTTTGATCCGGTCACCCTGCGCCTGGTTCACAACAAGAACGGTCGCATCTTCCAGCTGGAACAGCGCGTCACCGTCAGCTTTGACGGCGTGGACGACGAGCGCCGGCAGATCCGCTTCAAGCTGATTGAAGGTGGACAAGCGCCGTCTGAACCGCAGGAAAACAGCCAGAACGACTAACCGGCACTGAAGATCCGGCTCAATATATCGTACAATTCATTCATGAATCCGATCGATATATTGAGTCTCGACCTACGGGCACTGGCAACGTTCGTTACCGTGCTGGATGAAGGCAGCGTGTCCCGGGCCGCCGTGCGGCTCGGTGTCAGCCAGTCGGCGGTCAGCCATACCCTGGAACGGCTACGCCAGGCGTTCGGCGACCCCCTGTTCGTAAAATCCGGCCGGGGCATCGTACCAACCCGCTACGCCCTCCAGGCCGGCCCCCACATCCGCCAGTTGCTGGACGAACTGCGTACGCTGCCGTCCGGCCCGCCGTTTGACCCCGCCACCGCGGAATTCACCTTCACCATCGCAGCCAATGATTACCAGCGGGATCTGCTGCTGCCCGGCCTGATGCGCCAGCTGCGTGAACAGTCACCGGGCATCAGCCTGCAGGTTATCCCCTCCGGCATCCCCCGTGCCGACCTGTTACGCAAGGAAGCCTGCGATCTGGTGATCACACCGCACGCACCCGAGGCGACCGACATCATGCAACGCGGCCTGATGGCCGACCGGATGGTGGTGTTCTATGACCCGGACATGCGGTCCGCGCCGGCAGATCTGGCGGACTACCTGAAGTCGGAGCACATCAGCCTGATGTTCGCCACCGGTGAGAAGCCGGCACTGGAAAACACCCTGGCGGCACGGGGCATGAACCGGCGCAACCGGGTCACCGTGTCGAATTTCTCCGGCCTGCCCGAGTTCCTGCGGGGCACCGACATGCTGGCCGCTGCGCCCGAAAGGCTGGCCAATGGCCTGATGCGAGACTTTGCCTACGCTCCCCTGCCGTTCGACTACAAACCGTTTACCCTGCTCATGCTCTGGCACAGCCGGCATCAAAATGACCCGGCACACCGCTGGATGCGCAATCAGGTGAACGCGGTGGCTGCCACCATGAACGGGCTGAATAAGACGCACCAGAAGATCAATTAGTTTTGCTCATATATTGCATGAGGGGGTCGGGCATTATCTTCCGGCGTCTGTCTCCCTACACTTCAGCCCGCTAGTTCACTCTCATCGTTAATTGCCGGAATCACCATGCTCGCACTGACCAGCATCTGGACCACTCTCTTACTGGCGGCCGCCTGCGCGCTCGGGCCGATTGCGATCGACATGTATCTGCCGGCATTTCCCCAGATAGGGGCCGATTTTGGCGCCGGCGCTGACGATGTCCAACTGACCCTCAGCCTGTACCTGGCCGGTTTTGCCGTGGCGCAACTGGTCTGTGGCCCGCTGGCGGACCGGTTCGGCCGCAAACCGATCATGGTCGGCGGCTTTCTGCTGTTTGCCATGGCCAGCATTGGCTGCGCCATGGCCAGCAACATTGAATCCCTGCAGTTGTTCCGCTTCCTCCAGGCACTGGGTGGCTCGGCCGGGCCGGTGCTGGGTCGCGCGGTGATCCGCGACGTTTACACGCCCAGAGAAGCGGCAAAAATCCTGGCCCTGCTGGCCAGCCTGATGGCCATGGCACCGGCGGTGGCGCCGACACTTGGCGGGTTTATGGTCAGCGCCCTGAACTGGCACTGGATCTTCATCGCCATGGGCACCTACGCGCTGGTGATGGCCGGAGTCATTGCTTTCGGCATTCCCGAGCCCCTGCGCCGGGATTATCGCCAGCCGCTCAGACCCGCCAGCCTGTTTGGCAACTACCGCCGGATTCTGGGCGACGCCAGTTTTCTGGGCTATACCCTGACCAATGCGGCGGTCTACGGCGCCCTGTTTGCCTTCCTGTCCGGTGCTGCCTTTGTCCTGATCGATGTCCTGGGGGTTGCCCCGGAACACTTCGGGCTGTACTTCGCCGCCATGGTGGTCGGTTACGTTGCCGGCAACCTGGGGTCGATCCGGCTGGCGCGCTTCCTGGTTCCGGACCAGATCCTGCTGTACGGCCTGATCATTGCCACCGCCAGCGGCGCGAGCATGGCCGGCTTTGCCCTCCAGGGCGTTCACAACGTCTGGGCCGTGATGCTGCCCCAGTCGCTGCTGATGGTCGGTACCGGCATGATCCTGCCCCAGACCATGGCCGGAGCCCTGGCGAATTTCCCGTCCATGGCCGGTTCTGCGTCTGCCCTGTTCGGCTTCATCCAGATGGCCACAGCCGCCGCTGCCGGCGCGCTCGTGGGCCAGCTGCACGACGGCACACCGTTAGTGATGGCCGCGATCATCGCCGGTTTTGCGGCATTGGCTCTGGTTTTCTATCTTTTCCTTGTGCAACGATATCCGGCCCCAGGGTTCGAAGCCCAGGGTGCAAATTCCCGATAAAAGTCATCCAGACCGGGTTTTAGGGAGTAGACTCTCTGATAACACCCTCGATGACCATCAAGGAGCAGACCATGAGCAAAGTAACGCTGGACGGAAACCCGATTGAAGTCAGTGGCAAGTTTCCCGAAGTCGGAGATAACGTTCCCCCGTTTACCCTGACCAACAGTGGCCTGGAAGACGTGAAGCTCGACCACTGGCAGGGCAAACGCAAGATCCTGAACATCATTCCCAGCATTGATACCGGCGTCTGCGCCGCTTCAACCCGAAAATTCAACGAGAAGGCCGGCAACCTGGAAAACACCGTGGTTCTGGTCATCTCCGCAGACCTGCCGTTCGCCGCCTCCCGTTTCTGCGGCGCGGAAGGCCTGAAGAATGTGGAAACCCTGTCCACCTTCCGCAACTACAGCTTCCAGCAGGATTACGGTGTCGCGATGCAGGATGGCCCACTGGCCGGTCTGTGCGCCCGGGCTGTGATCGTGCTGGACGAGAACGACAAAGTCCTGCACAGCCAGTTGGTTGACGAAATCAAGGACGAACCGGACTACGACGCCGCCCTGCAGGCGCTCTGATTTGCCCCGCCCGGGCCGCTTTGCAACTGAAGCGGCCCGAACCGCGCTGACAGACCGTGCAATACGCCCGTTTTCCGGGCCGCGGCTGTCAGCCGCTTTTCATCATTAGCTGTTAGAATCCCCGGCCAAACCCGAACCAAGGCCCTCAGACCCGACGTGCAAAACAACCTGCAAAACGCCTCCCTTGCCCGACAACTGTTCAGCATGACCTGGCCAATGCTGTTCGGGGTGCTGTCGCTGATGACGTTTCAGTTGACTGACAGCGCCTTCATCGGCCAGCTCGGTCGTGATCCACTGGCGGCCCTGGGTTTTACCGTGCCCATGCAGCAACTGATCACCGGTATGTACGTGGGACTGGGCATCGCCACCACCGCCATCATTTCCAGAACACTGGGCCAGGGTGAAAGTCTGCACGCCCAGCGCCTGGGCGGGCTGGTCATCACCATCGGCGCCACGCTGGCGGTGCTGCTGTGCCTGTCGGTCTGGCTGTTTCAGGAGCCGATACTGGACCTGCTGGGTGCCGAGACGGAACTGCGCCCGGTCATCCGGGGCTACTGGGCCCCATGGCTGGTCTCTGCCTGGACCGGGGCGGCCCTGTATTTTAGCTATGCCGTGTGCCGGGCCAACGGCGATACCCGGCTGCCCGGCTACATGATGGTCGCCACCAGTCTGATCAATATAGCCCTGGACCCTCTCTATATTTTTGTCTTCGGCTGGGGACTGCCCGGCGCGGCCTGGGCCACCATCACCGCCTTTGCCCTGGGTGCCCTGGTGGTTTACCCGACGCTCACCCGCCGCCAGTGGCTGCGTTTTGATCTGCTCCAGCTGCAACTGGTCCAGGCCATCCGTCGCCTGGTCGGCATCATGGCGCCGGCCATGGTCAGCCAGTTGATGCCACCGATCTCCGCCATGCTGGCCACCGCCCTGGTCGCCGGTTTCGGCTCTGCCGCCGTGGCTGCCTGGGGCCTGGGTACCCGGCTGGAGTTTTTCTCCATCGTCGTGGTTCTGGCCCTGACCATGTCCATGCCACCGATGGTGGGCCGCATGCTGGGCGCCGGGGAACTGGAGAAGGTTCGCCGCCTGGTGCGGCTGGCTGTGCGTTTCATCGTCCTCTGGCAGTTGGCCATCGGCCTGATCTGGCTGGTGGCCTCGGGCTTTGTGGCCGAACTGTTCAGCCGGGATGGCCATGTTCAGGAGATCATGGTCAGCTACCTGCTCAGGGTACCACTGAGCTACAGCGGTCTGGGTGTCTGTATCCTGATGGTGTCCATCAACAACGCCCTGGGTATGCCCATGCGAGCCTTGCTGATTTCCACGCTCAGGCTTTTCGCCTGCTATCTTCCGATGCTCTGGCTGGGCGCTCAATTGGCTGGCCTGCCGGGGCTGATGACCGGTGCGCTGGTGGGCAACCTGGCAGCTGGCGGCATGGCCTATCTTCTGTACCGGCAGGGCATGCGCCAGCTCCGGGCCCAGGTTTAGGAAGCCTCGGGCTCTGCTTCGAACCTGGCCCGAAAGCCCTCCGGCAGGGGCGTGACTTCCCGACTGCGGTAATTGAAGAAGACAAAACCGTACTTGGCCATGGCCACCGGCTGGCCACTGTCGGCCTTGGTGACGCGAAACACGAAATCGGCTCCGTAGCGATTAAAGTCGGCAATGCCCACCTCGAAACGCAGCACGTCCGGGTAGAAGGATTCGCCCTGGTACATCGTGGCCAGGTCGGTGACGATGATACCGATGCCGTCTTCCCCCATTTCCCGGATGCCCCGGGCCGCGAGAAACCGCGCTCGGGCCTCCGACAGCATGGAAATCAGGGCGTCATTGCCCAGGTGATTGGCCGCGTTAATATCGGTGATACGGACCGGCATGCGGGTTTCGAAATGGAAAACATGATCCGGGAATTCGAGCTTGATTCTGGCCACGGCGCGTCCTGACTGGGTCTGTTGAAGCGGAGTGATCATGATAACCGCCCGGGGCAGACTGTTCATCCTGCATCGGGATCGGGTATCTTGGAAAAAACGACAAAAAGAGACTGCTATGGATATTCGCCCAGCCGCCACTCTGGTTCTGACCCGGGACACGCCACACGGCCTTGAGGTCCTGCTGATGCAGAGGACCTGGGATGCCGCCTTCCTGCCCGGCTATTTTGTCTTCCCCGGCGGTGCGGTGGATACCCGGGAAACCGAAGCCCGGGCCCATGCCGCCGGCGCCGCAGACACCGAAATCAGCCACACCATGAGCCTGGACGAAGGCGGTGCCGACTATATGCTGGCCGCTATTCGAGAGTGCTTCGAGGAATCGGGCATCCTGCTGGCCTGCGACGCCAGCGGTGCCCTGATTACAGGTGACCATGATGCCCTTGGCCACCGTGACGCCGTGTACCGTAGCGACATGGCCCTGGCCGATGTCTGCCACCGGCACGGACTGACCATCCCGCTGGACCGGCTGGCCTATCTGAGCCACTGGATCACGCCGCCGGGCCCGTCCCGCCGTTTCGATACCCTTTTTTTTGTGGCGGTGGCCCCGGCCGGACAGACCGCCAGCCATGATGGTCAGGAGACCATTGATCATGCCTGGATCGCACCGGCGGACGCTCTCGACGACCATCGCGCCGGACGCCGCCTGCTGAGCATGCCGACCATCCGCACCCTGCGCATGCTCACCGATTTCAGTGACACGGCGGCGATGATGCGTTATGCCCACGCCAACCCGCCAGAGCCCATTCCCAGCAAGCCCTGGCCAGCCATCAAGGGCGGCGAACCCGTCACGCTGGAACCGGGCGCCCCGGCCTACGACGAAGCAGTCAAACTGGACCCGGAAGGCGAAGGCCGCACCCGGGCGGAGATCCTGCCCGGCGAGGCCGTGGAAGTCGCCGCCGGTGTCATCCGGCTGACCGCCCCCAACGCCGGCATCATGACCGGCCCGGGCACCAACACCTATCTGCTTGGCCATGACCGGTTCACGGTGATTGATCCGGGCCCGGTGGATGAGGCGCACATCGAACGCATCCTCGAGGTGACCGGCGGGCGCATTGACCGGGTACTGGTGACCCACACCCACCGCGATCACTCACCCGGTGCCCAGACCCTGCGCGAGCGTACCGGCTGCCCTGTTGCCGGCTGGCCGGCACCACCGGGCATCGAGCACGATCAGGACTTCCAGCCGGACGAACAACCACAGCCGGACTCCGCCATCACCACCGAAGCGGGCACCCTGAAGGTCCTGCACACGCCCGGGCATGCCTGCAACCACCTGTGCTACCTGCTGACCGAGCAGGAGATCCTGTTCTCCGGCGATCACATCATGCAGGGCTCCACGGTGATCATTAACCCGCCGGATGGCGACATGAAGGCCTATATTGAATCCCTGTACGGGCTTCTGAATGAGCCAACGCGTTTTATCGCGCCGGCCCACGGTTTCCTGATGGCGCGGCCGGAGGCGGTGATCGACTTCCTGATCACCCACCGCCTGTCACGGGAACACAAAGTGGCCCGCGCTCTGGAGGAACTGGCTCCGGTGGGACTGCAGGCGCTGACGGCCCGCGCTTATGACGACGTGCCCAGGGCCATGCAGAGCATTGCCGCCCGCTCGGCCCTGGCGCACCTGCTCAAACTGGAGGCTGAACACCGGGCCTTTCAGGAACAGGACCTCTGGCACGCGTTGCAACCGGGGTAGGAAGGGTTACTTCTTCGCGATCACCCAGACCGCATGGACGATACCGGGGATATAGCCAAGGATGGTGAGCAGGATGTTGATCCAGAAATGCTTACCGATACCCACCTGCAGGAAGACGCCCAGCGGCGGCAGTAAAATAGAGAACAGAATTCGAATAAGATCCATGGATTTCTCTCCTTATCGGGCGTTATCGCCCTGTGATCATGCAACATAGCATCGTGCGTTCAGTTGGACACAGGATGCCGCGCCCTGACGGCATGTTCATGAAAGCGGCATTAAACCTGTGTCACGGCGGTATTCAAGCCAGAAACCGGGCCCTATCCTTGGGGCCATTCAACCGAAATCCGAGGACTTATGCTGTTTGCCCGAACGTCACAAGCCACTCTGAAGCCCTTTGCCATCTGCCTTCTGGCCACCTGCTTTGCCATGCCGGCCTGGGCAGCCAACGAACAGAATCCGGACCAGCCGGTTCCGCCGTCGGCTCAATTGCCGGAGGATGAAAACGTTGAGGATGTTGAACGCTCGGAGCCCAGAGCAGACGCCCAGCCGGCAGAAGCCGGTGAAAAACCGGCCGCCAAAGAGAGCGCGGCGGGCGAAGGCTCCCAGCAGGCTCCGGACGCCAAGGGCGATGTGAAAGACCAGACGCCGGATTCCGGCAAGGTCGCCCCCAACATCGATCTCAAGGAAGTCGCCCCCATGCCGGAGCCTGAACCTGAGCCCGCGAAGGAATCCGAATCCGATCCCGAAGCGAGTGCGCCGGAGCAGGCCCCGGATGAAACCGGCGATAAAGCCGATGCATCACCCGAGCAGGCCGCCCCGGAGACTGACACTGCAGAAACCGGAGACGAGCCATCAGAAACCACGGACACCCAGGATGAGGCGCAACCGGAAACCGAAGCCGAAGCGAAGGCCGCCGGCAGCTTTTCCCTGCTCGGCAAGGAGATCCTGCCCGGTACGTCCACGCGCCTGGCGTGGTCTCCCGGCATCCAGATTGCCGGCCTGTCGCAGATCACCCCGGTGCTGGTGGTGAACGGCGCCTGGCAGGGGCCGACCCTGTGCCTGACCGGTGCCATCCACGGAGATGAGCTCAATGGCATCGAAATTATCCGGCGTACCATGTACGACCTGGACCCGGAGAAACTCACCGGCCGGGTCATCGGCGTGCCCATCGTCAACCTGACCGGCTTCCAGCAGGGCACCCGCTACCTGCCGGATCGGCGCGACCTGAACCGTCACTTCCCCGGCCGGGAGGACGGCACCCTGGCGGACCGGGTCGCCCATTCGCTGTTCAAGAACGTGATCCAGCGCTGTGACATGCTGGTGGACATTCATACCGGTTCACTCAAGCGCACCAACCTGCCCCAGTTGCGGGCCGACATGAACAATCCCCAGGTGGCCGAATTCACCCGTGGCTTCGACAGCATGGCGGTGGTGCACAGCAGCGGCTCGGAAGGCATGCTTCGCACGGCGGCCACTGAAGCGGGCATTCGCACGGTGACCCTGGAGGCTGGCGAATCCCTGCGGATTCAGGAGCACCAGATCGAAGCCGGGGTAAACAGCCTGCACAGCCTGATGGAAAAACACGGGATGATTTCCCGCATGTTCGTGTGGGGTGACCCCGAACCGGTCTACTACGACTCCACCTGGGTCCGGGCGGCCCATGGCGGCATCCTGTTCAGCGACGTGGAGCTGGGTGACCGGGTCAGCGAAGGCGAGATCCTGGGCTATGTTTCCGACCCCATCACCAACGCCCAGCATCCCATCCGCTCATCGGCTGAAGGCCGGGTGATCGGTATGGCGGTGGATCAGGTGGTGATGGCCGGCTTTGCCGCCTACCACATTGGTACGGAGGCAGAAGTGCCCGGAGAGTAGTATGCTACGCGTTTGACCCGACAAGCACGTAGCAGAAGGAGCGAGTGTGTCTTCGGAAAACGCACAAACGGCGCCCCGCATGCCGGGGCTGGCCTATGTTGGCCTGGTTCTCACCCCCTTGTTCTGGGCCGGCAACGCGGTTGTGGCGCGGGGGACGGTGGAAAACATCCCGCCGTTGTCCATGTCATTCTGGCGCTGGGTCATCGCCCTGGCGATCCTGCTGCCGTTCGGCCTGCCCGGGATCCTGCGCCACCGCCAGACCATTGCCCGGCATCTGGGCTCCATGCTGGCACTGGCTACGTTCAGTGTCGCCGCCTTCAACTCTCTACTGTACTTCGCTGCCGTCACCACCACGGCGACCAACATCGCCCTGATCAACGCAACCATCCCCATTTTCGTGGCCCTGCTGGCCTGGCTGTTACTGGGCGACCGGACCCGGCCACTGCAGGCCATGGGCATTGCGCTGGCCCTGCTCGGCATACTGACCGTGGTGGCAAGGGGCGATATCTTGGTGCTGACCGGCCTTCAGGCCCAGTCTGGCGACCTGATCATGGTGGCGGCGGTGTTCAGTTGGGGACTGTTCTCGGTGCTGCTACGCCGCCAGGCCGTGCCCCTGCCGCCGCTGACGTTCCTAACCACCCAGATCCTGTTCGGTACGCTGATCATCCTGCCGTTCTACCTGGCCGACCTGGTGTGGTTCAGTGGCGGCTTTGAGTTGTCCAAAGGCACGGCCATGCCGCTGCTCTATTTTGCGATCTTCCCGGGCATTCTGGCCTACGGCTTCTGGAATCACGGCGTCCACACGATTGGCCCCGCCAAAGCGGCGATCTTCATGTACCTGACCCCGGTCTTCGCCTCCGTGCTGGCCGGCATTTTCCTGGACGAATCCCTGGGTCTGTTCCATGTGATCGGCGGCGGACTGATTCTCGCCGGCCTGCTGCTGGCCACCCGCACCGGCCAGCCCCGGGGGAACTACCGCTAGCGCCGGGCGAGGGCATCCTCGATCCGGCCCAGCGCCTGCCGGAGCACGGCAACCGGGCAGCCGATATTCACCCGCATGAAGCCGCTGCCCGGTTCACCAAAGGTCACCCCCGGGTTCATGCCCACGCCGGCTTCCTCGACAAAAAAGCGCTTGAGCCCGGCATCGTCCAGCCCCAGTGCCCGGCAATCCAGCCACATCAGGTAGGTGCCTTCCGGCGCGGTGGTCCGGATGCCCGGCAACTGCCGCGTGACAAAAGCCTCGACAAACTCCCGGTTGGATTGCAGGTACATCAGCAGTTCTTCCAGCCAGCCCGATCCGTGGCGATAGCCTGCCTCAAACCCGGCCGCACTGAACGGGTTGCACTGGGGCAGGTGCATGCTGTCGAACACCGTTTTCAGCGCCCGGCGCCGGGACTCGTCAGGAATCACCAGTGCTGACAGCCCCAGCCCGGGCATGTTGAAGGTCTTGCTGGGGGCGACCGCAGTCACCACGGCGTCCTCCGGGCCGGCCAGGGTGGCCAGTACGGTATGGGGCGGCCGGTCGGGATAGACCAGGTCGCAATGGATTTCATCAGACACCACTACCAACTGGTGACGGCGGGCGACGGCCAGTACCGCCTCCAGTTCTTCCTTCGTCCACACCCGGCCCACCGGGTTGTGGGGCGAGCACAGCAGCAGAACCCGGGCATCCGGCCGGGCGGCGCACTGCTCCAGGTGCTCCAGATCCATCCGGTAACGGCCATCCGCTTCCTCGATCAGCGGGTTTTCGATCACCTCGCGCCCGGCCTGGCGCACCGAGCTGAAAAACGGTGGGTACACCGGCGGCTGGATAATCACCCCTTCGCCCTCGTCGGCGTAGGCCATACAGGCAGCATTCAGGGACGGCACCACACCCGGCGCCATCAGTATCCACTCCCGGCGAATTGACCACTGGTGGTGCTCGGCAAACCAGTCGATCATGGCCTGATAGAGGCTGTCCGGGAACAGGCTGTAGCCGTAGACCGGGTGTTCCGCCCTGGCCTTCAGGGCCTCGGTCACCGCCCGGGGCGCCGGGAAGTCCATATCCGCCACCCAGACCGGAATCACGTCCTCCCGGCCAAAAACCGCTTTGCGGGCGTCGAACTTGACCGATCCGGTCCCTTCCCGGGCAATGGTTTTGTCAAACAGGCTGGACACGAGAAAACTCCCTGGGGCTTTGGGTGAAGGCTTATTGTGGAAGGCGGCAACCGGACTGGCAACCTGCGCCACCGACGGTCAGAGGCCACGGCTTTGGTCGAAAGGCCGGATTTTTCGCTTGCCGAGCGGGTGTGATACTTGCGAACCTAACCGCTTTGCTTTGCGACTGACAAGAACCATAACCGCTTTCGGAGCCTCTCAATGATTGGCCAGATCCTGTCGACCATGCTGCCGGTATTCCTGATTGCCGGCTGTGGGGCCCTCTACGGCCGCTATCGTTCCCCGGACATCCAGGGGCTGAATGTCCTGAACATGGAACTGTTCGTGCCCATGCTGGTGTTTGCCGTGCTGGCCGACCAGCAGGCGCCCCTGCAGGAATACGCCCGCCTGGCTCTGGCAGCGACCGTCGTGGTGCTGGGTTCCGGCCTGCTGCTGTATCCACTCGCTAAGGTCCTGAAACTCGATATCAAGACCTTCCTGCCGCCGATGATGTTCAACAACACCGGCAACATGGGCATCCCGATTATGGTACTGGCGTTCGGTGACCAGGCCCTGCCGGCCGCCATCGTGCTGTTCATTGTCGAAATGCTGCTGCATTTCTCGGTGGGACTGTACATGCTCGACCCTCACACCTCCCTGGTCCAGCGCCTGAAACTGCCGATTGTGTTTGCCAGCATCGCCGGCCTGCTGGTGAATTTCAGTGGCGTGGCCCTGCCGGGCTGGCTGCTCGAGAGCCTGAACATGCTGGGCGAGGTCTGCATCCCGCTGATGCTGTTCGCCCTGGGTGTGCGCATGCTGGAGGTGGATTTCACGGACTGGAAACTGGGCATACTGGGCGCCATCGCCTGCCCCGCCAGCGGCCTGCTGCTGGCCTGGCCCATGATTGCCCTGCTCGACCTGCCGGGCCTCCAGGTTGCCAGCCTCTGGGTTTTCGCAGCGCTGCCGCCGGCTGTGCTTAACTATATGGTAGCGGAACAGTACCGGCAGGAGCCCCATAAAGTCGCTTCGCTGGTATTATTGAGTAATCTGGGCAGTCTGGTGGTCATGCCGCTCGTTCTGGGACTGGTATTCGCTGCCGGCTATCTCTAAGTCGATGTTCAAAGACAGGGACGACTGATCGATGTCCGAAAGCGTTGCGGTGGTACGCTCCTCCCGGCCGAATTTCCTGATTCTGGCCCCACTCTGTGCCGGCCTGGGGCTGGCCGTTGCCTGGCAGCAGGGACTGCCGCCTTCACTGTTCCACACCCTGCTGGTGTTCATCGGCGCGGTGCTGGCCCATGCCGCCGTCAACCTGCTCAACGAGTATGAGGATTTCGTGTCCGGGCTGGACATGATGACCCGTCGCACGCCCTTCTCCGGGGGCAGCGGTTCCCTTCCGGAAATTCCGTCTGCAGCCCGGAGTGTGCTGGTAGCCGGCATAGGCACCCTGGCGCTGGTGGTGGCCATCGGCCTGTACTTCCTCTGGTTGCGGGGCCTGCCCATGCTGGTTCTGGGTGCCACCGGCGTGTTGCTAGTGATCACCTATACCCGCTGGATTACCCGTTCTCCCCTGTTGTGCCTGCTGGCGCCCGGCATGGGCTTCGGGCCGGTGATGGTCCTGGGCAGCGTGATCGCTCTGGGCGCCCGGCTGGATGCCATGGCCCTGGTGTGCGCCACCGTGGCCATGCTGCTGGTGAGCGAACTGCTGCTGATCAACCAGATCCCGGACGAGGAAGCAGACCGGAAGGCTGGCCGGCGCCACCTGGTGATCACCCTGGGCGCACGCTCCGCCAGCCGGCTGGTGGCGGATTTGCTACTGGCCAGCCATGGCCTGATTGTTCTGGCCATGCTGACCGGTGTTCTGCCACTTGGCAGCGCACTGGCTCTGCTGACTCTACCGCCGGCCCTGTGGATCACTCGGCGCCTGCCCAATGCCATTGATCACCCTGAAGACCTGAACCGGGTACTTGGCACCAATGTGGCCGTCCTGCTGGCAACACTGGCCTTGCTGATTCTCGGCATCAGTCTGTAACCGGCTTCCGCCCTTTGGTGAACGCAGCACCGGGCTTGCATGAGCCGACTGTATAGCCGAAGGTAAGAAGCAACACTCTGCGATTCCAGTGACGATAGGGAGGTCCACCCATGAGCGTCCTGCTTCTGGTTATCAGTGCCCTGGTGTTGATTTACTTCAGTATCGGCGGGAAAACCGCCGCCCTTGTGATGTCTGTGGCAACCCTGGTGGGTGTGGCCATGGACGACTGGCACATCGCCAGCTTCATCTTCGGGGGCATCCCTCTGGCCCTGGCGCTTCTGCTGGTGACGCCGGGGGATCTTCGTCTCAACAAACTCAGCCGCCCGCTGCTGTCCTGGGTTCGAAGCCGGTTGCCCAAGCTTTCAGACACCGAGGCGGAAGCCCTCAAATCCGGCTCCGTCGACTGGGACGGTGAACTCTTCTCCGGCAAGCCGGACTGGAACAAGCTGCTGGATGCCCAGCCCGCCCACCTCACCAGCGAGGAACAGGCATTTCTGGATGGCCCGGTTGAACAGCTGTGCAAAATGCTGGACGACTGGAAGATCACCCACGAACAGTACGATCTGCCGGACAAGGTCTGGAAGTTCATCCGGGAAAAGGGCTTTTTCGGGCTGGTGATCCCCAAGGAGGACGGCGGCCTGGGCTTTTCCAACACCGCCCACTCCGAGATCGTCATGAAAATCTCCACCCGCAGCGTGTCTGCGGCGGTCACGGTGATGGTGCCCAACTCCCTCGGGCCGGGCGAACTGCTCATGCACTACGGCACCGATGAGCAGAAACAGCACTATCTGCCAAGACTGGCCGGTGGCGAGGAAATCCCCTGCTTTGCCCTGACCTCCCCGGTCGCCGGCTCAGATGCCGGCGCCATCCCGGACAAGGGCCTGGTCTGCAAGGGCGAATGGAACGGCGAAGAGGTTCTGGGCCTGAAAGTCACCTGGAACAAGCGCTACATCACCCTGGCGCCGGTCGCCACGCTGATTGGCCTGGCCATCAAGGTGTACGACCCGGACCACCTGATCGGCGAACAGGACGACATTGGCGTGACCTGCGTGCTGGTGCCCCAGGATACCGACGGTGTCCATTCCGGCGCCCGTCACCTGCCGATGAACACTGTGTTCATGAACGGCCCCACCTGGGGCAACGAAGTGTTCATCCCCATGACCCAGGTGATTGGCGGCCAGGACATGCTCGGCAAGGGCTGGACCATGCTGCTTGAATGCCTGTCCATCGGCCGTTCCATTTCCCTGCCGGCCCTGGGCACCGGCGCCGGCAAACTGGCGAGCCTGGCCACCGGCTCCTATGCCTACACCCGGGAACAGTTCGGCCGGTCCATCAGCCAGTTCGAGGGCGTGCAGGAAGCCCTGGAACCCATTGCCGGCTACACCTACATGATGGACGCCGCCCGGCTGCTGACCTCCGGCATGCTCGACCGGGGCGTGCGGCCCTCGGTGCCCTCGGCGGTACTGAAATACCGCAACACCGACCTGATGCGGGAAGTCATCAACCACGCCATGGACGTGGTCGCCGGCCGCGGCGTAATTACCGGCCCGCGCAACTTCCTCGCACGGGCGTACCAGGCCGTGCCCATCGGCATCACGGTTGAGGGCGCCAATATCCTCACCCGCAGCCTGATGGTCTTCGGGCAGGGCGCCATCCGCTGCCACCCCTTCATTGTCGAGGAGATCGAAGCCGCCGGCATGGAAGACGAAGACAAGGCGGCGAAAAAATTCGACGGTATTTTCTATAAACACCTGGCTCACACCACCCGCAATGCCCTGCGGGCCTTCCTGCTGGGCCTCAGCCGCGGCTGGCTGGAACCGGCGCCGAAACAGGGCGATATCCAGGGCTGCTACCGTCAGCTCAGCCGCTTCTCGGCAGCCTTCGCACTGATGACCGACGTCACCCTGCTGAGCGTCGGCGGCGGCCTCAAGGCCCGACAGCGCCTGTCTGGCCGGATGGCGGATTGCCTGGTGCATCAGTACTACGCCACAGCGGTCATCAAACAGTGGCATGAGGAAGGGTATCCGGAAGACCAGCGCCCGCTGGTGGAATGGTGCCTGCGCAGTTGCCTGAGAGATCTCCAGGCCGCCATGCGTGAGGCCATCATCAACTTCCCGGTGCCGGCCCTGCGCTGGCCGTTGCGCCTGCTGGTCTTCCCGCTGGGCGCCACCGGCCTGAACGGCCCGGACGACCGGCTGGGCGCCAAGGTCGCCGCCAGTATTGTGGAAGACACCCCGGTTCGGGAACGGATCAGCCGTGGCACCTTCGTCACCGAGGATCCGGACGATCCTCTCGGTCGGGTCCTTAATGCCTACCGGCTGGCCAACGACACCGCCGATATGCGCCAGCGCCTGCATGAGGCGATCCGCAACCGCGACGAAGACCAGATTGACGGTATCGCCCTGCTGATGGGCCACCAGCGCAAGGAACTGGTGGACTGGGCCTGCGCCCAGGGCATTGTGACGGCGGATGAGTGCCCGAAACTCGAAGAGGCCCTGACCGCGCTTTATGATGTGATACGGGTGGATGCCTTCGATGCCGACGGCCTCAAGGCCCTGTCACGCTGCGCCAAGGGCAAACGCAAGGTGGTTGAACGCCCGGCCACCGAATAAGGCGGCCATCTTAACCGCAGAATCAGGCCTCCGGGGTTTCCGGCCTCAGACCGCCCCGGATGGCCTCATCCACCAGCCACCGCCGCAGAAGCTGGATGCCGCGCTCCCGGCGGCGGCTGGTTTTCCACGCGAAATAGAACTTGTCCCCGGTAATCACCGAGTGCGTCGGCAGGCGCACAAAGTCCTCCGAATCCTTCCGCGTGCTGAGCATGTAGTCGTTGGTCAGGGCGATGCCCTGGTGGAACCGTGCCGCTTCCAGCGCCAACAGCATGTGGCTGAAATGCTGCACCCGCGCCGAATCCGGGATGGCTTCGCCCACCTCCCGGTACCAGGCCTGCCAGTCGCCGGCCGGGCGATCAAAAATGCTGTGGGTGGACAGCAGGGGGAAGCGGGCCATGTCCTGGTGTGACACCGGCTGCTCGTCCCGCCCCTCAAACGCCATGTCCCGGCCCAATTCCCGGCGTATCCGTTGCCAGTAATCCTGACTGCACACCGGGAACAGTCGTTCGGTATAAAGCCATTCGTAGCTGTACGCGGCCACGTTGGGATAGATGGTGATAAAACAGTCCGCCACCCGATCCGACAGCACCGGGTTTTCACTGCTCATTTCCAGGGCCAGATCAATCTGGGGATGAACCCGCTGCAGCTCCGGCAACCGGGGCACCAGCCAGCGCACGGCAAAGGAACTGAACACCGACAACCGCAACCGGGACTGCTCATGGCCCAGTAACTCCTCGCTGGCCCTTTCAATCTGGAGCAGCGACGAGCCAATGGCATCAAAGTACTGGCGCCCCTCATCGGTCAGGGTGACAGACCGGCCGGAACGCCAGAACAGGCGCTCACCCAGGTAGCTTTCCAATTGCTTGATCTGGTGACTCACCGCGCTCTGGGTGATGGCCAGTTCATCCGCAGCGGCGGAAAAGCTCTTGAGCCGGGCCACGGCTTCAAACACTGGCAGGGCTTTGAGGGGAGGCAGCTTCATATCGAATTTTCTAATAGGTGGTCAATTATCATCATTTTATCGGATATTGCCTGCCCAGTAGAATCCCAATCAGAAAATTCAGGCCCGACCGGGCGACCACGCACCATCACATGAACAATAGGGAGGCAAAGACATGTCCGGCAAAACCGTCAACAGCGCCATTCTGCTGCTGGTCATCGGCAATGCCATGGCCATCGCCTCCGATGTGTTCATCAAACTGCTGGAACCCGGTGCGCCAATCTTCCAGTTTGCCTTCCTGCGCTGCGTGCTGACCCTGGCCTTCCTGCTGCCTATGGCGGGCCAACTGAACCGGGGGCAGCTGTTCAGCGGGCTGAAAATCCACACGCTGAGGGCTCACATTCACCTGGGCGGCATACTGTGCATGGTAGTCGCCCTGGGTAACCTGCCGCTGGCAACCGCCAACGCGCTTTTCTACGCCGCACCAATACTGGTAATGGTGCTTTCTGCGGTGGTTTTCCGGGAGCGGCTGACGCCCCTGAGCGTGCTGGCCGTATTCAGTGGCTTCACCGGCATTGTCGTCATCCTGCGCCCGGTGGAATTCAACTGGGCCGCCATCGCCGCCCTCGGCTCCGCGCTGGCTCTGGCCATCAACGCGGTGATGGTCCGGCAGTTGCCCAAACAGCAGTCCACCGTGCACAAGCTGTTCCTCAATTACCTGCTGATCCTGCCGGCAGCCGGTGCCCTGGCCCTATGGGAAGGCGCGGAATGGTCACCCGGCATACTGCTGAGCGCCGCCGGTTCCGCGTTCTTTATTCTCGGCTACAACATCACCGTACTGCTGGCCTACCGGCAGGTAGACGCCAACCAGGTGACCAGCGCCGAGTACACCGGCCTGATCTGGGCGGTGATGATTGGCTGGGTCGGCTTCAACGAAATGCCGGACCTCTGGTTTGCCGTCGGCAGCGCCATGATCGTCGTCCCGCTGATACTGGTGGGCCTGCATTCGCGCCAGCAGCACCAGAGAATGCGCCGGGCCCAGCCGGTGAATGCCTGAGGCCAAGGGGCGGCAGGTCTGCTCTGAAACCTGACCGCCTCTATCCCACCAGGCCTGCCAATCGACCCTCCACCCCACATCACCCTGTTTTTATACAGTGTTATTGACTGCGCGAATCAAAGACGTCAAATAATCACATGGCAAGCTACACAATGCTGGTCTATGCTGTTGTTTTATAAGCGCTAGATGGCAAAAGGATGCTCGTTTATTGCGGAATAATGACGCACTCAAATTTCTGTAATAATAGAGAGTGCTATCTAATCACTGTTAGCGCCCTTTCTACACATTGGAGGTTTTTAGCATGGATCGTCTTGAAGCACTGGAAAAGAACTTGAACATCACTTTGGGAAGAGTGAATGGTCTCCACTCGCTTCTGTACACGATCGCCAGGGAGCTTCCCCCAGAAGTTGCCGCCAAATGCGTCGAATCTGCAGAAGCCGCCCAAGAGAAAATTATTGCTGATGGCGTGGCAGCACCGGTGCCCGATGACATGATCAACGAAATGAACAGAGTAGTAGCTGAGGGTATCTTCGTCCTCAAGGCTGCGGCCAAGCAGCAAGGTTAAACATCACGGCAGCGTCGCTAACAAGTCGTTGTAGTACGTTCCGGCCCTTGCGGGCCTCCACCGGACCGGTTTTCCGGTGCGCTGCGCCTCCAAACCGGCCGCAGAACATTGGCGTTAGCTGGGCGCCCCCTACTAAGGAGTTCCACTGAATGTATGTGCCGAGCCACTTCAAGGAAGACGACATAGGCAAGCTTCAACAGTATATTCGTGACTACGGGTTCGGTCTGCTGGTAGTCGCGGATGAGGATGGAATTGAGGCAAACCATGTTCCATTTCACTTGGTTTCCGAAAAAGATGGCTCCCTTGGGCAGCTTCAGTGCCATCTGGCTCGAAGCAACCCTGTCTGGCATCGCCTGCATGATGGAGCTCGAGTTCTTGCGGTTTTTAAGGGGCCCGATGCCTACGTTTCACCCTCGTGGTATGCGACTAAGGCAGAAACAGGCAGGGTTGTTCCAACATGGAACTATTTGGCTGTCCATGCAAAAGGGACTGCTCGCGTTATTGAGGATTCAAACTGGCTGACACATCATCTCCATCGACTTACAGACCAACATGAGTCTGGCATGGGCAGCCCCTGGTCTGTTGATGACGCGCCAGCGGATTTCACCGAACGCTTGGTAAACGCGATCGTCGGTGTAGAGATCGAAATTGAGAGCCTGACAGGTAAGCTGAAGGCTAGTCAGAACCAACCAGAAAAGAACCGGACCGGTGTCAAAGCGGGTCTTGAGGCTGGAGAAGGAGCGCGCCACAGTACTATGGCTAAGTTCATCAGCTAACCAAGGGCTGTTGTCGGACGTTTTTTCCGTTGCTCCGCTCCTCCAAAACCGCCGCAAAGTCCGGCGTCAGAGCTGGTCGTAGTGTCCTCCAATGGCAAAAATATAAATAGATTTGTCATCGAACCGATATATCAGCCTGTCCTTCTGTGAGATGCGTCTTGACCACAAGCCTGATAAGTTGTGTTTGAGTGGTTCAGGTTTGCCGGTGCCAGCGGATGGATCTTCAGACCGTAGCATTTCTTTCAGCAGCTTGCGGAGGGCTTTGTGCAGCCTCTGGTCTTTTTCGCGCATCTTTTCATAAGCTTCCCAAGTGTTGCCCTCAAATACCAGTGATCTCATTCATCTGCTCATCATCAGGAGTGTATCCCTGGCCACGACTGTGAGTATCGAGGGAGGCCGCAATTTGTTGCATCAGGTCTCGATTTTGAAGGACATGGAGAGTTTCTTGCTCTCTTTCCCAGTCTTCAGCACTCATGATCACGAAAGCCTCCCCGGCACGACGTGTCACCTTGAGGGGCTCGTGTCTACTAATAACCTGTTCTACGAGGCTTTTCAGGTTGTCTCTGAATTTGTTGACACTGATGATATCCATAACTGCACCATTACGTACGGAAACTCCGTACAACTATAGCGCAGTAGCCCTAACAAGGCCAGTCACGGCGACGGCTTTTACATTGCGGCTGCGCCTCCATTTCAAAGCGGCGCGTGCTGGGCGGCGTTATGTGCTTTGGTCATGAACGAGAAACCGCGAGTTTTGCTAAAACTGGGCGTTGCCCTGATCGCTATCCCAACTGCCGTTACCCTGCTGGAATTGGGGTATTGTCGTTACGTCTTGGCGGGTGCAGTTGATGCCGATCAGGCGCTGAGCTATCGAAACGGGATCGCATTCGCCAATGACGGAAAAACGCCTTTCACTGGTGCTGCCTACAGTTCGGTGTGCGGAAGTGAATGCGGCTTCGCAGGCTGCTCTTTGCTACATTGGTACTCAAAGTTCGAGAAAGGCAAGATAACTGAGAGCCTCCTGCCGGAGTCAGGCAGAGCCAACGATTTTTTCAGCATTTCGCTATTCGGTGGATATCAGCGTGTTGAGTATGGTTCCGGTAAAGCAGCACATAGCCAGTCGTTGTAGTTCGTTCCGGGCGCCCATTGCGCTGCGCTCCATGGGCGCCGCTATACCTGTGCGTTAGGGCCAAAAACAAGGAGAGTTCGCTTGGCAACAAATTATGTCCTGATAGATTTTGAGAATGTACAGCCAAGTAACCTGGAGGTTCTCAAGCAGCACCCTTTCAAGGTGGTGGTTTTCGTTGGAGCCAACCAGGTAAAGATACCGTTTGATCTGGCTGAAGCGATGCAGGGTCTTGGGGATGCTGCGCGATATATTAAAATTACGGGTACCGGAAAAAACGCCCTCGATTTCCACATTGCCTATTACATTGGCGAGCTGGCGGCCAAGGATTCAGGCGCGTACTTCCACATCATTTCCCGAGATACCGGTTTTGACACGCTGATCAAGCATCTCAAGTCGCGTGGCATTAAAATCCAGCGTGAGCGAGATTTGGCAGAAATTCCTGTAGTAAGAATGTCCACGGCTACCTCTACCGACGATATGGTATCCGCCATCGTGAAAAACCTGGCAGGCAGGGGCCAATCTCGACCTCGCAAGGTGAAGACGCTCTCCAACACCATCAATTCTCTGTTCACAGAGAAGCTGTCTGAACAGCAGTTAAGCTCAATTGTGAAAGACCTTGAGCAGCGCAAGTACATAAAGGTGAACAATGGCAATGTCTCGTACCAATTGCCGCACTAGCCCATACAAGCGGCTGTTGCCGGAGGCACCTCCACTGGCGCTCCGGCGCGCCGCAAAGCCAGGGCGTCATGTGTGCAGTGCTACTATCACTATGGCTGCGTTATTGGGGGCTAGGAATGTTTGACTATACGATCCTACACTGGATGACCTTTTTGTCGACGGCGGTTCTTTTGAACCTTTCGCCTGGACCAGACATTGCCTTTATTTTGGGACAGACACTTCGCAATGGAAGGCGCCAGGGGCTCGCTGCTATGTTTGGCGCTTGGACAGGGGCCGGGCTGCATGTGGTTATGGCGGCAGTCGGACTTTCGGCAATCCTCGCAACGTCAGCGCTGGCTTTTTCGATCGTTAAATTGCTGGGCGCTGCTTATTTGATGTGGCTTGGAATCAAGATGCTGCTGTCGCGTGGCGACTCATTTGTTACGAATGACAGTTTAAACAATCAGAGCCGGCATTCCATTTATTGGCAAGGCGTGCTGGTTTCAGCGCTCAATCCAAAAGTGGCTATTTTCTTTCTCGCCTTCTTGCCACAGTGTAGTGGTTCAATGATTCCGGACACCAACGTAGGTGGTAAGGTTGCCACCATAAACGAGGTGTCTGATGACCAGAAAACGACGTTCCTTTACTC